>JAZJZE010000050.1:15612-19090 GCA_040390065.1 bacterium | reverse complement strand
GACCTCTCCGCGTCTGAGCAACAGATATGGGAGCACTACCTCGCCGTCAACCGCCGCGGCATCACGATAGACACGGCCTTCGCCGCCAAGGCGGCCTCCCTCGCTATCCCGTTGGTCGATGGGTTAAATTCACGCCTCCATTCGATCACGTGCACGGCCCCTTCCCCGTGCAACAAGCTCTCCTGTAACGGCGTCGACAAGGCCTCACGCGTGGCGGCGCTAAAGAAGTTCCTCGCGGAGCGGTTCAAGATTCACGTGACGTCTCTGGATAAAGAGGGGGTGACGGATCTCCTCGAGGACAAGACGTTAGACCCGATGGCGCGCGAGGTGCTGACCATCCGGCGCCAGGTCGGCAAGAAGAACTCCGTCGCCAAGTACGTTGCCGCCCAGGAGTGCGTCAGCCCGGATGGCCGCGCCCGCGGGTTGATCCAGTACCACGGCGCGCACACGGGGCGAACGTCAGGGCGCATGCTCAACGCCCACAACATGCCCAAGGGGTTCAAGGAGAAGGCGCAGCGCGCGGCTATCGACACCGTCATGAACCTCGACGCTCGCGGCTTCCTCACCACTTATGGCGACAAGGCCATGGATACGCTCTCCGACGCTTCCCGCGGGATGTTCCTGGCCGCGCCGGGCAAGCAGCTCGTCTGCGCCGACTTTAACGCGATCGAGGCGCGCGGGCTGTTTTGGGAAGCTGGCGAGCAGGAGGCCCTTGACGCTTACGCCCGCGGCGAGAGCCCCTATTTGGACATGGCCCGCGCGATCTACCCCCAAATCCAGTTCCCCGCGACCGTCGAGGAAGTAAAGGTGTCACACCCCGTCGAGTATGATATCTCGAAGCGATCCGTGCTCGGTTATGGTTACCAGATGGGTTGGAAGCGTTTTCAGTCCAACATCTACACCGAGACGGCCAAGGTCGGCAAACCTGTTTGGATCGAGGACGAGCTCGCGAAACGCTCCCAAAAGGTTTACCGCGAAAAGTACGCGCGCGTCAAACGCCTTTGGTACGACACGGAGGCTGCGGCCATAAACGCCGTGCGCTCCCCTGGCGCGATCTACACGTGCGGCTTTGCGGGGAGGATAGCCTGGGCTATGAGCGTCGACCGCCGCTTCTTGCTCTGCCGTCTCCCCTCGGGCCGCTATCTGCGCTACTGGCAACCGTCTCTCGTCGGGAGCTGGCGTACCTTCTGTGACGACGAGAACTGCCCCCATATGACGGCGTTCGAGGGCGCCGAGAAGTGCCCGAAGCGCCAATGGAAGGAGTCGCTCTGCTTCATGGGCGAGCACGAAGAGACGCGTCAGTGGGTCCCTCTGGCAACATACGGAGGCGCCCTGGTCGAAAATTTCACGCAAGCTATCGCCCGCGATCTTATGGTTCACGGGATGCTAAACGTCCAGAAGAAAGGGTACGATGTCCTTCTCGACGTGTATGACGAGGTCCTTGCCGAACGCGAGAACCCGGACCTCAATGAGTTCGTAGCGGCGATGTGCGATAAACCCGCTTGGGCGGCGACTTTTCCGGTACAGGCCGACGGGTGGATAGGAACGAGGTATCATAAATGAGCAAAATTATCCGCCTCAACGACTCGCCAATCCGTTGCCCGCTCTGCCATGAGTTTCTCGAGAAGTCCTACGATGACGCGCGCCGCGTCTTCATCCTCCATTGCCGCAAGGACGACGTCGGAATTCGATGCGACGACCCGCTCGCCGGCCGCTGGGAGGAAGCGCGTTCGCGTGTCGACCCCGCGGACCTCGAGTGCCCGAACTGTAACGCCGCGATGCGCTTCTTCGCGACGAGCGTCGGGTATATGAAGATGGTCTGCTCCAAGAAGACTTGCCGGGCCGCCATGGAGTTCAAGGAAGTCGATCGCGAGACCGTTGACACGCCCGGCGAAGGGACGAAGGGGCTCATCCAGTGAGCTCGGATTCCAGCCCTTACAAAGAGATCGGAGTGTCGGCCACGGCCCGCCCCGGCGTCATCGAGCGCCGCCGCAAGGAGAACGCCGCCGGCGCGCGGTCCAAGCAGCCGTTCGAGCGCGCCCCTGCGCTCGGCCATAGATGGAATTGGAGCCTATTCCGCGGCGCCGTCTGCGCCCATTGCGGCCACTCACGGGCCTTGGTGGAGGATGTAAAATGCAAGGCGCGGTGATGGGCGTAGACCCTGGCGTCCGCGGCGGCCTCGCCGTCCTGCGCGCCGATGGCACGTGCGCCCACCTTCGCGCCTTCCGCCCTGACATGACGCGCGGAGACTTCAACAGCGCCGTGCGCTGCGCCGTGGGCGAGCTGCGCTACGCCGGCGGGAGCGTCGCCTACCTCGAGCAAGTCCAGCACATTACCGGCGACGGCGCGCAGGGCTCGTTCACCTTCGGGCGCATTTACGGTTGGTGCGAGATGGCTCTCACGGCTCACGGCGTCACCGTTCGGGATGTGAGGCCGATGATGTGGCAGGCCTCGCTCGAGTGCCTGACGGGCGGGGATAAGAACGTCTCCAAAAGGCGCGCGATCGCGCTCTTCCCACGGGAGAAGATCACGCACGCCGTGGCCGACGCGCTCCTCATTTCTGAGTACGGACGCCGGCGGATCGTCCTCTAGAAGCGGAGCGAGACTTCGCCCTGGGCTTCCGGGTGCGGGATAAAGCGGCCGGCGACCCCAAGATCCAGACGATCGAAGAACGTGACCCCGCCTCGCAAACCAACCACAGGGGCCGGTGCCGAAGGGTCGACCATGATGCCGGCGTAGCGCCACGGGAGGGGCGCCGCGGGGGCGCAGGCTGGCGTGGTCGTGCGGTCATAGTCCTTTTGCGCCTCCGTGGTGGTCGTGGCCGCGTCCTTGTAGACGACGCGCTCTACGACTTCACCCTTGACGACGCGCTCTACGACGCGCTCAGGCCCCTGGACGGTCACGGTATGCGTCTGGACGTCGACGCGCGTCACGACCTTGGGGCGGGCGGCCAAGGCGTCCTCGGCGCCCCGCCAGGCGGCCCCTGTGCGCCACAGGAGGAGGCCCAGGACGAGGATGGCGCCCACGTAGTAGGTGTCCCTCTTCTTGAGGAGCGGCGCGAACATTTTAAGCAGGAGCAACGGGGGCTCCTGGCGTCGCGGCGGCCGGCGCGGCGAGCTTGGCCTTGCGCTCGGCGATCTCCTTCTCGAAGGCGTCGGCCGCGGCGCGCATGTCCTTCAACTCGCGCTCGTCGACGGCGATGATTTGCTCCTCGGAGAGCCCGGCCTTTCGCAGCGCACGGTCCTGATACTCTTCGGCCCAATTCACGGCCTTGGGGATCTGCTCCTCGGCCTTGGCCCACAACCAGGGCGCCGTGAGAGCGACGAGGCCATGCGACAGGAGGGGGTGCGTCGCGCCGTACTGCGTCCATAGGTTCGTGAAGAATCCCATTATACTTTCTCCTTGATGATGAGCCGAAACGGTTGCTGCTTGAGGTCCGCAACGAGTGCTGCGAGCGCCGCCTTGCTTCCCGAGACGC
>JAZJZE010000050.1:14425-15512 GCA_040390065.1 bacterium | reverse complement strand
TGCTGCTTGAGGTCCGCAACGAGTGCTGCGAGCGCCGCCTTGCTTCCCGAGACGCCCAAGTGCTTGACGGCCTTGCCCTCCCACGTCAACGCGATCTCCTCGACGGCGCCGCCGGGTGCTATGCACCCAAGGAGCTGCTCGAAGATGTTGGCGCTGTGGATGAGGATGGCGCTGCGCCCCGGGACGTTCTTGATCTCGTAGCAGGGAGAATGGTGCGGGTGCCAGGTCGTCCAATCGACGTCGTAGCCCTCTGCGGACGGCGGGATGCAGGGATGGTCCGCCGCGAGCTCGGCCGGCGGGCGCTCGAGCGTCTTGCATTGATAGGACCCCGTATCGAGATCCCCGAAAGAGCCGAAAGGTGTGAAGAGATAGCGCGTCAAGACGACGATTCTGCGTTCATCCATGTCTACCTACCTCGCGGGAGCCGCGTCTGGATGTCGGTGAGCTGCGTGATGATCCCCTTCTCGATGCTATCCACTCTCGTCTCGAGAACCGACGTACGCGTGGGGATGTTGGCGAAGACGGCGATGCACCCGGCGACGACGAGCACGAGGGCTCCCACGACGATGTCGCGGAGGGCATGTGACTGATCCGTCGCGTACTCTCGCACCGGAGGCGTCATTTGGACTCCTTAACGAATCGTGTAGAAGATGCGAACGAGAACGGAGCCGGCCGTGAAATCCGTCGTCCCGAGGCGCCGCTGCTCGATCGTGAGCGCGCGATTGGCGCCATGGTTCAAGACGAGCGGCCCAGCCGTCGCCGTCCCTTGGCTCTCATCGGACCAAGAATCGTAGAGGAGGGTCGTGGCCGCCTCGTCGTCGTTGAGGTAGAAGGGGCGCAGGAGCGGCGGGGTCGTGCCCAGGAGCAGCGACGTTTGGCTCTGGATGACGGTGTCGCCTTCATGCAGGATGCTCGTCGGCGCCGAGCTGATCGAGATGTAGGACGGCTGGGTCGTGAGGGCTGCGGCGTAGCCGTAAGCCCCGCCGGTTATGGCCGCGCTGTGGGTGAGCGATGTGGAGGCATAAACCCAAAACTGCATCGTGCCGCCCGTGACGGTCATGGTCGTCGCGTTGACGACCTCGATCTT
>JAZJZE010000050.1:8942-14325 GCA_040390065.1 bacterium | reverse complement strand
GTCGACGCGGTCAGGCCGTAGGTCACGGTCAGCGCCGCGGTCGTCAGCGTCGACGTGCTGTAAAACGAGATCGGCGGCGTCACCGAGCCCGTGAACGTGACGGAGCCCGCATGCGTCTCCGTGCCCGTGTGCGTCTCGGGAACGGCGCAGATGAACGCAGGAAACAGCCACGTCCCCAGCGCCGAAGCGTGGGCGATGAGCGGCTGCGAGAACTGCACGATCAGCGCGGACAGCAGGGCCGCCGCAACGAACTTCATGGACTTCTTCATTTGCGCCTCCGTGTGACTTTTTGGTTGCGGCGGTTTGACGAGATTGTAGCAGAGATGTTCAAGGAGTTCCAGGGTTAATTATCCGGCGGCGAGCGATGCGGGGTTGAGCAGGATTATTTTCATTGGTAGCAGTGCCAGATAACGACATCGCCTATTGCCCCGCCCGCGACTGAGAAGTTGCCGCGCTGGGTATCGCCAGTGAACACACAGAACGGGGTTGAGTCGAAACAGGACGCTGGGAATGCGATGGTGCACGTCCCCAGCAAGCCCGCCGTGAGCGTGACCGCCCCGCGCAGGCAGTTGGAGCGGACGTTGACCGTCGGCGTCGTCCCGCATCCGGTGAACATTGATGCTGTGACGACGGTATCCGTAGATGCTGCGCGAGCCTTACCGGATGCGGTGAGCAGGAGCGCGAGCGTCAGTAATTTTATTCCCATTGGTTCCCCTATTTGATAATCCTAATCCATGTCTGGCCCGCTCCTCCGACAGTGGGGCCGACCACGACCCCCGACATGTTCCCGTCGTAACCATTGGCGTCATTGGTGATTTGGCATCGGGTCGCACTTAGTTGGAATGTCTGAGCCGATATCGCCGCCGATGCTGTTACTTTGTATAAGCCAGCAACACCGAGCCGACAGAATGATGCTGGTGCGCACGTTTCGAGGAGTACGCCAGTGCTCGCGCTCGCAGTATTCAAGTTAGGCGATGTTGTCGTTGAAGTGAATTGGGCGTTCGCCCCGGCGGATATCGTACTCATGTTCCAGATGACGACGCACCCGCTCGACTGCGTGGCGCCGTCCGTCGATTTCGCGATGATCGTGGTCCACGATGAGTTAAGCTCGTCGCCCGAGTTACCGCCGCTGACGAACCCCGCCGAGCTTTGGAGAACTCCGGTGGTCGTGATGCTCGATGTGACGAGAGGCGCCGCGTTGCCAAAGATACCCGCCGCGTTAATTCCGCCTGTCGAATATAGTATCAGTGGCGCCAAACTCCCGCCGACGACCACGTTGCTCGTCGTATATAGCCCAACTCCTGGTGTTCCTCCGGTGAACGGAGATCCGGTGGAAATCGACATCTGGTTGGTTAGGGACGACACGAAGATTGAGAATCCCGTCGATGCCTTGCCCTCCATCACCACGCGCTCGGCGCGTGCCGCCCCCGATAAGAGCAAGAGCATGATCAAACTTTTCATTGCAGCCCTCCGGTGCTAGTTGTGCGAAAAACTCCGTCGCTGTCCACGGTCAACGCCCAGGTCGTAAGAGTGCTATCCGTCATCGTCAGGAGAGTCGTGCCGACGGAATAATTGACTGGGAATGACCGTAAAGCAATATCAGAGTCCTCCGTGACCCATGTTGATATGTTCCCGTAGGCGAGGAACAGGAATGGGTTCGGGTTTGTCGCGGAGGACGCGAGTGATAGCGTCCCATCGGTATTCTGCGTCAGCGAACCGTACAGAGTCGTCGATGTGGATACGATGATGACCGTTGCGGCCATGCGGGGAATTCCATTTACCCCAGGAACCAGCAGGCATCCACCGCCAGTCGCCACTCCGTTCACCCATGTTCCGGTTGAGAGGTAGAACCCAGCCGCGCAGTTCGACGAGATGCCCACCGTCGCGGAGGCGACCCCCGTCAGGTTCGACCCGTCGCCGTAGTAGGTCCCCGCCGTGATCGACGAGTTCGTGACGATGGTCGAGGAGGACCCGCTCATGCTGATCGAGCCCGGCGTGATCGCGCCAATTAAGGACCGCAGGGCCTTCGTCTGCGTGATGTCACCGTTAACCCCGCTCGAAGCACGCACGATGAAAAGAGTCGTGGTGCTCGCGGCGACCGCCGTCAGCCTTGTGCCTATCGTCGTGGTATCCGTCGCGACATTTGTCCCGAGCGTCGTGAGTGCCGACGCGGTGGAATTCAGCGCGGAATAGATCGTTCCCGTCGATGCGGCGATGGCGTTCTCGCGGGTCGTGGCCCTCGAAATCTCGTTGGTCAAAGCGGAGGCCGTGGAGTTGAGCGCCGCGTAGATCGACGAACTCGAGACGCCGATCGCCGCTTCCGCCGCCAGCGCGCGCGCCGTCTCCACCGTAAGCGCGGACGCCGTCGAGTTGAGGGCCGCATAGATGGACGTCGTGCTCGCTGCTACACTCCCCAAGCGAACCGAGAGTGCCGCGGTAGAGGCCGAGAGTGCGGTGGTCGAAAGCGCGATTGCGTTGAACTGCGGGAGGGCTACGTTGGTCAGCCCCGACCCGTCCCCGAAGAACGCGCCGGCCGTGACGCTTGAAACGACGTTGATATTGAACGCCGTGATGTCGCCGAGGATGTCGGCTGATCCATAAGAGAGGAAATGCGAGGTCGTGTCGGCTGGACCCGGCGCCGGTGTCGTCGCGGCCAAGAAGGTGATGTCGTAGAGGCCGCCGGGCGAGACGTACAACGTGAATTTATTGCCGTCACCGGAGATCCGCCCGTCCCGCCAAGAATATGTCGTCGTGTCGAGGAGCACGGTGTCGCTGAAAATCGTCTTCACCCACGTAGCCCCGAAATCGTTGGAGACGTAGAGCCCCGGGCCACCCTCAAAATCCGCGCTCGAGTAGTCGACGACTACGACCATCGTGGAGCCATCGACCGACATGGTGATATCCCAGGCGTCGGCGTCCGCAGGAAACGTGGTCGACTTGTTGAAATCGACGCCCCCATCGGTCGAAACCCATACCGTGTCAAAAAAGTCGACCGTCACCCCCGCCTGGACCGCGCCGGAAGAAGAGACCGCTATCGACTGAAATGAAGCATTTGCCGGGGCGTTCCAAGTGTATCCCGAATCGCGAGAGACGTGGAGTTGGCCGCCCGACCCGACCGTATCTACGACGAGGAGAGTGCTTCCGTCGGCGGATACTGCGGTGGGGCCGGCACCATAAATGGCCCCAGCTGTGATCGGCCGCCAAGTCCCGTCGGTCGAGACGTAAACGTGCTGACCCAGGGCCGTCAGCGGATCGTGCAGCCCGCCTATCGTGCGCGTCGACCCGTCGGCGGACATCGAAACGGCGAGCAGTTCATTGTCGCCGGTGTTCAACGCCGGATTATTTGGCGTGAACGGGTCGACGGCCCAAGTAATCCCGTAGTCGCGCGATATGTAAACGTCCGTGCTCTCGTCGACCGCCATCAGGGTAGACCCGTCAGCCGACATGGCTACGTCGACCCAAGGAAGCGCGCTGACGGAGACGGCGGCCCAAGTGGCCCCGTAGTCGGAAGTTAGAAGTAGGCCCGTGCCGGCGATCGCAAGTTGGTACTGGCCGGTGAACGATAGAGCCATCGGGCCGCCGGCGTCGCCGGTAAGCCGCGACCACGCCCCCTGCCACGCCGGAACCTCGATGTCCTCCGGCGCCTCGCCAATTTGGATCGCAGAGAACGTGAACGTCGTGCGCACGACGTCCGCAGGGTGGACGACGGCCGCGGCCGCGGGGGATGCGAAGAGCGCCGCAGCGAGCATCCCCCATTTCATATTAGAGGCTTCCGGCGGTGAGGCGCGCCGCGAGTTCCTGAATTTGGAGCGTGTTCTTGTCTAGCGCCGCCTCGACGGTCTTGGCTGGCATGAGGCCTTCGCGCGGGAAGACGGAAGCCTGCGTCTTGGGCGTCACGCGCGAGATGTACGATCCGCCCCCGCCGCTCACGGGCGCAACCGCGAACGTCACGGTGCCCGTCTCGGCGTCGCTGTCGAAAGAGACCGTGTAGTCGCTGATGAGCGTCAGCGCGGCCGTGTATGTCGCATTTGCCAACTTCTTCTTGACGACGAGGTCCGTGGACGCGAAAATCTTGAACGCAAAGTCGAACGCGACTTTGGAGTCGTTGCCGGCTTCTTCGGTCGGGCCGGTGTAGGTCGTGGCGACGGACATGGGTTATCTCCTTTGAGGCAAAATTGTGACAGACATTCGCATTTTACGCCAGGGGCTATTCTTCCTTCGGCGGCTTCGAGAAGCGCCCGACGCCGGAGAGTACGGCCGTCGTTCCCGTTACCGTCGGCTTTTCGTTCTTCATGTACTGCACGAGATTGGGGACGGAGAGAGGGACGGGGGAGACGCTGCCCAAGATGAACTTGAGCACATCAAACGTCCCCGCCACGGGACCGGCGTTCTGGCGGTAAACCTGTTGCCCCGTGTACTGCTTGTTAGCCGCGAGGCCGATGATCGTGCGCCCGAACGGCGCCAGCTTCCCTTGGGCGAAGCGCGACGCGCCGCCGGCGCCGGATTCCGCGACCATGGACGAGAACTTCATGATATCGCCGATCGGGCCGCGGAACATGTTGACGTAGACGCCGGGTGAGACCTCGACCTCGAGTTTGTGCCCGCGGGGGTTCTTGTCCGTGGTGTGGCCCGTCAACATTTTATTGAGCCCCTCGGTGAGCACGATGCCGGAGACGAGCGCCGTGGCGATGTGGGCGCGCGAGGCCTTGCTGTCGGGCTCGTTGTCGAGGCTGACGGCTTGCTTGAGGATTTCGTAGTTCGAGCGCGTCCAGTCCGGGGCGAGGAGAGCCAGGCGCGCGAGCGCAAGGTTGGACTTCTCGACGCCCATGCCTTCCCAATTCAGGCCGCCGTAGACGCCGTTGACGTGAGAGGCGATGGCGCGATGGGCGGCCGTGACCTCGGCGTCCGTCGCGTCGGGGTGATCGGCCAACCAATTCGCCGAGTCGCGCATGTAATTGGCGACCTTGAGATAACGCTGTACCTTCCCGAAGAGGAACTTGCCGCGGTTGTCGGCGTAGTCGACAAGCTGTTTGACGCCTGGCGCGTCGACGATTTTGTCGATAACGCCGCCCTGTTTCGCCCGGAGATCGCGCAGGATATCTTGGTTGGCCTGCAACTTGTCGGTCATGAGGCCATGGAGCGCGCCGTGCTGCTCGCCCAGCTTGAAGTCGGGACGGTCCATCGCCTCATCCATCTTCGGCAGGCTCATGAGCGCCCCGCCCTGGCGCTGATTGACGGCGTTCATGAGGAACGTGAAATGGTGAAACCACCCGAAGAGGGCCAAGTTAAATGTTTTGACGATTCCTTGAGCGCGTTGCGCCGTCGCCAAGAGGTCGACCTTGCGCACGAAGTTCGGGTCGGCGACGGCTTTGAGTCCTTTCGC
>JAZJZE010000050.1:1624-8842 GCA_040390065.1 bacterium | reverse complement strand
AGAGGTCGACCTTGCGCACGAAGTTCGGGTCGGCGACGGCTTTGAGTCCTTTCGCTACGCCCTCGGGGGCCACGAGAACGCTCCGCGAGTGGACTTGGTTTCCGTTCTCGTCGAGGATCGCCAAGCCGTCTTGCCCTCGCAGCGGCGCGTCCTTTTCTATTTTTCCGATCTGCGCCCACCCGTTCGGGATGTTGCGCACCGTCCGCCAAGCCGCGAGCCCGGCTTTAACGAGCGCGTCACCTAACTTACGGGCCGTGTTCACCCGTGACATTTCCTCATTGTGGATGCTCATTGCGTCGGCGATATCCGTGGTGGCGAAAACCTTTCCAGCCGCCGCAGCGTCGAATTCCGTCTCGAAGGTGCGTTGCTTGGCATGGCTCGTCGTCTGTTTGAGCCCAGCCGCGTTCTCGTTCTTCACGAAGTCCGTTTTCTTTTCGGGCTCATAGATGCGGTTCTGGTAATTTTCGACGACATCGCCGATCGTGCCCAGCTTTTTAGACACCGCACCGGATTCCTTGTAGTATTTGTCGATCTTTGCGAGCATCGCGAGGGCCTCATGAGAGAGTTTCGTCGCGGCGCGAATCTGCTCGTGGTACCTCTCGAGATCCGGGTCGGTCAGCGCATCCTCAAGGCCAGCGATGTCGCCGCCCGCGGCCTTGTACCAAAACATCCCCTGGCGCTCCAAGAGGTCAGGGACGGCCTTACGGACCTCGTCCGCGAACTGATTTATGCGAACGACTTGCTCGTTGTGCTTGCCGACGAATTCCTGCCGGGCCGCTTTGGTCGTCTTGGCGTCAGTCCCCTTCCTCTCGACTTTGATGGGCTTGTCGATGACGAATTCGTTGGAAGCGCTTTCTTTAGGCGAATTCCAATCAGTCACGCCGCGAGCTTCGGCCGCCATCTCGCCCGGCAACACGTATGTTCCATCGCTGCGCACGAGATTCGGTTTCGTCGCGTCTTTACCGAACTTTTGTATGTTGGATTCTTTCACGTCGATGAACTTCAATTTGGAAAGATCATGTCCCTTCTCCCCTGCGTACTCGAGGGCGTCTGCGGGGTTCGCGCTAAACCACCCGCCAACAAATTCTCCGTCTTTACGAGGAGGACCGCCTTCCCCCCGGAAAAGCCGTTTATACCCAGCTTTGAGAGGGGGCAAAACGGCTTCCACTCCTCGTTCTGCGTCCAATTCCCATCTGATCCCATCCTTTTCCCGCGACGCTTTCTTCGCTGCTTCAAAAGGGTCTTCCGGCGGCGTGAGCGTATTGGCCGACCCGATCTTATCAGAGTTCTCGAAATAGGGAATGGCCTTCTCGGGGTCGTGGACGATCTTCGCTAGGCGCGACAGCGCCGCGAGCTTCTCGGCCTGCTTGCCCATCTTCTCCTTCATCGTCGGCGTGATTTCCTTGTCGTCGATCATACGCGTCTGAATCTCGTTGCGGTAGTCGTGGTGCTCCTGCACGATGTCGACGTATTCCTGGCTGACACCAACGCGGTCGGTCGGCTTGACGCTCTTGGGCAAAAAGGGTTTTGCGTCGGCGGCGGCCTTGACGAAGACGGGATGCTCTGTTACACTCTTGTCTAATGGCTCCTGATCTGTTTGAGACACGAGTTCGATCTTTCCTTCACGACTTCCCGAAGCTGACTCCGAAGCAGGCTGCTCGCCGCTTTTTGCTTTTGCGCCCTGTCGAGTCGCCTGACCCGGGGCCGCCGATTCCGGGCCAGCTCCCTCCCCTCCCGCCGGAGTCTTTGAACCCAAAGATTTAGCCGCGCCCCCGACCGCCTCCGGCGCGGCCATAACGGCCCCGATCGTGCCGCCCATGATGGCGGCGTCCAAAATCTGATTGAGCCCTTCCTCTCCTTGAATGAGGAGGTCAGGCCGGTTCGCGGCCGACGCGGCCATGTTGTTGAAAATCTGGCGAATCTTGTCCTGCGCCGCGTTCATGCCCGCCGCCGCGGCGACCTCGCCGCCGTATTTCACGGCCCAATTCGCGACGAGCTTCTGCGCCGCGGGGGAGTCGGCCAACGCCTCAAGCAGAGCGGTCTTGGCCGGCGCGGGCAGGAACTTCCCCGCGGTCATCCACAGGACGCCCTTGACGGACCCGGCCCAAATGGCGTTGTTGCGGATGACGTCTTCGGGGAGCCCCTGAGCCGCCATGCGCGCGGCGGCGCCGCCCGTCTCGAGCTGGATGAGCGTCTTTCCCGCACCCGCGACGAACCCCGCCTTGGCGAGCCAAAGCACACCGGCGGCGACCGGCGGCAGTTCCAGCGTCCCTGTCGCGGCGCCGGCGGCGAGTGCCGGGCCGGCGACCTTGAGAGCACCCTTGGCCCCCTGCGCGGCGACTTCAAGCCCCATAGGCGAGAACCCGGCGAGCTGGATGGCCGTATACCGCCCCACGGCCGCAAGCGTGTCGGCCTTGTGGGTGAGCGCGTGGCCCGCGTACTCCCCGAGCTTGTTCCAAGCGAAGCCCGGCTGCCCGTCGGGGGCGAGCTGCGCCTTGACCGTCTCGTCCTCGTTCTTGGCCTTGGCCTCGTCGAAGGTCATCTTCCCGTCGATCCACGCCTGCATGTTGAACGCCTGCACGACGCCTTTCTCGCCACCCTCCCAGGCTCGCGCGACCTCCTCGGGGAAGCCGATGCGGCCCGTCGAAATGGACTTGACGACGTTCTCGGGCACGTTGTCCCACACGCCGCGGTCCTTATCGAAGGTCGCGACGGCGTTGAGGGCGTGCTCGGCGTCCGGGGAGCGCGCCACGGCGACGCGCCTCGGGCCGTTGTCGTCGGTCAAGACGACGTCGCGGGAGCCGTCGTCGCGCTGGACGACGCTGTAGACGCCTTTCGCCTTCTCTTGGCCCCCGCCGACGCCCGGCGTCGCCGCCGGCGGCAAAGCCCCCGTCCCGGCGCTCGAGGGCGTGGCCGCCGGTGCCGAGGACGTCTTCGGTGCCTCGGGCGCCTTCGGCGGCGGGTTCGGGTCGCCGGGGAACGTGCGGGGGGCGTCAGGGGAAGCCATTACTGCTGCTCCGGGGTGTCGTCGGTGCTCGCGAGCTCCTCGGACGAGGCGTTCGCGCCGGCGCCGGGAGGCCCCTCGCTCTCATCCGGCGGGGGCGCGCCCGCAGAGGCGGAATCGGCCGGCGCGGGCTTGGCGACCTTGTCCGCGCGATGCGCGTAGCGCGCGGCGTTCAAGGCCATATCCTGAGCCTGTTTCTCGGTTGGCTGTCCGCCCGTGCGCTCGATGTGATCGTTGAACTGCTCCATGTAGGAGGTCCAGGCCGCGTTCTGCTGATCCTGCGAGAAACGCCCCAAGACGCTCTTAGGCCCGAGGTATCCGACCATGGCCTCGTCGCCCGCCTGGCGCCCGGCACGGTCGTTGAAAAGGCCCTTGATGGCGGTCGTGATCTTCCATTGGCTTCCGGCCGACGACTCCTCCTCGACCGCCTTGTCGAAGGAGAGCGCCACGCTCTTGTGCATGGCGTTATAGGCCTGGTCGCTGATGATGTTCGACGCCTTGGCGCGCATGAGGTCGACTTGGAACTTTTGGAGCTGCTGAAGATCCTCGGTCTGATTGTGGCCCATGCGGCCGAAGAGACCACGGCTCTGCGCTTGGAGATTGGCGAGCGCCGCGGAACCCTCCTCGGTGCTCCGGCTCGCGCCGTGCGGGCGCGCCATGGAGTCGGCGGCGGTGATGCCATCGCGCGTCAGTTGCAGGCTTTCGAGCTTCTGCTTGAGAGAATCCTCGTCGAGGTTCGGGTCGGCCTTCGCCGCCAAGACCTCTTGATCGTTTTTCTTGAGAAGACTGAAAACGGTGCCGGGGTCGAGTTGCCCCGTCGCCAATAGGTCGCGCGTCTTCGCCAAATCATCGTTACCCGTGAGCAGGGCCTTGCGCACTTGCTCCGTGCGGATGTGCCCCAAGTTGTTCACCATCATCTCGCCCAGGTGATCGCGTTTGGCCGCCGGCAGGCTCGCGGAGACGTAGCTGTTCTGGTCGCGCAGCTCGGCGCTCACGCCCGTCGGGTTGTCCTTGCCCTGCACCCGCGCGTAGGCCTCGGCGAATTGGGCGCGCGTCTCCTGCGCCGTCTGCTCCGGGTTTCCGTGGAGCGCCTGACGCATCTTGGCCGTATCCTTCAAAAACGTCTCGGTGAACTGCGCGAGCGCCGTCCCGTTGGGCTGTTGCTCGGCCAACGCCGACGCCTGATTGGTCATCCCCGTCAGATTGCCCTTGGCCTGTTGCGTCATGCGGTCATGGCCCCAGGCGTCTAGGTGCTGGGCGTAGCGCGCGATCGTCGCGGAGTTCATCTCCGACGTCTTGAGGGCCTCCGCGGGCGTCATGCCCGGCGTTTTGAGGATGGCCTCGGCGGTCAGGCGGGATTCCTTGACGAAATCTTCCTGCGCCTGGCGCGGGTTGTGGTCGTCGAAGTATTTGTCCTTCTTGGCCTCGGCCAACTTGCTCATCATCACGGAGAAATCGAGGCCATTCTTCGTGGCGTTGACGTTGTCGACGATGGCCTGCTTCTTGGCGTCGATCTCGTCGATGGCCTTCTGCTGTGCCGCCTGTTGGCGCGCCTGGATCATGCCGATATCGCCCACGGCATCCGCGACGTCGCCGATGGCCTTGGAGCCGCCGTCGACAGGCAAAGAGGCGGCGCGCTCCACGCGCGCGTCGGGGCGTTGGCCGAAGTCGATACCCGGGATCTGCGGCATCCTTGCCATTACGCTACCCCCGAGAAATCGCCCGACGTGCCGGCTGAATCCGCGTCAGGGCCGGAGAAGCCCGTGGCGCCCTTATGCGCGCCGAGGATGGAGGCCATGTAGGCGTTCTTGGCGCCGCCGGTGAAGCCCCCGACGAGCGCGTTGCGCCCCGCCGCGAGCGCGCGGCGCGCTTCCTGCTCTTGGTCGAACGCCGACAGTTCGCCGCCGCGGCGGATCGCGTTGATGTTCTCGCTCATAATGCGCCGGTTGTGGTCGAGCACGTCGATCGGGGAGCCCGAGAGCGTGACGCCCGAGGCCGTATACATGACCTTCTGCTGCGCCAAGTCGGCCTGCGCCTTCTCGGCATACCGCTGGGCGTCGGCATTTGCCGCGGCGCGGATCATGTCGGCGCGGCTGTTGGCGATGGACGCCTCGTTGAAGGAGTCCATGTAGCCGAAGACGCCGGAGACGACGTCGAGGCCGGCCGACGCGATGAGCAGCGGATTCAATTAGACCTTACCTCCCTTGCCGTCCATGACCCACATCAGCTTGCCCTCGTCGCCCGCGCGCGTCACCGGCCCTTCCAACGCGAACCCGAGGTTCGTGAACCATCGCGTGAAAAACGGCGAGTCCACGCCCATCGCGCGTATCTTACAAAACTGCCCCTTCATCCGTTCTAATTCTTGACGGACATCTCTCAAAAATGTGACGGCGTAGGACTTTCGCGTCTCGGACGGGATGATGAAAACCTCGCACTCGCCTTCACCCATGACGACCGCACCGAGAACGCCGAGGACGGTGCGATCTTTGCTGACGCTCGTCGACGCCAAGTTGATTCTCGACAGGATGAGAAAGTGGTCGCGAGCGCGCTTGATGATATCCATGCGCTCTTCCGTGAGCTCCATCTCGTCAAGATGCTTCGTGTTGAACGCGATGACCATTAGCCCTCATCCGTCGTGTCGTACTCGACGTCGATGAACTGCACGATCGCCGGGAGGGGGAGTTTCTGCGCCACGACGACATGCTTCTCCGTTTCGGCGTCCCATGAATCGCCGTAAGGCAATTTGCGGATGCCGGAGAACACCGGCGCCGGGCGGTCCATGTTCGCGTTGGAGTTCCGATGCTCGACGCTCTCCATGGCGTACAGGTCGGTCCCGAATTCCACGCCCAACGTGTTCAAGAAGCGAATGAACATGGTGCTGATATTGCGCGGCTTGGCCTGCGACGGGCCGCTCTTGGCCCCGAGGTCGAGATTGTGGCTCTTGATGAGCCCGGTGTACGGAAGGCCGACCCACACGACGGCCGCCGCCGCGGTGAGCGTGATGTGGCCAT
Source organism: bacterium (assembly GCA_040390065.1). GTDB lineage: Archaea > Thermoplasmatota > E2 > JACPAO01 > JAHFTW01 > JAHFTW01. The sequence continues at coordinate 2,827 of JAZJZE010000050.1, read as the reverse complement.
TGGCGACCGTGACCGTCGGGTAATCATCCGTCTGCCCGTCGGAGTAGACGGCGCCATCGGTGACGACGGCGACGCGCGAACCCTCAAGGTGGTAGAGCCCGTAGATCGCCGTCCCGGCGAAGTACCAATCGCCGGCGGCGATGGCGGCCGTCGAGTCGAAGGCGACGGTGATCTTGGCCGTGACACTCGTCGTCGACGAATACCCCGTGATGACCGCGCGCCCGCCGCCCACGCCCGTCGTCGCGGACGGCTTCTTCCAGATTTCTTTGCCGACGTCGGCGGACGTGAAGACCGCAGCCGACGCCGTGAACGCGACGGACGTTCCGGTCGTCGCCCCCGGTGTCATCGTGGCCGCCGCGGCGACGCCACGATCCGAACCGTTGGCCGCGGCGGCGGCGTCCATGTGGACGTACTGCTCCTGCAAGCGGTAGACGGCATTGTTGAAAAGCGTCAGGTCGTCGTCCTCGCTTTCCTCGTCGGAGAAGAAGTCCTCGGCGTCGGGGAACGCGACGTCGTCGGCCATGATCTCGACGGTGCGCCGCGTCGTGCCGTTGACGGTGCGCTCGGCGACGATCCAAATTTGGTCGTTGAGGTCCGTGCGCTGGATGACGCCGACGTCGATGACCTTGGCGCTCGCGCCCCCGATCTTGTGGCGATGCCAGCCCGCAACGGCGTCCGCGGCCAGCGACGTGATGTGGACGGTCATTCCCGCCAAGACGCCGTCATCGCGAAGCACCCAAAGCGTATCAGGGCGGCCGTGTTGAAGAACGACGCGCCGCAAGCGGCTGTACGGAATTTGCTCGGCGTTGAGGCACATATCAACGCTCTCGAACGTCGAGAGGTACTGATTGAGCAACTTGATCGAGCGCAACGTGGTCCCGCCGCGTTGGAGGAAGAAGACCTCGGCGCACCCGACGGCCATCGCCTCTTCGCATCCCGCCGTATCGAACTGGCGGACGTTGATCGAGAGCGGCGTGATCGGGATATCAAGACCCGAGCCGGAGATACGGAACGGGCCGCCGAACGTGCCCGCGAATAAATAATCTTGCCCGCCTTGGAGCCACGACATGTAGCCGACGCTGCCCCCCACGGGGGCGAGCTGAAAGAAGCAGGCGAAGTCGGCGGCGGTCCCGCCAGTGAAGTCGTCGAAGCGGTTGTTGCCGGCGTTGTCGGGCGCGCGGCTCCCGAACAAGCACTCCGGCC
>JAZJZE010000050.1:0-1524 GCA_040390065.1 bacterium | reverse complement strand
GCCGAGTCGACCGTCAGCTTGCGCGGCGCGTATTGCGGGTGAACCAAGTACATCGTCGTGTTGTGCTGGGCGTACTGGATGAGGTCGAACTCGTCGGCCAAGTAAGGGGACGCGATCTCGTAGACCGGCGCCGCCGTCCCGCCGGAGGAGTACGCCGCAAAGCCCGTGGCGTCGATATTGGCTCCGGTGACGGCGTCGGTCAACTGGAACGTGAGACCTGATGCCCCGGCCAACAGAACTTGGCGCCCGTTGAGCTCCGGCATCCCCACGATGCCAGATAAAATACATTCGGTCCCGTTCGCCATCCCCGTCGCCGCGGCGACCGTCATGACGGCGGGGTTGGCCTGCGTGATGCCCGTGATCGTCTGTGCGTCGAGGGTCAAGAGGTCGCCGCTCTTGTAGACGCGCATGAACGACGGCGTGAACTCGAGCATGTACGCCGTCGCGTTCGAGAACTGGAAGCGGATGATGCGCGCGACCTGGCCGCGGCGGGTCTGCCGCACAACCTTGAAGCCGGGGCGGAAACGCGCCGGCCCCGCGACCTCGGCGATGAAATTGAGGAGCTTCTTGGCCGCCGTGGTGTACCACGGGAGGTCGAAGCGCCCATTTGACTTGGGCGAGGTCTCCCCGCCCGCGAAGTTGACGAGGGTCGCGTTCCCCGTCATTATATCCTCGTGTTGTTGCGGAAGATCCCGCCGGCGCGGCGCACGTCGCGAACGCGGCTGCGCTGGATGCGGCGCGGGGGCTTCTCTTGGCCGGAGATGGCGCCGCAGGCCAGGCGCGCCTCGTGGAGTTCCTTCGCGATCGCCTCGAGTAGCGACTCCTTGAGCGTGAACCCGTAGGTCATGTCCATCGCGAGTTGCAAGCGAAACGCCTTGACGAAGAGGGCGTCGAACTTCGTGACGTCCGTCACGTTCTTGACGTACTGGACGTTGACGCCCCCGCCGACCGCGTCGCCGCTGTCACAGACCAAGTAGCCGTCGTCGAAATCGAAGAGATTGGCCGGCGTGTCGCCGGAGATGACGTCGATGTCGCCCAAGGCCATCAGGCGGATAAAGTCGTTGGGGAGGGCGTAGGCGGTCGTGAAGCCAAAGGCCGGCGTGACGCCCGTCGCCGCGGTCAGGACGGCGCGCTTGCGCGCGAAGTTGGGGATGAGGCTGCGGAGCAGTTCGCGACGCGTCGTGTCGTAATGGAGCGCGCAGAGGCGCTCCGTGACTGTGGAGGGAACGTCGATGCTCGAGATCGCCTCTTTCTGCCCGAGGCGACTCAGCGCAAGATTGCACACAAACACGGGCGTCGTTGCCTGCATCACGCCTCCTCGCGTCCAGAAACGGGGCGGCGGCGCCCGCTCCTCCCCCGAATAAGAGGAGCGGACGCCGCTTTACGCCCAGGCCGAGCTTAGCTCAGAATGTACGTGCCGCGAACGGTGATCGTACCGGCCGCAGTGCCGAACGTCGCGCCCTTGAAGCACAACGCGTAGGACTCGTTGGACTTCGTGGCCGCGGTGAAGCCGAGCAGCTCGTA
>JAZJZE010000049.1:0-3307 GCA_040390065.1 bacterium | reverse complement strand
AGGTGTGCGGCACCAGGGCCAACCCCAAGGAAACCTGGCACGGCAGCAACGGCGGCCGGCACTACTGCAAGCGGACCTGCTCACCTGCGGGCCAGCCGTGAGCAGGCGCGGCGCGATCTGGATCAGGGTCAGCACTTCGCGTCAAGACGAAACCAGCCAGGTTCCGGATATTGAACGGTTCGCCGCCCACCACGGCATTGAGATCGTTAAACGGTACGAACTGAACGACGTGTCCGCCTACAAAGGCGAGCAGTCCGCCAAACTGGCCGAGGCAATCGCTGACGCGTGGGCCGGGCATTTCGAAGTGCTGATCGTGTGGCATTCCGACCGGATTGAGCGCCGCGGCATCGAACGGCTGCTGCGCCTCATGCGCAAGCTCCGCGACGCCGGAGCCCCCCTGATGAGCGTGAAAGAGCCATGGATCGACGGCTCCGACGACGGCCCGATGAGCGAGATGATGACGGCGATGGCCGCCACCCAGGCCCGGCAGGAATCCGCCCACAAATCCGAGCGGATCAAGATGGGCATGGACAAGCGGCGGGCCATGCTCAAGGCCGGGAAAGAAGTCAAAGGCCGGCAGGCCATGGGCGGCCGGGTCAAAGGATCGAAGAACCGTCAGCCCCGGCCGGAGCTCACCGGGGAAGCCGCCGGGTGGACCCCTGAGCGGAGCGCGGCGCAAGCCGAGCGGAACAAGGCCATGGAGTGGACCCCTGAGCAGCGGGCGAAGATCGCCGCGTCAAACAAGGCGCGGGCCGCTGCGGCACTAGCAGAACGGCGGGCCAGGTGCAACTACGAACCCTACCCAACCAAACGTGCCGCCGTCGCCGAAGCCAGGGCTGAGGTGTCCGAGGCGCAGGCCGTTGGCGTGACCCACGCGACGTGGCGGTGCGACAACTGCCGGGCATGGCATTTCGAGGTCGGCCCCTGGTGGACGGTCAGCCATTCCAAGGTGTAAGATCAGCCAATCAGCAGGAACAACCATCCCCCGCGAAAGGAACCGAGCCACCCATGGCGACACTCATCGTGACCACCTTCACCTGCGACTTCTCCCACCTAGACGAAACCCCCGCCGACAAGACCATCACCATCGGCTGGGAAGGGCAGGTGCTCGAAGCTGACGCCTGCGCCCCCCACATCGAGGCGATCCGCACCGCTCTCGGCCCCTACATCACCGACATGCACCCCGCGAACGGCAACAGCAAGCCCCCCGCCAAGACGCGGCACCGTCCCGCCGCCAAGCGGCAACGCGACGCCGAGGTCCGCGAGTGGGCCAGGAAGCAGGGCCTTGAGGTCAGCGACCGCGGGCGGCTCCCTGTCGGCATCATCGCCAAGTACGAAGCCGCGCACTAAACCCTGACCTAGCAGCCAACCCCTCACAACACAAGAAACCGGAAGGAAAAACTGACAACCATGTTCCTGTTCATCATCGGGCTGCTGTTCGCCCTCTGTGCCATCGGCGGCGTGCCGCCAGGGTTCTCATGCTTCGGCGGGTCAAATGTCGGCGTCATCGCAGGTAGCCATGGGTGACATCGTCGCGCTTGCCGTGACGGTAGTCGGTGGTATGCTCGCGCTCGTCGGAGGCGTCCTATGGCTGGCAAGATGGTCCGACGACGACACGCCCGTGGGCGTGCGTGGGCGGGCACGGCGACTGGAAGCTGAAAACGCCCTGCTGCGCGACCTTGTCCAGCGCCTATACCAGCGGGCCGTGACAGGCAGGGATGTGGACCCGGTGTCAGCGGTGTTCGCCGACGAGATCGAAGCAGTCATGCACACCGAAACCACGTTCACGACCACGGAAAAGAAGTAGGCGGACGCAAGATCACCCTGGAGGCCCCTTGCGGAATCCGGGGTGATCTATGCGTCGAAGCCGGGTTGCAGTGATGCGAGGAAGTCGATGCGGGCGTTTTCCCGCTTGTGCAGGTCGTGGGCGAGCTGGATGACGTCGGCGGCGAGCAGCATCGGGTTGCGGCCCTCGTAGCGGACGTCGAGCCGCGGTGGATCGCCGTCGGCGACGCGCTTGCGGTCCCTGGCGATCCACGCGGACACGCTGTCAGGCTTGACGTGGCCTAGGCGCGCGGCGCAGGCGCGGCATATCCGGCCGTCGCCAACAGTGGCTCGAGGCTCGCATGTCTCGCATAGGACACCTTCCCACTGGCGTGCGTCACCCAAGTCCCACCCCCGTGGCGCATGAAAAAACCCGGCCAGCGGCAGGCTGACCGGGACATGGATCTCCAGTTCCCACCTTATCAGTCAGGTGCTCTTGCTGGCAAGCGGGTCAGGTGACCGTTGTCAGGATCGCGGGTGTCTCGGTGCCGCGCAGCCCGGCGGAGGCGAGGATGGCTGGGGTGACGCGGTGCCGGTAGAACCTCACCATTCTGTCGGTCCATGTCTTAAACTCGTCGTCTGTCATGAGATGCCCGCATTCGCCACACATGGCATAGTAAGCGCGTTCGCCGTCGTGCATCGGCGGCAAGGCACGGCGCAGTGACCGCTTGCCACACGACTCGCAGTCCACGCCCAGAAGCTGGTCCAGATCAGGGTTTGTCTCACCTAGCGCGGACCTCGCGAGGTAGTCCAGCTCGAGAAATTCCAGTGCCGCGATTTCCCCGCCGGCCATGAGCAGTGTCGTGTCGGTCACCGTCGCGATGACCAGCGCCTCGCCGTCGCCGCGCTCGGCGTCCCTGCGCGTCGCGATCCGGGCGGACGGCGAGCACGACGGGCGGAGCATCGGCCCGAGGGGCAGCGCGAGCACAGCGTCCGCATGGCTGGCTAGGACCGGCGCGGACCGCGCCAGCAACGACCCGGCCTTGCCGTTCAGCGACCCCCTGCGCCACTGCTCCGTCCGCGGGCAATACAACCCCGCGACCTGAGCTATGCGTTCCAGCCACGACAAGGCGGCGTCCACGAGCAGCCGCGCGATCAGGTCCACGTCGGTCCGCAGCGGCACCGACGGGCCGAACGGGACACGGATCATCGTCTCCGACACCACATGGTCACCGATCGCCGCGCCGAGCCGGTCATGCGCGGCGGGCATCGCGTTCAGGCAGCCGATCAGGATTTCCCGGTCGGCGTGGCACAACGGCTGGTAGCAGCGGGCCGGGACACGCCTGGTTTTCCCGTCGCCTTGCTTCTCACGCGTCGCCGTGGCGCACCTTTCGGCCCTGGCACAGTCCCGGTCGCCCTCACCACCCGCAGCCACGCGCTCGGCGCGCTCGTTGTCCCGCTGGAAACTGACCCACCCGCCGTGCCGACGACCCATGACCAGCCCCCTGATGCGCGAGCGACCCGTGATGCGGAAAGCCTACCC
>JAZJZE010000048.1:0-9228 GCA_040390065.1 bacterium | reverse complement strand
GGAGTTGCCGACCGCGTGGCACCGCCACGCCGAGGCAATTCCGACGACGCCATCCGCCGTAAAGCGGCGCGCCCTCCGGGTCATTTTCCGGCCACACACTCCCGTCGCGGGCGGCCTTGGCGGGCTGCCGGCCCGCCGGCGGCCGCCCGCAACGGGATTGCGAAGGCCGGAAAATGACGCAGGCACCCTGGCAGTTATGAAACGGCCTCTCGCCGCAAGAATCGCCGCTTCATCCCCGTCATCCCAGGCCGCCCACGCGCAATGCTGCAACGCCTCGTGCCCCCGGCGGCCCTCGCACGCCGTTCGCCTTCGGCTCCGGCGTGACTCCCCAAGCCCTCGCTCGGCGGCGCTTTGCGCGCCTCGCTTGCCCCGGCCGGCGGCATCCCAGGCCAAGTCCATCGTGAGGTCTTGGTGGTGGCCGTCGCCGTCGGCGCAAAGGAGGACCTGGAGCCTGCCTTTGAGACGCAGGTTTCACTGGGTTCAGTGGTTCGGCCGGTCCCCGAAATCCCCCAAATCCCTGGAATCTGAGGCCTCCCACACTTGACCTTGCCGGATTCGCGTGAATCCTCCGGTCTGAAGGTTCTTACGCTTGGACGCCTCGCCGCCTCCGTGGCTCAGAAGTTGGCCTCCCCCAAGCCGAAGGCGAAGACGGCCGTCCTGCCCGGCGCCGAGCGCAGCCTGCAGATTGAATACGCCATCCGCGACGTCGTCGTGCCCGCCCGAGAACTCGAGGCGCAAGGCCACAAGATCCTGAAGCTCAACGTCGGCGACCCGATCGCGCATGGATTTGCGCCGCCGCCGCATTTGGTCGAGGCGCTTGCGAAGGCCGCGCGCGACAATGTCAACGGCTATACTGCGTCGGAAGGCGACCCGCTTCTCATCGACGCCATCATCCGCCGCGAGAAGCGCCGCAACAAAGTCGACTACGCCGCCGCCGACGTCATGGTGACGACGGGCGTGTCGGAATCGCTGTCGATGCTGCTTGGCGCCTCCATCGTGCCCGGCGACGAGGTCCTCATCCCGGGTCCGAGTTATCCTCCCTACGATTCGCTGGTGAAGTACTTCGGCGGGAGGCCGGTGCATTACAAGACGACGGAGTCCGAGGACTGGCAGCCTGACGTCGACGACCTGCGCCGCCGCATCACGCCCAAGACGAAGGCGGTCTGCCTCATCAACCCGAACAACCCGACGGGCGCCCTCTACTCGCCGAAGGTCGTGAAGGAATTCGCCGACGCCGTGGGCGAGCGCCAGGACCAGCTGTTCATGGTCTCGGACGAGATCTACGACCAGATGACCTTCGACGGCACGCAAGTCGCGTCCAAGGCCGTGGCCAAGGACGTCCCCATGGTGACCTTGAACGGCTTCAGCAAGGTCTACCTCGTCCCCGGCTGGCGCCTCGGCCACATGCTCTTCAACGACCCGACGGGCTCGCTCGAGCAGATTCGCCTCGGCGTCACCAAGGCCAGCCGCGTGCGCCTGTGCGCATCGTCGATTGCCCAGCGCGCCGCCGTGGCGGCCCTCGATGGCCCGCAGGACCACATCGCCAAGACCAATGCGGCTCTCAAGAAGCGCCGCGACTTTGCCGTGAAGCGCTTGAACGAGATCAAGGGTGTCAGCTCGGCTCGACCCGACGGCGCCTTCTACGCTTTCCCCAAAATCGACGCCCTCGCCACGGCCAAGGGCAGGAAGACCTGGAAGGGCGACAAGGAGTTCGTCCTCGACTTCCTGCGCACCGAGAAAGTCCTCACCGTGCATGGCTCGGGCTTCGACGCCGAGTCCGGTGCTGGCCACCTGCGCATCGTCATCCTTCCCGACATCCCTATCTTGGGGGACGCTTTCGAACGCCTGGAGCGCTTCCTCAAGACGCGCCTCGGTGCCGCATGAACGTCCGCGTCCTCGCCCTCGCCCTCGTGGCACTCTCGTTTTCCGGCTGCTTCGGGTACCCGCCCGGCACGGCGCACCCCGGCGACCGCATCGTCATCTACTACACGGCCACCGACGAGGCCAGCGGCACGCCCATCACGGACGGCTGCTACGCCCGCTTCACCCTCGGCACGCAGGGAATCGACGCCAACCTCGAATCGGCGCTGCAGGGCAAGCCCGTTGGCGGCTCCGTCACCGTGCACGGCGTCGACGTCTCCACCTTGCCTTGCCAGACGCAACTCGTCCGCCACGACGAGATCTACGTCGTCGTCCCGGGGACCAAGGCCATGGGCCGCCCCGCCTTCGAGAACTTCTACCACGCGACGGCCACCGTCGGATACCAGTTCCAGACAGTGGAGGGCCTGAACGCGACGGTCTCGGCCGCTGACAACCGCAACGTCACGTATCGCATCGACAACGAGACCCTGCACCCCGGGCTTGGCCTCGACCTGGTCATCGTCAACGACGGAGCCAACGCGACCCTTTACCTCCACCCTGACGGGTCGGCGAAGGTTTTCCAAGGACCCGTTCCTGCCTTGCAGGTCGGCGCGGGAGAATGGTTCGTCGCGGGCCTGCGGGACCATGAGATCGTGTTCGCGTCGACCGCTTCGGCCATGCTCGATTCCGATGGGCGCGCCAGCATCACGGCCACGGTCACAGCCATCGCACCCGACACCGGCGGCTCCGCGGGCGACAACTATGGGACGCGCCGCGGCATCGGCAACGAGACCATGATGCCCGACATGGTCATGGCCTAACGCAGGCCCGCCGAGCGCAACGCTTCGACAGTTTCAGCCATATCGTGCACACGGACGATTGCAGCCCCGGCACGAACCGCCTCGACGGCGGCGGCGACGGAGCCGGCGACCCGGTCCTCGGCCTTTTCGACACCGGTCAATGCCCCGACGAAGCGCTTGCGGCTTGCCCCGATGAGGACGGGGCGGCCCATCGAATAGGATGACACGCCTCGCAGCAAGGCCATGTTCGCCTCAGGGTCGCCGCCGGGCGGAGTCCCAAAACCAAGGCCAGGGTCGAGGATGCAATGCTCCGTCGGGATCCCGGCCGAACGCGCCTTCACGACGAGGTCGGCAAGCTCGGTGCGGCACGACTCGACGGGGTCGCCCAAGAGCGGCTTGTCCCGCATGACCACGACGGCGCATCCGGCCATGCGGACGACGGTCGGCATGATGCGGTCCGCGAGGCCGCTGACATCGTTGACGAACGAGGCGCCGGCCTCGAGGGCCAAGCTCGCGACGTTGCCCTTGCGCGTGTCAACGGAGACGGCGATGGTGGACGACTGGCGGCGGATCTCGCGGATGACGCGATTGACGCGGGCCGACTCCTCACCGGCGAGAACTGGCGTGTGACCGGGTCGCGTCGATTCGCCGCCCACGTCGAGGATGTCGGCGCCGGCCGCAAGCTGGCGCGCGACGGCCGAACGGATGGCGTCCAATGTCTCGAGGCGGCCGCCGTCGCTGAACGAATCGGGAGTCGCGTTGAGGATGCCCATCACGAGAGGACGGTCGATGCGAAGCGCCTGCTTGCGGGCAAGCGGCAGCGTCCAACCACTCTTCGGCCAGCCGTCAGGCATGGTGGTTGCCGCGGATCTCGGCCTCGAGGGCATGCGACAGTTGCGCCGTGAGTTCGCCCTTCTTCCCGGAGCCGACCGGCTTGTCGGCAAAGCGCGTCACCGGAACGATGCCGCCGGTCGTGTTCGTGAGCCACACCTCGTCGGCTTTCTTGAGGTCAGCAAGCGTGAGTTGTTCGCGCACCTCGAGGTCGGCCTCCTCGACGAGCTCCAGCACCGCGTGCCGCGTCACACCCGGAATGGCCCCCTCTGCCTCGCCGGGCGCAAAGACCACGCCGTCGCGCAGGGCGAAGACGTTGGACGTGCTCGCCTCGGCGACGCGGTCATGCTCGTTGAGGAGGATGGCGTCGTGCGCCGTCTGGCCGTGCGCGTCGCGGCGCGCTGCGATGTACGGCAGGAACGACAGCGTCTTCACGGCCGACAAGGGACTTCGCGTGTCCTTGCGCTGCCGCGATACGACGAGCTGGATGCCGTTGGAGTAGTACTGCATCGGGTACGGCTTGAACTTCTTGCAGAGGCCAGTGACGGTGACGCCGCGGCCGGTGCCGAGGACGTCCTCCATCGGGCCGGTCGTCACCATGACGCGGACGTACAGTTCGCCGCCAAACGCCTTGCGCCCGGCTGCGACGAGGTCCTTCACGGCGCCGCGGAACTCGGTCTCGAGCGACGCATCGAGGTTGATGGCGCGCAGTCCCCGCTTCATGCGCTCGGCGTGGTCGTCGAGACGGAAGACGCGGCCGTTCGAGGTGCGCAGCGTCTCGAAGATGCCGTCGCCCAACAGGTAGCCGCGGTCGTTCAGGGGCACGGTGGCCTTGCCGAGGTCGACGACTTTTCCCTCGATGTACGCCAGGCCCTGAGCGTGCGCCGACGCCGGCGGCGACCTGCTCTTGACTGGTCGGGATGGTGCCTTCGCCGCGGCCTTCCGGACGGGCTTCTTCGAGGTCATGGCGCGGTCTCCAGGAACTTGTCCAGGAGTTCGAGGCCCCGGGGTGTACAAAGGGATTCCGGGTGGAACTGCAGCCCGAAGGTCGGGGCCGTCCGGTGGCGCAGGGCCATGACCGTGCCGTCGGCAAGTGTGGCGTCGACGATCCAGTCGGGCCCGACGGTTTGGGGGTCGACGACGAGGGAATGGTAGCGGGCCGCCTCGATCGGTGACGGCAGCCCGGCAAACAGTCCGGCGCCCGTGTGCAGGATCTTGTCCGCCTTGCCGTGCACGGGGCCGTTCGGGTGGACCTGCACGCGGGCGCCACTGCCTTGGCCGATGGCCTGGTGGCCCAGGCAGACGCCGAGGATCGGCAGGATACCTGAAAGTTCCCGGGCAACCTCCAGCGTGCACCCAGCGCCGTCCGGCCAGCCCGGCCCGGGACTCAGGATGACGTGCGTCGGCCTGAAGGCGGCGACCACCTGCCGCCACGGGCCATCGTTGCGCACGACGTGCACCGTGGCGCCGAGTGTGGCAACATAATCGGCGAGGTTGTGCACGAAGGAATCGTAGTTGTCGACGAGGAGGACCCGCTTCCCCCCATGCCGGGCGGCTTGGTGGGGCGGGCTCCAGGCCCCGTGCGATTCGACGTCACCGAGTCGCCCTGCATCGTGCGTCGACGGCGGGCCAGTCGCTGCGTCGAGGAGAGCCTGTGCCTTCCGCCCGGCTTCGCGCCATTCACGCGACGGGTCCGAGTCCGCGACGATGCCGGAGCCTGCGTGGACGTGCGCGACGCCATCCTTGATCTGCATCGTGCGGATGAGGATGTTCCACGCCGCGTTCTGCGACCAACTGAGGTACCCCGCGGAGCCCGTGTAAAAGCCCCGCGCAACCGGCTCGGCTTCCAAGATGCGTTGAACCGCGCGAACCTTGGGGGCCCCAGTCACCGTGCCCCCCGGAAACAACGCCGCAAGCCAATCCGCAAAACCCGTGCCGGACCGCACCTGACCCTCGACGCGACTGGCCAAATGCATGACGTGGCTGTAGCGCTCGACGGACGCCGTCTCCGTGGCACAAACGGTTCCCGGCCTCGACACGCGCGCCACGTCGTTGCGCACGAGGTCGACGAGCATCGTGTGCTCCGCCTGCTCCTTCGCATCACGTCGCAACTCCCGCGCCATCGCCTCGTCGGCAGCGCCGATGCCGCGTTTTCGCGTCCCCGCAATCGGCCGGCTGCTGATCACGCCACCTTGCACGGAGAACAGCAGTTCAGGCGATCCGGACACGACGGCGACATCCCGCGCCTCGACGAGCGCCATGTACGGCGAAGGATTCGATGCAAGAAGCGCTGCGAACAGGTCGGCTGGATCCGTCACACACGGCGCCGAGAATCGCGTCGCCAGATTGGCTTGGAACAGATCGCCTTCGTGGATGAGGCCGCGCAGCCCCCGCACTTCGCATTCGAAACCAGCCTTGTCTAGGCTCGTGGACCACGAGGTGCCCCCGGCCCGGGCCTGCGCACCGACTGGGGGAAGCGGCCTGTCGAGAATGCCCCGCAGGTTCGCCAAGTGGGCGTCGCACACCGCCACGTCACCGTCCACGTCCGCGCAGAAGATCCGCAACGTTCGCTCCCGCCGGTCGAACACCAACGCATCCGGGCAGACCCACAACAAGGCGTCCGGTGCGCCCCCGGGATCGGCGCCGAGGGGAAGACTCGGCTCGACGGCGCGGGCAAACCCGAACCCAAAGAGCCCGACGATCCCCCCCGTAAACGGAGCGTCTTCACGTTCCAACACGGCAAAGCGCTCCGCCAGCCGACGCAGATAGCCCAACGGCTCCTCCTGCAAGAATTCCATCGCACCCCCCGTCCAGCGCTCCTCGATGTCCCGCCCAGAGATGCGCGCCTCCACGAGCGGCCGCAGTGCCAGGAACGCGTACCGGGCATCCGGATGAGCCCCCGCGCCATCCAAGAGGAAGGGATGCAAGCCCGCCGCACGCACCCGCCGATACGCATCCAACGGCTCCTGCCACGACGCAATGGCAACCCGCTGCACGGCGTCACTGCGCGCCACGGATCTCCTCCAAGCTCTCGCCCGACAAGAACGCCACCGCCTCGCCCGCCAGGAACAAGGAACCCGCCACGACAACACGCCTTCCACCATCACGCACGGCGGCGGACAACGCAGCCTCGACATCCCGCGCCACATCAGCACGCACGCCGGCATCCCGCGCAAACGCCACGATGGCACCCGGATCCAGGCTGCGCGGATTACGCACCGGCACCGCCCACACGTGCGCCGACGGCAACAGCCATTCATCCAGGGCCGCACGCCAATCCTTGTCCGCACAAAAACCGACCACGAGGTGGAAGCCTCGCCATCCTTCCTCCACCAGGTAGGCCCGCAACGCGCGCGCCGCCACCGGATTGTGCGCCCCATCAACGAGCACTTCCATGACGTCCGCTGGCGACCCCGCCACAAGGTCATCGCAAGGCACGCGGAACAATTCCAGGCGGCCCCGATTCCCCGTCAGGCGCAACGCATCGCACAACGCGCGCTCCGGAACCACGACCCCCTGCAGGCGCAACGCATCGACCGCCGCCACGACTACGGCAGCATTCGTCCTCTGATGCCCACCAGCCAAGCCGACCTCGTAGAACGACTCCCCATTCGGCCGCAACAACACCAACCCATGTCGATCCGGCACGACCGAATAGTCCCCCCCGACGATGCTCATCGGCACCCGCAACGCATGGCTGTGCACCTTCAAGACCGCCAACGCCTCGCCATCACAAGCCGTCACGCATGGCACGCCCGCCTTCATGATGCCCGCCTTCTCCAACGCAATCTCCCCCACCGTCGCACCAAGGAACTGCGTATGGTCCAGGCCTACGTTCGTGATGACTGTCAAGTCCGGCACCACGACGTTCGTCGCATCCAGACGACCCCCCATCCCCGTCTCCACGACCGCCCAATCGACCCGCCCGCGAAACAGCAAGAACGCCAACACCGTCACCACCTCGAAGAATGTCGTCACCTCCCCCCGCCCATCCAGATCCTCCACGACGGGCCGAATCTCCGCCAACCCCGCCGCCACGTCGCCCTGCGACACCGGAACACCATCCACCTCGATGCGTTCCGTAAACGACACCAAATGCGGACTCGTCGTCGCCCCCACGCGCAACCCACTCCGCCGCAACGCCTCCGCCAACATCCGCGTCACCGATCCCTTCCCATTCGTCCCCGCCACATGCACCACCCGGTAGCTCCGATGCGGATCCCCCAACTCGCGAAGCAGAAGCTCCACCTTCCCCAAGCCAAGCCTGATGCCAAGCGCCTGCCGCGCGTACAACCACGACAACGCCTCCCCGTACGACCAAGTCAACGAAGGCCGCGACGGAGACGGAAGATAAAGGGAAACGGGCGCGGCGGAGGCCGGGGGAGTCCACGGTGAACCAGGAGCAGGCCAGAGCTTCCTAGCGGACGACGGAGGTTCCTATAGGAGCCTCGTGGAGGCAAGGCCATCACCCCGTCGGGGAGATGGGTGAACCAACCCTAGAACCCGTCCGAGTACCACGCGCCGGACACTAGTGGCAAGTCTTGCCGCGCAAGCCACGAGTCCCCGGCCGCGACCTGAGCCTTCCCTGCCCTGACCGTGATCCGGTGCTGCGCGAACAATTCCACGGTGCGTGGGAGAAGGAGGTGTTCGAGGTGGAGGATGCGGCGCTGGAGGTCGGCTTCGGCTTCGCGGGCGTGGACGCGGACGGAGGCTTGCAGGATGACGGGGCCGGCGTCGAGGTCGTCGGTGACGATGTGGGTGCTGCAGCCGGCGCGGTCGACGCCGGCGGCGATAGCTTGGCGGACGGCATGCAGACCTTGGAACGCAGGCAAGAGGCTGGGGTGGATGTTGACGATGCGGTCGGGGAAGGCCGCGACGATGGTGGGGCCGATGATGCGCATGTAGCCGGCAAGGACGACGATGTCGGGGCGTTCGGCGCGTAGGATTTCGAGGAGGCGGGCGTCGTGGTCGCTGCGGGTTTCGCCGTCGAGTTTAGGCAGGGCGACGACGGCGGGGACGCGGGCCTTGCGGGCGCGGGCGAGGGCTTGGGCGTCGGGCTTGTCCGATGCGACAAGGGTGACGGCGGCGTGGACGTGGCCGCTTGCGATGCGCTCGAGGAGGGCCTGCAGGTTGCTGCCGTTGCCACTGCACAAGACGGCGACGCGGAACACGTTGGGCGTTGGCAGGTGGTCGCGGCAGATAAGTGATGAGGCGTTGCACGGGCTGGCTGGTGAGGGAGGCCTTGGATTCGCGGGATTTCGCGGACCGGCCGAACCACCGATACTCTCTCTTTGGTGGAAATGATATTTTTAGGGTGGGGGAGGTTTGGAACCGGGTTTAGGGGGTTCCATGTTTACCCGTGCTCCCTATCCTTGGGGGATGGGGACCGAAGGTCCCCAAGACACACATTTGGATAAGGGTTGCTACGGGTTTGGCATTGGGAGTTCTCCGCGAAAGTCGCGGTGAAAGACCGTTGCCCAACGTAAGGAATGTCATGGACTCCAATGACTCTAGTCGCCAGGCTGGCGACGCCTCGCACACGCCTCAATTGGCAGTGAAGTCCTGCCCCGATGAAAAGCAAGGTGGCAGCCTTTCCGGGTGCCCGAAGACGACCCGCGGGAACGAGGGAGAAAGTGGAAAAGGGTAGGACGTCGGCGGCGTCAAACTGGAACGCCCCGCGACTTCAACAGCCATTCCAGGGCGACGTCAAATTCCGCGACGGCGTCGTCGTGGATGA
>JAZJZE010000047.1:0-1354 GCA_040390065.1 bacterium | reverse complement strand
AGATCATCGAGCCCGAGCCGTACCTACCGGCCCCGCTCCGCAAGAAGGGGTCCGTTCGGCTGCACGACTCGCAGAGCCTTGTTGCCTACACGACTGACCACATGACGGCGGCCACGCACATCTACGCCGACGTCGACGAGGCAACGTTTGTGTCCGTCCTTGACGATCACGGATCGGTCGACGGACCAGGCTGGGCGCAACATCGGGCCACGCTGGTTCTCCACCGCACACCTGAATGGCAGCATTGGCTGAGCCACGACGGCCAGTATCTTGCTCAGACGGCCTTCGCTGAGCACGTCGAGGATGGCCTGAGCGAGATCGTCAGTCCGCCCGCCGCTGATCTGTTGGAGATCGCCCAGTCATTCCGGGCGACGACGAACGTCGAGTTCAAGACGGACAAGCGTCTTGCGTCCGGTCAACATCAACTCACCTACGTCGAGACAATCGACGCCAAGGCCGGCGCTCGTGGCGACCTGAGCGTGCCCGAGAGCCTGGTACTCAGCATCGCTCCCTACGAAGGCATGGAGCCCGCCGAGGTCAAGGCCCGCGTCCGGTTCCGTCTCAAGGACGGACATCTCTCGATCGGCTACAAGATCGACCACCCGGACCGCGTCGAGCGCGCCGCCTTCGCTGTCGTCGCTGGGCATATCCAGTCGGCAACCGGGATCACCCCACTCATGGGCACACCACGCGCGTGATGCCTCAACCTGGCCTGGCCGAGTCCAGAGGCGGCGAGCTCGCCCTCCCCGCCCATAAAGCGCCGTCTCCTTCGCGGGCCACGGCGCCTCGGCCAGCCTTATCGACAACCATCAAGGAGACAACATGCGGTTAGACATTGACAAGGTGACGCTCCTCGAAGGTGCGCACGACAGCCCATCGAAGGGCCTCTGCGTGATGGAGGCCGTGGCCTACATCGCCCGGGAGAAGCACAGCGACCATCCGGAGTGCGTATCCCCGGTCATCGCCACGTTCCTGCGCTCGTGGAACGACGCACTCGACACGGAGACGCGCCAGCAATTGAAGGCGCTCATCCCGGTTGTCATGGACACGGCCGGGAGCGCCGAGGACGAGGACCGGCGCGCCTGGATGTGTCTCGACTGGCTCGTCCGCGAGTACACGCCCGCGTGGCTACGGCTGGCGAAGCTCGACAAGCAGGCCGACCTCCTCGCCAACCTGCCCCGCTTCAAGGCCGGTATGGACGTCCCGTCGATCCGACCGGCTATTGAAGCGGTCCGCCAGGACGCGGCCGCAGCGTGGGACGCAGCGGGGGCCGCAGCGGGGGCCGCAGTGTGGGCCGCAGCGTGGGCCGCAGCGTGGGACGCAGCGGGGGCCGCAGCGGGGGGCGCAGCGTGGG
>JAZJZE010000046.1:0-1268 GCA_040390065.1 bacterium | reverse complement strand
TGGTCCGCCTTCCCAAGGATACGGGCACCCCGGAGTGGACCGCCCTCTACAAGCGGCTCGGACGGCCGGATGACGCCGCCGGGTATACCTTCGAGGGCGTAGACGAGAAGCTCGCCGCCACGATGCGCGAGGCCGCGTTCAACGCGAACCTCCCGGCCGAGTCTGCCCAGCGCATGGTCAAGGCTTTTCAGGCCCATCACGCCACGACCGCCAAGGAAGCGGACGACGCTGCCGCGTGGCAGTCAGCCGAAGAGAAGCGCCTGCTCCTGGCGAATTGGGGGCCGGGGCAGTTTGAGACAAAGAAGGATTTAGCCTCGCGCACCGCGATCGCCCTCGGTGTCACGGCCGAGGCGCTGGGCGCCCTAGAGAAGACTGCGGGCTACGCCAAGACGATGGACATGTTCCTGAACCTGGCGGCGGCGCGCGGCGAGGCCCGCTTCATCACTGGGGAGAACCCGGCCGAGCAAGGGATGATGTCCGCCGAGCAGGCGGCCCTCCGCAAGGCTGAGCTGATGGCCGATCCCGGCTGGGTGGGCCACCCGAACAAGCCCGGCACGTACCTGGGCGGCGATGCGGCCAAGCTGCGCGAGATGACTGACCTCATCCGGCGGGCGGCGGGGCGCTGATGGGCCTCCCCAAGATCAATGTAGTCACCACGCCGGCGGCCCCCGACACCCACACCGTCGAGCTGGTAGCAGATCTCCGACACACCGCGGAGACCACGGGCTGGGTTCAAGAAGGTCTTTGGCTCTATGGCCCCCGGCCCGTGACGAATTGCCTGGAGGAACTCGACACGATCGCTGGGCTCGTCGCGCCCAAGCCGACCGTGATGTGGCTCACCTCCTCACACTGGGCGGAGTTGGCGCGTGAGATCGAAGCCAAGTACGGCAAGCACCCGACACCAGAGAACTTCCGCGCGCTCCGCGTTGGATGCCTGGAAGTCCGCAATTCGACAACGGAGGATCAGGGAGTGGTTAATGCGATGAACCGGCTCTCGGCCTCGGATGCCGAGTTCGCTCAGAAGCGCGATGCCCTCAAGCGCCCCCGGACGACATGAAGTGCCGGGCTTTCTTCAACGGTCGGGACGAGGACCAGAGCCTCACGGCTGACAGCGTCGTCGAGGAAGAGCGAGAGCGTGTCGACACCGGCATCCTGGACGCGCACGGGAACCCCATCTACCGGGAGCCCAAGCGCTTGCAAGTGGGGTTCTTAAGCAATGCTCCTTGATGTCATCGGGGTTTACTCGAACCCGATCCGTTGGGAAAGCC
>JAZJZE010000045.1:0-2037 GCA_040390065.1 bacterium | reverse complement strand
CGATCCCGTCGCGGGCCTGCCGCAGGGTGTCGTCGATGTAGGGCGTGCTGATCTTCTCCGGAACCGCCGAGGCGCGATAGACGGAGAGATCGTCGCCGACCCAGAACAGCGAGTTGTCGAGTTTGACGACGGAGCCCTGCGCGGCGGTTCCGCGGTTGTAGGTCCGCCCCTGCGCCAACTGGAACGGCAACGTCAGGCTGCCCGTGAAACTCCACGGCTCGATGGTCCGCGAACCGAAGAAGTAGAGTTCGTCCGCCAGCGTCGCCACCTCGAGGATGGGGTCGGGCATCGTCTCGGCGTTGGCGAAGTTGGCGGCGTTGATCAGGGTCGCGTCGCCGGTGTTGGAGAAGTAGAACTGATTGGACCCCGCCACCGTGTAGACGAAGATATTGAACAGCACCGTGACGCTGGAGAACGGCGGCAGGCGGCTCACCCCGTCGTCGAAGTACGGGACCAGCGTCAGCGCCGCGCCGTCGTAGACAAAGAGTGCGCCGCCCGAGACGATGGCAAGTTGCGTCAGGTTGGCGGCCATTCGAGGCTGCAGGCTGTAGGGCACGGCGCCCAGCGAGGTTGTGTCGCGGTAGAGCGTGCCGCCTGAGACGCTGAACAGTGCGCCGTTGAAAAGCCCCGGCGACTGGAACTGCCGCAGGATCGGCCCGTCGCCTGCCGTGCCCCAGTCGGTCAGGCCCGGACGTGGCAGTCTGGCGGCCCCGGTCGGGCCTTCCTTGGTCGCCTCGGCGTAGGCGTTCACGAGCTGCTTGGTCGGCAATCCGACGCGGGGCCTACCTTCGTGGCCGACAGTCAGCTCGATGACCGGCACGGCTCAACGGTAGCCCATGCCCGGCGTCTTGGCTGTGCCGGTGGACGAGCCCTTCATGCCGGGAACCTTGGTCTTGCGCGGGCTGGACGGCATCGAGGAGCCCGCCGCGATGGACTTGTGCAGGTTGACGGCCGAGGAGTTGCCCGGCTTGCACCCCGGCGTATTGGCCCAGTTGGTCCCCATGGTCAGTCGTCCTTGTCGCTGGATTTGTAGTGGACATGCTCGACGCGCACGGTGCGGAACATCGGCGTGCTGGCCGGCGCGGTGTCCTTGATGGCGTCGGAGTGGGCGTCGCGGTTCATGGCGCCGCCACGGAAGAAGACCGGATTGGGCGTGGTCGCGAAGTTGGGACCGCCCTGGTTCTCGCGGCTGGTCTTGTGCGCGTAGGTCGCGCGGATGGCGGCGAGTTCGGATTGCGAGCGCATGGCGAGGGGTTCCGGCAGCGAGGGGTTCCGGCGCAGTCTGGCGGGGTACCCTTCGGGCTAGGCTAAGCTACTGTGTTTGTCGGTTGGCGGCAAGGCGGGGGCATGATACGTTAAGACATGGCAAAGATCACTCCCGGCCCGCTGTATTCCGAAGCCGATTGGGCTCGGCACACGCAAGAAACGCTCGCGTGGTACGAACTCGCTGAGAATGCGGCGGCCAAGGCCGACTTCGATCGCGAGATGGACGAGTATCGGAAGATATTCGATGCCCCAGAGGACCGCGCGTCACATGGATGACGAATGGACCGAAGATCCGATTGGGCCGACATCTGAAGATGACGGAGACAACTGGGTAATCACCCGCTTCAATCTCTTTACGCCGACCGTGGTATGGGCTCGCCTCAATGCCACAACCGCCCCTGCCCCGACTTCCCCCACGGCCTGATCATCAAACTCGTCGGCCGGTCGAAATTCAGCAGTTTCCCGTACAGCACGATCGCGTGCTGCGTGATTCGGTTCGCGGTCTGCGGGTCGGCGTTGGCCACGGCCTGGTCATCCATCAGCCGGTCGGCGAGGTTGTAGATGAACGCCTCGGTCCATTCGCCCGGTAGATCCAGCGTCTGGGCTTCGTCGGTGATGTCGGTCACGGCGCGGGCAACCGTGGCGATCACCGTGCCGCCATCGCTGGGAACCGGCCACAGCCATAGCGTCGATGTCGTGTCCTGCTTGTCGAACATGTAGACGGACGGCCCCGACGTGTTGGCGGCCTCGGGGTTCGGCAGGTTGAAATAA
>JAZJZE010000044.1:0-1043 GCA_040390065.1 bacterium | reverse complement strand
CCTTCGAGAGGACGTACTGGACGCCCGCGCCTGCGAACGTCGGTTGCCATGTGGTGCTGACCTCGGCGAGGACCGCCGAGCCGGGGCCGTAGACCGTGACGGCCTGACCGCCGATGCGCTCGACCTTGATCTTCTTGGGATCGAACGAGTAGCCGACCGATGCGCCGGCGCTGACGCCATCCCTGGCGAGCGCGAGCTGGTCGTCGGCCCGCTGCGTCTTCGAGAGCTGGAACTCCATGTACGCGCCGTCGGCTTCCCAGAACTTGCGGCCCTTGCCCGTGGGCGGGTCGTCGTGATCCATGCGGAGCCGGACGTCGGCGGGGTCCACCTCGCCGAACGCGCCCTTGCGGAACAGGAGCGCGCCGTACTGGGGATGAACCGCGACCGTGTCATACGGCACGATCCGGATGCCGAGACGCCGCTGGTCGACCGACAGGGTGACCTCGGGTTCCGGTAGTTCGAGGGTGATGTGTTCGAGGACGACCTCGTCGTCTTCGCCCATGCGTAAACCTCCGTTTCACGCCGAGGTTTCCCTCTAGGCACGGAGGCCACGAAAGCGTCGATCCCTTCCCGAACGATAAGGCACGAGGGCCACGACACGACGGGGGTCGGGAGAGCTTATGAAGTTGCCCGGATTGTGCGCCTACTCGCGCTGGCTGTCTAGCAGTTCGTGGATATCGGGCGGGGGATCCGGCTTGCCGATGGACGCCACCAAAGCCACCACCAGCACGACGACGTTCGCCACCAGCCATCCGAGGACGATGCCGACGATCATGCGGGCACCTTGTACTCGGCGATGGCGTCCAGACGGAACGCCATGTCGTGCGACGAGGGAGCACGGTGCGAGAGTTGGCTGTCGTGGCGGCGGTAGAGCCAGGTCGGCTGACGCAGCGTGGCGATGGATGCGCCAGCACTGGTGAGGGCCAGCCACATCGTCATCAGCATGGCCCGCTCACGCTCCGGTCGCCACGATGGCAGGGCCGAGCGACGCATCAGCGCCACGTCCACGGCGTTGCACTGGCCGCGCATCAGGTCCGCGAAGC
>JAZJZE010000043.1:26825-35851 GCA_040390065.1 bacterium | reverse complement strand
CCCCCCCCCCCCCCCCCCCCTTTGAGGAGGAAAGCTGGGCGCCACCAAAACCGACCCACGGTCGATAGCGTGCCTTATCGTGGGCCTAAGGTTTGCCCCGGCGATGGCATCCCCCGACGCTTCCTCTCCTGGACGGCTTGCCGCGCATCTGGACGAGATCACGTCCGGCGCCGCGGTCGAGTTGCGCAAGGAACGCGGTTCGCCGGCATTCACCAAGCCGCGCACCATCGTGCTCGCCGTCGACGGCACGAAGGGGTCCCGCCCGGCCGTCGCTTGGGCCAGCCACCTCGCCAAGACCTGGGGAAGCCGCGTCGTGGTCGTCTGTGTGGCGCCGCCTGGCGACGCGTGGGACGGCACGGGTACGGACGCCCGCCTCGTCGACCGCATGTTCCATGAGTACGAGGAGGACGCGCAGCGCATCCTCGACGCGACGGTGGGGGGCCTGGCAGCGTCGGGTGTGGCGGCCGTCGCGCGCCTGGTTCGCGGTTCGCCGGCCGCTTGCATCAGGGCCGCGGTGAAGGACGCCGGGGCGCGCCTTGTCATCCTTGGTGCGCATGGCCACGGCCCCCTCGAGCGCTGGCAGCTGGGCAGCGTCGCGGACGGCGTCAAGGACAGCGTCAAGTCATCCGTGCTCATCGCGCGAGGCGAGCCGACGGGTCCAGTCGTCGCCGCCATCGACGGCTCTTGGGACAGCCTTGTCGCCGCCGAAGCCGCCGAGCAGGTGGCAGCGTCGCTGGGAGGCCACACGATGCTCCTGCGTTGCATCAACGTCCCAATGTTCGGGAGACCTGAGCAATCCGAGGAACTTGCGCAGCAGGCCGCCGTCAACGTGGAGCGCGCCGGCACCCGCGGGGGCATCGTGCACTACCGCGTGACCCGAGGCAAGCCTGCGCGGGCCATCGTCGACTTTGCCAAGGACAAGGGCTGCGGCCTCGTGGTCCTTGGAAGCCGTGGCATGGGAGCCATCCGGTCGACGATCCTGGGCACGGTCAGCAACCGCGTCACGCACGCGTCGCCGACGGCCGTGCTCGTCGTCAAGTAGTCGCAAGAAAAGGTTGGGGGAAGGAGGAAGAGGTGTGGTGGGGGTGAACGCGTTCCGGCCGCCTACATGTCCATTGGCGGGGGCGGTGCCTGCTCCTGCGGGCTCGGCTCGGCCGGGAAGGGCTGGCTCTGCGGCTTGTTCGCCACGGTGTCGTCGTAGTAGACGTCATGCGTGGCGCCCGTGACGGTGTTGCCGTAGACGGCCCAGTGTGTCGCCTCGTTCATCTGGTCGGCCGCGACGCCGTAGTCAAAGCCGGTGGCCTTGTTGTTGGCGACGGTGACGGTGGCATTGTTGACGCCGTCTAGTTGCACGCCCATGGGCGTCGAGTCCCGGCCGAACCAGTTGCCCGTGATGGGGTTGAGCGGGGCGAGCGGGTCCGGCGTCGACGACTTGTCGAACGCCACCGTGTTGCCCGTGATGCGCATCTTGACTTCCTTGGCCTCCCAGACGCGGATGCCCGTGTTCGGGGCGTAGCGGGGGCCGAAGAAGACGAAGGTACCCAGGACATCGGGGTCGCGTTCCTTGATGTGGATCTTGTTGTCCTGGATGTCCATCCAGCCCGGGTTCGTCGTGTAGTGCAACTCGTCGTCGGCGTTGAAGATGTCGACGAGGATGCCCGCGCCCTCGAGGGTGTTGCGTGCGATGGTCACGGCGGTGAAGTGCTGGTGCGGCTTCTCCAGCATCTTGTTGGACTCCGAGTTGGCCGTGCGGTCGTCGCCGGCGTGGTTCTCATCCGAGTAGCGCAGGCCGTAGCCCGTCGGGTCGTTGATGAGGTTGTCCGTGAACGACACGGATTCCCAGCGCATGGTGTGGTCTTCCATGTGGCTCTCGCGCGAGGCCGCGTCGCCGTGGTAGTGGCTGTGCGTGGCGAGGAAACCGGTGGAGTGGTGGTGGCCGTGCAGCTTCAGGTCCGTGGATCCCGTGATCGTGTTGTGGTCGAACAGGGCCTCGTTCCAGCCGTCGATGTTGAGCACGCGCGTGTCCTTGGCGAAGGGCAGCAGGTTCTCCGGGTCGCGGAAGACGCCGTTCGGGAGGCTCTGGTCCTCACGCGGGCCCACGACGTTGTTGCGGAACTCGCCGTCGAAGTGGCGGATCTGGCCGACGTAGCTGATCTTGTTGAGTTCGATGAGGCCGCCAGTGTCGAGGCCGGTGCGCTTGTCGTTCTCGTTCACTCGCAGGTCGCGGATGTAGTTGTGGTGCACGAAGACGCACTGGCCGTTCCAGTTGAGGTGCAGTTGCCCGTCGATCCAGTTGTCGAGGATCTCGAAGCACGCGTCGGTGTCGCTGATCCACAGGTCGCCGGTCACGTCGTAGCCGGAGATGACGTAGGGGTCGTCGAGTGTTCCCGAGCCGGAGCGGATGGCGTGCGACGGGTTGAACTCGGTGTCGTTGGTGATCTCGACGTAGGAAAGCTGCTCCAGTTTCTGCGCCTGATCGGCCGTGGGGACGTTGCCGACGGCCTGGTGGAACGTGAGCCGCTCCATGCCGAGTTGGGCATGGGGGTCGTCGCCGGCCATGCCGCCATGCATGGCAGCCATGTTGGCGCCCGCATGGTCGTGGGTATTCGTGCCGCCCAGTGTCGGCGCGATCTTCACGACGACGACTGCGGCACCGGAACTGGCCAGGATGCCGGCCAGGATTGCTGCAAGGAGGTATGTCTTCATGGGTTTCCGCTCCTGCCCAACACAGAACCGCCGCTGGAACATACTTAACCAGATTGGTGGCGCCGTGTGAGCCGGGGCCGGGAGCGCCCCTCGGGCCACCGGCTTGCCCCTTCCGGCCGGCTCCAGCTGGGCCTGCAACGGGTTCTGTCCGGTGAACACGGTTTATCAAGCGGCCCCGGGTCGGCGCCGACCATGGCCAAGATCGTCCACGTGGTCGGGACTGGGACAATCGGCGAACCTCTTATCGCGCTCTTTGCGGACAAGATGCGCGAGCTCGGCATCGACGAGGTCACCTTCAACAAGCGGACACCGCAGTACACGGACCGCGCGAAGATCCAGGACTTGATTCGCAAGGGCGCAAAGCTCGCCACCACGGATGACCAGAAGGCGAAGTTCGAGGAGCTTGGCATGCCCGTCTCGTTCGGCATGGAGGAGGCCATCAAGCGCGCCACCGTCGTCATCGATTGCACGCCGGAGGGCGCCGGCGCCGAGAACAAGGCGAAGTACTACACGAAGTACGATGCCCCAGGCCGCGGCTTCATGGCGCAAGGTTCCGAGTTCGGCTTCGGCAAGCCCTTCGCGCTGCACCTCAACGACTCGGCCGTCGACCCGGCCAAGGACCGCTTCACCCAGATCGTGTCGTGCAACACGCACAACATTGCCGCCGTGGTCAACGCCGTCGGCCTCGTCGACGGAAAGGACAACATTGTCGAGGGCAACTTCGTCTGCATTCGCCGCGCGAGCGATGTGTACGAAGACAAGAGCCTGGGCGGCACGGAGGTCGGCTCGCACAAGGACGAGTCCTACGGCACGCACCACGCACGGGATGTCGCGCACCTGTACAAGACGCTGGGCTACGACCTCAAGCTCTTCAGTTCGGCCATCAAGGTGCCGACGCAGTACATGCACACGTTGTACTTCGACATCCGCGTCAAGAAGCCGACCACGAAGGACGCGATCAAGAAGCGTTTCCAGACGATGCCGAGCCTCGCGGTCACGCACAAGAAGTCGGCCAACTCCGTCTTCGCCTTCGGCCGCGACCACGGCTACATGGGCCGCATCCTCAACCAGACGGTCCTCGCGCAGAACACCGTGGCCGTCATGGAGAACGGCACGCGCATCGTCGGCTACTGCTTCACGCCGCAGGACGGCAACTCGTTGCTCTCCTCGGTCGCGATGACGCTGCGGTACCTGCACCCCAAGGACTGGGAGAGCCGGATGAAGATCTTCGACCGATACCTCTTCCGCGAGGTCTGAGCGCAGCGATGACCAGCGGGAGGTCGGTTGAAGAGCAGGCCGCCCGCGAAGCGGGCACGCCGGACCGGCCGGCCCGTAAGGGCCGGGCGGGGATCTTCGACCGATACCTCTTCCGCGAGGTCTGAGCGCAGCGATGGACCGCGCCAAAGTCCTGGCGAAGATCAGCGAGGCCGCGCAGCGATTCCGAGCGGACCGGCCGGCCCGCAAGGGCTGGGCGTGGATCTTCGACACGTATCTTTTCCGGGAGGTCTGACGTTGCCGGCGTACGCCACGCTCACCCGATGGGCAGGGATGGCGGTGCGCCTTGCCTTCCATCCGCGGCTGTACTGGTCGATCGAGGTCCTGGGCGGGGCGGCCTTCCTGGTGTACACGGGGTATGTGCACGGCACGGGCAACCTGCAACCAGCGCTTGGACGACTTGAGTTCGACGTCGCCCACGACGTCTTCCACGCGCTCATCCTCGTCATGTCCGTCGCCATCTTGGCTTTCCTGGACGACGCCCGCCAGGCGAGGTCTGCGCTTTGGTGGGGGGCGTTCTACGGTGCCTTCGGATTGTCGGGATTCCTTGCCGGCGGGCGCCTGTGGTCGTTCGTCGGAATCCATCTCGAGCTCCAGGAGAACCTCGTGCACGCCGGCGCCGGGGCCGCGGGGGTCGCGGTTGGGCTGTTGTACCAAGGCTTTGGCGGACGCCTGCCAACGGCGAGGCCGCCGGCCTAGAAGCCAACGCCCCAATCCCGATTCTGGATTTGTGCGAAATCACGAATGGTTCGCCGCAAATCCCTGGAGAATGCACGAAAATGGCTGGCGATGACCAAGTCCGTGGACCGGTTGACGCCATACAGGCCAACGACTGTCCGACGGCCCTTTTCTAGGGGCCCCGACCTGGGGACCCTGCCATGAAGCTCGCCATCGCCCTCCTCGCCGCCGTGCTGTTCGGCGCACCGTTGTCCGCCGCCGACCTGCCCAACAGCATCGGCCACCCGCCACCGATCGGACTGGAAGGCCCGCTGCTCGGACTGATCCAGCAAGTCCTCGACGCCCTGCCACAATGCGACCCCAGCGGCATCCCGCCGCCCGCCAACGAAGTATGCAGGCCGGGCCCCGGCGGCCCGGACCCGGGGCAATGCGTGGAGAACCTCAGCAACTGGCTCAACGGCGACCCGCTGAACACGATGCCGGACACGGGGCCGTGCTACTTCGGCGTCGGATTCCTGTGCATCCAATTCAAGATTCCGACGGTACTTGCATGGCCCAAGCCAGGCGACTACCGGGCAAGCACGGGAAACCTACGGAATGACTACGGCTGGATTTGGATTATCCCGGGCGACCAAGAGTATACGGGAGACTACGGACTTGGCGGATACGTGGTCAGCCTGCTGCCCTCGGCGGCACGGGGCGAATGCTAATGAGAACGCCCCGCGCCGTTGCCTTCGTCTGCGTCCTCGCCCTGGCCGCCGGTTGCACCGGCACTTCTCAGCTACACCGTTCAGGTGTTGATTCACGCCCGTCCGACGTCTCGTCGTCGTCGACATCCGCGTCGGATGCAACACAGCCGGCTCCGCTCATCGACGAAAACGCCACAATTCGGTTTCCCATGTGGAACAATTGTGTCGGCCTGGACACTGCAATGGTCTGGGCGGAAGGCATGAACCCCGCGCACCCACCCGGAACATGGCCGCCAGAACCGGGCGGAATCGGGAGCGAATCCCGGATTCAAGCGCGGGCTTGTGAACGGATGAGCCTGGGCCCATTTGAACGGCCAGTCCGGTTCATTCTGAACACCCACACCAACGAGACAATGCCCGACTCGTGCCGGCTGGGCGGGAAATGGGACTACTTTGACGCCCTAGCGGCCATTTACATCGATGACCCGGCCGTCGTGAACTATGCACGCAATGAGCTGCAGATGCCGGCCTTCTACGCCAACATGTCGTACGTCTACGACAAGCAACCAGCTGCGTGGACAATGACTTGGTCCTGGGCTGCGGACGGCGGCGAGCGCTCGGACATTCAGACTTCGGTTGCGGCACCAAATATCTATCCAACTGACGACCCCATCACGTATCGGTATGCATGGGTCTCAGGTGGTCATGTTTCGCTCCTGGACTTCAAGACATCCGCCCGGCAGTTGGGACCACCCACGACGGCCGTACCTGGCCACGTGTATTCGCCCATGATTGAGGCAAGACAAGGCAGTCCATATCTCGGCACGGGCGAAATCTCGGACGGCGTTGACGCCCAAGGCACCCTGCACCGTTTCAACGACGACCAATGCAAGGATCCTATCGATCCGTGGCCGTAGGCGGCTGTTGAACGGGCGCCGTCGTCCCGGCGGATTCCGTGGTCCTGTGCCGGCTCGCCCATGCTGGATTCCGCACCGCTCCGCAGCGGGCCAGCACGCTCCACGTCGCCCAAGCCAGGAACAGCCACCGCAAGTCCACCAAGGCGTGGCTCCAGTCCGACTGGTGCCAAGGTTGCCAATCGTCGCGGACACCCGGGGGAATGGTCGAGAGGTAGTTGTAGCGCACGAAGAAGTTGGCCGCGTCTGCCGCGACGAAGAGGACCATGGGAGTCCACGACGCTCCGAACGCGAGGAGGATGGGGAACGCCCAGAGCGTGTATTGCGGTGAGTACACCTTGTTGACGAGGAGGAAGACGAGGGTCAGGACGCCGCCGGCGACCAGCGGGTCGAGACCGCGCCGCCATACGCGGTGGGCCATCCAGGCGACTGTAGCGGCCATGGCGGCGGTACCGAAGTAGCCGGCAAACGCCGTCCACCCGTCCGGGTTGTCGTACTTGGGGGTCAGCCAGTGGACGAAGGGCTGGACGGCCGTGGCCCATGGTGTCTCGAAGTCGGGCGCGCGATGCGCCTGGAACATCCACATGGCCGACCAATTGTCCCACGCGACGCCGGCGACGAGGGCGTTGGGGAGGACCACGCCGATGGCGCCGCCGAGCACGATGGGCGTCGTTGCCCTCCAGCCCTTGGTTTTCCATGCGGCAAGGAACAGGAAGGGAAGGAAGAACGCCGGGTAGAGCTTGGCCGAGCCTCCAAGGCCGAGCAACAATGCCGCCAGGAACGGGCGGTCGCTGCGCCAAGCCCACCAGCCGCAGGCTGCAAGGGCCACGGCTAGGAGGTCCCAGTTCGTGAGCCCATGGATGACGAGCGGCGGCGCGACGGCCCAGAACACCATCCGAGCGGGGCTGAGCTTGAGTTTCCAGAGGGCCCACGACGCGACCACGGCGGCGCCGGTGAGCAGCATGAACGTGACTTCCATGTAGGGCAGGAGTTCGTTGGTCCGCTGTCCGGGGTGCAAGTCGGCGCGACTGGAGTACGCCGCGACGGCGAAGATGGCGAGCACGCCGGCGCAGCCACCGCCTACCCATGCCACGATCCTGCGAGGCGGGACGTCGGCTCGACGCAGGATGAGTGCCGCGGCGGGTGCGGCGACGGCGAGGAACACGAGGACCTGGACGAAGCCGACGGCGGCGTCGAAGACGGGGGTGACGAGGCCGACGCCGTAGGTGAAGAAGGCGGTGCCAACGGGGTACTCGGTCCAGGCTTGCAGGAAGGGGATGTTGTCGTGCTGGGCGTCATGCATGTGACGGATCTTGCCCTCCCGCTCCTCGTCGCCGCCGAACCAGAGGGGCAGGATGTCGTTGTAGCAGTAGTTGTGGTACTGCCAGTCGTTGTCCCACGGCGTGTGCGAGCACCGGTCCTTCCAGGCGTAGCCAGCACCTAGGGATGCGCCGATGAGGACGGCCACGACGACGCCGAGGGCCCACCTCTGCACGCCTTGTCCACGGCCGCCACTCCATTCGAGGGTTTGCATTCCGTCGGGCGGCCGGCGCACTCGCCCCAAGCCGTTTTCCATCGGAAACCATAGGGCTTTCTTGCGTTCCCAGGGGCGACAAACGTCGCACAAATCAAACCGATGACCCTTTCTTCATGTGGAGAATAACGGCTGTCGTGGAAGGGATGCGAGCCACGCATAGCGCGGCCAATCCAGCGGCCGCCTCCGGGCGACCGACGGCACATGCGCCGTCCGGCGCGACAGCCAAGCCCCGCCGCCTTCGCACCTCCCTGTTTGGCGCATCCGCCGCGGCCGACGTCATCCTGCCGGGCGCCGACTTCGCGGCCCCAGCCCGCATGCCGCAGCAAGCAGGGGGCCGGGCCAACCGGCGCGAACCCATCGACCCCGTCGTCGCGGCGCTCAACCGGCCGCGCACCGTGGCGCGTACGATGACGCCGATTGCTGCCTTCCACCGCGCGTTGGCCTCGCCAATCGCCAAACTCTTCGGCGTCCTGGGCTTCGCCCCGGGCCAGCTCTCCATCCAAAGCCTGACGGTGACGGTCCTCGGCGTGGCGACGATGGCGGACGGGCTCTTCGTCCACGTCTTGGCCGGGGCCGCGATGGTCTACGCAGGTCTCCTTCTCGACCGCGCCGACCTGCTGCTTGCCGAGCGCAAGGGCGCGCCCGGCCCATGGACCCTCTTCCTGGGCGTCGTCGTCGACCGCCTCGTCGAGCTCACCATCCTCGTCGGCCTCGGCATCCTCGCGGTACGCGGCCTGCATCACCCCCTCGCGCCCTGGGTCGTGCTGCCCGTCTATTGGTTGCCCATCGTCGCCGTGGCCGTCGCCGCGACCTGGCTCGTGCGGCGGGCCGTGGAACAGACGGCCGAGACGTTGCTGCTGCGTACGCACCTGCTCACCACGCGTCGCCTGCCTGGCCCGATGGCGGTCGCGCGGCATGGCCCGATCCGGCCGTTCATCGCATCGATTGCTGGCCGCGACGAGATGGTGACGGTTGCCGCCGTCGGCCTTGCCCTCGGCCAACTCGCCTTGACCCTGATCGTGGTCCTTTGCGCCCAGGCCATCGCCCTCGTCGAGGCCGTCGTGGTCTTCCACCTGCGGTTGCGCGAACCAGAGGCCGAGGCAAGTCGCGTGCTCGGCCCGGATTACCCGTAGGCGGGCGTGCGCGCGCCCATTTGTCCACCGTTTTCACGGGGACGTCGGGGTGCTTGCTGCTGAATTCTGGCACGTCTTGCAACGGCACGGACTG
>JAZJZE010000043.1:0-26725 GCA_040390065.1 bacterium | reverse complement strand
GGAGCAGATTCCACGGATTGAGCAAAGGGGTCAAGTCAATCTGCGGGGCATCCAGATGGATGACGAACTGGAAGGCATCTGCGCAATGCAACGCTCCCTTGTCCACAGATTCCGCTGAAATGTTGGGCATCGTGCTGGTGAGCTCTTGCACGTCTTGCAATGGCACGGACTGGGAGCAGATTCCACGGATTGAGCAAAGGGGTCAAGTCAATCTGCGGGGCATCCAGGTGGATGACGAACTGGAAGGCATCTGCGCAATGCCCTAACAGACTTCGCTGCCGCCTTCCGCCCAACGCCACTGGATGCGTTCGCCGCGATGCAGCGGGCGCTGGTCCGCCGCCACGCCGACCCAGACAAAGCCGGCTCCGGAATCGATGCAGAAGTTCCAGCCTCCGGTGCGCGTCTCGAAGTAAGGCCCGATGCCGCGCACGTAGGCGCCGAGAGCCTGCTCTTGCACGTCGAGCGTGAAGTTGTGCGCCGCGGCCGAGCGCGTGGCATCCAGGACCGTTGCCCCCGAGGCGACGCGCACCGTGCCGTTCCACCACGGACCATCGGGGCCCACCACGCTCACCTCGTAGCTGCCCGCGTCGCCGCTGTTGGCGGCCGGCCTCAGGTGCCCGATCCACACGGCACCCGCGACGACGAGGGCGACGAGGAGCATGGCTGCGCCAAAGCGGCGCGTCGAGGCAGAACTGGCTATGTCGGACATGCTCAATCCAGATTGATGGGGCTCACCAAGAGTTGAAACGGCAAAAGGGTTGCCCACGGCATGGACCCGTACGGCACGCTGCGCGACCGCACCGGCACGACGCGGCTCTTGATCCTCGCCACGCTGGACGGCAACCCCGGCGCAACGCTGTCCGATGTGGCAAAGCGCCTGGGCGTCACCGTCCAGGCGGTCTCGATGCACGCCAAAGGCCTGGCAAAGGACGGGCTTCTTGCCCAGGAGGACGGACGCGCCGCGCCGACTGCCCGCGGCCTGCAATCTCTCCATGAAGGCGTGCGCCAGTTGCGCGACGCCGTCGCGTCACTTGCCAGCCCCCTCGATGTCATCCAAGTCACAAGCGCCGTGGCCGCGGCGCCCGTCAAGGCAGGCCAGGACGTGGGACTCTGGATGGCTGACGGCGACCTCGAGGCACGACCGGGACGCGACGCTGCAAGCCGCGGCCGGGCCCGCAACGACGCAAAGCGGGGCGAAGAGGTCATCGTCGCCGACCTCAAGGGCATGGTCGGCCTGGAGCCCGGCCGTCTGCGCGTGGTGTCGCTGCCGGCGCCAGCGGAAGGAGGCATCGCGCGCATCGACACGGCCCGCCTCGCCACCGACGTCCGGCGGAGCGCCTGGCACAAGGTCGGCGCCCATGGGACCGGCGCCCGCATCCTGGCACGCGGTCTTGCCAAGGCCGGCCTCCTGCGCCTCGACTTCGAGTTCGCCGCCGACCGCGCAGCCTTCAACGCGGCGGAGCGCGGCCTCGACGTCCTGCTGTTTGCCTCGCGCGACCGGCTCGCCGAAGTCCTGTCCGGCTTCGAGCGCCAGAACGACGTGACCCTGCGCCGCGTCGCGGTCGAGTTGGCCGAGGCGCCGGAGCGCCATGCCTGATGCGCCCATCGCAGTGGTACGCGGCTTCCGCGCGGCGTCCGGGCCCGTAGACCTCGATGTGCACGCCGGCGACTTGGTCGTCCTGCGCGGCGCCAACGGCTCGGGGAAGAGCAGCCTGCTGCGCCTGCTCGCCGGACTCCCGTCGCCCCTGGCCGCCGCATCCGTGCACGTGGCCGGCAGGGACCCGTCGAGCTTGCGCGCCGGCGAGCTGCTCACTCTCGTGCACGTGGCCCAACAGGATGCCCGGGACGGGCTCGTCGGCCTGACGGTGAGCGGCGAATTCCGGTTGCGCGGGAAGACCGTGCCCCCTCAGGCGGCCCACCTTGGCGACCGCGACATCGCAACGCTGTCTTCCGGCGAGGCCCGCAACGTGGCGCTCCTGGTCGCGGAGGCAGGATCGCCTCGCCTCCTGCTCCTCGACGAGCCGACGGAGGGACTCGACGACGAGCGCCGGGCCCGCCTGGTTCGCCTCGTGATGCGCGCGCGGCAACATGGCGCCGTCGTGGCGGCTGATCACGGCGACTTCCTCGACGCCCTGGCGACGGCGCGCATCGACCTCGGCGGCACTGCCCTGGCCCCGCTGCCGCCAATCGCACGTGGCGCGGGAGAGGCCGTCTTGCGCTTTCCCGGATGCACCGTGCGGCGCGGCGACGGTGAGGTGCCACTTCCGGCGACGGCTCTTGCGGCGGGCCTGCACGTCGTCGTGGGGCCGAACGGCTGTGGCAAGAGCACCCTCCTTCTGCACCTCGCAGGACTCCTCGGCGCGACCAACGCCCGAGTCCGCGGGGCCACGCCGCAACCCGGGCACAACGTCCAACTCCTGCTCCCCCGCGCCGGCGAACTGTTCACGTGCGACACGGTCGACCAGGAGCTCGAACACGCCGACGCCGAGGTCCGCGCGGCCCTGGTGCCGGCTGCGCTTGCGGCACGCCATCCGTTGGCCCTCTCCGGCGGCCAAGCCCAACGCGTGGCGCTTGCCAAGACGCTGGGGCGGCCGGCGCCGCTTTACCTGCTGGACGAACCCGAGGCTCATTTGGATGGCGCCGGCCGCGCGGGCCTTGCGCGCCTCATGTCCCAACGCATCGAGGCGGGGGCGTGCATCCTGGCAGCGACGCATGACCCCGAAATCATCGCCGCCGCGCAGAGCCGCATCTCCATGGGGGGCCCATGAAGCGTCCTGTCGCACTCGCCTTCGTGGCCATCGCTGGCGCACTGACCGCGGCATCCCTCGCCCTGGCCGTGCCGATCGTCGCAGCCGTCGGCATCGTCGCGCTCGCTGCCAGGCGGAAAGGGCACCTGGGGCTGCTGCTGTTTGCTGCCACCACCATGGCCTTCGACGCAATCCTCTTCGGCTTCGTCATCCGTCAGCCGCCGCTGTCGTGGCTTGGTCCTGTCCCGTTCTCGCCCAGTGCGGCGGCCACCGGCATCGCCGTCGCGACCCGTCTGAGTGCGGCGGTCGCCGTGAACTTCGCCCTCCTCGACCGGGCACCGGCAACCGTCATCCTGGATGGCCTTCGCCTGCCCCGCCGCGCAACCGCCTTCATGGCTGCCGTCGTCCTGGCCGCTCACGGTGTGGGCGAGGATGCGCGTCGGGTGTTGGCCGCGCAGCGTCTCGATGGCCGGCGCAAGTTGCGGCCCAACGGTGTCGCGCGCCTGCTGCCGCCGTTGTTTGCCTCAGGGCTACGGCGGGCCGAGATACGCAAAGACGCGCTACGCCTTGCCGGCATGGATACGAACGCCTCGTTTGCGCCCGTCATCGCCGTGGCCGCCGTTGCCGCCGCCGCGCGGCTTGCCTTCACGGTCGCCAACATCTCGCCGACGTACGCCATCGTCTTCCTGGGCGGCGTCCTCTTCGGCCCCCGCGTCGGGATGTGGGCTGGCGCGCTTGCCATGGCGACGACCGACGTGATGCTCACCGGCCTCCTGCCGGCATCGTTCGTCAACGTCCCCGCCATGGCCCTTCTTGGCCTTCTCGGCGGAGTCCTGCGTGGGCTGGACTGGACGGGACCCTCACGCCTCGATGCTTGGTCTGCACGGCTCACGGCGGCGGCGGCCGGCTTCTGCGCGACGATGCTGTTCTCGCTGGCAAGCGACGCCGTCACTTGGCTCATGCTGCCCGAAGCCCGCGGCGCCCCCGGCGGCCTGTCCGCGCTGGTTGTCGGCGGCCTCTTGTTCAACCTCATCCCGGCCTACGCCAACGCAGTCATGTTTGCCGCCGCCACGCCGGCGACGGTGCGGGCTTGGCGCTCCATGTCCTTGCCGCGCGCCCCCGTCGCAGCGTGACCATCGCACCGAGTCCCACGAGGATGAATTGTGGCGCCACCATCGGCGTCGATTGGGGCGGAGCAGATGAGGCACGTGCCCCCGCCAAGCCTAGGACGGTGACGGCCTCGGCCGTGCACAGGGCGTTCGACGTGCCGCCGACCTGGTACGCAAAGCCCCCGTCTGCTTGCTGCAAGCCAACCAGATAGGTCCAGGTCTCGGCTGCAACGGCGGCGCCGGCGGCGCGCAGACCCCGGATTGCCCATGCCGTCGAGTCACAGTTCGCGGCCTGGCCCGGCTCGGAAGGAAAGCCGCCGCCGGGTACGCGTTGGCCAGCAAGCCAGGACGCGGCCCGCTGCACCACGCCCGCATCGAGGTGGTCCGCCGCCCGCAGCGCCTCGAGCACCATGCCCGTGGTGTCCACGTCGGCGGCGCCACCGTCGCTCCACGACCAACCGCCTTGCGGATCCTGCTGGGCAGCAAGTCGCAAGGCCGCCGTGCCGATGCGTTCGTCCCTTGCGTGCGCGGCACTCAGCGCGAGGATGCTCCACGCGTCGTCGTTGCGCAGCGCTGCGTCGCCGAATTGACCGTCGCGGAACGTGGCCAGGATGCGGCCGGGCCCGTCGCTCGGCGCGGCGCCGGCGAGCGCCAACGCGTAGAGTGGCCGGAGCGCGGCCTGGCCGCTCGCATTGCGCGGCACGTCGTCGAGTGCAGCGTGCCCGGACGGCCACGCGCGCGGGTCCAGGCCCGTGGCCACCGCCGCCTCGACGAGGTAGGGCGCCATCTGCCCGTCCGCAGGGAGGCTGGCCAGAAAGACCAGGCCGCGCGCCGCCGCGTCATCGGCCGGGGCGGCGCAAGCCCATGGTGCGACGAGGACCATGAGGGCAAGGGCCGCGCCAAGGCGCACGCATGGCGCAGGCCGCGCGCCGTTCAAGACGTTGCCGTGGCCAATCGCCAATGTTTATCGCGGCGCGGCCAGTGCAACCGACCCGGATGCGGATGCCTGAGTACCCGCGCACGACGAACCACTTGCCGACCCTGCTCGAGCCTGTGATGTTCTTCCGCATCTCGGCCTTCGCCTTGACCGGGATCGCCGCGGTTGGTTTGCTGATGGGCATGGTCGGGCAAGCCTACGCGCTCAGCTACGGCAACCGCCTGGTGAACTTCACCTGGGCCCACGATCTGACCCACCTCGTCCTGGCCGCCGCCGCGGTGCTCTTCGGCTTCGCCACGTTGCCCGGTCCGACGGTGCGCCTGTTTGCCATCATCTTCGGCTGCTTCTACCTGGTTTTCGGCATTGCCGGCTTCGCCGTGTGGAGCGATCCGGCCAGCTCGGGGTACGCGTTTCTTGCCCTGACTCCCGCACTCAACGGCCTGCATGTTGCGCTCGGTGCCTACGCCATCCTCTGTGGCGCACTGGCTCGGTTCGACCCCACGCCCGCGACCTAATCGTCGGCGTCGGCGGCTTCGTCGTCCGGCTCGGGATCGCTTGCCTTCTCCGGCTTGAAGCCCTTGCCGATGACGTAAATCTCGCTCGACGACGAGCGGCTCGCCGGCGGATGGAACTGGTAGAGGCCCTTGAAGCGCGTGCGCACCTCGTTGCGGAACTGCTGGAAGTCGGCGCCCTCGAAGACCTTGCATGCGAAGTGGCCGCCCGGCCGCAGGTGGTGACCGGCGAAGTCGAGGGCCATCTCTGCGAGCTGGATGCTGCGGATCTGGTCGAGCTCGTAGTTGCCGGACATATCGGGGGCCATGTCGGAGAGGACGCAATCGAGGCGGTCCCGGCCCGCGTCGGCAAGGAGCTCGGCCAGTTTGGCATGCGTCTCGCGCTTCGTGAAGTCGCCGCGGATGAAGCGGGCTCCCGGAATGGGCTTCATGCGCTGCAGGTCGACGCCGACCACGACGCCGTCCTGGCCCACGGCTTCGACCAGGACTTGGCTCCAGCCGCCGGGCGCGCAGCCGAGATCGGCCACGGCAGCACCGCGCGAGACGATGCGGTACTTCTCGTTGATCTGCTGCAACTTGTACGCCGAGCGCGCCCGGTAGCCTTCCTTCTTGGCCATGCGGTAGTAGCCCTCTTTGGAGCGCTCTTGGAACCAGCGCGTCTTCGAGGACACGGGCGTGCGAGGCCGGCGGGCCGCTTCATCGCTTCGGTGGTGCCGGACGATGCAGGAAGGAGGGGAAGAGGCGGCGTTCGGCCCTCACGCCTTGCGGCGCACAATGCGGTGGGCTCCCAAGCCGAGGGCGGCGAGGATGGAGACGCCGAGGGTGCCCAGCATCAAGCCCGTCGACAACGGCACGTTCAGGGTCGAGCACGTGCTCGTCTGGGGCGCGATTGCCGGGTCGCGGCTGGCCGTCGGGGCATCCGGCCGGCCGGCGTCGGCGCGGTCTTGCGCCTGACGGGCCAGTTGGTCCGGCGTGAACGATAGCACGCCGGCCTTGGCAATGGCGGCGTCGGCGACGACGGTCGGGGCGCTCGCGGGCGACGCCCATGCCGTCCGGTACTGCTGCGCGTTGGCGAGGTTGACGTCGAGCGACACGATGCTGACGTACCAGCCGTCGACGGGTCTGCTGGCGCACAAGCAGTATGTGTCGACGCCGGCGCGCCACGGGTCGGGGACCGAGCCGAGGATGACCGCCGATGGATCGCACTGCAACTCGATGGCTCCATGGCTCATGCCCGGCGTCGCCGGCAGCGACGCAAGCGGGCTCACGTACCAGTCGTCATAGTAGGCCGACCACACGATGTAGTCCTCGCGCCATGAGGCCATCGCCCAAAGGTCCGCGGGCGTCTGCGTCACCACGGTCTGCACGTCGTCGCCGATGACACGGGTCGTCGTGCGTGTGATGGGTGCGACGAAGGCGTCGAGCACGCTGCCGGCGCTCCACACGGTCTCCGTCACCGTCTCGAGCCGCGGCACTTGGATCGTCTGCTTGGAGACCAGCGTGTAGGGCACGAGGAACGAACCCGAGCCGTCGCGGGAGTCCGTGACGCGGCCGCCGAACCAGTCGAGTTTGACGTGGACGGCGGGGCGGCATGACAAGCTGTTCGTCGCCAGGTCGAGGATGGGCTGCGTCGCGACGGCGAGCGTGCCCGTGGCACGGTCTGCGGTATCGGACACGGCACGAAGCGTGTCGGTCGCCGCCTTCCCGCCAGAGTCGGCTTGGCCGCCGGCCGAGGCAAGAAGGGCGTTCGGGTCGAGGGAGGGGGGCAAGGCGGCGTCGGCCGCGTGCGTCGCAGCCAACGCCGAAGCACTGGGCAATGCCATGAGGAGGGCTGCCAGCGCGGTCAGGGTCTTGATGGTAGGAGCCATCGTGCACGAACGCTCTGGGTGCTTACTTAAGGAACGTAGTCAGGAGTTGAAACGTGGACGTCGCGGGCGGCAGGCCGGCCACCAACGCTCGCTCCACCGGCTTCCGGAAGGTGGCGCTCAGGATGAGCCGGCCGGACATGACCCGTGTGTCTCCGGGGCCATCTTTCCCGACCAGTCATCGTCGAGTCTCTCGGCCCCGCGACCGCCGTCGTTGCGGTGATGCAGGACGGCGACATCGCCCTTCGATAGCCGCGCGTCGGCGTCCACGTCCTTGTACTCGAGCCACGACCCGCTCGCGTCGGCAGGGTCACCGACCTGGAAGGAGTGCCGCGACCCGACACTTCCCGACCGGTTGCCCGCCTCGACGTAGGTAAAGTGCAGGTCCCGCAAGGGCAGGGAGAACGGCAGGCGCCCCAGTCGCCACGAAAATTCCGTTGCCCCAGAAGAGGAGCAGACGTCCACGTACATGGGCACCCGCTCTCCCGGCGGCAGGGCAACGGCCTGTCGCATCCCTCTCTCGACCCACAGGTCCGCAATAGGCTCACCCGCCACGCCAAAAACCTGCACGCGCGCGGCATGCATCGCGCCGTCGAAGGTCACGTTGAACGCACCGCGAACCGACGTCGCCGTGGCGACGAATCCGTCCCCCATTGGGCTGACGGATGTCGGCGTTGCGTTTGCAAGGTCGTCCGACCACCGGTCCGGATCGAGGGCCTTGTGGATGCTGCAGCCAGAGGCCGAGTATTCCTCCCTGACAATCGAGGTGGCCCGCGACGTGGTATTCCAGTCCGCGCCCCACACCATGTACAGGAGACCATCAGCGCACCATGTCCGGGCCCCGGTCGGGCCGTCAATGGCCGTCCAGGATGAGGTGAAAAC
The DNA here is from genome assembly GCA_040390065.1 of bacterium. Taxonomy (GTDB): domain Archaea; phylum Thermoplasmatota; class E2; order JACPAO01; family JAHFTW01; genus JAHFTW01. The sequence goes on along the minus strand of JAZJZE010000043.1, from coordinate 18,673 downwards.
TTGCACACCGTTCGCGCCGTAGACGAGATGCACCGGCCGCGGCGACACTTTGTAGGAATAGTCTGGGGCGCCCGCGTAAACGATGTCCGCAAGCGTGCCGTGGACCTCCGTCACATCAGGAATCTCGCCTGCCAACGCGGCCCGCACGTCCGCCAATAATCCAGCCGGCGCGGCTGCAGTGCCCGGAATCGAGGGACTATCCTTGTGAAGGAAGAGAACGGCCACCCAGGCGCCACTGGCCAAGAGCGTTCCAGCGACGAATGCAGCGACAACCATGGTCCGCACCTTTCCCGTGCGCGCCGGGTTCATGGACGCCGGGGCCGTGCCGGCCGACGCTGGCCTGCCACCTGTTTCACGGGCCGGCGGCGCACGGGGCCCGGCCGGCGGCGGCCGAACGGTCGGAACCGGCGAGGCCGGGGGAGACGGCGGGTGCGCCGCGCGTGCCGATGCCGCCGAAGGGGGCGGCGCCGCCGGTTGCGCCGGCCGCGGGGATGGAAGGGGGCCCGTGAAACCGCAGGTCGGACACCAAGGGACCGTCCCCGGAGGGAACTGCACCATGGTGCCGCACCGCGGGCAGACGAGAGGCACGCGAGTTCCGAGCCAGCCAGGGTCTTGAACCCATGGCACGCCGCCTTGCGACCCGGCGGCGTCTTTGAACCGCCCCCTTGACCGGGCCTATCCGGCTGGACCCGGGCCGTTTCCGGACGGACTCTCGATGTCGTCCTTGTCCAGGCGCCATGTCGACTCGGCAGCCTTGTAGATACCATCGACGCCTTCCGCACCCATGAAGGGCAGGCACGTCGTTGTCCATGTCCTTCCTATTGGGTGGGAGTTCGACCGTGCGGTCTTGCCCTTCATGGCCGAGTTGAAGGACAACCGCCGGCAACACGCCAACCGTGTGCATCTGGTGGTCCCTGACCCCAAGGGCGGCCTTGGATTCCCCGAACGGGTGGCTGCGGAGTTGGAAAAGCTGGGCCTGGAGGTCCAGACCCACCCCATCGCAAAGACAGAAGGCGGAAGGAGCGTCGAATTCGAAAACACCTTGGCCAAGGTCGTTGAGCTATGCCACCTTGAGGCCTACCGAGGCCACAATCAGGTTCGCATCAACATCAGTTCCGGCTCAAAGATTGGTGCGTTTGCCGCCGGCCTAGGCGGCATGGCATATCAACAGACGGGCCTCGTCTCGCTCTACTACGTGCAGCCGGAGAAGTACACGGAGCGGGAAAGCGACCCCAAGAAGCGTCAGGACCTGTGGGAACGCCATGGCATGTCAGTTGGCCTACGCGATGTCCTTGCAATTCCCGCCATCCCCCTTGTGCACCTAGAACGCTACGAATGGCAGGTGCTTGCGTTTCTCCTCAACAAGGGAGGCCGCGCCACGCGCAGCGAACTGCTTGAGCATCTGATCCCATACCCCGAAGCAGCCATGGAGGATTTCGCCGACTTGCTGCCGTCGACCGTGGCCAAGCGGCACGCGCTAAAGCAGACGAAGCGAGCCGAACAGCGCACGCCGAAAACACGCAAGCCGATGGGTACTTTGCGTACACTCCACAGCAAGGCCTTAGGGCGCCTCCGCACCAGGTTGGCCGACCTCGAAAAGAGACGGCTCGTTGAGACACAAGTCAAGGGCCTGGAGCGGCTGGTCGTCCTTACCGAACCAGGAACCACCTTCGCCCTGTTGGCCCGCGATGAACTCTCCGGCCTAGCGAGACGTTGAGACTGCTCGTCTTGTACAGATAGTACCCTTGTACAACCTACATAACGGGTCCGCGGGTGGTGGTTTCACTCACGGGTCCGTTAGTTGCCTCAAGGCCCTGGCGCTCCCGGAGGTGAACACCATGGAGAACAATCCCATGTCCGACAACGAAGCCCCCGTCACGCCCACCCCTACGACCAACGGCCATCTCGGCGCCACAGTGCTGGAAGCTGCTCCGCTGCCGGAGACTGCGGCCGACGTCAAGGCCCGCCGCAAGCGCACGACTCGCCCGTTCCCCTCGGAAACGTTCGAGGATGCCCTGGAGATTGGCAACGGCATCCAGGAGCACGCGTCCGGACAGCAGGTACGGCGCATCACCCTCCTGGATAACATGAAGAAGTCGCCGGACAGCAGCCAAACACGAGCCCTCATCACAAGCTCCGGAAGGTACGGAATCACGACCGGCGGCTACGGTGCAGAGACGCTCGAACTGACCCCTGACGGCCGCACTGCAACAGACCCCGATGCTTCCGCTTATGCGAAGGCGCAAGCAAGGTTCAAGCTCGCCATCACCAACGTCGAGCCCTTCCGCATCCTGCACGACCGGTTCAAGGGCAACAAACTCCCCGCGAAGGCGGTCATGAAGGACGCCCTTGCCGAGGTTGGCGTTGAACCGGATGCCCAGGACGAATGCGTTGACACCTTCGTGACGAACGCGAAGTTCGTGGGTGCCCTTCGCACCCTGGCTGGTGCCGACCGCCTCGTCACCCTTGAGCACATCCTCGAAGAGACGCCCAAGGCGACGCCGACTCAATCCCGCACCCCAGAAACGCGGGACACGGCACTCGCATCTGGGACTGCTTCGAGCGCAGCGCCCGACGTGGCGTGGGAGAAGACGTGCTTCTACATCGCACCAATCGGGGAGGAAGGTTCCGAGGAGCGGATGCACTCCGACCTATTCCTGGAAGCAATCGTGCGGCCCGCCGTCGAACCGTTGGGTCTCCAGGTCGTGCGCGCCGATGCAATCGGCAAGGCAGGAATGATTGGGCATCAGACCTTCGAGCACACCCTTCGCGCAAAGGTCGTCATCGCCGACCTCTCATTCCTCAACCCGAACGTCTTCTATGAGCTCTGCCTGCGGCATGCAGCCCGGTTGCCCACCATCCACATCGCCCGGGCAGCCGACAAGATTCCCTTCGACATCCAGCAGACGCGCGTCGTCAGGATTGACACTGGGACCATTTACACCCTGGTGCCCAAACTGGAAACCTACAAGGCCGAAATCGCGAGCCAGCTTCGCAAGGCCTTGCAGGACGATGGCCCCGCCGACAACCCGCTGAGCGCATTTTCAGCCGGCCTGTCCCTGAACAGCCCGTACGCCAAGAGGGCCTGAGATCATGGCGTTCGAGTTCTCCCTCATCGGTATCGCCATTCTGGTCCTCGGCGGACTTGGTCATCTCGCCATCGGGATCTCCAAGGTCGACCTTGGCAACGGCATCAAGTTCACGGTGCCCGCATGGCTCGGAGGCGGCGCCCTCTTCCTCACGCTTGGATACGTTCTGCCCTAGCAAGCCCGCCCTCCAAGCTGACCACAAGGGTGCCGCTGGTTCACCCGCGGACAGTCCGAAGCTCGCGGTAAGCGATTGGCCGAGCACCCTTCAACCCGAGTTTGACGCCGGGCTGGTCACGACCCATCGTACGTAAAAGGGTGCATCCCGCACCTCACCCCTCGCGGCATCCTCGGCGAGCTTCGCCCTCAAGGCTGCCGTAGCCGGGGACGCCTGGCGCCCACCCCGGCGAGCACCCTTGGATGCACCCTTGGCCTTCCCCCTTCCCAATGGGTGACCGAACGCACGCTTGGCCTCCCGGTTGATGATGATGCCCGCCGCGTTGGGTGAGACGGGGCCACCAGCGCCCTGTAGCACGGCGAGGTAGTGGGCTCGACTTCGAGGGTGCTCTGACTGGGCATCCTTGGCCATCGCGTCACGCAAGGCAAGTGTGGCCGCGCTGGGCGGGCGCCCAGCACCCTTGCGGGCAGGCGAGGCGATGGGTGCGGGAGCACCCATCACGCCCGCGGGCGGGAGTTGGATTCGGATGCCGTTGCCCCAGTCCAATACGACTGGACCCTTGACGTGAAGCACCGTTGCAGCACCCTTGACTCGCGGCATTGGGTCCGCACCACGAAGGGTGCTGTCTTCACGCTTGCCCGCCCGCGCCCGGCGCTTGGGTGACCTGTGCACCCTTTGGTGAACCGTGTGGGGTAGTGGGACCATGCACCCTTCAAATGCGGTTTATCAAGCGCGGGGTCCGCGAGCCTTCAAGGGTGAAGGCCGAGGACGCGTTTTCCTCCTGTTGCGCGCCCCACAGTACGCGACGGGTGCGCGACAGTATAGGTTGGAGGCGAAGCCACCGGGTCTCCGATGACGCGCACCCATGGGTCGGGTAAGGATGGGTATGGACGCATCCAACAGGAGAGCACGCACGCCGCCCTCGCCCTTTCTTCATATCAGCAGGCCGTCGACCACCCTACCCATACCTACGTCATCCGTATTCGTTGGGCGGCCACCAACAGGTCCCGCGTGACGACCCAACGTGCCCCCCACGTGGCTACACGTGACCCCCGCGCAAAAGGTGCACAGGGGTGCAGAGGGCTCCTCCAGCCTTCATCGTGGTCCGTCGCCAACCTTGTTGATATGCGACAGTCGGCACGGGTTGGCACCAGTGGCGCCACCCCGGAACACCCTCACCCAAGCACCCTTTCCCTCCTGTTGGAACCACTGGTGCCGACCTATGCGCGTCCCTTGATGTGGCCCTCCCGCCACACCCTATCCTTCATGGTAGAGACCTGGGGGCCACGTGGGGCCAGGGGTCGTCCACGGGTTATGCGGACTGCCGCGCAATGGCGTGCAGCATGACCGACACGACCTGCCCCGCGTGCGGCCGGACCTTCCGCAGCCTCAAGGGCCGCAGCGGACACCTTGCGACCTTCAACGACGGCACCCATGCATCCTTCCGCCAGGCCCATGGGATGAGGATGCCCCTCGGGCCGAACCACAAGCCCACCAAGGCGGGCGCAAGGGTGCGCGGCGCGCACCGCCATGCTGCCAGTCGGAAGGCCGCGAGCCCGACCCCAACCTCGCCGCCGGCCTCGCCGCAACCGGCCGCGACCGACGCGAAGGCGGATTTCAAGCGTGCTCTGCAAGAGTTGACCGAGAAGTCGCTCGAAGCCAGCCGTGCGCGCGCGGACCAACGCATTGCAGAGGCGGCGTGGCAGCGAGCACCGGAGCCTACCGCCGTGCAAGCGCCCGCCCCCGTGGCCACCCCGCCGACACCCGCGCCCCTGCAATCGGCGCCCCTGACGCAAGCCCCGGAGATCGAACCGACTCCGCCACCGGAGCCGACGAGCAAGGCGCCCGGCGAGGGCTGGCTCGTGGCAGGAGGCGTCGCGGCAGCAGGCATTGGCCTAGCTGCGCTGGTCAGCAACCTGAAAGGTGCCAACGGCCACAAGGTCGAGGAGTCCCCCGAGACGCCGCCGCCCGGCAGGCCGCCCATGAGCCTGCCGGATGGAATCTGGGCCAAACCCGAGGCAGCGCCCGAGACGACCGGCAACGATTGGCTCGACCAGCACCTCGGCTACTCGGGCGGAGTCAAGCACCGGAGGCACAGCCTGTGACCCTCGACGTCCGGAGCCTGGCGCGCAACATGGTCGCCAACACCATGAAAATCCTCAGCCATGAGGACGCCATCCTCAAGGTCAACCCGGAACGTTGGGAGGTCTACAGCCTCCGCACCCCGAGCCGGCGCGTTCGCGTTCGCCGCGTGGGCGACCAGTTCCGATGCTCGTCGGACAAGCGCAACAGCCAGGACCAGCCGTGCAGCCACATCCTCGCGGTCCTCATCTACGAGGGCCTAGCCATCACGCCAAACACGGCCGCCGACGTCTACCGCAAAGGCAACGAAGCACGCGACCACGGCCTTGAAGAGGCGGCATGGAAGCTCGTGCCGACGAAGTTGCCCGAGCTGCTCGGGAGACTTCTGCGCGAAGGCTTGCCGGTCATGGTCGAGCCACCCGTCATCAACCCCAAGGGCGGCCGTCCGCCCGCGTCGACCTTCGGTTTGCTCTACCAGAGCATCATGCGGGTCGCGTGGCGAAACAACCTGCGCGCGAGCCAGGGCCTCATGGCGAGCGCGGACCACCGGCAGCACAACCCCTACGGTGGCTTCAGCCGGAGCACGATGAGTAAGTTCCTCGTCGACTCCGAGACGACGACTCTGTTGGAGAAGCTGCTCGCGTTGACCACGTGGCCCGCCAAGCCCTACGAGACGCTCGTGCATCCCGACGGCACTGGTCTCACGGAGCAGCACTTCACGGCCTTCTTCGAGGAGAAGCACCACAAGCGCCCCGAGCGCCGCGAACACCGCTGGAACTACGCGGAGTTTCTGTGGACCTACGAATACACGATGATTGCCGCGCTCTACGCGCAACCCGGCCCCTTCGGCGAGGCCCCGTGGTTGCTGCCGCTGTTGGAACGCGCGAGCATCATGCTCGACCTGCGCGAACTTGGTGCGGACAAGGCGTACAATGCCTACTACATCTACGAGTACGCGCGGCGCCACGGCATCGAGCCGCAAATCAAGCTCAAGGCGAACGCCGCACCTAGCCGCCAGACGGGTGCGCGAGCGAAGGCGTATCGCGCCTACGTCCACCAGTCCCGCATCGACCCCGAGGGCTACGCGGCGCGTGCCAACCGCCGCAGTAACGCCGAGACCGGCAACCGTGCCTTCAAGGCGTTCCTCGGCGACCAAATCTACTCCAGCAACCCGACCGCGCAGCGCAACGAGATTCTCTGCATGGCCATCGCATACAACCTCACCCGGCTCGTCGTGCTCTCGGTAGAGCACGGCATCGAGATCAATTTCGTCGGCGGTGCCCAATCGCTGGCGGACTCGACGTGGGTCGACCTAGGGACGCTTTACCATTCCATGACCGTGGCGGCGGGCCGGACGCGGCATCTGGGCGAGGCGAACGCCACATGAGTCATCGCGCACCGGGGTCGCTGGAACCACTTTCACCGACCTCCCCGCGTGGTTCATCCTACTCAACAGAGTGGAGAGCCTTGAGTCCCTACGGTAGCCCCATATGGCACTTAAAGCATGGAGACCCCAACATGGCGAGTTCTGGCTTGCAGCGCGCGCGCACCGTCCTGGTGACGAAGCCAGCGCCGCAACCAAACCCTGGCGGACCGACGTCGGGTGCGTCCAGGCTCCGCTACCTCGGCAACAAGACGCGCGTCGTGCGGGCCATCATGCGTGCGCTTGGCGATGCGCCGACGAACGGTGGGCGATTCGTCGACATCATGTCAGGCACGGGTGCCGTCGCCCAATGGGCGGCCCAGACGGGATGGCGAGTGCACATCAACGACCACCTGTCGTCGGCGGTATGCACATCCGTGGCCGGACTGGCCCGCGAAAGTGACGTCCCCTTCGCGGTCAGGGACGGCTACGTTCAGGCCATTCAAGACCTAAACGAGGCGCGACCTACGCGGCGCTTTTTCGCACGCGAATACAGCCGCCCGCTCGACCTCAGCGCGCCGGGGAGGATGTATTTCACGCGCAGCAACGCAATGAAAATCGACGCAATTCGTGCGACGATTGCGGCATGGCAACAGTTGGGCCAGATTACGCAGCTAGAGCACATGGTTCTCTTGTCTGACCTCATGCTCGCCACAAACGCGGTGGCGAACATCGCAGGCACCTATGGCTGCTTCATGAGCAAATGGCAGCCCAATGCGCTCCGGCCTTTGCGCCTTATACCGCGAGCCTTGCGGGCTGACGGGGCCCCCGCCTTCTCCTGGTCCCGTGATGACGCAGACGCAGTCGCAACAACCCGCGAGGATGTGGTCTACTTGGACCCGCCCTACACGAAGCGCCAGTATGCTGCATACTACCACATCCTGGAGACTCTGGCCTGCGAGGACGTGCCGGTTGTCCAAGGCATCACAGGCCTGCGACCATGGGAGCAGCGGAGCAGCGACTTTTGCTACAAACGGAAGGCGAAGGTCGCTCTCGAACGCCTTGCCGCAGGGCTATCGGCCGGGCGACTGCTCATGTCCTACAGCAACGAGGGGCATCTCACAGAATCCGCAATCCTCGACGTTCTGTCGCAGCACGGGAAAGTAACCGTCAAGCGTATCGGGGCCATTGGCCGCTACCTTTCCAATCAAGATGCGAAGAAGAACGGGGAAACGGTCGAGGAACTCCTTTTCGACGTCCGCATGGGGGGTCGCAGCCCGTGACCAAGCCCCAGACTCGCGACGAGCGTCTCCTTTGGCCCGCCCGCGCCACACTCGAGAACGCAAGCCGCTCCTTGGGAGCGGAGCAGGCGCTAGCCATTCTGGAACATGCTGCCGCCCTGCATGCCGGGCTTGACGTTGATGGCATCGGAGACGGTTTTGGCCGCGCTCGTCATCTGCGCAAGGGCGACGCAGTGGCAGCCTCCGCCGCAATCCTTCATGAGATTCAGTCGACGGGAATTCCGCCGCCCATCGCCTTCGCGGCTCTTGCAGATCGTGCATGCGATTCCTCGGGACGTCGTCAAGCCGGCGCCTTCTACACCGATTCGCGTCTGGCGCAACACCTCGTGGCGGCCTTGCCTTCTCTGGGAAAACCCAAAGGTCCTGTCCTTGACCCAGCCTGCGGGGCAGGCATCCTGTTGGCTGCCCGAGCGGTCGCCCTCCAGAATGAAGCGCCGAAGCAGCTTGACGAAGCGCTCGCGACTCGATTCTTCGGGGTCGACCGGGACCCGCTTGCGGTGCGCGGCGCGAGACTGGCCTTGGCTTCCGCCGCAAGCCGGGCATCCACCGTCCAAAAGTTGGGCCGGCATCTTGCCACCTTCGATTCACTGATCGCGTCGGACGCCGAATGGAAAGGTTTCCTGGTCGACGCACCGGCCGAGTTTCTAGCCAATCCTCCTTGGGAACAGCCGCGCCCAAGTCGGCACGAATACGTTGCCAAGCACGACGAGGACCACCACTACGGCGCGCCCGTCCGAAACGCCGCGCTGGCCAATTTTGCAACCGAACGCGACTCCATCATTGCATACTCGCACGCTGTCCGCGAACGGTTCCCCGTTCTTGGAGGAGGGCAGCTCGATGTTTCCTCAGCGTTCCTTGCCCTGAGCCTGGAACTGATGCAAAATCGTGGGCACATGTCCGTGCTAATGCCCGCGGGTCTCATTCGCAACTCAGGCACGCGCCGGTTGCGGGCGGCCCTATTCGACGGCGTGGACGCGCTTCGCTTTGATGTTCTGGACAACAAGGGGCGACACTTCCCCATCGACTCACGTTTCAAGTTCCTGCTTGTCTCAGGCAGCCCCGCGAGCGCCCCTGGCGACTCATTCGACCTTGGGCACCCACACACGCCGAATGGTCATGTGGCCCAGGATAATGCACCGGTTCGTCTGATGAAGAGGGGACGTGAAGTTCGGCGACCGGACTTCTTGATTCCGGAAGTTCGCAACAAGCAGGAATTGAACATTTTGCGCAAGATGAACACGCATGGACAGGTTCCGGAATGGCTGCAGCGCCCGGGCAGCATCGTCCGGGAACTCGACATGACCAACCACCGCAACCTCTTCCGGCGGGAACATGAGCAAGACCACATGGCCCTCATTGAAGGGCGCATGGTTCACCAGTACGACGCTGGGGCCAAGGCATTTCGGTCGGGCACCGGGCGGCGGGCCGAATGGGAACCGCTCGGGCCATATGCCAACCGGCCAGAACATCCGCAATTCTGGGTCGACGAGGACCAGCTTCCCGAACGCCTTCAGGACCGGGTGGAACATGACCGCGTCGGGTTCTGCGACATCACTGGACAAACGAACGAACGCACTATGCTCGCTTCCTGGATTCCGGCCGGAACAGTTTGCGGCAACAAGGTCCCCACGGTCCTTCCTAGCGAGATCCCTGTGGCATGGGAAGAACTCGTGGCGGTCTGGAACTCATTCGCCTTTGATTGGTTCATGCGCCGATACGTCACCAACACGGTGAATTTCTTCATTCTGCGCAAGGCTCCTCTTCCAGTGCTGTCTGAGCACGACACAAAGGCGCTCCGCGTTGCCTCCGAAAAGGTAGCTCGCTATTGCCATGAAGAAGGACCGAAGTCTCAAGCGCGGCTGTTCCAGATTGGCATGTTGCGAGGCACCATCGAGGCCTTGGTCGCTCGCGGCTACGGGTTGGCCGCTCATGACGTTGAAGTTCTTCTCAATGACTTCCCTTCGGTGGACCGCAACCAACCCCGTATTCAGAGCGAATCGCCGAGCGTTACGCGCGACCTTGTTCTCGCCGCAGCATGGGCGCACGAAGATGTTGACCGAAGCGACCATTTTGCCGGCCGCGCCAAGGACGCCCGGCAACAAGGCGCCGCTCCCTACGTGCCCACGCAGGCAACTCAGAAGGCGACCGCATGACAAAGCCTGGAAAGCCGACCTGGGTCTTCCTCAAGGAAGTCCTGGAAGGAGATGTCCGCAAAACGCAAGCCGACAGCAACGACGCTGGGACCGGCGGAGGCGCCCGCGACCTTAGGATGCCAAAGCGTTTTGGGACCTTTCTCGCGCAGAACGTGTTCAAGGCCAAGCCCGACGACAAGGGTCGAATCACACAGGACGTCCACTTCGTAAAGCCGGACGGCACGGTAGAGAAGGTTGCGCTCACCCTTCATCCCCCCACGGCTTCGCGAGATCAAGAGATGCGTATCGGCACCATCCATCTCTTTCCCAAGTGGATGCTCAACATGCTGGAGTTCCGCCAGAAGGAGCGACCGTGGTTCTTCGTGCTGGTGGCTGACGACAGGGGCGTGGTTTGGGGCGATTTGGACATGGACTATTCCAAGAACAACTCGCGGGTCCGGGATTTCGCCCAAAAAATCCTCAAGGACTCTGAGAGGGGCGCTATTGGTGCACTCAACCTCCAAACGGGCCAGGAGGTCGTCTAACCATGCCAATTGATACGCAAGTCGAGGCCGTTTTGCGGGCGTTGGCCAAGCACCGAAACGTCTTGCTTACGGGACCGCCGGGAGCAGGCAAGTCGCGCATCATGGCTGAGGTTGCAAAACGCTTTGCAACGAGGGCGGGGCAAGGAACTGCCTTCGCGCCTGGCGGCACAGTTCTGTTTCCACCGCAAGAAGATCTCCCCGATTGGTTCCCCGCGAGGACGCGCACCCAGCCGAAGGTTTGGTCCATGACGTTCCACCAGGACACCAAGTATCGGGACTTCGTCTACGGGATTCTTCCCAAACTAGGCGTAGGCCAAACTGGATTCTCCTTGACGCGGGGAACGCTTCTCCTAGCATCGGAGCATGCGCAGCACGCAAACGGGGCCTCTCTCATCACCATCGACGAAATCAACCGTGGCCCAGCCGTGTCCGTTTTTGGTGACGCCATCACCGCCATCGAGGTGGACAAGCGGCTGAACGAATCCGGTGAAGAAACGCACCTAACGGCCTTCATGCAGACAGTAGGGGACGACGGCCAGCCTCAGAGAATTGCACTGCCAAGTCACCTCTACATTTTGGCGGCCATGAATGAAGCCGATACCAGCATTGCGCCGTTGGACGTCGCGTTCCGGCGCCGCTTCTATCCAATCGAAATCCAACCGGAAGAAGGCGCTCTGGCAGCGTTTCTGGGGCTGTTGACCGATACCGAGCCACCCCAACCAGGAGGGACCGAAACGCCGGAGGACATCTACCGGACAGTTGTCGCGGCCTGGCGAGAGATGAATCGCAAACTCGCCATCGTGCGCGGTCCAGCCTACCAGCTTGGTCACGGGGCGCTAATGGCGACGACGCCGCCCGACGAACCGACCAAGGATGGCGCGCTCGCCTTTGCCACCGCCTGCTGGCACATGATGAAGCAGCATGTCCAGGAAATCCTGTTCGATGACGTCCGCCTTCAAGCCGAAGTGCTCGGAGCATCTGCGACGTCGCCGTTGAAAATGGTGGAGCACTCGGTGGGCGAGCAAGACTACCCAACCCTGGAGGGGCCAACAATCGGTCCGGCCAATGTCCTTGCGGCTCTTCGGTCAATGGCGCGATTGGCGCAGGGTCAAGCGGCGTAGACTGGAGTTCCATGCGGGTCGTATCTCTATGGGAGGAGAAAGGCCGCGATTCCTACGATTGCCTGTCTGGCGACCCCAACTTGGCTTCAGCCTTGCTGTCGCGGCTGCGCCGTCGCATCCGCGTGTCGACGAATCAGACCCAAGTCATTGAGGAAGGGCGTAACACTTTCACGGTGCGCGGTGTTGCAGGTTATGTTCGTCTGAACCGGACCACGGCGGTCGAGGTCGTGCCCAAGTTTCTTGACCCCGCCGACCCAAGTTGGCGCGATGATTTCCTCTTGTTGTCGACCATCGCGACCAGAGGGGCGCTGGACGTTTCTTCAGCCCTGGGGTTTCGGGCCACCTCGGCGAGCATCCCCGATGCGATAGGCGCCGCCCTTGCGACTTCAATCCAGCGAGCCATGCGGCGGCCCATGTTCGAGTACCGGCGCGATTCTTGGTACTCGTTCCAGGTGTCCGGTGAGATCGTGCCAGACGCATTCCACGAGCCCAACCCGGACGGGTTCCGGCAGCGTGGGCTTCGGCATTTTGACACCACGCCGGAAACCGAGGTCATCCGCCAAGCCCTGGGCCGACTCCAGCCCGAAGTGCGGAGCCCCGCAGTGCGCGTAAGGCTGCGCGGCCTGGCTGGCAGAATCCAGCCCCAAACTAGCCCAAGCGGGCGCCGCCCCAAGGCGCGCTTGGCGCCCCGGCATACGCGTTGGCAGCCTGCCTATGACCTGGCCAAGGCGTATCTTGCCCAAGGCGGCCTGAGTCTTGACAAGCCTGTTCACGAAGGGGCGCCGGGGTTCATGCTGCCCACCGCGCCCACCTGGGAGCGGTTCCTAACAAATCTTCTCGCCCAATACCATGGAGCGGCCCAAGTCGAACGAGGCAAACTGTTGTTTGGGGAATCTCGGTTCCTACCGAGCGGCCCGACCGTCGAACGCTTCGTGCACCCCGACATAGTGGTCCGCCCACCGACTTCACTAGTCCTTCTGGTCGATGCGAAATACAAGGCCTCCATTGAATCCGAAAGGCGGACCATAGCCCGGCCAGACGTCTACGAAGCGCTGGCCTTCGCAAAGGCATACGAAGCGACCACCGTGGTCTTGCTATACCCGGGTTTGGCAGAACCGGACACGCTACCAGGGACAGTCGCGGCCTTTGAGCGATTTACGACGGCCGGCGTTACCGTGCATGGAGTAAGCATGGCCGTCGCCGGCCTCGCACGTCACAAGCTCTCCCAAACGGCCAACCGGCTGGCTCAGGGGCTTCAAGGGATAGTCGACGCTGTCTAAACACGGGTGGCGTCGGCGTCAAAAACCGGTGCCGGCGCCATGTGCGCTCCGCCACGGCAAGTGCTGCGGACCACCCCCCGGCGCCGCAAGGCGGCCCGTTTGCGGCCCCTCAGCCCTGTCTTTGGCCTTCGCGGATGGACTCTCGCCGTTCAGCGGCCGTTCCGGGGGATTACGGACGCCGCCTTGCGACCCGCCACCCTTTTATGGGCCCACAGGTGCCCCGAACCAAGCAAACCCAGAGGGAAACCCCTGGGGCTGACATTCCGCTGGTGCACTATGGGACGCAAGGAAGACAACATCGCAAAGGCAGTCCAGGTCATGGGACACTTGGAAAACATCCGCAACATCGCGATTGCGGCCCACATCGACCATGGGAAGACCACATTCTCGGACAACCTTCTCGCCGGCGCCGGCATGATCTCCCAGGAGCTGGCAGGCCAGCAGCGCGCCCTCGACTTCGACCCGGAGGAGCAGGCCCGCGGCATCACCATCAACGCCGCTTGCGCCTCGATGGTGCACCACTTCAACGACAAGGATTACCTCGTCAACCTCATCGACACCCCGGGCCATGTCGACTTCGGTGGCGACGTGACGCGTGCCATGCGCGCCGTCGACGGCTGCATCATCCTGGTCTGCGCCGTCGAGGGTCCGATGCCCCAGACGGAGACCGTCGTCCGTCAGGCGCTGCGCGAGAAGGTCCGCCCGACGCTGTTCATCAACAAGGTCGACCGCCTCGTGAACGAGCTCAAGGTCACGCCCGAGGAGATGCAGGCGCGTTTCATCAAGATCATCAACAAGGTCAACGAACTCATCAACCGCAACCTGCCCGAGGAGTTCCGCGGCAAGTGGGGCGTCAAGATCGACGACGGCTCCGTCATGTTCGGCTCGGCGTACCACAAGTGGGGCGTCTCGCTTCCGTTCATGAAGAAGTCCGGCGTCTCGTTCAAGGACGTCTACAACCACTGCAAGAACGACACGCAGAAGGAACTGGCCAAGCTGGCACCCGTCGCGAACGTCGTCTTGGACACCGTGGCGGACCGCATCCCGAGCCCCAAGGTCGCCCAGGAGTACCGTATCCGTCACATCTGGCACGGCGACCAAGACTCGGCAGCCGGCAAGTCGATGCGCGAAGCGGATCCGAAGGGTGTGGTCTCGTTCATGGTGACGAAGATCATGATCGATCCCCACGCCGGCGAAATCGCCATCGGCCGCCTCTTCTCCGGCACCGTCGAGCGCGGCGTCGACCTCTACGTCGGCGGCACGAAGCAGAAGAACCGCGTGCAGCAAGTCGGCCTCATGGTCGGCGCCGACCGCATCCCTGTCGAGAAGGCCACGGGCGGCAACATCGTCGCCCTCACCGGCCTCAAGGACGCCATGGCCGGCTACACCATGACGTCGGACCCCGAGATGGAGCCGTTCGAGCGCATCGTGCACGTCTCCGACCCGGTCGTCACGGTCGCCGTCGAGTGCAAGCACATGAAGGACCTGCCCAAGCTCGTCGAAGTGCTGCGCCAGATCTCCAAGGGCGACCCGTCGGTCGTCGTCAAGATCAACCAGGAGACCGGCGAGAACCTCATGTCGGGCATGGGTGAACTGCACCTCGAGGTAATCACGCACCGCATCGAGCGCGACTTCAACCTGCAGATCGTCACGTCGAACCCCATCGTCGTGTACCGCGAGTGCGTCAAGACCGTCTCGCCGTACTCCTTCGAAGGCAAGTCGCCGAACCGCCACAACCGCTTCTTCGTCACGGCCGAGCCGCTGCCCGACAACATCGTCGTGGCGCTGCGCGACAACGAGATCCCGAGCGATCCGAAGAAGCACATGAAGGAAGTGCACGAGAAGCTCACGGCCCTCGGCTTCCACAAGGACCTCACGAAGAAGGTCAAGGCCATCGACGGCACCTGCATGCTCGTGGACGGTACGAAGGCCATCCAGAACCTGCACGAGACGTTCGAGCTCATCATCGAGGGCTTCCTGGAGACCATCCAGAAAGGGCCCCTCGCCGGCGAGCCGGTGCAGGGCGTCTGCTTCATCATCACGGATGCAAAGTTGCACGAGGACGCAGTCCACCGCGGCCCGGCGCAGACCATCCCGGCCGTGCGCAACGCCATCTACGGCGCCATGACCATCGCGGGCCCGGTCCTGATCGAGCCGATGCAGAAGGCCGTCGTGACGGTCCCGGACACTGTGATGGGCGCTGCGACCGGCGAGTTCCAGAAGCGCCGCGGCCTCATCCAGGACATGGAGCAGCAGGGCGACTCCACGACCGTCACCGCCAAGGTGCCCGTCGCCGAGATGCTGGGATTCGCTGGCGCCATCCGCTCGGCCACCGGCGGCCGTGTCCTCTGGTCCACGGAGAACCTCGGCTTCGAGGTCCTGGCCCCTGAACTTCAGGGCAAGGTCGTGAAGCAGATCCGCGAGAGGAAGGGCCTGAAGCCGGAACCCTATCCGGCCAGCTACTACGCCGAATAGTCGAGCGCAGCGAGCAGTCGCGTTGTCGCTGGCAGCGAGCCGCGCAGCGCACGCGAGCGGACCCATGGGCCATTTGCCTCGCGCACACCGGGCGCCGACGCTCGACAGCTTCTTCACCGGCGGCCGCGGTCGCAATGCGTGGCGAGTCAGGCCAAGCGCACTGTGAAAAAGGACGAAGACCAGGCGGCCGTCGTCGACGCGCCCGGCGCGCCACCCGTCGTCATCACGACCCCGCCGCCAGCGCCGGGCTCGCCAGGACTCGCTTGGACTGCCCTGACATTGGCAATCCTCGCCCTCCTCATGGAGGTCGTCTTCATGGCCGCCGGGGACGGCTATTGGGACGCGCCGGATTTCTTCCTGGTTCCCATGTCGGCGCTGATCCTGCCCATCGTGGCGGGCGCCCTCGCCTTTGCCGCGTTCACGCAACGCGGGCAAGGGTCCCCGGCCGACCAGGCCAACACTGTCGCGATGGTGGCCCTCGTCATCGCCTGCGTCATCGTCGCGACGTGGGGCTTGTGGCTCGTCATCGCCATGCTGTGGCTCATGACGTGGCACCCGTCGCCGCAGCCGTGCAACTTCACCTGCCAGACCAGCGGCGACCCGACTTGCTGCAACGGCTGCGGCCACTCGCACGCCGGCGGCGTCTGCCCGAGCGGTTCGTGCTGCGGCTCCACCGACCGGCCAGCCACGTCGTCGGGCGGTTGCTGCGGCTCCCCCTCGAGCTCCGGCGGTAGCTCGTCTGGCTCCTGCTGCGGTTCATCGTCGACATCGACGGGCGGCTCGTCGTCGGGGGGCGGCCGTGGGGCCCCCGCCACGGGCCTCGCCTCCGTCGGCACCGGTCTTGCGGGCGCCCTCGCCCTGCGCCGCGTGCAGTGGCGTGACGCGTTTGCCCACCATCCGGACACACCACGTTACCGCGACGACGTGTACCGCATGGGCGGGATGCGCATCTGCATCGGCTGTGCTACCACGTTCCCGGCGTTCATCGTCGCGGCCGCATTGCTCGCGGTCGTCTCGGTGCCCGGCCCCTGGTGGGTCCTGCTCGCGACGGGCTTGGCCCTGGCCTCCATGCAAGCCATCTCCGCCGCCGGATGGGCGCGCCGACGGTGGGCCAAGGTGTGCGTCAAAGTGGCCCTCGGCGCCGGCTTAGCCCTTTCGGTCGTCGCGTTGCGACTTGCGCCATGGCCCTTGGCGCTGCGCGCGCTCGCCGTCGTCGGCGTCGCCGTGCTTGCGTGGGCGTCGACGATCCCGCGCCGCCGCCGCATGCAGAGGGACGCGGCGTCCCTCCTGGATTGACGCGCCCGTTCGGGACGCGCCACGACCGTACCTGGCCACAGGCTTGAAGACCGCTGCGCTTCCTACAGAGGGCATGGCTTGGTGGTTCGGGCGCGTCGCCGCAGTGGCTTGCCTTCTGTTCATGATGCCGTTGCCGACGGGCGGCACCTCCGTCGCCGCAGGGGAATGGCTTCCCACACCCAACAGCGCTCCCGGGGCCGTCTGGATCGGCAACGAGGCACTCATCGTCGGCGGCGCGTCCGCTCCCGACTTCCGCGGCGAACTAGACACCATCCTCAAGTGGGCGCCAGGGCAGCCCGTCACCGACAGTGGCTGGCGCCTGCCGTCGCCACGCTACAACGTGGCCACGGCGTGGACCGGTGAGGTCGTGTACCTCGTCGGCGGCTTCACCAGCAACCACACGACCTTCTCGTCCATCCTGATGCTCGACCCGACCAAGACGGACGGCCCCGTCGAGGTCGCCAACATGCCGAAGCCGACGTACGACGGCGGCGCGGCTTGGGACAACGGTCACCTCTACATGTACGGCGGATCGTATGACGGCCGTCCCGTGACGGACATCTACCGATACACTCCGGGCGGCGCCGTCACGACGGTGGGCTCGACGGAGGGCTGCACGCCAGCGGGCCAAGGCGTCCGCTGGATGGGCTCGGCCGAAGTGCCGGGCGGAGCCTACATCGTGGGCGGCGCAGACGGCGCCGTCTTCTATGCCACCATCTGCAAGCTCACCTGGACCGGCGCGTCGGCCACGGCCGAGAAGGTCTTCACCATCCCGAGCAGCGTTTTCCCGAACGGGCTCATCTCCAACAGCGTCGTCTGGGACGGCACGTACCTGTACACGATCGGCGGAGGCGGCCCGAACGACACGCATGACACGATCTTCCGTTACAATCCCGCCACGAACTCCGGCGAGGTCACCTGCCCCGGCTTGCCGGCACCCATCCGTGAGACGGCTGCCGTGTCGCCGGCACCTGGTGAGGTTGCAGTCTTCGGCGGCCGAGACGCGGCCGGCCAACCAGTCACCACGGTGACGCACTTGCGCAGTTTGACACGGGGTCCCTGCGCCGCCGCGGCTCCTCCGCCGTTCGTCGGCCTGCCCGCCCCGATTCGCCCGACCGGCGTCCCGATCGTCATTCACCTTGCGCCGCACGTCACCGAGAAGGTCACCGTGAGCGACCAAGTGACCGTCACGTACGAGGCCGGTAGCAAGGCGCTCGACGTCGTCGGCTCCGCGTCGACCGAGCTGCAGCCGGAACGACTCCCCATCCCAGTCCCTCCCCTGCCGACGATTGCCACGCCGGACATCCCCACCGTCTACGTGCAACTCGCCGTCGGCCAAGCGTCCGCCGATGGCCAGGTGCGCATCGCCATCCAGGCGCCAATCTCTGCGGGGCCAAGTGACGTGCAGCCAGTCATCGAGTACTACGACGGGGCGCAATGGGTGGACCTGCAACATGACGTGCCCGCAAGCGGCGTCGTTGCCGGAGCCGGCGAGCCACCCCTTCGCGTCTTCGACGCCGGATACGATGCGGCGACGCACACGGCTTGGGCGATCGTCAACCACACGAGCACGTATGCTCTCGGCCACTCGTCGCCGTCGTCGGCCCGTGGCGGCGCGGCTGCCGGAAGTTCAACCGATCTCGGCCTCGTGGGCGGCCTCCTGGTCGTCGGCGGAGTCCTCGTCCTTGGCGTCGGCGTGACCCTCGCCATCGTCCTGCCCGGGCGCAAGGGCCGCACTCCCAAGCGCCGCTAGAGGTCGTTGCATCCCTTCCAGGGTGGCCTGTGTCGTTGTTCGGCCCGCGCCGGGGATGTGC
>JAZJZE010000042.1:598-1089 GCA_040390065.1 bacterium | reverse complement strand
CGCTAGCGGACCCCACCTACGCACGTCTCCTCAAGGGCCACCGTCGCGTCTTCGGGATCGCCTGATGCCGACGAAGGGCCTCCAGGGCTCGGCCGAGTTCCGCGCCCGCCTCAAGGCCATCGCCGCGACGAAGGTCTTCACGCCGCTCGGCAAGAAGTGGGCCGACGAGACGGTCAGGCTCCAGCGGGCCGACGTCCCGAACCGGAACACCCGCTGGTCCAAGGGCACCCTCCACGACAGCATCCGCCGCAAGTCGGCGACGAAGAACCGCGCCACCGTCGTCGGCCGATACACCGGCTACTTCGTGGACGCGGGCGTCAAGCCGCACTCGCTCCAGCGGCGCGGCAAGAAGTCCCGCACCGTCTTCTCACGGCAGGCGCGCAAGGGCCACCCCGGCTACCGGGCCCGCCCGTTCCGTCGTCCGGCAGCGGAGGAAGCGCTGCGGCGGCATCCGATGTCGGCCGAGGTGATAGCCCTCTGGAACCGGGCCG
>JAZJZE010000042.1:0-588 GCA_040390065.1 bacterium | reverse complement strand
GGCCGGTGGCCCGTGCCGACATGACCAGGAGCCTCGTCCATGTAGTCGCAAGTTATGACGTTGGTGCTCATCCTGCTCTCCTCGATGCGGTGCTTGATGTCCGTACCGTATACCCTAGCGTATACGGTGTCAAGTCCCTCAATCAGGTATTCGTCTGATGGGGATGCAGCAGGCCATCCGATCGGCAGCCGTGGGGCTCCTGTACGACTACGCCACCGACGCCGACGTGACGCTCCAGGTCTACGCGGGACGCCCGCGCAGCATCGCCCCGCCCACGGGCTTCGTGGACACCGTCGGCGAGACGCTGGACCACACGACGAACCTCACGAAGCGGTTCCCGACGGCCAGCATCATCCTCATCCACGGCATCTACGACACGCTCGAGGCCGCGAACCAGAAGGACGCCTTCATGGACGGCTTCATCACATGGTGCGAGGCCCGCTACCACGCGGCGGGCGCGAACACGCTCCTCGCCATCTCCGAGTCCGAAGACCTCCCGAACTACGTCCCCGAGTGGATGCCACCCGAGCAGCAGAAGGTCTACTACGCCACGCGCATCACCTTGGAGGGCTATGCGCTGATCGGTTC
>JAZJZE010000041.1:0-2989 GCA_040390065.1 bacterium | reverse complement strand
GGTGTCCGCCACCGCGGGACGGGGAAGGCGGAGGCGGAGTATTCGCCGTACATGGACGCGGTGTACGAGTCGATCCAGGCGGCGGCGCCGATGCGGAGCTTCTGCCCGTTCGGCTGCGACGACACCAACGTGGACGAGTACGGCCGCTGTTACCACATCATCGGCTACTCCCCGGACGGCAAGTTTATCGAGCCGCTGGAGCGGTCCCGGGACGGGCAGCTGCGGGTGATGGTCAAGAACTTCGCGGTCAAGAACGGCCGCCGCGTGGCGGTGCTCCAGAAGGTGGACCGGCGCAAGCACCACCTGGTGCCGATCACGACCAGCTTTATCGTTTACGAGGACCGGCCGATGCCGGAGGGGTGGCTGCCGCCCGACGAGTTGGCGGACGACGCGACCGACGAACCCGCCGCGCTTCCGGCCGGCGATGACAACGAGGACACGTAAATGGCCGTTGAAACCCTCCGCTTCATGCAGCCGGGCCAGGCCGACACGACCGACCGGGTGTCCGACTCGATCTGGGCGGATTGCCCGCGGGCAGCCATCAGGAACAAGGACATCCCCGGCGCCTTCCTTGAGGATGACTTCACGACCTTCAACATCACCGCGGGGACCACGGAGGGTAACTGGGCCGCGGAGCACGGTTACTCGCAGTTCGCCAGCGCCACGGGTACGATCACCGCCGGCACGGGCACGGGCGGCGAGATCATCCTCGGCGCCACGGCGGACAACGAGGGCGTGGGCCTGCGCACGACGGCGACGCCGTTCAAGATCATCCGCGGCGGCCTGGGCTTCTGGTACGAGATCCGCATGAAGGTGTCGTCCATCGCGGACACCAAGAGCAACTTCTTCGTCGGCCTGATGACCAACAACGCGCTGACGGCCATCTCGCCGATCACCGCGCTGGGCGCCCTGGCGGACGTGGGCCTGGTCGGCTTCCACCGCCCCGAGAGCGCCCTGGGTGCCGCGGGCACTGGCGGCGCCACCGTCAACTTCGAGTACAAGGCGTCGGGCATCACCGCGGTCAGCCAGCAGAAGGACATCGGCACGCTCGTCGCCGACACGTACATCAAGCTCGGTCTGAAGTACGTGCCGGGGATCGACCCGTTCAACCTGGGTGCGGTCGGCGACACCTACGGCAAGTTCCTGCTCTACAGCTACGTCAACGGCGTGGCGCAGAACACGCCCAAGCAGATCCCCAGCGCCGCCGGCACGGACTTCCCGAACAACGTCGGCCTGGGGCTGGTGATGGCCATTCTGGACGCCGCCGGCTCGGCGACGGGCACGACCACGATTGACTGGGTCCAGGCTTACCAAGCGTTCTGAGATGAACCGCAAGCGGGATGACGCGCTGAGGGCAGCGCTCAAGCGGATGTCCGCCGAAGACCGAAGCCGGGCCTTTGTGGCTCTGACCCACCGGCTGGCCGGGTTGCACTGGCAGTTCCGGGGCGAGCGGGGCTTGGGCTGGAAGGACGCACTCAAAAGGGCGAGGGGCCTGCCGTGCCGACTGAGAGTCAAAACCTGACGAGGAACCACCGTGGCCCGCAAGCATGACGACCTGGACCCGCCCCCGGTGCTCGACCCCGTCCCGGAGACTTACGAGGACGCGGTGGCGCGGGTGGCCGCGGCGACGAAGGTGCTGACCGACGTTGGCCTGGGCGGGTCGCACGCGGCGGAGATCGCGCTCAAGTTGTACTTCCGCTGTTGCTGCGGCGGGGAGTGAGCCGTGCCCGCGAAGTCGCAGGCGCAAAGAAAGCTGTTGAACGCCCGTTTTGGGCACAAATGGGTCGTCGCCCACCATTTCGACAATGCTGGGCCGCTTCCCGCCAGGGTCGGCAAGAAAAAGAAGGGACCGAAGATGAAGGGCAAGAAAAAGGGCAAGGCGAAGGCCAAGGGTGGCAAGAAGTCCGGCGGCAAGGGGCTACCCTTCGCCGGGGCCGTCGCTCAAGCGAAGAAGTGTTAAGTGCCTGAAACGTCTTTAGCTATTGCGTACGCCGAACTCCGTGCCGATGTCGGGCACTGGCTGGGGTACGGCCGCGCGCCGGCCAACTGGACGACTCGTCAGGCGGACGACGTGGCCGCCACGCTGCGGTCGGGGCTGCGGCAGTTCTACAACAACGGGCAGGACTGGTCCTTCCTGAAGCCGGTGGCGTCACTGACTCTCGGGGAGGGGATGAACACGGTGGCCCTGCCGGACGACTACTCGGCCCCGGAGGGTCCGGTGGTCGTGAGCACGGGCGGGTCGTCCTACACGCGCTCACTGCCGTTCGGCCCGTGGCAGCCGATCTACCAGATGGAGTCGCAGTACCCAGACTCGACCGGCTGCCCGCAACACCTGTGCGAAGAAGTCGTCAAGGGCACGCAGCCGCAGCAGGGGCAGCGGATGCGGCTGCACGTCTTCCCCTTGGCGGACGCGGACTACACGCTGACCTTCGCCTACCGGCTGAACGCCGACGCCCTGAGTGCGAACCTGCCTTACGCCTACGGGGGCGCGCAGCACGGGCAGACGCTCTTGCAGTCGTGCAAGGCGGCGGCGGAGCGCGACCTGGACGACGTGCGGGAGGACCAGGGGACGCAGCAGGTGGCGTATGCCCGGATGCTGGAGGAGTCGAAGGCGATGGACCGGCGGAGCAAGCCGCACACCGTCGGCCGCAACATCGACCGCAGCGACCAACGCCGCCGCGGGCAGAACTACTACCCCAGACCTTTGCTCCCGATTTCCATCGACGGGGTGGTCTATGACTGACGGCCCGCCCGTGGCGGATTCGGTTCGGTGCCCGAGTTGCGGCTACCAGCCGCCCCTCGTGGGCGAACTCAAGAATCAGACGATGTACAGTCTCGTGCCGCCGACCGACCTGACCTACGACTGTGCCGGCTGTGGCGTCCGGCTCCGCGAGTACGACCTGCGGACGATGCTTGCGACTTCGGAAGGCCCGTACACAATTGGGGTAGCCCCATGAGCAAGGAAATCCGCATCCAGTACGCCGAGCCG
>JAZJZE010000040.1:0-1446 GCA_040390065.1 bacterium | reverse complement strand
ACCGCTCCGATCTGGGCGCCCAGAGCGGCCAGTGCCTGGGCTTCGTGGGAGGTCACCGTCGGGTTCGGGTTTGGGTCGAGATCATCGAAAGCGTCCATACTCAGGAGGCGACGGTAGGGCTCGCCGTACAACACGGCTGCGCGTTCGATACGCGAAGAATCGACACTGGGTGTCGCAGGTTCTCGCGGTAAATCGATCGACGTTGTTCAGGAAGGGGGGATTTTGGTAGGCTCGCGACATGGCGACCCAGAAGGCGAAGCGTCCTTGGGTGAGGCCGGGCGACCTTGTGTTGCTGGCCTGGCACAAGAAGGTGATCCCGCCCTTCGACGGCAAGCCGTTCGTCGGACACGAAGACGTGCTGCGCGTGGCAAGCGTTTCGGGGACCGGGAGCCTCAAGAACCCGTACCGCGTCGTTGTCACCGACGGGGTTCATGCCTGGCACCTGGAACCGGACGACGTCAGGCCCGCCGAACCTGCCCCGGTCGCTGCGCCGGAGAAGTCTCATCGGCAACTCGAGGCCGAGATCGACGCGCTGGCCGGCACCGGCGAGGTCACGGTCGTCGCGGCCTGGACCGAGGACGTCCAGGAGATCGCCCCGGGGCAGAAACCGTGGCGACACGACCTGGGCGAACGACCCAAACTGGTCGACGCGAAGAAACCCCACGCGGCCATGTGGGTGAACCAAGGGACGCGGGCCGACGTCGCCAAAGCGCTCGCGTTCGTCCGGAAGGACTACCCGGCCACGGGGCGAGTGTTCGTCTACCCGACGACCGAGGGGGACCCTCTGGGACGAGCGCGGCGAGACGTCCTGCGGTAGCCGGGAGAGACGGAAAGAGACGGAGGAAACGTCAGTTCTGAACTGACGTATTTTGCGGCAGGGGACGGCGCCTGGCGCATCCGTCGGGTGTGATAAGCGTGGGGGTCAAACCTTCATGACGTATCCCATGACCCGATCTGCCGCCTCTCCCCTCCTCTCCTTTGTCGGGATCCTCGCGTCGTCGGTGTGGCTTGTCGTCTCCGCGTGCGGTCCCTCGATCGCCGACCCGCCGGCGTCCCTGGCGGTGTCGTCCCCTGTTCTGGTCGGCTCCGGGCCGTCCCCGCGGATCGTCGCCGGTCAACGCCAGGCCGCGCACGACGTCGCGGCCCAGCCGCTGGCGCAGGGGCAGCTCCCGGACGGCAGCTGGCAGGCCGGCCTCGCCGGACAGGCCATGGCGACGGCGTCCACGGACAGCCTGGAGTTGCTATCCCTGCTGGTCGCGTGCGCCTTGCCGGCGGACCAGGTGTTGGCCACGACCGGGGACAGCGACGCCGTGGTGTTCTTCGGCGGCGTGGGGCTCGCGCCCGCGTGGCTGTCGGCGCCGCTGAGCTCGGCCGGCCGCGCGTGGGTGTCCGCCTGCGTCCTGGCCGAGCACAGCGGCGAAGACCTGGCCATGGCGGTCTCTCTCC
>JAZJZE010000039.1:0-1280 GCA_040390065.1 bacterium | reverse complement strand
GTCTCGCGCTCGAGCGCGTCGAACGTGGCGGTGAAGTGAGGCTCGCCGCCATACTTGACGCCGATCACGTCCGCCACTTCGAGCACGGCCACGTTGACGTACGTGTTCTTGCCCTCGTTGTCGATGGCCCGAGCCACGTCCAGCACGGTCATGGTCACGCCGTCGGGCACGGCTCGGAAGCGGACGTTGTCGCCCACCTGGAAGGCGCTCATGCTTCACCTCCGAGCGTGGCCTTGGCGAAGTGGGAGAGCAGCGCGTGCCACGCCTCGGGCGAGCAGTTCCGCTTGGCGGCGAGGATCAGCGTCTCGGGATCTTCCATCTCGGCGAGCATCGCACGGGCGAACATGCCGTCGTCCATCCATGCGGCCATCGACCCGTCCATGAGGCGGGAGTCGCCCAGGACGGCGTGCCAACGCTCGTCGGCCCACGACGTCGGGCGCAGCGACTCGGCGAGCGTGACGGCGGCGGCGGCTTCATGGACGGGGCGGAACAGGGAGGCGACATGCTTGAGTGTGCGGTCCCACCACATGGCGAGCAGCGTGTCGTCGGACTCGGCCTCGGTGGGCAGGTCCATCGCCCGTGAGATGCAATCGGCGACTCGTCCGATCGGCGTTTCGCCCATGTTCTGGGCTTCGCCACCGGCGAACCGGATAAGCGACGCCGACTCGCCGTCACGCTGACGCATGAAGATGACGCGGGTGCGGACACGTCCGAGAGCGGGCGACGTTCCCCATCCTGGGGCGATGACGCCGAACACTTCCCAGTCGGCGGGGCACACGAAGCCGACGAGGGCGTCGAACGGGTGCTGCCCGTCGAGGGAACGCAGGGCGACCTCGCCGTTGCGGGTCACACGCACAATCTGCGCGGACTCGCCGACTTCGACGTCGGGAACGTCGCCGAGATCCTGGTCGATGAGGCTGACCAGCTTGGCGAGGGAATCGTGGGTGGTGTTCATGGCTATTGCTCCTTGTCGTTGTGGACGTGCTTGTCACGCCGCTTGTAGGTCTTGCCGGATGGGATCACGACGGATCGTTGCCGCCGGCCAGCCCGCAGGTTGGCGAGGTTCTGCTCGCGGCCCGCACGCCGCAAGGCGAGGCGCAGGGCGGCGATGGGTGAAGCGGTGGTGGTCATGCGTCCTTCTCCTGTTCGCGGACGATGGCCTTGTCGGCCTGTCGGCGCGCCTTGCGGGACACGTCCTTGATCCACGCGGTCACGTCCCAGTGGCTCATGTTCGAGTGGCCGCGCTTGCCGCCCGAGCCTCCCTCGGTGCGCTTGATGCG
>JAZJZE010000038.1:0-1910 GCA_040390065.1 bacterium | reverse complement strand
AGGAACCTCCTTGCTACGGGCGAAAGTCCTAGAATGGGCGGAGTCGGGCGGACGTTAGTAGCGTCCGCCGACCCCTTCACATTGGCCCCAAGGAGGCCGCCGTGCAGATTCAGACTACGATGCCGCCGCTCCCCTCGCAACCCGGTGCGGAGTTCCGCCACGTCCCCGGCTGGCCAGGGTACGCTGTCACCGACACGGGCGAGGTCTGGTCGTGTCGGCGTAGGCGATGGAACGGCTTTGACACCTGCTGGCACAGGATCAAGACTCACCCGGACTGGTTCAAGAGGCAAGTTTTTACGATCCGCGGCGGGCGCGGGATTCAAAAGCAAGCGAAAGTTCACCAAGTTGTCATGTGGGCCTTCGTCGGCCCGTGCCCTTCCGGCATGGAGGTCGCGCACAACGACGGCGACCCCACCAACAACCGGCTGGACAATCTCCGCTACGATACGCGGCGTGGAAACCACATGGACACCTTCAAGCACGGGACGGCCGTCCGCGGGGAGACGCATGGCATGTCGAAGTTGACCGAGCCTATGGTCAAAGAGATTCGCGCCCGACTTGCCGCCGGGGAAACGCCCGCCGCACTTGCCCGCGAGTACTGCCTCAGCAACACTGCTGTTCTCAGCATTCTGCACCGTCGGACCTGGAAGCACGTATAAGCAGATACAGATACGTCACGCCATCCAGTCAATTATCGCCCCGGGTGGCGTCGGCACGTCCGGCACCTGCCCGTTGCGGATGGCTTCCAGGGCCGCCCGCAGCCCGGCGACGTTGATCCCGTTCGGGGCGAGGTTGTCCTGGTTGTACCAGTCCGGGGAGAGTACGGCATACGCTTCTTCGAACCACTTACGCGACTGGAACGCCGGCCACGTCACCAGCCGCCGCCCCGCCCAGGTGGCGATGGTCACGCCCTGATCGTTGTAAGCACCGGCCGGGATGTCATGCCCGCCGACAATCCGGGAACTCGTCACGTCCCAGGTGTCGCCGTCGTTCCCGCCGCCCCACGCCGAGGGCAGGTTGACTCCCGTCTTGATCGTGCCGAACACGTCGATGGCCACCTTGACCATCATCTTGTTCGTCCAGTCCACGGCCACGTAGTCGTCGATCCGGTGGACCTTGCCGCCGACCTTGATCCGCCCAGCCTTGGTCGCGTCCAAGACGTCGGTGATGTTGCAGCCGTTGTCGCCGGCACCACAAATCGCGTGGTACTGGCTCAGGGCCTCCTGCGTCGTGCCCACGGCACAGCCGCCCGAGTCCGTGTCGTTGCCCGTCCAGATGCCGACCTGGTGCATCGCCGAGGCGATGACGCAATCGCCCTGCTGGTCGTTGCCGTACATCTGGCTGATCGACGGCAGCGCCTTCGGGAACCAGTCCACCGCGTCGGGCGGTGGGGCGTTGTCCGCGCCGCTGTTGTAGAAGGCGCCGAGGCGGGGCATGACCTTCTTGCCGTTGGACGTGATGACCACATGGAACGGGCCGTAGTCGTAAGCCGCCAGCGGGCGAATCCGGCCGAGGTGTAGAACCTGCCCGCTCGGTTGCGCAATGGTCGGAACCGCCATCTAATGGACCCCCTGGAGAGAGCTGGCGATCCGGGTCAGTTCGGCCTTGAACTTCGCCGGGTCGAGCGGGGTCGTCCCGCTCGTACCGAATGTTGTAGCCATCTCGTCCGCAATCGCCCGGCGCACCCCGCCGAGTTGCGCCGCCGTCAGCCCAATGCCCGGGGCCGCGACCACCGACTGCAGCCACGCCAGCCCCTGCGAGTTCGTGGCCAGCCCCGGCTTCACGTTCGCCGCCATGCCCAGGTAGGCGCTCTTGAGGAAGGCGAGCGACACGGCCTTGTCAGTGCCCGTGTCGGCGGTGTACGCGGCTTGCAGGGTGGCCGTGAACGGGTCCGCCGGCACGGGCGGTGT
>JAZJZE010000037.1:0-1670 GCA_040390065.1 bacterium | reverse complement strand
CAATGGTAATGGCTCCACCGTCAACGTCAACGTCCTGTCCCTTGACGAGCGAAGAGGCCGACTTGTTGCTCTCGGAAGTGCCGTCGGCGGACGAGGCGCGGATAGCCTGGTGGGAGCGGAAAGTGTTCGGCCGGGCGGAGACGGATCGGCCGAGCGAACACGCGAGTTACTGGAATGATCCCGTCGCCTACGCCACGGACATTCTTAAAGTCGAGTGGTGGAGCAAGCAGCGCGACATCGCCGAGGCACTTCTCAGACCGCCGTACAAGGTACTGGTCAAGGCAGGCCATAGCGTCGGCAAGACACACCTCGCCGCCGGCGTCGTTGACTGGTGGTATTCGACTCGCAACCCTTCCATCGCGTTGACCACGGCACCGACAGCCCGCCAGGTGGAGGATTTGCTATGGAAGGAAATCCGCGTGCAGCGGTCGGGCCGCGGCGGCTTCCGCGGTCCGAAGATCCCCCGCCTTGAGGATGCAGCCGACCACTTCGCGCACGGCTTCACGGCCAAGGACGCCGACGCCTTTCAGGGGCATCACGGTCCGGCCGTGCTGATCGTGTTCGATGAGGCGGTTGGTGTGGACCGGCAATTCTGGGAGACGGCGAAGTCGATGTTCGCTGGCGTCGGCCATGCCTGGCTAGCCATCTTCAACCCGACCGACCAGACAAGTCAGGCGTACATCGAGGAGATGACAGGGGACTGGACCGTCATTACCATGTCGTGTCTCGATCATCCGAACGTGGCGGCTGAGCTGGCGGGTGGGGTTCCGCTCTACCCGGCGGCCGTGCGGTTGGGGTGGTTGCAGGACCGGCTCAAGGAGTGGTGTACGCCGCTGCAAGCCGCGGAGCAACCGCGTTCGACGGACGTGGAGTTCCCGCCGGCAAGCGGCAAGTGGTTGCGTCCCGGCCCCATCGCCGAGGCCCGTCTATTGGGCCGCTGGCCATCGCAGGGCACTTACGGTGTATGGTCGGATGCGCTGTGGCAAGCGTGCGAGCGGAGCGACCTGGCGGAGCCGAATTGGGGTGTACTGCCGCAGATCGGGTGCGACGTGGCGCGGTTCGGGGACGACTGGACCAGTATTCACGTGCGGCGGGGCAATGTGAGCCTGCATCATGAGAGCGTGAACGGTTGGGGAACGGACGAGACGGCGGGGCGCCTCAAGGCGTTGTGCCGGGAGTTGGCGGACTACATGAACAGCATTCGGCCGGCGTCGGCGCAGCCCATTCGCCCGGAGGAGATTCCGGTCAAGGTGGATGACGACGGCGTTGGTGGTGGCGTGATTGACCAGCGTGGCGACTTCTGCTTCATCCCGGTGAGCGCAGCGGGCGCGGCCACGTACAAGGACGAGTACCCCAACCGGCGGAGTGAACTGTGGTTCGCGATGGCGGACCGGGCGCGGCAGGGGAACCTGTCTCTGGCACGATTGCCCCAGGACGTGCGGAACAGGCTACGGCAGCAGGCGATGGCACCGAAGTGGAAGATGGATGGGCAGGGCCGGCGGGTGGTGGAGAAGAAGGAAGATACGAAGAAGGAATTGGGGCGGTCACCCGACGACATGGACGGGGCCAACCTGGCCTATTTTGAGTCCGTTTTGTTCCATGTGCCGGACCGCACGGTAGCCTTGCCGACGCCTGGGCAGGGCCGGAGCGACCGGGAACCGGGGGGTGGT
>JAZJZE010000036.1:0-1333 GCA_040390065.1 bacterium | reverse complement strand
CGGCGGCATCCACGCAACACCCATCGAACTACTCCACGGCGGCGCCACCCGAGAGACCGGCGCCACGAGGCTACGCTCCACCTGATGCGCCGCCGCTTCTTCCAACAACCACTCCTCATCGGCGGCCAAACCGTCCCCCCCCTCACACCCGGCGCCACCCTCACCAAAACCGGCCGCTGGCTCAAACTCTACCCCGACCCCATCCACGACGCCGAATCCTTCTGCTACCACCTCCTCAAAGAAGCCTTCGACGAATGGGGCCACTACCAACGCCCCGACGAATTCGACGAATCCCTCCAACTCCTCCTCATCCGCGCCCTCCGCCTCGAAGCCACCTACGACCCCGAAAGGAGCCAAAGCTTTGCCGACTACGCCCGCTACATCCTCATCCGCCGCGCAGCCGACGTCGGACCCCGACGACTCCTCGGCCGAAACGGGAACCGAATCCACGACTACCTCCACGAAACGCTGGAACCGAGCACTAACCAGCATCGACCTGGAGACCCTCTCGGCCCGCAGCCAGGCGATCCGCATCGAGATCGGCGAACTGATGCCCGACGGCTACCGCCTCAACGAGATAGCGACCGAGCTCGGCGTCACACCCTCCTGGGTCTCCCAACGCCTCGACGAGCTGCGTAGCGAAATCATCCTCCAAACCGGCGGCTTCCTCCCCCTCACCGACACCGAATACGCCGCCCTCAAAGACTCCATCGCCCAGCACGGCCAACAGGTCCCGATCCTCGTCGGCTCAAGCGGCCTCCTCGACGGCAAACACCGCCTCCTCTGCCTCCGCGAACTCGGGATCGCCGAGGTCCTCGTCCAGTTCGTCATCGACCAAGACCCCGAAACCGAACGCCGGATCAGCCGCACCGTCAACGCCGCCCGCCGGATGCTCAACCGCGCCCAAAAAGAAGCCCTCGTCCGCGCCGAACTCCACCACAACTGGCAGCGCTCAAGCCGCCAAATCGCACTCGACTGCGGCTGCAGCCACCACTTCGTCGAAACCATCCGCGACGCCATCCGCACCGAACGCGCCACCATGCACGACGAGCCGCCCCTCGAAATCCCCGCCGACGACCCCCTCGACCAGCCCATCCCCGTCCCGCCCCTCGTCCCGCCACCGCCGCCCCGAAACCAAGACTCCCGCCAAGGATCCGACGGCCGCCAATTCCCACCCCGCAGCGCCTACAAGCAACGGCCCAAAGGAAGCACCGTCCCACGCGAGAAAATCCTCGCCACCGTCACCTGCAGCCACGGCCAAGAGCACCACCTCCACTCCGCCGGCCCCATCCGCACACGCCGCTACTGGCTCACACCCCTCGAAGACGATGCC
>JAZJZE010000035.1:0-1010 GCA_040390065.1 bacterium | reverse complement strand
GACCCGGACAAGCTGGTCGAGGTCGGCGGCGACAAGCTGCGCCTGTTGCGCAGCGGGTAGTCCCTACCGTTCGGTAGGCGGGCGTGCGACGATGGGCTCACCGTGACCGCCGTCGCCACTCAGGCACCAACAGCGCTCGAGCGGCTCGAGGCCGACTGGGGACTCTGGCTCGCCAGCCTCTTCCCCGAATATTTGACCGCCCCGTGGGCGCCCCATCACGTCACGTTCTGGGACTGGGTCTGGCAGATCGAGCGCGGCGTGGCCCCGCTGCCCATGGTCAACATCTGGCCCCGTGGCGGCGCCAAAACCGCCAGCAGCCAGCTCGCCGTGTCTGCCCTCGGCGCCACCGGCCGACGCCGCTACGGCCTGCTGGTGAGCGACACGCAGGACCAGGCCGACACCAACCTCGCCGCCGGCGTGCAGCCGCTACTCGAGTCCAACCGCCTGCCCGTCTTCTACCCCGACATGGCCACGCGCGCCGTCGGCAAGTACGGGCCGAAAGCGTGGCGCCACAACCGTCTCCAGACGAGCTCGGGTTTCGCGGTCGACGCCATCGGCTTGGATAAGGCCGTGCGCGGTGTGAAGATCGAGGAGCAACGGCCCGACCTGATCATCCTCGACGACATCGACGCCATCCACGACACGCCCCGCGAGACGCAACGCAAGGTCGACACCATCACCAAGAGCATCCTCCCGGCAGGCTCCGATGACGTCGCCGTGCTCGCCATCCAGAACCTGATCCACCCACAGGGCGTCTTCGCCCGCCTCGCCGGAGTCGCCGAGATCCCCGCCGACTTCCTGCAGCGCCGCATCCTCAACGGCCCCGTCCCGGCCCTGTACGACTTCGACTACCGCCAGGACGTCGACGGGTTCTACACCATCAGCGGCACACCATCGTGGAAGGGCCAGGATCTCGTTCGCTGCCAGACGATGGTCGACACCGAAGGCATCTGGGCGTTCTGCGCCGAGGCACAGCACGACGTCGACAAGGTCGAGGGCGCCGAGATCGA
>JAZJZE010000034.1:0-48606 GCA_040390065.1 bacterium | reverse complement strand
TCCTCCTCCTGTAGCGCCTCGCACTCGGGCGTGGTGAAGGCCTCCTCCAGCTCAGCACCACAGCCGTCGCAGGTCACGCCGTAGTCGCAGTAGCACTCCGGGGCGTGGCCCTCGTCGCCGTTATCGTACGGGCTGTCGCCGCCCTCATTCCAGCAGCTCAGCTCGTAGCGGGACACCGGCTTGGTGAAGTCGTCCCGCGCACAGTCCTCGCACAGCAGCTCGCCGTTCTCGGTCATGTACGCGCCGGTCTCACACTGAAACGCTGTGAGCATGATACACCTCCTTCCACGTCCATCCGTTGGGGCCGGATACCCGGATGATAAAGGCGTTGCCCCACCTGTCCAGGTACCCGACCACCGCTCCGTTCGGGTCCTTCAGCGGCCGCTTGTAGCCGTCGATGGGCCGATTAGGTCCGACCCTCTTCTCGCGCCCAGGTTTCCTCGGCGCTCTCTTCGTACCGCGCACTGTTTCCATGTGCCTCCTCCTCCCAGAACTCGACGATGGCTGCGTCGAGCGCCGCGATGGCCTGCTCGACCGCCTCCTTGTTGTTCAGCTCCTCGTCCAGCTGTTGCTCGATGGGTCCCTTCATGTCCTCACTCTCCCGTCGGTCGTGTGTCCTCCTCGGCCGCCATCAGGATGATGCCCTCGGCCGAGCAGACCCAGGCGCTTCCGTACATGGTGTCCAGCCCGCCGTACTCCAGGTCGTTCACCAGCTCGCAGATGGCCGAGTCCTCGTCTCCGTCGCAGGATTCGAGAAGCTCGTACCAGTCCTCGTCGCCCACCTCCAGGGTGGCGTTGATGTTCACGTCCAGTTGCATGTTGTCACCTCCTCTCGTTGGATAGGTTCGGCGAGACCCAGCCCAAACAGAACTCGCGCCTCGGAGCAGGGCTGCTAGGCGTTTGGGTTGCCGCTCCGATATTCGTGTTCTACCTGGGTCTCGCCCAGCCTACCACTGGGCCTCGAACGTCCTCGCGGGCACCTCCACGTACCGCCCGCGCGACTCGCCCATCCACTCGTCGACGAAGTGTACCCACACGTGGGACACCGTGCCGTCGTCGTTCAGGTAGACCTCGACGAAGTCGGGGTCCTGGTGCTCGTCTCGGCTCATAGCACTTCTCCTTCCGGTGTGATGTAGCCCTGCGTGATGAGGGCGTGCGCCGTCCGGCCGTAGTGGCCTTGCAGCGTCCACGCCTCTCCGCTCTTCACCAGTCCGGCGAAGAACCGAAGCACGTCCTCGGGGTCCATTGACCCGTCCTCGTACTCCAGGATGTCCTCGATGCTTGTCACTCTGCACCTCCTCTCACCTGCGTCCAGACGATTGCCTGGAAGGCCGACGGGGCCAGTGACGTTACCGCCGCTGCCTCCCGCAGTGCCCTCTCGCACCGCTCGTACTGCCTCGCGCTGAATGCGTTGTGGGGCCAGCCCATGGCTGTTGCCATCCACGTGTCCAGCACGACCGCGTCCTCGTCGCCCATGATGGCGCGATAGAACGCGCGAGTCTTAGGTCCGCCCAGCACTGCAAGCGGCCGGTCACCCATCCAGATGTCATGGGCTCGTTGCTCGCTCAGGCGCAGGCAGCCCTCTTGGGGCCACCCGTGTTCCATCACTTGAGCGGCCAGGCGCTTGTTCACGCCCCAGCTAATCTGGGGGCTCAGCGCGGCTATGATGCCCGCTGCGCGCCCCAGACCACCGCCATGCTCCCGGGTCAGCGCCCGGGCGTAGCTCCGTGCTTCCCGATACCAGCCCGCAGCGTGGTCCGTGCCCGCCTCCTCGTAGTGAGTCAGCAGGCTCGTGACCAGCTCCTCGTGGTCCGGGTACGTGTGCCTCATCGCTGCTTCGAGCGGAGGAACGAGCAGCGGTCTACCGCCGCGTCTTCGTTCTCCCAGTAGGAATCCACCCGCCAGGTGTTCGGCTGCGATGCGTAGTTGCGGTCCGCAGCGTCCACGTTATGGCGAAGCACCACCCAGGTGAATCCGTCCACCCGAACAGTGTAGAATGCTGACTTCATGCTCGTGTCACCTCCTCTCCTGAATGGAAGGCCTGCCAGGCTAGCTGGCAGACCCACCGCCCAGGTGGGTCGGGTTCAGGATGCCGACTCGATGCGAACGTCGACATCCCAGTCGTAGCGGCCGAACACCTTCACGTCGTCCGCGATGGCCTCCTCGATGTAGCCTTCGAGGGCCTCGTGGACCAGCGTGCTGTCCAGGCCGTCCGGGGGGGTCTCTCCGAAGTAGTCGAAGTTCTCCAGCTCGTAGCTGACCAGCTCCAGACTCACCGAGCCACGGATGACGTAGTCCACCGTGATGGACAGCTCGTCCGTGCCGCTCTTCTGGATTTCGTCCACGGTGATGGCCTCACGCAACACTCGGGTGAGGGCCTCCTCCAGGGTTTCCATCCGCGATGGAGTGTCGACGACCCTGCGGGTCAGCACGACCCCTTCGATGCCCACCAGCGGGATGCCGTAGAGCTTGTGGCCCTCCACGTCCATCGCGTCGGGGTCCGCGCCCTCGGGCACCTCGGTCAGCACCGCTTCGTCGTGCGACACGGCGGGGATGTACTCCACCTCCACGTCGCCGCTATCGATGTTGAAGTCGACCGCGTTGTAGTCCGAGAACTCGCCGAAACCAGCGGTTCCTGTGATTCTGCTCATGTGTTTCACCTCCTCTCGATAGTCACTGCCTCACACTGAATGTGAGACAGTCACCGCCGAGCGGCAGTGCTACTTCTTCTCGTAGGTGGTCACGGACTTGCTGGCCTTGAACATGTCGGGCCACAGCGCCAGCTCCCATGCGAGCCCCAGCGCTGTGTAGCCGACGTACAATTCCTGGTCGGCCTCCGAGCCGCCCGCGTTGAAACCGTGCTCGACGGCGGCCTCGTGGCCCAGGCCCAGCACGTTCCTGCCCTGCTCGTACGCCCCGCCTGAGGTGTAGCTCTCGAACATGGAACGGAAGGTCTGGCCCAGGATGCAGTTGGCACCGCTGGCGATGTCGAACGTGTCAGCCTCGACACGGTCGCGCCAGGCGAACACCCGCTCGTCCAGAAGGGCCGCGCCCTTCTTGACTCGCCGGATGGCCTCCTCGCTTTCCTCGGGGTCACACCCGTTTAGCTTCGTGGTCATGTGTTTCACCTCCTCTGCTATGCTCATGCTCTCATACGCCACAAGAGCGCATGGCCTAGGCCCGACGGTGGAGGGCCTAGACCAAACGGTCTCAGACGAACCGCGTAGGTCCGATGGTGACCGCCACCGCCTCTTGCCCGTACAGGTACCGTACGGCGTACAGCAGCGAGTTTAGTAGTGCCTCCTTCGCCACGTTGCTCTCGGCAACGACGGTGTAGGCCTCCTCTGTGCCCCACTCGTCGCTGTAGCCGATGCCCGCACCCTGAAAGTACACGGCTAGGTCGAGCCTTGCGAAGACGTGACGCAGGTCGCGCTTGAAGACCACCCAGTCGCTGTTGCTCATGGGCTCGCCCTCGACGTTGCGGCCGATGCTCACTGTCACGCTCATTGTATCACCTCCTTCGATAGTCACTGCCTCGCACTGTATGCGAGACAGTCACCGCCGAAAAGGTCAGTCGGCGTTGGGCCAGGCTTTGGGCGGGTTAGGCCCGACGATTTCGCCGAGCCGCTTGCCCCAGTCGGACTCCAGGTGAGCGTCGGGATACATGCCCCCGGGCGTCCGACTGAACAGCAGGTGAGTCAGGTGGTCGGCCAGGTTTTCCATGGCCGACAGCGCGCCGTCCCACTCCGCAGTCTGCGGATGCTCAGCGACGGCGGCGATAACCTCCGCCGCATTCGCCAGCCGCGTACGCACGATGTCCTCGCGCGTCGGCGGGTCGGCGCCCCACTTCGCGTTCAGGTCCCTCATTTTCTCACCCCCTAGCAATAGGTCCAAAGCCCTAGCCTAACGAAGGGAAGGCTAGGACTTTCGCCCTATTCCGTGTGCCGCGCGTGTGCTCGCGTTTTCGCTGCTGGCACCCACCGATGTTCGGTCCAAGAATCGAACCCCCAAGTGCCAGCGGCCCCCAGGTCGATGAGCCCGTCCCCGGCATCCTTGCCGAGGATGTTCAGCAGCGCGTTCGCCGCCGCAGCGACTGCCGCAGCGTGCTCGATTCGGGCGCCCTGTTGGAAGCCCTCGTCGAACGCTTCGCGTTGTGTCACAAGCCGTCCTTCGCTTCGTCGCGCCAGTTCCTGCGCGTCGTTGCGAAGCTCGTGTGCGGTCACGCCTAGCGGGTATTCCTCGGCATGCTCGGCCATGAGGCGAATGTCTGCCTCTAGGCCGTCCCAGGAAAGCTCGCTGCCGTTGCCTCGCGTCCTTGTCATGTCTCACCTCCAGTCTAAAGCTCGCGTCGAGGGTTTCGCGTGAAACCCTCAACGTCAACCTTAGATGAGGCCCGCCTCAAGCAGCGGGCTCAGAAAGCCATGCTCGCACTGCCCGTCGGGCTCGACCTCGCAGCCGTCCACTGTCTCTACGCCTGCGGAGAGGCCGAACAACGATTCGGCCATGATGTCCTCAAGCTCCTCAATACCGCCCCACCACCCGTCCATGTAATCACCTCCGTTCCGTCTAGGTTCAGTGTCCCATGCCCGTCAATAGCAACGGACCTAGGGCACTCAGCCTAGTACGGGCGCTGCCCCAACAGGTAGCGGCCCCCGTACAGCTTCACGTCCGGATGCTCTTCGAAGTAGGCCGCCTCGACGGCCGCTAGGCCGTCCGGCCCATCCTCCGAAAGTACCTGTGCCTCGTACTGTTCCGCCGCCTCACGAAAGCCGCGAGTCAGCGAAGCCTCGTACGCCTCAGGGTTCCAGCTCATTGTCTCACCCCCTGTCAATAGGTCCATGGACCTACACCACCACTGTCGTTGGTGTAGGACCAAAGGCCTAGTGCCTGTCCCAGAACAGGGAATCGTCCCAGGTCACTCGGACTAGGCCGTTCCCCACGTACTCAATCGTTCGGACTGTGCCGTTCGGGT
This sequence comes from bacterium, assembly GCA_040390065.1. GTDB lineage: Archaea > Thermoplasmatota > E2 > JACPAO01 > JAHFTW01 > JAHFTW01. The sequence goes on along the minus strand of JAZJZE010000034.1, from coordinate 43,634 downwards.
ACTCCGTACGTCCTTCGACGTAGTCCCTCTGCTCGACAGGGTACCGAATGTTGTAGATACGCGGCTCGCTCATGCTCTCACCGCCTTTCTGAACTACCCTCAGTGTAGCACAGGGTGTCAAGCCCTTTCGACTTAGGCCGAACGGCTCACCCTGTTCGTGCGCCCTACGCCCGATGGCGATGGAACACGCCAAAGGACCTAGACCCCCGGGCAGGAGGCCTAGGCCCAATGGCCTAGTCCATCTCGCCCATGCGGATGGGCGTGATGCCTAGGGCGGCCATCATCTCGTGGTCCGAAAGGACTACGGGCGATGAGCCGTCCAGCCTAGGCCGGATGGCCTCGACGGCCTCCGTTCGGCCTACGGCCTTCCGCTCGCGGGCCGCCACCGTCGGCCTAGGGCTTTCGACGAAGGCGACCTCGCCGAACGGCCGACTCGCGGTCTCCAGAGGGCTTAGGCCGATGGCCGCGGCCATGGCTTCCGCCCTAGTTCCGATGACGTAGCCGTTGCGAACCGGCCTACGTCCTGCGCCGAGGCGCTCTGGCATCCGAACTAGGCCACGCGCGGGGGCGTAGGGCGCACGGAGTAGGTCGTCTGTCGACAACCCGGGGCATCCGTCGTAGGCCCATCGCACCCCCTTCGCATTCAGCCTATCCGGAAGGTACTTACGGTCTAGGTCCATCGTCCGTGCTCCCTTCCATCTGGCCTAGGTCTGGTGACCTAAGTCCATGGACCTACCCTCCGGGGAAGGTAGGCCCAAGGGCCTAGGGCTTCTGCCAGTAGGTGTCCCCCGAACGGTGGTAGTGAGGGTCGTAGGCCTCATGGTCCGGGTCGGTGCAAGAGTCGTAGGTCATTGGTCCTAGTCCCTTCGCCAGCCGGGGTACCGAACGGTTGTTCGGGCCTGACCCCGGCCTTCGGCCTATGGTAGCACGGGCATATGCCAGCGTCTACGGCCGATTGGTCCTCTCTTTGGTCCTAGTACTAAGGGCCTAGGGAGGGGGAGACCTTTGCTAGGTGTTAGGGCTCAAGACCTAAGGCCAACGCACACCCACCCCCTAACGACCGGGACCAAATGCCCACCCTGGGCAAAGGACCTAGGTCTAATGGCTCCATCACCATGCCAAATGCTGGGGGACGGGGACCTGAAGGCCGCTTGGGGTTACCTCCTCGGTCAACGCCCCTACTTCCCTCGGATTGTTTGCAGGGCAAGGGCCGCGATTTACCCCGTTGACAGCCTGTACAGTGGTGAGAGAGCAAGAGCCGAACGAAGTGAGGCGGATGCCCATACGGCTCAGCCAAACAGAAGTGCTGGCCGATTGCAGTTGCTCTTCAGACACTGGAACAGGTTCCCCAACACGTACGGGAACCTAGGGAGAAGCCAGATGATGAACGAAGAGCCAGAGCAATCTGCCCACACGACTGACCTGCGCGGGGTCACGGAGCCGGTCCGCCATGCGTTCATGGCCCCGCCCACCGCGTGGGACGCCGAGAGCGCAGCCGAAGCTGGCCGCCGCTCCGGCGAGGTCCGCAGGCGCAAGGCACTGATGTCCCCGGAGGAGCGCGTCCACGACGCCATCCGCGGGAAGCTCGACAAGCTGGTCGGCGAACTCATCCACGCCGCTCTCGGTGAGGACGACTTCGAGGACCTGAAGCTGGAAACGCGGGTCACCGCGCTCACGCGGCTCCTTGAGTGGGAGCTGGGACGCCCCGCGTCCGTCAAGCCCACCCAGGAGGCCGCTCCAGAGGCACCACCGGCAGGTGACGAACTGTTCGAGTAGCCCAACCGCAGCGAGGGGAGGACCTGGTGCCGTTGTTCCGTACCCGGAACCCGGAGGACGCCCCAATCGAGGGCCCCGGCTCAGAGCCTCGCGCCGACGACGCGCAACTGCGTACGCACATGCTCACGCAGGAGCTGCTGGACTGGGTCACCGCTTCGCTCACCGCCGTACTACAGACCCCCGAGGTTCAGGGCGCCGACCAACGTCGGCCCCGGCAGGCACTCATCGACGCGCTCAAGCTGGTCGACCACCTGTACCCCCTGACACTGGAGACTCTATGACGCTGAGAGAGAAGCTGTTCGTGTGGCGCGCCGTGCGCGCTGTGAAGAGCATCCCCTCGCCGAGCGGCAAGGGCGTCCGCGGCTGGCGGCTCCACGAGCCGTCCATCCATGACACGTTCCGCTGGCCTGGCGGCAAGGTCTACCAGGACGGCGACTGGGTCTACAAGGAGCCAGTGTGACCGAGACAACCAGACGGGCCGCAGGCTGGCCCCGGACCGGCGTGAACCAGACCGCCGCCACTCCGCACGTGACCGAGACGGGCACGGCGGCTTCTGTGCGCGCTGACGACACGCCCCGGGAGAACCGCGAGACAAAGTGGACCGCCCGCGACGGCTTCAACGCGCAGGGCACGCCCGGGCGCACCGCGTCGGGCAGCATCCACGCGAACCGCGACTAGTGCCACGCTGGCTTCGGGACGCCTTGGCGGTCCCAGAGGGCAAGTACCCGCTCGGGGACCCGCAGGGTACCCCACGCCAGAAGTTGCTGTGGAAGCTCGGCTGGCGCCTCGTCCCCACCGCCGAAGAGCGCCTCATCGGTGCCGGGCTGATGGTGGTCGGATTCACCACCCTCATCATGGCGCTGGGAGAGCTGTTCCGTGGCTAAGCTCGTACTCAACCCAGGCGCCCAGGAGGACTTCGTACGCGGCGATGAGAAGTTTAGCGCATACATTGGCGGTCTGGGCTCTGGTAAGACGTGGGCCGGAATCGCCCGAGGGCTCAAGTTCGCAACGCAGCCGAAGCCGGAAGGCGTCTTCCACGCTCCGCACGGCATCATCGCGGCGGTCTCCTACCCCGCCCTCCGAGACATCATCATCCCCCAGCTCCAGGAAATCACCGCCCGCACCGGGCTAGCTGAGTGGGAGCGCGACTACAAGAAGTCTGAGAAGGAGCTGACCCTCAAGAACGGGGCCATCATCCGACTCCGCTCGCTGGACCGCCCGGACAACATCATCCGTGGTCCCGAGTACACATGGGCCTTCATCGACGAGGGTCGCAACGTCACCCTGAACGACTGGAAGCTGCTGACCGGCCGCCTCCGCCAGCGCGGCTACACGCGCGGCGCCTGGGTCGCCTCCACGCCGAACGGGTACGACTGGATGTACGACGTGTTCAACCCCGAGGGGGACACGCACCAGCGTGAATACCCCGACGCGGTCTGGTACAACGCGCCGATGCGCGAGAACACGCACCTGGACGACGACTACCTCGACATGATGGAGAAGTCGTACTCCGGCCGCTGGTACGAGCAGGAGGTCCTCGGCCGATTCGTCGGCCTCGTCGAGGGCGGCGTGTTCCCCGACTGGAACCCCGACACCCAGTGCATCCCGCTGGAGTACAACCCGGAGTTCCCGCTCTACAGCTTCTGGGACTTCGGCGTCGGCGACCCCGGCGTCTGCATCATGGCCCAGGTCGAGTGGCGGACCATCGAAATCGGCCCCAACAAGAAGGTCAAGTTGCCGTACCTGTTCATCCTCGACTGCATCGAGGCCAAGGACTGGCCCGCCAAGACGTGGGCCTCGGCGTACCACACGCTCATGGAGCAGGTGTACCCCGGCCAGCGGACCCGCGGTGACTTCGGCGACCCGGCAGGCGTGCAGCGAAACAGCGTCACGGCCACATCCGTCATCGACGACCTCAACGCCGCCGGGGTCCACGTGGTCCCCGTGCCCCGCCGCCCGCAGGACTTCGCCATCCGCATCATCTCCAACATGATGGCCGGTGACCGGGTGTTCGTGAACAGCTCGCGGGCCAAGCGCGTCAGCGACGCCTTCAGCTCGCACAAGTGGAAGCTCGACAAGAACGGCGTGCGCACAGGAGAGAACCCCGTGCACGACTGGACCTCCCACACGGTGGACGCGGTCCGGTACGGCGCCTCGATGCTCCTGCCCTTCGGCCCGCGCGACGCTGACGCGGAGCCGGACAAGCGCGAGTACGAGCCGACCGAGTACGGGTCCGTGTTCGACCAGCTCCTGGCCAAGCCCAGCCACCAGTGGCTCGGCGGCAGCAGCCGCAAGAGGCGGCCGACCTTCATCCCGACCATCACCCCAAGGAGCTAGTCCATGGCAGCGAACGAGGTGTTCCGCGTCTACAAGGACGAGGAGACGATGCTCAAGGTCTACGACCGCAGGCTTCGTATCGCGGACCGCAAGTTCGACGTTGGCAAGGACGAACGCGAGTCCTTCATGGACCGCTACGCGAACAAGGTCGAGGACGACCAGGTCAACGAGGACGGGCACCGCGTCACGGTGACCTCCGGCATCGGCATCATCGACACGATGTACGCCTCGATGACCGCCGTCGACGTACAGTTCATCCTGGAGCAGATTGGGCACGGCACCCAGGTCCAGGCGCTGGTCGCTACGCGAGGGCTGAACCAGGCCTGGCGCGATACCAAGGGCCAGAAGCGCGCCAAGAAGGCCATCAAGGATTCCCTCCTCGTGGACGTGGGCTGGGCCAAGGTCTACTACGACTACGTCGAGGACGTGGAGATGCGCGACATCCCCCAGGAGGCCCTGGAGGAGCAGCTCAAGGAGTACAAGGACCTGCACGGCCTGGACGAGGTGACCGAGGAGGACATCGCCGCTGGAGTGGCCTCAGAGGAGCTGAAACTCACGGAGACGGTGCCCATCGTCCTGAGAGACCGCGTTTGCGTCGACTACGTGCCGTGGGACCTCATCCGCTACGACCCGAGCGCGAAGCAAATCGAGGACGTGCGCTGGGTCGCCCAGTACACGCTTATGCCCGAGGCCGAGGTCAAGGGCAACCCCGCGTGGGAGCAGTTCGTCAAGGACCGCTACGGCGCCCGCAAGGGTCCGAAGATGCTGGACGAGCTGGAGGGCGACTGCCACATCAGCGTCGGCATGGACATGGACACCGAGCTGGGTGAGCTGGGCGAGGACGACACCAACGACGATAGCCGCGTGACGGTGGTCGAGATGTGGGACTTCGAGACCGGCCTGGTGACGGTGTTCCCCTACGGCAACCAGGAGCTGGTCCTGCACCAGCGCATCAACCCGCTGATGATGAACCTCGACCTGGAGGACCGCAACCCCTTCAAGCCACTCATCATCCGCGACGACCCCCAGCAGTTCGAGGGGCTCGGCGACATGCGCATCATCCAGCCCGCGCTGGAGGAGTTGGACGAGTACAGGTCCAACGCTGCGACCTACGTCGCGCGGACCATCCCCAAGTTCTTCGGCCCGGAGAGCGCGATGACGGACGCTGGCAAGCAGGCGTTCAAGTCGGCCACGTGGGGTGAGTACGTCGGCATCAACGACGGGTACAGCAAGGACCAAATCGGGCAGGTGCAGATTCCCTCACTCCCCCAGGAGGCCTTCAGCATCCCCGAGCAGGTTCAATACGAGATGAAGGAGGCAACCGGCGCCTCCGAGCCGATGCGAGGGGTGTTCCCCACGCGCCGTACCACGGCCACCGAGACGCAGATTGTCACGGGCAAGGGCGAGGAGCGGCAGGCTGAGCGGCGGAGTGCCCTTGAGGACTGGTACACCGCCATCGCCCGGTGCATGCTCCAGCTGATGCAGGTCTACTACGACCAGGAGCGCATGATGCGCTACACCGACGACACCGGCCAGGAGTTCGCCTGGAAGTGGACGAAGGAAGACATCGCCATGGACTGCGACCTGCTCATCTCGCTCACGCCGAAAGAGAACCTCACCCGCGACCAGCGGGTGCAGAGGGCCATGGGATTCATGAACCTGGCCCTCCCTCTCCCTGAGACCGACAGAGGCGAACTGCTGAAGTTCGTGGCTCGGGAGATGGGCTTCCGCGACGAGGACATCCGCGCGATGGTCAAGTCCGACAAGGAAGTCCAGATGAAGGAGCAGCAGGACCAGGCGGCGAGCTTCGCCACCCAGCCGCAGCCCTTCGCCAACTCACCACAAGGTTTGGGCATCACGCCCAAGTAGAACAGGCGGAGTCATGACCGCCCCCCTCCGGGGACCCACTGCGCGCGCAGCCACCGGAGGGGCAATCGCTGTCGAGGCCCTAGCCACAGCGCATCGCGCCAGGGGCAAAGGGTACAACGGAGGTACCACCCATGGCCGACCCGGCCACGCAAGCCGACCTGCGCGCCGCACTCGCGGAAGCGGTCGAGGAGTCCGAGTTCCCCACCGACGAGAAGCTCGCCGAAGAGGACGAATGGGACTTCAGCACCGAGGAAGTGTCTGCTCCTGCGGCAGACGACGGTTCCATCCCAGGTAAGGACGACGAGGAAGTCGTCGAGGCTGACCCCGAGGCCGCTGAGGCGGTACAGGACCCCATCCCCGATGTGTACTTCGGCGTCGACCTGACGGGCATCCCGGAGGAGCAGGCTCGTACCATCTACGAGTCGCTCCAGAAGCAGGACACCTACATCCACAAGCTCCAGGCACGTCTGGCCACCGAGCCAGAAGCTTCATCCCAGGAGGCGACCTCCGAACCGGAGGTCATCACCGACGAGGCCCTGCTCCAGGCCCTTGGGTTCGACCCCGAGGACTGGGAGACACAGCAGCTCGCCCCGAAGATTCTCCCGCTCGCCCGCACGGTCGTCGAACTTGAGGACCGGGTGGACCAGCTCGCCAACATCGAGACCACCCGCGCGGTGGAGACTCAGTGGAACGGCGAGTTGAACCAGCTGGAGGAGACCTACGGGAAGCTGCCGTTCGAGCGGGTCCAGGTTCTCAAGTTCGCCATCGAGGAGGGCATCGCGTCCCCATTCGAGGCCTACTTCAAGCTCTCCGCCCCCGCCAAGAGGGAGGTTGAGAGCGCCGTTGCAGCAGCTCGCCAGGCGGCAGCCAAGCAAGCCGCCACAGGTGGAGTCAAGCCGCGCTCGTCCGCAAACATCGGCACGAGCATCGACCCGAAGACCACGAGTCTGAGGGACGCGGTGAAGCAGGCGATGGCCGAGACCGAGAAGGAAACTGGGTTGAAGTTCAAGAACATCTTCAGCGGCCGGAAGGTCAAGACTGAAGGGTAAGCCTGGTGCTCCAAGTCCTACGGGAGACCAACCCAAATGAGCATCTACAGCGACCAGTTCGACGTTCTGGTCACCACGACGCTCGACAAGGTTCGCCCCACCCTGACCGACCAAATCAGCAACGAGAACATCCTTCTCGCATGGCTGAACATGAAGTCGCGCATCACGGTGGACGGCGGAACCGTCATCCGCAGGCCTCTCCTGTTCGCGTTCAACGACACGGTGGGTACGTACTCAGGGTACGACCTCATCGACGTGACGCCGCAGGAAGGCCTCGGTTGGGTCGAGTTCGAGTGGCGCCAGCACGCTGGCTCCGTGACCATCTCTGGTGAGGAAGTCAAGAAGAACAGCGGCTCGGCCGCCCTCATCAACCTGCTTCAGGCCAAGATGGACCAGCTCAAGCTGTCCATCGCGGACGACTTCAACGCCATGCTGTTCGGTTCCGGCAACGGGAACGGCGGCAAGGACTTCATCGGCCTCATGGGCATCGTGTCGGACGGCAAGCAGTTCGGGTCTTCGGACTCGGGTGCTGGCGCCCCGACCGGCTGCTCCACGACCGACACCGCGCTCGGCGGCATCGCCGCTTCGACGTACTCGTGGTGGAAGTCCAACATCGTCGACGAGAGCACGCCGATTGACCTCACGTCTTTCGACGGCATCGCCGACCTGAACACCCTGTACAACAACATCCGGGTGGACCGCTCCAAGGTGGACTTGGAGCTGACCACGCAGGCGAACTACGAGGCGTACGAGGCGCTCGCCGTCCCGAACGTCCGGTTCCAGAGTCTGAAGGCGGCTGACCTCGGTTTCGAGACCATCGCCCACAAGACCGCCGAGGTCGTGTTCGACCCCGACGTGCCCTCCTCGGGCGCCTGGGCCGACGGCGACCACACGGTTGCCGGTGGCGGGGTCTGGTTCATGCTGAACTCGGACCGCCTGGAGTTCGTCCAGCACGCCGACTCGTGGCTCTCGCCGACCGAGTTCGTGCGGCCGTACAACCAGGACGCCAAGACGGCGCTGGTCCTGTCGATGGGTAACCTCATCACGGACAGCCGTCGGGCCCACGGTATCGCCTACGCGACCACCGTGTAAGTGAGGTTGGGGTGGGGACCCTGGCGCGTCGAGAGATGACGAGGGGACCCCACCCCACCCATACGACGGAGGGTAGATGAAGACCATGACCGGCATCGACATCGAGGATGCAAGCATCGAAGACAGCCCCCGGCCTTCGAGCCGGTGGGAAGAGCGGAACGCGAGGCGCATGGAAAGCAAGCGCATCGCAACGGAGGCCGCACACGCTCGCGCCAGGCGGAACAGCAAGACGCTGGTGGAGCGGGTCGAGATTGCGAAGGCCAGGCTGGCCGGGGCGAACGTCCCCCAGACCTTGCAGCTCATCCAAGCCACGTCTTCGTCGGACCTGGACATCTACCTGCTCGCCGAGCAGTTCGGCGAGAACCGCCGGGGAGTCCTGAAGCAGTTCGGGCAGCCACGCAACAGCGTGCGAACCGCGTACCTTGCGGAAGCGGGCCTTGCCAGCCCCGAAGATGCCCCAGATGAAGGGGCCAAGGAGTAGACATCATGACCATCAAGAAGCGGTACGTGGACGTGCTCACGGGCACCTCCCATGTCGGCGCTGGCGCGGTCTCGGGCGAGGCCCGCGGCCTCATCGGCCTCGGCGCCGTGTACGGCCGGGTCGTCGGATTCGAGTTCAAGGGCGACGACACCGACGTAGACACCAACAACACGCTCGCGTTGAGCGACGCCGACGGCCGGGTTCTCCTGACCGCGGTCGCCCTCGACGGCGGGACGGACGACGGCACGCTGAAGAACACGCAGCAGAACGCCATCATCGGCACCACGGTCTCCGTGGCTTCGACGTTCGGCGTCGGATTCGACCTCGTTTGCGAGGAGGACCGTGCGATGGGCTCAGACGGCGTGGCCACCACGGACAACGTGGGCGCCGGTAGCGGCGGGCGGTTCGCCAAGAGCCCTGTCACCGCCACCATCGTCTCGGGCACCGACGGTGACTGGCACCGCGTGACGCTGTACGTGGAGGTGTAACATGTCCAACGTGGACAAGGAACTTCACAACCCCGAAGTCACGGCGAAGAACCTCATCAAGGAGCGCACGACCTCGAAGCCGAAGGGCGCGCTTCGTGGCGCCGCTGGCGGCATCTACATCGGCCCCGTGCTGAGTGCTGCTGCCATCGACCACATGCGCGACACCACGGCTGACGAACACGCCATCGGTGGAACCGGAGCGGGCGGAGTTGACGCCTCGACCGGGTACCGCCAGGGCAACAGCTGGGGCGTCGACGGCGACGCCACCGGATTCGGCATGGGCGCGGGCGGGACCCGCACTCTCCGCCCGAACCCGGGCGCGACCGCCGACGGCGGACGCCAGGTGTTCCGCGGGAACGGCACGTTCGGCGGCTCAGTCGCTGGCTACCCGGCGCAGCGCGTCGGACAGCGCGGCGCTGCCGCGACAGGCTCCAGCCTGACGGGCGACGGCGGCGCTGCGGCCTTCATCGACAAGCGCAGCGACTCCGGCCGTGTTGGCGGGGCGCTCGGCTCGGCTGGGCGCGGTACTCGCGTCACGTCGGCATCGGGCACCGTCACGGTGGCATCGAGCGGGAAGACCAAGGTCTCCGGCTCGGCGCGCATCCCGGTTCCGGTCATCCAGGAGGCGGCCAACCCCAACTCCGGGACTGTCAGCGTCGGCGACGGCGTCGGCGTTGTGACCGGAGACCTGCACGCAGATGACATCACGGGTGGGGCCCTCGGCCTCGCTGGCATGGTGGTGTACATCTTCGCGCGGGGCACGGACACCGATGAGGACCTCGCGCTCGTGGCGAAGGGTGACTTCGACGCGACGACTGAGGCCAACATCACCGGCCTCAGCGGACTCGCCGCTGCAACGTACGCCTGCTACGCGGCCTACAAGACCGCCGACGGCAACGTCGGTCCTTGGAGCGCCCGCGGAACGGTCGTCGTCAGCTAACCACGCACAGAGCCAGGCCCCACCCGGGGCCTGGCTCGACGTGCATCTAGGACTCCGCGCGCACCATCTAGGGAAACGAGTGGCGGAGTAGGAGACAGACAATGGCTTACAAGAAGAAGAGCGTGACCATCACGTGCGCGAGCAACGCTGGTTCGGGCTCCATTGCCCTCGGCGCCACCTACGCCCGTATCTGCGGCATCCGCGGCTACGGCGGCTCGGGCACCGTGGACATCACCCTGACCGACGCCGACGGCATCGACTTCCTGGTCGGTACCACGCTCGACGTGCTGGGCACGCTGACGGGCAACAACGTCCTCGGTGTGGCGACCACGGTTCAGCCGTTCGCCCCTGACTCGATGCTCCAGACCGGCGCGACCGCAACCGACCAGTCCGGCGGCGCTGTCGTGGTCAAGAGCCCGGTGACCGTCACACTGGCCACCGCCTCAGGCGCGACGGACAGCATCACCGTTGAGCTGATGGTCGAGGTGTAACATGACCCTGCGGAAGGCAACCATCAGCGTCACCACCGACAGCTTCGGCTACGGTGAGACTGACACGCGCATCACGCCGACCGCCGCGACCAGACCGTCCGTCCTGAGAGCCGTTCAGATGACCGAGAGCCCCGGCGGTGCGCCGCAGGTGTCGCTCAACGAGCTGAACTACGACAGCGTCGAGCTGGAGTACGACATCGGCGACTCGCTGTTCTACTCCGCGACCTTGGGCGACGGCGTCATGCGCCACGTCCAGGGACCCGCGGTGGTGGACGACACGGACACGGCAGTCTCCAGCGGGGAGACCGGCGAGGTCTACATCGACGTGACCCACGTGCGGTGCTCCGTCGACGCGGGCGTGCCGTCATCCAGCTACACGGTCGTGGTGTACTACGAGACCGCGGGCGACTACCGCTTCTAGGAGGAGACATGGCACACGGAACGACACAGGCCATCCTCGGCCTCGGAGACGGAAGCGTCATCGGGACCGGGGGGAACGTGGCTGACGCCGACAACCGGCTGGACGCGCTCGCCGCGACCCAGGCGGAAATCGACGCCCACACAGGCGACACCTCATCGGCCCACGTTGTGGCTGGTCTGGCGAACGCCTTCTCGGCGGTCAAGCACTTCGCCTCCGGCGACGTGAACGTGGCACACGGCAACCCCGTGACCGTCACAGGCATCGCCGTGGGCGACCAGCTCATCGCCATCTTCAAGGATGCGACGCCGAACCTGACGAGCGTGGCACTGACCGACGCCACCATCGGGTCAGGCACCATCACGTTCACTGCCGCGGACTTCGGCGCGAACGACGGCATCCTGGTGCTGTTCCTGGACCTCACGTAAGATGGCGACCTACGTCTACGAATGCTCCGAGGGGCACCGTTTCGAGTCCTCCGTACGGGGGAAGACTCGGTGCCACTCGGGGCCGGACGACTGTAGCGGCTCTCTCCGGCGCGACTACCGCGCCGAGGGGGTCGGCTACCAAGTCGTCGGTCTCGCGCGGGAGCGCGAGCGTGGCGGCAGCTCGGCTGTGCGGGACCTGTTCCTGCCGACGGCCAAGGAGCTGGCGGGCCCGGGCGACCCGGACGGGACCAAAGCCATCCGCACATGGAACGACGAGCACGACCCCAAGCCGGGGAATGCCCGGCCGATGCGACCCGAGGGACCGAAAGAGGTGTTCTAGCGTGGACCTCGCAGACCTGCGCCTGGAAGTGCGCGAGCGCGTCAACGAGCTGACCGCTGACTTCTACACGACCGACGAGGTCGACCGGGCCATCAACGAGGGCATCCGGCGGTTCGCCGCGGAGGAGCCCTGGCCGTTCCTCGTCACGGAGTGGACCAGCTCAATCGCGGCCGCTACGACCGACCTCGACCTGCCCTCCGACATCAGCCTCACCCGGGTCTTCAACATCACCATCTCGGGTGACAACCTCATCACGCCGCGCTCGCTGGAGCGCGTGACGCCGCAGGAGGGCTTCCGCCTGCGCCAGACCTACTTCAACCGGACGGGCTCGCCCCGGTACTACTACATCACGAAGTCGAACCTGCCGGACGACGAGGCCCCGCCGACCATCTACACGGCCAAGGTCATCCCGACCGCGGACGCCGAGTACGACGTGGAGGCCCAGTACATGGCCGTGCCCACGGTGCTGACGGGCGTCTCCGAGGAGCCCATGATTCCGACCGAGTATCAGGAGGCCATCGTGGCCTGGGCGACCGGCAAGCTGTTCCTCAAGGAGCTGGCCATCTCGCAGAAGGCGAACGAGCAGTTCGGCATCTACCGCATGGTGCTCGACCAGGCCCGCAAGGACCTGAAGGGGTTCAACATCGACGAGACCGTGGCGTGGGGGCGCGAGCAGCCGCTGCCGCGCTACCGCATGATGCCGCGGGTCGAGCGCATCCCGCCGACGCTGGGCTAGCCCGTGGCCCTCACGCTTCTAGGCCAGGCATCCGAGTCGGGACTCAACGGCGGGGGGCTTTCGCTCCCCATCATCGGGGTTCTACCCGCAGATGTAGTAGAGGGCTGCATCCTCATCTGTACGCTTCTCGCCGGGGTCGGCGTTGTGTCTGGCATCGGCGACTACGTTGTCCAGCTCGCCGCGGGGTCCGAGTCTAGCGACCTGGAGTTCGTGGACTCGTTCGAGATTGGGACCGGCGTCAACACCCTAGACACGTGGCAAGCGGTGTGGACAAAGTACAGCATCTCCGCCGCCCTTGCGGCGGAAATCGTCTCTACCGCGGGATACAGCCAGTCCGGCGGCGGCACTTTCCTAGACGGCCTGGCCTCCGTGGATGAGAACCTAGGCGCCGTAGCCTGGTGGTTCGCCGGGTCGGACACGCCCTCGCTCACAGCACCCACCACGGCAGAGCAGGACGAGGGGCTGAGCAGCGCCGCCTCCGCCACGTCGACGACCACGTCGACGCCCGCAGTCGACGAGTGGTTCCTTGTAGCAGCCGGAGAGTCCGGCACCACAGCAGATAACACCACGGGCCTCACGCACACCATCGCAGGACTCACCGCCAGTACGAACCTGAGCCGCCGGGCAACCAGCAACAACTACGACGGGCTGCGCGGGGGCTACGCGACCGGCGCGGGTGCTCTCGTGAGCGCGGTGAGCACCATCGCCACGAACGACTGGCCCGACGACGCGCTCGACGTGAAGGTCGCGGGTGGGGGCGTCCTGTCCGTCGGCGCTGCTGAGCCCGCTGTGAACCCGTTCTACCTCCGGCGCCACTTCCACCGGAACGACCTGCCCTACGACTTGCGGACCATCCGCCTTGGAGGTGAGTAGTGCCCCGCCACGCTCGCTTCTCCTCGCTCCCGTTCGACATGAAGAACATGAGCGAGGCGGACCTGCGCAAGCTTCTGGACCGCATCATCAAGGCGTCACAGGAGAACTTCGACTCCCTCTCGGGGGATGCGAAGGGCATCGTCGACGAGTTCAACCGGCTCGCCGGGGACGTGGACGCCATCGCCGAGCACGTCGGCCTGGAGAACGGGGTCGACGGCGAGGTCATCGAAATCACGGGCGGGGCCGCAGTCACCAGCCACGACGAGCTGGAGGACGTGTCCCCGAACGACCACCACAACCAGGCCCACGACCAGGGGGACCACAACGCCGCCGAGTCGGGCGACCTCTCCTCCATCGACATCGGGGACGCCGCTGCGGCTGGTAGCTCCGTCGAGGTCCCGAACGCGGACCACCAGCACGCCTACCCGGCCCCCTCTTCCAGCTACCCGGTGGCCGTGGCCGCCACCGCGGCCGATGGTTCCGCATCGACCCCAGCCCGGTCGGACCACCGCCACGCCCACGGCACCGGCTACACCGGGGCGCACAGCGACGCGGTCAACGACGGCGACGCCGCGGGCGGCGTGCTCGGGGGCACCTACCCCAACCCCTCGTTCGCCGCGGACATGGCGACCCAGGCCGAGCTGGACGCCCACACGGGCGACACGACCGACGCGCACGACGCGAGCGCCGTCAGCATCGTGGATGCGGGCAACTACTTCACGGGCACCGAGGTCGAAGCGGCCCTTCAGGAGTTGGGGGCTGGCGGCGGGGGCGGGTCGGACGGCTCCGACCACGACATCCTCGACCACGCCGACGCGAACACCTCCCCGTCCCCCACCAACGGGGACGTGCTCACCTGGGACTCCACGCCTGGCGAGTGGATTGCCGCCGCCGCAGCGGGCGGCGCGCATGACCACGATACGAACGCCCTAATCCCCGACAGCGTCGACGTGCAGCTCGGCCCGTTCAAGATTAGCGGCTCCATCAACGCGAGCCTTTCGGCCGACGTGGACGACTGGGCCCCGACCGGCTACGCCGCGGCCTCGGTCATCCGCGTGACCCCGAACGCCGACTGGCAAATCAAGGGCATCCAGGGCGGCGTGGCTGGCAAGATTCTCTACATCGTGAACCTGGGCGCCGACCGCGTGACCCTGAAGGTGAACGCGGGCACGTCGACCGCCGCGTACCGCATCTCGGGCGCCAGCGACATGACCATGCAAGAGGGCGAGATGATGGCCCTCTGGTACGACGGCACGTCTACGCGGTGGCGGCCGCTGTGGGACTCGACCGACGCCATCACGTTCCTCGGCCACCTCACCGATACGACCGACGCCCACGACGCCTCGGCCATCAGCGTCCTCGACACCGCCAACTACTTCACCGGCACGGACGTGGAGGCAGTCCTTGCCGAAATCGGCGGCGTGGCCACGGCCACCCGCTACTTCTACCTCAGCCCGGACGAGGTGTCCTACGACGACGCCACGCTCGGCAACACCGGCACGAGCCCGGACCTGGTCTCGCAGACGGTCCACACCGAGGTGGGCAACCGCACCGGGTTCTTCGGCAGCTACGTCGTGCCGGGGGACTGGAAGGCCGGAACGGCCATCACGTGCGCCATCTACTGGTATACCTCGACCTCCTCCGGCGATGTGCGCTGGCTCCTCTCGGAGTCCGAGCTGGCCGTGGGCGACAGCCCGGCCGAGGTCTCCAGCCTCGCGGCTGCGGGCACCACGGTCGCCGACTCCACCACAGTCAAGCTGACCACGCTGGATACCACCTTCACGCCGTCCGCCGCTGGCGCTCTGGTCAAGGTGAACGTCGAGCGTAACGCAGGGACCGGCGTCGACACTGCGACGGGCGCTGCGCGCGTGCTCATGGTCCGCTTCGCCTACACCGCCAACGGCGTGGGCCCGGCGGGCCCGACCGGCGCGCTCACCGTGCAGGAGGAGGACGCCACCGTCGACTCCGCCGTGGCGACCCTGGACTTCGGCCCCGGGTTCGACGTGACCTCATCCCCGGCCACCGAGGCCAACATCACCCTCGACGACACCGAAATCCCCATCACCGACGCGGCCAGCATCATCACCGCGACGACGCTCTCGGCCGCTCTTCAGGAGCTGGCCCAGGAGGTCTCGGCCTCGGGTACCGGGTTCGGGTCCTACATCAACCACAAGTTCGCGGGAGACCGCGCCTTCCAGGAAGAGGACTTCCTGACGGGGCAGGCAGCGGCCCTGAACGGGATTGCCATTACCAACACCGGCACGAGCGCGGTCATGGGCAGCGCGAACACCATCCACGAAGCCGAGCACCCGGGCATCTACCGAGGGGCCACCGGTACGACCTCGGTGGGCAAGGCCGGGGTCACCACGGAGTCGGACGCGCCCAAGAACATCATCCTGGGGACGGGCGAACTCCGGCTCGTCTGCTGGCTCCGCACCGAGACCAACCTCTCGGACTCGACCAACCGGTACACCATCCGGTTCGGGCTCACCGACACAGGCTCACTGACGGCAGCGGCTGCCCGCAACGTCGAGTTCTCGTACATCGACAGCGTGGACTCGGGCAAGTGGCAGTGCCAGCTCAACGGGGCCAACTCGACTTCGAGCGTCACCGTGCTGGCCAGCACCTGGTACAAGCTGGAAATCCGAATCACCGCCGCTGCGGGAGTCAACTCCATCACGTTCTACATCAACGATGTGCTCGTGAGCACGCAGTCCTCGCCCAGCTCGGGCACGAGCAACCCCTACGGCTACGAATGCGGCATCATCAAGTCGGCGGGTACCACGTCCAGGTTCTTCTACTTGGACTACATTGCCTACATGCAGACACTCCTCCGCTAATGCGCGTCGTCGTCCCCTACGCGAACTGGGAGTACGACCCAGTGGCGCACCGCGCGATGGAGCGCAACCTTCAGATGCAGGGGGTGGCGGCTGAGTGGCACCCCGTAGGGGACTACGTCAGCGGCGACCCGTTCGAGTACAGCCGCCTCTTCCGGGCGCTGTGGTCCGAGGGCTACGACTTCATCATCGTGGAGCACGACGTGCTCCCGTGGCAGGGATTCTACCAGGTCCTCACCGAGTGCACGTCCCCCTGGTGCGGCCTGAACACCTCGCTCCAGTGCACCAAGTTCAGCCCCTCGGCCCTGGGCGAGTGCCCCGTCACCGAGGACGTGCACTGGCAGGCGGTCGACAAGTGCTTCTGGACCCTGTGGGACCGGGGCGAGAAGTTCTGCGAGCACCCGCCCAGCCCCGTCAACCTGACCATGCAAGCTCTGTAGGAGAGGACCGCGTGCCCATCGAAGTTGCACCCAACCGCATAGAGCTGTCGGACCTCACGGGCGGGTACACCCCCGACCCGGCCGAGGCCGCGGTGCCGATGAGCGCCACCCCGGCCGCGCTCAACCTGCTGCCCGAGCCGTGGGGCAACGAGCTGCGCGTCCGCGCGGGCTTCAGCCGCATCGCCTCGGCCGCTCGCCTCTCGGGCATCACGACCCACTGGATTCGCCAGGTCTACTACTACGAGGTCATCGACTCCGGCACCCGGAAGCGGTACCTCATGTGCGTGCTGACCAACAACACCGACGCAGCCGCGAACAACATCCGCATCTACGCCTACGACCTGGTCAACGACTCGTTCACGCGGGTCGACACGGTGGACCGCGCGTGGACCAAGGCGAAGACCGAGCACTGGGGCGCCGTCGTGGAGGGCACGTTCTATGGCGGGACCCGGGGCGAGCTGCCCTACTCATGGCATCCAACCAACGGCTGGAAGGCCTCGCCGACCACGCCCTCGGCCGACACGTGGGTCGACTCCATCTCCCCCGGGGCGAGCGAGAAGGCGCGCAACTACGCCTTCCGCAAGGGCGACGACGTGGTCATCTCCTCCGTGTACTACAAGGCCGCGCGCGACATCCGCTACAAGACCTGGGAGAGCGGGGCGCGCTACAGCAAGGGCGAGCGCGTGAGCAACAAGGTCGCCATCGGGGGCCAGACGTACTGGCGCTCGTGGGAGTGCATCCTGTCCCACACCGCCGCGGCAGGCAACTCGCCGGGCGACGGCGCGGACACGGCCACCTACTGGAAGAACCGCCGCCTGCAGAACGTCAAGAACGCCGACGGGGACCTGAACGACGACTGGTTCTACAACCCCGCTGCCGCGAAGACGAGCGTCGGCGCCTACCACGGGAACCGGTTGTGGCTGCGCCGCGACGACAGCGACAACTGGGCGCGCCTCCAGTACAGCTCCCCGGCCAAGCCCGAGCGCGACGCGCTCATCTCCGACCTGGACTTCCGCCCGAAGGACTGGGCCGCAGTCGACGACAACGAGGGCGACGGCGGCGGGTGGTTCACGGTCCCCTTCTCCGGGAAGGGCGACGCCATCCGCGCGCTCTACTCGTTCGGCAACTACCTCATCATCGCTGGCCGCTGGCAGAGCTACGTCCTGTCCGGCACGAACGAGTCCACGTGGTCCCTGCGCAAGCTGGGCGACTACGGCTCGGTCGGCCCGAAGGCCATCTGTGAGCTGGACGGGCTGGTCTACCAGCTCGGCCGCCACGGCGTGCTCACCGTCACCGACGGCACGTCCATCCAACCCGTGCCCGGCATGGAGAAGATTCGCAAGTGGCTGAAGGACCAGCTGGACGACAGCATCGGCCACGCCAACAACGCCTTCCCGACCCTGGTCGGCCACGACGGCCGCCTGTGGATTTCGCTCCCCGACCCCTCGGCCCCGACCACGTCGACGACCATCGTCTACGACCCACGGACCGGGAGCTGGTGGGAGCTGGGCCTGCCCATCATGGACATGGACATCGGCGAGGACGGCGGGACCGAGCGGCTGTTCTTCTCGACCGACATCTCCGCGCTGGGCGGGTCGAAGTACCCGACCATGTTCCAGCTCCGCGACGACCCGGGCAACGAGACCTACACCGACGACGACACCGACGGCGGCTCGTCGACGCTGACCACGGACATCTCGTGGAACTGGCGGTCGGCGTGGTTCCAGTTCGGCACGACCCGCAACGAGCGGCGGCTGCGCAAGGCGTGGGCGCTGGTCGGCGGCGAGGCCGCGCAGACTGTCATCGTCCGGCTGTTCCGCAACTTCAACACGACCTACAAGACCACCACCACCCGGACCCTCACGGGCCAGGCGACCCAGGAAGCTGAGTTCGTCGAGGCGCAGGTCGGCCAGGGCGAGGGCACGTACTACGCCGCGGGCATCCGCGTGAGCGGGACCTGCAACGCGCAGACCTCTCTCCATGGCGTCGGCATCGACACCGAGCCGGTTCGCTCCGGCCGGTTCCACAAGTAGAGGAGCGGCCATGTCAGGCATCCAGGTCCCCGGCAGCCCAGGGCGGTTGCGCAACACCTTCGCCAACGCGCTGAGCAAGAACAAGGTGGACTACTCCAACCCCGGGGGCGCGAGCGCCCTCCCCGCGCTGGACCCTGCCTCGACGGCGAACTACTACAGCCAGCTCGCCGGGCTCTACGCGGGCTACCAGACCCAGCTCGCCGGGCTCAAGCAGCAGCGCGTCGGCCTGCGGGCCGACTTCATGGCGACCCGGGCGGACGTGCAGGCCCAGAAGATTGGGGGCCTCGCTGATACGGAGAACGCCTCCATCGAGCGCGGCATCGCCGGTAGCTCCGCCGACCTCCAGGGCCGCGCGGGCGTGCGGGCCGGGGCCGAGGCCGCCATCCAGTCCGCCAAGCGCACGCGCATGGAGGGGGTCGCGGGGACGCGCCTCGCCGCGCAGCAGGCGGGCATCCAGTACTTCATGGGCGCCCAGGGCCTGGAGGCCAACAAGCTGGCGCAGCAGCAGCAGCTCCTCGCCCAGCAGCTACAGAACAACCTCATCGTGAGCGGCCAGGAGACGCAGATGGACGCACTGAAGGCCATCTACCAGTCGCTCATCAACTCGGGCGTGAGCCCCCGTGACGCCAAGGCCGCTGTCGCCTCCGCCGGGACCGGCCACACCGCGAACTACAACGGCATGCCCGCGAACAACGCGGGTCAAATCTAGGAGGGCGTCGTGGCGAAGGGATACAACCTCAAGGCGGCCCTCAAGGTCGTGAACCAGCTCGGCAAGTCGATGGGCAAGGAGTCCAGCGCGGACTACGCGGTCGCGCTGTCGGCCCTCACCGCCGGGCAGAAGAACCTGTCGAAGCAGACGCGCGCCTACACGCGCGACATGCTGCTCAGCCAGGGCACGAACCAGGCCGCCCTCGGCGCGCTCGGCGCCCGGGCTCGCGCGCAGCGGGGCGTGGTCGCGGCCGACCAGGCCAAGACGACCAGCCGCTACGGCGCCGCGCTCGGCGCCAGCGTCGCCTCCCAGTACGGGCGCGCCGCGGCCGTCGCCGCGGGCACCGGCAAGGTGGTCTCGGGGCAGGTCGCTGAGGGCCAGGCCCAGGGCCGCATCGCGGAGACCGTCGCGGGCATCGCCCAGGCGGGCGTCGCCGCGCAGAAACAGGCCGCGGTCTACTCGATGAACCAGGCGCTTCAGCAGCGCAACATCATCGACAGCCAGACGCTGGCCGGTCTCACGGGCGACCTATACAAGACCGCGATGTCCTACAACATGCAGTGGGACATGTGGAAGAAGCAGCAGGACTACGCCGTCAAGCAAGCCGACAAGGCCCAGAACGACCAGATGAAACAGGCCGCGGGCGCGCTACCCGAGGTCGCCGCAAGCACGGCGGGCGACGCCTACGACATCGCTAAGGCGCTCGACGAAGCCGACCCTGAGAACGGCATCACGGACATGAACGTCACCGATGCCGTGACCACGTGGGCCAACGAGAACGGCGTGACCGATGACGGCGAGGTGGCCCTGATGACCTACACGCTTCAGAACATCAAGCGTGCTGGCGGCATCAGCGGAGATACGGCCTCGACCTACGTAAACAGCGCCATCGAGAAGCTCTACGGCGGGATGAAGGGGTGGGACCCCACCATTCTTACCGCCACCACAGGTGCCATCAACAGCTACTTCACCGCGGACGCGCTAACCGCGGCTACTGATGACCCGAGCGGCGCCGCATACGACGCCCTTGCTAGCTATGGCGGTGGAGTTCCTGCACCGACCTATGGCTACACTCGTTTCGGAGGTGCTGTATAGATGGCGTTCTTGCCCGCACCAAGCCCGGTTCTTCCCGCGCCCGCTCCGCTCTTCCCGACCTTCGCCCCCGTCCCCCTGTTCGGGCTGACGAACGACGAGCGTCAGCTCGGCGCTGCGCTGGGCAACCCGCCCGTACTGATGGGCGCGCAGACCGCGACCGGCGCAGCCCCCGATGCCGTCGCGGCCGGTGGACGCACGGCTGCCCCCATGTCCTTCCTGGAGAAGCTGACCGGCGGGGCACTGGGCGCGGGCAGCGACCCGGCCACGTGGACCCCCGAGACCGCCGCTGCTCAGACCGACGCAGCCCTGGCCAAGATTGCCCAGGTGAACCCCGAGCTGGCGCAGTCCATCGCCGCGCAGCACGGCAAGAGCGAGGGCGAGGACCTGCCCTGGTACAAGGACATCATGAAGGGCGTGGGCGACGTGCTCCACGCCACGAAGCTCGACGTGGTGTTCGACATCATGGGCCGGGCCTCTCACGTCCTGCCCGAAATCGTGCACGACTGGGGCAAGGAGAGCGTCTGGAAGAACACGAGCGACGCGCTCCTCGGCAAGTCGGACACCAACTGGGCCGACGTGCTGACCGACAACATGGGCATGGGGCGGAACTTCTTCACGGCCGCTGCCGGGTTCATCGGCGACATCGCCACTGACCCCCTGACCTGGCTGACCTTCGGCGCTGGCGCCATTGGGCGCGAGGTCATCGGCAAGACCGTCGGCGAGGCCAGCGTTGTGGCCGCCATGAAGGAAGGCTCCATCCAGGTCACCGAACGGACCTCCGCCGCCCTCGCCGAGAAGGGCGTGCAGGTCGCCGCAGGCGAGACCGCCGACATCGGGCAGCTGATGAAGGTCGTGGGGGACCAGCTCGGCACCAAGGACGTGAACGAAATCGGCCGGGCAGTCTTCGGGCTCTCCTCGCCGGGGCAGGCCCTCGCCGAGAAGGGGTCCACTGGTATCCTCTCGCGCGTGCGCCAGGCGCTGACCGGCGTGCACCCCGACGCCGTGCCGAACGTGGCCTTCGTGCTGGACCAGGAGGGCACGCGCGTCGCCGCCCAGGAGCTGCTCCGCCTTGGCGACGACATGTTCCGCGAGGCCACGACCAACGGCTGGCAGCGCGTGACGGCCGAGACGGCCGACAAGCTCGGCGTGTCCAAGTCCGCCGTCGACGACGTGCTACGCGGCTACGTGAAGGCGGGCACCGGCATCGGCGTCGACAAGGCCTCCTACACCGCGGGCAAGGCCGCAGCGGGCGCCTTCGGCGGCGTGCGCCTGCGTATGTCTATCCCCCTGCTGGACATCCGCGTGGCAGGGCAGCGCATGCCCTTCGCTGCCTCCTTCATGGACTTCTCCATGGGGCGCCGCTTCTTCTCCGGTCTCTCCGGCGGGGTCAAGCTGTCGCGCCTCGTGGGCCAGGGCGCTGCCACGGCCGAGGACCTGCACATCTTCTGGGAGAAGGGCTTCTCCGGCCTGCGCACGCTGAGCAACAGCGCGGCTGCGCGCGACATGGCCAAGGGTCCCCGTTCCATCTACTACTCCGCCTCCGAGCAGGTCGGCAAGCTGACCGAGCACTTCAGCTCCCACGCGGCCGTGCTCCGCGGCGGCGGGCTTCCGGCCGCGTACGCCCGGGACGCCAACCTCCAGCTCAAGCACATGCGCCAGCAGGTCATCGACGAGGTGCAGACCGTGACGCTGTCCGACGGCAAGACGGTGCTCACGCCGGACCAGTCCATCGGCCGTGTCGTGAAGGCCTCGAAGGCCGCCGGGGACGCGGGCGGGCTCACCTCGCAGATTGAGCTGACCGACGCGCTGAACGAGTACCGCAGCCTCGTGCCCGAGCCGGGCACCAAGGCCAAGGACTACTACGACCGGCTCATCGCCGACGCCCAGCTCCAGGCGACCCAGCGCGGGGAGGACCCGACGCAGGCCATCGCCGACCTGGAGAAGGACCGCGCGACCGCGCAGCGGGTGGAGCAGCGCATCGTCGAGCTGGGCCATGACGAGGACCTCCCGGACCTGTGGCGCACGATGGCGCACCAGCACGACCAGGCGCTCGTCAACTCGGGCCTCGCACCCGACCACGTGCAGCTCGGCGCCGACGGGGAGACCCTCGCCGACCGCGAGCACGTGCGCCCCGAGGACGCCAAGGCTCACTCGTTCGACGGCCACGAGTACGAGACACCGATGGTCACGGTGTCGCAGGGTCCGAACGACGTGGAGGCCCTGACCGACGTGGTGGACCTGGGTGACGGCACCACGCTGCCCATCCGCGGGCTCGCTGCGAAGCAGGTAGGCCCCATCGGCGAGAACGTGCCGGTGGGCGCCAGCGCGCGATACGGCCCGGTGGACACCGCCGACCGCATGGCCGCCCCGCCCGCCCCCGGCGTCCTGATGGGGCCGGTCGAGGCGTCTGGCACTATCGACGCGCCCCGCCGCTTCTACCGCGGCCACGTCCCCGGCAAGGAGGCGAACGACTCGACCAAGGAGTGGTTCAAGAACGTCTTCGGGTCCCACGACCGCACCGTTGCGGAGGACTACGCCAAGCTGCCCGGGGGGAGCGTGGAGGCGTACGACATCCAGCCGGGGGCGAAGGTCCTCGTCGAGGGGACGCCCGAGTTCGACGCCGTGATGGCGGCGGGCAAGGAAGCCAAGGAGGTCGGCGGCACCGGCCGCCACGCGAACTACTACGACCGCCTGACCCGCGAGGCCAAGGCCCAGGGCTACGATGTCATCCAGATGAAGGACCAGGCTGGGGAGGGCACCGCCGTCCTCAACCCCCAGGTCCTGAAGAAGGCCGAGGAAGTCCCCGCCGCTGGCACCCGTTCGGCACAGGACCGCGTGCAGCAGCTCCTCAACGGCTCCGGCCCCGAGGACGACCTGGCCGCGGGCGTGCAGGCGCAGGTCGTGACGCTGACCGGCCCGGAGGCCTCCTACATCGCGCAGCCTCGCCTCGCCGGGCTCGGCCCGCAGAACCTGCTGGACGTGGACTACTCCCCCGTGGTGGCCGGAGCAGGGCGCGAGGCGTCGGGCGTGGTCAACCGCATTGCGGAGATTCAGGACGCCTACGCCCCGGTGCTCGACGACATCGCAGCGGGCACCTACCAGTTTGGCGAGGACGTGTCGCCCGAGGCCGCCGAGGCAGTGCGGGATGTCATGCGCCGCGGCGGGGCCAAGGAGCAGCAGCTCGCCGACATCACCACCGAAATCCTGAAGTCCGACGGATACACAGGCGTGCGCATCAAGGGCGCCGACGGCAAGGTCACCGTGGTCGGCTTCTACGACGACAAGACCGGCACCACCATGTTCTCGCGGGTCAACCCGCGCGCCGCCGCGCTGTCCCCCAACCGCGGGTCGCAGCTGCGCGCCGTGACCATAGGGGCCAAGGAGGCCGTGCTCGGCACCAACCGGGCCGAGGGCACCGACCTCATCCAGAGCATCCTGCGCGAGGCGCGCGACATGCCGCGCCCGCAGGCCGAGGCGCTGGCCAAGGACCGCCTGGCCGCGAAGGGCGTCGTGCTCCGCGAGGGGCAGTCGTTCTTCGAGACCGACCCCGTGGCCGTGCTCAAGGAGACCTCGACGCAGGTCTCGAACAAGGTCGTGGCCCAGCACGCGGGCGACACGCTCCGCATGGCGGAGAGCCTGGGCCTGGCGCGTGGGGGCTTCGGCCAGAGCGCGGCCGGGTTCGGCCGCTACCGTGTGGTCATCAGCCCGGAGAGCCTTGACGCCATGGAGTCCATGTCCGAGGAGGCCAAGGTCGCCGCCACTCGGGCCGCTCGCCTGCTCGACGACCGCAAGGTTCCCGAGCTTCGCCTCAAGGTGCAGCACCTGGGACAGAGCTACCTGGAAGAGCAGCGGGCCTACGCCGACCTGGTGGACAACGCCGGGGCGCGTGAGCTGGGCATCATCAACAACATCAAGCGCGACCTGGCGGACAAGGAAGACGCCGGGGTCGACACTGGGCTGGAACACGCAGAGCAAACCGGCGGACTCGAACGCGCCCAGCAGGACTTCGACCGCCTCCGGGACCTCGACAACTCCGGCATGGCCGTCGTGGGCACCGGCAAGCTCGGCCGCATCATCAAGCGCGCCCACGCCGACGGGACCGAGACCTTCTACTACATCGACGACGAGGGCAAGGTGCTGGGCTACCGCAAGGTCGACTCGGGCTTCCTGTCCGCCGAGCGCCGCTACGGCCCCGACTACAACCTGTCCGAGCGGCGCATGCAGCTTGAGCGCAACGTCGTGGCCATCACCGCCCCCGAGTGGCAGGGCAAGGGCATCGGCCGGGAGCTGCTGAACGCCCACTGGGCGGACATGAACGTGACCGACCTGGACGAGGTCGCCACCGTCACCGCCGCGCAGTCGCTCTCCACCGCGGGCGCGAAGCTGAACATCGGGGCGGTCAAGGAGTGGACGAACAAGTTCAAGCGCACTGCGCAGAAGCGCGCGAACGCCGTGAAGGGCGAGGCCGAGAAGGCCCAGCGCGAGCTTCGCCTCCGGGAGGTCGAGCTGACCGAGGCCACGAACGAGGCCGGTCGACTGGCTACGCGCATGCAGACGCAGCGCGCCCCGGTGCTCGCCGCGCTCGTACCCGCCGAGGACGCGGCCAACCGCACCGGCATGGCCGTCCTCCGCATCCCCGGCTTCGAGCAGTTCGCCATGCCCGAGGTGATGGCGAACGAGTTCGAGATGGCCATGAAGGGCTTCCCCAAGCTGGACGGCGCGCACGGGCAGTGGCGCCAGTTCAACGGCTGGTGGAAGTCGATGGCCACGTGGCTGATGCCCGGGTTCCACCTCCGCAACTTCCAGGGCGCCTTCTTCAACAACTGGCTGGGCGGGGTCAGCATCAAGGACTACTGGACGGCTGGCCGCATCCGCATGGCGGAGCGCGAGCTGACCCACGGCAAGGAAGCCAAGTGGGCCACCGAGGCCATCATGAAACGCGACCCGGAGTTCATCGCCGGTCTCCGCCGGGGCATCCCGGGCGGGACCCTGATGGGCAAGAAGGTCGAGGACCTGACCTACGCGGACATGGCCTCGCTCGGTGCCGCACTGAACACCACCGCCTCCAACGGGCGCATGTTCGCTGAAGCGGCCCTGACTGCGGAGAAGGCCGAGAAGAAGTACGCCGGGAAGTCCGGCACGATGGGCGCCCTGCCCATCTACGCCAAGGGCATGCGCGGCGCCGGGACCATGACCGAGAACGTGTTCCGCACCGCCTCGCTCGTGCGCGGCATGCGCGAGGGTCGCGGGGTCATGGAGGCCCGGGCGTTCACGATGGTCCGGCACGGCGACTACGAGGACCTGACCGACTGGGAGTACGGCTGGGTGCGGGACGTGCTCCCCTTCTACAAGTGGATGCGCACCAACACCCCGTTCCAGATTCACCAGCTCCTAGAGAACCCGGCGAAGCTGCTCGCCATGCAGAAGGCGCAGCGGTCGGTGTTCGACGCGCGGGGCCTGGACTTCGACAAGGAGAAGTACCGCGCCCCCGACTGGATGATGCAGTCGTTCGTCATCCCCACCTCGGTGGGCAAGGACGGGACCTACGACACCATGATGCTGGACCTGCCGATGTCCGACCTGTTCATGTCGGGCCGGGAGTTCATCAGCTCCTTCCTCCCCACGGTGTCGCCGTTCCTCCAGAGCTACGTGCTCCACCAGAACATCTACACCGGGGCGCCCATCACCGGCAAGCAGGTGCCGATGAACCCGCTCTTCAACATCATCGAGCCGCTGCTCGACGCCACGGGCCTCACGTCCCGTGGCCCGGACGGCAAGGCGTACATGAGCGACAAGACCCAGAACCTGCTGGGCACCATCCCCATCTACAGCCGGTTCAAGAACTTCCTCACGGAGGACCCGGCGCGGGTGACGAACCGCCAGCACGTGCTCACCTCGGCCCTGTTCGGGCTCGGCGGGTACAAGGTGGACGAGGCCGCTCTGTCCTCGACCGAGCTGGACTTCTACTACTCGACCATCGTGCCCACCATGGAGTACCTGAAGCAAGTCGGCTACCCACTGCCGACCAAGGACGACCTGACCAGCACCATCGGTAGCATCGACGGCATCCTGACCGGCCTGGGCATCACGCCCGGCCCGGTGCAGCCCGCTGCCGCCGCTGCTTAGAGGAGGACCCCATGTCATTCCCAGTGAACAGCACCAGCATCGAGACCCGGAGCATCACGCGCGCCATGCGCGTGCTTCAGCGGGGCAAGGTGGGCAAGGTCATCGCCTCCGCGGGCGTGTACATCTGCAAGCTCGTGGTCGGCTCCGACACCCCGAGCCAGCATTCCTACGGCAACGCGGCCGACCTGTTCCCCCGGTCCGCTGCGGCCACGCCCGACTTCAAGGGCACCGTGCAGGACGAGCTGCGGTTCATCGCCCGCGAGTGTGTGCGCAACGCCACCAAGCGGACGTGGGCCAACCGGGGCGTGAAGCTGAAGCTGTCGCAGGTCATCGACCACGACGCGCGGCGCATCTGGGAGCCGGGCCGGGGCTGGTTCGCCTACACCGGCACGACCGGCCCGCACATCCACATCTCGGGCGACCCGATGTACTCCGGCCCCTGCGGCCCTAGGCCGTAATGCGCGACCGCGCAGACAAGCCCAGGGGGCTGAACCACTTCCGCGTCCTGCCGTTCGAGGCGCTGTTCGGCGTGCTCGCCCTCGTCGGCGGGTTGCTCGGGCTCGTCCACTACGGCGGGACCGGCGGGGACGCCGTGTCGTCCTTGCTACCCGGGTGGCTGACCAGCGCGGTGCAGTCGGCGTACGCCCTCTCGGGCGTCGCCATCCTGGCGGGGCTGTTCAAGCCGCGGCGGGACATCGAGACCGTCGGCCTCTCGCTCCTCGTCGCCACGACCGTCGTCCGCACGGTGTCGGTGTTCGCCGTGCTCGGCCTCACCGACGTGTCGACGCTCAGCTTCGTCTTCAACGCCCTCATTATTGCGGCGTCCCTAGCTCGAATAAAGACCATCTTCATGCGTGAGGTCATCATCTTCGTGCAAGAGGTTGTGGTGAAGGTGGACCCCTAATGTGGCTGGCTGACGCAAGTGCAACCTACCCGTTCATCGCAGCAGGAACGCTGCTCGCAGGCATCATCGGGGGCATCGTCGCCCTGCTGAAGCTCCGCCCCGAGGCCGGTCAGGTCACCGTCATGGCGGCCCAGGGTGCTGTCATCGCCCAGACCGGCGTCATCGACACGCTCCGCCGGGAGATGGAGCGGTTCAACGCGCGGGTCACCGCCCTGGAGGATGAGCGAACTCGTCTCGTCGCCGAGGCGTCGAAGCTCCGCCTGGAGAACCTGGGCCTGCGTGAACGGGTACTGACCCTGGAGGAGACCGTCGCCAAGCTCCGAGAAGAGTTGGAGCAGCACGCCTAGTGAAGTTCTCCGAGACGAACCCGCCCTGCACCGAGGAGGACGTAGCCCAGTTCGTGCGGGGCACCGACGAGGAGGCGTCCTGGATGCACGACGCGCCGATGGACGCCTGGCTCGGCATCGAGGAACTGACCGAGGATTCACCACCGCGGTGAAACAGGAGGTAACAGTGAAAGACGTAGACCTGAAGGACGCGGCAGTCCGTGCCGTGAAGACATTCGTAGCGGCCGCAGTGCCGTTGCTGGCCGGGGTCCCGGCCCTCGTGAGCACCGGGCAATACGACACCCTGCCCGCCACGTTCACAGCGGCTGGCCTCGCGGGTTCCGCCGCCGTCATCACATTCGTGTGGAACGCGCTGCTGGACTACTCCCGCAAGTAAGCCTCCGGCCAACCCCGGAGGGGAGAGGAGGGCATGTGGTTACCCGTGTGCTCGGAGCGGTCGCCGTCCTCGCGGCCGTCCTCGCCGCTCTGGCGGCTCCGGTGCTGGGTCTCTCAGCCACCGAGCTACTCGCCGTCGGCCTGGGCGCCGCGGGCGTCGCGCTCCTCCTCTAACCCTGTCCGGTACCTCCCCCGGACAGCAGAAAGGCCCTCCCTTGCGGGAGGGCCTTTCTTTGTGTGGGCACTCGCGCTGTCAGACCCAGCGGCCGGTCCGGTCTGAACGGAACTTCAGGGCGGGAGACGTTTCGGCACCCTAGGGCCGGTTCTGCTCACGCTAACCCTTCGGTGGAATGTGCCCTACGTGGTCCGGCCGGGGTGTCGACTGCGCTCCGCTCGCGCCCCCTGACCCAGTTCCCCAACCCTCGACGGGACGAGGGGGTCTGGCCGGTGCTGGACCTTACACCCGGCGCTTGCGCCCCAGGTAGAGCAGGCTCAGGCCCAGTGCGGCCAGGAGCCCGGCGGTCGTCGCCGGTCCGGCGATGTTGCCGCCCGTGAAGGCCGTGCTCCGCGGGCTGACGCCCGTCGGGGGCACGTTGCTCGGAGGCGTGGGCGCCCATGAGGGGCTCCACTCGCCGACGCAGTCGACCTTCGAGGGGGTCTTGCCGCCGTAGGCCAACACGATGTCGTCGTGGTCCTCGTAGGAGAACGTCACAACGCCGTCGTAGGTCGACTTGTACGGAAGCTCCAGCGTGAACGGCAGGGCGGGACTGGCGGTGCCGCCGTCGGCGTCACCCTCCACCACGACCTGCGTGCCATCCGTGATGCAGAAGGCAGAGGCCGAGAGCGAAGGCTCCGGCTCCACAGGCGGGGGCGGCGTCTCGCCGGGCGCGACGCAGTCGTTGGCGTAGACCGCCTGGCCGACCTCGTCCCAGTTCTTGCCCGCGAACTCGAAGTCCGGGACCCCGTCGCCGTCATCGTCGTACGAGTACGGAGGGATGATGTCCCCGTCGTGCTCGTCCTGGTGCCCTGAGTGCTGGTACCCGGTCGAGGCGATGTCGACGGTGATGCTGACCCACGGCCCGGTGAGGCTGTCAGCCGGGTGGGCGTGACAGATGGTCACCTTGTGCTGGACGGGCGGTGTGGCGTGTGCCACGCCCGTAGTGAGCGCCAGCGTGAGGGCGATGACGCCCGCAAGCAGTGCCCACCAGATACGGCCGATGCTCTTCTCCTTCATATCTAGCTCACCCCCAACAGCGCGAGCGCGCGCTTCGCGGTCATGCGACCCTTGCCGGTCGGCCCGCCCACGCGGGCGCGGCCGTCGTTGCCGGTGCAGTAGTTCACGAAGTCGGCCTTGGTCATCCGCTTGAACGCGGGGTCCAGGTCCTTCTTCAGCTCCTGAAACGTCATCTCGTTCCCTCCAGGAAGGACATTCCGTCCCCCCACCAACTCGGGCCTCCCCGCGCCTTCAGCTCTGCCAGGATGGCTCGGCGCATGGCGCGGTTCGGCGGTGTGTTCTCGTCGAAGTCGCGGGTCGGGATGGTCGTCAGTTCCTTGACGAGCAGCTCGGCGACGCGCTTCCGGGTCGCCCGGTCCTGGGTCCAGAGGAGCAGGAACTCGGGCTGGGTCATCAGCCACTTCTGGTGGTGGTCGAGCAGCCGATGCAGAGCGGCCTCAGCCTCAGTCGAGGTAGCCAACGTCGACTCCCTTCAGCATCTTGCGCAGCTCGGCGTCCGAGGCCCGGCGGTACTGGGTGTCGGCCTCGATGCGCTCGGCCTTGCGCTCCTCCAGCTCGCGGCGCTTGGCCGCGTGGAGGTGCTTGCGCGTGTTCATGCGGACCTTCTTCCGCCCGCCCGGGGCGCGAGGTAGCAGCACGTCTACCATCACGCGCTCGCGTTCAGGCCGTTGGCGAGGGCCTTCGCAATCATGGTGAACAGGTGCTTCTGACCCGTCGGGACCACGTACTCGAAGTCCACGGGAAGGGTCGGCACGAACTTCTCGCTCGGGTGGTCGGTGCCCACGCCGTTGTCGAAGTCAGGCCGGTTGACGCGCACCATGACCCCGCTGTGCCGGTGAATCCACTCGGCCTCGTTCGGGAAGCGCACGTCCGGGACGACCAGGTTGGTGATGCCGGACTCCAGCCAGCGGCGCTCCAGTGCCTGGACCCACACGTCGGGGCCGAGGTGCTCGCGCGCCCGCGTGCCCAGCTGCTGGAGGAACCGGCGGACCTCGGCGTACTGCTTCGCCTCTTCCCAGCCCATCCGCCCGACCAACTCGGACAGGCGCGTCACCGTGTTCGAGGCGAGCGGGACGTAGATGATGGGGTCCACGTCCAGGGCCATGGCCTTGAGGGCGTCGGCGAAGCCGATGCGCTCGTAGCCCACGAGCCCCAGGCCGGTGGCCAGGCTGTCCTTGCCGTGCTGGGCGTAGCCCGTGATGCCGATGATGGTCACTCGTCCTCCTCTTCCACGTAGAACTGGAC
Organism: bacterium; assembly: GCA_040390065.1. Taxonomy (GTDB): domain Archaea; phylum Thermoplasmatota; class E2; order JACPAO01; family JAHFTW01; genus JAHFTW01. The sequence goes on along the minus strand of JAZJZE010000034.1, from coordinate 12,971 downwards.
GCGAACGATGCTAGTGCCCGAGAAAGGAAACCACGAAGCGTGGGGGGTAACGAGCACCTTTTCTGGGTTGAAGCCCTCGCGGTCGAGAGCCTCGGTGAGGAGGTCGCTGACATCCAGCTCAATCTCGACGTAGCCCGCGGTCATGCCGTTGCCACCTGCTTTCCGCGGAGGCCCTGAAGGGCGGCGAAGTCCAGCAGGTCCTCGTACTCGTCGACCATGTCCTCGTCCCCCTCGTAGAACACGGGGATGCCGAGGGCCAGTGCCCGGTCGCACTCCAGGTCCGCGCCCGCGCTCTCGCCTTCGAGGCGCCACACGGCCTCCATCAGGGCGACGTACTCCAGGTCCCACTCCAGGTAGGGCTTCCAGTTGCCCTCGGGCAGGAACAGGAGCGCGTCCCAGTGCGGGACGTACGGCGCCAGGCCGTCGAGGAACAGCTGCCGACCGGCGCGCATGCCCCGGTGGACCCCCTCGAACACGTCGCTGCTGATGGGGCCTGCGACGTACACGCGGAGTCGCCTACGTTCGATGCTCACTTGTCCTCCTCAACTTCCAGAGCCCAGTCGATGGCCTCCAGGTACTTGGCCACGAAGTCGTTCACCTCGCGGCGCAGACGGATGGCCTTCAGCCGCGCGTTCCACAGCTGCGGTGACGGGCCGTCGTTCGTGTCGACCCAGGCGTCGAACTCCAGGTCCACCATCCGGGTGCAGTCGCCGATGCGGAACCCAGCGCCGATGTTCCTGGAGAAGGTCGGCTCTCCGCCCTTCGGGGTCCACGAATCGCTGGCGGTCGAGATGCTGGAGATGATGTGAGCGCTAGACTGCTGGCCGCGCTCATTCAGGAACAGGCGGCGCAGGAACGGACGGGGCTTTCTCATCAGGCGTCGGCCTCCTCGTAGGTGTGCTCTTCGGCTTCCTTTTCCTCTAGCCTCATGCTCTCGTCCGGGGACAGCAGCTCGATGCCACGCTCCTCGGTGTGAGTGCCGGGCCGGTTCTTCAGGAGCTGAAGGAAGGTGCTGTGCTCGTACTTCTTGGCCATCGCCTTGACTTCCCAGTACTCGTCCTCGTCGAACCTGTCGCCCAGGACCTGCTTGGCTACGTCGAACTGCATAGCGGCCAGCGGGTTCTTGCTGGGGCGGTAGGTCCCGAGCACGATGTCGGCGCTGTCCTCGCCGCCGTACATCAGCTGCGAGAGCGTCATCGGGATGTGCCCGGCGTTGCGGCTGTTCTGCCCGCCGTGCTCGTCGTTCCGGTTCAGCTGGTGCAGGGCGACGACGGCGACCTGGTGCTCCGTGCTCCAGAGCTGGAGGTCCTCGACCAGCTGGGGGATGCGGCTGTTGTCGCCGTACCCGTACGGCCCCTTGCGGGACATCAGCTTCACGTAGTCGATGAACACCACCGCGGGCCGCTCCCCGCCCAGAGCGGCGAGGTCCAGCACGCTGGTCAGGTGCTCCGGCGCCGGGCGCTTGCCGCCCAGCACGAATACCCTCCCCTTGGCCAGGGCCTTCCACTCGGACCGCAGCTCGCCGCCGAGGTCCGTGTCCCACTCCTCTTCCAGCACGTCTTGTGAGCGGCCGGTGAGGGCGGACATCATCTTGGCGACGTACTGCCAGGGCTGCTCGTCAAGTCCCACGATAGCGACCGGGATGTTGGCTTGAGCCATGCTGACCGCCATGTTTGAAATCACGGTGGTCTTGCGGGTTCCCGTTCTGCCTCCTAGGAGGACGAGGTTGCCGGGCAGCAGCCCACCCCGGCGGAGCAGGGAGTCGAGACCCCCGAACCCCGTCGGGATGGTGGGCCGGGCGTCGTGGACGCTGTCGTCCAGCAGCTTGTCCTGCTGGCCGGAGTCGTAGAGACGCAGCCCGTCGGCCACCTTAGTAGCTGATGCCTTCGCTGTCCGCGATGACCCGCGCGCGGGTGCGGACGTAGTCGTTCTTGTTCTTGTCCGTGGCGAGCCACGTGATGTAGTCGCGGCCGGACCGCTCCCCATCGCCGTAGCCGTACTGCTCGTCGGCGTCGTCGGCCGAGAGCGCGAGCACGTTGCCCATGGTCTCGCCGCCAAAGGCGCCGAAGTTCAGCTCCATGCCGAGCGCGTCGTCGAGCGACACGCTACTGTTGCCACGGGTCTTCGAGCTGCGGGTCTTCGAGTAGCTGCGTTCCCCGCCACTCTTGGCGGTCTTTGAAGCAGGGGCCGCCCCCTCCTGCGCGAGGAAGTTCGCGTTGTCCGCGTCCACGATGGGCGCGAGCTTGGTGAACAGCGCCTCGAACACGTCGACCACGAACTCCGCGGCCGAGTCCACGTCGAGCTTCCCCGCTGTCAGCGCAGCGGCGGCGACGTTGCCTGCCACGTTACCCGCCGTTTGGGCGGCCGTGGTCTTGTCTTTCTGGAAGGCCATGAGCATTCCCCTTTCTGTCTCTCAACACTGTACCTTTTGTCAACGCCCTACTCTAGGCTTTCGTCCACCTCGTAGAGCAGAGGCCCCATCTCCAGTGCAGCGTAGAGCATCCCGACCCTCTGCCAGTCGGTGAGGCCGTCGGAGATTTCGTGGACCAGGACCTGCTCGCCGTCGGCGTCGATGCGCTCGAACGTGATGCACCAGCCGGTGGTCATCTCGTCGGCCTGGGACAGGGCGGCGTCGACAGCGGCGCGGAGGTCGACCCGCTTCACGAGGGCTTGTCCCACACGTAGTTGCCGGGGCGCGTGCGCGCCAGGCAGGAGGGCAGGTTGCAGATGGGCGGGCCGGGGCACATCCAGTCCGGCTCGCCGCCCCAAATCTGCTCGGCCGTGAAGGTCTTGCCGGTCTCGACGTTGGTCCAGGGCTCGGGCCAGTCGGGGTAGGAGTCGAGCGCGTTCTGCATGATGTGCAGGCGGGCGCGCATGCCCCCGTACTTCTGGTCCTCGTCGTCGTAGCCGTCGAGCACCTCGTCGTCGGACCAGACGTAGGGCTGGGGCGTGTACTTGACGATGCCCTTCGGCGTCACCAGCTCCTGCTTCTTCTGGTACTCGATGATTTTCGGGGACTTCGGCCCGATGTACACGATGACCACGTGGCGCGCCTGCTCCTCGCGCGGGTCGAACGGCAGGCCCTTGGTCATGTACGGGGGCAGGTCCCACTTCTCCGCGTGGCGCAGGATGAAAGCGTTCATCATCAGCTGCTCGGTCTGGGAGCGGAACGGGTACCCGAAGGACGGGACGCCGGTCTGGTCCGTCGGCACCTTGTAGTCGAACACCGTGTCGGTGGTGACCAGGTCGGGTGACCCGCTGATTTCGATGCCGTCGATGGTGGTGTAGAACCGGCCCTCGGCGATGGCGCCCAGCCGGGCGTAGGACTCCAGGGTGCGGTGCACCATGGTCCCGCGCAGCGAGGCGTACATGTTGTCGATGCTCCCGATGTAGTTCTCCATCCGTTCCAGGACGGTGGCCCGGGGGCAAGCGGCCGTAAGCACCGTGGTGGACAGGCGCTTGCCTCGCTCCTGGTGCTCACCGAGCGCGGCCTGGAGCATCTCGAACGTCCACGGCGACCACTTGGGCCGGGGAGCCTGCGCCATCATCAGCGCCTCGTCGAGCGTCAGCCAGTTGGGGATGCGCCCTTCCTTGGCGTGGCTCTTCTCGTAGTGCGACGGGTCGATGATTCCGATGAGTGGCATCAGACCTCCACCGATTCCGCGACAGCCTTGAAGACCGCGTGAAGCGGGTAGGTGACGGTGGTGTCAAGCATTATGAGGACGAGGACGCCCTCCATGACCTTCACGTCGAGCACGTCGTCGTAGGGCTCCTCCTCACGGTCATGCGTGACCACGGTGACTCGTTGCTGCTTCATAGCAGGTCCTCCAGTTCGTCAATGTCTAGGGCGCAGTTGTGCTGCGAGCCGCTCCACCCTACGGAGAGGCGGCCCTTCGGGCTGAAGCGCCCGCAGACCCAGCACTTCAGGCCGACCTCGGCCGCCCACTCCACCTCGCATCGCGGGCAGTGCCGCGGCACGGGCGGGGCTGGCGCAGGCCAGCTCCCCCAGCGGTTGGAGAAGGTCACGTCTCCTCGATGTCGTACGACAGCACAGTGGTATCGAAGGCGTACTCGATGTCCTCCTCCAGCGGCGCGTCGTGCTCCGCCTCGAAGACCATCGTGACAGTCAGCTCAACTGGCCGTTCCATCGGTCCCTTCCCGCTGCGCGCCCTGAACGGCGAGCATCTCGATGCACTCAATGATGCGGTCGAGCTGGACCGTGAGCCCAAGGATGGCGGTGATGATGAGGATGGCGTCGGCCGACGCCTTCTCGGGCTCGCCGCCCTCGATGATGGCCGTCATCGACAGCGCCGCCTCGTCGATGCGCGCCTCCAGCTCGTCGCTGTACATCACGGCGCCTCCCACTACCTTGGCTTGGTTCGCCATCACGTTCCCTTCTTGATTGAGGGCTCGCGCAGGATAGCGCGGCCTTGGACGATGTCCGGGTGCGTCAGCTCCACGACGAAGCCGTCCTCGGTACGGTCCTGAATCTCCACGGTGACGACCTCGCCGTCCCCCGCGTACTTCAGGGCACCGGCCCGGGTGTAGAGGCCGCTGTGCCTGGCGAGGATGCACTGCTCTCCGCAGTGGACCCCGTCGTCCAGCTGCCCGCAGATGGGGCCGGAGTACCGGCTGTTCTCCAGGATGCCAGCCAGCTCCGCGTCGTCGAGCGGGCCGTCCTCGCTGCGCTCGTTCGCTCGGCGCAGGATGGACTCCACGTTCTCGTCCGAGATGGACCAGCGGCGGAGCATGACGGCGAGGTGGAATAGGTGGATGTTGCGCCCGCCCTCCTTGACGCCCTCCTGGATGTCGTGCACGCACGGGTACTCGATGACCTCGGGCGCGTCGCCCTTCCGCTTGCGCAGGCCCACCTCAGGGTAGGACGCCGCGGCGAGCATGAGCACCATGACGCTGTTCGGCTCGGGGAACCCCAGCCCGGGGAACCACACCGGCCCGTCCTCCTCGCCGTCGACGAAGTCGTTCGCGTTGCCGGTGACCCGGTGCACCCCACCCGGGAGCTTGACCAGGTTGCCCAGGTCGCGGACCTCGGTCTGCTTGGGGAACACCTCCAGGGCGTCGAGCCCGGCCTCCGTCCGCACTCCCCGGCCCAGCTGGTACAGCACCTCGGCGGGCATGTAGTCGTCGGCTACCACCCAGATGTGGTATCCCTTGCGCCCGGAGAACTCGATGCCGTACTTGATGCCGAGGGCGTCGAGGATAGGGTGGATGGCGTTCACCTGCTCGCGCTGCTCCGCCCCGCTCGGCGAGTCGATGTCGAACACGAGCGTGCGCGCCTGGTCCGGCGGGCTCACGATGTAGGTGCCGACGGTAATCTCGCCCTCACGGTGGCGGCGGATGACCCTGCCGTTCAGCGGCTCCCGCACCGGGTGCCACGTGCCGTCCTCGTGCTGCACGGCGTACACGTCGGGGTTGCCGACGAGCGAGAGCAGCTGCTTTCCGGTGGGCTTCAGCATGGGTACCCTTCGGGGTCGTCGGGCTCGGGCACGAAGTACTCGCAGGTTGGGCTGTGAGAGGGTGCGTGTCCGGCTGCGGCGTAGTTCCATGTCTCGCAACGGCAGGGGTACGTAGAGGGGGAGGCGGCGAGGGCGGCGCGGGTGGTGTTCAGCGCGTGTTCGACCGCCATCGACTTGCGATGCACGAGGTTCTTCGCCCGGAACACGTCGTCGTACTCGTTCACCGCTCCGTCCCACGTCGAGAGAGTGACCCCGGTGCGTTCACGGCCACATGCCATCACCACGTCGCGGTTCTCGGCTTCCACGGCTCGCGCCAGTTCCCGTAACGCTCCCTCGTCGGCTTCTAGGCGGGAGGTGAGTCCCTCGATTTCTTCGCTCATTTCAGCGGCCGCGATGGACAGCTTCTCGCACCCCGCTCGCGTCCCTTCGGCGTAGCTCGCCTTGGTCGCCTCGTACAAGAACAGCTTGCGCTCCTCGTCCGTCCACCGACCGTCCCGCAGCCTCTTGTTCTCGGCTTCGGCGGCTTCTAGGCGGGAGGAGAGGCGGGCGAGGGACTGCTCGGCTCCACCTCCCAAGGGGTCCATGTTGTCGGCGTACTCGCAGGCTAGGGCCACCACGTCCTCGTCTCGTTGGCTCATCGCTTGCCTCCGAACTTCTGGTCGAAGATGGTGTGGAGGGAGAAGCGGGCGTACCGCTTGACTTCAACGTGGGTCTCCCACACCTGGTCGAGCTGAGAGGCAGCGGCCTGAGCCAGTAGCTCGGCGAAGTCCTCCTGCCGGATGGTGACGAGCCACTGGCCCCGGTCCGGGCGGGTGGCGAGGGCCTCGATGGGCTCCAGCTCCAGCCGCCCCGGGTCGGCGTTGGTCAGGTCGTAGGTGGACGAGGCGGGCATGCGCGTGAAGGCCAGGCCCTGCGACTCGAACAGCCGGACCAGCTCGGTCTCGGCTCCGGTGCCTTTCTTCTTGGGCGGGTTCGCCATTCGCTTTCCTCCTTCACCACTATGGATTCTGTCAACACCGACCCCGCCTCGCACGTATACGTATACGTCAGGCAGATTGCACTTGGTTTACAAACAGAAGGCATCCGTGCGTGCGTGCGTGCGTGTTCCTTATGGCACCCGATATAGGCGTTGACGGATTCCATAGTGTTGGAAAGGTAGATGCGAATGCAGAAGATGTACCTCGACGTGGAGACCACGGTCACGCCCCACCCTGCCCGGGAGGAGCTGTTGCTCGTGGGCTTTGCCATGGGCGAGGACCAGGTGACGGTGCTCGACTGGTTCGACTTCAACGGCGCCGACCACCACGACCTCAGCACCCCCCTGTTCCTGGAGCTGCTCGCTGACCCGAGCATCGGCATCGTCGAGCAGACGAAGTACGACGCCCGGTACCTCGCGCTGTCCGGGTTCGAGGTGGCGGGTCCCATCTTCGACACCACCGTCATGGCGTGGGTCATGAACGAGAATACCCCGCTCGACATCGACTGGCTCGCATGGCGTTACGCCGGGCTGGACATGGACAAGCGCCTCCACCGTGTGGCCGGGCGCGTCCTGTTCAAGGACGACGCTGGCTGCGACCTCGACCTGTCGGACTGGCGGGAGTGGGGCGTGGTCGGGGAGATAGACGGCGTCCCCATCATGTCGCCCGAGTGGCTACAGTTCATCGACTACAACCGGCGCGACGTGAACGGGCTGCGAAAGCTGGAGCACTCGCTCGAAGCGCGGCTCGCCGAGTCGGAGTGGCTCGACTACTACGAGACCGAGATGGTCCCGTACACCGGGGTCCTCCAGCGGATGGAGACCCGCGGTCTGCCGGTCGACATCCCCGCCACCGTGGCGCTGGCGGAAGAGCTGCGCCCCGAGGCCGACCGCATCGGCGCCGAGCTGATTGCCGAGGGCGGGCTGCCTCCGTCGTTCAACCTGAACAGCGGCGACCAGCTGGCGAGCTACCTGTTCAGCCGGGTGGTCACGTTCAACGACGCCCTCGTCTACGACGTGGAGACCATCCAGTGCCTCAAGTCCTGCCTCGACGGGGAGCACGAGGACTGCGAGCCCGACCCGATGTTCGCGTATGGCCAGGCGGCCATCGACAACGACGGGGACTGGGACAACGCCATGCTGTCGCACGTCGTGGACTACCTGCCCGAGGGGTTCACCCTCGACAAGCTCGGGCGTGACCGGGTGCACGGGCACTGGACCGTGATGGGCCGGGGCCTCAAGCCGACGCCCCCGCCACGGGACAAGGTGACCGGGGTCGTGGGCAAGCGGCCGAGCACTGCGTCCCCCGAGCTGCTGTACATGCACGCCGGGGACCCGTGGGTGAAGAAGCTCTGCCTGGAGTACCGCAAGCTGAACACCCTGCTGACCACGTTCCTCACCCGCTGGCCCGAGCAGGCCCACGAGGGCCGCCTGTACGGGCGGTTCAATCAGACGGGCACGGTGACCGGGCGGCTGTCGTCCTCCGGCCCCAACCTTCAGAACGTCCCGGCCCGGGGCGAGCGGGGCAAGCAGGTGCGTGGCCTGTTCCACGCCGCGCCCGGCACGCTGCTCGTGGTCGGGGACTACGACCAGCTGGAGATGCGGCTCATGGCCCACTTCAGCCAGGACGCGCACATGATGCGGGTGTTCCGAGAGGGAGGGGACCCGCACCTCATCACGGCGCAGGGCATCTTCGGCGAGGGCATCGACCCCGACGGGGACGAGCGCGGCATCGGCAAGACGCTGAACTTCGCCATGGGATACGGCGCCGGGCCCAAGAAGGTGGCCCAGGTCCTGTCGCTGGCGGGCTACCCGACCACCAAGGATGTGGCCGCTGGGTACCTGGCCGAGATGTCCCGCTTCTACCGAGGGTTCTTCGCCTGGAAGAAGCAGGTCATGGCCACGGCCAAGCGCCGGGGGAACGTGCGCACCATCGGAGGGCAGCGCCGCCGCCTGCGCGCCGCCTTCAAGGACACGGCCAACTGGAAGATGGTCGGATACGGCGAGCGCCAGGCGGTCAATGCCATCGTGCAGGGGTCGGCGGCCGACATCATCCGCCGGGTCATGGTCGTCACGGACCAGGCCATGCCGGAGCTTCGCCTCCTCGCGCAGGTCCACGACGAGCTAGTGTGGGAGGTGGACGAGTATGGCGTGTGGGGATACGAGCGGGCACAGCAGCTGAAGCCACTCGCCGAGACCGCCCACGGCTACGAGCTGCGGGTCCCCCTACTGTTCGACCCCGCCGCCGGGCAGACGTGGGCGCACGCCAAGGCGGGCGACGAGGACCTGGTCGAGCTGATGGAGATGACCAATGACGACCTGGACTGAGTGCCTAGAGGAGAACTGCACCGCCCCGTCCGAGGCCGTCGGCCCGATGACCAGCGCCGCTGGTGTCGGCCGCGAGGGCCAGGACATCCGGGTGTGGTGGGAAACACGGTGGTGTGCCGCTGGTCACCACTACATGGTTGAAGTCTACGAGGAGGACATCAGTGACGGATACGAATAGGCACATCACGGCGACCGAGGTGATGCTGGCATCGGAGGCGCGGGAGCGCGAGGCCCGGCTGCTGGCGCCGCCCACCGAGACCGAGCTGCTGGCCGAGTCGGTCGTGGTCCTGGCGGAGTCAATGGCGAAGCTGGTCGACACCGTCGACGAGGTGGTACACGTCCTGGACCGCGCCGTCCGAGTGGCCATCGCCCAGTCCCGATGACTATGCCGCGCGTACTGACGCTGCTCGGCGGCCCCGCTGACCTTCAGCGCCACGTCATCCCCGACGAGGTCGGCACGGTCTTCCGGGTGCCGGTGTTCTACCCGTGGCAGGACGCCATGGCGTGGTCCCTAGAGGACCCTGTCTTGCCCAACCTGGACGTGGCGGTCTACTCGGTCCTGCAACTCCGGTCGCCTCGCGGCGAGCCTGTGTGGGTAGGGGTGTTCAGTGGCTAATGCGCCTTTGAGAGGCTGCCCGGTCTGCCGCACCCCCGTGTCGGAGCTGAAGCTCGGGCTGCGGGACTACCGCTGGCTGAACGACGTACTGCCCGGACGTGTGGCGCCGATGGACCTGGACTTCGTGCTCGAACGGAAGGGTCACTTCCTCGTGCAGGAGTACAAGTCGAAGGGCGCCCCGATGCCGATGGGGCAGCGGCTCACGCTGAAGGCGCTCGTGCGCCTGGGCATGGACGTATGGCTAGTGTGGGAGGATGAGCAGGACCCGGACCGAGTGGAGGTCGGGTCGATGGACCGGAACGGGAACGTTCCCTTCGTGGAGAGCATGCGAAGGGGACGCCTCCGTCGTCGGGTAGCCGACTGGTTCATGGACGCATCGAAGGAGGACTGATGGACTACGCGATGGAGACAGCCCTGCTGGAGCTGTCGGAGGAAGAGGCCGAGTGGGCGATTGCCCTGCGGCCGGAGGAGTTCTGGATGTGGTTCGACCGAACGCAGGCGGAGCGATGAGGACCGTCCTGCTCTACCTTCACAACGTGGACGACCGCGCGCCCGCTGCGGAAGTGGCGGAGCTGGTACAAGACATGCTCGACTCTGAGCCTGGCGGCGCTTGGGTCGGCATCCGAGTGTCCCACCTCCCCCCGCCGGAGAAGGCATGACCGACGCTGAGTTCTTGGAGACCCGGCGCTACGAGTGGTCCGCGAAGGACTTCATCGAGGACCCGGAGCTGTTCGTCTTCATCCGGGACTGCTGGGAGGGGCAGAAGTGGGCGGCCCTCTTCGGCGGCAACCCGCCGGTCGGGGCGGTGATGGCCGAGCTGCCCGCTGAGGGCGGCATCCGCTTCTGGTTCAAGGCTCAGCCGCCCGCCTGACCCTGGGCCTCGGCCAAGAAGTAAGGGTCGGCGGACGGCTAGTGGAGGTGGGCGGAATCGAACCGCCGTCCCGGTTCACAGGGTGATTAGCCCCTTCTCCCGGTCGAACACCAGTACACCCCCGTCGGGCTCAGCTTGCGCCGAGCCGGTCGGTCACGTACTTCACGAACACGAAGCGAGCGGCCTCCTCTTCATCGTCGTAGTCACGGCTGCGCCCGTCGCCGGTCGACTCCCAGTTCGGGTTGTCCTCGGCGATGACGCGGGTCAGCGCGCGCAGCGCGCGCTGTACCGACTGGTGCGCCCCCTGCCGGGAGATGCCGGACTCCTCGCCGACCTCGGCGTAGGTGCGGGTGTCGTTGAACACCTGCTCCATGAGCCGCAGCTTCGGGCCGGGAAGCAGGGCCAGGTAGGGCGTGAAGAAGTCCTCCAGCGTCTCGGCCCACTCCCGTTCGCCGGGTGTGCGCCCCCGCCAGGGGAACTGCTGCTTCTCCCACCACCACATGCGGTCGGGCGTCGACGCGGATGACCGCGTCCCGCGCTCGGGCTCCTGCATCTGGCGCCCCTCGCTCTCGCCCGTGGCGGAGCGCAGGCCCCAGTCGTCCTCTTGGTAGGGCATGCCGTGCTCCTGGTACCAGCGGCGGATGTCCTTCAGGGTCTCGTCATCGTGGGCCTGGGTCATAGCGGTTCATCACCCACTTGGCTTCGGTCACGACGACCCGGCTCTCTTCCTGCCAACGGAGCAGGCCCAGAGCCTTGGCCCAGTCCAGCGTGTACGACGCAGCGCGCGCCATGAAGGGGTTCGCCTCCTGGTTCCCGAGCCACTCGATGTACTTGAGGCCGGGCTTCGTGTAGACCCCGCCGGTTGCCAGGTCCGCCTCGGGGCCGTCGAACATGAGAACGGTGCCGAGCGTGTATCCGCGGAACGCGCCGTACGTCAGGCGTGAGTTCTTCCCTGGTGTGCCCCCTGCTGTGTCGCTCATCGGTACCTCCCTTGCCACTCGATGAAGGTCTTGACTGCCCACACGGCGGCGTAGCCGATGGGGTAGATGACGATGCTGAACACGACGATAGCGCCGCCGAGCTGGAACAGTAGGCTCACTGCTGCCTCCCCTTCTTCTTGTTGTGCGGCTCCATGGTCTCGCTGTAGTACCGCTGGATGACCCGGGACAGCGACGGCACCGACTCGTTGTCGACGATGACGTAGCCGTCCTTCTCCTCGTCCCAGTGGGCACGGGCGGCAGAGGCGCGAGCCTCGACTGCCTCCTCCCACGCACGCTCGGCCGCTCGGGCCTTCTTCGACCCCTCTCGGTTCACTGCCCGGCTTGCGAGCATGGCGGTGTACGCCGGGGCCAGCGCCTCGACGGCCAGCTTCACGTCGTTCCAGTCCTCGGTCACCCGTACACCACCTCCCCGAACAGCCCGGCCTGCACCACGCAGTCGGCCACGTCCGAGTCGTAGTCCCCGTCCTCGCCGTTGGTGGCGGCGGCCAGCATGAGGTCGGCCCTCGGCCTGCCCTCCGGGCCGTACTTGCAGCCCTCCAGGCACAGCGCCAGGCCGCGCACGATGACGGCGCGGTCGATGTGGTACGACTCGTTGTCGTCCTCGTTGTCGATGATGTCGGCGTAGAACGAAGTCGGGTCCTCGTCGGACCAGTGGTACGTCTCGGCCTGCGACCAGTACCCGATGCCGCCCTCAAGGGCGGTCGTGAACAGGTCCTGCAGGAACACGTCCCGTTCTCTGCTCATTCCTCCTCCTCTCCTGCCTTGATGGCCGCCATGGCCTGACTGGCCAGGGCAAACAGCGACTCCACGTCCAGGCCCATAGCGGCGGGCAGGTAGCGGCAGCCGTGAGGTCCTGGCTCCAGGTTCCCGGCCTTCGCCACGCGGACCGCCTCGACGGCACTGAGCGTCAGCTCTCCGCCGTGGCTGAAGTGAGGCTCGTCGCCCGAGCCGATGCACACGACGGCGTAGAGCGTGACCGCCTGGTTGTCCAGGTCGACCATGCCTGCGTGCGCGAACGCGCCGAGGGTCTCGTCCTCGTCGAACTCAAAGCTCATGCGTCCTCCTCTCGCGGCGCCAGGCCCGACAGCTTCGCCAGGTCGGCGTCGATGATGAGCGGGCACGTCAGCCCGGTCTCGTCGTAGGCGGCGAGGATGCCGTAGGGCAGCGCGCCCTTCGTGTCACCCGCCCACTCCGTCTCGGTACTCGGGTCGTAGACCATCCAGTAGGTGCGCACGCAATCCTCGCCTGCCTCGTGCATCACCGTGAACGACCACTCCCCAACCACGTCGTCTCCCGCGACGTAGTCACTCATGCGAGTTTCCCAGCGCGCGGTCGAGCGCGTCGTAGATGGGCTCCGTGATGCCAGCGCTCCACAGGTCGTACAGCTCGCTGCCCAGGGCCTCGCTCAGCTCAACGGCCTCGTCTCGTGAGAGCGTGACCGTCAGGACGACGGCGTCGTTGTCGTCGAATGCCTCAGCCCATGCCTTCGTAGTCATAACGCTTTCCCTCCTCTCGTTATTCCCCTCGTGTGTAGATGCTGACCGGGCACCGATGGCAGTGCCGAATGGTGCTCGGCCGGGCGTACCGAATGGTCGTCCCGTAGAGGGAGCGCACCGGCTCGGCCTTGCCGAGCTTGTGCCGCAGGCCTGCGGACTCGCAGTCCCGCCAGCTCACGCCGTTGTTCTGCTCCTTGAGCTGGTTCATG
>JAZJZE010000033.1:0-2578 GCA_040390065.1 bacterium | reverse complement strand
GCAAGGCCGACATCTACGTCACGCAGTCGTGCGATGTCGTGGTCGAGGACGCGGCGGGCGCTGCCGTCCAGACCATCTACTGCCCCCTCGACACGCTCGCGCAGCTCGTCGCGGTCGCCAACACCGGTTTTACCGGGACGCTCGCCAACGGGGCGCAGGGGGCCGGGGGGAAGACCAACCTCGACACCATCCTGACCAGCATCTACACGAGCCTCGGCGGCCCCGACGGGAACTACAAGGAATCGGCCGGGGCGACCAACACGGCGGTCAGCGACTTCCTGGGGCGGCTGGTCGTGTCGGTGCGTGACTTCGGCGCCGTGGGCGACGGGGCCACCGACGACACCTCGGCGTGCCAGGCGGCCATCGCGCGCGTCATCGCCAGGGGCGGCGGCGAGGTCTACTTTCCGAAGGGGAACTATGCCATCTCGGCGGCGCTCGCCGTTGCGCCTGTAAACACGAACCTGGCGGTGGCACTCGTTGGCGCCGGCAAATTTGGCTGCACGATCACGTCAACCAGCGGTACCGCGAACGCCATCACAGCAACAGTCTGCAATGGCTTCGCCGTCAGAGATCTCTACGTCAACGGGACTTCGACCGGAAGCGCGATCGTCGTCGCCGGCTGTTCCGAGGTCTCTATCGAGCGCATCGTCACTGCGGGGTATGTGTACGGCCTGGACATCATCGAGAGCGGCTCCACGGTATCGAGCTACGTCAACTGCACTTCGTCGCAGTTGGGTTCCATCGGAACCCACAGCTCTGGCGTGCGCATTGGCCAAGGGGCCAGCCACACCGGCGGCAAAGGCTTCCGCTTCTCGATGTGCAGCATGTTTAGTGTCGATTCTGGCGTCGGCATCGCGATTGGAGGCACCGTTACCGACGTTGTTGTTGATATGTGCGATTCGCTCGGCACAGCGTTGCTCATCGGCGACGGCACGTTCGTCACGGCTTGCAGCGGCATCGGCGGACGCGGAGTGCGGGTCACGGGGTCGGCGTTCCTCGGTGCCACGCCGTTCGTCATCGCAGCGACGGGCGCGATTCAGTTCTACGAGAGCGGAAATTATCTCGCCGCGGCCCCGGCCAAGTCTGACGCTACGGACAACTCATATTACGGCTCGGCTGGATGGATGACGACGCCTATTGGCCTGGGTAGAACGCAGACGCTGACCGGCACCCCCGGCGGCTCTGATGTCGTCCTGGACATCGCCCTCGGCAACATCATCGTCGTTCAAGCGACCGGCGCCGGAAACGTCGGCCTCGCAGCCCCAACGTCAGGCGGCGTGACAATCGTGGCCGGCACGAACTTGCGCGTCATTCTACAGGTCGGCGGCGTGGGCATCACGGCGTGGGCGTGGAGCGCCGTTTTCAAGGATGCAACCTACAAAACGGCCTATAGCGGCCACGGCGCGCTCGCTCTCAGTTCCTGCGCGATCAACGCCGGTAAGACGGCGGTACTGGACTTCGCCTATGATGGCGTAGGCGTGTGGGTCTTCATGGGCGGGTCGGAGGGATGAGGATGGCGTCAACGGGCGCAGGTTCCCATTGCGCACGATCCGACGGTCGGCATATCGCAGGCTGCACCGTCGCACGCCTCGTCACCGAAACAGCCATCGGGAGAGAGAGCGCAGGTGCCGGTACCGCCGGTCGGACAGACATTCCCCGCCACGCGCGAAATGCATGCGGCGTAGTTGTCCGCGTAATTCGTCGTGCCGCTGCCAACGCACATCAGAACTGCCGGGCAATCCTTATCGCCCTCGCACGCCTTCTTGGTCGCCTGGCAGTGATACGGCGACGGGCAATCTGTGGTTCCGTCGGCGGCGATAAGGCAGGACACGCCCGCGACCCGGCATGTTCCGTGGCAACTGTTGCCGCCGACCCGGCATGTCGTACCGTCGTGACACGCCCCGCAATCCTCATCCAAACTGCACACCCCGCCCCCGATCTTGCACACCTTGCCGCAGTCGGAGTCAGTCAGGCATACACGCCCCGACGGCTCACACCGGCCGATGCCGGCGTCCGAGCGGGCATCCGAGCGGGCATCAACACCCGCGTCGCCCCCGTCGTCGACGCCCGGCAGCCCGGCCGAGTTCCCGCCACATCCCACGAACAAAGCCAGAAGCACGAGGCGTTTCATCCCTTCATGGTGGCAGATTCTAGCTTCAACACAAGAGGCACGGGCGTTCAGGTGAGGGGATGAAAGCCTAGATGCCCCAGGCGTCCATATCGTTTTCGTCGGGGGAAGCCCCCGGGCTCGAAGAGCTGGGCGGGGCGCCTCCCCTCGTCGTGAACGCCCTGCCCGACGCAACCGGGACCATCCGCACGCGGCCGGGCGTATCGACTTGGGCCGACTTCCCTGCCGTCGTCCCGGACGCCTCCCCCGTCATCGGCATGTACCCCTGGGGCGCCAACTACCTCGTGTACGTGACGGCTGACCGGAAGCTGTGGGCCATCGGCACGCAGGGCAGCGCCGTCGCCCTGTCGGACGCGACGGCCGCGACGCAGTTGCCGGGCTCGGGGCGACCGACATTCACCGAGGTGCGGCCCATCGAGGACCCGTCCGACACGACCCCGAGCGTCATCA
>JAZJZE010000032.1:2475-4535 GCA_040390065.1 bacterium | reverse complement strand
CCACGCGTCCAGGCTATTCGCGATCTGTTAGCCGCGAATTTTACCCTGATCCCGCTGCGCGGTAAAATTCCGCTCGACGCGTCGTGGCAGAACACGAAGCGCGGCGCGTACACCGAGGCCAATCTCCCTGGAAATTACGGCGTCGCCGTCGGAGCCGACATCGTCGTCGTGGACGTCGACCCCCGTAGTTTCACGCCTGGCGACAACCCCGTCCCGCGCCTCATCCAGGCCGTCGGGCCGCTCGATTCGTTCACGGTCCAGACCGGAGGCGGCGGCCTCCATATCTATCTCCGCATGCCCGCGGGCACTCTCGTCAAGAATACCCTCAAGGAGTACCCCGGTATCGAGTTCAAGGCGCTTGGGCGCCAACTCGTCGGCCCCGGCTCCATTCACCCCGAATCTGGCAAGATGTACGTCGTTGCGTCCGGCTCACCATCAAAACTAGCCGAGGCACCTTCACGTCTTCTTGCCTTAATTTCCCGCACGGCCGTTCCCTTCGACGAGGTTGGGACGGGCACGTACATGAACGACGCGGCGACGCAGGGCCGCTACGCCGACTACCTCGCGCATACGGCCCCGCCGTCCGTCCAGGGCAAGGGCGGCGACCACAATGCCCTCAAAGTCGCGATGATTGGCCGCGACATGGGGTTGCCGCCGGCGACGTGCTGGGATTTGATGGTGGACCTCTGGAACCCCCGCTGCTCGCCGCCGTGGGACGCCGCGGAACTCAAGGCCAAGGTCATAAACGCCTACAAGTTCGCAACGGGCGCGGTCGGCACGTCTCACCCGCAGGCCGATTTTAAGGATGCCCCGATCCCGAAGGGCGAAGAGCTGTCATGGGTGACGGGTAAAGGCGGTAGCTTCGTCAAGTGCTTCCAAAATCTCCTGACGTTCCTGCGCTACCCCAAGGCGGGCATGTTCGGGGTCTTCGGCTACAACGAGTTCACGGGCCGTATCGAGTTCCGCAAGCCCGCGCCGTGGCATAGGGGGCGCATGCCGCGGATGATGGGCGTCTCGGACACCGACTTGAAGCTGCTCAAGGGCCACTTGGCGATGAAGCACGGCTTCGAGATGCCCGTCGCCAACATCGAGGAGGCCGTGACCAACATCGCCGCGGACAACCACTTCCACCCCGTTCGCGCGTACCTCAACTCCTTGAAGTGGGACGGCAAGCCGCGCCTCGACTCTTGGCTGACGGACTACATGGGCGTCGAGGAGAGCGACTTCACGCGCGCATGCGCGAGGAAAACCCTCTGCGCCGCCGTGCAGCGGGTCTTTACGCCCGGCTGCAAGTTCGACAGCGTGCTCGTCTTCGAGGGGCTCCAAGGCATAGGTAAGTCCACCGTCTGCAAGATCCTCGGCGGCCCATGGACCGCGGACTTCCCTCTCGACCCGCACAACAAGGACACGGTTCAACAGATGCAGGGCAAGTGGTTCGTCGAACTCGCCGAGCTCGAGGTGACAAGGCGCGCGGACATGCAGGCCCTCAAGTCCTTCATTTCGCGCGATAAAGACGAAGCCCGGCTCGCCTACGGCCGCACCGTAAGCGAGTTCCCGCGCCAGTCCATCCTCATCGGCAGCATCAACCCCGGCGCCGACAGGTCCTACCTCCTCGACGACGAGAACCGCCGGTGGTGGCCCGTTAAATGCGACCCCGCCGGCGGGCTCGTCAATTTCGAGGCCTTGAAAGCCGCGCGCGATCAGATTTTCGCAGAGGCTGTACAAGTCGTAGAAGCGGAGAAACTCTACATGCACACCGAGGAATTAAAACAGGCCGCGAAGGTCCAGACGGATGAAAGGCACGCCGAGCACGCGTGGACGGAGCGCATCGGCGGTTGGCTGCGCGACAAGCAGAAGGCGGGGGTGTTGGATTTCCTGACGTCAAGGGAAGTGTTTCTCGACGCCATGGGGGGCCGTGATGTCGATTTCGAGCGACGGGAACAACTCAACATCGCCTCGGCCCTGCGCGACCTCGGGTGGGAACGGGGGCACAAACGCATCGAGGGCGTCTTCACCAAGGGATTCGTCCCTAAGCCGACGACAAAGGCGGCCGCGTCTCG
>JAZJZE010000032.1:0-2375 GCA_040390065.1 bacterium | reverse complement strand
GAGGACGCGCGCTTCATGGCGTCGCGCGCGACCGCCGCGAACGGGAGCGAACCCGGCCTGTGCAAAACCGCGACCGCGATTTTAGCCTACGGGCTCATCGGCGCGACGTCGGGCCTCGTCACGTGCCCGGCCTCCGTGCGCTCCCATTGGCGCGATCAGATCGAGGAAGTGCACGGCCATACTCGCGGCTGGGACATCATCAGCTACGACGGCGCGCGGATCGACTCGCACCGCGCCGTTCTCAAGTCCAAATACGACGTCTTCATCCCCGACGAGGTTCATTTCTGCAAGACGTGCGACTCCCAGCGGACGCATGCCATCTTTGGGAAAAATGGATTGGCGAAAAGAGCCCAGCAGGCGATTTGGCCGCTCTCCGGTACCATGTCGCCGAATGGCCGCCCCGTCGAGCTGTGGCCGATGCTCCGCTCTCTCCACCCAGGGTTCAAGGACATGAAGTTCGCGACGTATGCCCTCAAGTATTGCGGCATGTACTTCGACGGGCGTGAGATGAACGTCAAGGGCGCGTCCAACGTCGACGAGCTGGCCCTTCTCCTTCGCGACTTCATGATTCGCCGCACGGAGCGCGAGGTGTTCCCCGATCGCCTGGCGCCGCTCGTCTCGGCGGTTCCCTTGGAACTCTCGCCCGCGGCGCTCCAATACGTCAATTCGATAGAAGACGAGATCGGCGGACGCGAGGCGCGGATCTCGTCTTCTTACGAGAAATATTCCCAGCTCGGCGATTCCGCGAGATTGTTACGCGCCCTGGGCATGGCGATGGCGCCGCAAACGGCTGAATTCGTCTTGGACAAACTCGAGACCGTCGACAAGGCCCTGGTCTTTTTCAAGCACACCGACGTCGGACATCAACTTTACCGTGAGTTCTCCGCGGCGGGGCTACAGCCTACGGTCCTCCAAGGGGGCATGAATGACGTGCAGAAAGACGCGGCGAAGCAAAAATTCCGCGACGATCCCGCCTGCCGCGTATTCCTGGGCCAAGTCCAGGCCGCCGGAACTGGCGTCGACGGCTTGCAGGAAGTTTGCTCGACAGCCGTCTTTGCCGAACCCGATTGGACCCCCGGCGAAACGGAGCAGCGCGTCCGACGCCTCGCCCGAACCGGCCAGAAGCAGGCCTTGGTTAAAGCCTACGTACTATACGCTCGCGCGACGCTCTCGGCCGTCGTCGTGAAGGTCCACGATTTTAAGGAGACGCGAAGAGAACGGCTCGAAAATCCATGGAAAAATGCGTTAGGGAGTTTCGCATGAGTGCCAAGAAAAACGCCGAAGCCCTCATCCGTGCCGGGGAGACCGCCGCCAGTGAGACGGGGCTGTTCTGGTGGCAACACTCAGAGGCGTATTGGTTCCTACCTCTGTACGCCGAGATGGGGATGTGCTGCACCGGCCTCCTGTCCCCTGACCTTGGGGATTGGCAGGCCGCGCGGGAACAACTTTGGAGCATCAGGGAAGAATTGTCGTAAAGGAGAAAAAGGATGAATGACTTGATCGCAGCTTGGACCCGCGCGGGAAAGGCCTTCGCGGAGTATTACGAAAAACAGGCGAACCCGTTGCGGACCACGGAAGCGCCGGCGAAGTTGTCGGAAGACACCCCGAAGGCGACGCGCACGCGTAAGCCCAAGGAACCGGAAGCCGCCGCTCCGGCCGCCCCGACGCCGCCGGCCGCGGCCCCGGCGCCTGCCCCCGCGGCGCAACCCGAGATGACGGACAAGGAATCCTACGACGAGCTCTGCCGTCTCGCGATTTCCTTCATCGCGGCCGACAAGCCGGGCACCGAAGAGCGCAGAGGATCGGCGATGAAGCACGTGGGCGACACGTACAAGGTCGCGGCGCTGTCCGCGGTCCCGCATGGGCCGCAGCGCCTTCAACTCATTGGTTGGTTCAAGGATCAGTTGATCGCCGGAGCACAGAAGGCGCCGACGCCGGCGCCCGCCGGGTTCGGAGTTTAAGATTAAAGGAGCGCCAGGCGTCCCGAACGCCTGGCGCTCCGAGTCGTTTTATGACGCCCAGGAGAATTAACATGGAAAAATTTTACACGTGGACGGTCAACGCCCAATGGCGCGCGCCTACGGCTACATACTGCATGTCGGAAAGCATCACGGTCGTCGCCGCGTCCGCCCGGGAGGCGCTCAGCGAGGCCTCTAAGACTTTCCCGTTCCCTACCAGCGCCTCTGCCCTGGTCCGCGGCGCGGAGATTGTGTGACTACAGAACTCGAAACCGCCCACTCTGACATAGGCCCTTCTTCCGCGGACCGCTGGATGAGTTGCCCAGGCTCCGTGCGCCTCTCCCGCGACCCCCGCGCGAAAGCCTCCAAGGTCGGTGAAGCTGCGGCTCAGGGCACAGTCGCCCACGGCTTGATCGA
>JAZJZE010000031.1:0-19313 GCA_040390065.1 bacterium | reverse complement strand
TCGTCGCTTGGACCTCGTCGTGGCGCTGCCACGAAGTCGGCCCAACCTCCTAGCAATCCTTGCAAACCGGCGCGCGCAGGCCTCCTGGAGGTTATGCAATGACCTCTAGAGGCCGCCGGCGTGGTGCAGGTCTTCCTTGTCGCTGGAGTCGAAGTCCTGCGGGATGGTGCCGCCCGTCGTGAGCAGGTTGACGATGTCGCTGCTCTCCACGGCCCAATACATGACGGACTTGTTGTTGGTGGAGTGGCCTGCGTGGCTGGCGTCTTCGTGCGGGTGCACCATGTCGGTGCCGCGGTTGACGAGGCCCAGGGCGTGGCCGAATTCGTGCAGCGTCGCGGCGCGCAGGATGGAGCCGGAGTCGGTGCACAGGTTCTGCAGAGTGCAAGTTGACTTGATGGTCTGGGGGAAGATGACGATGAGGTCGTAGTCGTACGTGACGCCGAGCACCTTGGCACTGCCGGAGTCGCCCGCGTAGTGCCCCGCTAGGAACATGAGATGCGTGACGACTTGGTCGCCACCCGTGGAGAAGCTCGAGTGCGCCGAGGCGAAGTCCTCGATCTGCGAATCCGACCAGGACGCGTCGGTCGACGTGAGGGCATCATCGTTGTAGAATGCCACGCCGTTGGGCTTGTTCACGAGCGGGGCCAGGTGGTCATGCAGGAACGTCGTGAGGCTCGTGTCCGGGCGGTCGCCGGATGCGGCGTCCACTTCGACGAGCCACTTGCCGTACGTGCCGGTGAGGTAGTCTCCTGGCGTCACGTGGTGTGATCCGCCGAAGCAACCGGAAAGTGGCAGGATGACGAGAACGACGGCGGCGGCTGCGATGCGCACGACACGGCGATGCGGACTTGCCGCCTTAGGGTTATTGGCGGGTCCCTACGACTTGAGTGCCGCCATGAGCTTGGGGATGACCTGGTACAAGTCGCCCACGACGCCGTAGTCGGCGACCTGGAAGATGGGCGCGTCCTTGTTCGTGTTGATGGCCACGATGAGTTTCGAGCCGCGGATGCCGGCGATGTGCTGGATCTGGCCCGACACGCCGCAGGCGATGTACGCCTTGGGCTTGATGGCATGGCCCGACAGGCCAATCCAGTGCTCTTCGCCGAGCCATTTGAGGTCGGCCGCGATGGGGCGGCTGCATCCGACGGCGCCACCGGGGAAGCATTTGGCAAGATCCTCGGCCAGCTTGATGTCTGCTTGCTGCTTGAAGCCGCGGCCGACGCCGACCACGACCAGGGCGGAGCCGAGGTCGAAGTCGCTGTGCATCTCCGCCTTCTTCCCCACCACGTTGACGGAGCTCGCTGCAATCCCGGACGCATTGACGGCGGCAGGCGCCGCGCCGCTGGCCTCGAACGTCTTCGGGTTCGCCGTGACGACGGCAGAGGCGCCTAGGGTGTACGTCGCCTTGGAGTTGCCCGAGAGGACCATGCGCGAGACCGTCCAGCCGCCAGTGTTGGAGACCTCCTGGACCTCTGCGGCAAAGGGGACATCCAGGTGGGCGGCGAGGCGCGGGCCGACGTCTTTGCCTTTCTTCGTGGCGCCGACCATGACGAGTTCGGCGTGCGACGATTTCGCTGCGTCGGCCAGGCCCAGGGCGATGGTCGCGGAGTCGCCGTCCGGCAAACCGGCGGGGACGAAGACGTTGGCCGTGCCGAGGCTTGCGGCCTTGCCTGCGAGCTCTGCCTGCAGTTTGGCGTCGTCGGACCAGACGAGGATGACGCTCATGCGACGCCCTCCTTCTTCAGCGCCTGCGCCAATTGCTCGGCCGCGTCGGCGCCAGAAAACACGACGTTCTTGCGCTCCTGCTTGGGCGCCTTGTTGGCCGTCATGGCCATGCGCCGCGCGAGGCTTGCGTCCGCGATGCCGAGGTCGGACGTCTTCACTTGGCGGATGGGCTTCTTCCCCGCGCCGAGGATCTGCATGAGTGCGGGAAGCCGCGGCCGGTTGGCTTCGTCGTTGAAGGTCGCCGCGCACGGCAGAGGCACTTCGACCGTCTCGTCGGGGTCGCCGGCTCGCGTCGCCTTGAGTTTGCCGCCTTCGACGCCGTGCACCTGCTGGCAGTTGACGAGGCTCGGCATGCCAAGGATGGCTGCGACGCGGGGGCCAATCTCGCCCTGCACGCGGTCGATGGACACGTCACCGGCGAAGACAAGGTCGGCGCCGTCCTTGCGCACCGCCTCTGCAAGCACGCGCGCGATGCCGATGCCGTCCGTGTCCGGACCCGTGAGAACGACGGCCTCGTCGCAACCCATCGCCAAGGGCTCCTTGATGAGGTTCAGCACCGTCGGTCCACCGTTGAACGTGTAGGCCGTGATCTTCGTGGCCTGCCCCTTCTCCTTGAGTTTGACAGCCGCCTCGATGGCGTTCTTGTCGAAGTCGGAGACCTTCCACGGCAAGCCCTCCATGCGCGGGGCCTGTGTGGCGGGATCGATCTTGAGCTGTGTCACGTCCGGCGCCATCTTGACCAGGACGGCAATCTTCGTCATCGAGCCGCGGCGACTTGGGGCCGCCATAAAAGCGTGCGTCTGGAGACAATCACCAGGGCTCGCACGCGGTGCATGCCAGCGCGGCAACTCCGACATCGGCGCCGTCCGTCGTGGGGCTAGGTTGCTCCGGGTCCAGTCGCAGATGCAGGTCCACGGTCTCACCAGCCACGACGACCGGCACGTACTCGAGCATCCAATCCGGGCCTGCGGCACCCTGCGGGGAAAATGCATCCAACTCGATGCGTGCGTGGCTGCCCGTGAAGTCCGCGCTCGTCGTCGTGCCGTCGGCCGCCGTGAGCCGGAGTGTGGCAGGCAAGGCGGCGCCGCTGCGCGTGGCGTCAATCGTCAGACGCCGGATGCCCGGACGCACGGGGACGACGGCGGTGGAACAGCCGTTGAAGCCTGGGTCTGCAAGGGGGCAGGCAATGGTGGCTTGGCCGTCGTAGCGCACGGGGATCTGCATGCTCGACCTTTGCACGACGGCCCCGTCCCTGCTCTGCTGTGCAACCGCCGTGTACAGGCCCATCTCCGGCGGAACGAAGCGGAAGGCGCCGGAGCCATCGTCCTGCAGGGCGACGATGCCGTGGGCGCCCACCACGAAGACCGACAGGTCCTGGCCGGGCCCGCGGCCTGCTGGAATGATGGGGCGGAACGTGATGGGCTGGCTGGCAGCGGCGTTGGCGTCCGCGTGGTCGGCCGTCAACCGAAGCGCCGTGCTGACTGGTGCCAACGGCGCCGCGTTCTTGCTCGAGCCGGGGCTCAATGCATCGAGCGCGTCCGCCAAGTCGAGGTCGGCCACCTCCCCCAGCGTGAACGCGACAAGGCTCTGCCGCGAATCGCTTGCAATGTCGATCGCGGTCTCGTACCGGTCGCCGTGGTTGGTCCAAGCCACGCGTTCGGCAAACGCCATGTGGCTCTCGTCGCGAACGACGGCATGCGATGCAGGCCCGAACCAGATCGTGCGGTCGAACGACAGTGTCGCCGACACGTCGACCGCCGAATACCCGCGGGCGACCCCCTCATCGCGCAGGAGAGCGAGGTTGGCGGCGAGTTGGGGGGCTTCGATGTGGTGATTGACGCGAACGGCATCGACCTCGCCGAGGGGGGTCGTGACACGGTCCAGGCCCGCCACCGTGGAGTGCACTTCCATCGTGCCGACGACCGAGCCTGCCGGGGACAGTCCCGGCATCGGACCAGACCACTTGGCGCCGCGCACGAGCGGGAACTCCAGCCATGGGTAGCTGCTCACCGCGTCGTAGCGCAGGGAGGACGCACGCGTCGTGCAGATGTCGGCGCAGGCTTGCGCGTAATGCACCATGGCATCGACGACCTGCAAGTCGCTGGGGCGCACGCCGACGGGGTGGCGGCCGGCGAGGCGGCTGTCCGCGGTCAACGCCTCGACCGTCGTGCCGACTTGGGCTGCCACGAGGTACATCGGGCGGTCGCCGTCGGGCACATGCGTGGACAAGACCTCCAACGACAGGCCCGGCACGGGTGCATGCGTGGCGGCGTCGTGGCCGTTCGATTGGGGCACGCCGTTGCGCGTCACGGCGACGTGGCTGGAGCTGGACTGCTCGTTGGCGTACTGGAAGGCGTAGCCCGGGCGCCAGTCCGGGGAGGCAATGGGCGCAAAGTCCCGAAGGGGGGCGGGCGACGCGCAACCGGAGAGCGCGGGCAGGACGGCAAGGGCGGCCAAGGCGAGGACGAGGCCAGGCTGCCGCATGCAAGAGCATGGTCGGCCACACTCATGAAACTTCATGTGGGGTCATGGAAATGGCCTGGCCCATGAGCGACGTCGAGAAGCGCCTGGCCGCGGCCGGCCACCAACTGCCGATGCCGGGAAAGCCGGCGGCCACGTACGTGCCGTGGACGCGGGCTGGAAAGACCATCTACGTGTCCGGGCAGGTGCCTCTGGTCGACGGCAAGCCCATCCGCACGGGGAAGGTCGGCAAGGACGTGAACGTGCAGGACGCGCAGGCCATCGCCCGGGTGTGCGCCCTCAACGCCATCGCCGTGCTCAGGGAGGCGTCCGGCGGCCACCTCGACAAGGTACGCATCGTGAAGAC
The DNA here is from genome assembly GCA_040390065.1 of bacterium. Taxonomy (GTDB): domain Archaea; phylum Thermoplasmatota; class E2; order JACPAO01; family JAHFTW01; genus JAHFTW01. Next base: position 14,761 of record JAZJZE010000031.1, on the reverse strand, counting down.
GGTCAACTTCACCGCGGCCTCGCCCGGGTTCACCGACGTCCACGTCGTCGCCAACGGCGCCAGCGAACTCTTCGTCGCAGCCTTCGGCGATAAGGGCCGGCACGCCCGCAGCAGCGTCGGGGTGGCGGAACTGCCGTTCAACGTGCCATTCGAGGTCGAAGTGGTGGCCGAGCTGGAATGAGGCTTCTGCTCGTCGCCGCGGTTCTTCTGCTGGCCGGTTGCTCCTCGTCGCAGCCGACCGTTGCGCCCACGACGGCGTCGAGCGCGACCCTGATCCCCTTCACGGTGAGCAACACCGCGGACGTCGCGGTCCCTGTCGGCCTTCTCATCCAGCAGGGCGAGGTCGCCGTCTACGAGCACAATGCGACGATCGCCGGGAACCAGAAGGTGAGCTTCCCGCCGTTGCAACAGGCAACGCCCACGGGCCTGCTCATCCATCTCGACGCCGTGAACCAATCGACGTGGGACTGCCCCGCGCAGCCCATGCCGGGAAGCGCCGTCGAGGTCGTGGTCGGCCGCCTCATCACGGTCAACTGGTTCCCGGGCCCCGGTGGACCGGGCACCCGCGTGCCCTGCCGGGCACTCCAGTAGGCCGCCAGAGGCCGTTTCACAACTTCCAGGAAGCCTGCGCGCGCTGGTTTGCAAGGAGTGCAAGGAAGTTGGGCGGACGGCGTGGCAGAGCCACGCCGAGGCCCGGCTGACGCCGGAATCCGCCGCAAAGCGGCGCGCCCTCCGGGTCGTTTTCCGGCCACACAATCCTGGCGCCGGCGGCCTTGGCGGGCTTCCGGCCCGCCGGCGGCCGCCATCGCCAGGATTGCGAAGCCCGGAAAACGACGCAGGCACCCTGGCAGTTGTGAAACGACCTCTAGAACGCCGAGCCCCAGAGCAGGCTGGTCGTTGCCGTGGCGCCGTGCGACGCCGCCGGGGCGGTGTTGGTCACGGTCGCGCCTTGGGCCAGGTGCACGGGCTCGACGACGAGGGTGCGGTGACCGATGCCAGCCTGGGTGAACGCATTGTCCGTGGCGGTGCCCGAGAGTTCGGCGACGACTTCGACGGAGTGGGTTCCGCCGCCGACGTTGGGCAGGACCCAGCTGAAGGCGTTGGCCGTGCGTGTGGCGAGGTACTGCTTGATGGTGGCGTTCTCGTCGTCGAAGCCGGACGTCGACTGCTGGTGGGTGCGGTCGCAGAACACGACGGAGCCGTCGGCGTCATCCGAGCTGATCGGGACCATGTTGCCGTCGAAGAAGACGGTCACCGTGACACGGGATGTCGATTCGGACACGTCGTTGCCGACCGTCTTCACCGTGGTCCACAGCGCACATTCCAAGCTGACCGTGAACAGGAGGTCCTGCGGCGGCGACGTCTTGATGGAGGTCGCAAGCACCGTCGCCGACATGGAGTTGGATCCGCCGGAGACGCCGTTGCCGAGGATCTCCACGGTGGAGCCGGCGGCAGCCGTCTTGTTGGCGGCGTTCGAGCCGTCGGTCCCGGAGGATTGCGCCGGGAACGGGAACGTGACCATGGCCACGGCAATCAGGGCAAGCAGGTTTCGCATGTTCATTGGGGTCACCGTGTGGCCAGGGGCGGCCACTGCCGGGGGCCTACACACGCCGACGCTTGGTGCTTCGTGTCGCGGCAAAATCCTCGGGTTTTCCAGGCCTCTTCACTTGGCCTTGCCTTCGAAGTCCAGGCTCGCCGAATTGATGCAGTAGCGCTCCCCCGAGGTGTTGGGCCCGTCGTCGAAGAGATGCCCGAGGTGGGCGTCGCAGGTGGCGCAACGCACCTCCGTTCGCACCATGCCGTACTCGCGGTCCTCGACTTCCTTCACCTTGCTGCGGTCGACGGCGGCCCAGAAGCTGGGCCAACCCGTGCCGGACTCGAACTTCGTGTCTGACTTGAAGAGGGCGGTGCCGCAGCAGACGCACTTGTACAGGCCGACGCCCTTGTGATCCCAGTACTTCCCCGTGAAGGGACGCTCCGTCGCCGAACAGCGCGTCACCTCGTACTGCTCGGGCGTGAGCTTGGCTTTCCATTCGTCGTCGTCGGGCGCACTGGCCTTCGCCGCCTTCGCCATGCACGGGGATGGCCGCCCCGGCTTAGGGCGTTTTCCCAAGGAGCAGGCGGTGCTCCGCCAGCGCAAGGCATTAGGCGGGCCGAGGGCATAGCAAGAGCCGTGCCCTTCGCCTTCTCCGACGACGAAGAGGCCGTGCGCAAGGTCGTGCGCGAGTTCGCCCGGACGCGCATCACGTTGCAGAGTGCCCAGGACGCCGACCGGCACGACCGCGTCCCCGAGGCGGCGCTGGCGGAAGCCGTCCAACTGGGGCTGACGGCGCTGGCCGACCCGGCCTCCCCGCTCGGTGCCACGCCGTTCGTGCTTGCCATCGACGAGATCGCACAAGTCGATGCCAATGCGGCCGCCATCCTCATCGCGCACAATGCCGCGTTGGCGGCCGCGGCGGCGGCAGGGCACCCGCTAGCTCCCGCGCTGGCCGCAGGTGAGTTTGCCGCCTGGCTCGTGGCGGAAGAGGCGCTGGGCTCCGACATCCTGCACCCGGGCACCACGGCGATGCCGACACCGGGCGGCTTTGCCATCACGGGGCAGAAGGTCTGGGCCATCCACGCGGCCGGCGCCCGCCACTTCCTGGTCCTGGCCAACGTCCCTGGAAAAGGCGGCGGCGCCACGCTGCTGCACGTACCCGCGGACACAGCCGGCGTCAGTCTCGGGGAGAACGAGCCGCTTCTTGGGCTGCGCGCCTGCGGCATCCGTACCGTCTACATGTACGGCGTCCAGGTACCGACGAGTGCCGTGATCGGTGGCGTCGGGCAGGGCGCCGCAATCGCGGAGGCCGCGCGGCGCTGGCTGCAATTGGGTGCGGCGGCAGCGCTCTGCGGTTGCGTCGGTGGCGCTCTCGATGCCGCGGCGGCGTTTGCCCAGACGAGGCGCCAGTTCAACGCGCCCATCGGCACGTACCAGGCGGTCTCCGACGGCTTGGCGACCATCGATACGCAGCTTGCTGCGGGCCGGGCCTTGGTCTGTGCGGCGGCCGCGCGGCTTGGCCAGGCGGATGGACACCTTTGGGCGGCGCGGGCCAAGGCTTTCTGCGCCGAGATGGCCGTGCCCATGACGCGGCAAGCCATCCGCATCCAGGGTGGGACGGGCTTCATGCGCGACGGCGGGACCGAGCGCTTTGCCCGCGACGTGCGGGCGCTTCAGTTCGTCGGCGAGAGCACGCAGATGCAGCGCGACGCCATCAAGCGCGAGTTGCTGAGCGGCATCGACTTCCCGCCGACCCCTTAGGCCTGGACGGCGCCCTCTGCAACAGGTTTAGTTAGCCCGAAGTTTTCCTGGCCGTCGTGGACGGGCCCTCCGAGCAGATGCAGGAGTACCTGGAGACCATCTATCGCCTCGAAGAGGAAGGCAAGGTCGCGCGCACCGGGGACATCGCGGGGCACCTCGGCGTGGCGCCGCCCTCGGTCACGGACATGCTGCAGAAGTTGCAGAAGGCTGGCTTCGTCGATTACGAGCCGTACAAGGGCGTCGTCCTGACCGCCGCCGGCCGCCGCGTCGGGCGCAGCATCCTGGCGAGCCACCGCGTCATGCAGGCGTTCCTGCAGGAAGTCTGCGGGATGGACCACCGAGCTGCCCACGAGGCCGCCTGCGACATGGAGCACACGATCCCGGCGCAATTGGAGGCATGGATGGCGGCCTACCTCGAGCAACGCCTCGGCCACGCGTTCAACACCGACCGGAAAGTCAAGGAGCAGATCGACAGCCGCCCGCGCGCCGCCCGACAGGCACGCCCCAAGAATGTTTCGACCGGCCTAAAAGTCAAATAGACCAGCCGCGTCGCCGTGTTAGGGGAGCCGAAAATGGCCTTCATCGACACCGGATTGGTCGCGCTGCGCGAATCGCTCGAGGGACTGCTGATCCTCGGCATCCTCCTTGGCATCGCCACCAAGACGGGACAGCCCGGTGCGCGACGCCCAATCCTTTGGGGTGCACTGGCTGGTCTACTCATTTCGGGGCTTGCCGGCTGGCTCGCCCAGGGCGTATCGAAGGAGATGTACGACCGCAACGAGGCGCTGTTCGAGGGCCTCGCGGCGCTGGTGGCCGTGCTCATCCTGACGTACATGGTCGTGTGGATGTACCGGCACACCCAAGGGATGATGGGCGCGCTGCACCGGCGCACCAAGGAAGCTTTGGCAGGCGGCCGCGGCGGCATCCTGTTCGGCCTCGGCCTGATTGCCATCCTGCGCGAAGGCGTCGAGACGGTCCTCTTCGTCGCCGCACGCTCGCAAACCGACGGCGCAGCCACCACCGCGCTGGCCCTCATGGCAGGCATCGCCGCAAGCGCCTTCGTCGCGTTCCTCGTCTTCAGCGGCTTCCTCAAGATGTCCATCGAGCGCTTCATGGCTGCCACCGGGCTGGTCCTCGTCGTCATCGCGGCCGGCGTCACGGTGACGGCGGTGCACGAACTGTCGGAGCCCAAGGAGGAAGGTGGGCCTGCATGGTTCCCCGAATCGCCCGTCGCATGGGACTTGTCGGCGAACGTTCCGACGGAGTGCGAGGCTGGCGCGCCGGCCACGACGGCGTGCACCACGGGCGGAGTGCTGCATGCGGTCCTCGGGTATCGCGCCGACCCTCGTTGGGCCGAGGTCGCAACGTACCTCCTCTATCTCGGCGTGATGGCCACGTACGTCATCCTCCGGCTACGCAAGCCGCATGGCCATGACGCCGCCCACTAGAGGCTGTTTCATAACTGCCAGGGTGGCCTGCGTCGTTTTCCGGCCCTCGCAGTCGCGGCGCGGGCGGCCGCTGGCGGGCCGGCAGCCCGCCAAGGCCGCCCGCGCTGGGAATGTGTGGCCGGAAAACGACCCGCAAGGGCGCGCCGCTTTGCGGCGGCGGGCGTCGTCGGATTCACCTCGGCGTGGCGCTGCCACGCCGTCGGCAAATCCTCCTAGCCTTCCTTGCAAACCCGCGCGCGCAGGCCTCCTGGAAGTTATGAAACAGCCTCGAGGTCCCCCGAATGGTCATATGGGGCCGCATCCATGGCCGTCGCATGCGCTTGCTCCTGGCAGCCGCCGCTCTGCTCGCCTTCATCCCACCCGCCTGCGCCGGCACGGTGGGCATCTCGATGGACATCAACATGGCCGCCCCCGACCGCCTCGTCGAGACTGCCGTTGCCCAACTGACCGGCAGCGAAGCCGGCCAGATTCGCCAAATGGCCGACACGGACCAAGACGGCATGATCACGCAAGCCGAACAGGATGCCCTCGTCGCACAACTCGACGGCCAGACGTCGACCCCCACCGCCGACGACGCCACCATCGACGGCATCAAGGCCTCTACGGCAGTCACCGTCACCACGTCCCTCGACGGCCTGGTCGGCTCCGCCAGCGCGACCGGCCCCATCACGATCCATGCCATGCACACACTGAGCTACATCGTGCCGGCCGCAAACCAACACATCGTACGCAGTTCCAAGAGTTCGGGCCAGAGCAGCGCCTCCGGCACGGCCCCGTTCACCTTCCACGCCCCCGCCGGCTTCACCGTGTCGGCGACGACGGGCCTGCCCGCCGGCACCGTCACCTCGGCCGACAAGATGACTGTCACCTGGACGGACTCCATGTACCAGGACCACGAGGAGAGCATCACCGTCACGAAGGCGACGGCCGCCGTCGCGCCCGGCAAGTCCTCGCCTGCCATCGGCCCGGAGCTCGCCATCGGCCTCTTGGCCCTCGCCGGCTTCGTGGCGCGCCGCCGCCTCGATTGACAGGGTTGCGCGGCCCGCGTCAGGGCTAAATAGCACCCCTTTGTCGCAAGCCTAGCTCCGGATGCCCCATGGTGCGCTGACCTCACGGTCGGTATACCCGGAGCGAACCAGGTGAACCCCATGGCAACGACCTTCAAGATCGTCATCAACGACCCCGCGACCGGCAAGAGCTTCAACTTCGAAGTGACCGGCCACCACGCGCAGAACCTCATCGGCAAGAAGATCGGCGACCAGGTCGACGGCATCAACGCCAACCTGCCCGGCTACAAGCTCGAGATCACCGGCGGCTCCGACAAGGCCGGCTTCCCGATGCGCGCCGACTTCGAGGGCTCCGCGCGCCGCCGCCTTCTGCTCACCGCCGGCACCGGCTTCCACCCGACGGACTACGTCGGCAAGCGCAAGCGCCAATCCGTCCGCGGCAACCGTATCTCCGCCGAGATCAACCAGGTCAACATGAAGGTCGCCAAGGCCGGCTCCAAGCCCGTCGGCGAACACTTCGCCCAGTTGGCCGAGCAGAAGAAGGCCTGAAGCCCCCATGACGGCCGGTCCCGGCACGCCGAGGGCCGTCGTTCTCTGCGTCCTCGTTGCTCTTCTGACGCAGGTTACGCTCGTAACTGCGCATTCCCCACCGCCTCCCGTTCCACGACCGTATCCGCCCTTCTTCCAGACGAGTTGGCTGGACCAGGACACGCTCCAAACCAATTTCGACAATGACACGGAGGCCTTCGATATCCCCTCCGGGTCGTTCAGGACCACGGGTGCTGGTGTATTCCATGCCGCCTACCCGGACTATCTTGGGTGGTCCCCACCCAGCATCCGTAGCCCCAATGGAAGGTATTGGCTGCAGCCAGAAATTGTGTATCGGTGTTGCATCTTTGTCGACACGGTAGGATACTCCGTCGCTGCCAACGGTACGGGAGCGCGAACCCAGACGTGGGGCTCCCGCGACGACATCCCTGGACTTGACCCCCAGTACTACCCGGCCGAGTGGCCCGCCACGGCATGGACCTTCAATGGTGAAGCGGCCGTTTTTCATCCGGAAGGAAACGAACTGTTCCGGTTCTCTTGGGACCGGCCCAGCGAAAGTCAGACCATCCCCCTGGCGGCCGGCACCGGGACCAACGCGAGCAGCTACATTTCGCGAGCCGTCGCGGCGCCGACGGGCGAGCTCCTCGTGCCTGAGAACCGCGGCGGCGGCTTGCTCGCCCTGAATCAATCGGGAGCAGTGGTCAGGATTCCGCCGCCGGCCGGATTTGCTGGCCGCATCGAGAGCCTGCACGTCGATGCCGGTGACAAGCGCGTCTTTGCGGCGACGCGGACCGAGGCCGCCCTGCTCCAGAGGATTGGAAAGGAATGGCTATGGACCGAGTTTGTCGGGGGCCTGCCATTTTACTTCCGCTGGGTCCGGTCCGAGCAAGGCTTCATCCTAGTCCAGGGGAACTCCCTGCTCATCCACCCCGCCGTCGGGGCCGTCCGTATCTTGGACGAGCCTGCTGGCGAGAACGTTCGCGACATGATTTCAGGTCCAGACGGGCAGATTGCCGTGATGACCAGCTTCGGGCCAGCACCGGGGAGCCTCACGGTCTTCGGGACGAACCTGGAAGTCGAGCAACGTTGGGCGACCAGCCATCGGGTTCATGATGCGGTTTTCGAGACCCAACACGTCAAGCGGCTGGAGATTACGCTCGGCTCCGACCTGAATGAAACCTACGATCTGGCGGAACCCGGGCGCGCCTGGGATGTGGTCAACACCGCCGGCTATGACGGAAACCGCTCCTTGGCCGAGCAAAGCGCTCTTGGTTCATTGGCCGCCAGATTCGGCATGGCGGCCGGCCCGCTTGATGCGACATTGGGCAATCGTTCCTCGACAGGCACGGGGCGCGTCGAGGTAACCAACCTGCATCCTGTCTTGGCCCGCTCCGACCCTTTCGCCGCCGCGGAAACCGGCTGGACCTTGTCAAGGCAGCTCCTTTACCCCCCAGACGCGGGTTCAATCCATACGTGGGCGTTTCCGCCCAGCACCTACTACGCCCGTTCGGGCGGTACAAGGCCAACAAGTTTCCCCGTTGTCGTCCACGCTCCTGCCGGGGCGCAATTTACGACATGGTCGGGTCTGCCGGCCAACGCGACGCTATCGGAAAACGGAACCGTCCTGGAATTCACGCAATTCCAGGATGGCATCCAACCCGCGATGACCTTCACGTACGAAGATGCAGCCGTCACCGGCGTTCCCGGCCAGGGCACGGCCATGATTGCCGTCGCACTCCTGGGGGCTTGCTTTGTCTGGCGCATTCGACGTTCCAGTCGGGAAGCCTAGCCTCACTTGCCGCCTCTTGGGGGCGCAGCAGCATTCCCAGGGGATACCAAGCCAGGCCAAGCCTTTTTGCACGGATGGGCTAGGCCCGCCCAATGCGCCCCATTCCTGGGCCCGTTGTTCTCTTCGGAATTCTCGTCATCTTGGCCGGCTGCGCCTCCCCGGCCATCGAGTCCTCGTCGCCGTCGACAACGGGGGCGCCGACGCACACCCCGCAGACCCTCCTGGTTGCCGTCCTCAACCGGACTTTCGCCAATCCCGTGCCACCGCCGCCACCGACTGCGTCGTCCGACGAATTCGTGATGGGCAACGTCACGGTGCCGGACGGGGCCAGCAACGTCACCTTCGCGTTCCACCGCCACCACCGCAGCGCGGAGCTCTTCGCTGCAAACTGCCGCGTCTATCTGGGCGCCAAGCTCGTCAGCCAGAAGGCCTTCAGCGACGCGCAGTATGGCAACCTCGACTCGTCCGGCGACTGCGTGGCCGGCGCCACGGAGCCCGGCGACTACCTCGTCGTGTACCTCGCCGACAAGCAGGACCCGCAAGGGACACACGAGGTCAGCGTGCGCGTCACGGCGACCATCTAGGTTGCCACCAACGCCTTACAGCCTTCCCGGCTGGAAAAATCGTGGTTGTCCCCTCTGGCCCAGCTCCGCAGCGACCGATGAACGCCCCCGTGGCCCGCCCTGTCCTCGTGCGCCCAGCCGTACCGCAGGCTCGCCCCGGCGCCGCCGCCGTCGCGCGCGCAGTTGCACCAGGCGCGACCCCCACGACGTGCATCGGATGCAAGCAGGTCAAGCCCGTCGGCCTGGTCAAGTTCCACAAGCACACGGGCATGCTCATCCTCATGCGTCACCAGCGTATCACGAAGCCGCTCTACCGCGACTGTTTGCGCCTCGTCTACAGCAGGTACCAGAAGCACACGGCCATGTTCGGTTGGTGGGGCATCATCTCGCTCGTCGCAACACCCATCACCTTGATCCTCAACGCGTCCCGCAAGGGCCAGATCGCCCGCATCGGGGCCCCCGGCCGCTAAAGCCGACCTCCCCGCCTCGCGCAAACCTTTTTGCGTCCAGGTGGTCGGCGCCGCCATGGCCCTACGGCTCCTCCTCGTTGCATCCGCCCTCATGCTTGTTCTTTCAGGCTGCTCCCAGCCCTCGGACGACGGCAGCGGGCCCATCGTCGCGCCGCCGCCCATGCCCATCATCATTCCCTACGACCAGGCGGGCTGCTCGGAGTCGATCGGGCTGCTCCTGGTTGACCCTGCCCCCGTCCAAGCCGCGCTGCCGCCGGGCTACACGTGGCGCGACGCCTCCGACCTCCTGGGCTTGCCCGCGCCCACCGGCAAGGCGGCGTTGGGCTTCAACGTCGTCTCGTGCGGTTCCGGTCCGGCCGGCGCTGGCGAGGCGTTCGAGGGCATCTTCGTGCACCCGCCAACGATTGCCAACGTCAGCGCCAAACTCCCGGCTGCGACCCTCGACATCTACCAATTGTCGTTCTACAGCGGCAACGCGACGCTGCAGGCGACGCTCACACAGTTCGGCGTCCCGGGCGGCCCGCTCGCCGTCGGCGGCCAGATCACGGACACGGCGGCCGCCTCCATCGGTGACGCCACGGCGCAAAGCGGTGGCATGCCCATCCACGCCTTGCAACTGGTCGCGGCCGGCCCCCAACAGAGTGCGGTCCTGGCGCGCTTCTGGACGCAGACGTCCAACGGCACGGCGGTCATCGACTACAACGTCGACGAGCCGGCATCCCAAGGGACTCTCGTGTCCTGCTCGTTCGGCGCGACGGCTCCCATCGCGAAGACCTTTGCAATCACGTCGTGCAGTGGCCAGTCGACCGCGGCGCTGCGCTTCCCGGTGCAGGCGTGGAAGGGCAGCATCCGCCTCGTGCCAACCGGGGCAAGCCTGTAGGACTGCCCCTATCGCCCTACGCTTTTAACGGCCCCCTTCCTGGCCGCAGCCGTGGCAGCAAAGAAGCCGGCGACCGAGACCCTCCAGACGGAGGCCCCGAAGTCGTCCGCTTCGTTCGAGCAGCCCGAGGTCAACATTGGCCTCATCGGCCACGTCGACCACGGCAAGACGACGCTGACGAAGGCGCTCTCCGGCAAGTGGACGGACGAGCACTCCGAGGAAATCAAGCGCGGCATCAGCATCAAGCTGGGCTACGCGGACACGACCTTCTTCAAGGGCAAGGACAAGGACGGCCACGACCTGTTCACCACGCACGCCGAGGACGCGCGCCTCTCTGGCGCTGCAACCAAGCTGCGACGCGTCTCCTTCGTCGATGCCCCTGGCCACGAGACGCTGATGGCCACGATGCTTTCGGGTGCAGCCCTCATGGACGGTGCACTCCTCCTCGTGGCTGCGAACGAGAAGTGCCCGCAGCCGCAGACGCGCGAACACCTCATGGCCCTGCAGATCGCCGGCGCCAAGAACATCGTCATCGTGCAGAACAAGATCGACCTCGTCGACGAGAAGCGCGCCATGGAGAACTACAGGGAGATCCAGGCATTCGTGAAGGGCACCGTCGCCGAGCACGCACCCGTCATTCCCATCTCGGCGCACCACGACGTCAACATCTCGGCCCTCATCGAGGCCATCGAGAAGACCATCCCGACGCCGAAGCACGACCCGCAATCGGCGCCCGTCATGCTCGTGGCGCGCAGCTTCGACATCAACAAGCCCGGCACGCGGCCCGACAAACTGAAGGGCGGCGTCATGGGCGGCTCGTTGTCGCGCGGCACCATCAAGGTCGGCGACGAGATCGAGGTCACGCCGGGCCTGCGCATCGAGACGCCAGACGGCAAGGCCACCTACAAGCCGCTACGCAGCAAGGTCGTCGCCCTGTACTGCGGCAACCAGCAAGTCGAACGCGCGGGACCGGGCGGCCTCATCGCCGTCGGCACCGAACTCGACCCCAGCGTCACGAAGGCGGACAACCTCGTCGGCCGCGCCCTCGGCCACGTCGGCAAGCTCCCGAACACGGTCGACCGCATGATCATGAACGTCACACTCCTGGACCGCGTCGTCGGCGCCGAGGACGAAGCCGCCGTGGAGCCCATCAAGGTGAAGGAGCCCCTCATGCTCAACGTCGGCACCGCCACGACCGTCGGCATGGTGCTGAAGTCGGCCAACCACGTCGTCGAGGCCGTCCTGAAACTGCCCGTCGCCGTCGAGGCGGACTCGCGCATCGCCGTCAGCCGCCGCGTCGGTGGCCGCTGGCGCCTCATCGGCTACGGTGTCCTGAAGGCATGACGCAGCCCCTGCCCGTCGTCCTCGACACGAACGCCATCCTCATGCCGTTCACCGAAGGCGCGCGCCTCGAGGAACTCCTGGAAGAACTCCTCGACGCACCGTACGCCATGCATGTGCCGACGAGCGTGCTGTCGGAACTCAAGAACCTCATGAAGAACCGGGGCGAACTCGGCCGCGCCGCCAAGATGGCTGTCAAGTTCTCGGAGCGCTGCGCCTCGGAGCCGACGGGCCGGATGGGCGACGACGGCATCCTCGAAGTGGCGCGACGCCTCGGCGGCATCGTCCTCACCAACGACAAGAAACTGCAGGCCGAGTGCCAGAAATCAGGGCTGCGCGTCATCGTTGCGCGCCAGCAAGGCCGCCTTGCCTTCCTGAAGGCCGGCTCCGGCGGACGCAGCGACTAGTTCTCGTGCCGCTTCACGGGCTTGGGCGGATGCGGTGCCAGCCCGAGCAGGCGACGCGCGGCACTGCGGCGCAACTGCGAGTCCACCAGCAGCGGAAGGACCGTGATGATGGCAAAGATTGCGACGGCCTGGAACGCCTCGCCCCGGAACTTGAACCAGACGCCGAAGCCCACCGCGACCAACAGTTCCAGGATGGCGGCGCGCGCCTCGTTGCGGGCCGATTCGAGCAGGATCTCAGCCTGGACGGCAGGGTCGAGCTCCGACTCACCGTAGCGCAAGAGAGTGCCGAGCCTGGAGCCGGCCACGAGGGCAACAATCCGCGGCGCGGGAAAAGGGCGTCGGATGGCTGGACGGCGGGCCGTCCTCGCAAAGCGTCATCAGCACGACCCCCGTCGCCGCCGTGTGCAACCGACGCGCCTGTGGTTCCTTCGCCACGGTGAAATCGAGGCGGGCAAGGTCGGCGCTTTCATCGGCCGCAGCGAAGCGGACTTGTCGCCCCTCGGGAAGCACCAGGCGGAAGCCATCAAGGTCTACCTGGAAAGCGCCGCCGTCGACGCCATCGTCGCAAGTCCACGCCGGCGCGCCAAGGACACCGTGCGCCCCCTTGCCTCCGCGTCCGGGAGGATCGTCGACGTCCGGCCAGGTTTCGCCGAGATGGACTTCGGCAGCTGGGAAGGCAAGATGTGGGAAGATATCCTGCGCAGCGATGCCGCCATCGCAGAGGAATGGCAAGCCGACCCCGGCGCCGTGGCGTGCCCGGGTGGCGAATCGGGAAACGCGTTTGCCGCGCGCATCGATGAGGCGCTCGCGAATCTGCTTGCCGAATTCAAGGGCCGCTCCGTCGTCCTGGCCGCCCATGCCGGAACGAACCGCGCCATCCTGGGCCACATCCTCAAGCGTCCCTACATGGACTGCTTCGCTTTCGCGCAGGACTACGGCTGCATCAACGCTGCCGGATGGAGCGAGGAAGGCTTCGGACAGATTGCTCTCGTCAACTTCGTACCCGGGCCGCGGGCGGACAAGCAAGACGACGAATAGGAAGGAAAGGGGAAAGGGAACCTGCCCGGCCCTGTATCAGGTGGTGGTCCGGTGTGCTCGATTCCGGGCAGGCATGATTGGGCCGCGGCTTGCGGCGGAAAACCGGGATGACGCCGATGACACCGAAAATCAATGGTTCAGCGTAACCGGCATCATCCGCCGCTCTTGCGTGCGTCAGGCCGCAGCCGAGGAACCGTCGGAACTGGCCGTCGGCGCCGTCGCGGGCGGCAGTTGGCGCGTGAACGTGCCAGAGACTTCCGGGATCTTCATCGAGAACGCCTTGCCGTCAAGGCGCAGCACCGCGTGGCCTTTGCCCGTCAAGTCGAAGACACCGGGGCTGACCTTCTCCGCCTCACCGCGAACCACGAGGCGCGGCATGCCGTTCGGGCGCTCGCCCGTCGAGACGACTTGCCACTTCCAGCCATCCGGCGTGTTGCGGGCCAAGACCTTGACACGGAAGTCGCCCTCCTTCACGACGGTCCCGTTGGCGGCCGTGACGACGCCGTGCGCCAACATGACGCCGTGGAACACCTTGAAGTCCCCATCCTTGTCCTTGAGGCGCCACAAGCCCTTGCCCGCGGCATCAATCGTGAACGAATACGTCGAGTTGTCACGACCAACGGCCTTGCCGGAGAGTTGCAGGGTCGTGTTGCCGACGAAGTAGCGCACGTTGCAGGCATCGCGGCACTCCGTTAAGGCCAAGAAGTTCCTGAGGAAGGCCGTTGTCAACAACCACACTAACTCGCGCGCGAGAAATCCAATCGTCTACATCCTTCTCGTCCACATGGGGCAAGTCAACATTGCCGATTGCCGTTTTTGTCCGAAGGAAGACTTCCTGACCGCCGGCGGTTAGGCGGCGAAACGTGCTCAGCACCCTCGCCGCCGGTGGAAACTGGAAAAAGAACGATGCCCCGGACGGGCCAGGAATCAGTTCCTTGGCGTACGCGGAGTCTTCTCGGATGACTGGACAGGGGCCACCGCCGTCCTGTACCCAGTCGCTAGCGCCGGCCAACAGACCCGCGTAGGGCTGCTTGGAGTTCGCATGTCTCGTCGCAAAGCGAAATTTCTCGGTTGACCAGGCAACGTAAGTCAGGCCCACCCCCTTATGCCCCCGTCGCCGGCCTGACTTCTTGCTGGTGTTGTGGGGGGAGCCCAACTGCTGGAGGATGGATTCCGGCACGCCAACGCCGTTGTCGTGGATTTCGAGAGCGTTCTTGGCCGTGTCAATCCTAATGCGGATTTCGGGGACAAATTTCTCCTTGTTCTTGCTGGCTTCAATCGCGCGCTCTTCGATTGCGTCGACGGAATTCTGGATGACCTCGATAAGGACGTCCTGCTCTGGCGCGTGGTACGAATCAAAGATGCTGACGACGGAGCGATGGAGAAGGTCCCAGTCCATGGCGCGGTCCAGTGGATTGATGGGGAAAGTCAGCACGGCGGGATGGACGAAACCGCTGGATCTAAGGTTGACGATCCCCGGGTAGATGAAAGCAAGCGACGCCGACGCCAGGATTTGAACCTGGAAACGCTCGCGCGCGGCGGTTTTCAAGACCGCTGCCCTACCGGGTTAGGCGACGTCGGCTTATGCGTGGGACGTCGTGGCGGCTTTCAAGACCGCTGCCCCGCCGGCCGGCGCAGCCGGACGGCGCGGCTGCGGCCAAGCTTGCTTGGCCGTAGCCCTACCGGGTTAGGCGACGTCGGCTTATGCGTGGGACGTCGTGGCGGCTTTCAAGACCGCTGCCCCGCCGGCCGGCGCAGCCGGACGGCGCGGCTGCGGCCAAGCTTGCTTGGCCGTAGCCCTACCGGGTTAGGCGACGTCGGCTTATGCGTGGGACGTCGTGGCGGCTTTCAAGACCGCTGCCCCGCCGGCCGGCGCAGCCGGACGGCGCGGCTGCGGCCAAGCTTGCTTGGCCGTAGCCCTACCGGGTTAGGCGACGTCGGCTTATGCGTGGGACGTCGTGGCGGCTTTCA
>JAZJZE010000030.1:0-1933 GCA_040390065.1 bacterium | reverse complement strand
TTCGGCCTCGGTCCGGTGTCCGGTCGCGGGGGTCTGGTCGGTCATCGGACCGGCTCCGCGAGGATCGCCCGTAGATCGTCGGCCAACCGTTCAACGATGGCCCGGATGGCGGGGATGGCTAGCAGGCGCTCGGCGTTCTCCTGTGCGATGCGGTCGCGCTCAGAGGCGCGGGCCTCGGCTTCGATGGCGAGGATGTGTTCACGCCATGAGCGATAGCCAGACTCGGGCACATCCTCCAAGCGGTCTAACGTATAGCGGCCCGCCTCAGTCGTCGGTTCAGACATGCCGCCAACCTGCCACCTTCCCCGCGCCATTGATGCGCGTAATGGTGCGACCGCAACGGCACTTGTCGAATAGGTGAGCACGACCCATAGGACCGTGCTCCGGCACCGCATTATGTCGTCCCGCCTCGGTCGCGGGTGTCTGTGGGTCAGTCATCGGGGTCGCACAGCGGGCAGGACTCGTTGTACAGGTGAGTCCCGGCCCGTCCTTGTCGTTCGTGATCCAGCGCCTGCTTGACGCCCTCGGCGCGGGCCTCGGCTTCGATGGCGATGATGGCGGCGATGCTGATAGGCGCAGAGGACAGCATGGCTCGGACGCCCGCCTCGGTCGCGGGGGTCTGCGGGTCGGTCATCCCAGCACCACCGATGCCAGGACGATGAACGCGTACAGGATGACGGCCAACGCGAAGCCAGCGAGCACGTAGCCGATGTGCGTCGTGATGCGCTGGCGACGGCGGTAGTTGCGGTACCAGCGGTCGTACTCATCCATCAGACGTGCCACCATCGGTCCATGCTCGCTGCGCGCGGGTTGTCGATGTACCAGACGCGGTAGCGCCGCATCAGGAACAGGGTCTGGTTGCGCGCCTTGATGCGAAGCATGTAGAACCGTAGTCGTGTCATCACATCGCCCTCGTATTAGAGCCTAGCTTGGAATGAACGACAGACCCATTCGTCAGGCCGCATTTGGCGCAAACCAGCAGGCCCTTTGCCTGCTGAAATGGATGCCATGGGATGTACGTCATGGTCAGATCTCCGTTGAGCCGTCCCGCCGGACCTGACTACGGCAGGACGGCTCTTGTAGTGGGGTCGTCAGATCTGCAAGTACGGTACGCGCGTACTCCGCAGATGTCAATACCCTAGATCGGTACCGCCGGACCAGTGCCTCCGTGCGGCACGTAGCCGGCGATGTTGCCAGGCATCCGCACGACGTGGTAATCGCCGCCAGGGGCCACCCAGTCGCCAACCTCGGGCCTCGGTGGGTCGCCCGCCTTGGCGATGTAGATCCGGTTCTTGTCGGGCCCGTAGCCGTCGTACACGGCCACGCCGGCCTTGATGGGCAGCGCCGTCGTGTACGTCAGGTTGGCGAGGTTGAGCACGTCTCTCTCCGGTGCGGGTGCGGGGGCCGTGGGTGGATGGTAGGCGCTGAGCATGCAGACGGTCGACGTGCCATAGCCAGACTTGCCCATCGCGCTGATGAACGCGCGCCCGTTGCCAGCTGCGACGGCGGCTCGGACACCGCCATAGCGGCTGCCGATCCGCAGCAGTTTGGCGTACGCCAGCGCGCCCGTCGTCGCTGTCCGGAACGTGACGATCGGGTTGCCGGGTTGCGGGTTCGGGTACGAGATTGTGTACGAATATCCAAGGCCCGCCGCCGCTCCTCGAGCAAGGTTGCCCGGGTTATTCCGTGACGGCGGATAGGTGTCGGCGTTGCCCTTCTCGCAGGTCCACTGCGCGAGGATGGCGGCGATGATCTGCCCTGACGTCGTGCCCAGCGCCTTCGCTGAGACCGTCGCCAGCGCCCGGTACTTCGGATCGTTCCACAGGCTCATGGTGCGGCCCAGACTGTTAGCTCGATGTCTCCGTAGGTCGGTCCCGTGTACAGCGTGATGGTCCCCGAGCTCGTGGCCGAGAAGGCTGCTTTATAGGTATGG
>JAZJZE010000029.1:0-2748 GCA_040390065.1 bacterium | reverse complement strand
GACGGAGGTGGCGCGCGAGCCCGGCGGGCCGCTGGAGACCGCCGTGGCGCTGCAGTTGCTGGAGGTGAGCGGGCAGGCCGCGCTGGTCGGCCAGGTCGTCTTCACCCTGGGGGCCTGGACCAACCTGTGGTTCCCGATGGGCTTCCCCGGCAACGGGCTCGGGGGCGAGGTCCTCACGGGCAGCGCGACGGTGACGAACAACGAGCCCGCGGCGGTCTACCCCACGTTCCAGATCGCCGGGCCGGGCCACATCCCGACCCTGACGAACGGGGCGAGTACGTGGACCTTGAACCGGAACGTGCCCGCGGGCGCCGTCCTCACGGTGCAGTTCGATCCGACGAAGCATACCGTCGTCTCGCAGGACGGCACGGATTACAGCAGCTTCGTGCTCGGCGGCTCGACGTGGTGGAGCCTGGCGCCGGGGGCGAACAGCGTGAGCGTCGTAATGGGCGGCGCGACTACCCCGGCGAGCATGATCACGCTACAATACCCGTTGTAACGACCGTAACAGCAAGGAGCACGCCGTGGTCGCGCTCGACGCCTTCTATCCGATGACGGGCGTCACGGAGCAACTGGCGCAGTGGCAGAACTTCGCCCCGTACTACTTTGCGGATGGCGTGATCCAGGGCGTGCTCAATAGCTGCGCCGTCCTCCAGCACGCGCCCCCCGGCATGAGCGTGGACGTGGGGACCGGCTACGCGTTCATCCAGGGCGTGTACGGGCAGAACGGGAGCACGAAGAACCTCGCCATCTCCGCGGCGAACGCCACCAACCCGCGGATCGACCGGGTGGTGCTCCGCGTGGATACCGTCGCGCAAGACATGGAGGTGCTGGTCCTCACCGGCACCGCGGCCGCGTCGCCGTCGGCGCCCGCGATCGTGCGCTCCGCGACGCAGACGGACTACAGCCTGGCCCAGATCCTGGTGAACACCACGGTGACGAGCATCGTCACGGCCAACATCACCGACGAGCGGCAGTACGCCAGCCCGCGGGGCATCCCCAGCATCACGTCGCTGGCGTCGAGCGGCACCATCAACCCCTACACCCCAACCCCGCTGACGGATGGCTGGGGCATTGCGCAGGTGTCGGGGACGACCACCATCTCGAATATCGCCACCGGCAATCTCCCGCCCCAGGGCACGGTGCTGATGCTCTCATTCCTCTCGGCCGGCTGCCAGGTCGGGACGGGCGGCAACCTCAACCTCGCCCGCCCCTACATCAGCGGGGTGGCCCAGAAAGCGGCGCTGCTCCTCCGCTTCGATGGGGGGGTCTGGATCGAGATGGGCCGCAGTGGGGAGCAGGCGCCCGCCCACCAGTATTTTGGCAATCCCACGGGCACGGTCGCGGCCGCGACGTTCGCCGCCATCGTCGCCGCCGACCTGCCCGCCTACGGCAGCGCCACCATGGGCTCGCTCACCCAGGGCGTGGGCGTGGCCTACACGCCCACCGGCGTGCGCTCCACTCAGTTGGGCAAGCTGTACCACCTGCACGGCCAGATCGCCCCCACCGGGACAGGGACGGCGGGCTCGCTGGTGAACTTCCAGTTCCCGTCGGGCGTTACGGCGAATATGAACTCCGGCGAGCCGTTAGGCACATGGCGGATCGACGGGGCCAATAGCTATACCGGCGTCCTCAGCGTCGGCGGGGGCGGCACGTCCATGAACTTCCACATGCCGCTCAACCCGGGCGCCTTCTGGGGGGTGACGCCCAACGTCTCGCTCAACAACACCACGACGGTCTGGTTCAACATCACGATCGAGGTCAACTGATGAGCCAGGAGGTCGCGCTCCAACTGATCGCGCTGGGGGGCACGCTGGTCGCGTCCCTGACCACGGTGGCGCTGGCGTACATCGCCATGCGGCGGGCGGGCAAGGCCGTCAAGATCGGCACCGAGACGCACGCGCTCATCAAGGATCGGTTCAACAGGCCGGGCGGATGATGTGGCCGAGCCATCGGACAGCTTCCCCGCCATCTACGTGGAGCTGAAGTCATTGCGCTTGCTGATGGACGAGCGGGACCAGCGGTACACGGAGCGCGCGGCGGCGGCGGCCCTGGCCCTGAAGGACGCCCTGGCCGCGCAGGAGAAGCTGGGCACCGTGGTGAACGACTCCGCGCGCACGGCCATTGTCAAGTCCGAGGAGGCCCAGCGCGCGTACAACGAGCGGAGCAACGAGTTCCGGGGGCAGTTGGACGACCAGGCGAAGCTGCTCATGCCCCGCACGGAGGCGCAGGGGGAGTTCGCGCGCATGGCCCAGCGCATCGAGGACATGAAGAAAGACTGGGAGCAATATAAGCAGACGCAGGCCCAGGAAATCCGTAGCCTGCGCGAGTCTCGCGCAGGCTACGGGGGCATCTGGCAGGCGGTGGTCGCCGCCGCGGTCCTGGCGGGCCTCATCGGGGCGGTGGTGGGCATCATCGGGCATGCGCTCGTGAAGTAGGCGCCCTCTACGGCCGGGGGGAAATCAGCGGGCCGTAAGTCAGGGAGACGATGGCCCAGGCGACGCAGTTGGTTACGGATAGTCAGCTCGTCCAGGAGATGCGGCGGTGTATATGGCGCGACGAAGCGCGCCAGGCCCTGATCGCCGAGGGCGACATCGAACGGTCGGTCTTCGTGCGATGGCTGCTCGAGCGCCGCGGCGGCGTGACGACCGTGGTCTTCGAGCGTGTGAAGCGGGCGGGCCGGCCGTGGCTGTGAAGTGCCCGTGCTGCTGGCCCGCGTGGGCGCTGCTGCCGTTCGAGGGAGACGAG
>JAZJZE010000028.1:0-1316 GCA_040390065.1 bacterium | reverse complement strand
CAGCCCCCGCTGCGTGGGGCGGCCCAACACGCCCTCCTCCCAGCGCTCGACCTCGGCGTCGGTGTCCTCGGCGGGCCGGCGGCCCCCGAAGCGGGTGTCGTGCTCGCGCTGGAGGGTGTCTTCGAGTGTGTCGATGTCCCCGCCCGCCTTCTTCCACGCGGAGAACGTGGCCATGCGGGCGAAGTATTCCGGTGAGTTGCGGAAGTCGTCCTCGTTCTTGTCGAGGTGCGCCAGGTCGCCCTTGCCGTAGATTTCCGGGTGCTTCGCGTAGAAGCGCTCCATGCGCTTGCCGAAGGACTCGTTCTTGGCCCGCGCCTCGGACTGGACGTATTGCTTGAGTTGGGGAAGATCCCCGAGATGCGGCTCGACCTGCTTGCGCCACGCCGTCAATTCCGCGACCTGGCGGATCAGCTTCGCCATGTGCGGCGGCCAGTCGCTCTCGGCCAGGGGCGTGCCGTCCTCGGACTGACCCCAGTCCGGGCCGGTCGGCTCGGCGCGCGTCTGCTGTGACTGCTGGGTCTGCTGGCGGCCCTGCTCCTGAAAGCGGAAGATCTGCTCCGACCGCTTGTTCCAGCGGTGCTCGTCGATGTGCTCGCGGACCTCGTCCGCGTCCATCTCGTCGAGCTGGTCGCGGGTCAGGCCGGCGGCACGGGCTTGCCGGCGGAGGGTGTCGGAGATGGCGTCGGGCTTGACGAAGCGGCCCGTGTCCGGGTCGCGTTCGCGGGACGGGTTGGGGTTGGATTCGGTCGAGACGGGGGCATCGTCCGCGCTGTAAAGCTGGCCGGCTGGTTCATCAGCCACGACTCACCGCACGGACCCCCGAGGACACGGTCACTGTAACGGCGTTAGTACAGCGGTGTCAAGGACTAGGACGGGATGATGAACGACTCGATCAGGCAATCCGCCGTGTTTGCCAGCGCCGCAGGGGCCTGCGCGCCTGAGCCAAGTTTGAGGAAGGCAAAGCCCACGGCGGCATCCAAACGGGCGAAGATCGTCCCCGACGATGCCGTCTTCAACTCCACGTAATTTGTCGCGTCCAGGTTGAGAATCAGCACGTAACCCGGCGCCGACGTGTCGCCCAATTTGATCGCCGTGTCGCCGGTGTGGCTGATGAGCTGCTTGCCCAGCGAGGGCCGCAGCACCGACGGCGTGGCGGCGAACGTCGCCGGGATGGCCAGCGACAGGGCCACGCCCAGCGCGTCCGTGTAGGCCAGCGTTCCCGTGGCGGTAATTTCGTTAGAGATTGGACACCGTCCCTTCTACCGTGTTCGTCCCGTCCACGTCCACGACCGGCGGCAAGGGTGCCGGCGGCGGGC
>JAZJZE010000027.1:0-1241 GCA_040390065.1 bacterium | reverse complement strand
GGCCCCGTGCGCTTCTGTCGCGCCTTGAGGATGCTGAGCGCCGGAATGAAGCTGTTGCCCGACGACTGGAACGCCTCATCGAACGTCGCGGGGTATTCCTGCCGGAAGTCGGGGCACGGCTCGTCAGGCGTCAGGCTCTTGGCGACGGCAAGCTCGCGGTTCGTCTTCCACGCCCAGTAGAGTTGTTCCCACGACAGCGAGTGCAGCACGCCGTACTCGTGCCACGCCTTCGGGACTTCCTGCGCCCAGACCTCGGGACAGTCGGCGACATAGCCCTCATCCCAGAACCAGGGGATGAAGATGGCCTCGTACTCGCTGTCCCCACGCACGGCAGCCATGCACATGCGATGGAACACGTTGCCAATGCCCTTCGCGGTGGCTTCGAGGATGCCCTCGGTGCCCGGACCCTTGGCCAGCGCCGTGGTCAGCAGCGAGACCACATGCTCCTCGGCGTTCGGCCACGACGGGACCTCGGAGCCGTGCAGAAGCTGGATCGTCGCCGAGCGCCCGACCTCACGCGAGCCGGCCGTCGCGACCTGGTAGCCGCACTCGTTGCCCGCGAACAGCAGCTCCTTGGCGTTGGCGGTCTTGGTGGCGGGCTTGACCTCCTCGGGCATGTGGTCATGGAACCGCTGGGCCATGCCGAACAGGTTCTCGGTGGCCGGGATCTCATGCGTGAGGATGAAGGCGTTGAGCGCGATGCCCTTCTTCGAGCCCCACAGCCGCCAGTAGAAGCGCGCCTGCAGATAGGTGCTGATGCCCATCTGCCGGCCCTTGACGATGATGGCGCGCACGGGCCTGCCGCTGGTCCGCTGGGCTTCGAGCTTGTCGTGCAGGTGCAGTTGGCCGCGGTTGAGCACGAGCGGCTTGATCTCGCCCGACTTGGTGCGGATTTTCAGGCACTTCTTGGCGAAGAACGGGAAGTCGGCGCGCAGGCGTAGGGCGGCTTCCTTGACTTCCTCGGGGATGGTGTCGCCGTAGGGCATCAACTACCGCCGATCAGCCAGTCGTACACGCGATCGGTGAGATCGTGCTGGTGAGTCGTGCTGGCGAGGCGGGGATGGACGTAGGCTGCGGCGTTCTGCGCGGCCCATTTGCGATCTTCAAGTGCGGCGGTCTCGTCTCGCAGCGTGGTGAGCATGTACTCCAGCGGCGTCAGACCACCCGCGGCGATCTCAGCCTCGCGCTTGGCCGTCGCCTTGTTGGGCGAGCCTTTTGGCCTTCCTGCCCCTGGTTGTTTT
>JAZJZE010000026.1:0-1707 GCA_040390065.1 bacterium | reverse complement strand
ACTTGGCCCACTCGCCGCAGATGTCGCAGTTGGTCGTGACGAATTTTGGCATGTTCAACCCTCGAACAACATTTGAATGCCGACCACGATAGACGTGACCAGGGCAAAGGCCACCACAATCATCCCCTCGAAGGCCAGGAACCTCCAGAACGAGAACCAGCCATCCATGAGGACGCCAGCCAGGCCGGCAAGCCCCAGGAAGCCTGCCAGCGCGAACAGCAACCCTATGACGCGGTCCGACATGTTACCCTCCCGAGCGCGCCCTGGCGCGGATGACGTCGAACGTCTCCTTGACCACGAACTTGCCGTCCTTCCAGAAGGTCCGGAGCATCGAGGCCTCTTCCTGCTCGCGGTTGGCGTCCTCGATGACGTAGAAGCCTTCCTCGTTGTGCTGGACCGCGAGGCGGCCACGAGCCGAGTTCTTGACGCCGTCGTCGGTGACCGGCTTCTTGAAAATCGACTTGCGGACGCCGTCGATTTCGACGCTCGTGGCCTTCATGGCCTGGCCCAGGGTGTCCCGGGTGTTGAACTGGTACGTGTACGACCCGACGCCGAACACGATGTTCGAGGACGCGAAGCCCTTGGCCCGCAGGCGGCCCGTGATTTCCTCCGCGCGGTCGCGGGAGATGGCGTCGCCGTAGATGCAGCCGATGTGCTCGTCGAGCTGCTTGAAGCCCTTGTCGGTGTAGGTCCCGCCGAAGGTCTGCCAGAGCAGGTCGATGACGCCGGACGCGGCCGGCGAGTACGGAGCGGCCTGGGGGTCACCGCAGATGATGTCGGCGGGGTTGCCCGAGTCCGGGCGGATGACCAGCTTGCCCGCGCGGGCCATGATTTTGTCCTTGAGCGCCGGCAGGGTCTTCGTGATGACGTTCCAGAGGTCCCAGGTGTCGGAGACCACCGAGACGATGCCGGTCGGGTACAGGTCGAGCAGGCGGTCGAACGTCTCCAGCTCGCCCTCTTCGCCGCCCGCGCACATCACCGAGTGCTCGGTCGCGGCGACAGAGCCGCCCAGCAGGTAGCCCTCGGGGATGCCGTAGTAGTCCTCGATGAGGTCGAGGGCCGGGATGGTGTCGGTGCCCGTGAAGAACAGGAGATGGCCGGCTCCGGAGAGCTGCGCGGCTTCCACGCCCGCCATGCCACGGAAGCTGAAGTCGTGGCCCTGCCAGTCCGTGAACCAGCCGGGTGCCCCGGTCAGCTCGGAGGCGCGGTCGAGGACCTTGCGAATCTCGCGGGCTCGCGTCGCCGACGTGATGGGCATCCAGAGGACGCAGGACATCAGCGTCTCGAAGTAGTTGGTGAGCCAGAAGAACTCGTCGGACGTGTTCTCGATGGTCATCATGGGGACGCGCAGCGGGACGCTCGTGCCCTCGGGGATGGCGCGGAACTCCAGCGGCAGGTAGCCGAGGTCGTGCAGGTCGCCGATGTGCGCGGCGCCGATGTTGTTCGGGCCCAGGTAGCCGTTCACTCGGCGCTTGTACTGCTCCATGACCTCGTTCTTGGGAGCGTTGAAGAACTTGGCGAACTCCTCCTCCAGGTAGCGCTTGGCGAAGTACTGGCCGCCGAAGAAGACCGACGAGTCGACGCCGGGGATGCGCGAGCCACGGCAGGTCCAGTTCGAGTAGACTCGCTGAGTCTTGGCCGGGTACTGCCGGCGGTGGTCGAGCTTGTAGCCGTCGATGAGGGTCGCTGGGTTCGTGCTCATGCTAG
>JAZJZE010000025.1:1550-1770 GCA_040390065.1 bacterium | reverse complement strand
GGCGACTGTGCCCGTTGCCGTCTTGCCCTTGGCCGCGAACGAGCCGCCGAACTCGGTCCCGAGTTCCTTGAGGATGATCTTCTGCGCACCGAGGAGGTCGCCCGACTTTTGCAGTGCCTTGATCTGCTTCTTCTGCTGGTCCGTGAACAGGATGCCGACCCTGCTCAGCGCCGTGAGTCCCTTCGTCGGATCGTTGAGCGCCTTGCCGACCTTGATGATG
>JAZJZE010000025.1:0-1540 GCA_040390065.1 bacterium | reverse complement strand
GGACCGCCGCCCAGCGACTCGTTGAGGTTCAGGGCCGCCAGCAGCGCAGGCTCGAACGCGGACTTGCGGACGTTGGTGAATGTCAGCAGCATGTTCTCTGCCGACTGGATGACCTTGTCGTCTATGGTCGCGTTCAGGTTCTCGTACTTCTCGGCCAGGTTCCGAACGTCGGCGGCCGTCGTCTTTGCCACGCCGCCCGTTGACTTGATGACGGCGTTCGTCTGCGCGGTGGCGTCCTCGAGCTGCGAGAGCTGGTTCAGGCCCGCGACGACTTGCGTGGCGAGGATGCCGATGCCGGCCGCGGCGATGACGGCCCCGGCCTTGATGCCGCTCCCGATCTGCTGGCCCGCCTTGAACCCGCGCCTCTGCGTCTTGGAGATGTGCGTGTCGAACTTGGACAGGCTCTTGTCCATCGACTTGAGCGGCCCCGTGAACCCATCCTTGAGGGTCAGCGAGGCGAGGAGCTTAGCGGTGTCGGCCAGTGCCATTCGTCACCCTCTGGAGCCGCCCTACCGAACGGTCTTCCTGCGCCCGCGCCTGACGTACCAGCCGGCCGACGCTCATCTCGGCGATGACCTGGAGACGCCAGCGCGCGGTCATGTAGTCGCCGCGATGCCGTCCATCCGGGAAGAAGTAGTCGAGGATCGCTTCGACGGCTTCGGGGGCCTCTGCTCCGAGCCAGTCGTGGGAGACGTCGATGCGGGCGTCGGCGAAGGCTGCGATGAGTTCGACACCCGCTGGAGCAAAGGGCGGGACACCTGATCGTCGTACAGGCCGTCGGCTTCGTTGGCGACGATGACGGCGGCCGGGATGTTGACCAGCAGGTAGTCCGTGATGGTCTGGCGGTTCGGCTCCACGCGCTTGCCCTTGGCGTCCACGACGGACCACGACTCGATGCCGACGAACAGGTACTTCTCGGTCATGGCCGCCGACACGTCGGCGTCGTCGCCGCCCTTCTCCAAGGCGATGAGGGCCGCGTTCTGGACGGACAGCGCAGCCTGGAAGCCGAGCCGTTCCCGGAGCGTGACCGTATCCCCGGCAGGGTGCCTGACCTCGCCCGCCGCGGTGGGCGGGCAGAGGCATTCGACCGTAGCCATCAGGAACCCGCGATGCCGAGGTCGGCCTCTGTCAGCGTGTTGACGATCTCGGCGGTCAGGACGCCTTCGAGTTCGTCCGGGTCGTAGAAGGCGTGGGCCGTCAGGACGATGGTCGAGTTCTGGCCCGACTCGCCTTCGACGCGGGTGTAGTACCGCATCGGCATGATGACTTCGAACGAGTAGAACGTGGACGGCTCCTCGGCCAGCACCGCGGACTCGAAGTACAGGCGGATGTAGCGGTTGACGGCTTCCTCTGACATCCAGTCGTCCGACTCCGAGCCGGTCCCGACGGTCTGCTCCGTCTTGGCGAACGTGGCTTCGAGTTCGAGCGTCCGCGCACCGGGGCCGTAGGCCGCCAGGTCGAACGACTTCGTTCCGTCTGCAAATCGCTTCTGGTCCACTTCCCGGTTTCCGCGGAAGGCGAACGTGTGCAGGGCCTCGGT
>JAZJZE010000024.1:0-1226 GCA_040390065.1 bacterium | reverse complement strand
GCCTTCTCCGTGCCCGAGTCGAACACCACCGCCGGCCTTACCTCAAACCTGGAGAACCAATGGACCTGACGAAGTTGGCCGAGCCGTTCCCCGCGAAGGATATCGAGTGGCGCATCGGCCAGTGTGGCACCGGCCGCGAAGGAAAGGTCTGGGCCAAGGTGCTCGCCTACATCACCAACCGGGCCATCATGGACCGTCTTGACCATGTCTGCGGCCCCATCCGCTGGCGCAACGAGTTCCGCGAGTGGACCGTCGGCGGCCAGCCCGGCGTCCTGTGCGGCATCAGCATCGAAAACGTCGTGGGTCAGTGGATCACGAAGTGGGACGGGGCCGAGAATACCGACATCGAGGCCGTCAAGGGCGGACTCAGCGGCGCCATGAAGCGTGCCGCCGTCCAGTGGGGCATCGGCCGCTACCTCTATGACCTCGACGAAGGCTGGGCCGTCATCGTGGACGACAACCGCGACAAGCAGGCCCACTACGCCAAGACGAAGGAAGGGACCACGTTCTACTGGAAGCCGCCACCCCTGCCCACCTGGGCACTCCCCAAGGGCCACACGCCACCACCCCCGGACAGCCGCGAAGCGAACCTGCTCAGCCCGACCCAGCAGGACGCCGCCAAGACCGCCAACCCGCAGCCGCCTACCGAGCCGCACGTCTCCCGACTCGATATCGACCGCCTCCAGGGCATCGCCTCGGAGATCGGCCTGTCGTCCAAGGGGTGGATCTCCTCCTGGGGCGACATCCCGATCAAGCGCATCGGCAGCCTGCGGCTCAAGGACGTGGACCGGTTCATCCTGGCCTTACACCGCGAGCGCGTGTCGGAACTGCTGACCGAACTGTCGCTGAACCTCGATGACGTGCGCGTCGAAGACCCGTCCGTCGTCGCCGACGTGCCCGGGGAACTCAACCTGCCCCAGGCCCAGGCCGCCCTCTTTATCCTCAGCGCCTGCAAGGAAAGGAGTGCCGCATGAACGCCAACCCCCTTGTCCTCATGGCCGAGGCCGCCCGAGGATTCGGCGCCGTCGATGCCGCCCTCCTCGTCGCCCGCCACGACGGCAACGCCGATGCCGCGATGGTCGAGGGCTATAACCCCCAATGGATTGACCGCCTTATCACAGGCATCCGCGGCAACCGCTCCGATCGGGCGCCCTGGACGTTCGATGACGTTCGCCTGTTCATCGAGGGCGGCATCCGCCACCTGGGCGAATCCCTTGACGCCGGCC
>JAZJZE010000023.1:2170-3927 GCA_040390065.1 bacterium | reverse complement strand
TCATCTGGGCCTTCGAGAAGGCCAAGACCGCCAAGGGCAAGGAGCTGGTGCGCCTCATCGAGGAGTACCGCCTGCCGCACGAGTGCGTGCCGAACGAGCAGAAGTCCGACCCGAAGGTGTGGGAAGCCATGCTCCCCTCGATGGGCGTCACCGCGCTCATCCGCAACCTCGGCAAGATGACCAACGTCGGCCTCCTGGGCCCGATGTCGGGCGCGTCGAAGTTCGTCGCGCAGCAGCTCGGCAACGTGGAACTGCTCCAGAAGGGCAAGGTCCACCCCATCCAGATTCTGCTCGCTCTCAAGACGTACTCGCAGGGGCACGGCGACAAGGGCAAGCTGACCTGGTCGCCCGTCCAGCAAATCGTCAACGCCCTCGACGGAGCATTCTACGCTGCCTTCAAGGCTGTCGAGCCGACCAACAAGCGCACCATGCTCGCGTTGGACATCTCGGGCTCCATGGGCGGCGCCGACATCGCCGGCATGTCCGGCATCACCGCTCGCGTGGGCTCGTGCGCCATGGCTCTCGTGACCGCAGCCGTCGAGCAGCAGCACATGTTCGTGGGCTTCACCTCGTCGACCGGGTTCGCGACCGCCAACCGTGGTGGGCTCTCCATCCTGAACATCAACCCCCGCCAGCGTCTCGACGACGTCGTCCAGTACACCTCGCGCCTCCCCATGGGCGGCACGGACTGTGCACTGCCGATGCTGTTCGCGACCGAGGCGAAGCTGCCCATCGACACGTTCGTCCTTTACACGGACAACGAGACTTGGGCCGGCAACATCCAGCCGGTGGACGCTCTCCGCAACTACCGTCAGAAGCTCGGCATCCCGGCGAAGCTCATCGTCGTCGGCATGACGGCAACCGGATTCTCGATTGCCGACCCGAACGACGCCGGCATGCTGGACGTCACCGGATTCGACTCGGCCGCCCCGGGCGTCATCGCCGACTTCGCCCGCGAATAGTTCTTGACTCCCTGGGGGTACTCTGGTACCCTCAGGGAATGCTCAAACTCATCGCGACCCGAGACGAGAACATCGACGACCGCACCGTTGCGGTCCGCCAGGCCCACCACCTGACCGCCGGCTGGCTCCCCGACCAGTCCTGGAAAATCGCCAACGACGATTGCGTCGTGGGTGACGCCCAGCTGGTCGTTCGCGGTCGCGACGAGGACTGCGCTGCGGTCATTCGCCTCGGCAACGGCCCCGTCGAGGTCGTCCTGGCCCGTGGCCTGGTCCACGCGCTGGAGCGCCTGGGCTACAACCGCTCCACCATCGAGGTTGCATGAACCGCTTCGACGTGATGACCCGAGCCGCCACCCGTGCCTTCGATGTGGCCCTGCGCCACGGGACGGCCTGGCCGGTCACGATGGGTCGCGCCTGCTCGTCAACAGCCTATCGAGCCAACGACGACCTCGGGCAGGCCGCCTGGCAGCACTACAACGACGTCAAGGACTGCGCCCTGCGAGCCGCCTTCCACCAGAGCAACCTCTCGACCGGGCGCTGCCGCCCACTCAAGGTGGCGTGATGCGACCCCTGAAAGCCCTGGCGCTGCTCGGCTTCCTCCTGCTGCTCTGCCTGAATTGCAGCAACGTCGGCAAGCCCTGCGTGACGGCCGACACCTGCTCGACCTCGTACTGCCGCGACGGGTACTGCGCGAAGTTCAGCGGGCCGAGTTCGGCAGACCTCTTCGTCATCAGCTTCTTCTCTGGCATGTTCGGCTCGATGGCGATGGGCATGGCAATGAGGAGACGGTAATGG
>JAZJZE010000023.1:0-2070 GCA_040390065.1 bacterium | reverse complement strand
AATGAACACTCGCTGCTCCTACTGCATCCTGCGAGCCCTGAAGCGCGAGGCCATCATGATGGGCGCCATGGGCTTGTGCTCGACGCCGGCCGTCGACCCTCGCAACAAGAACTGGATTCTGACCGACCACTTCATCGTGCCCCCGGGCCAGGAGTGGGACCGGAGCACGCAGGGCCCGCACTGGCGCATCCGCACCGAGTGCCCCGAGCCCCTGGTCTGCGTCTGCGACCGACCGCTGACGCCAGGGCTCCAGGTCTACGGCAATAGTCGCGACTCGGCGAACTGGCCCCACATGTGCCCCCGCTGCGGCTACCATGCTGCTGTGGTCGCGGACGACGGAGTCACCGTCATCAAGTGCCGGGCCTACGGCTGCGGATGGCAGCCCTCCCTGGGCCCACGTCTGCCGTACGGCATGATATGAGCGTCTGGGACGAACTCTACGAGGTGCGGGCCAAGCAGAGAGAGGAGGCCGCCATCGAGAAGGCCGCCAAGGCCGTCGAGGACGGCTGCCCCACGAAGGCCGCCACCAAGCGCCCCTGCTTCGCCTGCCAGCAGGCCGCCGAGAGGGTCCGCAAGTGCGCATAACACTCACCAAGAAGAGAGCCGCCATCAAGCTGGAGTCCGCCATCAAGGCCGTCTACTACTTCCAGCGGTTCGAGGGGACCAGGTACCGCAACCCCGTCCCCATCGCGCAGATGGTCGAGGCCTTCGTGAGCGACCCTCGGGCGCGTCTCAAGATTGACGTGGAGACGTCCAAGCACACCTTGACCCTGGTGGACCAGAAGAACCTACAGGTCGGCTACGACGTCGAATTCTCTTGACGAAAACCAGGCACTCTGATAGGGTCAAGTGATGGTCGAGAAAATCCTGTTCCCGAGACTCCCGCCGGTTCCCCGCCGGATGATTCTCTCGTACATCGCCAACCCCACCTACGCAGCTTGGGTGGAGATTCGCGGCATCAGCGTGGCACCAGGTGTGTCTCTGTGGGACGTCATCAACTCCATGAAGCAGAACTGGGGCAGCCTCTTCCCTCCCACCATCATGGTGGCCCGAGCTTCACACATCGCCGACCGCCGTCACAAAGACATGGCTGCGTTGGTGATGTAGATTCGCTATGAGATAAGGAGACCAACATGGGCATCATGACACGCAGCAACAACCGCAAGTTCCCGGGCAGCCACGGCGCCCGTCCCGACAAGTACGACCAGCGCAAGGAAGAGTCGGCCGAGCGTACCAAGGAGCGCACCGAGCGTTCCGCCCAGCAGCAAATCGACCTCCTCGACCACCGCCTCGGCAAGGGCCAGGGCGCCAAGAAGGAACGTGCGCGTCTGACCGCGCCTCCCAAGGCAGCGAAGAAGTGAGACTACAGGTCCTGACGATTCTCATCGAGCAGAAGCTGGCGAAGGTCCCCGCCCTCGCCGGCAAGTTCTACGTCGGCGACATCAAGCCCGAGAAGCAGGCCCACCACTACACACTCCACCTGGAAGGCCAAGCTGACGAGAAGGTCACCTTCGCGCAGCTCGACGCCTTCTCCGAACTTTTCCAGACCAAGAAGATTGACCTCGACCCGAAGCACCGCACAAGCGGAGGCTGCGAGTCGTGTGTTCAGACCGAAGCAAACATCGAAGTTGTCATCTACGACGCCAAACTGTAACGAATCAAAATCAAAGGAGAATCCCATGAAGTTCCTGTACAGCATCCTCATCCTCTCAACTCTGACTCTCGGGGCGTGTAACGACGCCATCACGACCGTCGACCCGACGGGCACCGCCGGTACGACCGGCACGGCTGGTACCGGTGGCGACACTGGCGTTGGCGGCACTGGCGGCACGGTCGACCCGACCGGCACCGCCGGCACTGGTGGGACCGGCGATGCCGGCACGACTGGTACTGGTGGCACGGCTGGCGACACGGGCGTTGGAGGTACCGGCGGTACTGTGGACCCTACCGGAACTGCCGGGACGGGGGGCTCGGACCCCACCGGGACGGCAGGCACGGGCGGCTCCGACACGACCGGCACGGCGGGAACGGGTGGAAGCGACTCGACCGGCAGCGGCGGCTCGACGGACA
>JAZJZE010000022.1:0-1295 GCA_040390065.1 bacterium | reverse complement strand
TCGAACTCGACCGGGCACTCGTAGGCTTGAATAAGGAACTCGTGGCCGCGGCATGTGAAATCTTCGTCGGCCCGGCGTACGCAGCCCCGGCAGATCCAAAACGTGCAAGATGTTGCATCGGACGTTACTTTTTGCACGGTCAGCGTAGGCTGGTCGCTGCACGCCAGGGCGAGCGCGGCGACGGCGAGGTATTTCACAGCATCACCTTGATGACGATCGTTGGTACGAGGCAGAAGTACAGCGTCAACCCGGCGCGGCGCCGATCGTAATAGCATCCGACCCAGAGATCCCGGGGCTCGAAGTAGCAGGAGATTCCCCAGCCCCATCGGGTGAGGTAGAACGGCCGGCGCGGTGGCTCGGACTGCTTGCAGAACGCGGTAATCGCCGGAGCGTCGAGGGGGCTCATGCCGGCCACCTCTTCGCCGCGCGCCAGTTGCCCGTGGGGGCGTTGTCCGGGTCGATGACGTACCCGCGCATCAGCGCCACGTCGACGTCTAAGGCGGCGAGCGACGCCTGCAGGGCGCAGATGCGGCGCTCGAGGGCGAAGGTCCACATACATGCGCCAACCGAATAAACCGCGGATATGACCGCGCCGAGGTACCAGTAGTGTTGCAGCATGCCTACCCTTAGCACAGTCGGCCTAGCTTCCACAAGCCTATTCCGACGGCGTCGGCGAGGTCGTGGCGCTCACCCGGGGGGAAGTCGTTGAGGGCAACGGTGTAGATGGCGATTTCCGCGGCCGACAGCGCCTGCACGACCTTGCGGTGGATCACGTACGACGCCCAGTCCCGCGCGGCCGTGGGCTTGCGCGTCGAGCCCTTCCACGATTGCGGGCGGACCCACGTCACGCGGGTGTCGTCCTCGGGCCAGCCGAATGCAGCAGCGGCGGCGCCGGCCTTGTGGGCGAGGTCGATGATGGACGCTGGATTCCGCGTGAAGCGTGGGATGATGACCTGGGATTCGATGACTGCGGTGTCGCACGTCTGAATATCGAAGGACGGCCAGCGTCCACAGGAATCTAGTACGCCGGAAAACCAACGTGCGCGACAGGCGTTCGCGCCGGGGTCGATAGAGATGAGGCTCATCGCCAGCCTCGCAGGATCATGATCGGCCAGGCAACGAAGGCGGCGACGAATACCACAGCGACTATCCACTTTGAGGTATATCCGTCGATGGCCTGGAAAGCCAACGCGAAGGCGACGCCGAGCGAGAACGCGACGTAGAGTTCGAGGATATTCACGACGACCCCTCCGGCGACGGTGAGTCGTTGATGCGAACAGGCAGGGCTGTTCGGA
>JAZJZE010000021.1:0-36236 GCA_040390065.1 bacterium | reverse complement strand
AGCGGCGCGCCCTTGCGGGTCGTTTTCCGGCCACACATTCTTGGCGGCGCCGGCCTTGGCGGGCTGCCGGCCCGCCGGCGGCCAGCGCCGCCAGGACTGCGAAGCCCGGAAAACGACGCAGGCCACCCTGGAAGTTATGCAATGACCTCTAGGCAACGGCAGCGCGGCGCCAAGGCACCGCTGCGTCCGACGTTAGCTCGCCGTTGCCGTGATGGTGACCGTTCCGGATCCCGAGTAGTCGTAGACGCGTATGTACCACCAGCCCGCGCCAGGGTTGGCCATGGTGCAGGTCTCGGCGTTCCCCTGCGTGTACGGCCGGCAGTCGTAGGACGTGTCCGTGGGGCGACTTCCCGCCTTGACATACAAGTCGGCGTCCAAGCTGCAGCTGAGCAGGCCACAACTCGGACCGGTCATGACGACCTGCAACTGCGTCTTTCCGGCCGGCACTTGGATCTTGTAGAACTTGTTGTCCCCTGCGGCCGACAGCGGCACGCTCTGGGATTGGCCGCTCGTCAGGGTCGGCGCTCCAGGGTCCGGGTCCGTCGTGACGGCGACGGATTGCGATGCCGTCGCGCTGCCGCCGTGGCCGTCGCTGACCGTCAGCGTGACCGTGTACGTCCCCGCGCTCGCGTAGGCATGACTGGTGGTCACGCCCGTGCCTGACGCACCGTCCCCGAACGACCAGCCATAGCTCAGCGCGTCGCCGTCAGGGTCGCTGCTGCCTCCACCGTTGACCGACGTCGTCAGGCTGGATTCGCTGTGCGTGAAGCTTGCCGTGGGGTTCTGGTTTGCCGCCGGGGCCACGGTGACGGCCTGGCTCTGGGCGTTCGATCCCCCGTTGCCGTCGTTGACCGTCAAGGTGACGGTGTACGTCCCCGCGGCCGCGTAGGTATGGCTTGCAGTGACGCCCGTGGCCGTACCGCCGTCCCCGAAGGTCCAGGCGTACGTGAGCGCGTCACCGTTTGGATCGCTGCTGCCCGCACCGCTCACGCTGGTCGTGAGACCGGATTGGGTGTGGCTGAAACTCGCGGTCGGCGGCTGATTGGCAGCCGGCGCGGTGACGGTCGCCGTGACGGTGACGGTGCCCGAGCCGGAGTAGGCGTAGACGCCCACGTACCACCAGGCGGCGGCGGGGTTCGTGAAGCTGCACGATTCCGCGTTGCCACTCTGGTAGGGCCTGCAATCGTACGTCGCAGAGGTCGGGCGTGCGCCTTGCCGGACGTACAAGTCGGCGTCGAAACTGCAGGTCAGCGTGCAACCCGGTCCCGTCATGCTGACGCCCAGGTTCGTGGCACCGGCGGGCACCTGGATCTTGCGATACACCCATTGGCCGCTGGACAGGGAATAGGATTGGGCCACGCCGCTTTGCATGTTCGGCGTCGCGGGGTCCGGGTCCCCTGAGGCCGTGACCGTCACCGACTGGCTCACCGCATTCGTGCCCCCCTTGCCGTCGCTCACCGTCAGCGTGACCGAGTAGCTTCCGGCACTCGCGTACGTGTGGCTGGCCGTCGCCCCCGTCGCCGCCGCGCCGTCGCCGAAGGTCCAGGCGTAGGTCAGGGCGTCGCCGTCGGAGTCCGTCGAACCGGTGCCGTCGACGCTGACCGCGAGGGCCGCCGTCGAGTAGGAGAAGGAAGCAGTCGGCGCGTGGTTCGTGGCGCCGCCGCCCGTGCACAGGTTTGCCACCAGGAGGTCGGCGCGTGCCAGCCCATAGCCGTACTGGTTGTCCTTGCCCGCGGGGCCCAAATCCTCGGCGGTGTTCTGCAGGGCCGTGCGAAGTGCCGCGTTCGTCGTCGACGGAGCGCATGACAGGGCCAGGGCGAGGGCACCGGCGACGTGCGGCGTGGCCATGCTCGTCCCGCTGAGCGTGGAGTAGCCGCCGTCGTTGTACGTCGAGAGGACGTTGGTGCCGGGGCCCGCAATCGAGACCTGCGGGCCGTAGCTGGAATAGGAGGCAAGCACCTTGTTGGAGTCAAGGGCCGACACCGCGATGACGTTCGGATACGCCCCGGGATACTCGACCGAGTTGGCGGCGCCGTCGTTGCCGGCGGCCGCGACCAAGGTGACGCCGTGGTTCCAGGCGTAGTTGACGGCATTCAAGGTCGTGCTATCGGAGCTCGGGCCGCCGATGGACATCGAGATGACCTTCGCCCCCTGGTCCGTTGCATCGATGATGGCCTGGGCGATGTTGGAGTTGCTGCCCGAGCACTGGACGGACAGGATGCCGCCCGTGGCCGCCAGGGCTTTCATGTGCAAGATGCGCGCCTGGCTCATGCCGGCGACGCCCAGGCCGTTGTTCGTGGTGGCGCCGACCGTGCCGCTCGTGTGTGTGCCGTGGCCGCAGTCGTCGTTGGGGTCGCTGTCATTGTTGACGTAGTCGTGGCCCTGCATCATGCGGCTGCCCGTGAGGTCCTGGTGCGTCTTCAGGATGCCAGAGTCGACGAGCGCCACGATGGTGGACGACGAGCCGTAGCCTGCCTGGCCCCACGCCGTCGGGAAGCCCATCATCCCTGGCCCATACTGACTCGAGTACTGCGCGTCGTTGGGCGTCACGAGGGCCGACATGAGGCCGTTGTCCTCGACGTAGGCGATCGTCGTCAGCCCGGACACGGCGGTCCGCACGGTCGCCAGGTCGGGGGCCTGGACGACGAGGAATTGCGTCTGCGGCACGACCTGGAGGACCGGCATCCCGAGGAACGTGCCCCCGGCCGACAGGTGCGGCATTGCGCCATCCTGGAAGCCAATGACGGCCTGGCCAATGGTCGTCGGCGAGGCGGCCACAACACCGTCAACATCAGCGAAGGCCGCGGCCGGCAGGAGCGTGGCGGCAATGAGCAGGACAGGGAGCAGGACGGTTGGGTAGCGCATGGTCAGTCACCGTTGGCCAAGGCGCATGCCGCGTCCCAGGCGAGTGGATGAGGCGATGCGGCCTGATAGCCGGCCATGCAAGGGTACCGAATTGTCGAGGCCTGCCGCGGCTTTCGGATGCGGCAAGATGGTCGCGATGCTTCGCGCACGGCCGGGGCCGCATGCGCCCGAGCCGCTGGCCCACCGTCAAAGCAACGACAGGTGGCCCGTCACCTTGTCGACAACGGACTCTTTCCCCGGACCAATGCCCAGGACCGTCACGGTGCCCGCCGGAATCTCGGTGTGGCCGGCGTCCTGGATGAGTGCCGTGCAGAGGCCCGCGACCTCGGCGGCCTTCTTGAGCGGATAGAAGTCGCCCTCGGATGCAACCTTGAGGACGGCCTTCATGGCGCCCGCAGACAACCACTCGGCCAAGGCTTCCTTGGAGTACTTCTGCGCCTTGAGGGTGCACTCGACGGCGGCGTGCCCCACTTGGGCCGCGAGCTTCCCCTTGGACAGGTCGAGGTCCTTGCGCGCGATGATGACCATCTTGTACGGCATGGACGCACTCCTACGCGTTTGGCTCGCTGGCCTTGGCTCCCGCCAGCGCGGCGCCTTCCTTCTCCGCATCCATCCAGTCCACGGTTCCCATGAGACGCAACTCGTCGCCGACGGGCTCCAGTTGGGCGCGGGGCACGGCCTTGTGGATGTTGCCTTGCTTGAGGAGCACGCGGTCACCGTGCACGGCGATGGCTTGGCCGACGACGGCGCCCTCGTGGTGCACGTAGCGGCCGATGATCGGGTCCTTCACGTCCGGGGCCGTTGCCTTGGCCTTCGGCCGCATGGCGCGCAGGTTGTTGTACACGATGACGCCGAGCAGGATGGCAAGGACGCCGGCGACTGCTACGATCTGCTCACGCGTGTAATCCACGCCTTGGCCACTGCGGCGACGTTCATAGAACTGGCGCCGCGAGGCGAAAGGTTCCTGAACGCGGGCCCCGCATGCACGACCCAGTGGAAGTCGTCGCCATCGTCCTGCTGGCCATCCTCGGCCTCATCCTCATCGTCGCCATCCCGTGGTTCCAGTACAACCGCATGGTGACGCTGCGCAACCGCTGCAGCGAGTCCTGGAGCAACGTCGACACCGAGCTGAAGCGCCGCTACGACCTCATCCCCAACTTGGTGGCGACCGTGAAGGGATACGCCGCGCACGAGAAGGAAGTCCTGACGCAAGTCGTGCAGGCCCGCGCCGCAGCCATCGCCTCGTCGACGACGGGGGCTGCGCGCCATGCGGCCAACGAGAACGCCCTCGTCGGAGCCATGAACCGGCTCCTGGCCGTCGCGGAGGCGTATCCGACGCTGCGCGCCAACACGAATTTCCTGCAATTGCAGACGGAACTGGCGTTGACCGAGGACCGCATCCAGGCCGCGAGGCGCTTCTACAACGCGAACGTGCGCGACTTTCGCAACCAGACGCACACGTTCCCAGGCGTGTTCTTTGCGGGCTGGTTCGGCATGCGGGACATCGCCTTCTTCGAGGTCGGTTCGCCGGCCTTCCGCGTCGCCCCCACGGTCCGGGTGGCGTGATGGACGCCGGCCTGCCGGCGGCGCAGGAAGCCCACATCGAGCGCATGAAGCGGCTGCAACTCCTCGGCGGGCTGCTGGGCGGCGGGGCGGCGGTCGCCTTCGTGGGCGCACTCATATCCCTCCTCACACGGCTCTGGCCTCTTGCCATCGTCGCGGGCCTCGGCTTCATCGGCCTCCTCGTGGCGGCCATCGTCGTCGCCTTCAAGGCTGCCGCGGCCCGCACCCTCGTGTGGCAGGACTTCGCCGCACGCCACGGCTGGACGTACACGCAGGCCGATGCGTCGGACCGACCGTCGCGCTTCCTCGGCTTCCAGCCCTTCGGCCAAGGCCACGGTCGCAGGGCCACCGACGTCATCGAAGGCGACCTCGCAGGCGTCCACTTCGAGACCTTCACGTACCAGTACACGGTCACGTCCGGCTCCGGCAAGAACCGCCACGAAACGACGTACTACAACACGGTGGTAGCAAGCCGCATGCCCATCGACGGCCACAACCTGACCATGTCGCGGGAAACGGTCGGCAAGAAGATCTTCGACGCCTTGGGCGGCGAGGACATCGACACGGAGTCCGACGAATTCTCCCGCGCGTTCTGGGTCAAGTGCGACGACCGCCGCTTCGCCTACGACGTGCTGACGCCGGCAATGATGCAGCACTTGCTTGCCATCGGGACCGACGGAACATGGCAGTGGCGGGGACCGTGGCTCGTGCGTGAAATCACGGGCCGCCTGCGCCTCGAGGAAGTCGAGGGGCTTGCAAGCCAGGTCCAGGGATTCGCGGCCAAGTTGCCGAGGCAACGGATTCCCCAGGCGGCTGCGAGCCCAGCCCTGAGTCCGACCCGTCCGCCTCGCTCGCGTTGAAGAACCCGGCACCACTGGCCTTGTCGTGCAGGAGGACTCCGCCTGAAGCCGTTGTACGACGCCATCGTGGTCGGCGCAGGGCCGACAGGCTCGAATGTCGCGCGCCTTCTCGCCTTGCGCGGGTGGTCCGTCCTGCTCTGCGAAGAGCACCCGCAAGTCGGCATCCCGGTGCAATGCGCGGGCCTCGTGACGCCGCGGACCTTCGACCATACGCCGTTCCCCATCGGCGACTTGTGGCAGAACGACCTCACGGGCGCCCGCGTCTACGCGCCCGACGGCACCTTCGTGGAGTTCGACGCTGGAAAGCCGCACGCGCAAGCCATGGACCGCGCGCGCTTCGACCAGAAGATGGCAGCGGCCGCCGTCGCCGCTGGCGTGGAGCTCGCCGTCGCGACGAAGGCCGTTGCCGCAAAGCGCGACGCATCCGGCGTGAGCGTCTCGTTCTTGACGCCCACGGGGCAGGCGACGAGCCGATGCCGCCTCCTCGTCGGCGCCGATGGCATCCGCGGCAGCGTAGCGCGCTGGTTCGATTTCCCTGCAGTCGAGGAGATCGTGAGTTGCTACGAGGCCGAACTCTGCGGCGTACACATCCCCGCGGACAAGCCGCACCTGATTCCGATGTTCGCCGGCGCGGCGCAGGCACCTGGATTCTTCTCCTGGATCATCCCCGTCGGCGGCGACCGGGCCCGCGCCGGCCTCGCGGTGGCACCGGGCATGAACACGGAATCGGCCAAGAAGTACTACGAACGCATGTTCACGGACCCGCAATCCGCGCCGTTTCTTGCGGGAGCGACGCCGAGCTACCTCATCATTGGCGGAATCCCGCTGGGCCTGCGTAGCCGCCTCGTCGACGACCGCGTGATGCTGGTCGGGGACGCGGCGGGAATGGCGAAGCCCACGTCGGGCGGCGGCATCTACTACGGTCTTCTTGCCTCGGAGTTCCTGGCGCCCGTCGCAGATGTGGCGCTGCGGACGGACCGCCTCGACCGCGGCAGCCTCCTGCCGTACGAGCGCAAGGTGCGCCGCGTCCTGGGCCGCGAACTTCGCAAAGGCCGGGCCCTTCGCGCCATGTACAAGCGCTTCACCGACGCCGACTTCAACCGGCTGGCGCGTCTGCTGTCGACGCCGAAGGCCAAGGCAGTCATCGAGAAAGTCGGGGACATCGACTATCCGAGCCGCCTCGTCCTGCCCCTGTTGCGGGCGCAACCGCGGCTCGTGCCCTTTTTCCTCAAGGTCGCCCTGCGCATCCCCAAGGAGTCGGCATGACGCGACGCGAGAACATCGACGGAAGTGCGCCGCACCGCAGTGCGTCCGGCATGAAGGGCACCGTCGACGTCGTCGTGTACCACCTGAGCCAGGACGACCCGCGCAAGAACACCGCGCTGCGGATGGCAAAAGCTGGCAAGGTCCGCCTCATCGACAAGCTCGACAAGTGCCCCAAGCACGCGGTCCTCCTCAACCCGTTTGCCAAGAAAGCCCTCAGCCGCGAAGACCTCGAGGACATGCGGCGCCACGGGCTTCTTGCGCTCGACTGCTCGTGGGCACAAGCCGAAGAGGCATTCCCCGTCCTCTTGGGCAAGACCCGCAGCCGCGCCTTGCCGTACCTCGTCGCCGCGAACCCAGTCAACTACGGCAAACCGTTCGTGCTGTCGACCGCGGAAGCGATTGGCGCCGCGTTGTGGATTGTCGGCGAGCAGCGCCTGGCCCGCGACGTCTTGTCCGCAGTCGTCTTCGGCGACCAGTTCCTCGAGTTGAACAAGTTGCCATTGGAGGATTACGCCAAGTGCTCGACGTCAGGCGAAGTCGTGAAGGCGCAGGGCATGTACCTGCCGGACGAGCCGGCGGCCCCAAGCCACGACGAGCCAACGTAGCGATTTTCCGCAAATCATTATTGGCGGAAAGGAAACGACCCGTCGGATTCATGTAGCTGCAGGGCAAGTCGGCTTCGGCAGTTGCCTCCTGTTGGCCGGGTCGACACCAACGGGTGTCCGACGCCACCTAAGTAGGCGACGGCACTGGACCTGTTGGGCACCCATGAACGCAAGCAGACTCGCCGCAACCGCCACCATGTTCTTTTTGGTCCTCCCGAGCGCAGTCGCAGACGGCCCGGAGACGATTGACGAGACCGTCGTGGACGTCGTCACCGCGGCCGTCAACGCGCTCAACGAGACGGCATGCACGCCGCCAGCCTCACCGCCTGGAAACGTCTGCGGCCTGACGGGCGACGCCGCAACGACGTGGAAATGCCTCGTGGGGGTCGTGAATGACTGGCGCGCACGGCTGCCCGACCCACCGAGTGACCCGACCGGGGATGTCGCCAGATGCCAGCCACTGAGCGGCTACGTATGCATCGACTTCGATTCCGGCGGCCCGCCCCTACCTGGGCTGACGCCGACCTACCCGGTGGGTATCACGACGGGCCGGCGCGCCATGGGATACCCCTTCCTAATCCATCTGCCGACACGAGGGCCGCATGACAAGGATCCTGAAGTTTCAGGATTTCCCGGGCCCGGCGAGTACGCGTTTGGCGTGACACAAGACGTTGACGGGACGAGGTGTTAGACGACATGACGCAGCGTAACGTCCTGGCCAGCCTGTTGCTTGCGGCCGCACTTCTGGCAGCAGGATGTACTGCTCCTGGCGGGCCTGGACCGACATCGACCCATCCGGCATCCCCGACCTCGAACGCTTCCAACGCAACCCAGCCGGGCCCCGTTGCTCCGCCGGCCCCAGAGATGGACGTGCAGTTCACGACTTGGAATCAGTGCCGCATGCTGGTCACGTCCGTGAGTTGGGAAGGGTCCACCAGCCCGGCCCATCCCCTTGCAAGTTGGGGCGGGACGGGCGGGACCGGGAGCGAGTCGGGAATCCAGTTTTTCGATTGCCAGAGATTCAACTGGGGGCCGTTCGAGCGGCCCTTGCGCTTCATCCTTGAAGGTCACACCAACCAAACGGTCCCCGAGCAATGCAAGCTCGGTGACTGGTTTTTCTTCGCGAGCCTGAACGCAATCTACGTGGACGATCCGCAAGTGGTCGCCTACATGGCGTCGAATCTATCCTTGCCGGCACGCCATGCGAGCATGACCGTGACCTACGGTGATACCGTCCACCTGGTGTGGCAACCAGATGGTGGCGAGCAATCCGAGGTCAGTATCACGGCACTGCGACTCCAGAATACGACCGACGACGTGAAGCACCGCCTCGCCTGGGCAAAGGAAGGCCGCGTGACGCTCTTGGATTGGCATGAATCCGGCGATTTGGCGTGGCCCGTTTTTACGCCCGCAACCGGCCACATGCGTCCCCCCATGCTGAACGCCAAACTCGGCGACCCCTACGTTGGCAACCGCGGCGGCTTCGACGGCTTCACCGACGACACCGAAGTCGAAGGCCACATGTACCGCTTCAACGACGACCAATGCAAGGAGCCGATCGACCCGTACCCGTGAGTCACGCCCTCTCGAACCGCGCCAGCAACGCCTTGACCTTCTCTTGGAACGCCGCCGTCACGTCCACGACGACGACGCCCTTGCCGGGCATGCCGTACAGCACCTTCGCGCCAAGCGGGCACTCCAAGAAACATGGAATGCCAAGCAAGTCCTCCTCGCCCTCGACGACGATGCGGACCGGCCCGTCCTGTGCGGCAAGCGCCAAACGGATGGCGTCCCACGCCTCCCGCGTGATGCGCGCTGCCGGATTGCGCACGCGGAACGCGAAGTCGCCCCAAGAACCGAGTTCGACCTCGTACACGGGGTCGGGCTCGCCGCGCTGGGTCTGGAAATCGCAGATGAAGACGCGCGGCTCGATGTCCAGTTTCTTGAGCGCCAGGCTCACGACGTCGCCGACGGCCACGACGACATCGGCCCCCGCCACGGCGGCAGGCAATCCATCGGTCTGCACGATCGGGCCCCACGCGCGGCCAAGTTCGCCACGCAGTGAATCCGGCAGGACATACGCGACCTTCGGGCGAAGGTCCGCGGCCACGCGGCTTACTCCTTGGGCGCGTGTTCGGGCCAGCGAGCCGTGACGGCGGTCCAAGCGGCCTTCTCTGCGTGGCCCTCGCTGCAGCGCCAACCGAAGTCGGCATTGTAGACGTCGAGGAAGATCTTCTGGGCCTCCGCCGGCAGCGCCTTCACGGCCTTCGGGACGGTCGCCATGGTCAGGGTCATCGGACTTGGGACGCCAGGCCGTGGTTTTAGGGGTTCGGGTCGAATTGGTGGTGGGCCGGGCTGGCTGAGCAGGCAGTCCGCAGATTTCGCTGAAACGCCAGGTATCGTCCTGGTGAGCCTTTGCACGTCTTGCAATGGCACGGACTGGGAGCAGATTTCGCCGATTGACTTTCAGGGCTGGCTTCGTGCGAACCACGGAACCGACCGGACCCCGCCCGCGAACCTGCCTGTCCAAGCCAACGACCCATTCCTGCAGTCCTCCGACGGCGGCGACGTCATGATGGAATGGAAGGAAGGCGAAGGGGCCGCCGGCCGGGGCGAGCACGCCGTCGGCGAAGCCGCGGCGAAGCGAGGGAGTGGCAATTGCGCGAACCGAAGGGAGCGCGCGGGGGCCGCCGGCGGCCCGCCCAGGGCGGTTCAGGGCCTCGCACGAAGGATCGCGGCAATGAGAGAAGTGGCGAAGAACGTCAATTCAAGGCCGCCAAGGATGGCCCCGCACCATGCCGCTACCCGACCCCCAAGCCGGGGGTCGCGGCGCTGTTTTCCAATCGCGAGCGAGCCGACGACAAGAGCCAACGTACTGAGCCCGAGGAAGCCGAGGAGCGCGAACGGAAACGGCAAGAAAATGGCAGGCCAAGCCAGGATGGCTGCAAGGATGGAGAGGTTGGCTCCGGAAGCCACCTTTGTGGGGAACATCGCCGGCCCCGCCCCTGCGGGTTCGTTGCCGCCTGCGTCCACGGCAACAAAGTCTTGATGGGGAAAACCGCACGTGAAGCATCGCATCCTCCCCTGGGCGTCGTAGCCCAGCGCCATGGCCCCGCAACTGGGGCACTCGACGCCGACCAAGCAACCCGCCTAGCGCACTTTCAGCGCGTACACGCCAGGCTTCTGGATATTCATGCTCTTCGCGAGCTCCGAGTCCTTGGGGTCGAGGATGGTGAGCATGCCGGACCAGTTCTTGCTGGTGGCTTGGCCGCAGTTGGGGCACTGCAGTTCTTCGCTGATGAGGTGGCAGGCCTTGCAGGCTTTGCTCATCTAGGCAGCTCCCGCGGATTCCTTCTCGGCCTTCTTGACGGCGCGCTTGGTCGTCGGCTTCTCGCTGCGCACGTTGTCGGGCGTGCCAGGGGCCGGGGCGACGTCGCCGCTGCGGGCCTTGCGGCGGTCCTCGTCGATCCAGTCGAACTTGCCGAGGCCGGGTTGGCGCATTGTGAGGCCGATCTTGGATTCGCGGGGCGACAGCTCGTTGAGGCTCGCCGTGACGATGCGGGCGCGGACGTTCTCGCCGACCTCGAGGGTGCGGCCGGTCTCCTTGCCGACCAGGCGCTCGTTGTGCACGTCGGCCGTCATGAAGTCGTTCATGACCTGGCTCATGTGGACGAGGGCGTCGAGGGGGCCGATGTGGACGAAGGCGCCGAACTCGACGATCTCGGCGACGATGCCGTCGACGACTTCCTGATTGTCCGGCTTGAAGACGAGGGCGTCGAAGGCGACCTTCTGGTAGATGGCGCCGTCGCCGTGGATGACCTGGCCCTCGCCTGCAGGCTGGACGTTGGTCGTGAGGACAGTGATGCCGTGCGTCTTGTTGAGGCGGCCCTCGAAGGACTTCTGCACGAGGTTCGAAATGGTGTCGGCGAGGTCCTCCGTCATCTGTTCCGGCGGGATGCGGACGGTGTCGCTCATCGGGATGACGCGGTACAAGGGAGGACCCCCTGGATGCGAAGGGCACCCTGGGCGACCTTCGGACGGGAAGGTGGTTTTAAGCGTTGCCTCACGACCTGCAACCAGGTCGATCAGTTGTGCGTGGGGCCGCGCATGGCTCGGCCCCACAGAACGGCGGGGGGCTGCCGCCTCCCGCGCCTGCCTCCTTGCCGGGGGGCCTGCCGGCGCCCGCGACCCGCCGCAGATTGGCCACGCCGGCTTGGTCAATCAGTGGCATCTGCTCCCAGTCAGTGCCATTGCAAGACGCGCAAGAACCCACCAGGACGATGCCCAAGGTTTCGGCGAAATCTGTGGATTGCGTGGGCGACCAGGGCAAGACTACACGTTGCCGGCGCCGACGACGCGGCCCTCGTTGCCGTACCCGTAGGTCCCGCAAAGAGGCGTCTTGTTGGAGTGGTGGCTTTCCAACTGCTCGTCCCAGGACGCATAGTAGTCCGTGTCCGTCGTGAGCGCCACAATCGACTCGGCGGCGCGGCCCGTGATGCTGATGGTCCAGTTGCCCTGCGTCAGTTCGAACGTGCCGTCCGGGTGTTGCGCCTGGGCAAGGGCAAAGTGAACCGTGGGGGTCGGCGTGCCCGGGTTCCCCTGGTTGAAGCCGAGCGCCCCGTTGCGGTACGCCGCCTTCTCTGGACCGTCGCCGGGCTTGCGGATGGCGACGTCCAGCGACGACGCTGTCTGGCTGGCCTGCGAGCCGGACAATTGGGCCGTGAAACTGATGGTCTTGAGCGCGCACTCCATTGGCACGCCAAACGTGCGCTGCACGTTTGCCGTATTGGTCGGCGCCGGGCCTCCCGGAATCGGCGCGGCGGCAGCCGTCGGCATGTACACGGTGTCCGAGAACGTGTGGTCGCTCGGCGGGAAGACGTCGGCATGGTACGGCATCCCTCCGGCCAATTCCGCCGGGAAGTTGTGCATCTTGTCCTCGAAGCCCTTGTAGACGAGCATCGTGTGCATGCCGCCGGGGAACTGCAGGTCGTTGGTCTCGTCCTGCGCCACGTGGGTGTGCATGAGCCAGACGCCCGGGTTGTTGCCGTGGATGACGACGTCGAAGCGCTCGGCCGGGCCGACGCGCAGGGTGTCGACGTAGTAGGGCACGGCAAGCGCCACGCCGTCCTCCGCAATGACTTCCATGTCATGCCCGTGCAAATGGATCTCCTCCTGCGTGTTGCCCGCGTTGAGGATGCGCACGCGGATGTCCTTGCCCGACTCGATGTGCATGACCGACTGCGGCTGGTCCTCCGTGAACGGATAACTATGGCCGTTGATCATGAAGATGTCCGGCGTCAGGATCTGCGGCGGGTTCTGGCAGTTGGGTGTCCCGGAGACGAAGCAGCCCGGCGGGTGGTTGTGCCGGCTCGTGCCAGGGACGGCTTCGACGATTGCGCGGCGCACGGTGCTCAGGATCATCGTCTCTTCGTGGTCGATGTTCTTCGGTTCGTGGTCCGTGCTCTTGGGCTCGACGATGAACATGCCGTACAGGCCCTGCATCATGTGGAAGCCGGCGTCGACGTGGCAGTGGTACCACAGCGTGCCAGCGCGCTTCGCGATGAAGTCGTAGACGAAGGGTGTGCCCTTGACGGCCTGCTGCGTCACGCCTTGGGCGCCGTCGGCGCAGCCGGACTCCGGGCACTGGTCGCCGGGGACGTACTGGCCGTGCCAGTGGATGGTGTGCGGGTGGACGTGCGTGTTCGTGAACTCGACGACGACGTGGTCGCCTTGGTGCACGCGGATGGTCGGGCCCGGCACGCCGCAGTGGTCACGCAGTTGGCCGGCAACTTCCGGGTTCGTGCCGTCGCCGGGCAGCCGGTCGAAGTACTCGATGGCCGCGACGGAGGCCGCGTCGCCGGGGTCGAAGGCCTCGACGCAGAACGCCCACAGCCAGGAATGCATTCCCGGGTAGAGTTCCTGGTCGTAGTCGACGACCGACATCTTGAGGTGGA
The DNA here is from genome assembly GCA_040390065.1 of bacterium. Classification (GTDB taxonomy): domain Archaea; phylum Thermoplasmatota; class E2; order JACPAO01; family JAHFTW01; genus JAHFTW01. The sequence goes on along the minus strand of JAZJZE010000021.1, from coordinate 23,123 downwards.
TCTCGCGGCCGGAGACGTAGTCCGAGTTCTCCGACGGGTCCACGGTGGCTGCCGGGGCGCTGCCACTGCTGCTGGAACAGCCTGCAAGGGCGAGGCAAGCCATGGTCAAGGCGGCGGCCCAGGCGACGGAGGGCTTCATGGGCACTCCCAGCGCGGCGGCGGAAAAAGCGTTCCGCCTTCGCTCAGAAGTAGAGCTTGTACGGGTCGAGGTCCATCTTGGACTGCATCTGCAACTGGAAGTCGAAGTTGCCGCCCTGCTCCGCCGTGATGCGCATGACGTAGTTGGCGCCAAGCGGCGTGTGGATGGCCTCGATCACGACCGGCTCCTGTCCAGGGCCGCCATTGGCGATGCTGACCCCGTCCTTCGTGAGGAACCACTTGGCCTGGTTCTGGCCGCTGGGTGGCACGGTGGAGCCGCCCGGACCGATGCCGTACGTGAAGTTGACCCAGGAGATGGTGGCGCCAAGCGGCATGTTGACGGCACCGAGGAACACGTCGCACGTCTGGCCCGACATCGCCGCATCGCAGACGGTCTGCACGTCCGCGGCTCCGCCCGTTGCGGTGTGCGCGCCGGCCTTGAAGTTCCCGGAGAACGGCCAGGTCTGGAGGAGGGCCGGTCGGTCCGCAGGCGGCGTCACGACGAAGTCGAATTGTCCCGACACTGTCGGGTGTGCCGGGTCGGCGGCGATCAGGAACATGCTGTACTTGCCTTCCTGCAGGAACGTGCCTTCGAGGGTCGTGGCGCCCGTGGAGAGGCGCTGGGAGCCGATCGAGCCGAGGGCTTGGCACAGGTCGACCGACGCGTCGAGGACGAGCGTGGCGGCGGGGAGCGTATGATTGGCCACACCGCTTGTGACGGAGCCGGCGGGCGGCGCCTGGAAGGGCGGCGGCATCGGGCCGTGCGAGTGGGGCGTGAGTTTCACGGCAGGGCCATTGCGCTGGCAGGCCCAGGCAAAGCGCATGTTGTCGCCGTCCGGGTCGCGGCTCGAGGCAGCCGAGAAGTGCGCCTTCTCGCCCGTCACGAACCAGTTGCGTTCGGCCTCGAGCAGGAACGTGGCCCGGTGATTCTCGCAGGCTGGTGTTGGTGCTTGGAAGCAGCCGCGCACGATGGCGCCCTTGCGCTCGTACATGTGCGTGTCCGAGCCGCTCTTGGCGTAGAGGCGCACCGTCAGGTTGGAGTTCTGCACGTCGTACGTGTGGTCGACGTCGTGCCCCCAAGCGGGACCGAGGTTGTCGCCGAGGTCCCACGTGTAGTTGTCCGCCGACACACTGGCGCTGAAGTGGTACGCGTCGCCAGGCGAGGCCGGCACGGTGATGCAGAAGCCGTCGACGCAGCCCGAGCCGGAGGCGCCGGGGCCACCCTGGTCGTTCTTGCCGGAGCAGCCCGCCAGGGCCGCAGCGACGAGGAGGGTGAGTGCGGCGGCCTTTCCTAGGTCCATGGCGCGCCGATGCCAGGGGTTTTGGTATAAGTCTTATGGACTGCCGGCCGGGGCGGCTCTCAACGGGTTCGGTCTGGGTCATGCTCGTCCTCAGTAGTACAGCTTGTACGGGTCCGCTTCGATGTGCGACTCCATCGACCACGTGAAGGCCACGTTGGCCCCTTGCCGCAGCGTCACCCGCGCCGTGAAGTTGCCCGAAAACGGGGTCGCGCTGCCCGGCAGGAACGTCGTGTCCTGCGCGGGGCCACCGGACGCGATGACGAAGCCGCTGCGCAGGAGTTCCCAGGTCACCTCGTAGGCGGCGGCCTCGCCGGGTGTTCCCGCGACGGGCGGCTGTCCCGCGGTGCCGCGGTCGTAGGTGAGGTTGATCCATGAGCTCGACGCGCCGAGGGGGAGCGAGAAGTTTCCCAGGAAGATGTCGCAGCGTGGCTTCTCGGGCAGCTTGTTGCAACCCGTCTGCAGCGGCGGATCGGCCCCGGTCGCGGATTGGGTGCCCGCCGTCAGCGTCCCGGCGAACGGGAAAGCGTAGCGTGCGGCTGGACGCTCCGACGCCGGGGTCACGACGAGGCTGAACGATCCGGAGACGGTCGGATGCGTCGCGTCGGCGGCCTCGAGGAACACCATGTACTTGCCGGGGCGCTGGAACGTCCCCTTGACTGTCTGCGCATCGGCGGAGAGTGCGTGGTCGCCGATGTGCCCCAAGGAATCGCACAAGTCTCCGCTGTAGGATTTCGTCGCCTCGGGCAGCGTGTGGTTGGCACGCCCGCTTGCAATCGACCCGGCACTCGGGGTGATCGGTGGGGGCCGCGCGTTGTCGTAGTGTTCGGCCAGGCGGATGGCCTCGCCGACGCGTTGGCAGGACCAGGAAAAGAGCAGTGGGTCATGCTCGGGGTCGGTCGAGCCCGCTGCACTGAACGTGACCGACTCGCCGACGGCGGCCCAATCCGTCTGCGCCTCGAGCAGGAAGGTCGGCGCCTTGTTCGTGCCCGTGCCCAGCGTGATGGGCTGCTGGAACGCCCGGGCACCGTCTGCCGACTTCGCCGTCAAGCGCACGTTCACCTTGCCGTCCCGGAACGGGAAGGAGTGCATGACGTCGTGGCCGGACGCGGTCGTGTGGTCGCCGAAATCCCACAGGTACTCGTCCGCGGCGACGTCGGCGCGGAACGCGTACGCGCCCGACGGGTCGGCGGGGGGCGTCATGCAGAAGCCGTCGCAGGACGAGCCAGCGAGGCCTCCGCACCCGGCCAACCCGGTCGCGCCCAGCAGCACTGCCAACAGCCACGCGTTGCCCACGATGGCCAGCCGACCCGGCAGACGATAAGCCTGTTGCGCGCATGGCGGAAACGTCCGCACCAAGGCCCATGCCCAGCAGCGGCTCAAGCAATCTCATCCCAACCGTGATAAACGACGGGCATTTGGTCAAGTCCGTGAGGGTCGTCTTCCTCGGCCGCAGCCGCATCTTGTGGCGGCAGCTGGTCTTGCAGGCCGTGACCCTCGGCATCTACCGGCGCCGGTGGCTGTTTGCCATCAACAAGGAAGTCGACGGCCATGAGGCGCTGGGCCTGAACCACCGGGCCAACGCAGCGATGCTGTGGCTTGCCGCCCTAGGCGCCGTTTTCCTCCTCGGCGCTGGCAGCCTGCACCTGGGCGTGATGGGCTACGTCCTTGGCGCGTTGTGCTTGGCCCCGACGTCGATCCTGCAATTGTGGACGGCACGCCGCACCGCCGCGATGGTGGCCCCGTCGGACGTGCGCTACGGCAACGCCACGGCCATCTGGGTCGCAACACTCGTGCCGATCCTTGGCGGCTTCTTCTTCATCATCTGGGAACAAGGGCGCCTGAACCGCTTCTGGTCCTACGAACGGGCGCACCCCGGCCACGGCATGGAGGTCGACGTCGAACTCGGCTCCGACCCCCGCTTCCTCGTGGCCCTCGACCGCGCCCGCAAGGAATCGTACTATGCTGGTTCGCGGTTCGAGCGCCGCAAGACGGAACGCAAGGCCCGCTGGACCGCGCGTCTGTCGTGGTGGTCCGACCTGCAGGCGGAGCGCAAGGCCGTGCGCGAGGCAGGCGGCTCGACGCCGTTCCTGCCGTTCCTGCGGCCGCACCGGCCGCGCCTCATGCGCCTGGACGTGACGTGCGGGCGATGCGCGACGCACTTCGACCTGCAGCGCGACCCCGCCGCCGAGACGGCCATCCTGTGCCCCAAGTGCGGTTTGGCCGAAGTCCTGCCGGCGCTGTGGGAGAACCCGCTTGCCAAGCCAGAGCGGGCGGCGGTGGCCTCCGTGCGGGCGCGCTGCCCCAAGTGCCAGACGAAGTTCAACGCCGTGCGCAACCTGTTCGGCCCGACGGTGCTTCTCTGCCCCAACTGCGGCCGGCGTGAGGAGTTGCCCCTCGAGCCGGGAGCCAAGGCGGCACGCAAACCAAGTCGCGCGTAGAGGTCGTTGCATCACCTCCAGGAGGCCTGCGCGCGCCGGGTTGCAAGGAGGGCTAGGACGATTCGGCGACGGCGCGGCAGCGCCACGCCGAGTCGGATCCGACGACGACGTCCCCCGCAAAGCGGCGCGCCCTTGCGGGTCGTTGTTCGGCCGTCGCAGGCCACCCTGGAAGTGATGCAACGACCTCTAGCCAATCGTGACGGTGAACGTGCTCGGCATCGAGTAGCCAGTCGGGTTCGCCGCCGGGCTGTTGTACTCCCAGATGACGAGGCAGTTGAGGGCGGGGACGGTCCCGGCCTCGGGTCCGGACTTCTGGAAGCCTTGCTCCGTGGTTGCATCCGAAGGGGCCGTGCACGTGTCCGTGAAGTAGATGTCAGGGTCGCCGCCCGTCGAGGTGGCGGTAAACGGCTGGTTCTGCATGGCCGCGGTGATGGGGAACCAGATGCAAAGCGTGCCCGGCATGTTGCTGGCGAAGTCGGCACAGCCCATGGCCGTCGTGTCGCAGGGGTCCCCGCAGCGGTTCGTTACGCTGCCCGAGAGGACAGTCTTGGTCGGGCCGGCCGCGGTGGCGTTGACGCGCGCCGTCTTCGTCGTGGCCGCCTGGTGGCTGTCCGTCACGATGAGTGTCGCCGTGTAGTTGCCGATGGCGGTGTAGGAGTGCTGGACCTTCTTGCCGGCGTCGCCGCTTGAGGGGGTCGTGGAGTCGCCGAAGGAGAGCGACCAGGTGACGGAGTCGCCTGCGTCGGGATCGGTGGCAACGACGGTGAAATTGACGGAGAGAGGAATCTTTCCGGCTGCGACGTCGACGGTGAGGTCGGCCGTCGGGTCGTGGTTCTCGCCGGGGCCGCCGGACGTCGTGGTGGTCGATGTCGTGCTCGAGGTCGAGGTCGTCGACGAGGTCGAAGACTTGGACGTCGAGGACGAGTTCGAGGAGGAGCTGCCATTCGATCCGTCGTCGCTCGAGCCGCCGCAACCCGCAAGGGCGAACGCGACGACGAAGAGCAGGGCTACCCAGCGCATGGGTACAGCGTTGCCGCCACCGTATACAAGGGTTGTTGTAGGCCGCTAAGCGAACGTGATGGTGACGGTGTAGGCGCTGTTGGCGGCTTCCCCGGGGGCGACCTGGATGTCCCAGGAGCCCAACTGGGCAAGCAGCGTCGGGTCCGTGACGATGATATCCGGCTCCTTGGCGTCGAAGGCCGTCCCCGTCGGCTCGTTGTATGCATTGGCCGTCCCCGCGGACGTGCCGTCGGGTGCCAGGAGGTACATGTCGAGGTCTGGGGTCGTCTGGTCCCAGTCGAGGTGCACCGTCATCTGCTTGGCCTCCATCGTCACGTCGAACGGGTGGTCGTCGATGTTCGTGTAACCGAGCCCGATGCCGACGGGGGTCCCGATGTAGGCGCCCGTGATCGTGCCGGTGATAGTGATCGGGGCCTGGGCGCCCTGCGGGACGTTCGCCGTGACGTTGACCGTCGCCGGGAAGGAGACGTCCTGCTTGCCGTCGGTGACCTTGAACGTCACCTTGTACAGGCCGGGCGTCGTGTAGTTGAAGCTCGCGACCTTGGGCAGAGCACTTCCCTGCGAGTCGGCCTTGCCGTCGCCGTTGGCGTCCAGCGTCCACGTGAGCTTGTCGCCGTCCTGGTCGCGGCCATCGAGCGTGAAGTTGACGCGCAGCGGCGCATTGCCCTTGGTGGTGGAGACGAGCATCGAGCCGACGGGCGCGTGGTTGGTACCGGAGTTGCCGGATGTCGTACCGCCGTTGTTGCCCTGGTGCTGCGACGTCGTGCCGTCGCTGACCTCCGTCGGTCCGGACCCGTCGTTCGGTTGGTCGCCGGCCTGCGACGCGTCGCCGTCGCCGGAGCCCTTGCTCGAGCACCCGGAAAGCAATAGTCCAACCATCAGCGCCAACGCCAGCCACCGCATGACCCAGGAGGCAGCCTCAGGCCCTAAAAACCTTGCCAGGCCCGGCTAACCAACCTGGATGTCGTCCACCCAGAAGCCGCCGCCATCGTAGCCAGCACCGCATGCAACCGGGCCTCCTGTGGGGGCTGGTTCGCTGCTACAGGAGATGTCGGCGGCGAAGACGAACTGCAGCACCAGGGGGCCTTCCGGGACCGGATAGAAGAACTGCTTCCAATCCTCGATGGCCTTGGCCTGGTAGACCTGGTTCTCGAGTGCGTCCGCGCTGGGGCCCGAGTTCACGTAGACGCCGTCGTAGCCGTTGTCTTCGGCCGCGCCCTTCAGCCAGAACGACACCAGCGCTCCGCCGGGCGGGACGGTGATCGCCGTCTTCACCGTCATGGAACTGTAGTAGTTGTCCGGGTAGTGCGCATGCCACGACTTGGCGCCCAGGTGGAACTGGTCGGACACCTGCGCCCATGGGCCCGCAGGATGCTCCTGCCCGGTGCCTGTCGGACCGGGTCCCGCGGGGAGGTTCGTGTTGACGACGACCTCGCTCATGATGGTCCACTTGCCCGCATCCCCTTCCGCGTCGTCGATGAACAAGGTGCCGCCGCCGCCCACGGGAGCTCCCACGCCAATGATGCGGGAGAAGGTGACGGTGGATTGCGGGTCGGAGAGCTTGTACGTGGCATTGAACGAACCCGTGGTCTTGTACGTGTACGAGAACGTCGCAGGAAGTTCCGTTCCCTTGCCCGATTTGTCGGCCTTGCCGTCGTGGTCGGCGTCGAACGTCCACGTCAAGGGATCCTGGTCCCGGTCGGTGCCATCGAGCGTGAAGTTGACGACGAGCGGCACGGGGCCGGCGACCGTTGAGGGGCGCAGGGCGCCGTCCGGAGGATGGTTCCCAGGCGTGCCCGTGCCGTGCGAACTCACGACGCCGGTCGTGACGTCATTGCCGGTCGTGTCGCCCCCGTCCGTGCTCTTGCCCCCGCATCCCGACAGGACAACCGCCAAGATGCAGCCCAACGCGAAAAGGCGCATGCAAGAGGGTAGTCACTTGACCTAAATATCCTATCGGCGGCGGCGCAATTAGCGGACGGCCAATGCCGCGGAGCGCGATGCGGCGTCCGCCAGCCGGATGACGCCCGTCATCGCGGCACGCATGGTCGGCAGGTCCGCCGCCGCAAGGTCGGCGACGAGGTCGCTGCCATCGGCGCGAAGCGTGACCGTGACGCCCTCCGGCGCGTCGGCTTGCTCGGCCGCAAGCGCGCGCACGACGGCGGCGGCCACGGCATGCGTGCCGAGGCCAAGGCGGATCGTGGCTTCGTGCACGCGGGCGTGACCAACGGCGCAGGCTTCAGGTTGCCGCTACTAGGCAACGGAATCATGCAAGCCCGACGGATCCACAGATTCCGCTGAGATCCTAGGTATCGTCCTGGTGAGCTCTTGCACGTCTTGCAATGGCACCGACTGGGAGCAGATTCCACGGATTGACTTCGCGGTAGGAGTCAATCTGCGGGTTTCCCGATGGCTGACCGACCGGAGGGATTCTGTGGAATGCTCACTCTGACTTGAGCGCCTTTGCCACCGTGGGGCGCTCCTTGTAGAAGATCTTGGAACCGCAGTAAGGACAGCGGATGCCGATGTTCTGGGCGTTGAACTCGACGCGCTTCTTGCAGACGCCGCACTTGTACGCCATCGGATTCACTCCTTGGGGGCGTCGGGTGCGGGCGCCGCGAGCTTCTCTTGGACGGCGCGCAGGGCCTTCTCCGCGCCCTGGCCGGCGCCGGTCGACGGCGTGTAGGCGCCGCCGGCGAACGTGTAGCCGCACTTCTTGCAGGACCAGATGGCCGTCTCCATGCGGTAGACGGACAGTTGGCCGCACTTGATGCAGGTGTGGGCCGCCTTCTGGACCTTCTCGATGTTGGCGACTTGGCGGCGGCCAAGGCCACCGTAGCGCGGGCCGAAGCGACCGGACGAGCCGACCTTCTTGGTGTGGGACATGGGGACGGACTCCTGGAGGCAGGCTTCGCCAAGTCCCCCTTCATTTAAGGGTTATGGGCCGCAGGATGCCGCCGCGCCGGTCGGTTGGCCCGCCGTGAAGGGGCACCCCCGCCAGGCCAACACGTGACGCAGCGCGGGCCCCGGAAGGCGTGGCCTCGGCTGCACCTCTTCCATCCACCCGGGTGACGGGCAAGGGCCGTTCGTGCCATGGTCTTCAGTGGCCGGACAAGGTTCGTAAGGGGTCCGGTCCGGGACCGTTGCGACGCCTGACGCCAACGCCCATAGCGGCCGTCCGGGTGGCCGCCGTGTGCAGCCGGCCATCATCGTCATCGACGGCGACTGCGCACTCTGCAACCGCGCGGCGCATTTTGGCATGCGGCATGCCGTGCCGGGGGCGCTGCGGTTCGTTGCGTCGCAGTCCGAGGAAGGGGCCGCGCTGCTCAGAGTGCACGGCCTAGGCTCCCGCAAGGACGACACGATGGTCGCCGTCGTGGGCGAGGCGGCGTTCGTCGAATCCGCCGCCGTGGTGCAAGTGGCCAAGCGGCTGCGCTGGCCCTGGCGCGTCCAAGCAACTGTGTGGTTGGTGCCCAAGCCAGTGCGAGACGCGGCGTACCGGTGGGTGTCGCGCCGCCGCCGAGTCGCTTGAGCCTACGGCGGGCTGATGGTGAGCACGTAGTCCGTGTTGAGCGTCGCCGCATCCTTGCCGCAAACCCAGACTTGGTCGGAACCGGTAGGGACATCGCCTCCGGCGCCGGAGCCCGTGATGGCCGTGGTGCCTTGCCAGAATTGCGCCCAGAATCCGGGCTTGTCGAAGGTGTAGTGCCAGCCGTCGAGGGCTTCGGGGAAGGCGTGGATGTTGCCCACCACGTTGTCCGGGGCGCCGGCCACGATGGCGATGTCGAGGATGCACTCGTTGGCCGCCGTGGAGGCGGGGTCGGGTACGTCGACGTGGCCGGTGAAGACGACGGACGCAGGCTTGGCTTCGAGGATGGTGACCGCGACGACGAAGACGGATTCGAGGCGTCCATCCGTGACGCGGAAGGTGGCGTTCGATGTGCCGGCCTGCGCGTACGAGAAGGCGACCGTCTTGGGCAAATCGGTGCCGGAGTCTTCCTTTGTACCGTCGGAATTGGCGTCGAACGTCCAGGACAAGGCGTCGCCGTCGGCGTCGCTTGCGCCCAACGTGAAGTTGATGGAGAGCGGCGCCGGACCGGACTTTGCCGAGGGCTTGACGTCCGGGATCGGGGCGTGGTTCCCGCCTTGCGACGCAGGCGTGCCGGCCCCCGACGTTGGCGGCGGTCCAGTCGGTGGGGCGCCGTTCGACGTCACCGGGTCGTTGCCTCCGGGGTGGCTCGTGTCATCCGTCGTGCCGGGCACGGACCGCGCATCCGGTTCCTTGCTGCTGCAGCCGGCAAACACGATCACGACGGCGACCAGCAAAGGCCAGACCCACTCACGCATGGCCGGGGACCGGGACGTGGGGGCTATAGTCGTTGCCTGCACAGGCTGACCGGCGGCTTTTCCTGCGCGGCGCCGTGGCGCAGGCGTTGCTCGAACTCGACGGCGCACACGGCGAGGGCGGCGGCCAGATTGTCCGCACGGGATTGTTCTTGTCGCTTCTGCTGCGCAAACCGTTTCACATGACGCGCATCCGCGCGGGCCGCGACAAGCCGGGCCTCAAGCCGCAGCACGTGGCCATTCTGCGCCTCCTGGCCGAGATGACGGAGTCGCAGGCCGACGGGGCGGTGCCCGGCGCGACCGAGTTGACGTTCACGCCGGGACGGTTGCGGCCGGGTTCATGGCAGGCTGACATCGGCACGGCCGGCTGCATCCCCCTCGTCCTCCAGACGGTGTTGCCCATCGCCGTCGCGACGGCGGGAACGACGCGCGTCGAGATCACGGGCGGAACGCATGTGCCATTCGGGCCGACTGTCGACTGGATGGAGCGGGCGTATCTGCCGTGGTTGCGCCGTCTTGCCGACGTCGACTTGCGCGTGGAGCGGGTCGGATTTGCGCCGGAAGGCGGCGGTCGTGTGGCGGTGGAAGTTCACCAGCCGGCCGTAGTCGGAACCCCCGAAGCGTTTCGTGCCCATGCCGCGGCCAGGCTCGGCGAGCGCCGCATCGCCCAGGGAAAGGTTCGAAAAGTTACAATCCGCAGCATCGCCGCGACGGGCATCGGACGCGAGGTCGCACGGCGCCAGGCTCTGGCGGCGTACGCGCAGCTTGCGACGATGGGTGCGCCGCACCTTGACATCGTGGACGTCGAATCGGACGGCTTGGGTTCGGCGGTGACGTGCAGCCTCGAGGACGACGCGGGAAACGTGCTTGCATCCGACCGGCTGGGCAACCGCGGCACGTCGGCGGAATCGGTCGGCAAGATTGCCGCCACGAACCTCGTGGAGGATTGGCACAGCGGGGCCACCGTCGACCGCCACCTCGCGGACCACTTGGTGCCATGGGTTGCCCTGGGAGCCGGCGCGGTCCGGATTCCGCACGCGACGCCGCATCTCACGACGAATGCGTGGGTGTGCGAACAGTTCCTTGGCGTGAATTGTGTGCGGACGGACAGGAACTTGCTGCGCTAGGCCAAGGATGCAAGTGCGCGTCCCCCCTGGCGAGGGGCCGAGGCCAGCGAGCGCAGCGAACGCGGGCCGAGTGTGGGAGGCCTCGGATTTCCGGGATGCGAACGGCGATTCCCGGGATTCGAGCCCCGCGGATATCATCCCATTCATCGCGACCGAACCCGTGCAATCCCATGCCGCCGTTGCCCTATCCATCTTGAGGGCGTGACCGCCGTCGCCGCCGTCGCAGGCCGACCGCCCTGGCACAGGCGGGACACGCAGGTGCCCGGTTGATGGCAAGTTTTGCCGAAAGCGCCGCTCAGTCCGAGTAATGCCCCGTCTTCACGGCCTTCTGGATCTTCTCGAAGACGGCGGTCCCGAGCTTGACGGCCTTGCGGCGCGTCTCCTTGATCTCGTCGACCGTCCAGGACCCGTAGCCGCCCTTCTGGCCGGCGCGCAGGTTGCCTTTCGGGTCGAGGCCGAGCGTAAGGCGAGTCTCGCAGATGAGCTCCTCGTGCAGTTGCGGATCCACCAGGATCTTGCCGTCGATCTTGGCAAACGTCGTGCTGAAGCATGCGTTGTCGATCTTGACGGGCAGCGGGCGGTCCTTGCCGTCCGCGTAGACGACTTCCTTCGTCTTCGGGTCCGTGGCCGGCAGTTTGGCCGACAGGACGGCGGCGAGGCCCGCGATGGAGCACGCGTCGAAGAGGTTGCCATCGTAGTCGATGATCTCGAGGTCGACGAAGACCGCCCAGACCTTCTCGCCCGGCGTGATGCAGAGCGCCTCGAAGTCGATGACGCCGGATTCACGCAGGCTGCGGTCCGTGACGCGCGCGAGCTCGATGGCCTCGATGCGCGGTGGCCCCGGCTCGAAGTTGGGACTCGCCATCGGGTTCAGTTCCGCCGACGTCATGAAGTTGCCACGGTTCGGTGTGTCCGGGTACGGCTTCTCCAACTGGATTTTGACACCGGCCACGACTTGCGTGTTGCCGAGGCGGATGCGGGCCGAGCCTTGGGCGCGGCTGACGTAGTTGACCTGGATGTCGAGCTTGCGGTGCTCGTCGAAGCCGCGGCCATCCTCGCGCTTGCCGTCCTTGACGAGACTGCGGATGAAGTCCTTCTTGATGAGCGACAGGGGATTGTCTTCCATCAGTTGGCCTCCTGGGAGTCGAGTTTGGCGTTGAAGCGGCGCAACAGGGCGTCGCGCTGGTACGCCACGACCTGTTTGTTGCCCTCGACGGCCATGTCGAGCGCGCGGTCGAACTCCTCCGGGCTGAGGTTGCCGTCCATCTGGAACAGCACGACCTCGCCGGTGGTGTGGTTGAAGCCGATGGGCAGGTCTGCGTTGCCGTAGTTGTCCTCGTCCTGGCTGAGGTCGAGGATGACGGTGTCGCTGGCCTTGCCGGCGGCGACCGCGGTGACGAGGCCCTTCATGGGGATGCCGGCGTCGGCGAGCGCCACGGCGGCGCAGGTGACTGCGGCGCAGCGCGTTCCGGCGGCCGCCTCGAGGATCTGCACGTTGACGTCCACCGCACCGCGGGGGAAGCGCTCGGTGAGGACGACGTTCTCGAACGCGTCCGCGATGACCTTGCTGATCTCCTGGCTGCGGCGGTCGGGGCCGGGGCGCTTGCGGTCTGACGTCGAGAAGGCCGACATGCCGTAGCGAACTTGCACGACCGCCTTGTCCGATTCCTGGAAGCGGCGCGGGTTGAGTTCGCGCGGCCCGTAGACGGCGCAGATGACCTTGTTGCCGCCCCACTCGAGGTAGGCGGAGCCGTCGGCGCGGTGCAGGACTCCGGCCTCGATCTTGATCGGGCGGATTTCGTTGACTTTGCGGCCGTCGACGCGGACGCCTTTCTTGTTCACAAGTTCCTTGGTTGGATCGGGTACACCCATGGTCATTCCTCCTTCGGCGCCTGGGCGCCTTCTTCGTTGCGCGTTGGCCGCGCCCGTTCGACTGTGATGCCGGCGTCGAGGCCGCCGGGCCGCTTGCTCTCCAGGAGAGCCTTGACTTTCTCCGTGAGACCCGGCAGGTGCGCCTGGTCCGCGATGGTCTGGATGACCTGTTTGGCAAGCAGGATCTCCTTCGGCTCGCCATTCAGCCAGATGCGCCCGTTCTGGCCGACGAACAACCAGCACTCGACGTACTCCTTCAGGAGGTTGAGCATGGCGCCGTTCTTGCCGATGACGCGGGCCACCTTGACGGGGCTGACCTCGATGATCTCGCCGCCCTCCAGTTTGGAGAGGTTGCGGTCCTTCAGGGTCACCTGGACTTTCTTCTGTTCGTCGACGAACAGGATCTTGCACAGGACGGCGTCGCCCGACTTGAGGTACGACGTCGTCTCGCCGAAGTCGACGCGCCACGGCACTTCGCTCACATGCATGGGCGCCAGCCACGGGGCGCGGATGTCGAGGATCCAGTTGCCCGGGTTCGCTTCACGCACGATGCCGACGACGAGGTCGCCGGGCCGGGGTTCGTAGCAGCCGCTCATCGGCAGGACGGTCACTTTTTCGCCGAGGCTCGAGAGCAGGCCGGCGCTGGTGGCGACGAGGTCGTTGCCGACGAGCTTGGTGCCCGGTCCGGCGACGGAGCGCTTGTCGCCGACGCGGTCGCCGGGCAGCACGAGTTGGCGGTCACTTGGGGTGTTCATGATGGTGGTTTCTCCTTGGAATTGCATTACGTGAGAAGTTTCGTGGTGACTTGCCCGTGCGTCACCGAGTTGAGCCGGTCGTAGGCTTCCGTCTGCATGCCGGCGGGCATCTCGAGGATGACGATGAGCGAGCCGTCCTTCTGCCATTCCTCGTTCTTCATTTCGCCGAGGCCCTTCACGACGCCATACGTGTGGCCCGTGTGCTCGGCGGGGATCTTGACGGCGATACGCACCATCTCCATGGCGATGGGCATGAGCGGCCGCAGCAGTTTCATGGCGGTCTCGACCTGCTCCTCGACGCGCTTTTGCGGGTCGGCCTTGAACTTGGCTTCCTCAAGGGCGCGCTCGATGCGGTCGCGCGGGTGGGGCGTCTTGGTCTGGGGGTTCCAGGCGTTGCGGAGGATGGTCTCGACGATGCGTTTGTGCTTGGCGTCGGCCATCTTCTTGCGCTGCTCGGCCGTGAGTTGGATCTCGCCCTCGACCAGGATGCGGCGCGCGACGGCGACGAAGTCCGTGGTCTCGAAGCCCTTGGTGAGCATCTCGTCGGACGCCTTCTTGCCGTCGCTGTGGTGCGTAAAGACCGTGTCCACGGCCGTGATGGCGCGCACGTCGTCGTCGCTTGCCGGCTCACCCTTGCGCAGCTTGTCGGCGACCTCGTGGGCCCGGTCGGGGTCGACGAGAATCTCGTAGTTCGTCTGGAAGCGGTGCAGGCGGGCCACGACGGCCTTCTCGAGGCTGACCATGGACTATCCCTTCACTGCGGCCTTGACCTCGGCCTCGCTGAGGCGGCGGAACCCGCCGGCGCCCGTCGTGGCCGGCTCGACCGTCGCGACCTCGAGGGCCTCGACGTTGAGCTTGCCTTCCGTGGCTGCGTGCAGGGCCTTGATGCCGAGCTGGATGGCCGCGTCCGTGGACATGCCTTCCTTGTACTGGGCCTCGAGCGTCTCGAGGGCCTGGGCCCGGCCGGAGCCGACGGCGGAGGCGCGGTACTCGATGAGCGCGCCCGACGGGTCCGTCTCGAACAGGCGCGGGCCGGACGAGTCGACGCCGGCCACCAGCAGGGCGGTGCCGAAGGGGCGTCCGCCGCCGTACTGGGTGTAGGATTGCTTGTAGTCGCAGATGCGCTTGGTGAGCGTGTCGACGGGGATCGGCTCGTCGTAGGAGACGCGGTTCATCTGCGCCTCGACGCGGGCGCGGTCCACGAGGGCGCGGGCGTCGGCCACGAGGCCGGAGGTGGCGCAGCCGACGTGCACGTCGATGGCGAAGATTTTCTCGATGGAGGCGGCCACGACGAGCTTGGAACTGACGCGCTTGTCGACGAGGAGGGCGACACCCGTCTTGCTGCGCACGCCGACGGCGGTCGTGCCGCGCTTGACGGCCTCGCGGGCATATTCGACCTGGAAGAGTCGGCCATCCGGTGAGAAGACGGTGATTGCGCGGTCGTACGCGGTGGCTGCGTTCTGGGGTTGCATTGATTCACCTGGGCGGGTGAACCTGGAGGCAAGGCCGCTCAGGGTGGAGGCTAAAAGTGCCTTCACGGAGAGGCTTGGGGCCCATCCACCGATGCCGGCGATTGAAATCGCCGGCGCGACGGTGGGGCGGCCCGCTTCCGGTTCTGTTCAAACGCCGGACGAAGGGGATGGATAAAAAGCCGGGGGGTTGGTGAATCGGGCCCTCCCACTTCTGGCCGGTCGCTCAGGCACGAATTGCACTCATTACAGGAGGATTACTCTATCTTGCAGCGACGCCTAATACGTGGCCGTGCACGACATGCGAAACTGCTGGCCCATGAATTCGGCATTTCCAGGGGACGACGATGCAACTTCTTGGTGGAGGGCAACGCGCTGTTCAATTGCGGGAATCGGACTTCCACGTTCCGGGGCGACAACGATGGAAATGGTGCCGTTCCAGCCCTCGGCGCCCCGAAGGGAGAGGGAAGCCTTCAGAGGCATGAGACCAGACTGCACAACGGTTCCATTGAAACCGCCTGGCGCCTCCACCCAGCGGATAATCAGGTCCCAACTTGGAACATAGCCGACGGGCCCTGTGAAGGTGGCCGTCACATTCACGGAAATCGCCTGTTCCATGCGGTGGACAACCGCCTGGCTGCAATTGTCGCGCACGCCAACTTGGGGGCCAGTTGGATTAGGCACCGTGCTGGCATTGAGAAGGCGGTCCTGTGCCACCGTGAAGATGGGGGGCGGAAAGCCGGCCGGCCCCGTGGAGGCCGGAGGGGCGCCTGAGTTTCCAACGCAGCCCGCCAGCCCTAGGGACGCAAAGGACACCAGGGACCAGAACCGGCGCCGAAGGTCCGGCGTTACCGAATGCGTCCCACCACTCACAGGCCACCGCCGTTCCCATTGAGGCCAGGATTCTGGTAAGTCGGCCCGGGAAGTCCCGGATTTCCGGGCGCTCCCGGCGATCCGTCGGTGGGGGTCCACGGGGTCACTGGCACTTGTTTGATGGTCAGCTCGCAGCGTACGGGGGCGTGTTGGAAGTACCACCAATGACTGGCCTTTCCTCCGCTGCCGACAGGGCGTCCTGGCGGTGCGCCACCCGGGCTGCTCGCGGACCCTTGCCCGCCCTGCCCTCCGACCCCGTAATTTGACGTGCCATCACCCCCATCGCCGCCGTTTCCTGTGGCCTTCCCCCCATATCCACCGTCGCCCGAGTCGCCCCCATCTCCGCCGTCACCACAGCTCCAGTCATAGGCATCCTCGCCCTTCCCGCCGCGCCCGCCCGGCGCGCCTCGACCCGCGGTTGCGTCTCCAAGCCCTCCATCACCACCTCGAAGAAGACTGTCTCCCCCTCGCCCCCCCGTTGCCTCGGCGTCCCCACCCTGGGGGCCGGTGCCGCCGCTCTCGCCCTTGGGCTTCTTGCCGTTCAGGCCACTCCCGGGCCCACAGGACCATTCCGTGTACGAGGGGCACGGGGGATTGCCCGCATCTTTCGCGTTTGTCCCGGCGCCTGTGGCGTTGCAGCCGACGGCCTTGCCCAGTCCGCCATTGCCGCCTTGCAGCAGCCCGTATTCGCCCGGCCACCCCTTCGCCGTCACCGTCTGAGGGCCCACCTGGCCCGCGCCTGCCGTGGACGGCAGGGTGTCGCAGCGCTGAACGTCCGGTTCACCCGGTCCGCCCAGCGGTTTGCAGTCGCTCACAGGATTGCCTCCATAAATGGGAGTACAGGCCGTGAGAATCCCGCACACCAACGATCCAAAATAGGTACAATCGCAAGGAACGGAATTGCAGTCGGATGGGGGCGGGGCCGATGGGCAGAGGTTTGGAACCGCCACTGCGCCGCCACCATCTCCGCCGCGCCCCGAAGCGAAAAGAGACAAGTCCTTCGCGCCAGCGGGAACACCGTCAAAATATGCATTGCTCGTTCCGGCAGGGCCGCCATTGGCGACTCCACCAAGCAACGTTGCTGAGACTACCGCGGTCCCGCCGCGACCACCCTCCCCAATGGCAAGCCCGCCAGGGCGAATAGCCGATTCGGTACTGCTCTGAGAAAACAGCTGCACCTCGCCCGCTCTTCCCCCTGACCCGCCCAACGCCGTGGCCGGAAGCAGGCCTTGTGCGCAAACAGAAGACGGAGGAAGGGAGGTGGCGGGCCGAAGGACCGCCAGCGCAGACCCGCCGTCACCTCCGTTTCCTGTCCGCAGCTGACCGTCAATTACGAGCGATGTGGGACCACTGTCCGCAGGAACGACACGAAGGATGATGTCGCCCCCACGCCCGCCGGCACTGCCTACCGCAGGTCCTGCATCTACGAAGCGCACCTCAAGCCCTCGCGATGCGCCGGCCGCGGTTACAATCGACCCGCCGGGAGTCACGTTGATATGCTGAGCCACGAGGCAGAGATCAGGCCCGCGAAATTCGGGGCCCCCCTGCGCGAATGCGGCCACGACTTCCGCAGGCGGTCGCGTGGCGAGAACGCCTTGGACATCAATGCTGTCGGCGATGATTGTCGTGTCATGTTCGAAGACGACGGGCGGCTGAATTGGAACCACAAACAGCCCTCCCGGGGAGCCGACCTGGTCGAACGACGCGCATCGGTCCCCTGCGTCGGAGGCGGTTGGCGCGGCATGGGCCCCCGGAATCATGCTTCCGGGAAAACCGGACACGACGAGGAAAAAAAAACCAACGAGAAGCGCCGTCGCACGAGTCATCATCATTCTCTGGCAGACATCAATTCTAGTTAACCCTTCATTGGCCAACGCCGTGGACTGCGATGGACAGCGGAGGGGTTACTTTCCGCTGCCACTACTCGGCGACCTCCAACCTGACCCCCTGGTGCCATCGTGATTCGGCCACAGGGCTTGGGTCGACTCTTCGTCCTTGACCAAATCCATCCCAAGCGTCCTCGTTTTGACGATGCCAAATCACAGTGCGAGCCCTGCGCTTCGGATTATCCGTGCAGTTCCACCTTGATGGCCGCCACGACCGTCGTCTGGCCATTGGAGGAATCGGGGAAGCCACCCCAAACGAGGTTGCCCGAGGTGCCGATGCCCGTGTAGTCCCCGATGAACGGGAAATCCTCCTGGTGCTTGCCCAGGGCGCCGTCCCACGACACCGTTGTGACGCGTTCGTTGGACCACGTCTGGCCGCCGTCGAGGCTCATGGCATGCGTGACGTCGATGAGGCTGTGCGCCGCGTCGTACGACTTGTCCATGTAGAAGACGTGGATCGAGCCGTCGCGGGCGACCACGATGTTGGGCATGAACTGGTGGCTCTTGGCGCCATCCTGGTTGACCTTGACGGCGTCCTTCCACGTGGCACCGCCGTCCGGGCTTGCATGGACGAAGATGTCGGCGTCGTCGCCGCCGCGGCCCGAGGCGTCCTCCGCCGTGACGGCAAAGAGCATGCCCGGGTGCGCCGAGTGGTTGCCCATCGAGTTGTCGTACGCGACCTCGAAGTTGGTGCCGGTCCGGTAAGGCGATTCGGCGAACTTCCCCGGAATGCCCTTGAACGTGAAGCCCGGCCGGAAATCCGTGAAGCTCGCGGCGTCGTCGGTGGACGTGGCGAACCACGAAGTCGTGGCGCCGCCGGTGGGAGCGGCTGCGCCGATGCCGGCGAGCGTGATCGTGCCCTTGGAGTCGGCCGCGATGGCGTTGCAGTTGATGCCGTTCGGGTTGGCCGTGCCCGTCTGGAGGGTGGGCTGGAGGGGCAGCGGCTGCACCGGTTCGCCGGCGCCGCGGTAGGCAATGACGCTGCACACGACGCCACCAATCGGCAGAGGGACCGCGTTGGCGGCAAAGCCCGGGTAGTACGTGTTGATGACCGTGACCGTGGAGCCGGTCGTGGGGTTGTTCGTGATGCGCGAGTAGTCGTTGAGGGCGGCGATGCCGTCGCCGTACTCCAGGGTGACGGCCTGGTCCTCGGGGAAGCTCAGGCCCTTGTCGTGCGAGATGGCAAGCACGAGTTTCCAGCCCGGCTGCAGGACGCCGCGGCCCGACGACGGGTCGGCTCCGAGCGGGCCGTAGCCGTCGTGGCCTTCGAGGTTGTAGAGTTCGACGACCCAGTGGAGCGTGCCGTCCGCGGTGAAGACCCCCATGGGGTCCGTGTTGCACGCATAGCCGTAGTAGGGCGAACCCTGCTTGCGGTCCGCGTACTTGCCCCCGAGCAGGACGTCGGTCCAGGACCTGCCGCCGTCGACGGTGGTCGAGATGCCGTTCCACACGCAGTGCGACGACAGGTCGGGGTTGAGGTCCTTCGCTCCGATGACGACGTTGTTGGAGTCGGTCGGGTTGACGGCTACCCAGATCTCCTGTTTCTGGCCCATGGTGTGGCTGGCGCGGGCCTCACAGTCCTGGGCCCACGATGCGCCCGGGATGGCGCGTTCGGCGTTGCCCATGCTGCAGTCGAGCGCCCAGCCGTGGATGGCCAGCTCGGTCGGCGGCGGCGATTCGCCCATGCACCCGGACAGGGCAGCGAAGGACAGGAGGATGACGGGGACGGCGGCGCGCATGAACGGCGACCCTGGCCAGCGGGGAAAAGCCTTGTTGCACTCGAGGCCGCCGCCCGGGGCGGACTCACGCCTTGACGACGTGCGCTGCGGCGACGACGGTGGTCGCCCCGTTGGAGGCGTCAGGGAAGCCTCCCCACACGTCGTTGCCCACCGCATCGACGCCAAGGTAGTCCCCAATGAACGGGAACCCTTCCTGGTGGACCCCGAGGTCACCGTCCCAGCTCACGGACGTGACGCGCTCCTCCTGCCAGTGCTCGCCGTCGAGGCTGACGGCGTGGGTGATGCCGATGAGGCGGCCCTGAGGGTCGTGCTTGCGGTCCATCCAGAAAGCGTGCAGCGAGCCGTCGCCGGCCACCGCCATGTTGGGCATGAACTGGTCCGAACCGTCGCCGCCGTCGTTGACTCGGACCGCCTGGCTCCACGTCGCTCCATCATCCTTGCTTGTGCGCAGCAGGATGTCCGCGTCGCCGCGGGAAAAGTCCGAGTAGATGGCGTACAGCCTGCCGTGGCGCGGCCCGGTCGTGAGGTCGTAGACCATCTCGATGTTAGTCCCGGTCCGGAAGCGCGTGTTGTTGAAGTGCCCCGGCAGCGACACGTAGTCGAAGCCTCCGGCGTACGCCCCGAACGACTTGCCGTCGTCCGTGCTGGTGGCGAACGAGAAGTGACCCGACCCTTCCTTGCCACCGACGGCGCTGCCGCCAACTTCGCCGCCGAGCACGACGACGCCTTCGGGCGACACAGCGATGGCCTGGCAGGCGATGCCCTGGGGTGGGTTCTGCACGACCGCGACCGGCGTCCGGGCCGACGCGCCATGATCCTCGCTGGCCGTCACCCAGCAGTAAGAATGCGTCGCGGCGTCCGTCGTCTGGGGCGGCGCCCCGACGGCGGGCAACGTGAAGTCCGTGCCGGACAGCAGACCAATCGCCTCGATGATTGTGCCCGTCTTCGGCGAGATGGCCATGCGGCTGTAATCGTTCAGGTCGACGGTCCCGTCGCCATCCACGAGCTCGACGACCGTGGGCCACGTGTCGCCGCCGTCCTTGCTTGTGGCGAGAACCAGGCGCCACCCTGGTTGGATGTAGGGCCGCCCGGTCTGCGGGCTCGGCCCGCCGGGGCCGTGGGAATTCGTGCCGCCCAGGTTGTACATCTCGACGGCGTAGTGCAGCTGTCCGTCGGCGCCGAAGCGGAACATGGGGTCGGTGTTGCACGCATAGCCGTACCAGAGCTCGCCAGGCTTCCGGTCGGAGTAGCGACCGCCGATCGTGACGTCCTTCCAGTGCGCGCCCGCGTCATGGGTCACAAACACGCCGTTCCACACGCACGCCGCCGAGGAGGCGGGGTTGTTGTCCTTGGCCGCCAGCACCACGTTCTGGGAATCGGTCGGGTTGACCGCCAGCCAGATTTCCTGCTTGGGCCCGACCGTGTGGCTGGCCCGCGCCTCGCAGTCCTGCAGCCAAGCGGGGTCCGTCGCCGCCTCGATCAGGCCAAGGCCACAGTCCAAGCGCCAACCGAGCAGGTCAGGACCCGTGCGCGGGTTGGGGGGAGAAGTGCAGCCGCCGACCATGACGGAGGCGAGGAGGATGACGGCGACGGTCGACGCGCGCATGGACGCCGTACCCCGGAGCACGAGGTGAAGCTTGCGACGACTGGCGCTGCCAAGAAAAGCCAATCAAAAACGAAGGAGAAGGGGAGAAGGGAAACTCGACCTTGGCCGCTTAGAAGCGGTTCGGGCGAGGCGGAGCGTGCTTCGGGTAGCAGTCGCGGCAGTAGACAGGGCGTCCCTCGGTCGGCTTGAAGGGGACCTCGGTCTCCTTCTTGCAGTCCGAACAGACGGCCTTGTGCATTTCGCGGGGGGGCCCGCGTCCAAATCCGCCACCGCCGCCGCCACCGCGGGGGGGGCCTCGATCATCGTATCCCATGGTATTCAACTGACGGCCCATAGCGGACCATCGCTTCGGGTACGAAGTCTTGCTATAACGCACTGCCGGCCCGGCCATCTGGGGTGCCCCAGGAGAGACCGCCAGTCCAACACCAACGAGTGTCCGACGGTGGTTATTGCCTAGGAGCTCGTGGGGACTGCATGCGAAACCCCCTCGCAATCCTCGTCGGCTCGCTTCTGACCGTCGGTGCCGCCGCCGCCTGGCGCATCGGCTTCGAGACCATCAAGGTCGGTGGCGCGTGCGCCGCCGGAAACCAAGGCCCCGAAGGCTGTCTGCTCGTGGCCCCGCAGACGGGTGCCGGCGCCATCGTCCTCTCCGCTGTCCTAGCCGTGGCGGCATGCGTGGGCCTGGGCATCCTGGCTGCGGGCATTGCTGGCGTGACCGGCCGCCGAGAGGCGAACTGGTTCTGGGCCGGGTCCCTGCCGGGGGCGCTTGCCACACTCGTCGTCGCAGGGGCGCTCCAGGAAGACGCGGCAGGACGATGGGTGCCCTCGGTCGTCACCTTCATGGGAACCTTTGCGGGCCTGGCGGCCCTCACTGCCGCGGTCGGCGTTGCGGTCACCCACCTTGCCCGACGTGCCCGGCCTGCCCCCGCGCCAACCAGCTAGACGCCGCTGCATCCCATCCAGACGAGGCGGCGCCAGGCCTCGTGGTTTCGCTGGAAGTGAATTCGCACAGGTGAGGGCGCGAGCGTTCCACGCCTTGCTCAAGTCGTGTCTTGGGGCTTCCGGGCCTTGCGCCCGGATGACACCCATGACAGACCGAATCGCGACCAGACTGCTTGCCGCTGCACTCGCGGCCTTCATCCTGATGACGACCGCCGCCGGCCCGATGCCCGCCACGGCGCAGGTCAAGCCTCCGACGCTTGCCCAGAACCCCATCAAGGTCCTCGACATCTCCGGACGGATCGACGCCCCCAAGTTCGTCGAGGCCGGCTCCGACCTCAAGGTGATGGTCAAGGTCCAACTGGACAGCATCGGCATCACGGAGATCCACGTGGCGCCCGTCGAGGACGCGACGGACCAGTGCAACCTCGGCAGCGTCGACGTGACCGGGGCCGTTGATCTGGGCAACAACGACTTTGCCTTGTACAACGACAACGTGACCACGGCAGCCGACAGTGAACTCCGCATGCATACGGCGCCGCCGTACGCCCGCATTGCTCTCGGATACAACAGCCAATCCGGAGTTGCGGGGCAATGCAACGCAACCGTCGACATCACGCAGCCGCTGAATCCACTGGCTGGCAGCTTGCGCCTGCAGCGCGTCGTCGGCCTCCTTCTACCCGCCCTGCCCGCTGTCATGGGCGAGGTCCGGTCCACCGGGGGTTGGGACGTGCTCGACCAAGCGCAGGTCGTGGTGCCCGCGGCCCAGGACACCTGGGTGCCCGTCCTCGACGAGAACCCGATGCTCACGCTCAGCGGCATCGTCTCGCACGCCGACGGCTGGGACTACGGCGACTACGGTCACTTCTGGTACAACGGCACGAACGCAAACTGTGGCCCCATGGATCTGGCGGAAGACGCCGAACAAATCCTCTTCCAATGCCCCGTGGCGATTCCGTACGATGCCGACCAGAACGAGACCGTCACCAAGTACTGCCTCGTCGGATACTACATCGACGGCGGCGCCTACGACACATGGGAGGAGCCCCATGCGAACACCTGCACTAACGTCCATGCGCTCAGCCCGAAGGCGGCCATCACGAAACTGCCCATCACCTGCCTGCGAGCCTGGGCGCTCGGCGTATCCAAGCAGAACGGCGGAACCCCCGCCGCTCTTGCCACGTGCGTGCCCAGCGTCTGACGAGCCCGACCATGCCTTTTCCCTTCTTTCCCGTATCCTCCTGTGGGGGCCGCGCCGTCATCTCCAAATACCACCCCTGTCTCGGCGAATCGTCCAAAGCCTGCGCCGCCGGTCCCTTCGGGTGCCGTTGGCCAGGTCCCGTCGGAGTCGATTAGGCTTCCACGGCGCAGACGCAGGCCCCCCCTGGCTACGCGCTACGCCGTTGTCGCAGGGCGGCGCCGAGGGGGACAAGAGATGATCCCCATGGCAAGCAACAAGCCCCACATGAACCTCGTCGTGATCGGCCACGTCGACCACGGAAAGTCGACCCTCGTCGGTCGCCTGATGCTGGACACGGGACAGTTCCCGGCCCATGAAATTGAGCGCTTCAAGAAGGAGTCCGCTGAGAAGGGCAAGGGTTCGTTCTTCCTTGCCT
>JAZJZE010000020.1:0-1849 GCA_040390065.1 bacterium | reverse complement strand
GGACACGTCTTGTTTGACGCCGTCAAGTTTGACGTAGGGGTAGGCGCGGGTGTGCCGCGGGGCCTTTGCCCTGCGCGCTGACCAGGGCGGATGCGCCCTGTACTCTCTTCCGGGTCGTCCGACGGCGGACCGCTTGTCCGTAGCTTTGAGCGGCGAATGGCTGGTCTGGCAGCAGCGCGCAGGCAGAGGCCCCGGAGCTAGTCCCGGCGTTTGGCGAACGCCTGGAGCTTGGCACGCTCCTCGTCGGTGCAGGTCCACCAGGCCGCCGCGTCCACGATGCAAGGCGTCCCGTCCTTGGGGGCGCACTCGCACCCGATGATCCGCATGGGGCCTTGGGAGGTCTGGATGGTGATGGCCCGGCGGTCTGGAGTTCCGCACCGGGGGCAGACACACCGCTCGATCTCAGGGGTCGCCATGGGCTAGTCCCGAGCGTCGTCGATGAGGCGATCGCGGTCCCAATAGACGAGCATTGCCGTGGCGTGCTTCCAGCGCAGCACGGCGCCGAAGTCCTCGTAGGTGCTCCCCTTGGGCTCGCCCTTGGCAATGACCCGGAGGCAGGTCTCCCTGTCGTAGGGGATGCGAACGCCGGTGAGGCGCGTGTCTGCGGCGCGTGGCTCCGCCCGCATCGTGGCGGGAAGCCAATCGTTCAGCGCGACACGGGAGACCCGTTCGTGCTCCGTCTCACCCGGCATCGCGCGGCGACCCTCTGCCGAGACGGGGCCTCGGCGGCGGGAGGAGCCTCAGCACGCGCCTCGGCGCTCTCGGGTCGGGTTGGGTCCCGAAGCTCCGGAGCCAGTCCCGCATGTGCCGGTCGTGGTCCTCCCGAGACACCACCGCCATGCACTTCGGGCAGAGCTTGCCTTCGGGGCTACAGCCGCACGGACGGGGCTCGGTGGGGGTGCTCGCCATGACGAGAGGCAGTCTGAGGCCTGAAAGCCAAGTTGTCAAACTGACGAGGTGTGTTGCCAAAGTGACGAGGTGCGATCTCCCGGGTGTCACGCGCGCTTGCCGTCCCGTTGCCACCGCGAGAGGACCGGGAGCTTTCGCCGACGCCGCTCGTCGAGGATGCGATCGATGATGGGCCAGGGCAGCTGGGCCACCTCCGCCGCGGGGTCCTGCCAAGTGTACGTGCCGAAGGCCGTCCGGGAGGGGGCGACGTTCACCTTGCCGCGGGCGTAGCGGACATCGACGGCGTAGCCGAGGCGGTATTTCGACTGGAACGCGTCCACCCAGTTGCCGAGCGGCGTGAACTCCGGGACCCAGTAGAACAGGTGTAGGCCGCGGGGAGAGGCTTGGGTCAGGGTGGGTGTCACATGGCGGGCGATCTCCGGGACTTCGTTGGGATGCTTGGCCCCGTCGATGTCGAGGCAGACCAGCCATTTTCCGGAACGCCAGGGGCCGAGCGCAAGGGCGATGTTGTGCTCGGCGCCGAACTCGGTCTCCCGGAAGGGGGCGCCGTCCTTCCAGCGCTTCTCGGTCTCGTCGGTGCAGTGCTTGCCGGCGTTGCACTCGGTGCCCCCGCAGCGGCAGCGCCCGTCCGGGGTGACCCCCCACATCGGGATCGGACGGAAGCCTCGGGCGAGGTAATCGGCAGCGGCTTGGCGGGTGGGGTTCATGGCTTCTCCGTCGGCAACCCCGCCTCCGAGAGCACCTCCCCGATCCGGGTCCAGTCCTCTGCCGTCACCGAGCCCCGAGCGTCGACCTCGAGCCAGATGACCAGGCAGCGGGCGACGAGGGCTTTCAAGTCCCGTCGGGCCAGCGTTTCCTTGGACGCGACGGCGAGAGTCTGGTTGGCCTCGGCTTGGGCCTTCGCGTATTGCTCGAGCAGGTCGATTCTGGATAGCGCGGC
>JAZJZE010000019.1:0-10416 GCA_040390065.1 bacterium | reverse complement strand
GCTGTTTCATAACTTCCAGGAAGCCTGCGCGCGCCGGTTTGCAAGGAGGGCTAGGGGGAGTTGCCGACCGCGTGGCACCGCCACGCCGAGGCAATTCCGACGACGCCATCCGCCGTAAAGCGGCGCGCCCTCCGGGTCATTTTCCGGCCACACACTCCCGTCGCGGGCGGCCTTGGCGGGCTGCCGGCCCGCCGGCGGCCGCCCGCAACGGGATTGCGAAGGCCGGAAAATGACGCAGGCACCCTGGCAGTTATGAAACGGCCTCTAGTCCAAGAGCGTGAAGAGCACGTCGTCCTGGCCGACGTCGAAGACTCCCAGTCGGGCGCCGGCGTCCAGCCAGCCGTGCGCGTAGTTGACCGTGGCAAACGCGTTCACGAAGTCGCCTGCCGCCTCGAAATGGATGGCATCGGCGTGGTACCTCTTGGCCATGTCGAGGAAGTTGTCGGCAATGCGCGCGGCAAACGACTTGGGCGGCGCGACCACCTTCACCTTCGCGATGGCCTTCCGCGTCGTCTCCAGGTACTTCGCCATGCGTTCCGGGGTGATGGTCATCTGCGCCACAAGCGGCGGATGGGGCTGGCACTCTTTTGCCGTTGCCCCTCCAACTCGCGGTGGTACTGGCACGCGGTGCGCAGCGGGCACCGGATGCAGGCCGGCTCGGCCTCGAAGCAGGCGTTGTCAGCAATCTCGCGCAGCAGGCGCAGCCGCGCATCGGGGTTGCGCTCGAGTGCCGTCTCGAGGTCGGAAACGATCTGCAGGGTGCGTTCCGGCAATTGGTGGGCGCCGACGAGCCCGATGCGGGCCGCCACGCGGTGGATCTCGTGTGCGTCCGACGTGAGCCACACCGTGCGGGACTTGTGGGCCAAGGTTGGACCGGCCTCCGCCCCCGGCAGACGCCTCGGGCGTGCGGGCGGGGCGTCGTAGCTGGGCTTCTCCTCATCCTCGTCGAGGGCGGCGGGCTGGAACGTGGGCGGCGCAGATGGTGACGGCGGCGGAGGGCGGGGCACCACTGGTTCGGGCGTCGGCATGGCGACCGCGGCCCGCGGTGGAGGCAACGGCGAAACTGGTGCCGCGATGGCTTCCTCCTCGTCGACCTCCTCCTCGTCCTGGTGCAGGACGCTGACGCTGCGGCCCCCGTGTGCCGTCTGGCGAGGCCGCACGGAGACGAAGACCGGCTGCGTGAGGCCGCCGCCGGCAACGAGGGCTTCCCCGACGGCAAGACGCTGGACCTCGTCGGCCACCTCGTTCGAGATGCCCTCGACGCTCTGCACGATGGCCTTGAGGTCGTTCGGATTCGTGACCTTGAGGACGACTTGCGTGTTGCATTGCGACAGGACGTTCTTGTCGATCTTGGCCGGCCGCTGGCTCACGATGACGAGGCCGAGGCCGAACTTGCGGCCCTCGGAGGCGACGGTGCGGATGATCGGGCCGGAGACGGCGTTGCCGACGTTGCGCTCCGGGCAGAAGTTGTGCGCCTCCTCGACGACGAGGATGTGCGCAGGGATCTCGCTGCGCTTGCGCGCCTCCCAGAGCATCCCGGCAATCCGCGTGACGACAATTTCCTGGATGTCCGGGCTGACACCCTTCAGGTTGATGATTGTGCATTGGCCCGGCGCAACGAGTTCGCGAACCGGCGTGCCACGGATGTCGAAGACCTTCGTCGACTCCAGGACTTCGAGGGCGTTGAGGACGTTCCACTTCGCGTTCGACTTGTTGCGGTTGACGCCATCCATGATGTCGCGCAGCGTGTACGCCGGCAAGTGCTCCTTCACTTCCTTGATGGCCTGGTACAACACGCCCACCTGGCCGCCGGAGAGCTTGCCGCCGAGCATGTCGACGATCTCGCGGCCCTCCAGGTTGATGCCCTCCAGGACGAGCCGCTGGGCGTCCGGATTGAGGTTCGTGTCGAGCGCATACTCCTTGACTTGCGACTGGAACGACTTGGGCCGCACCTTGTAGCGCGCCATCGCCTCCAGTTCCGCCTCGTCGATGTTGGGGCTCCGCAGACTGCCATACTCGCCGTGCGGGTCGAGGATGACGAGCGGCACCTTCGCCTTCAGGAACTCCTCGAGGATGACGCCGACCGTGTACGACTTGCCGGCGCCCGTCTTGGCGAGCACGGACAAGTGCTTCTGCGCCAACGTGTCCATCGACAACGTGACCGGGATGCGACTGCCCTTGACGAAGCCGAGATAGGCACCCTCGTCGGGAGCGTTCTCCAGGCCCAAGACCGCCGTCACCAGCTTGTCGTCGGCGCTCTGCACGGGCACCCCGGCACGAAACGGCGAACGCGGCGTCTGCACGCGGCCCTGCATGTCGCGCCAACCGATGATGCGCACCGAGGCCGACAACTGGTCCTCCTGGTCCGCGGCGAGGCCCTCTGGAATCGCGATGGCCTCCTCGTACGACAGGCGGCTGCGCCTCTCGACGGCGTCAACCTGCCCGAGCACACGGTGGCCTTCCGATTCGACCTCCACGTAGTCCAGGCGCTTCAGCTCACCATCGCCCACCGCCATCTCGAACGCCGTCGCCGACGCGTTGCCGTAGATGATGCCGACCTGGCGACGCAGACCCATCGTTTCAGGAGCCTACTCGGAGAGGGCCTATGTAAGGAATGGGAATCGCGCCCGGAGGGCATGTCTTGTGCCAAAGGCGGGGGGTGGATTGCTCGCCAGCCGACGGCCCCGGCTCCGACGGCGGGTCAACAGATCGAACAGATGCAACAGATGAAACCGGGCCGCCGCCCACGAAGGCGGCATTGGGAGGGAACGGTGGTATGGGAGGCCTGGGAGAAACGGAGCCGACCGGAGAACCGGACCCAACTCCCCTTCTCCGCAGTCAGTTCCAGTTCTCCCAGGCCGCCCGAGCCTCGCGAGCAAACCCCAATGGCATGGATGCGCACGGATTGGGCCCTGTCGTCATCCGTGAAAACGTGCCTCCGTGCCGGGTCGAAACCAGCCACGCGGCCACCTCATTGCGGTCGCCGACGTCGGAGGATGGGGTGGCCGGTCGACGGCGGTGTTTCGCCTGGGTCGGAAGTGCGCTGAACGTTACGCCAGCGTTTCCAACTGGCTCATGATGTTCCACACCAGCGTCCTGCCGTGCAGCGGGATGTTGGGGTCGTTGGCCATGTCGTCGAGGGTGCTCATGGCCTTCGCCTTGCGCATGTCGAGCGGCTTGTCGCCCTCGGAGAGGAGCGCCTTGATCTGCTCGGCGGCGCGGCGGATGTTGCGGGGCACGCTCGTGTCCTCGGTGAGCATCTCGAGACTGGTGTTGATGTTCTGGATGCGTGTTGCCATGGGAGTCACCAGGAAAGGAACGGGGCCGTCCTGCCCCCGGGCGCGGCGACGGGAGGCGTTTCTTAAACACTTGCTATGGGCGCAGTCGCTTACCGCGAAACGGCTTGCGCCAGCCATTCGAGTTCGAGGATGCGGCGCATCTCGGCGGCCTTGCCCTCGCCGATGCCGTCGACGCGTGCCAACTCGCTGGCCGTTGCCGCCATGACGCGCTCCACCGAGCCGAAGGTGTCGAGGAGGCGTTCGGCCAGCACGGCTGAGACGCCGGGGAGGCCTCCGAGGAGGAAGATCTGCTGCTCGCGGTCCGTGGTCGGGCGGCCGGGGCGCACGGCGAGTTTGCGTTGTTCGCGTTGCTGTTCGCGTTTGGCGACGGCGTGCAGGAACCGTGCCGTCTCGAGCGGGTCACGGGTGGTGAGGACCGGGATGCCGTAGTCGATGGACACGGATGCCAATGCCCCCAGGATGGCCTCGGCGGCGACGTTGCGGTGGCCGTACAGGGATTCGCCCTCGATGACGAGGATGGGCCTAGGATACGTCTTCATGGCCTTCATCTGCTCGAAGAGGCGGCCGTCGACGAGGGAGTCGACGAAGTCTGCCGTGGCCTTGCGCTCGACGACGACGCGGTCGGACAGGACGTAGTCCCCGATGTCGAGGCTACGGCCTTCGAGTTCGCAGCCGAGATCATGCAAGTGCCGGACGACGCCGCCTGCCTGCTCGCGTGAATCGAAGATGATGCGCGGCGCGGCGCCGAGTGACGCCTGCGGCGCCGGTCCCGCGGCCCTCGTTGTGGCCCTTGGCATGGCGTCGAGGGTCGCTTGGGCCCCGGTGCGCTGGATGGGCGGCTGCATGGCCGGGCCTTGCGCCTCCGTGCGCTCCACGACTTGGCGGAGGCCTTGCAGTTCCTTCACCATCTGCTGCTCCTTGCGGCGGGCGGACCAATGGGCCGCCTCGTCCTGCGTGCCCTTCGTCATGAGCACGATGACGCGGCCGGCGCGCGACCTGCCAGTGCGGCCGCGGCGCTGGATGGAGCGGATCTCGCTCGGGATGGGCTCGAAGAAGATGACGAGGTCCGTGTCGGGGATGTCCAGGCCCTCCTCGGCGACGGAGGTGGCGACGAGGACGTTGTGCTCGCCGGCGCGGAAGCGGTCGAGGGCAGCCCGCTGCTCCTTCTGCGAGAGGCCCTCCTGCGTGCCGCGCCGTTGCTGGCCGACGAAGACGACGGGCCGAACGCCCGGGAGTTTGGCAAGATGGGCCGCCACGAGTTCGCACGTGGCGCGGTAGTGCGTGAAGACGATGATGCGCGCCCCCGCGTCGCGTTCCACTTGCTCCTGCACGAGGACGCCCGTGCGGCCAAGCTTCGGGTTCTCGGCGTCATCGTGCCGCGCGACCTGGTACGCCTCGTTGACGCGGGCGTCGTCGGCGACGGAGCGGCTGGCCTTCGTGGCCTTGGCGCTCTTGGCTTCGGCGCGCAGGTTCTCCGCGTACTCGACGAAGGCGGCGGCGCCCTGCGTCTCGACCTGCTCGATGGCGTGTTGGATCTTCATCGCTTGCGCCTGCAAGGAGAGACCCGCGTACAGGTTGGATTCGGGATTCGGCGTCTTGGCCAGCCGGGCCTGCAACTCGCCGCCGAGCATGAGAAGTTCCCGTCGGTTCGGCCGGTTCCCGGAGGTCTTCAGGAAGCCTGCGGCCTTCAGGGCCTTGATCCGCTCGGCAAGCGCTTCGTGCAGCTTGGCGCTGACGCGCGCCATCGTCGGGGGGAGCGGCAGCGTCTCCCATTCCATGGCGATGGTCTGGACGTATGGCGCGACGTCCGGGTCGGCGGGCGTACGGATCTCGACGTGCCCGAGGCCGAGGGCGGCGCGGACCTCCTCGATCTTGCGCACTTCGTGGCCTGGGCTCGCCGTGAGGCCAAGCCGCCGGGACTTCGGCGCGCGGGCCTGCATTTCCTGGCCGATGAAGACGTACGGGTAATCGCCGACGGCGCGGTGGGCTTCGTCGAAGACGACCCAGTCGAAGGCCGCGATGTCGAGGCGTCCGCCAAGGATGTCGTTGTGCACGACCTGCGGCGTCGCCGTGACGATGGCGGTCTCCGCACCGTAGGCCGCCTCGCGTTTCTTCGGCGACGCGGTGCCGGTGAGGGCGTGCACGGCATCGGGCCAGGGCGCCGCAAGGACGGCTTTCAGGCTGGCGGCGTGCTGCTCGACGAGAGGCCGCGTCGGGGCGAGGACGAGGACGCGCTTGGCGCCGGCACGCAGCGCATCGGCCAGCACGAGGGTGGCCACGACGGTCTTGCCCATGCCCGTCGGCAGCACCACGAGTGTATCCTGCACGGCGGCGATGCGGGCCAGGTTCGCCTGGTAGCCGCGGAACTCGATGGCCCCATCCCGGAGGAAGGGGTGGCTCACGTGCACAGTCGTTTCACCGCCTCCACCCGCATAACCCAATCGGGCAGGCAGGTGAATGGTCTCAGTGCTTCTCCGCCTGCACGGCGAGGGCTGCCTGGACGCGGTCCGCGAGCTCCTCCGGCTTGAGCCCCGTGGAGTCCAGGACCAAGTCGTAGTACGCCATGTCCTTGAGGTCGACACCGTAGTAGCGCCGGTACCGGTCGGCCTCCGACTGCTCGCGGGCCCATGTCAGTTCGCGCTGCGATTCCAGGTCGCCGCCGTCGCGCTGCACGAGCCGTCGCATGCGTTCCTTCTCCTCGCAGCTGACCCAGACCTTGAGGGCGTTGAGGCGGTGCCGGTGGGCGAGCCAGCCCGACAGGCGACCCTCCATGATGAGGTTCCCGCGCTTCAGGAGGAAGAGTTGCCGGTCGTCCAAGGCCTCGTCGATGGCGGGGTCCTTCTGGCAGAGCGCACCGAAGTCGGCCAGGCTCAAGCCGCGGCGACGGGCCTCTTCGCGGAAGATGGCGCCGGCGTAGTGGTACGGCATCTGCAAGCGCTCGGAGAGCAACTTGCACAGCGTGCTCGTGCCCGTCCCCGGCAAGCCGCCCACCGTGACCGTCGTCACGCTCGTCCCTCGGCGGGCCGGTGGGGCGCCCCCGGCTCTGAGGCCCCGCGGGCCCTCATCCGTGCGCCTCGGGGTGGCGCTTCTGCCAGCGCTCCTTCCAGGACAGGTACTTCATGGCCTTCTGCACCCACGAGCCGAGCGGGATGCTCAGGCAGATGTACAGGAGGACCCAGTGCGGGAACACGCTCGTGTTCCAAGGCGGCACGATGCCGTTGGTGGTGAACATGTCGACGTTGGCGTTCCACGGCGCCGAGTACCAGGTGTAGTCCAACTGGTACAGCCAGACGCCGAGCCAGGCAAACAGCGGCACGGCCAGGATCATGGTGAGCGGCATGGTACGCAACTGCGCCCCTTGCAGCTTCTGGCTCTTCGCCATCATCTTGGGCTGCAACTCCGTGAGCACCTTGATCTTGTAGGTGTTGTTCTCCTTGCGCGCCTTCATCATCTCGCGCTGGAAGTGGCGCATCTCCTGCTGCGTGCGCGCCGTCTCGAGCCAATCCGTGGTGAAGTGGCGAACGACGGTGGAGGCGACCACCAGGATGGCGCCGGCCAGGAGGATGGTCAGGACCGGCAAGTGGCCGCCGAATCCGATGAGGGGCTCCATGACGAAGCCGGCGTAGCGGCCGAGCTCCCCGCGTAGTTGCGGGTTGAAGAGGACGAGGAAGACGGCGACCAGGCTGGCGATGGTGAGCAGGCTCATCTTCTGCCGCGGCGGGGCGGGGGCTGCGTCGGCCATCAGCGCACCTTCGCGGAGACGACGTGGTCGACGACGGGGAGGATCTGCCGCATGGCGTCCTCGACTTGGCCTTCGCGGTTGTGGATGGTGTGCACGGTGGCTCCTGTGAGGGTTGCATAGGCCGCGGCGAAGCGGCGATTGTATTCTTGATGCTCCTTGATGGCCTCGACCGAGTCGATGTCGCGGTGCCGGCTGGCGTCGTTGGAACGGCGCCGGAAGATGTCCTCCGGCTTCGCTTCGACGAGGACGATGACGCTGGGCTCCAATTCGGCAAGCACCCAGGACGGAAGCCCGGGCAAGTAGCCGGTCTGCGTCTTGACCGTGCAGTGCGTGTCGACGATGACGTCGCCCATGCCGGCGATGGCCTTTGCGGCGGCCTTCTGGGCTTCGCGCTGCTGCGACGGCGGCATCTTGCGCATGTCGTCGCGGTCGTTGGCCCAGCCGCGCGCGTGCGCGACCTTGTACATCGCCGTGCCGAAGTTGACGATCTCGAGGCCCTTCGCCTTCGCGGCGGCCTCCATGACGGTCGTCTTGCCGACACCGGGAATGCCGGTGACGATGATGGCACCCATTGGCTTCGCCACAGAAGGACCGCTCTTGAACCTAACCGGCGCCCAGCCCAGCAACCGATGAAACCGATCGAACCGTTCGGCGTCGCATCCGTTGCATCGGTTGACCCGCCCGTGGCAAACCCATCAACAGATGGAACCGATGGAACCGATGCGGGACGTCGTATCTGTTGCATCGGTTGTATCGGTGGACCGGTAGGTCGCGAACCAAGCGACGGATGAGGCCGATGGAACGGATGATGGGAATCATGCCGGTTGCATCGGTGGCGTCGGTGGATACGGTTCCCCGCCGCCGCGGCGCGCCTCCGAACCCTCTTATGCGGTGCCCCTGTGGCCGAGTCGGCCTGCCTTGATCGAGACGATGCGCGACGGCGTGGTGGTGATCGGCACGGCGCACATCTCGGCCACGAGCGTCGACGAGGTCGAGCGCACCATCCGCGAGTTGCGGCCGAAGCAGGTCCTCGTCGAACTCGACCCGGTGCGCTTGCAGGCTCTCAAGGATCCCGAGGCGTGGCAGCGCACGGACATCTTCAAGGTCCTGAAAGAGAAGAAGCAGCACCTTTTCCTGCTGCAATTGTACCTTGGCGCGATGCAGGCCCAGATGGGCCGGGAGACTGGCGTGCCGCCCGGCTCCGAGCTGTTGCGGGCCGTCCAGGTCGCGGACGAGGTCGGCGCCGAGGTGGTCCTCATCGACCGCAGCATCGCAGTCACCCTGAAGCGCGGCTTCGGCACCATGGGCTTCTGGGCCAAGACGCGTCTGGCATGGCACGTCTTGAAGCAGATGCTTCCCGAGGACAAGCCCGCGGCGCCCATGGACGTCGAGGAGATGCTCAAGTCCGATGCCATCACGCGCATGACCGAGGAGTTCGCCCGCTACGCCCCCGAGGTCAAGGTCGCCCTCATCGACGAGCGCGACACCTTCATGGCCAGCCACATCGAGGAGCGCTCCAGGTTGGGCAGCCTGGTCGCCGTGGTCGGCGCAGGCCACATGCCGGGAATCCGCAACCATCTCACCGTCCCCGAGAGCATCCCGCCTCGTGCCCCGCTGTTGGAGGTGCCGCGCCGCCGCATCACGGTGGGCAAGGTGCTGTTCCTCCTCGTGCCGCTCCTGCTGGGTCTGCTGTTTGCCGTGCTCATCCTGCAAGGCAACTGGGACCAACTGCGGCGCGCCTTCTACCTCTGGTTCGCGACGCACTTCATCCTCGCCGGCCTCGGCGCCGCCATCGCCTTCGGCCACCCGCTTGCCATCCTGACCGGCGCCGTCGCGGCCCCGTTTACCAGTGTGCTCTCCATCCGCGGCATCAGTTCCGGCACGCTGGCCGGCCTCGTCCAGGCGAAGGTGAAGCCGCCCCTCGTTTCCGACTTCCAGGCCGTGAAGACCATCGAGACCGCACGGCAATTCTGGGGCAACCGCGTCGTGCGCGTCCTCACCGTCGCCAGCCTCACCACAGTCGGCTCGCTGGCAGCCCATGGGGTTTTCTTCTTCCTCCTCGCTCGCGGGTACGGAGGCACGTGATGGACAGCCGCAACCCGTTCTACGGCAACCGCCCACCGCCGGCCCCCACCCCGACGCCGCCGCGGCCCCCGACGGCGCCGCCGGACCCCTGGCGCGGGCCAGTCCACCAGGGCACGCCACGCATCTCCTTCAGCGCCGTCGAGATGCTGCACCTGGCGCTCGGCGCCGGCATCCTGACCTACGCCTTCGCCATCGTGCGCGGCCCAGACAAGTTCCCCGACCGCCTTGTCCCCGGGCAACTCCTCCTCCTCGCCTCCTTCGTCGCCGTGACGACGGGCTTCGTCCTGCACGAACTGGCCCACAAGATCGTCGCCCAACGCTACGGGCACTGGGCCGAGTTCCGCGCCGCCCTCGTCGGCCTCCTCATGGCGCTCGTCATGTCGATGTTCGGACTGCTCGTCGCCCTCCCTGGCGCCACCTGGATCCAGGGAAGCGTCACCCGGAAGGAATCCGGCGTCATCAGCCTCGTCGGCCCCAGCCTCAACCTGGTGGTCGCATGGATTGCCTTCCCCTTCGCCATCAGCATCAACCCCGGCGACACGGTGCCCACCGTCTTCGGCCTCGTCGCGCAGGTCAATTCCGTGCTGGCGCTCTTCAACCTCCTGCCCATCCTCCTGTTCGGCGTCGCCCTCGACGGCCTCAAGGTGTGGCGCTGGAACAAGGCCACGTGGGCCATCACGACCGCCCTCGCCGTAGCCACCCTGGTGTACGTCAACGGCGTCATCATGGCGTTCTTCCCGGCGCCGTGGCACTGACGCAACCAAGAGTCCCAACCGGATTCGTGACAACGGCCGCCCAAGCGCAGCCGTTGCCATTCCTCGGCCTGCTTACGGCGGCCTCGGCAAACCCGGTCGTGTCTGCCTTGCGGGACCGCTTCGCGGCCCGCCTCGGATAGCCCCGACCGGATTCGAGACAACGGCCGCGCAAGCGCAGCCGTTGCCATACCGCGGCCGACCTGCGGCGGCCTCGGCAAACCCGGTCGTGTCTGCCTCGCGGGACCGCTTCGCGGCCCGCCTCGGATAGCCCCGACCGGATTCGAACCGATGCCAAAGGCTCCAGAGGCCCCTATCCTTGACCGCTAGACTACGGGGCTAAGTATCACTCTTTGGTGCAGGAGCCTCTTTTCGAGACCGCGCTGCCCAGGTCCTGGACACCTGGAAACCGCACCAAATCGCTGTTTGCGGCGACATTGGCTCCTGCTATAAACCCAATGGAGTGACGACATGAAAGCCAAGAAACCCACCTACCATGAGCGCACGAACAAGTACCTGGATGCCCGCCTAGCGCGAT
>JAZJZE010000018.1:0-6152 GCA_040390065.1 bacterium | reverse complement strand
CCTGGCTGGGCATGGGATGTGTGTTTGTCGTGGCATGACTCGCATAGCCCACGCCCATGGGCTGGGTCATGCTCATCCATGCCTCGTGTGCGTAGCTGGCGCTTGTCCAGTGGGTAGTGGTCTGCATGGCTGCTGGGTGTGAGGCACTGTGGCCCGTGTCCGTGTGCTGCTTCGGGGCATACGCAGAGGGGGTCTCTGCGTAGTACGGCTGCGCGGAAGTGGGTGCGGTGGGCTTTGCCGTATCCGCGTTGGAGGTAGGTGCCGCGGTTCCGGTCGGCTGCGGTGCGGTGCTGCGTGCAGCGCGAGAAGGTTCCTGCTGGGATGACTTCGGTGCAGCCTGGCGTGGTGCAGATCTTGGCTGCGCGTGGCATGTCAGGTCCGTACTCCGAGCACGTCCAGTCCGGCGCTGGCGACGGTTCCGCCGGTGCGGTTGGCCACGGTGACCACGCAGTCCTCAGGTGTCTTCGTCCCGGTCTTGAGGGTGACGCCCATGAGTCCGGTGGCGGCGGCTCCGGTGATGAGTGTGGGGTAGACGCCGTATCCGGGGTCGGGCCATGAGGCGGGCCAGGTGACGGTGACGTCGGTGGTGCCGACGGGGATGGAGGTGAGGGTTTGGGCGGAGCGCTGCTCCTTGGCGGCGACGGCGCCGAGAAGGTCGCCGAGGCGGGCGACCTTGGTGTCGAGGTCCGTGAGGTGTTCTTGGAGCCGCAGCTTGCGTACGAGCTGCCACAGGTCGCGGAGGCTATCCACGACACCGCTCGTATGGGGTGGCCTGGAGGGCGCGGGGTGGTAGCCCGATGCGGGCGCGGGTTTGCCGTGCTCCGCGTTCGGCATCGAGGAGGTCGCCCCACCGGTAGAGGTGGCGTCCTCGCCAGTCTTTGCGGATGGGGGTGAGGGTGCCTCGGTTGCGCCACATGAGGATGACGGCGATGGAGGTGTGGAAGGCGGTGGCGGCTTCGACGGCGGTGAGGAGCGCGTCCATGTCTTGGGTTGGCACCGTCACCTCCGCAGCGTGGTGTTGGTGCGCTGGGCAGACTGGTGCTGGCGCCTAGGTTAACCAGCGTTGATCACGTCGTCAAGCCGCCTCCTTGCCGTTGGCCACGAGCAGCCCGCACCAGCGCCCGTACTCATCCTCGGTGAGTAGCCTGCCGCATGCCCCGCACTCGACCCGGTCTTCGCCCGGCAGCCTGTGGAGGGCTCTGGCGTCGCATCGGGAGCATGGTGCGTCCAGCAGGGCGGGCCGTACCTCGTACAGCCCCAGCGTGCCCCTGAGCGCCCGGGTGAGGCGGTGGAGTTCGCCGGCGAACTCGTCGATGGCGCCGTGGTGGTCGCAGGCCCAGTCGAGTCGGTCGGTGAGCCATCGGGCGAGGGTGACG
Source organism: bacterium (assembly GCA_040390065.1). Lineage (GTDB taxonomy): Archaea > Thermoplasmatota > E2 > JACPAO01 > JAHFTW01 > JAHFTW01. The sequence goes on along the minus strand of JAZJZE010000018.1, from coordinate 4,776 downwards.
ACGGTGGGCAGTGGTGCGGCCTCGCCTCGGGCCCGGGTGTCGCGCCAGTCCCGGACCCAGGAGTCGAGGACGGATGCGACGGAGGGCATGCCGGTCTGGTCGCCGAGGTCGTCGTGGATCTGGCCGGCGCGGGCGGGCATGCCGAGGTCGAGGGCGTCGACCCGGAGCGGTAGTGGTGCTTCGCGGGATCCGGTGACCCGCTGGCCTTGGGCTTGCCCGGGGACCAGGGCGGGGCCGAGTTGGGCGTGCATGACGGGGATTTGGGCGAGGTGGGCGAGCATGCGGGTCCGGTCGGGTTCGCAGACCCGGGTCTCGGAGGGCCGGCCGCAGATGGCGCAGTTCACTCGTCCTCCGCTCTCGGCTCCAGCACGTACCCGGTCCGTCCGCCGCCCGCGCCCATGCTCATCGGCGACACGGCGTTGGCCCGCTGCTGCGTGTTGAGCCCGAACGCCGGCCCTTCCGTCGCCCGTACCGCTCCGTCGGTGTCCTTCCATGCCGCCCGTACCTCGGCCAGGATCTCCTTGGCGCTGATGCCGGTGTCGGGGCATTTGACGGTGACTTTGCGCCCTCCGGCGTCGATCTCAACCTCGATCACCGGTGCGTCTCCGCCTCGATCTGGACGTGGCCGTCCCACACGTCGGGGTGCATGATCCGGACGTGGTCGGCGGTGTCGGCCAGGAGCCGCGCGAGGTCGGGTGCGGCGGTGACCTCGGGGCACAGCTGGCAGTGCATGGTGGTCTCAGGCATCGGGCGCGGCCCTCCGGGAGACGTGGCCACACGGGTCGTACTTCGTCAGGATCGACAGGTACGTCACGTAGCCGCCCGAGTTCGGGATGGGGTGGCCGGGCTCGGACTCGAAACCGGTGACATGCTCGCCGCACACAGGGCAGGTGGGTGCCGGCTTCTCGCGCCTCTCCAGGCTGCCGCGTGGCGGCCACGGTTCTCCTTCGGGCGGCCACCAGACGTCGCCGTGCTGATGGCGGTAGCTGACGCCGCATCCGGGTTCTGGGCATGCGTGCCCGGTCTGGATGGCACGGCGTTTCCGGGCAGCACGCACCTCGGCCTCGACCAGCTCCAGGGCGGGCGGTGCCTCGCCGACGATGTAGACGTGGCCGGGCTTGACGGGTCCGCCGGTCGCGAGGGGCTTCTCGTCTGACGGGGTGCGCTCCTTCGCGAGGTCCTGGGCGAGGCGGGCCGAGGCTTCGCCCCAAAAGCAGATGGCGTGCGTGCCGTCCTCGCGCGAGTCCCGGTGGCGGTCGTAGGCGTCGCAGCAGACCAACTCGCGGCGGATCTTGTCGGCGATGTCGATTGCGGCCTGCTGGTAGCCGCGAGCCTCGGCGGCGGCCTCGCGTTCGGCCACCCAGGTCACAAGATCGTTCACGTCCCGCTCCCTTCGATGAGGGCGGCCCGAAACGCGGCGGTGATCTCGTCCACCGTGATCTCGCCGGCCGCGACGGCAGCGTCGATGGCGCCCACGGGCACGGTGCTGTCCTCCTTGCGGTCGTAGTACAGGAGGTCGGCCACGGTGTCGCTGACGAGGGAGAGGATCCGTCCTCGTCGCCGCGCCTCGTCCCGCGCCGTGGTGTCCGGGGGCACCACGAGTAGGCCGGCTTCGGCGAGGGCGGTGAGCACCTCATGGACCGCCCGACGGTGCTTGCCCTCGACCCAGCACTCCTCCCAGGAGTCGTAGCAGCTGGCCCGGTGGATGGCGCGCGTCACCAACTGCCTCTCGGTCTCGGCGCTCCAGCGCGGGTCTTGGCTCATCGGTCAGCCTCTCGGCTCATAGGGGGCGGGCCACAGCATCGGCTGCGCGCCGTTGTCCGGGAACGTGTTCGGGTACAAGGCGCGGGCGAGGCTGCGGGATGCCTCCTCGTAGCTGAACATCTGATCCACGACCCGTGGCATGAACCGCGCGCATGCGGCGCGGTGTAGCGGGTCCAGGACGCAGTCGGGCTTGTGGTCGGTGCTCACGACACGCTCCTCGTGAAGGTGACCGTGGACCACATTTCGTAGCCGTCGAGGATGGTGGTCGCGGTGTCGTAGCCGTGGCGCATGCCGATGAGGTCCATCTGCTTGGCCAGCGGGGTGTAGATCGTGAAGGTGAAGCTGCGGGCTCCGATGGCTGCGCCGACGGTGAGTACCTGGTTGATTTGGCCGGATTGGTAGCCGGCGACGAAGGCTTGGTCTTCGTATGGGCCTTCCTGGCTGGCGCAGGCAACGAACGGCATGATCAGTTCCATGGCGTGGGGCTCGGGCTGGTCTAGCGGGTCGGTGCTCACGATGCGTCGGCTTTGATCAGGGCGCCGAGGGCGCGGCCCCGTCGCGGATCGTGGAGGGTGTGGCCTTGTGGCCGGCCGCACCAGGTGCAGTCGGGGGCGTTGTCGCGGGATGGGTGGGGGCGGTTGCGGCTGGCGCAGCAGTCGCAGGTGCTCATGCGGGTCTCCTCGGTGGCGTGGTTCGGGCGGCGGTGTCGACCGCGACAGCGGCGAGCATGGTGAGGGCTTGGTACGGGTTCATCCACTGGAGTGAGGCCGCGACGTCGCGGACGATGATTGCGTGCGGACGCCCGGATGCGACCGCGGCTTCGCAGGCTTGGGTCAGGAGCGCGAATCCGTGCCTGAATTCCTCGTGCTGTTGCTCGTCGGCGGCCAACTCTCCGGGCGTCCACGATGTCGTGGGTTGGTATTCGGTCATGATGCGGCCAGTTTTTCGCTGCGGCAGAGGCCGCAGTTCGCGGCGAGTTCGCCGCGATGGAGGCGACATTTGGGTGCGGCGGCGAGTCGGGCGCGTCTGTCGGCGGCCCAAACGGCGTGGGCTGTTCGGGCGGCGAGGCAGTCCCGGCAGGCTGGCGGGTCGGGGTGATTGTGGTGTTTTGGGCATTTCGGAAAGGGTTCTTGGTCGGTCGTCGGGCCTGGCGGTGTCCGTGAGTGGCTCACGCCGCCGCCCTCAAATTCCCCTTCTGTCAAACCCTCAAATTCCAGCACATGGGGACTCAATGGGGGCTCACTGACTGATTCAGTGAATGGCTCCGTGAATGGCTCCGTGACCGGGTCCGTGAGCCCGTCATGGATTGGGCATTGAGGGTGTTGTGAGGCGCTGGGCCGGTTGGGTCGTTGGTGCTCGCCCCAGTAGACGGAGTGGATGAACCGTCGGCCGCCGACCTCGTACCGGCACAGGGGTGGTTCGCGGTCCTCCTCGACCTTCGTGGTCGCGATCACGTCGAGCCACCGGTTGATCGTCGCGGGGGTGACTTTCTCATCGAGGGGAAAGCAGTCCCCGGCGATGGTCTTGGGGATGTCGAGGCCGCGTCCCTCGTCGTCGAGGTAGCCCCACAGCAGGACCCAGAAGTAGCGGACCTCGTACTTCCACTTCGCGACGACGCGGGACGTGCGGAGGCTCGGCTTCACCGAACGGATACGGGCCATCGGGCCTCCAGGATTGGGTGGTGCGTGGCGGTGGGCGTGGTCTAGGCCCCTCGTAGATCAGTCCTCGACGGAAACTCTTCTTCGTCATCCGCATCCGGCCCGTATCCGCGTTCGGCAAACAGGGCCGTGATCACCGGGTCGTCGGCGAACCGGTCCGCCGATTCGTCGCAGGTGTCCCAGTCCTCGGCGGTGAGCCTGTCGATGAGCGGGCCGAGGACTGTCCGCTTCATGTCGTCGGTGGCGCCCACGTCGATGAGGGCCTGGGCGACGGGGTTGAAGATGTCGCCTGCGGATGCCCAGCCCATCAGGACACCGCCCCTTCCGCTACCGCGTCGCCGTTCAGGGGCGGCGTGGGTTCGGCGTGGGCTCGGTATCCAGTGTCAATGAACTGGGCGCACTCCTCGGCGGCCAGAAGCCACAGTGCGATGGCGAGCTCGGCCACGTCGCGGCTGTCCAGGCTGTCGGCGGAGGCCGGGGCCAGCAGTGTCGCGGCGCACCGCAGCGCGCCCTCCCGGATCTGCTGCTCGGCGGTCATGCTGTAGGCCACCTCGTCGCCCTCGTCCAAGGCGTCGAGCACGGCCCTGGCGTCGGCGAAGAGGTCCTGGAGCGGCCGGTCGGGTTGGCCCTGCCGGAGCGCCTTGGCCACGATGGCCCGCCGCCTGGTCCCGGCCAACTCGTAGTTGTCGTCGCTCATGCCTGGCTCCCGAGGACCCAGACCGCGATCGGTTCGGCGACCGCGACAACGAATGCGCCCATGTCGGCTGCCGGCCGGTCGCCCGGGGCGAACTGCGCCGCGACGACCGCTCTGGCGATGTCGAGTCGGATCTCCCGCTCCTTATAGGCCGATGCGCTGATCTTCTTGTCGTCGCTCATGTGTCTGTCCTGTCTCCGGTTCTGCGCCGGTGCTCGTCGTCCTGTGTGGTGGTGTCGCGCAGGCGGTGCGCCTGGTTGCTGGCGGGCAGGCCGCAGTCGACGCACCTGCCCCGGTCGTTGTGGTCGCGGGTGCCGTCGTCGAGGTAGACGTGGGTCGCCACCGTGGTGCCACTCACGGCCACCACCTTGTCCAGCGGAAAACGACGCACGGCAGTGGGCACACGTAGACGTAGTCCTCTGCGATGTAGGCGCCGATCCACAGGTCGACGGGCTCGATGTAGATGGTCAGGCGTCCCCGCAGGAGCGACAGTTGGTGCTTCTTCACGGCGCACTGCCGAGCACGCGCCGACCCTCGGCGGTGAGTTGCCAGTACAGGTGCGCCTCGTCGAGTTCGACCCAGCCGGCCCGTGCCATCTGCTCGACCTGGGCGGTGACCCGGCGGGGTTCGTCGAGGCTGTTGAGGACGAAGATGCCGTCC
>JAZJZE010000017.1:0-96495 GCA_040390065.1 bacterium | reverse complement strand
CGGGCGGCCTTGGCGGGCTGCCGGCCCGCCGGCGGCCGCCCGCGACGGGATTGCGAAGCCCGGAAAACGACGCAGACACCCTGGCAGTCATGAAACAGCCTCTAGGGCGTGTCGAACGGGAAGACCTGGTTCTTCCAGCCGGTGAGGTTCTGCAGGTGGAAGATGGGGTCGTTCTTGCCGTCGAATGCCATGTGCACGAGCGTGAACAGGAGGGCGGCCACCGTCATGCCGTAATGGGTCCAGCGCCAAGTGCCGTAGTTCCAGCGCCTGATCATCGGAACCTGCAAGGCCCCCGTGATGCCGAGCCCGACCATGGACAGGATGGCGATGCCGCCGAAGGTGACGCCCCAAAGCGGGTTGTACTCGCTGCTGGTCCACGGCGCGGGGATGACCTTCTGCAGGACGAAGATGCACATGTGCACCAGGGCCGCGACGGTCAGCCCGTAACTCAAGAAGTTGTGGAACGCCACGCGGCGCTTGGCGGAGCCGAAGACGTGGTTGAGCCCGCGGCGGCTGGCCCGGCCGAGCATGCCGCCAGACGCAATGGAACTGATGAGCAGGAACGCCGCCGCGTAGCCGACGGCCTCCGAAATCGTCGTTGCCGTGGCGCCGTTCAGGATGGCGGGCCCGACGACCCCCTCAGCCTTGAACACGATCATGGTCTTGCCCTCGACGCTCACCACGTCCGCGTCCACGTAGGAGGTGAAGTTGCCCCAGTCGACGCCCACCGGCGGCACGTGCAGGTAGTGGCCGGTGATGTTGAGGCGGAGGCGGACGGTCTCGCCCGGGGCCGGGGGCGTCGGCGCGGACGACAGGCCCCACGTCTGCAGCGTGCTCGCAGCGGGGCCGAGGAATTCGGCGCGGGGGAACGCCTGGATGCGCAAGCCTGCCGTCTCGAAGGTTGCCGCTTCGATGACGTCGATGTCTTGGCGGAGGAAGACCGGTGGACCGCCTGCCGGGTCGACGGGCGTGAAGCGCGCACCGACCCGCCAAAGTCCTCCACCATACTGGGCCAGCTCGGCCGGCGTGATGACGCGCGTCTCGTCCAGGCCGCGGCCCTTCTCGTCCGTGCCAGGCAGCGCAACGCCGCCCGGGGCCCACACCCGCAGCGCGACGTTGGGGCCGTTCGTGGTGTCCGTTGTATGCGGATGGATGGTGAATTGGAGGGCCGTGGCCCCGGCCGTGACGTTGACGAGGGTGCTGGCCCCTTGCGGTGTCGTCGGCTCGGTGGCGTTCGGCGTGATGGCGATCGTCGTGGTCGACGTTTCCGGGGCGTGTCCGCCGGCAAAGCGCAGCGTCGGGGCGTTGGTCAAGTCGATCGACGGGGCCATGAAGGTGACATCCGCCAGCCACGTGTTCTGGATCTGCACCTTGTAGTCGAAGGCCTTGCCCGGCTCCGCTCCCGCCGCGGGCGGAGGGATGATCATGGCGATGGCATAGCGGCCGCCCTGCCCCGCCGGAATCGGGGGGTTCCAGTTCGAGTGGCAGCTCCAGCAGCGTTGCCGGCCGTCATCGATGGGCAAGTAGTGGTCCGACTCCGCGGCATCCACGGCGAGGACGGCGACAAAGGCAAGTGCCGCGACGGCTGCAAGGCGGCGCGCCGGGAGGGCCATCACGCGCACCACCGGAGGCTCCGGCCTAAGGCTTGTGGTCCGGTTTGCCTGGCTTGTCCCACGCGCCGCGCTTCGTGCCCCAGCGACTTGAAGGTTGTTGTCAGGTCAGACGAGCGACTGGGCGGCGATGCGCACCGCGTCCTCGCTGGAGTGCCGGGGATGCCAACCGGTCTTGCCGAGCGCCTCGATGGCGAGGGCCATGACTTTGACGTCGCCCTTCCAGCCGGCGCCGTCGGGCGTCCCACCGGCGTAGACGAACTTGGGCTTCACCCGCAAGACGCCGCAGACGATCTCGGCCAGGCGGGTCACGCTGATGCTGTCGGCGCTGCCGATGTTGTATGCGTGGCAGCCGGGCTTCGCCACCCGCGTGGCGTGGACCATGGCGTCGACCGTGTCGGCGACGGAAACGTAGGACTTCGTCTGGCGGCCGTCGCCCAGGATGTCGAGCTTCTTGGGGTCGGCCTTGAGCTTGCGCACGAAGTCCACGATGACGCCATGCGTCGAGCGCGGACCCACGACGTTGGCGAAGCGGAACATGACAGCGTCAAGGCCAAAGGTGCCCGCGTAGGCGGCGACCATGGCCTCGCAGGCGAGTTTGGCCCCGCCGTAGACGGAGATGGGCAGAAGCGGCCCGTAGTTTTCCGGCGTCGGCAGGATTGTGGCGACGCCGTACACCGTGCTCGTGCTCGTGAACGCCACGTGGCGGACACGGTGGCGTCGCATGCCTTCGAGGAGCCGGTAGGTGACGGCGATGTTCTGTTCGTAGTGCGGCGTCGGGTCCGTGGCGCCGCTGCGCACGTCGGGGTTCGCCGCCATGTGCCAGACCGCGTCGATGCCCGGCAGCAGACGGTCCAGCGTCGCCGGGTCGCCGCAGTCGCCTTTCACGAAGGTGATGCGTTTGCGCGAATCCGCGAGGAATTCCTCCTTGCCCGCGCTGAGGTTGTCCAGGACCGTGACCTTCGCGCCTTCCGCGACGAGCCGGTCGACGGCGTGGCTGCCGATGAAGCCGGCGCCGCCCGTGACCAGGACCTTCTTGCCCTTCAAGTCCACGCCACGGCGAAGGTGGCGGGGTCAATGAGTTTGCGGCTTGTTCCTGAGTGGGGGGCCTGGGAGAACAGGAACCACGTGGAGAGAAGGTGAGCGAGTTCCGGTTCACAGGCCGGCTCCTGTTCTCCCAGGCCGCCCGCAGCATGCCAGTGCCCCCGGCGGCCCTCGCCCGACCTGCAAACAGGTCGATCATTTGCGGTGTCTTGCATCGGCTTCGCCTCGCGACACCGCGGCGGGGGACTGCCGCCCCTCGACCTGCAAACAGGTCGATCATTTGCGATGTCCTGCCTCGGCTTCGCCTCGCCACATCGCGGCGGAGGGCTGCCGCCCCCCGCCCGTTTCCCCCCGCCGGGGGGCCTGCCGGCCCCCGCGACCCCCGGCAGGCTCGCGCCGATGCGCTCGCACCACTGCCTCGCCCCGACCGGGGGCCTACGCCCGTGTCGTGACGGATTCGTCGCAATCTGTGTTCCGCCGCCCTCGGAGGATCAGGAATCCGTCGGTGGCCAGGAACCGCGGGCTAACTTTTCTTCACGACGAAGGCGCAGTGGTCCGTCTCGAACGGTGCCAAATCCACTTCGGCCTCGATCTTGAGCCCGGCCGCGGTGAGCTTCGACCGGACTTCGCTGTAGATGGCGGAGGTGGGTTCGTTGACGTTGATGCTGCGGGCCTTCACCATCAGAAAGCCGCGGCCGCCACTGCGCACGAACGGCATGTTGCGCAGGAAGATCTCCACCTGGTGGCGCTGGGCCACGTCCTGCACCAGGGCGGCGACGGGCTGGGCGATGTACGCCGCGTACCGCTCGGGCGCTCCGGCGTCCTCGAGGATGGGCACGACGTTGCTGCGCGGCTCCATGTTCCACAACAGGTCGCGGACACTGCGGGGAGAGAATTCGACGGCGTAGATGAGTCCCTGGGTGATGTCGGACAGGTGCGAAACAGTCGTGCCCGATGCGGCGCCGAGGTACAGCACATCGTCGCGACCGCCGAACCACGGCGTGTCGGGGCGGCTGCGCACGAGGGCGGCGAGTTTGCTGCGGTACGGGTTCCAATTGCGGAACTCCTTGCCCATCGACTTGCGCAACCGTTCGCCGTAGACGGCGTGGCCGGGCACTTTGTTCTCGGTCCAGAGGAACCCCTTGTCCTCGAAGGTTCCGAAGACGGCGCCGGCCCTCATCGGGAATCACCCTTGTCGCCGCGGCCCGGCGGTGCTGCGGGCTTGTTCTCGCGTCGGAACGCGCCCTGTGGCTTGCGTTTCCACGGCTTGCCAGCTCCGGCGCCTCCGGCCGGTCCGCGTGGCGGGCCACCGGGTCCGTCGCGGCGCGGCGGCGGCGACCAGCCGCCCTCACGGCGCGGGCCTCGATCGTCACGCGCGCCCTCGCGGGAGCCGAAAGCGCCTGGCCGTGGGGCATCCCGTGGGGCATCGCGGGCACCCTCGCGGGGACCGAAGCCACCGGGGCGGGGGCCGTCGCGCGGCGGGCCGTAGCGGGGTCCGGAGTCGCGCGGCGCAAACCCACCAGGACGAGGGCCATCGCGGGATGGCGGGGCGCGGCCGTACGGCCGTCGTCCAGGGGTGAAGGTGCGCTGCTTGGTCGACGGCTTGCGGGTCGCGATGCGGGCCAAGTCCTTGTCGAGTTGCGCCTTCAGGAAGACGCGCAGGTCGTTCTTGGTGAACGCGTCGGCCTTGGCCCCGGTGGCGGCGGCAAGGGCTAGGGCGCGGGCGATGACGCCGCGGTTCCACGGTACGGCGGAGTGGACGAGCGGGTGCTGGAACAAGATGCCATGCTTGGGCGGCTTCGTGCCTTCCTTGAGGTGGCGGAAGAGCGCCGTCTCGGCACCGAGGAGCTGCACGGTGCCAGCGGGCCACGTCGCCAGGCGGTTGAGGCCGCCGGAGATTGCGATGAGGCGGGCGCCGATGACGGGGCCGACGACGGAGGCGACGTTGGGCGCCACCTCTTCCATGAGCGAGCCGACGCGGACTTCGAGGGCGCGCCACGATTCGTGGACGGCCTGCAGCGCCGCCGCAAATCCTTGCAGGACCGCCATGTCGCGGGCGTCGAGGTCCGTGCCGAGGGACGTGGAGGCGGTCTGGGCTTGGTTCAACGCCGTCATGACAAGGCCGCGTTCCCCGTGCTCCACGACGAGGCGCGTCAACTCCTCCGCGTCGGGGACCATGCGGGCGGCTTCCGGGGCGTGCAGGGCGTACCATTCGCGCAGCCGCTCCACTAGGAGGTTCGCGGTGCGCACGAGGTCGTCGATGGCGCGGACTTCCTGCGCGAGGATGCGGTCGGCCTCGGCGTGCGAGATGGAAAGTTGCGCCCGGACGCGCAGAAGTGCGGCTTGGTGGAGAACCGCGAGGTCGGTGCCACCGGGGACCTGCACCGGCTCGAAGGCAAGCGGCCCCTTCGCGGCCTTCGCCGCGGCCTCGAGGTGGGCGACGACGGCGGCCACGTCGGGGGCCTTGTCCAGCCAAGTCGCGCGCGCCACGGCGATGGGGACGGTGGAAGTTCGTTTAAAGGCGACAGACGGCCCGCGCACCTGGCGTCGACGGATGCCAACGCCGCCGACGACCGGTCAACAGATGCAACGGATGCAACCGATGAACAGGGCCGACCGCCCATCCGCAGATGCCCCGATGCAACCGAGGACGGACAGAAGATGAAAGCGGAGGACCAGCGGAACCGCCCGGGCGAGCGTCACTTGCGAGCGCCGCTGCGCGAGCCCGCGGGGGGTCGCGGGGGCCGGCAGGCCCCCCGGCGGGGGGACAGGGGCGGGGGGCGGCAGCCCTCCGCCGCGATGTGGCGAGGCGAAGCCGAGGCAGGACATCGCAAATGATCGACCTGTTTGCAGGTCGTCCCCTTTCCGCAACGCTCAACACCTCTATCCCGTCGCCGCAATCATGCCTCCCCCGCTCATCCAGGCCGATGGGCTGGGCAAGTCGTATGGCCCGAAGCACCTCTTCGACGATGCGACGTTCGTCGTCGAGGCCGGGCAGAAGGTCGCCATCGTCGGCCCCAACGGTGCTGGCAAGTCGACGCTCCTTCGCATCCTCGCCGGCCGCGAGAAGCCGGACCATGGCTCGCTGAAGGTGCAGCCGGGGACGACAATCCACTGGTTCGACCAGCATCCCGTGATTCCTCCCGGGGCGACCGTGAAGGATTTGCTCTCGGCTGCTGCATCGGCGCCAGCGCATTTGCAGGCCGAGCACGACGAGTTGGAGGCGCGCATCTCGGATCCCGCGTTGTACGAGAACCACGGCTACGAGGCGGTGCTGGAGCGCTACGCCGAGTTGCAGCAGGAGATGCGCATGGCGACGAAGCCGGCGACGGACGCGTGGCAGACGCCCATCGTCGCGCAGATGGGCTTCTCCGACGACGACCTCGACCAGCCGGCGCAGAGCCTCTCTGGTGGAGAGAAGACGCGACTGTTTCTGGCGCGGACGCTGAGCGCCGCTCGGCCCGGCGACATGGTGGTGCTCGACGAGCCGACGAACCACTTGGACGTCGACTCCATCGAATGGCTCGAAGAGTGGCTGGACTCGTTCAACGGGACCGTCCTCGTCGTGGCGCACGACCGCGCCTTCCTCGACAACGTCGCAAGCCGCGTCTTCGAAGTGAGCCAGGGCCGCATCCGGTGCTATTCCGGCAACTACGAGGATTACGTCAAGGCCCGCGACGAGGACCTGGAGCGCGCCCGCCGCGAGCACGAGAAGGCGCAGGAACGCATGCAGCAGGCGAAGGACGTCATCCTGCAGTTCCGGCAGCAGAAGCGCTTCGACGGCCAGTACGCGAGTCGCATGAAGGCCCTCGCCAAGTACCAAGAGGCACTCGACCGGACGCCAGACCCCGTGCTCGAGAAGCTGGGATTCGGCTTGCAGTTCGATGCCCTCGAGAAGTCGGGGCTCGAGGTGCTGCGTCTCACGGGCATCGAGAAGTCCTACGGCGCGGACAAGGTGCTGAAAGGCGCCGACCTGGAGGTCACGAAGAAGGAACGCGTCGGCCTCGTCGGCGGCAACGGGCAAGGCAAGTCGACGCTCCTCAAGATTCTGGCCGGTCGGCTCGGCAAGGACGCCGGCGAGATGCGCGTCGCCCCCGGTGCCCGGGCGATGTTCTTCAGCCAGGAGCACGACGACCTCGACGTCAAGCGGACACTCCTCGAGGAAGTCCTGGACGCGCGGCCAAACCTGGACGAACGCGACGTGAAGGCCCTGCTGGGCCGCTTCCGCTTCAACCCGGATGCCGACATCAACCGCCGCGTCGGCAGCCTCTCCGGCGGCGAGAGGCAACGCATGATGCTCCTCAAGTGCATCCTCAAGCCGTCGAACCTCCTCATCCTCGACGAGCCGACGAACCACCTGGACTTGTGGGCCCGCGACGTCGTCATCCACGCCTTGAACGCGTACCACGGAACGCTCCTGGTCGTCAGCCACGACCGATTCCTGCTCGACTCCGTCACGGACAAGACCGCCGTCCTTGACGGCGGCAAGATCACGACGTACCCCGGCAGCTTCACCGAGACGCGCCACCTGCACAAACGCGGCGCCGCCGGAGTCGCCAAGGAACGCTACGTCGTCAAGAAACGCTTCACGGATTGGGCCACGAAGACGAAGTACGTCGTCGGCGACGAGGCGCAGTTCAGCGAGTCGCAGGTCAAGGAATCCGTGACGCTTCGGAATGCGTTGCAGTTGGGATGGATGGAGAAGGCGTAATCCCATCCACCATCCACGTTTATCAACAGATGCAACAGATCGAACCGATGCCGACGCGGCTGTCCATCTGTTTCATCGGTTCCATCGGTTGACAGTGGGGGGAGCCGCGCGCGGCACCTCTTTCAACGCGCTCCCGCTGGCGGCATCGTGGCCAAACCCGACATCCGCATCGGTATCCTCAACGGCGGCGGCCCGGCCCCCGGCTTGAACGGCGTCATCAATGCCGTCGTCACCGCAGCCCATGCCCGCGGCTGGTCCGTGGTGGGCATCCCGAAGGGTTACTCTCTGCTCATGAAAGGGGACCTGGAGCGCTGCAAGGAACTCTCCGCCGCCGACGTCGCCGGCATCGAGGTGCAGGGCGGCAGCATCCTCTACACGAGCCGCGCCAACCCGACCAACAGGCCCGAGGACATGGCGAAGGTCGTGGCATCCATCAAGAAACTCGGCCTCACCCACCTCGTGACGGTCGGCGGCGACGACACCGCCAGTGCCGGACTCAAGGTTGCAGAGGCGATGGGGCCGAAATTCCGCGTCGCGCACGTCCCGAAGACCATCGACAACGATTTGCCATTGCCCGGCGAGGCCCCCACGTTCGGCTTCGAGACCGCAAAGCACGTGGGCGCCCAACTGTGCCGCAACCTCATCGTGGATGCCAAGACGACTGGCCGCTGGTACCTCGTGACCGCGATGGGACGCAGCGCCGGGCACTTGTCCGTCGGCATGGCCGTCGGCTCGGGCGCGCAGCTCTGCATCATCCCGGAGGAATTCAAGGCCGGACCAATCCGGCTCGCGGGCGTCGCCAAGATCGTGGAGGCCGCCATCGTGAAGCGCCGCAAGCAGGGCCTCGACTGGGGCCTGGTCGTCCTCGCGGAGGGTCTGCTTGACCGCCTGCCGCCGGCCGAACTCAAGGCCGCCGTCGGCAACCTCGAACTGGACGAGCATGGCAATCCCCGCATGTCCGAGATCGACCTCGGCCGCGTCGTGCGCGACGCTTTGAAGCCGCGCCTTGCCGCCAAGAAACTGGACGTGGGCTTCATCACCAAGATCATCGGCTACGAGTTGCGCTGCGCCGACCCGATCGCCTTCGACGTGCAGTACACCCGCACGCTCGGCGCCGGTGCCGTGGAGTTCCTCGCAACCGGAAAAGGGAACGCCGTCGTGAGCCTGCGGGACGGAGCCGTCCTGCCGCTGCGCCTCGAGGATTTGCGCGACGCAAAAACGGGAAAGGTGCGCATCCGCCGCGTCGACGTCAAGGGCGCGACGTGGAAGGCGGCGCTCGCGTTGCAGACGCGTTAGGAACCTTGCCGGGACGACAACGTCCTTGGCGCGCAGTGCATCATTGGTTGCCAGGTGCACCCATGCAAATCAAGGACATCATGACCGGACCCGTCGTCACCGTCGATCTGGACGTCAACCTCGACGAGGCGGCGCGCATCATGCTCAGCCATCGCATCGGCTGCGTCGTCGTCGTCGACGCCAACGGCAAGGCCTGCGGCATCCTCACGGAACGCGACTTTACCGCCCAGGACGCCGGAAACCCGTTCGACCCGTACCGCGCGCCGAGCCTGTTTGGCAAGAACGTGCGACGCCACGGCCTCGCCGCCATCTACGAGGAGGCCCGCGCGATTCCAGCAAGGAAGGCCATGCGCAGCATCCTCTACTGCCTGGCCGAGGATGACGCCGTCGAGCGCGCCATGGACCTCATGGTGCGCCACGAGATCAACCACTTGCCCGTGCTGCATGGCTGGAAGCCGGTGGGCATGGTCTCGCGCCACGACCTGCTGCGGCTCGTCTTCCAGACCCCACAGACCGTGACGGCCTAACGACGCGTCGGTTTGCCCGAGACGGCCTGCTCCAGGTCCGCCCACAAGTCGTCCACGTCCTCGACGCCGACGGAGAGGCGGATGAGGCCATCCTCGAGGCCGGTCTTGATGCGCATCTCGCGCGGTACGCTGGCGTGCGTCATGAGGGCGGGAATCTGGATGAGCGATTCGACGGCGCCGAGGGATTCGGCCAGTTGCCAGATGCGGGTGCGGGCGACGACGGCCCGGGCCGCTTTGGCATCCTTGAGGGTGAAGCTCAGCATGCCGCCGCCCAAGCGGGCCTGGCGGGCGTGCACCTTGTGGCCGTCGTGCGACGACAGGCCGGGGTAGTACACCTTGCCCACGGCCTTGTGGTCCGACAGTTGGCGGGCTAGGACGGCCGCCGATTCGCTGTGCCGCTCCATGCGCAGGTGCAGCGTCTTCAGGCCGCGAAGCAGCAGGAATGCGTCGAAGGGCGCACACACCGCACCGACTGCCAACTGAAGGAAACGGATTTCTTGCCCGAGCTCTTCATCCTTGCAGGCGATGACGCCGGCCAAGACGTCGCTGTGGCCGCCGATGTACTTCGTGGCGCTGTGGAAGACCGCGTCCGCGCCGAGGCCGAGTGGGTTCTGCAATGCCGGCGACATGAACGTGTTGTCGACGACGAGGCGTGCCCCCCCATCGTGGGCAATCTCGGCGACGGCCTCGATGTCACTCACTCGCAGGAGAGGATTCGTCGGCGTCTCGAGGAGCACCATCTTGGTCTGCTTCGTCATCGCCTTCTTCGTCGCCGCAAGGTCACGGGTGTCCACGAACGTGGTCTTGATGCCTTGCCGCGCACAGACCTTGTTGAGGAGCCGGATGGAGCCGCCGTACGCGTCCTCGGCCGCGACGACGTGGTCACCCGCGCTGAGCGTCCGCAGGAGGGCATCCAGGGCGCTCAGGCCCGACGAGAACGCGTGGCCGGTGGCGCCGCCTTCCAGGATAGCGATGGCCTCCTCGAGGGCTTCACGTGTTGGGTTGCCGGCACGCGAGTAGTCGAACGTCAGGGGCTCGGCAGGGGCCGGCTGGCGGAACGTGGTGGACAACTGGATGGCTGGATTGACGGCGCCGTGCACTGGGTCCGGGTGCACGCCGGCGTGGACGCACTTGGTGGCGAGGCGGTCCTTGTCCTTGATGGCGACCATGGTGCTGCAAGGGCGGGGGGCATTTCACCGGTTTGGCTGTAGGGCGGCCTGGGAGCGCCAGGACTATGTCCCGCGGCGCGACGCCTTGAGGTACGCCGGCGCCTTCGTCAAACCCTTCGACTCCATCCACTCGACGTTGAACTTGGACAGGTACCGTTCCCCTGTGTCGGGGAGCAACGTGACGACGAGCGCCGACTTGGGCAGGGCCTTCGCAAGGCGCAGCGCGGCATGCACGGCAGCGCCCGCCGAGGAGCCGGAGAAGATGGCCTCCTCCCGCGCCAACCGGGCCTGCATGAGGTAGGCGTCCTCGTCGGAGACTTGCGCGACGTCGTCGATCTCGTCCCACCAGACGGTCGTCGGCATGAAGTCCTCGCCGATGCCGTCGACGAGGTACTGGTGGATGTCCTTCGGGAACTTCCCCGTGCGCTTGTACTCGGTGTAGACGGAGCCGACGGTGTCGACGCCGACGACTTGCACGCGCCGCTTGCCCCCGGCTTGCTTGTGCAGGAACCGCCCGACGCCGGAGATCGTGCCGCCCGTGCCCATGCCGGCGACGAAGTGTGTGACCTTGCCCGCGGTGTCATCCCAGATTTCGGGGCCCGTCGTCTTGGCGTGCGCCGCCGGGTTCGCCTGATTGTAGTACTGGTACGGCAGGAAGGCGCCTTCGTCGCGCAGCGTCTCCGCGACCTTGTAGTACGACCGCGGGTCGTCGGCCTCGACGTTGGTGGGGCACACGATGACCTCGGCGCCGTACGCGCGCAGAAGGCCGATCTTCTCCTTCGTGACCTTGTCGGGAACGACGCAGACCATCTTGTAACCAAGAAGAGACGCTGCAATCGCCAGACCGAGTCCAGTGTTGCCAGACGTCGGCTCCACGATGGTGCCGCCTTTGCGCAGAAGCCCGGCCTTCTCGCCGGCGCGGATCATGGGCAAGCCGATGCGGTCCTTGACGGAGCCGCCGGGGTTGAATGCCTCGAGTTTGGCAGCGACGCGGGCCCCCTTGCCGCCGTTGACGTTGGTGCGCAGTCGGTCGAGGTAGACCATCGGGGTGTTGCCGACGAGGTCGAGGACGGACTTGGCGATGGGCATGCCCCGCGATTGCCGGATTTCGGATAAAGGCCGGTGCTAACCGATCAAGTCGGCGGCTCCCCGACGCCGGGTCATCCGACGCAACGGAAGTACCCGGCATGCGTTTCGCGCACGTCGGTCATCGGTTGCATCTGTTGCATCTGTTGACAGGTGGCCGGAGTGCGGTGGCCTACGCCGCCTTGACGCCGTTCTTCACCGACTTGAACAGCTTCTCGTTGGCGGCCTTGACCTTGGCGGCCTCGGTCTTGAGAGTCGTCTGCGTCTTCTCTGCGAGTGCCGCGAGCTTGATGGCGGCGTCTTCGAGTTGCACGCGGGCGGCGGCGATGGCGTCGGGCGCGTTGGCCTGCACGTAGGCGATGGCCTTCTGGGCTGCGTCCTGGGCGCGGCCGGCGTAGTCCTGTGCCAGTTCGCGGCTGGCGACGGCGATGCGCTTGCGGCCCGCCGGAGTCTTGGCCTCGGCCGTGAGTTCGGCTGCCGCGTCGGCGGCTTGCTTCTGCAGGTTGGCGAGCGACTTCTGCACTTGCGCCAACTCCTCGGCGAGGCGGTCGACGGTGACCGAGATGGCCTGCTGGAGGCCCTTCACGGCTTCGCTTGCCATGGTGGGGACGGACGCCGTGCCCAATGCCTTCGCGTCCTGCACGACGGTGAGGGCGGCGGCGCGGGCGCGCATCTCGCGCACTTGGGCGAGCGGGATCTCGGAGGCGGCGGCCAGCTTCGTGGGGTCGGCGCGGGCGAGGTCTTCGACGGAGGCGATGCCGGCGTCGCGCAGTTTCTGTTGCTTGGCGGGGCCGATGCCCTTGATTTCGCGGAGGTCCATGGAAGTCACCAGATTGTGCAGCATTGTAAATGCCACAGGCTGGAAGTGCTTAGCACATCCTTGTACTTCTAGGTTCCGAAGGTGGGCCTCAGGTAGCACCCCTGGGCGACGAAGGTGAGATCCGGGTGCATGCCGGCGACCGACGAGCGCATCAGGGACAGAGGATACGGCATGTCGCCCCCGTCGAATCCGACGACGAGCACATCGTCGCCGCGGAAGGCAAACGTGCCAGGCTTGTAGAAGTCGCACTTCGTGCCCTGCAGCGCCGCCAAGTAGTGGTCGGCCGCGGCCTTGGCGTCACTTACGGAGCCGTAGCGCGCCGCCATGAGCGTCATCCCCTTCGGATACGTACGCCCCTCGCCGTCGATGGCCGGGTGCGTGATGAGCTGCTGCCAAGTCTCTTCGGGATTGGTTCCAACAAGCGGACTGAACGCCAGAGTCGACGCCGGCACCAGCGAGGCGTAGTACGGGGGGCCCGAGGCTTCATTCGTGGACGAGATGGCCATCTCGCCTTCGAGGTGGTTGCGGTCGACGAGGTAGCCGTCAGGATATGTCGGGGACGACGCACAGCCCGCCAGGGAGCCGACAAGCAGGAGAAGGGTCAGGGTTTTCGGGCCCATGGACCAGGGCCGTGGGTCTGACGGGATTTGAATCCACGTTTGGGATTCGGTGGCCTGCAAACCGGTCAATCACTTGCGCGTGGACCTTCGCGCGGCTCGACCCAACGGAACGGCGCGCGGTTGCCGCCCACACCGCTTGCACGGCCGTCGCTATCGGTTGCATCTGTTGCATCTGTTGCCCCGCCGTCGGGGCCGCATCGAGACGTCCAATCGTCGGGGAGCATTTCCTCCTTCAGGATTTCTTCGCATCGTTCGACATGAGGCAGGCGACCGCCTGCTCAAAGGCATGCGTCCGGTTCTTGTACGGCTTGCCGAGGCCGATGCGCTCGTCGACGAAGGCCACGACACGCGGATCGGGCGTGATTGTGACCTTTTTCCGGCGGCGATTGGCAGGCATCCGGGGACGACCCATGCCCGTTTTCACCCGGCAGAAACGGTTAGATATTCAGGCGCCTCTGCCCTCAAATGCCGGGTAAATACCGGCACGATTTTTGGTGAACCATGAGCCTTCGTACGACAATTACCACGGCACCGTACGCCGTCCTATGCATTCTGATGGTCGCAACACCCGCTGTTCTTGTGGCTGGCCCGGCGGCCGCGCTCACCCCCGCCGGCTCCGTTGCCATGGATGCCGCCCAAGACTGCCCACTCGGAACAACGGGCTTCCGCTGGCATGCCACGTCCTTTGCCTCGGACAGCCGCGTGGAGATGAAGGTCGCGTACGTGGCGTCCGGCTTGACCGGATCAGTTACCCGCACCGACACCATCCTCGTGAAAGGTGTATCTGCCGCCGCAGCCCCCCTATGCGGGGCTTGGTCGTCGTGCATGAGCTCCGCGGAGCTGTTCGAGAAGGACGCATCAGGAAATTGGATTTCGAATAGCAAGTCAATCAAATCTTGCGCGGCACTGCCTTCCCTTCCTGCCGTGGGTCCGCTTGACGTCTGCCGCGACGGGGCAAAGCTGGCCTTACCAATTACGGACGTCATCCAGGGGAATGGAGGCAGTTGGTTCCAACTCTATCAGGACCAACAGGAAGGGTCGATGTACTTGTCATACAGCTTGACGACTAACAACCTCAACAACGGTGCCGACGGATGGACATTTGGATTGGAAATCGACCAGGCCCCCGGCGCAGAGAATTTTGTTTGGACATCCGATAACTCCCTCGTGACTTGTGCCTACTTGGGTCACTGGGCAGCGGCGGACACGGATCCCATGGACTACATTGTGGATGCAGGCGCTTGGGGAATGTCGGGCGCATCATCCTGTAGTTGGTCCATATCGTGGGAACTGGAAATCGGGCTCCAGGTTACAATGCTCGATTCGGGGGCTCACGTCACCGAGCGATTTGGCGCCACGGTTGGATGCAGTGACGGCGTGGAATTCGATTCCGAAAGCCTAATGCGCGGAACCGGGACAACCGGAACCCTCTAGGGACGCCCAGCGAACCCTTTTCTCCCTTTTCCATCTGAGGAATCAATGGCAAGCCTCGACTGCCTAATCGCCTTCGTAATGCTGGCGTGCGCCCTGGCCGGCTGTGGAAACGACCCCATAAGCGATCGAGCCGGACCGTCCCTGGCGGACCACGACGGCTGTCCCTTGGCGTTTCCAGGTGGCGCACCCCGCGATTGCCTAGATCACGCCGTGGCCGCGCCCTTGGAGGCGTCAACCCCGGACGACCTCTGGATTTGTGTGAGCGACGGCAAGGCCGAAGGCGTCCACTATTCCCTCTTTATGGACCCACGGACGGGTCGATATGGCCTGGGATACGCCGGCCTCGCACTGCCGGCGCCGCGCTCGGGCCTTCTTGTCTTGACCGGTACGACGCACGATAGCTTTGCGCGATTCGACGATACACGCGGAACGGGCTTCGTCGAGTTGGAGGGAACCCCGGCCTCGACCGGTGCAAGAGTATTTCTCCAGTTCTTTGGAGGTGCAGATCTGCAAGTCCTTCGACCAGCGAACGAGGCCACGTTCGAACTCCATACCTCGTGGGAGCTATTCGGCGAGACCGCGTGGCCTGCCTTCAAGGTGGCCCACGCCGGCCACAACTACGCCTTCCAATTCTACGACACCATTGACACGCCCTTTGGCACCCTGTACCATCCGCGCGGTGGCCGGGCCAACGGAACTGATTTTGACTTCATCTTCACCCTCCCCGCTCACGCCCCCGTATCGTTTGGTCTCGGTGGCTCGCTGCGGACGGGGTGCGTTTTTGGACCCCTCAGAGAAACTCCACAAAGCGCCTAGGCCGAGAACGACTTGCCGCATCCGCAGCTGGACTTGGCGTTGGGGTTCGCGATCTTGAAGCCACCGCCCATCAACTCGTCCACATAATCAATCTGCACGCCGTTGAGAAGCGGCGCGTGCTCGGGTTGCAGGTACAGCGTGACGCCGTTGGAGTTGAGCTTGAGTTCGCCCGGCTCGGCCTTCTCCGCGAACTCCATGCCGTACGAGGCGCCGGAGCAGCCGCCCGCCTGGACGGAGATGCGGACACCGACGGACTCCATGCTGCGCGAGCCCAGGAATTCCTGCAGCTTGACGCGGGCGAGGTCCGTGACCGTCATGGAAAGGGTCTGCTGGAACGTGACCGTCCCAGGCGCCGTCGTCTGGGTAGTCTGCGACACCGTCTGACTCATGGTTACGGCTTCAGTCTGAGCCTCTACAATAGGCTTGTCCATTTGGCGCTGTCGCCCGGTTCTCTCCTGGGACTATTTGAGGCGGCGCCGAACCAGTACGGCCAGGAGCCCAACAAGGGCCAACGCGGCCACGGGCTCTACCCCGGGACTCTTGTGGGGTGCCGTCGCGTCGTCCGCGGGGCGGGCCGCCGCGGGCGGGGCCCGGCCGTTGGACAGGTCCTCGGCGGGCGGCAAGGAGAGCACTGTGCCGGGTCCGGTTCCCGGGCCGGTGGAACCGTCGCTCGTCGCCGCCGTGGTGACCTGCTTCGAGCCCGAGGAGAAGATGTACCAGGTGACGTTGCCGATGGCCATCGATCCCCCGTAGACGCCTGGCCCCCCAACCGAGATGACGACGTTGCCACTGGACTCGCCGCCCTCGTCGACGCGGGCCCCGACGTCCGGCACGCCGTCGCCTCCGATGTCATCGAAGCCGACGATGCTGACTCGGAAGGTGCCCTTCGCAGCGGCAGGTCCGGATGGCTGGCGCAGGACTTGGCGGAAGAGCGGGCCGCCGTCCTCCCCGGCAAACGTGGTGAACGACACCGTGGCGCCCGTGTAGTCGTCCTTCGAGGCACCGGTCTGCTGGCCAATGGCCAAGTCGCCCGAGCCGACACCGGTGAGGTCCGGCAGCACGGCGACGGCGATCATGCCGGCCTGGGTCGTGGTCCATTGCGTCTTGCCGTCGGCACCGCTCAGCAATTCAACGGTGGCACTGAGCTCCGGGGTATCGCCGGTCACCGTGAGCAGCGCGATGTCTGCGCGGCCGTCGCCCGTCCAGTCCGTGAATTGGATGGCGCCCATGTCCGACAGGTCGGCGTTGATCGGGAACGTGTCCCCGATGGCGTGCGTCCAGCGCGGCTTGAGGTCGAGGCCGACCGGGCCGACCGTGGCACCCGTCGCCGAGAATGCGCCGGCGATGAGGAGAGCCTCGGCCTTGCCGCCCGCACCCTTGGCAAACGGCAGCAGGAAGGCCACGTCGTTGTCCAACTCGATGGCGCCGATGGTCGATCCGTCCTTGCCGGACAGGAGCTTCGTGCTGCCGTGGAAGGAGGAGACGCCGGATGCCGTGACCGCGATGAAGCCGATGTCCTGCGTTCCGTCGCCGTCGAGGTCACCAACGGGGATGGCGAACGCGTCCTCCAAGAGTCCGACGCTGGACTCGACGGCCCAGCGCTTGGCCCCGTCGTTGCCGAACGCCGTGACGATCGACTTGCCGATGGGGACGGTCCCTACCGAAGAAACGTAGGCGGACCCGGTGCCCTGCACCTCCACGATGAGCGCGTCGGGCTTGGCGTCGCCGTCAAGGTCCCAGGTTCCCCACGACTGCACGTCCACGAGGGGATCCGTGCGGTCGACGGTCGACACGGCGGCGCCCTTTGCGTCGAGGAAGCGGATCGTCAGGTCGGAATCCCCCGTGAAGGCGAAGGCGCAGCTGACGACGGCGCAGGTGAAGGCGTCACGCGAGTGGCGTGCCAGGGTCTCGCGCACGATTGACTTGGGGGCAGTGGACTCGGTCAGGTCCCACGTGCTGTCGGTTGCAAACGCGTCGGCGAAGGCGAGCAGGGCAAACGCATCGACGCCCGTGGTCGTGTAGGACGTGGACCCGTCGACCTTTGCCAACTCGCGGCCGTCGAGGCCCGAGACGAAGTGCGTCACGATGGGATAGGTCCATCCGTATCCGGCCTCGGCGTAGACGACGGCGGCGCCTTGCGACGTCCCGTGTGGCACGCCATCACCGGAGGTGACGTACGTGGCGTCCAGGATGTGGTCGCCGTCGACGTCGCCGATGGCGCGGGCAATGCTGCTGCCCGTTTCGGCGGTCCACAGGATCTTTGCCGGGTCGGCGCCGGAGTGGGCCTCGAGCCGCCCGCTGGTCCCCGTGGAAGGCGAGGGTCCGGCCGCGTCCTTGGGGTCGTACACGTACAGCAGGTCGGCGCGTTGGTCGGCGTTGATGTCGCCCAGGCTGGAGATGGAAAGCCGCGTCCCGTTGACGTGCGCCGTGGCGTACGGCGTGACGGCGTAGCCGCCGAGCGGGGAGGTCCATGCCCGAATGACCTTCTCAAGGGCATCATGGCTGAACGTGTGGCCGGGGGCGACGGCCGCCGCGGGCGGACTGCTTACAGCAAGAGCCGAAGGCAAGGACAGGACGACGGCGACGGCGAGGGCGAGGCCTAGGCGGACGGACATGGCGACCGGACCGCGAGGGGGCGGGTGGGGTCTTAAGCCGAATGGGCAGGCCGTTTGTTCGCCCGGCCCTAGAACAGGGTGCGTTGCGCTTGCCGGGAGCGCGCTGCCGTGAACTTCTCCAGGGCGGCATCCACGCGGTCGCGGGCAAAGCCACGCTCGTCCACCATGAAGGAGCGCACCGCCGCCACATCGGGGACGCCGACGGCCAACTGGTCGGCTGCGACCGCCACGTGGTCGGGGGCCAGGAAGATGCGTCGCACTTCGTCCCGGGCAACGAGGCTCTCATGCTGTTCCAGGATGGCGCGTTCGGTGGCCGACTGGGCGGTGTCGGGACGGGCGGCCAGGCGTTCGAGGAGAGCCTCCAGCGAGCCGTCCTTCTTCACGAGCGCGATGGCCTTCTTGGCGCCGATGCCGTGGATGCCGGGGTGGAAGTCCGTGCCGACGAGCAGGGCCGCGTCGACGAGTTGTTCCCGGGTCAGGCCCAAGGCATCGAGCGTGCCGGCAAGCGGAATCTCCTCCGGCGTGATCTCTGCCCAGACTTGCTTTCCAGGCAGCTTGCGGCGGCCGCCCGTGGCTAGGTGGCGGACGAGCAGTGGCGTGCCAAACAGGAGGCAGTCGAAGTCCTGGCTCACGGTGGCGTGCACCAGGCCGGTCGAGCACATCCAACTGGCTTGCGCCTCGCCTTCGCCGGGGGCCTGGACGACCGGGATGCCAAGCGCGCGAAGGAGGCGCATCGCGTCGTCGACCATTGGCGGGCTGAGGCGGCTCGTCTGCTGCGCCTTGGTGCGCGCCGTCTCGAGGTCGCCTTCCTCGATGGCTTTGTCGTAGGCCACCTGGGCTTCGGCCTTGCCCTCGGCGCGGGATGCAAGCGTGTCGCCCTTGAGGCGATGCGGTCGACCATCGAAGACGAAGACCGGCTTGACTCCAGCCTCCACGAGGGCCCCGGTGCGGTACAGGATGCCGGCAAGGTGGCTCGTGACCGTTCCCGTGCTGTTGGTGAGCGGCGAACCGTCCGGCCCGCGGATGGAAGCGAGGAACTGGTAGAGGATGTTCCACGCGTCGAAGGCCAGGCGCTTGCCGGCGTAGTGGCCGAACGTGACCGGGTTGCGCACGACGACGTCGCCGAGGGCGATGCCCACGACGGGGCGACGAACGGGGATGTTAAGAAACTACTAATGGCGAGGCGAAAGTCGCACCTCGTGCAGTGGCTGTCCATCGCGGTCGTATCCCTTGTCCTGGCGGGCTGCATGTCGACGGACACCATGACGGGGACGACCGCGGATGCAAACGCTCCCTTCGATGGCGAGCACGCCATGGCGTACGTGCGCGGCTTGGCCCTGAAGGCGGATGGTTCACCACGCTACCGGATGCCCGGCTCGCCCGGCCAAGCCGAGGGAGCCGCTTACCTCTGGTCGCAACTGGCCGTCGCGGGGTGGAGCCGCCACTGGCAGAACTTCACGGGGCAAGACTACCTGGCCCTCGACCGCAGCATGGTGGCAAGCTACGGCCCAGGATCCGCTTACTGTCCCGCCGCCGACGAGGCTGCCTTGCCGTCCTGGCGATTCTCCAACCTGTACGCCGTGCGCAAGGGCACGACAGCGGGAGGACCGCTTCTCATGCTCGGGGCCCATTGGGATTCGCAGATGCACAGCGACGCCGACAGCAATGCGACACGACGGGGCTGGCCTGACCCCGGCGCAAACGACGGCGCCTCGGGCGTCGGCGTCTTGCTGGAACTGATGCGGCACCTGTCGGCCGGCCCGGCGCTGCCGTACGATGTCGGCGTCTTGCTGATCGACGGCGAGGACGGCTTCTACGACTGCTACCCGATCGCGGGCTCGCTCTACTTCACCCAGCATCCGCCCGCTGCCGTGAGCCGCTTCATCCTCCTCGACATGGTGGGCGACCCCGACGCACGCTTTGCCAAGGAGACCTTCAGCACGCAGAGTGACCCGGCCATGATGGAGGTCCTGTGGCGCCACGGCCGCGCCGCCGGCGGCGTCGACCTGTTTACCAACGTGACCACGACCATCGAGGACGACCACGTCGCCTTCATCCACGCCGGCATCCCGTCCGTCGACCTCATCGACGCGGGACGCCCCACGACGTTCCCGCCGCAGTGGGATACCTCCGGCGACACGGTCGACAAGCTCTCCAGCGAAACGTTGGGAGTGGTCGGCGAGGCCTTGACAAGGACGCTGCGCGACCCTGCCCTTGCGCCGCCGTGGACCTAGCGCTCACGCCGTGGCAGACAGACCCTGCTCCAGGACACCCTTGAGGCGCGCCACGAGCACTTTGGCCTCGGCTTCCGTCTTGGCCTCGGCCTGCACGCGGAAGATGGGTTCCGTCCCGCTCGGCCGGCACAACGCCCAGCCGTTGTCGAAGTAGACCTTGACGCCGTCGCGGGCATCGACGCGCACGACGCCCGGCTGCTGGGGCGCGGCTTCACGCAGCCGCCCGAGCACCTGCTGCTTTGCGGCATCGGGCACGTGTACCTTGTCCTTTACCAGGGCGTAGGTGGGAATCTCCTGCAGGAGCGCCGAGAGCGGCTTGCCCGTCTTGGCAAGGAGTTCCAGCATGAAGGCCATCGCCATGAGGCCGTCGCGGCACAGCTGGTGCCGCGCGAACATCAGGCCGCCGTTGTCCTCGCCGCCGAAGACCGCATGCAAGCGGATCATCTCGCGCGCGACGATGGGGCTGCCGACCACGGTCCACGCCAACTCGCCGCCACCGAGCGCGACGGCATCGGCGACACAAGACGAACTCGACACGGCAGTGCACACGATCGGCGTCTTGCCCGAGGGTTTGGTGCGGCGCAACTCCCACAAGGCGGCAAGGGCAAGGCTGCGGTCGCCCCACACGTAGTCGCCGCATTCGTCGACGAAGACCGCGCGGTCGGCGTCGCCGTCCTGCAGGATGCCCATGTTGGCGCGGCTCGACTTGACTGCAGCCATGCAGCGCGTCGCGTTGGCCGGGCTGGGCTCGCTCGGCCGGTCCGAGAAGGCTCCGTCGAGAGTGCACGACAGAGGGACGACGGCGACTCCGAGTGCCGACAGCAGGCGTGGCGCCGTGGCGCAACCCGCTCCGCCGCCGGGGTCCAGGACGGCCTTGAGTTTCGCGCCCCGGATGGCGCGCACGTCAACTTGCCTCAGCACGGCGTCGATGTAGTGGTCGATGGCCCCGGCGTCGTCGGAATGCGTGGCGACCTCTTGCCATGGGACCAGCCGGAACGCTTGCGAGCGGTAGAGAGCCTCGACCGCATCCTCCTCGGCCTGGCCCGTCTCCGTGCCGTCGGGTGCCACGAGCTTGATGCCATTGTACTCCGGCGGATTGTGGCTTGCGGTCACGATCGCCCCGGCTGCAAAGCCCTTGTCGCGGACGTACAGCTGGATGCCGGGACTGGCAAGGACGCCAAGGTCGACCGTGTGGACGCCGGTTGCGTTGACGCCAGCACAGAACGCCGCCTTGAGGTGGGGGCCCGTGTCGCGGGCGTCGGACCCAACCGCGACTTTCGCCCCCTGCGGCAGCCACGTTCCGACCGCGAGGCCGAGGCGGAGGGCGATCTCGCTCGTCATGGTCGACCCGACGACGCCGCGGACCCCGTTGGTCCCGAACAGCCGTTGCATGGGACGCCGCAGGCCGACCCGGCCAAAAAGCACGCGGCCCGGGCGCGCCCGCCGCATCAATCGGAAAGATTGACCAGCAGGCACGGCGTCGCCCGCGTGTGGCGGTGCCGAGCCGCATCTACTTCGTCATCACGCTCTTCGCGTTGGTGGTGACGCTCGTCAGCCTGCCCTTCACGGTGGCCGTGCTGACGTGCGAGTCGCGACCGGATCCAGGCCTGAGCGGCCTGCCCTGCTCCCAGTTCAGCCCCGGACTGCGCATCTTCCTCACCATCTCCACCGTGTTCACGTTGACCTTCACCATCATGTCGTGGCGGGCGCTGCGGGCCGGCGCACGTCGGGACGCAGCCGTGCGCAGGGAACGGGCCCGCGACGCGCAGGCGACCCAGGAGGCCCCGAACCGGGCGTCCGCCCGCGAACGCGAGCCTCCCGGCCCTCCTCCCGGATACGAATAGAGCGGGGCGAAAGGCGGCTACTCAGGGACGTTGCGGCGTTCCCAGGCCTGCTCGCCTAGGCGAGCGTAGACGCGCTCGGCGGCATCGGGCTTGGGTGCCTCGGGGGCTGGCCCGAAGTCCTCGTCGTCACGGATGCTCCAAAGGTAATGGCGGCGCGACTGGCCGTCCTCGCGGGACTCCACGCGACGCACATCGAGGATCTTGACGTCCTGCAGGTCGTAGAAGACCTGGCGGAGGTCCTTGCCGAGGAATTCGTCGTCGAGTTCGGACTTGCCGGCAAAGGCGTCCTCCACGACTTGCGAGACTGCGACTGCGTCCTCGCGGAGCATCCGCATCTTGTCGGACAAGACCCGCAACAGCGACCCCATGGAGTTGTTATCACTGCCGTGACAGATAACGTTTATGGGAAGATTAGGAAGGGACCGAACCGGGGCAGGGGGCCTATTTAGCCCGCACGAGGTCGAGATTCCTCTTATGGAGGGCCATGTGGCCCTTCTGGATGCCCTCCCCCGCCAGCGCCTTGAGGGCGGCGAGGTTCTGGGCCAGTCCGACGCTGACTGCGATGCTCGCCAGGCGACGGGCGTCCGGATTGCCCATGACCTTCAGGACCGCCGCAGCCGTGGGGTGCAGCCGGGTGACACCACCGACGGTCCCGACCGCCATGGGCATAGTGAGCGAGGCGTGCAGCCCTTTCGCGGTCGCCTTGTACGTCGTCAGGGGCCCGTACTGGCCATGTCGTGCGGCATACGCGTGGGCTCCCGCTTCGACGGCGCGCCAGTCGTTGCCCGTCGCGACGAGGACCGGGTCGATGCCATTCATGATGCCCTTGTTGTGGGTCGCGGCGCGGTACGGGTCGGCCACGGCGAAGTCGTTGGCTGCGACGATGGCGCGCACCGCGGCGGCGCCGCCAAGCGCCTTGGCTGGAACGATGCAGGACGCGGTGGCCAGCCGGCGGTCTGCCAGGTTGGTGAGGATGCAGAGGCCAAGGGTTGCACCCGTGGCCTGCGCCGCAAGCGGACCCAATCGTTCACAGAGCGTGTTGACGGCGTTGGCGCCCATCGCGTCACGTGTGTCGACGAGGAGGTGGATGACGAGTCGCCCTTTTCCTGCCGCGTGGACCTCGATGGCGCGCGCGCCGCCGCCGCGGGCGACCATGCGGGGAATGGTCTTGTTGAGGCCGCGGATCCATCCAGCCGTGTTCTTGGCGATGACGCGTTTTGCAAGAGCCGGTCGAGCGACGTTGCGCAACTCGACTTGCCCGATGGAGACGGGCGCCGCCACCTTCGTGCGAAACCCGCCGCCTGCAGCGGCCAGTTTGGCGCCGTGGCTTGCGGCCGCGACAACCGAGGACTCTTCCACAGCCATGGGGACGGCGACCGGCGTGCCGTCGACGACGAAGTTCACGGCGAGCCCGACGGGGAGGGGAAAGGTCCCGACGACGTTCTCGATGAAGGCCTCCGCGAGGTCGTGCGGGAGGGCCGACAGTCGAGTGAGCGCATCCATCTCCTGCTCCGTCATCCTGCCGTGCTCCCGCACGCGTTGCAGCCGCGCCGTCCGGCCGAGCCGATGGAAGCCGGACCAGCGGGGCGTGTCGGAGGTGCCCTCGGCTTGCGTCACGCCGGCCACACCGCACGCCGGCTTTATACGCCAATCCAGGCGTCCACGGCCGCCGATGCCCGTCGTGACGTTCCAGGCGGCCGACTTGTGCCGCGTCATCGGCCGCAAGGTCCCGACCGCGACGCTGGCCGAACGTATGCCCATGATGGGTGGCGACCTCGACAAGGTCCAGGGCGACGCCATCACGATCGAGTGGTTCCCCAATCGCCCGGACCTTCTGACCCTGGAAGGCACGGGCCGCGCCTTGCGCGCGTTTCTTGACGTCAAGACAGGGTTGCCCAAGTACGAGGTGGCGAAGCCGAAAACCGAGTTGCGCGTCGACCCCTCCGTCGCCGCCGTTCGCCCGCATGCTGCATTGTGCTTCGTGCGCGGCGTACCCTTCGATGCGGCCTACGTTCAGACGGTCATCGACGCGCAGGAGAAACTCACCTTCAGTCCAGGGCGCAAGCGGCGCAAGATCGCAATCGGCGTTCACGACGCGTCCGGTGTCAGCGGGCCTTTCACCTACACGACGGTGGGCCCGAAGGACAAGCCGTTCGTGCCGCTTGCCGGCACGACGCCGCAGACGCCGCAGCAGATTCTTGCAACGCATCCGAAAGGCATCGAGTACGGCCACCTCGTCTCCGGCGGGCGCTTCCCGGTTTTCCTCGACGGCAAGGGCGACGTCCTGTCGATGCCACCCATCATCAACGCTGCCAGGACGGCAGTCACCGAGCGCACGCGCGACCTCCTCCTCGACGTCACCGGCACGGACGCGCGGGCGGTCCGCCAAACCATCGCGCTCTTGGCCACGGGCTTTGCCGAACGCGGCGGCACCATCGAGGCTGTCACCGTGCACGACGCGTCAGGGACGTGGACGTCTCCCGACCTCACTCCGAGCGAACACGTCCTGCATGCCGACGACGTGTCCGCACTTCTGGGGCTCGACTGGACCGGCCCCGACGTGGCCGCGTGCCTGCGCCGCATGGGCCACGACGCCGACGCCTACGACAACAAGGTGCACGTCAAGGTCGCGGCCTGGCGCCAGGACATCCTGCACCCCGTCGATCTCTTGGAGGACGTTGGCATCGGCTACGGCTTCGACCGCTTCCCCGGCAACTTGCCGAAGCGGGCCACCTTCGCGGGCAAACTGCCGCTGCAAGACGTCGAGGACGCCTTGCGTTCGCTTCTGGTCGGCCACGGCTGGAACGAGGCGCGGACGTTGACGTTGTCCGACGCGAAAGCCCAGTGGGCCGCGTGGGGGGCCAGACCGGAGACCGCCGTGGCCCTCCTCAACCCGGTCGTCGAGGACCAGACCATCCTGCGGGAGCACCTTGCTCCAAGTCTCCTTCGCGTCTTGGCCACGAACCGCCACCGCAGCCTGCCGCAGCGCCTCTTCGAGATCGGCTACGTCGTCGTGCCGACGGGCAAGGCTTGGCACAACCGCCTGCACGTCGCGGGCGTCGAGGTGGCGGCGCGCACCGGGTTCTCCGAGGCAAAGGGCCTCGTCGAGTCGCTCCTGCGTGACGCTGCCTTGCCGCTGCGGCTGGACCCGGGCACACGCCCGGGCCTCGTCAAGGGTCGGCAAGGCCGCATCCTGGCGGGAACGGTCGAGGTCGGCTGGTTCGGCGAGTTGCACCCCGACACGGTCGTTGCCTTCGGCCTTGCGGCGCCGGCCATGGCCTTCGAACTCGACTTGCAGGCCGTGGGCGCCAAACCTTAAGGCCCCGCTCTCGAGTCGCGGCGGCATGGGGATTGTCTCCAACTTCCAGACGAGCATGCGCCTGACCGGGGCTTCCTTCCGCCTCATCTTCCGCAAGCCCATCGTGCTGACCCTGCCCCTCCTCACGCTCGCGTGGACGACGGCACTGATTCTCGGCCCCGTCAACTTCTTCGTCTGGCTCGAGCAGAACCACCCCGACTCCAGCCACGCGTTCTGGCGCGGCGTCTTTGCCCTCTCCGTCAGCGCCTGGGATGCGCACAACTACCAGTGGGCGGTCACGTCCGCCATCCTGACCGGCTACGTGATCTGGGCCATCTGGATGACCTTCTTCCTGTGGGGCGCGCTGTTCGTCACGACCGTCGGCATGGACATGGCGACGCAGCAGATCCGCACGCGCGACGCCCACCTCGGCAAGGCCTTCGGCCTCGCAGGCCGCAACCTGGGCCGACTGCTCCTCATGGCCATCGTCCTTGCAACGCTCGTTGCCTGGGTGAAGTACCTGACCGGGTTCGTCTTCCGCATGATCCCCTTCGCGGGCCGCTGGCTCAACCGCGCCTTCCGCCTCCTGCTGACGGCCGTCACGTACCTCATGCTGCCCATCATCGTCTACGAACGCGCCGGCCCGTTGTCGGCCCTGCGCTCGGCCTGGACGAACGTGCGCAAGACGTGGACCGGCTTGATCCTCGGCTCCAGCACCCTCTTCATCGGCGTCTGGGTGCTCACCAGCATCGTCGCCCAAGGCATCTTCCAGGGCGCCCTCGGCGTCAAGGGCTGGGGCGCCGTCTTGCCACCCGTCATCATCGGCGGCCTCGTCTTCTCCTTCGCGTCGAGCCTTGCCGCCGCGATGCGCGCCACCCTGTACTGGTACGCCACGACCGGCGAGGTGCCGGAAGGCTTCGCCAAGGCCGACCTGCCCACGATCGCGACGCACCAGCCGTTCACGGCCAAGCCCGCCGTTCCTCCGGCGCGCGCCACGCGGCGCGCCTGAGGCGAGCGCCTACGCCTCCGCCGTTGCGGGCCCGCCAAGGGCCGCCAGGATTCCCCGCGCCATCGCCGCCGTGATGCCGCGGACCTTCACGAGGTCCTCGACGTGCGCCGCCCGCAGGCCTTCGAGGCCGCCGAAGAGGCGCACCAGCTCGGCCCGGCGCTTGGGCCCGACGCCGGGCACGTCGTCGAGGGGACTGGACGTGACGTCCTGCACCCCCTTGCGGCGCACCTGCGTGATGCCGAAGCGGTGCGCCTCGTCGCGCACCCGCTGCAGGAGTTGCAGTGCCGCGTCGTTGCGGGACAGCCGCAACGGCTGCAGACGCCCCGGCCGGAAGACCAGTTCCTCCTCCTTGGCCAGCGAGCACAGAGGCACGCGCAGCAGACCCAGCGCTTCGAGCGCTTGGCGCGCCGCTGCGAGCTGGCCCGGCCCGCCGTCGATGAGGATCAAGTCCGGCAGGGCGTCGCCTTCGCTCAGCACGCGGGCATAGCGTCGCTTGACGGCCTCGCCGATGGACGCGAAGTCGTCGACCTCGCGGCCGGCGCCCTTCGTCGCGGCGGCCGTCCCGGCGGCGACGGCGGTCGCGCCGACCGTGCGCATGTTGAAGGTCCGGTACGACCCCTTGTCCGGCTCGCCGTCGGAGAAGCGCACCATGGCGGCCCGCGTGTGCGCGCCAGCTAGGTGGCTCACGTCGAAGCCCTCGATGGCGCGCGGCAACGCCTCCAGGCCGAGCGCCTGCTGCAGCGCCTCGAGGGCGCCGGTACCGCGGCGCCTGCGGCGGTGCACTTCCTCCTCGAGGCGAAGACGCGCGTTGGTCAAGGCCACGTCGACCCAGCGCCTCTTGCCGCCTTTCTCCGGGGTCTCCACGGTCACGGCGCCGGAGCGCAGCAGCCGCAGGTCGCCCTCGAGCGGCGGGCCCAGGTCGGCCTCGGCGTCCAGCGTCACGTACCGCGGCACCGCGCGGTCCTGGTAGTAGCCGCGAAGGAAGTCGGCCAGAGCCGCGCCCTCCTCGCCCGGCGGCACGCCGGTCACCACGAAGGGGCTCTGGCCGATGATCTTGCCGTCCCGCTGATGGAGTAGCGTGACGACGGCCAGGTCGCCGCGCGCCGCGATGGCCGCGATGTCGCGGTCCTCCAGCTTGTCCTGCACCATGTGCTGGCGTTCGAGGATGCCGCGAAGTCCGCCCAGCTGGTCGCGCAGCCGCGCCGCGGTCTCGTAGTCCTGCGCCGCGGCCGCCGTCTCCATGCGTTCGCGGACGCGGCCGATGAGGTGGTCGGCCTTGCCTTCCAGCAGGTCGCGGACCTCCTCGACGAGCAGGTCGTACTCCGCGTCGGTGCACGCCGCGATGCAGGGCGCGACGCACTTGCCGATGTCGTAGTACAGGCACTTCTCTTTGGGAAGGACGCGGCAGCGCCGCAGGGGCACGAGGTCTTGCAGGGCCTGCAGGACGTGCCAGGCACCGGTGCCGTCGGGGAACGGCCCGAAGTAGGTTGCCTTGTCGTCCTCGCGGCGGTGCACCTTGAGGAGCCGCGGGTACGGCTCGGCGGTGAGCTTGAGGTACGGGTACTGCTTGTCGTCGTTGAGGCGGACGTTGAAGCGCGGCCGATGCAGCTTGATCTGCGTCTGCTCGAGCAGGAGCGCTTCCTTCTCGGTGCGCACGGCGATGAAGTCCACGTCCACCGCCTCGGCCATGAGCGCCTCCGTCTTGGGCGAATCCGGGTCGAGGTAGGAGCCCACACGGCTGCGCAAGTCCGTCGCCTTGCCGACGTAAAGAATCTGGCCGTCGCGGCCCTTCCAGTTGTACACCCCCGGCGTGCGGGGCAGCCGCGCGACGCGTTCGCGCAGGGACTCGGCCACGCACGTCGTACGGGACGGCGCCGAAAACGGTTGTGCCGCGGGGGAGTCGCTTGCCGGCGGCCGAAAGCGGTTAACCGCAGCGCGCGATGCCAAGGCATGGACATCACCCCGTTTGCGGACTGGATGAAGCAGGACGCGGGAACCAGCGGATTCTGGGTCGACGTCCTCGTGACCGTCCTCATCACGGCGTTGTTCGTCTACGTGGCGGCACGCATCGTCGCAGGCCACGGCGGCTTCTTGGCGTCCATTGCCACCGTCCTCATCGGCAACTTCCTGGCCTTCCTCATCTGGGGCGCAGTCGGTGGCACGCTCGGTCTGGTGCTTGCCATCCTCGCCTGGGGGCTCGTCGCGGCCATCTTCTTCCGCACCCGCTGGCTGCAGGGCGCCGTGATCGGCGTCGTGGCCGCCCTCCTTTGGCTGCTCGTGCGCTGGCTCCTGGCGGAATACGCCCACAAGGCGCCCGCCTAGGCCGCGCAAAACCGGAACCCCTAAGCCGTCGGGGCAGGGATGGACGGGCCATGGGACTGGAACAGTGGGGCCTGCCGTCGCCCAACTACGACATGACGCATGCCAGCGGCGTGCTCACCCTCCTCATCTCCATGCTCCTCGTCGGCGTCGCCACGTGGCTTGCAGCCAAGGCCGTGCTTCGCAAGGACGACTTCTACAAGGCCATGGCCGCCGGCATGATCGGCCTCGTCTGCGCCCACCTCGCCTACATCCTCACGGACAAGTACGACATCGTCGCCCTCCTGCTCGGCCTGGCTGCATTCTCCCTCGTTACGGCCGCCGTGTACCGGGCCAAACCGGCGCAAGGCTTCGTCGTCGGCGCCGTCGCCTGGGTGCTGTGGATCCTTGCCACGATCGCCCTCACGTACGTGAAGGCCCACTGGGTCGCGAACTGATTGCGGCCTGACTTACGGCTTGAGGAGTTCGTCGATCTCCTTCTTGGCGTGGCGCGCCCGGGAGAGGTC
Organism: bacterium; assembly: GCA_040390065.1. Taxonomy (GTDB): domain Archaea; phylum Thermoplasmatota; class E2; order JACPAO01; family JAHFTW01; genus JAHFTW01. The sequence goes on along the minus strand of JAZJZE010000017.1, from coordinate 67,537 downwards.
GAACTGCAACTCGATGCACAAGTGGTCGATGCCGTAGGTGCGCTCGATGTGGCGCAGGATGTGCGCCAGCGCCTCCATGTCGTCGTCGGCACCCTCGCCCTGCGTGAAGATGTGCTCGTGGAAGTCGAGCCCAAGGACGTCCTTGCCTTCGAGGCTCACCTGGGCGTGCTCGCAGAAGGCGTCCCGCATGCGCTCCGTCAAAGCGGCCACGTCGGCGGCCGGAACCGGCTGCGACGTCGTGACCTCAATGAAATAGCCCACACCATCGATGAACGGGTTACTCCGCACCACCTCGAGGATCTCGTCCACCGTCGTGACCATTGCAGCACCTCATACGGAGCCTTCGAGCATAAAACTTGAGGATATGGCTTCAGTCCGCTGGGGTCAAATAGGCCCCCAAAGTCGGCCGCTTGTCCGCCGCTGTGGCTCAGAGGTAGAGCACCTCCTTGGTAAGGAGGTGGTCGCGTGTTCGATTCACGCCAGCGGCTTCGCAGACGGGTTTGTGCCGCGGTCGCGCTCGGCCGCGCGCAAGAAGGACACTAGGGGGCGCTGCGCGCCCCCTAAGACCCCCTGGCGGACTGGGCGGCCTCGCTGCGCTCGGCCGCCCGGGCCTTCGCACCCGGCCCTCCCGGGCCGCCTCCCACAGGATTCTGACGTGCGCGGGCGCGTGGATGAACGGGCCGCATTGCGGCCGCTGCAGCCCAAGTCCGCGGCCTGGGCGGCCGCTCGCGAGCGCAGCGAGCAGGCCGCGTCGCGACCGCGCCGAAGGGCGCGGCGCGCGCGGCAGGAACGGCGCGCCGACGAGGCGCGCCGTGTGAGCGGCCGCCCTTTCCTCCGAGGGGTCTGGGGCCCGGAGGGCCCCAGAGTCGGCCGCATCTGGCCCCGGCCACACGGCCGAGCGGAGCGAGCGCCGTTTGGCCGCGCTACAGCGGGTTGGCCGTGTTCTTCCCGTACAGCGGGTGGTCGGCGCTGGGCACGAACGTGTAGAGGCCCATGAAGACGTCGCCGAAGTAGAGCACGCCGTGGGGGCCGACGGCGACGTCCATGTATTCGGGGGCGTCGATGTCGATGCCGAGGGCGCATTCCGTGTTCTCGACGGTCTGCTCGACGGGGTCGATGACGGCGGGCGGCGTTCCGTCGGCGTAGGCGCCGTCGGCGACGAGGCTCGGGTTCTCCCAGAAACTCGGGTCACGCATGTCGAACTGGAAGAAGCCGGCGTGGTAGCTTGCCAAGGTGAGGATGCCGTGGTCGCTCCAGCGCGGGTTGTGCAAGCTGAAGCGGATGTTGGCGGCCGTGTGGTTGTATGGGTTGTGCCATTCGCCGAGTTGCGTAAGGACGACGGGTTCCTGCCCGGCCGTGACGTTGGAGAGCGGGTTGCCGTCGAGGACCCAGAAGGGGCTGACGTGCGGCCCGAAGTCCTCCGAGCTCAGCAGCACGAGGGTCTGGTTGCCGACGAAGTCGACGTCCGCCGTGTGGAAGTAGTAGCCGACCTCGTTGTGGTCGGCGCGGTCCCATTCGCCGATCTCGAAGGGCTTGGCCGGGTCGGTGATGTCGAAGATGACGAGCCCCTTGCCGAGGTCGCCGCCGCCCCCGCCGCCGTTGGCCGACAGGGCCCACGTCGTGTTCCATGGCGTCTGGCGGATGTAGACGTCGTGGCCCGTGTTGATGTGCGACACGTAGACCAGGCGCGCCGCCGCAAGTTCGGTGCGGTCGATGCGGTACAGGTCGCCGAAGATGGAGGCGTAGTCCTGTTCGCCGATGCGTGCGACGAAGACGGAGTGCGTCGACAGGCGGCGGTGCTGCGCCGTCGGGTTGCCGATCGTGCCGCCGGCGATGTTGATGAAGTCCGAGACGACGGGGTGCGTCTTGTCGCGTGCGTCGATGAGGTAGGCGCTTGCCGCTGGCGCCGCGGGGTTGACGTGGCCGAGGCAGTCGATGGGCTCCGTGCCGATGACGACGTAGTCGCCGTCGACGGTGGCGCCGATGGAGCGGTCGCCGCCGACGGAGCCAGGGATGGTCCAGCGGCCGAGTTCCTTCGGGTGCGCCGGGTCGGACTTGACGTCCCAGATTTGCACGCCGCCGTCCACCATGAAGGCGTGCGAGCCGTACACGGCGCCGAAGAGGTAGCCGGCCTGCAGATCGATGGCGTGCAAGCCCGCAATGTCCGCCGTGTTGGACAGCAGGGGGTCGCGGGCGGTGAAGTTGTAGTGCCAGAGGAACTTGTGCTGTGATGCATCCGCGTGGTCGTGGCCGGCGCCTTCGGGCATCGTGTCGAAGGGTGGGCTGTAGCGCGTCACCGTGCTCGACTGCTCCGTCGTCGACGTCGACGTGGTGGAGGTCTGCGCACAACCCGCCAGCAGGGCGGCGACCAGGATTCCAGCGAGAAGGAGGCCCTTCATCGGACGCGGGCAGCCGTGCCGCATCATAGCGATTGTGGAGGTCGCGATGGTGATGGGCGAGCGCGGCGGCGGTGGTCAAGGCCAGTCACCCATCACCTTATCTGCATTCATGCCGCGTTCCGGCCGTGGTTGGTGCCCTTGGTAGCCTGGCGGCGGTCTTGCTGGTCGTCGCATCGGCGTCGGCGCAAATGGGGGAGCCGCAACGGGCGTCCGCGCCCGTCGTGGCGGCCTACCCTGATGCCCTCGACCTCAACCTCTGGGCCATCGGCGACATCGACCATGATGGGCGCGGGGACCTCGCCGCCTCGCGACGGCTCGCCCCGTTCGGCGACGGGCACATCCTGGCCGACGAGACCGAGGCCCGTTCGGGTCGCGACCTTGGCGCCCGCCTGTGGACCACCGGCGGCCTAACCCTTTGGCAGAACCCCCTTCCGGACATCACCGGGGACGGTTTGGCGGATTTCTCCTCTGGCACGGGAACGATTGGTGGATCATCCTACACGTACGCGTCATGCGGACTGGCGGAGGCGAGCCATATCAACCTCGGCGGAACCTTTCCATCGGCGTGGCGGTCGGGGGCCGACGGGCGGCTCCTGGGCCAGGCGGAGGCGTCCGGTGCGTGGAACCAGACGGCGGTCGTCCTGTGCCCGGCCCAGAAGGAGGCGCAGGCCGGCACGTCGAAGGTCGGATACTCGGCCAACCTGCCCATCGGGGGTGGCCGCATCTTCGGCAGCGCCGTGGTGTCCCACCACGATGGCGTCTATGCGGCGAAGGCGGGCGTCCTGGTCGGCCGTGGCGACGCCGATTACACCTACCGGATCCTGGACATCCACGGGTCGGCGACGAGCCAACTCATCCGCGACGAACCGGACCTTGACCAGGCGGACTGGGCTTTGGCCGACTTGTTCCCGCACGGGTCGGGGTTCTTGTTGCTGGCCGAGTACGCCCGCACGGCCAAGGCGACGGTCGACGCGCCGGGCGCACCTGTCCTTGCCACGCCTTCACTCACGGTGCTCTCGCTGGACGGCCTGGGCGCCGCGTGGTCCTTTGCCGCGCCCCCAGCCCTATTCGTCGACGGCCGCGTCACCGTTGGCTCCGACATGGACGGCGACGGTTGGCAAGACGTGGCCTTCGACGTCCTGCACAGCAACGCGACCCGGGCCGGGCGCGTCGACTCCGATGTCTACATCCTGTCCGGACGGGACGGCAAGCTGCTACAGCACGAGGTCCTCACCGACGCCACGTCCATCCTCCTGCCGCTGGGCGACGTGGACGGCGATGGTCGCGCCGAAAGCCTGCGCATCGATTCGCCCTTGAATGGGACCCTTGCCGCGACGGCGAGCGCCGTCGGATTGGACGTGTCGCCCAGGTGGGCGGCGCCGTGGCCAAATGGGCTGGAGCCGTTCAACCTGGGGCGCGAGGGGCCGCTGCGCAACCCGGTCGTGTCCGACCTGAACGGCGACGGTTTCCCTGACCTTTCATCCATGACGCCGTCGCCCGCCGGCGGACGGGTGGTCGAGGCGAGGGATGGCCGCACGGGCGGCGTCATGTGGGCGACGCAGGACGCGGCTGCCCTGGCCTCCATCTGGGTGCAGGATGTCACCCGGCCAGGCAGCAGGGACCTCGTGTGGGTGGACGCGACCAACCACACGCAGGACGACTTCGCGGGCGCCAGCGTCGGCTTCACCATCCGGGCGGGCGACGATGGGCGCGAAATCTTCCACCAGGCGCTTCGCGCCCCCGACGGTCTGGCCGCGCAACGCGGCGGGCTCCGGGCGAAGGCAGTTTCCCTGGGGGACGTGGACGGGGATGGGCGGGCGGATTTCGGCGTGAAACTGGAAGAAGGAATCCATCGGTCCACGGCGAGTCTTGGCGGTGGCAATGGTTTCAGCGCGACCCTGACATACGATTCGTTCAACGCCACGTGGTACGTCTTCTCGGGCGAGACCGGGGCCCAGCTGGGAACGTTGACGCCACAAACCAGCGCCATCGCTTGGACCCCCGCGGCAGTCGGAGCGCTGCCCCCGGCCGCCCCCATCGCCCGCGGCGAATCTACGGATGCGGCCAACGGCAACCGCACGCCGGCGCCCGGGCCAGCCTTCCTGATGACCGGTCTTCTTGCGGCCCTTCTCCTCCAGCGCCGACGACGGGCCTGACCGCCGGACCCACTCGACGCCGCGCGGCGCGGGGAGAGGAAGGCGCCCGCCCGCGCTCTTTTCAAAGCGGCCCGCGTCGGCCGCCCTGCGCCGACGTAGCACAGGGGTAGTGCAGCGGTCTTGTAAACCGCAGGCCGTGAGTTCAAATCTCACCGTCGGCTTTTCGGTGGCTCGCCCGCCATCGCTAAGAAGCAGGGGTTCCTCGTGGCCGCGTGCGCGTCTGCCTTGGCGGGACCTTCGACCCGTTGCATGCCGGGCACCAAGCCCTTCTTCGTGCCGCCTTTTCCGGGGCGGACGAGGTCTTCGTCGGCGTCACCGACGGCAAGTTGGCCAAGCGGGCCGATCGCGTCGTGCCACCGTGGGAGGAGCGCGCCAAGGCGCTCGAGGCGTTCGTGCGAGCGGCGGGATACAGGGCGGCGTTGACGGTACGACCGCTTGTCGACGCGCACGGGCCCGCGGCGCGGGAGGCCTACGACCGCATCGTCGTGTCGCCCGAGACCGCCGAGAACGCCATCGCCATCAACGTGGCGCGCAAGAAGAACGGCCTGAAGGCCCTCGAGGTCATCGTTGTGCCCCACGTCCTTGCGCAGGACTTGTTGCCCGTCTCCGGGACGGCCATCCATTCCGGCCGCATCGATGCGCACGGCACGCGCCTCGTGCCGATGCGTGTCGCCGTCGGGTCGGGCAACGTCGTCAAGGTCGACGCCGTGCGGCAGGAATTCCAGCGCATCGTCGACTTGCCGTACGAGGTGCGCGGCTTTGCCGTGAAGTCTGGCGTCCCGGAGCAGCCGAAGGGCGAGCAGGCAATGCGCGGCGCCGCGCGGCGAGCGGCCGAGGCGCGCAAGGAGTGGCCCGAGTGCGACTACGCTGTCGGCGTCGAGGCGGGGCTCATCAAGATGCCCGGCACCGAAGGCTACGTGGAGGCCCAGGCATGCGTCATCGTGGACCGCGACGGCTGGGAAACGCACGGCTGGGGCCCGGCCTTCCATTACCCGGACTGGGTGACGTCGCGGGCCTTGACGGGCGAGATGGTGTCAGACGTCCTTGGGCCCGTTGCCAACGACAAGTCCATCGGCAGCACGACGGGCGCCATCGGCTACTTGTCCGAGGGGCGCCTCGACCGCATCGGGCTCAGCCGCATGGCCATCCTCATGGCGTTCGTGCCGCGTTTCCGCCGCAGCTTGTACGTGATCGGCGATCCGCGCGAAGCCGAGTCTTAGCGGCTGCGAAGCCACGTGTCGAGGTTTGCGACCGGACCGGCCTGCGCCAGGACGGCGACGGGTGGGGCGCCCTTCGCCGCCATGCGGACCGAGTGGGCCCCAGGCGCAAGCGGCTTGAGCAGGAAGCCGCCCTCGTGGTCATAGGTCCAAGGACCCGCGGGGGATTCAATGATGGATTGTCCCGTGCCCTTTCGTGTGAAGATGGCCAGGATTCCCTGGGCGTCCGCGGGGACGTCCACGGTCGCGGGCTGCGAGAGGGCCGCCATGGCGCCGTCCTCGAGGACGATAGCTGCCGCGTCCGCGCTGCTGCGCCAGTGCAGCGTCGAGAGGGTGTGGCTCCCCAGGACCTCGACGATGCGGGCACCGGGACAACTGAGCTCCAGGCGGAGGCCTCCGATGTCGCCATCGACCATGATGGCGGGCATGACGAACCAGATCCAGCGCGTGCCGTTGAACGGCACGGCATCGACGGGGCCGGACACGAAGCTGCCCGTCTGGTAGATGTCGTTCCTCGCCGGCCCGACGTCGGCCACGATGACCGCCGTATCGATCCACGTCGTCGAGAGGCCCACCGTGTCGAGGAGTGCGGACCCGACGCCGGACTTGGACGAACCTGCGTGGGCGAAGCCGCCGTCGCATGACGCGAACGTCGTTGCGTTGGCTTCCAGATGTACGGCAAGCACGACGTCACCGGAGAGCCACGGCGCATGGATGTGCAGCGAATCCGTGGTCAGGACGACGTCGGGTTGCGGCGGCGCCGGCGGGGGAGCCTCGGGGATGTCGATGCAGCCCGCCAGGAGCAGGAGCAAGACCAGGGATGGCCACCAACGCATGGCTTCATCGAGTCCGGCAGGGGAGATGATGGTTTCGCCGACTGCTACGCCTCGCGCAGCCCCGTGACGAGCCTTCCAATGATCAGCCGTTGGATCTGGTTCGTGCCCTCGTAGATGCCGAGGATCTTCGAGTCGCGCCAGTACCGCTCCACCGGGTACGCGTCGGTGTAGCCGTTGGCGCCGTGCACCTGGATGGCGTCCTCGCAGACCTTGGTGGCCATCTCGGCGACGAAGAGTTTGCAGCGTGACACGGCCAGCGTCCACCCATCACGGGTGATCTCGCCGCGGTCGAAGGCCTCGCGGGCGCGGGCGGCTTGCCAGACGAGGAGTCGGCCCGCCATGATCTGGACATCCATGTCCGCAAGCATCGCCTGCACGAGTTGGTAGTTGCCGATGGGGCGGCCGAAGGCTTGCCGCTCGGTGGCGTACTTGATGCTCGCTTCGTAGGCGGCTTGCGCGATGCCGACGCCGCCCGCGGCGACACTCAGGCGGCCGTGGTTGAGGACGTGCATGGCGTTCTTCCAGCCGTCGCCCTCGTTGCCGATGAGGTTCTCCTTCGGGACGCGGCAATCGGCAAACGCCAGGCTCGCCGTGGGGCTCGAGCGCAGACCCAACTTGTTGTTCGTCTCGATGCCCGTGACCTCGAAGCCCTTCGTCCCCTTGTCGACCATGAAGCAACTGATGCCTTTGTGCTTCATCGCGGGATTCGTCTTGGCGTAGACGATGACGTGGTCGGCCAAGGCGCCGTTCGAGATCCAGGCCTTTGCGCCATTGAGGACGTAGTCGTTTCCGTCCCGCCGGCCCGTCGTCTGCATGCCCGCGGCGTCGGAGCCGGATCCAGGTTCCGTGAGCGCCCAAGCCCCCAGCTTCTTGCCCGCGGCCATGTCGGGGAGCCAGCGCTTCTTCTGCTCCGGGCTTGCGAAGTACTTGATGGTGGAACCGCAGAGGCTGCCGTGCACGGAGATGGAAGTGCGCAGGCTGCTGCAGCCACGGGCAAGCTCCTCCGTGAGGATGGCGTAGCTCACGGCGTCCAGGCCGCCGCCGCCGTATTCCTCGGGGAACGGCGCGCCGAGGAGGCCCTGGGCAGCCATCTTGTCGTAGATGCTGTGCGGGTGGTCGCCATCGCGCTCCCATTGGCGCACGATCTCGGGCGTGATGTGCTCGTTCACGAAGGCGCGCGTCATGTCACGGATGAGACGCTGCTCGTCCGTGAGCGTGAAGTCGATGGCCACGCGGCGGCGACGGGCGGGCCCGACTTAAGCCCAAGCGGGCCGCACCGGATGCGGGCGCCTCAGGCTTCCAGATGTGACTGGAATTCGTGGACGTTGTGCACGCCGTTGGGCTCCTTCTGCCGACGCACGCGTTCGACGAGGCCGCCCAGGACGAAGGCGGTCGCGGCCGTCACCGCGATGGGGATGACGACGTACTTCATGGCAAGCTTCCCGGCGCCCCACGCGAGGCGGCCAAGCATTTCTGGCACCATGGACCATCTCCTCGGAGCCGCCGCTATTTAGGGCGCGCGGCGAAATGCCATAAGGCATCGACGGACCGGGACGCCCCGCCGCCTCCGGCGAGGCCCAAGGGCAACCCATTTCTACCCCCAAATCCTCGATACAATGTGCAAAAACGTACATTGGGTGGCTGGCGGTCGTGGAACCCGTTTGCCCGCCGGCCCGCACCGTTGTCCGACTCCGGCGGCCCCGGGTGCCCGCTCGGGTACGGCCGGAAGCCGAAGACGGCACCGCCCGCGTCGCCGGCCCCAGCAGTTGCGCACATGGCGGCAGCCTCGCCCTCTGCGTCCGGCCCGCAACCGCTTCCCGGCCCGACGAACGTCAGCGACTACGAGAAGTACATGCGCGTCCCGGAACTGCTGCAACTGCAGAAACCGGAGGGCGCCAGAGTCCACCACGACGAACTCATGTTCCAGGTCGTGCACCAATCCTTCGAGCTGTGGTGCAAACTCATCCTCTTCGAGTTGCGCTCCATCGGCGAGATGCTGGACCAGGACAAGGTCGTCGAGGCGTACCCGCTCATCGAGCGCTGCAGCGATGCCATCCGCCTCAACACGGACGCCCTGCACACCTTGGAGCGCATGCACCCGTGGGACTTCCACGTCATCCGCGCCGCCTTGGGCCAGGGATCCGGTGCCGAGTCGCCGGGCTTCCGCGACATCCAGATGAACGCGCCGAAGTTGTGGCCCAAGGTGGACGCGCTCCTCAAGCGCCGCAAGACCGACCTGCTGAGCGTCTACACGAACCCGGCGGCCGCGCCGGACGTCCTGCGGTTGTGCGAACACCTCACCGACTTTGACATGTTCTTCCACATCTGGCGCCTCAACCACCTCGCCATGGTGAAGCGCGTCATCGGCCGCGACGTCAAGAGCCTCAAGGGCTACGCGGTCCACCAGTTGGAAAGTGATGTGCAGATGGTCTTGTGGCCGGCGTTGTGGAAGGTCCGCAACGCCATCACGGAGAAGGCCGGGACAAGTCCGCCTTAGGGCGGCGCCCGCGCCGCAGGACGAACCCCGCTGCGGCTACGGCCAAGACGACAAGCCCGGGTTGCATGCCTGGCGCAGACTGGCTGTTGGTGATGACCACGGTGCTCACCACGACGGGTCCGATGACACTACCATCGGGCTGGGCAACGGGCGTCGCGCGGATGGTGATGGTCGCCGAACTCCATTTCTGGGGTGGGGCCGTCCAGGCGACGGTGGCGGAGGCATCGGCGTACTGCCCCCACGGTTTTGCCCCAACCAGGACGATGCCGGGCAAGGTGACGTCCCCCAGATCCGACGACGCGGCGAGGCGGAACTCAATCGGAACGTTGCCATCGTTGTGCAGGCCGATTGAAACCCGGATCCCCAAAGTGCTGGACGCGGAGCCGCTGTCGACCCGACCAACCACCATCGGTGCCACAACGATGCTCTGCATCGTGACGCCCTCGTCCATGGCCGCCTTGCTGCTCCGTTCTAGCACTGCCTGGAACGCCGCGTCGCTAGGATGCGATCCGGGGCTCCAAATCGTGGCGTACGTGACCAGGGGAACGGTGATGTTGAGGGATGCGGCGAGTGTGGGTGCTTGGCATGGCGTGGGGTCGACGGCCGTCGCGGCGTTCGAGAACGAGACCCCGCCCCCGCTTGCGGTGACTTCGAGGAGGAATCCACCCGCGAATGAGACGGAGGCAAAATCGGCGCACGGGATGTCGACCTGGACGGGGATTGTGGTTCGCGTCTTCTCGTCGAACGGAATCGTTCCGAGTGACGCCACGTGGACCGCCAGCGTCGCCTCCGCGGCTGGCGCCAGCAGGGCCAGCGTCAGGATCAAGGTCCAAACCCGCACGCATGACAAGGGGGCGTGCCGGGGATAAGGACTGCCTCGCAGACCGGCACGGGGAAGGCGCCCACAAGGCTCTCCTGCCTCGCCCGGCGCCGTCGGCAGGGCCGACCCCCGGCCAAGTGCAGCAGGAGGACCCCATGGATTTCGCGCACTTCATTACGCACAAAAACGGGCATGTTGCAAATGGTCTTCTCACATGCTCGCGACTGCGCGGTCATGCCCACCCATGTGTGTGCCGGCCTGCTAGCCCTTGCGACCCTCCTTGCCCTCGGGGCCCACGGCGCGGCCGCCGACGACTCAGGCCCGAGCTGCGGGACGTCCACGAACTGCATCAACTGCGATTCCACCGACAGCACGGACCTCGCGAACTGCTCGTTCTACGAATGCGCCGGCCCCGTGTACATCGCGGGCGGCCACTTCCGCATCGACGGAAACGGCGAGATGCAGGACATGGCAATCAGCGGTGCCGGATTCTGCTAGCCGGCTACGGCTGCAACAGGTTCGGCCCGCTCGTCATGTGGGCGGCGCGCACCTCGATCGTCGGCACGTACCCGCGCGGCACCGGCCAGACGTCCTTCGTGTACGTGAGCATCGGGTAGCCGTTCGGGTGGATGGCGACCTCGAAGAAGTCGAGCAGGCTGCGCGTGCAGACGGCCGTGTTCTCGCGGCACTCGGGTCCGATGTGGATGGGGTCCGGGTCGACGCGCGTCACCGCGAAGCGCGGCGCCGGGAAGTCGGCGTCCAGGCTGATGCCCGCCATGACGTACACCTCGCCGCCGGCTTGGCGCGACAGGCCCTGGTCGTTCTGGTACCAGGTGATGACGATCTTGCCCGCGGCGCCGGCCGCAATCCACGGGAACCACGCCGTCGTGCCGGCCTTGTTGACCTGCACTGGCGCGGTCCACGTGGCCCCCTTGTCGTGCGACACGGCGAGGAAGACGGACGGCGTCTCGAAAGGCCGGTTCTGCACCGGAGTCCCAGCCGGGACGTCCGAGCCGTCGGGGTCGTGCGCGTAGGCGAGGTACAACGTGCCGTTGCCGTCGAAGGCGAGAACGGGGAAGATGTGGCCCTGCGCCGCGTCCTTCACCGCGTCGACGTGCTGCCACGTGACGCCGTCGTCCGTCGAGCGCGAAACGGTGATGACGCCGTTCAAGTCGGAGGCCAGGGCGATGGCGGGCGATGTGGGGTCGACGGCGACGCCGCCTTGGCGCGTGTCCTTCGTGACGTTGCGGATGGGGTCCCACGTTGTGCCGTTGTCGTATGAGGCCCGCATGACGATCATCGGGTCGCCTGTGCGGGGAAAGTTGCGCCACGCGGCAAACAGGGTGCCGTCGGCGCGGCCCGTGATCCATTCGCGGTCGCCGCCGTCGTCGCCGTCCTCCAGGGCTTGCACGGCGCTCCAGGTCGTGCCGTTGTCGGTGGAGACCTGGTACGGGATGGCGTTTGCACCATCGGCAAGGCCGAGCCAGTGGACGTGGCCGTCGGGGCTGACGTAGATGTCGGAGTCGCCGCCGCCCCTCATGCCCGGGTCGTACTGCTGCAGCATCGGGCAGCCGGGGATGGGCGCCGGGCAGGATGGCGTGCCCATGATTGTCCACGTGGCTCCGGCGTCCGTCGATTTCCACAAGTCCAACGGCGTGGTGACGAAGGCGGTCCCGTCGGGGCCGACTGCGATGCTCGGCTCTGCGCCAAGCGACTCGGTCCCCAGCACGGCGGGCGCTGCGAACGCGAGGTTGGTCGGCGGGTCGAGCCGGGCATGCGGTGCGGGCGTCGTTGTCGTCGTCGACGTCGTCGTGGTCGTCTCCTCGGGCGTCGAGCAGCCAGCAAGGAGCGGGACGGACACGAGGACGAGGGTCAACGCCAGGACGAAACGGCTGCGCATTGGCGGGCAGTTGCCGCGGCGGTTGATAAGCCCCACGGCGGACGCAGGCGACCCTCAGGGGTGGGCGGTCAACTTGGCAACGATGCTGCGGAACGCTGCCTTGCTCGGTGAATCCAGCGTCGCGAGTGCGAACGGCTTCCCCTCGTCGCCGCCATGCATCACGTTGAGGTCCATCGGCACGGCACCCAAAAACGGGACGCCGAGCTTCTCGGCCATCGCCTTGCCGCCGCCGCGCTTGAAGACATCCACGACGACGGTGAATTCCCCCTTCGCGTCGGCGTGCGCGCGATGCCGGTCATGCCCCGTGTCGATGGTGACCGTCGCATTGGGCGCCGTCTCGCCCTTCAGCGTCAGACCGCTCATGTTCTCGATGACGCCGAGGATGGGCAACTCGAGCTTCTGCACGAACTGCGCCGACTTGCGCACGTCCCCCACGGCAACCTCTTGGGGGGTCGTGACGAGGATGACGCCGTCGGCCTCCGGGATGTTCTGTGCCACCGACAGCGGTTCGTCGGAAGTGCCGGGCGGCAAGTCGATGACGAGGTAGTCGAGGTCGCCCCAATTGACGTCGCCCAGGAACTGTCCGATGATCTGCATCTTGATCGGCCCGCGCCAGATGACGGCCTGGTCCGGGTCCTTGAGCAGGAACTGCATGGAGACGCACGACAACTTGTCGGTCACTTGTACCGGCGTGAGGCCGTGCTCGTTCTCCTGCATTTCGCCGCCGTGGATGCCAAGCATGAGCGGCACGTTGGGCCCGGTGAGGTCCATGTCGAGGATGCCGACCTTGTGCCCGGCCGCCGCGAGTGCAGCCGCCAGGTTCGTGGCGACCGTGGACTTGCCCACACCGCCCTTGCCCGAGGCGACGATGAACTTGTGCTTGATGCGCTTCATGTTGTTGATGATACGCAGGCGACGCTTGAGGCGCTCCGCCGCGCGGGGATCGACGGGGCCGCCTTGCTGCATGGGCGCGCCGGGTCCGACCATGGGGATGGGCTGCGGGACGTTTTCGGTCATGGCGACGGCGACGGGCGTGGGATAGAAAACGGCGACGCCGCAACGGACCCACCACGACGGGTCAACAGATGCAACCGATGCAACAGATGACGCGGCACGACCAACCGGTACGGCAAGGAGATGCCGCCCCGCCCGGGCGAGACAGCCCACGCGCGATGATGTTAAGACCCCCGAAATCCACGGCACCTGCGTGCAGCCGCCCACGCTCGACCGCCTCGTCGACAATCCTGCAGCCACCCTCACGGACCTGAGGACGTACACGAAAGAGAACGGTGGCCGCACACGCCTGCGGTGGGTGCGCAACTTCGGCGCGGTGCAGCGCGACGATGGCCTCGTCATCTGTGCCACGGACCCGAACGACATCCGCACACTCCTGGCAGTCGCCGACCGGTTGTGGGGCGCAAACGCCAACGACGGCAAGCGGCAGTTCTGAGGCTACGCCAAACCCGCCATCATCCAGGCCCGGATGCCGCCACGCAGGTTCATTGCGTTGAAGCCGCGGTCGCGCAGAAGGGAGGCAGCCCGGCCTGACCGGCCACCGACGGCGCAGTACACGACGATGGCCCGGTCCTTCGGCAGTTCCGTGAGACGGCGCGGCAGGTCGCCAAGCGGGATGAGCGTGCCACCCGCGATGGCCATCTCCTCGTTCTCGTCGACCTCGCGCACGTCGAGGAGGAAGAAGTCGTCGCGGTGAGCGGCGAAATCCTGCACGGTGATGTCGACGCCCTTGGGCGCATTCCACGGCATCGGGCAGGCCGGCCCGTCCTCGTTCACATGGGCTTTGCAGCCGGCCCGCCTCGTAAGGGCGACGGTTGTGGCGGCCCCCCGTTGGTCCAGCAAACAGAGGCGGCCTGGACTGGCCGCGCCCGTGATGACTTGTAGCGTCCAGAGCGCCTGGAGGGAGCCGGCAGCGCCTGCGACGGGGCCAACGATGCCTTCCTCCGCGCATGTCGGGGCGGCCTCGGCCGCCGGGTGCAGGCACCGGTAGCACGGCCCGTCTGCGCCGCACAGGATCGCGATCTCCGATTCGCCGGCGCCGATGCCGGCCTGCACGAGGGGGATGCGCTGCGCGGCGCACGCATCGGAGAGCGCGTACCGGGCGTCCACGGAGTCCGTGCAGTCGAGGACGACATCCCAGCCGCGCACCAGGCCAGCCGCGTTCGCCTCCGAGGCGCGCTCCGGAATGGCCAGCAGCACGCAATCGGGGTTCATCGCCTCAAGCCGTTCGAGTGCCACCTCGACCTTGGCGCGCCCGACGTCAGCGGTCGTGTAGAGCGGTTGGCGGTGCAGGTTGGAGAGCTCGATGCGGTCGGAGTCGCAGAGGCCGATCGTGCCGACGCCGGCGCCGGCGAGATACGACGCCGCCGGGCAACCGAGTCCGCCGAGGCCGACGACGAGGACCTTGGCGTCGCGGATGCGGCGATGGCCGTCGCGGCCAAGGGCGGCGATTTGGCGGACATAGCGGCCCCCATCGGTGCGCACGCGGCTGCGACGTGGGCCGGGCCCTTGAAGGTTCGTCAGACGGGCTGGTGCGTCCTGCGGGCCAGTGCGAGGATGTAGTCCGAAATCTCCCGGCCGTTGCGGATGCCCTCGATGCGGTTCATGCGGTTCGCGCCATTCCCCGAGCGGCCCACGTTCATGGCGGCCGTGTCCAGCTGCAGCGTGAACAGGCCTTGCCGGCGCAGGAGCCATCCTTGCTGGACGACGACGTCCTGGATGCGTGCATAGGGGATGTGCTCCTCGCGTTTCATGATGATCCCGCGGCGGACCGTGACGTGGTCGGGGCCGATGTCGAACGAGTAGTGCTTGAAGCCCGCCTGCCGGACGACGATGGAGGCGATGAGACCGATGAGCGGAATGGCCATGAAGACGACGGGCAGCAGGAAGAAGGCGAACGGAGGGGCGCCCTCGTGTTGCGTGGCGACCATGAAGAAGATGGCCGGGATGGCGAAGAAGGCGACCAACGGCAGCAAGCCCAGGAGGCCGGTGACGAGCCAGATGCCCTTCAGTCCGGGCTCGGGCTGGGTGGGCAAGGGGACCATCGGGCGAACGGCGGCGGGGCCGCGGGCGGGGGCGTCGGTCCGGGCGGGAACAACCACGCTGGGGGACTTGCCGTGGGCCCCTTAAGGCTCACGCGTGGCCGACTACGCTTCCGGCGTCCCGAACTGCCCCGCCAGGCGCGATCCCTTCGGCCAGCCCCCGCTCTTGGCTTTCTCCTCGAGGCCCGGCCGGATGGCGTCCGTTGGGCAGGCGTCGAAGCAGGCGCCGTCGGCGATGCAGAGGTCGCGGTCGACGCGCGCCATGTCCGTGACGATGGCGGCGTCCGTCGGGCAGGCGGCTTGGCAGCCGTTGCAGACGATGCAGTCGGCGGCGACGACCCAGGCCTTCTGGTCCTCGGGGACGGTTTTGGCGTAGACCTTGACGGCCGCGACGTCCTTGGCGTTGCCCGCGAACTTGGCGGGGAACGCGGCAGTGGCGCCTGGTGCAGCGACTTGCACCGTGGCCTGCGCGGCGGGCTTCGGCTCCGCAACAGCCGCCTTGGCCGCAGGGCTTGCTTCGGCCGTCGCGGGGGCCTTCTGCTCCGAGGTCGGGCGGGGCGGCCGCGAATCCTTCGGCGACTCGTGCTTGGGTTCGACTTTGGTCGCCGGGCTCGGCGGCATCGGCGGTTGCGCGGTCACGGGTGGCGTCGCGGGTGCCTTGGCTTTCGCCGCGCGTTCGGCCGCTGCTTGCCGGTCGGCGTCGAGCGTGTCCTTCGTCGGCACCATCCACTTCGCCTTGGCCAGATTGCGCTTCTTGGCCTCCACGATGAGGGCGTCGACGTGGCCCTTCCAGTCGCCCACGATGCCGATGTCGGCGTAGGCGAAGATGGCCGCGTTGGGGTCGGCGTTGATGGCGATGATCGTACCGGATTCCTTCATGCCCTCGATGTGCTGGATGGCGCCGGAGATGCCGACGGCGATGTACAGTTTCGGCCGCACGGAGACGCCGGTCTGGCCGACTTGCCGTGTGCGCGGCTGCCAGCCCTTGTCCGCAACAGGGCGAGAGCAAGCGACTTGGCCGCCGAGGGCAAGCGCTAGTTCCTCGAGTTTGGCAAAGCCTTCGGGTCCGCCGATGCCCATGCCGCCCGCGACGAGGATGTCCTCCTTCGTGATGTCGAAGGCCGTGTCGATGACGTAGTCGACGAGTTGCGCGGCGTACGTGCGCTGCGACAGCCACGCAACGTCGACTTGTTCGATGGAGCCCTTGCGTTTGGCGTCGGCGGCCAACGGCTTGAAGATGCCCGGACGCGCCGTCGCCATCTGCGGCCGGTGGCGGTCACAGCGGATGGTTGCCAGCATCTTGCCGCCAAACGCCGGGCGGCGTGCCAGGAGTTCGCCGTTCGCGGCATCGACGTCGAGTTCCGTGCAGTCCGCCGTCATGCCGGCGTCGATGGTGGCGGCAACACGCGAACTGATGTCGCGGCCCGTGTGCGTGGCGCCGATGAGGACGACGTTGGGCTTGCGCTCCTCGATGAGCTTGTTGAGGACGTCGGTGCTCGGCCGGGCGAGCGGCGTCTTCAGGATCGCGTGGTCGCAGACGAGCACTTGGTCGGCGCCGGCGGCGACGAGTTCCTGCGGCATGGCGCCCACGTCGTGGCCAAGGATGACGGCCGTGATCTTCTGGTTGAGCTTGTCCGCCATGGGCTTCGCGGCGCCCAGGAGTTCGCGCGTCACGTCGCGCAGTTTGCCGTCGCGGTGTTCGGCGATGACCCAGACGCCCTTCCATTGGGCAAAGTCCTTGCAGGGTTCGCAGGCGCGGAAGGTCACGGCGTCGTAGCGGCTGCCGCGGCCTGTGCGGCGGGCCTCGACCGTGGGATTCACGTCGGCCATCAGGCCACCGCCCCTTTCGCGAAGAGTTCGTCGACGGCGGCCTTGGCGTCTGGCAACTTCTTCACGTGGCGGTCGAAGCCGGCGGAGATGTCGACCTTGCCGACGATGGTGGGGCTGCCCTTGAGGCCGACCCAGGACGGGTCCTTGATGTCGGCAAGATCTGCAAGGCTCCAGACGACGAGTTGCGTGGACGCGCCGCGCAGTTTGCCCGCGAGGCTTGCGAGACGCGGTCGGTTCATCTTGAGCTCGCACGTCACGGCTGCGGGCAACGGCATCCGCAGGACCTCGTGGCCGCCGCCGATGGAGCGTGTGGCCGTGAGGCGCTCCGCAACCGGGTCCCAGTCGAGGCTGTGGATGTACGTGGCCTGCTCGACGCCAAGCTGGCCCGCAACACCAGGCCCGACCTGTCCGGTCGACGCATCCGTCGTCTCTTCGCCAAAGAGGATGATGTCGACGTCGCCCCACGTCCGGCTGATCTTCTTCACGCCGGCCGCGATGGTCATGGATGTCGGCCAGGTATCTGCGCCGGCAAATGCACGGTCCGTGATGAGGACGCCGCGGTCGGCGCCGCGCGCGACGCATTCGCGGAGCATGACGTCGAAGAAGGGCGGGCCCATGGTCAGGACGGACACTTGGGCGCCGTACCGGTCCTTGAACTGCAACGCCAGTTCGAACGCGTTCTCGTCGGGCGGGTTGATGATGTTCTTGACCTTGCTGCGGTCAAGCGTTTTCTTGACCGGGTCGATGGTGAGGTCGGTCGCATCCGGCGTCATCTTCATGGCGACGGCGACGTGCAGGGGTCGGCCGAGAGACTTCACGGGCACAACGGGCATGGCTCACCAAAGGGGCGGCCTTCAACTGGGCGGATGAGACTGCCCCTGGAACGCGGGACTTGGGGCTCTCATTTAAGGGGTGCGCCGCGGGCGCGGCCGTGACGGTCCATCCCGTATGACGGAAAGGGGGAGAAGGAAGAGGAAAAGGGGCTCAATACGCAGAGGTCGTCGAGGTGTTGCCGCCTTGCGAGACATCCTTGGACTGGGCCGCGACGTTGACGTCCGCCGTCCCTTGGATTGCGTTCGTGATGACGACGAGGCTGTGGCCCTTTGCGTTCACGAAGAAATTCTGCACGACGGTCTGGCCAGAGCCTGCCGTCGTCGTTGTGGTGGTGGTCGTCGTCGTGGTCGTCATGTTCACGTTGACGTTGATGTCACGGGACTCGAGCTCCTCACCCGTGTCCTTGTCCTGGACGACGACGTGAACCGTGCACGCCCCGTCGTCCACTTGCGTGACATGCACCTCGACGTTGATCGTTTCGGCGTTCTTGGTGTTCTCGACTTCCACCTTCTGGGGTTCAGAGTCACCCGGGGCGACCCGCAGGTCCCGCGATGCGCCGCCCTCCAACTGGATGCGCAGGGGTTCGGTCTGGTGCACGGTGAACTGTCCCGTGCAACCGGCAAGCACCATGGTGAGCACGGACAGGGCCGCGCCCACGACGAGTTTCGTGTGCATGGCCTTTCAGTCCGTCGTAAAGCCTGTCAAACTTTTTGGGACAAGCGTGCGACGGCGGAATCCGTCGTCGGCCGTTCGGGCGACGGCGCGGCAGGCATCTCGAACTGGAACGTGGAGCCGAGCCCCAGCCCATCGGAGGTCACACCGATCGTGCCCTGGTGCTGCTCGACGATGCCGCGGCTGATGAACAGGCCGAGTCCCATGCCGGGTTCCTTACGCCCAGCTTTGGCGTGTACCTGGGTGAACGCCGAGAACAAGCGCGCCATCTCTTGCGCCTCGAGGCCACGGCCCTCGTCACGTACCATGACGCGGGCGCGGCCGCCGTCGCGCAAGGCCCGCACCTGCACCCGCTTCCCGGCAGGCGTGAACCGGATGGCGTTCGAGACTAGGTTGAAGACGACTTGGACGAGGCGGTCGTGGTCACCGGCCACGGGAACCTCGGCGGCCGCGTCGACGTCCAGCGCAACGGAGCGTTCCAGGGCCATGCCTTGCAGTGACTCCGTCGCGTCGCGGACGACGCGGGCCAGGTCCGTGGGCGCCAGTTGGACGGCGAAGCGGCCGGCTTCCAGGCTGGCGGCGTCGCTCAGGTCGGAGGCAAGGCGCGTCACTTGGTCCGTGCTGCGGCGCACGATGCCGAGGCTGCGCTTCTGTCGCTCGGAGACGGGGTCGGACCATGCATCGATCATGGCGAGGTGCATGACGGCCGGCGAGAGGTGGTGCCGCATGTCGTGCGTGATGTTGTTGAGCATCTGCGTGCGCTGCCGCTCCTGCAGCCTCAGGAGGTCCAAGGCGTGGTCCGCCTGTTGCCGCAGCACGTAGTTCTCGTTCAGCATGAACGACTGCCGGGCGGCCAGCGACAACACGACGATGATGGCGCTCCAGAACAGGAACGGCTCCAGGATGCCGTCGCGCAGTTCCAACTGGATGGCCACGACCATGCAGATGGCAAACGGTGCAAGTGGCAGGAGCGCCCCGACGGGCCCGGGCTTGGTCGGTGTCAGCGGCTGCGCGGCCTCGATGGGCCGGATGGCGGCGTAGCCGACGATGACGAAGCCGAGGAGCCGGCTGGCGTCCGACCACAGCACGGCCCGGCTTGCCGCCTCCGCGCCGAAGACCAGGTATCCGAGGTGCGAGCCGAGGACGGCAAGCAGGGCGACGCCGAGCCACGCCAGGGTGCGGCGGACCTCGGCAGGCACGCGCGGCATGACGAGGATCAGGAGGGCCAGGAGGAACAGGTCGCCGACCGGATACGCCAAGGCCACGGCGCGTCCGATTGTCGTGGGCTGCTCGGTCACGTGTTGGACGAGGGGACGAAGGCCCGCCGCGTACGCCACGAACAATACGGAGCACGATGTCAGCAGGGCATCGAGGGCGATGCGCAGGCGCGATGCCAAGTTCGTCGTGCCGACGACCATGGTGAGAAGCGCCGTGGCGGCAAGCGGGACGAGAGGCAAGTATCCGGCGTCGGCCAGGCTGACCGTCCCCGGAGGCTTGCCGAGGAGGACGCCAGCGGTCCAGACGGCGTTGCCAAGCCCCCACGCCAGGCAGCCGAGACTCAGGAGGTTCCAGGCGAGGCGCCGCTGGCTCTCCAGGATTCGGCCCCGCCAAAGGCCGGCAAGACCCACGGCGATGGCCATGACGGTGACGCAAGCATCGGCAAACGCTTCGGCGCCGCGCCAGTTGGACGCCGCAGCCACGACGAGGATGGCCAGCAGAAGGAAGGCCCCCACGGCGTAGAGGCGCCGCAGGCCGTCCGCCGCCGTTCCATACCTTTGCATCGAGGGCAGGAATGGGCTTCGTGCTGGTAATCTTTGTGCCGCTTCCTTGTACGGCGGATGGCCGTTCCCGAGGCTGGGCCGCGCGATGGGGCTATGCCCCCGGTCGTGCTCCTTGGGCTGCATGGGGGACGAGGACGAGTCGGACTTGCCGGAGGCGGCACACCGCGAGTTGGCTGCGCGTCGCCGCGACTTGGAACGGGAGTTCGACCTCAAGATGCGCGACCTCAAGGCGCAGCACTCCCGCCGCATGGATCGCATGGAACAGGAAAAGGCCGAATGGGAAGCGGACCGGCGGGCGCAAGCCAAGGAGTTGGCGGACCGGAAGGAGACGGTGCGGCGGCGGACCGAGAACGCCGAGCAGCGCGTCGAGACGAGCGCGGCGGAGAAGCAGGAGCTTGCCGCCCTGCGCGCGGATGTGAGGCGGCTTGAAGGCGTGGAACGCGCGGCGAAGAAGGCAGAGGCTCGACACGACGACGAACGGAAGACCGTGGAGCTGCGCGTCAAGGCAGCCATCCGGCCGGCGCGGTGGGCTGCGGTGTTGCTCGTTGTGGGCACCGCGGGCTGGCTCGCGGCGGGGCGGGCAACGCCGCTGGCATTGGCGGTTCTGACGGCTGGGCTTGCGGCGGCCGTACTGCTGTCGCTGGCAGCGGGGCGCATCGGTCTGCCGCGCGATCCATTGGGCTAATCAACCGACCCGACGACGCCGGCCTGCCAACCGACGCAACCGACGCAACCGACCGACCGTCGTTCGGCTGCTTCTGTTGCTTCGGTTGATTGGGATCTCTTGGCCACGTCAAGCGCCGATGGCGGTGCTAGCCGTAGCGGTAGTTGACGCCAAAGGACGCGCGCGGATGGTTCCATTTGACGGAACCCGGAGTGCACACGATGTCGCACGTGCCGCATTCGACGCAGTCCTCATACGTGAACTGCATGCGGCCATTGACGAACTCGAAACACTTTGCCGGGCACGTGTTGACGCACATGGTGTGCGGGCACGTCTCGCAGATGTTCGGGTCGACCGTGATGTGGGCGAACTCGTGTGCGTCGGTCACGAACTTGGTAGCCCCGAGGCGCGCCTTGATGTCAATCTTGGGCAGGGCCTTGAGGCTGGATTCCGGCAGTGGGACCACCCGGGGCTTCGTCGCCGTCGTGGGGCCCTCGAGCGGGTCGGCGTGGCTCGGGGCTTTCGGCGTGCCTGGGGCGTGGGTCGGGGCGGACATGGTGCACCTAGAGGTTCGATCCGGCATTGAGGAGGTCGGCGAAGGCTTCGCGCTTGGAGATTCCCGCTTCCTTCATCGCCGTGAAGAGGTGGCTCTTCATCTTCTGCTTCTCGCCTTCCGCCGACAGGAGGTTGCGGAAGATTCCCGCAAGGAAGTCAGGGTACTTCTGGAAAAGGCGCGGGTTCCAGAGGAAGTTGCCGACGTTCTTGAAGCGCTTGAAGTCGCCCATGATGCCGTCGGCCTCGAGGAGTTTCTCGTAGTGCGACAGGGTGACGGCCGAGAAGTCGCCGCGCTTGACGGCGTAGGCCACGGCGTCGGCGGCGCAGATGCCCGACCGGACGGCGTAGTTCATGCCCTGGATGACGATGCCGTTGGAGAAGCAGAAGCCCGCCGCGTCGCCGGCCACGAGCACGCCGTCGCCAGCCAGTTCGGACAGCGCCGAGTAGCCGCCTTCGGGCACGATGTGGGCGCCGTACTCGACGAGTTCTGCGCCCTTCACCAGGCTCTGCACGTACGGGTGGTTGCGGAACTGCTCGACGACGTCGTGGCTCGTGAGTTCGCCTTGCCCCTTCATGGAGGGCAGGTTGATGACGACGCCGAGCGACAGCGTGTCGTTGTTCGTGTACAGGAATCCGCCGGCCAGCACGCCGTCGCTGCGCCCGATGACGAATTCCGCGGCGACACCCCCGTCGGCGCCGCAGCCGAAGCGCTCCTCAATCACGTTGCGCGGCAACTTGAGGACCTCCTTCACGCCAAGGGCGTAGTGGTCCATGTCGAGTTTCTTGTCGCCGTGGCGCAAGTCGCCCTGGATGGTCAGCCGCGAGTTTGCGCCGTCCGCGATGATGACGCAGTCCGCGTACGTGACTTCGCCGGCCTGCACGACGCCGACGACGCGGCCGTTCTCCTTCTGCAAGGCCTCGACGTTGACGCCGGTCACGACGGTGACCCCGGCCTTCTTCGCCTCGGACAGGAGCCACTTGTCCGTCTTGGCACGCAGCACCGCGTAGCCCACCGTCTGTGTCTTCAGGGCCGGGTCGAAGTATTCGATGACGAAGGCGCTGCCCTTCTCGCCGAGGAAGCCGACCTTCTTGTCCGTCACGGGGCGTTCAATGGGCGCCGTGGCCTTCCAGTCCGGCAGGACCTTCGCGAGGTCGTTGCCCCAGAGGATGCCACCGGACAGGTTCTTGGCACCGCCCTCGTCGCCGCGCTCCACGAGCAGGACCTTGATGCCCTTCTGGGCAAGGCGGATGGCGGCCACGGAGCCGGCGAAGCCGCCGCCGACGACGATGCACTGGAACTGGGTCTTTCCTTGGACCGCTGGGGAGGCCACGATGGCGCGCACAGGGAGGCGGTTTATGAGAGGTTCGGGGCGCAGCCCGCCTTCATGCATCCTCGGGTTCTCGTCGCGCTGGCCGGCTTCCCCTACGCGCCATCAACGCCCCGGCAATGCCTGCCCCAAGGCCCACGATGAGCGAAAGGGCGGTGACGAAGACGGAAATCAGCCAGGCGGAGGCGTCGTCGGTAAGGACAATGGCCCAGGAGACGGACGAAGCGCCCAGTGCCCCGGCCGCGCCGACCAGGATGCCAACGTCAATGGGGCGGCGCGCAGCGCCACGCCGGACTGAGACGGACGCGGCGACGAGCACCAGGACCGCCGCGGCGGCCGCGGCGCTCCAAAGTGATGCGCCACCTGCGGCGCCCCCCGATCGGGCACCGGCCCAGCCTGCGTACGACAGCCCGCCAGCAACAAGAGCGACGACGAAGGTCGTTGCAAGCAGCACGGGCCCCGAGGTCCTGACAGCCACCACTGCCAATGGCCCGGCCAGCCCTTAAACCGCTTGGCCTCCTCGCCCGGACAATCCCATGCTTGACATCCGCATCCTGCGAGAAGACCCGGAACGGGTCCGAGCCGACCTCAAGAAGCGCGGTCGCGACGCCGCCGTCGTGGACGACGTGCGTGAACATGACCGTGCCTGGCGCGAGGGCCTGCAGAAAATGGAGGCCTTGCGGGCGGAGCGCAACAAGTCGGGCAAGCTCATCGCGGAGGCGAAGAAGGCGGGTGGCGATGCGAAGGAGATTCTTGCGAAGATGGCGCAACTCGGCGACGAACTGAAGCGCCTCGAATCGGACGTGCCGACAGCGGAGAAGACTCGCGACGGTCTGCTTCGCACCATCCCGAATCTCATGCATCCCTCGGTCCCCGTCGGCAGGGACGATTCCGAGAACGTGGAGATTCGCGCCTGGGGCGGCAAGCCGACGCATGCGTTCCCGGCGAAGTCGCACGTCGACCTCCTGGAATCCCTCGACCTTGCGGACCTGGAACGCGCCGCCCGCGCCGCCGGCAGCCGCTTTTTCTACCTCAAGGGCGACCTGGTGATGCTTGGTCGGGCCTTGGAGTTCTTCGCGCTCACGGAGTTGTCGAAGAAGGGCTTCCTGCCCATCGAGCCGCCGTACCTGCTTCGCCGCGAGGCCCTGGAGGGGGCAATCGATTTGGCGGACTTCGAGTCCGTGATCTACAAGGTCGAGGCGGGTGGTGTTGAAGTGGCCTCGGGGCCGCCGACGGACGGTCAACAGATGAAACAGAACAAACAGATTGCGGGCAGCCCGTCCGCTTCATCTGCTGCATCTGTTCCATCTGTTGACAAGTTCGGGCGGGCCCGAGAACCGGACCTGTACCTCATCGCCACGTCCGAGCACCCCATCGCTGCAATGCACATGGGCGAGATCCTCGAGGACGCCAAACTCCCTCTCCGCTACGCGGGCGTGTCACCCTGCTTCCGCAAGGAGGCTGGCGCGCACGGCAAGGACTCGAAGGGCATCTTCCGCGTCCACCAGTTCAGCAAGGTCGAGATGTTCGTGTATTGCAAGCCCGAGGACTCATGGCGCATCCATGATGAGCTCATCGCCAACGCGGAATCGCTGTACCAGAAACTGAAGATTCCGTACCGCGTCGTGAACATCTGCACCGGCGACCTCGGCTCCATCGCGGCGAAGAAGTACGACATCGAGGCGTGGATGCCGGCGCAGGGCGCGTACCGCGAAGTCGTCAGCTGCTCGAACTGCACGGACTTCCAGGCACGGCGCTACAACACGCGCAGCCGCAAGAACCCGGGCGACCCGACGGAAGTCGTCCACACGCTCAACTCCACGGCCATCGCGGTGCAGCGCACATTGGTTGCAATCCTGGAGAACTTCCAGCAGGCCGACGGCTCAGTCCTCATCCCGGAGCCGCTGCGACCCTACTTGGGTGGACGTGAGCGGATCGTGGCGCGGCCGACGCCTTGACGAGGCCCTGCACGGCGTCGCGGTCCAGGGCCGTGCGGGCAAACAACTTGACATGCCGCTCGCGGCCCCATCCCTCCAGGAGCCGCGCTTCGTCGGCAAGCGACGCCCCGGCGAAGAAGCCAAGCGTCGCGTGGTCCGCGTAGCCGCGCAGCCACATGCGGTCGACGCCCTCGGCGTGGTACGTCGGTACGTCGCGGCGCATCGATTCCTGCAGGTGCGGCGCGCCGGCACGCACGAGCGCGCGCAACTCCCGCAGGCGCTCCTGGACGACGGGCTTGTGGCCCGCGATGTAGTCCTCCACGTCCGTGATGCGGCCGCGCGCCGATGCCACGCCCCCACTCCATCCCCGCACCCGCTTGAGTGTGCTGGATACGTCGGGCCTGATTGCCTCCTGGAACCCCTCTGATTCCAGTCGGCCCACCAATGACCTTATATTGCTTGAGAAGACCGTTCATGCCGATGCGCCTGATGGTCGTCGCCGCACTCCTGCTTGCTGGCCTGGTCTTGTTCCAGGCCCAGCCTTGCAGCGCCGACCCGACCGCGGACGCCCAGAACCTCGCCAACAACACCGTCCACAAGGGACGCAGCCTCATCGACCAAGTCGGCGACGGCGTCGGCGGTGCGGCGAAAGGCATCGGCAACGCCGCCGGCGCCGCGGGCAAGGGCATCGGCAACGCCGCCGGTGCGGTCGGACGCTTCATCGGCGAAGTCGCAAGCGCCATCGGCGCCGGCGCCCAAGCCGTGGTCTCGGGACTCGTCTCCGTCGGCGGCGCCATGGCGACCGGCCTTTCACTGGGACTCGCCGTGATTGGCGAAGCGGCCATCAAGGCCGTTGGCGCCGTCGGCGCCGTGCTCGCGGTGGCAGGCCGCGCGGCGAGCTCCGGCATCGCCGCCGCCGCAGGATGGCTCGGTGCGCAACTCGCGTTCCTCGCCGGCCTGTACGGCAGCTTCGTGGCCTCCATGCGGCCGAAGCAGATGCAGCCCGCCGTGTTCCAGGCCGTCGCCGCAAGCGGTGCGGCCGCAACGACCGGAGCGGCCGTCTACGGGCTGTGGGCGCTTCTCAAGAAGCTGGCGTGGCTCACACCGTTTGCCGGCTTCACGCGCATCGAGAATTCCGACCTCCTCGAACACCCGATGCGGTCGCAGATCTTCCAGGTGATCCAGAACAACCCAGGTGTGCACGCCAGCGAACTGTCGCGCCAAGTCGGCGCCGGCTGGGGAACCATCACGCACCACCTGGACAAACTCGAGAAGGGCAAGCTCGTCACGACCCGCCGCGTCAACAACCAGAAGTGCTACTTCGAGGACGGCGGCAAGGTGTCGAGCCAGGACATGGCGGTGGCAAGCGCCGTGCGCGGCGACTCAGCCGGCCAGATCACGTCCTTCGTCGCAAGCCACCCGATGACCAGCCAGAAAGCGATGGCCGGCGAACTCGGCATGAGTGCAGCCCTCGCGTCCTTCCACGTCAAGAAACTCGTCGGCGTCGGCGTCCTCGAGAAGATCCGCCGCGGCAAGGAAACACTCCTCACGACCACCCAAGCCGTGCGCCGTGTCATGCAGCAGCCCTCGGGCCTCGAAGTCCCCGCGACCCTGGCCCCCGCCATCCAGGCGTGACCCGCTAGCCTCTAAGTGGCACGACGCCTCGACCGCGTGTGCAACGCGCCGTGCTCCTCTCCGGGGAGCATCCCACCATGCCGGCGGCCGAGCTGCGAGCGCTCGTCGACGTGCATGCCCCGGGGGCGACCGTCACGGTCGAGGGCCTCGTCGCCATCGTGGAGGGTGCGGACGCCGACCTGCTCGACGCCGCCTTGCGCCGCATGGCATTGGCCCACGACTGGGGAGAACCATGGGCACAGGCCGCCGATTCCCCGCATGGCCTTGCCGCGCTCTATGAGGTTGTCCGCGGCCGGGCGACGGGGGTCGGCAGCGCCGCCGTCGTGACGCAGCGCCGCGGCCGCGACAAGAGCCCGCGGGTCCTCCAGGTCGAGCGCAGCCTGGGCGCGGCGCTCAAGGAGGCTGGCCACACGATCGATCTGGTCGCACCGGAGACGACGGTCTATGCGTGGCTGGCCGGCGGCGCCATCCGCATCGGCAAGCAACTGGGGAAGACTGACCGCTCGGCCTTCGAGGCGCGCAGCAACGACGAACGGGCGCACTTCAGCCCAGTCGCCCTCCATCCTCGGCGTGCTGCCGCCTTGCTGCACTTGGCCCGTGCACCGCCCGGCGCCACGGTCTACGATCCATTCTGCGGCACCGGCAGCTTCGTGCTCGAGGCCGCACTGGAAGGCTACGACGCCGTCGGCTCGGACCTCGACTCGTTCATGGTGCAAGGCACGCTCTCAACGTTGGCGGACGCGGGGGATGCACCGCTTGCCGGCTCGTGCTTCGTGGCGGACATCGGCGACGCACCCGACCTCATCGGCCCCGTCGATGCCATCGTGGCGGACCTTCCCTATGGACGCGCAAGTGGAACGGACGGCGAAGGGCTTGGGGCGCTGTATACGCGGGCCATGAAATCGTTCGCGGCGCTGCTCGCGCCGGGAGGCCACGCCGTCATCGGCTGCGCCCGACCGGAACTCCTGGCCGGCATCGAGGCCGAAGGATTCGTCGTCGTCGAGCGGCACGAGGACGCCGTCCACAAGAGCCTCACAAGGCACTTCATCGTCGTTAAAAGAGTCGCAGCCGTAGGGCGGGACGGTTGAGCGCCAACCTCTCCGTCACGTTCCTTGGCACAGGCGCCAGCTGGCCGACGGCGGAGCGTGGACTATCGGCCATCGCGGTCAAGCGCGGCGGCGAGATCATCCTGTGGGACTGCGGCGAGGGCACGCAGCGGCAGATCCAGAAGTCGGGCCTGTCGTACCAGCAGATCTCGCAGATCTGGCTCACGCACTACCACGGCGACCACTGCTACGGCGTACCGGGGCTCCTGAAGACGATGGCCCTGAACGAGCGGACGGCTCCCGTGCACGTCTACGGTCCGCCGGGACTTCCCCGGCTGGTTGCCGCCTGGCGTGAACTGCGCGGCTGGCCGAAAGAATTCGAGATCCACGTCCAGGAAGTGCGCCCCGGCGACGTCATCCAGAAGGACGGCTACGAGGTGCGCGTCTACCAAGGCGACCACGGCATCCAGAACCTCGCCCTCGCCATGCAGGAGCCCGACCGTCCCGGCTTCTTCGACAAGCCCAAGGCGCTCTCCCTCGGCATCCCGGAAGGACCCCTCTTCGGTCGCCTGCAACGCGGCGAGACCGTGACGACGAAGGACGGCATGACGTTCACGCCGGAGCAAGTCCTCGGGCCGGCTCGCCCCGGCCGCCGCATCACGTACTCGGGCGACACGCAGCCGTGCCTCGGCGTCATGGAAGCCGCCGTCGACGCCGACCTCTTCATCTGCGAGGCAACGTTCACGCAGGACCTCGTGGAGAAGGCCCGTGAAGTACGCCACATGACCGCGGCGGAGGCAGCCGGCATCGCGGCAAAGGCCAAGGCCAGGCGCCTCGTCCTCACCCACATCAGCCCACGCAACAAGGACACGACCCCGCTGCTCGCCGAAGCGAAACCCGTCTTCCCCGCCGTCGAGGTCGCATCCGACTTCCTCTCAGTCGACGTGGCGGTGCGCGCATGAGGCAGCAACTCATCCTCATGGTCGCCGACCTCACCGACGAGGACAAACTTGCCCGCGCGCGCAAACTCCTCGAGGAAGCCATGGCACGCAGCGAAGCCGCCAAGGCCGCCGGACCCGCCGGCCCCCTGCGCGGTGTTCCCGGCATGCGCGTCGACAAGTACTTCGGCACCGACCTCCCCCCTGTATGCGCCCGGCTTGGCTGCTACGTCACCGACGACGGCAAGCGCTACTACTGCGTCAACCCGAGCTGCCAGAAGCACAAACTGCGCGAGACCAAGCACACCCGGAAAGGCCGCCCCGAAAAGGCGCGCTTCGCCTACTTCCGCTGTCCCCGCTGCAACTCGCGCAACATCGAGATGCACGTCATCGCGAACTCGTACGCCTGCCGAGCGTGCAAGAACACGTGGAAGCGGTAGCAACACGCCTCGAAACAAGACCACCACGAGGGCCCCCGTCCTCCGACGCCGCCGTCCACCACGAGGCCCTCCATATCCGATTCGGAAAGGACCACCCGCAACGCCCCGGCCGGGGCGAGCGAATGCGCCGCGAAGCGCGCAGAGCGAGGGTTTGGCAAGCCGCGAGGCGAAGCCGCGGCGAGGGCCGCCGGGGCGCACCCACCGACCTAACCACTGAATCCACTGAGCACACTGAAACGCCAGGTATCCCCGTCCCGTGTGGGCTCCCGGGGTAGTGCCTAGACTACGGCTCGACCGCTCCGACAATCTCCCCATCCCTCGTCTCGGGGCAAATCCAGAAGGCCAACCGCTCCACGTCGGTCCAGCGGTCCTTCTCCTCCAATGCGACGGTGACCTCCAAGTCGCCCAAGGCGTGTGGCCGCGGCGTGAAACTCACATGCCCCGCGAGCGCCGCCTGCTTGGACAAGCGAAACGACGTCGAGCGCTTCGCCTCGTCCATGCCGTGCAGGAACTGGCCGCGAAACGTGTCGATGATGCGCAACTCGAAGATGCGCTGACGCAACGGGTGCAGGTCCATCGCCGTCGCAACAAGGCCCGCGTCCTTGCCGCGGATGTCCGCGTCCGGGAAGATCTTCAGGATAGCCTCACGGACCTTCTGCGGGTCCTCCGTGGCCTTCACGGTCGTGGCGATGCGGACCTGCACGAGGGCGTCGATGGGGTCGAGCGTGAAGCCACTTTCGGCGGGTCGGACACGCCTCGGCCGAGGCTTGGCCGGCCATGGACGGGCCGGGACGGCCATGGACGTCCGCGAAGGGTCAACTCCCTTTGCCGGGGGTCGGCGAATGCGTTTCCACCGGGCCCGCGGGCGCGTTCTGCCTAAACAAGCCTCATACCCACCGACAGGGTCCACGGCGCGTGGCCGCCCACCCCGGCGCAAGCGACGAGCGCCCCTCCGTGGACCAGTACTTCATGGACATGACCCACCTCGTCAAGGCGCGGGGGACGTGCCCGCGGCGGCAGGTCGGGGCAGTCATCGTGAAGGACAAACGCGTTCTTACGACCGGTTACAACGGGGCTCCGCGCAACTTCCAGCACCCCATCGACGTCGGCTGCCTGCGCGACGAACTGCAGATTCCCCGTGGCATGGTCGCCGACATCTGTCCGTGCCTGCACGCGGAGCAGAATGCCATCATCCAGGCGGCCACGACGGGCGTGTCCATCGACGGCGCCGACTTGTACGTCACGACGCAGCCGTGCACGCAGTGCAGCCGCATGGTCGCCAACTGCGGCATCAAGCGCGTGGTCTTCGAGGAGGAGTACCCTGACCCGCTCTCGATCGGTATTCTGACGACAGCAAAAGTCGAACTCTTCAAGTGGGACAAGGCGAAGGCCAAGGCCGTCAAGCTCGCGCATGCGAACACGTTCGAGCAGGCGCAGGACGAGGTGCGCAAGCGCTTCCGGGAAGGCAAGCTCTCGCCCGCGCCGCCGCCGGGCCTCAGAGCGCCGCTGCCCATGGCCGTGCCCGGGGTCATGCCGCCGGCCCCGCAGAGGGCGCGGCTGGCTCCAGCGCCCGTTCCCGAAGACCTGGATTCTCCCGTCGACGACTTGCCGGCCGGGTCGAAGGCGCCCATCCGCGACCTGAAGGACGACCCGGCACGCCTCGACCTCATCCGCCGCATGGCACGGGAGAAGGCCGAGAGGCGCAAGCAGGCGCAAGAGGACGCGCAGCGCTAGCCGATGGTCTGCGCCAACGCCACGGCCCCCGTGACGGCGTCGATGTAGATGTACATGGAGCCGTGGCCAGCAAGGCCGGCGATGCCGTAGACGGTCCCCGTGTCGCCAATCCCCGTTTCGCGGGGCGGGTTGGAAATGACCCGATCGTCCGGGTAGTACACCTGGCTGGCGTGGGCTGACCCCAATCGGCATGCGAGGTACGCGTCGATGGTCCGGTCCGCCTCCTGCACGTCAATCGTGGGCCTCGGGTCTGCCGTGCGCAGCCGCGACAACTGCAAGGTCTTGCCGTCGCCAAGGACGAAGATGCCGACCCCGATGCTCCCCCCGAGCCGCTGGTGACCCCAAGGGCCCGTGTCGACCGTGAGGTGGGCATCCAGGGTCGCTGCCCCCAGCCGGTGCGCGACGGCGGTGACGTCGTCCGCCCGCATCTGCAGGTTGGGGTTCCAGTACTCGATGGCCCAGCCGTCCCGCGGCGTCGCCGTCGCGTTGACGAGGCCGTGCATCGTGCGGGCATGCCACGTGCCGTCGGACCCTGCATGCGGTGCGCTGACAAGGGAATCGCCCACGGCATCTGGGACGGCGGACAGGGCGCGAGTCGCATTGCCGCGCAGCGCCCAGACGATGGGGGCGTCGTGGTTGATGCCCGTGGCCGGCGTCGGGTCGCAGGGGTCTTTCGACCAAGTCCACAACGGATCAAGCGGCGCGGGCTTGGCTTCGCGGCCATGCCCGAGGGCGAAGCCCGCAAGGATGGAAGCCACGACCAGGAGCCCACCCCCGACGAAGGCGGCCGTCACCGGGCGCACGGCAATCTGCTTCCCCAGACGCGTCATGCCCGGGCAGCGGGCAGGAAGCCCTTCAGTGTTGGCAAATCGTTGGGCCGCGGCCCAATGCCGCGACCCTTCTGTTTCGGCAGATGCGACCCACCGGCCCCGGGTTTTATTCGCCAGGCAGAATCGCGGCGCGCCGGACTCCCGGCACGTGAACCGCATGAAAGCCATCCTCGTTGCCACCCTGCTTGCCCTGACCCTCTTGCCCGCCGCGACCGCCAAACCGCAAGTCTGCGACCGCGACCCGTGCGTCGACCAAGGCGCAACCGCTGGCTCCGGCGGCGTGAACGGCCACGTCACCGTCTTCGTGGCGGGCGGCATGGGCGTCGCGGTCCACGCCGGCACGGATTCGGTCTACGTCGCGTATGGCGTCGGCATCACGAACTGCCGCTACGGCGTCGACATCCAGAACGGCGAACCCATCGCACGCTGCGTGTTCTAGGCCAACCGGTCAAGGAGGGCCCCGACCTTCGCCCGGAACTCCGGCAGGTCGGAGTCGTTGACGATCATCTCGTCAGCCAACGCGATGCATTCCGCCATGCCCCAGCCGATCTCGCGTTCGTCGCGCACTTGCAGGACGGCTTCGTCCTTCGGGTCGTCGGCGCGGCCCCGGGCAAGCATGCGCTCGAAGCGGTGGTGGCGGTCCGTGTGGATGGCGACGAGCACGAAGTCGCCGCCAAGCTCGCTGCGGAAGGTCTCCACCTCGGCGTCACTGCGCACGCCGTCGATGATGACGATGCCCTTGTCGCGGGCGACGTGGCGGACCTTCTCGACTGTGCGCTTGCTCCAGATGTCCTTGCCATGGGATTCGCGCATGTCGTTCGCGACTTGGCCGACGTGCTTGGCATCACGCGGCAGGCCGCGCCGCTCGACCTCCTCCCAGATGAGATCGCCCATGCGCACCACGGGGATGCTGCGCGCCTTCGCGACTTCCATGGCCTCCGATTTGCCGCTGCCCGGCATGCCGGTGAACCCGAGGACGCGCACGACGTTGCGACGAGTTGCGGCATCTAAAGGCGCCGGCTCGCCCCAACCCGTGGCCAAGAGCACGCCGCAGATGATGGCCGTGCCGAGCCCCCACGAAGCCAGGACATCGCTGACCCAGTGCACGGTGAGAAGGACGCGGGCGATACCGGTCAAGACCACGAGGGCGCCGCAGGCGGCCAACACGCTCCACCGTACACGCCACGCACGGTGCGAGGGCATGCCCCGGCGCTGCATCCACGCCTCGGCGACGAGGATGACCGCCAGCGCAACGGACAGCAGCGCTCCCATCGTGTGGCCGCTGGGAAACGCGTAGGCCGGGCCGACAAAGGGCGCAGGATTGTGCACCTCGGAGGCGGCCGCACCAGCACCGGTCGCGAAGACGATCTCGCCGGGCGGGAAGCCACGCTCAAAGAATTCCTTCATGACATCCACGAGGCGGCCGCCCAATGTGGGAGTGAGCATGACGAAGGCAGCCGATTCCCACCGCCGCCACGCGGCCAACAACAACGCCGCCGCCGCGACGACCACGACGTCGACGGGTCCCGCGCCGGGCAGCGACAGGATGGCGCCCACATCGCCCACGGCCAAGCCTGCATCCTGGGCGCGCAGGACGGCGTCGTTCACGGCAGGGTCGAGCCGCGTCGTCAGTGGGCCGCTCTGGAAGAGGTCCAGGCAAGCGATGGCGAAGACGGCAAGGCCGGCGGCAGCAGTCCACCCCAAGGCGCGGCGCACAGCCTAGGCAGTGCCGGGGACGCCTTCTACGTGGCGCCTGGCGAAGGCGCGGATATCACGGGGGACTCTGGGACCGGCCGGGGGACTCGAGCGAGCAGGAGGACAGCGGATACGGTGGCGACGCCGAGGGCCCACGCGCCAAGCACGTCGCTTGCCCAATGGTGCTGGGCCAAGATGCGGGCGATGCCGACGGACAACGAGATGCCCGTCCACCAAAGCACGGCTCGCCACCACGCCGCCCCCGCTGCGGCCGGGCCGAGTCGACGGAGGGTGATCTCCGACTGCGTCGCCATGAAGAGAAGGATGCCGACGGTCACGGTCGCCCCCATCGTGTGGCCGCTGGGGAAGCCGTAGCCGTGCGGGAACCTCTGCGCAATGAAGGGGGGAAGCGGCCGGCCGAACGTCGGCTTGAGGGTGTCCGTCAGGGCCCACGCGGCAAGGCCCCCCACGACGCACCAGACGGCCAGGTCGCGCTGGCCGCGACGCCACAACCACGTCGCCGTGACGGCGACGGCAAGCGTGTCAACGGGACCAAATCCGGGCATCGAGAAGACGTTCCCGACCAGATGGATGGGCCAGCCGTCGCCATCGAGGCGCGACATGAGGGCATCGACGCGGAAGTCGTACTGATACAGGGCGCCGTGCAGCGCCTCGTCCCAGGCGAGGGCACCGAAGCCCAGCAAGCCCAGGGTCACGCCCCACCACTGCCAGGCCTTTGCAGACGGCGGAGTGTGTCTCATGGCGCGGGGTTCCTGGCGGTGCGTTCGCGCAAGGTGTCATCGATGAGGACGGCCAGGAAGACGAGCGCCGCCCCGAAGGCCCAACCAGCCAGCACGTCGCTTGCGGGGTGGGCGCCGATGTGGACGCGGTCGAAGCCGACGGCGAATGCGATGAATGCCCAGGCAACCAGGGCGACGCGCGGCGCCATGCCAGTCCACGGGCCGGGCCGCCACGACCTCGCCGCGAAGACCAGGAACAGGCCCCAACCGAGCGTTCCGCCGACGGTGTGGCCGCTCGGGAAGGAGCCGGGGAAGAAGGCCTTGAGCGGCGCGACGAGATACGCGCCGATGACTGCGACCCCGAGGACGACAAGGGCGGACGGCCACGCCCTGCGCATGGCGAGCAGGAGGAACGTCGCGATGGTGAGGGTGAGGGCGGCGCCGGATGCTCCCAAGTCGGACGGCACGCCGGCCCACGGCAACCGCGATTCCTCGACGAAGCACGTCTGCGTCCAGGTGCCGTTTCGCGGCGTCTGGGCCGGGCAGGAGAAGGAACCGTGCGCCGTGTTCGTCGACCTCGAGTATTGGCAATACGTGGCTGGCCGCTCAAGCGTGTGGTTGGCGTTGAAGCTCGACTGGCAGGTCGCCTCGTACCCAACGTCATGTCGAAGGCCGTCATGCACGAGGCCGTCGATGGCGCGGTCCAGCGGATCCAACCGGTCCGCCAGTTGCGCGGCGCCGAGGGCAATGAAAGCAAGCGAAGCCACGACAAAGCAGCGCATGGCCAATGACAGGTGCCTTCGCGGCGCGGCGCCGGCGAGTTCCGGCCGGTCCTGGGACATGCTACGGCTTCTTCCCGAAGATGAGCGGCTGTGCCCTCGGGGGCGCAGGCGCCGCGGGCGCCGGCGGGGGCGCGGCGGCCGTCTGCGCGCCGCCTCCAGGTGCGCTTTGGCCTGGCAGCGTCATCTTGTCAAGATCCGGAGGGACGCCCATGATGCTGTAGCCGGCGTCGACGTAGAGGATCTGGCCCGTGACTCCGGATGCGAGGTCGCTGAGGAGGAAGTACGCGGACTTGGCGACGTCCTGCTGCGACACGTTCCTGCCCAATGGCGCTGCGTGCCGCATCCAGTCGAGGATCATGCTGAAACCCGGGACACCGGACGCGGCGAGGGTCCGGATCGGACCGGCGCTGATGGCGTTCACACGCACTTGCTTCTCTCGGCCGCAGGTAAACGAGAGTTCGCGGGTGAGTTCCTGCAGCGCAGCCTTTGCGGCGGACATGACGCGGTAGCCCGGTACGAAGCGGTCGGCGCCGAGGTACGTGAGGCTGATGATGGCGCCGCCCTGGTTCATGTGCGGCATGGCGTGGCGCGTCAGGCGGATGAGCGAGTACGCCGAGACGCCGAGGGCGACGTTCCAGTCCGCCTCCGTCGTCTTCACGACTTCATCCTGCAACGCCGTGGCCGGGGCGAAGGCGATGCAGTGCACCATCATGTCGAACGGACCCTTCGCTTCGGTGAAGAACTTCGCGACGGACTCCTCGATGGCCGCATCACACTCGAATTGCCCCTCGATCCACGGCTTGTCCTTGAAGAGGCCCATGATGCGCGACAGGAAGCGCTTCTGGTAGCCCATCGTGACTTTGGCGCCGTGCGCGGCGAGTTCCTGCGCGATGGCCCAAGCAATCGAGTCCTCCGACGCGACGCCGAAGACGAGGGCGCGCTTGCCGGCGAGGCTGGTATCCGTCATCACCGAAGGCAGGTGGCCGGGGGTTGAAGGCTTATCGGGGCGCGTCCAAGAGGAAACCTCGGATTGCACGGATGGCGCAAACCTGCTTGCCAAAGGCCAACGACAGGGCAGTCATCCTCCGACGTCGGCGACGTCCACCACGAGCCCCTCAAGATGAAAGAGATGCAAGGACACGCGGAAGGCCCCGGTCGGGGCGAGCACGCCGCCGGCGAAGCCGCGGCGAGGCGAGGGCGTGGCAAGCCGCGATGCGAAGCGAGCGGCGGGGGCCGCCGGGGCCAACCCCCCGAGTCAACCGACGCCACCGATGCAACCGATACCAACGGGCGCCGACGCAGCCTGGCGGTTTGTCGCGGTGCCCCGTCGAATGGCTACCGCACCGGCGTCTCTCTCAACCACTTCACGTCAGAGATGTACAAGTCGCGGATGTCCTTGAGGCCCAGGCGCATCATGGCCAAGCGTTCCAGCCCGAAACCCCACGCCAGAACGTTGCCGGGGACGCCGAGGGGCTGCGTGACTTCGGGGCGGAAGACGCCGCAGCCGCCGAGTTCCATCCAGCGGCCATTGTAGAACACCTCGATCTCCATCGAAGGCTCAGTGTAGGGGAAGTAGGCGGGGCGGAAGCGCACCTGGGGGAAACCGATCTCCTTGAAGAAGTGCCGGCACAGGCCCACGAGCGTGTTGAACGTCACGCCCGGCTCGACGACGATGCCCTCGATCTGCGTGAATTCGGGAAGGTGTGTCGCGTCCATGGTTTCCTTGCGGAAGACGCGGCCAAGACCGAAGACGCGGTGCACGTCCTTCGGCGCCTTCACGTTGTGGAAATGCTCCGCGAGGTAGCGGATGGTCGTGTTCGTCGTGTGTGTGCGCAGCATCGCCTTCTGCGACACGCTGCGGTCGAAGGCGCCGCCCCAGCCCGTGCTACCGGTGCCACCGCCTTTCGTGTGCACGGCCTCGCCGCGGTCGAGGTCAGCCTTCGCGACGGCGACGGATGCCGGTTCAGCGAGGTAGAACGTGTCCTGCATGTCGCGCGCCGGGTGGTCCTGCGGGATGAACAGGGCATCCATGTTCCAGAAGGCGGACTCGACGTAGTCGCCGGCGATCTCCGAGAAGCCCATGCTCCAGAAAATGGAGCGGATCTCCGTGAGGATGTGCGTCAGCGGATGCGCCTTGCCCGGTGTGGGGACCGTGACGGCGACGTTGAAGTCGAAGGGGCGCAGATGCTGTCGCGCCCGCTCCGCCGGCGTCAATGCGGCCCACTTGGCGATGAGTTCCGGTGTGACCTGGTTGACCTCGATGCCGGCCACGTCGTCGGGTTTCAGCCCCTTGGCGAACGCTTGACCCGCCTTGGTGAGGGCGAGGCTGCGCTGCACGCGGACCGTCTCGACGAGGAGGCCGCCGCGTTGCGCGAGCATGGCGATGGCGCCCGGTTCACGCGTGGCCTTGGGCGTCGCCCCCAGGTCGAGGAGAACGACTTCGTCCATGCCTTGCGCGGGGCGGCCGCCGACGAGCCGCACCGTGACGCCAGCGGGCCCCTTCTCCATCGTGGCCCAGCCCTTCTTGCGCAGCCAACCGGCCGCGACGTTCACTTCCCCCGCATCGAGGCCGGCCTTCGGGCCGAGTTCGGCAAGCGACAGTTGCCCTCCCGCAGCGTGCAGGGCCTCGGCCGCGCGCCGCTCAGGCAAGCCGGCCGTCTGGAACTTGAGGCCCTCTTTGGAGAGCGAGTGAAGGGTCTCCCGTTCTTCCTTGACATCGACGAGACCGTGACGCTGCGGCGCGCCCGCGGCCTGCATCACCTCGGTCTCCGACGAGAAGCCGGCGGCGACGAGTTGGGCGGGCGACATGGCAGACCCGTCCTTCGGCAGGGCTGCCAGGAGCCGCTTCTCCGCCGCCGCCAGGTTCAGCTCCATGCGGATGCGCCCACCCGGGCCAGCCTCAAAAGGCCGCCGTCAGGGCCCCTTGCCCATCTGCGAGAGGTAAGGCCACGCCGTGACGGCGAGGATGAGTGCGAAGAGGACGACGAAGATGTACACGCTGCGCCGCTTCATCCTGAACGCTTCCTGCAAGCGCGCCTTGCATTCCGGGCTGCAGACGCGGCCGTCCAGGGCGATGGACTTGCCGCAGACCTCGCAGTGCTTGTGGTCGGCGAGACCCGTCACCGGGGTCGCCATCGGAATCTCGACGGGGGGTTTCACACGGCCACCTTCTTGCCTGCGACACGGGTGCCGTGGAAGGGCTTTCCGGCGACCGCCTTGCCAAGGTTGTCGAGGTCCGTGCCGCGCACGACGGACGTCGGGATGCCGTGCCGGGCCAGGAGGACGGTGGCAGGGCCATCGATGACGCCCGGGGCGCCAGCCGTGCTCCATTCGCGCTCCTCGATGATGGCAAGCAGGTTCTCGAAATCGAGCTCGGCAAGGAACTTGGCGTCGCGGTGCTTTGCCGGGTCGCGCGTGTAGACGCCGTCCACGTTGGTCGCGTCGACGAAGCGGGCGCACTTGCCTTCGACCGCGAGCTCCACGGCGACGTAGTCCGTGCTGTGGCCGGGGACGGTGCCCCCCATCACGACGAGGTCGTGCTGCTCGGCAAAGCGCAGGGCCTGCGCCGTCGAGTGCGGAATCTCCAGGTTGACGTTGGCGCCGTATTTCTTGAGGACACACGCCAGCAGTTGGGCATTCAGCCGCGTGGCCTGGATGCCGATGCGGTCCAGCAAGTCCTCCGCGACGCCGGCGGCGCGGGCGGCCGTGATGTGCTTGCGGGCCGGGGAGCCCCCGCCCGTGACCACGAAGAGCTGGCAATCCTTGCTCCAGGCCATCAGGTTCTCGGCGACGTCCTGCAGGAAGCGGGCATCCAGGTCGGCGGGGGCGAGGATGGATCCGCCGAAGACGAGGGCGACGCGTTCTGCCATTGGGACCGCGAAATGACGGTGGGCTATGAGGGCTTCTCCGGGCTGGCCTTGCCATGGCCCGGCGGGGGGAACGGGGATGACGCCGATGACGCCGAGTCCGTCTGTGTCGAGCCGTGACGAACCACGTTCGAGCTGGGCAGCGGGCTCGAGCCCGGCGGCGCCCAGGGCGGCAACGTGTCCCCACCACTCCCCCCATAGCTTTCAACAGATGGAACAGATGAAACAGAGGACGGAGTCTTGCGGGCAAACCACGTGAAGCGTTCCCACTCAAGGCGCTCGGCGCCAAAGTTGACGAGAAGGCCCGTATCCAGGCCGCTCATCTTGAGGTAGTTCAAGATCTGGGCGCGCTCGACGCCGCCCACCTCGCGGATGGCCTTGAGTTCGATCAGAACCTCACCAAACGCGACGAAGTCGACACGATACGAACAGTCGACCGGTTGGCCCTTGTACGCCATCATGAGTTCGACCTCCCGCTCGAACGGAATTCGCCGCAAGGCGAGTTCTCGGGCCAGGCAGGCTTGGTATCCTCGTTCCAGGTAGCCTGCGCCGACCTCACTGTGCACCTCCATCGCGGCCCCGAGGATCGCATACGTCCGTGGGTCACGCCCCCCGGCGCACGGCATCTGTTGCATCTGCTTCATCTGTTGATGGTCCGAGCCGACGGTGGTCAAGGAAAGACGGGACGTCCTCGCGTCGCTTGAACAGACACGCACCGGCCCTGGCCTGGACGACACGGCCCACCTTACCCCCCACATATGCCTCTCCCCTCGCCGAGTCCGGCGCTGCGGTCGCGCAAACGCAGCCGGAGCGTTCCCTCGCTTCGCTTCGGCGCACCGACTACAGACGGGCGCCTTTTTAGGCGCCGTCCAGTGGCCGGTGCGTGGCCCAGCCCAAGGAACTCCCCAAGGTGGAGTGGTCCGAGCGGCAGCGCTACGTCTTCAAGCGGACCTTGGAGGAGTTGGCCGAGCACCGCGGCGTCGGCACCACCCTCGTGACGCTGTACGTGCCGCCGACGCGGCTTCTCTCCGACGTCGCGGGCATGGTGCGCAACGAGGTCGGCCAGGCCTCGAACATCAAGTCGAAGCAGACGCAGGACGCGGTGGCGGGAGCGCTGACGTCGATCCTGGCCCGCCTCAAGAACTACCGCGAGACGCCAAAGAACGGCCTGGCCATCTTCGTCGGCGACGTGAACGTCGGCGCCGGCAAGACGTCGATGGTGGCGGAGTTCATCGAGCCGCCCCTTCCCATCACGACGTACCAGTACCGCTGCGAGTCCACCTTCAACCTGGAGCCATTGAAGGCGCTCGGGCAGGCCGAGGACACGTACGGCCTCATCGTCATCGACCGCAAGGAGTGCTCGATGGGCTTCCTACGCGGCAAGGCGATCATCCCAGTCTACAGCCGCCAATCGCAGGTGCCCTCCAAGCACGGCCGCGGCGGACAATCCGCACAGCGCTTCGAGCGCCTCATCGAGATTGCGGCGCATGAGTGGTTTGCCTACTGTGGTGAGCGCGCCACGGAGATCTTCCTCAACCAGGACGTGAAAGCCGTCCTGCTTGGCGGCCCCGGGGCCACGAAGGACTTCTTCGCCAAGGAAGCGTACCTGCACCACGAACTCCAGAAACGGCTGCACGCAACCTACTTCGACACGGGCTACACGGACGACGACCAGGGCCTGAAGGAACTCGTCGAGGCGGCCGGCGGCGCCATCCAGGGCATCGCCATGCTGGACGACCGCAAGCTCATGCAGCGCTTCCTGCGCGAGACGGCGAAGCAGGACGGCGGTGTCGGCACGTACGGTGAGGCCGAGGTCCGCCGGGCCCTGGAGGCCGGCGCCGTCGACCACCTGCTCGTCTCCGAAAACCTGCGCAAGGACCGGTTGACCTTCACGCACCGGCAGAGCGGCGAAACCATCGTCAAGACAGTTCCGCACATGCAGGTCGAGGATGCCGTCGCGGCGCAGGCAAAGCTGTGGGGCGGCAACAACGTCGAGGTGCAGAAGAAGGACCTCATCGAGGAGTTGTCGGACCTCGCCGAAGGGTCCGGCGCCAACATCCACATCGTCTCCGGCGCAAGCGAGGAGGGCGGCATCCTGATGAACGCCTTCGGCGGAGTCGTCGCCATCCTCCGGTACAAGCTGCAGCCGGCGTGATGCGCGCTACACGATGAACGCCATGATGAACACCGCGTGAGCGGCGGCGCCGAGGATGACGAGGAGATGCCAGACGCCGTGGTCACCGATTCCCCACGTCGTCTTGCGGTCACGATTGTACAGGGCCGAGCCTCCCGTGTACGCGACGCCGCCCGCCAGCAGGAGCGCGAGGGCCAACCAGTGCAGCCCCAAGAGTCGGGGAAGGGCTAGGAGGGCAGCCCAACCGAGGACGATGTAAGCCGCCTGATGGATCCACTGCGGCGTGCGATGCACGGTCAGCAAGAGCGAGATCCCGGTCGCCGCGAGGCCCCACTCGATGGCAAAGAGCAGCCAGCCGAGGGAACCTTGCACGAGCAGTAGCGCCACGGGCGTGTACGTCCCCGCGATGAGAAGGTAGATCATGCATTGGTCCAGGCGGAACAGCCACGGCGACGCCCTGGGATGCGTGACGGAGTGGTAGACGGCGCTCATGGCAAACACGGCGACCAGCGTCGCCCCGTACAGCGCTGCGGCGACCATGGCCATCGCTCCGCCGTGCTCGGCGCGCAGCAGGACGATTGGCAGGAAGGCGATGGCCAAGCCTGCTCCGACCATGTGGCTGACCGCGTTGAACGGCTCCTTCAGGCCCACGGCGACTCCGGTGGCCTCAACCCGCGCCCGCGGTCACCAATCACTCTTGCCTTCGTGGTGCCGGCCCCATCCCGCCAGCACGATCATGACACCGAAGACGACGAAACCGATGCCTTCGAAGAGGAACAGGAAGCCGACCGTGACTGCATCGACGTTGCCGCCGTCCGGGCTGAAGCCGTCGCTTAGCATGTGCATCTCGCCAATCACGAACAACGTCAGGCCAAGCACCGCGATGAGTCCGCCGAGACCGATGAAGAGTTCGCCGAGCTTGCCGGTCTGGCCGATGCCTTCCTGCAGCTCGTGCAGGTTGTGCGGATGGCTCACGACATTGGATACGGCGCGGGGGGCAGAAAGCCTTCCGGTCAAAGCCGTCGCCGCGCATGAGGCAGACGCCGGGGTAAGTCCTTGAGGGGGCGCATCGTCGTTGTCCACGGTGGACTTGTGGGGAACCCCTTGGAACGTCGTGCACGCCTTCTGACAGTCGTGGCCCTCGTGGCCCTCGCATTGTCGATGTGCTTCTCCATCGTCCGCGTCACGGTGAGCTCGGGCGGGGGCAGCGACAGCTTCCAGTACGTCGTGGCCGGCACGGCATACGGACCGCAGGTGGAATCCAGTGACCTGCGATGCAGCGGCCCGTACGTCGGCGAGATGTGCACGAAGTACGGCGGCATCACGGCGCATGCGTCGTGGTTCAGCGAGGCCGTCGGCACCACGGTCATCAACCTCGAGAAACCCCAATCGCAGGGAGGCGACGACTTCCATCTCGACGTGCCGCTCGGCCTCGCCCGACTCGGCTCGGTGCTGACCTACGGCTCGGCCCTCGCGGTTGCGGTCGTCGGGCTGTTCCTCGTCTCCGGCCTGCGCCATGCGCGCATCGAGCGCTGGATCCCGCTCACCGGCCTCGTCGCAGGCTCGCTGCTGTTCATCGGCTTCATCGTCCTGGTTGCGTCCTTCCTTGGCTTTGCCAACGAGTTCCGGGCGCACATGTCGGACCAGACAAGGGACTCCGTGACCTTGTCGACGGGAATTGGTGGCGCGGCCCTGCTGCAACCCGTGGCTGCGGGTGCCGCCTTCGGCATGGGTTGGTACTGGCGGCGCGCAGGCCTGGAGCCCGCCGTCGTGACGGCATCCCCCGCGCCGCCGACACCGCCGGGCCGGCCGACGACGGAGCCGGGCGCCATCGTCATCCCCCTCTCCCGGCCCGCCTCGCCGCCTTCGACGGTCCGGCGCCCGACGCAGCCCGCCTCTCGACCGCGACCGCCCACCGCGCCTGCCAAGCCCGCCGCGCCCGCGCCGAAACGCCCACAAGGGCCGGCGAAGTAGGGGCCGCGTGCACGACACCGGCAAGACGAACCGCCTCGCGGCCGAGCCGAGCCCGTACCTGCAACAACACAAGCACAACCCGGTCGACTGGTGGCCGTGGGGCGAGGCCGCCTTCGCCGAGGCGCGACGCCGCAACGTCCCGGTCTTCTTGTCGGTGGGCTACGCGACGTGCCATTGGTGTCACGTGATGGCGCACGAATCCTTCGAGGACGAGGCCGTGGCGCGCCTCATGAACGACGCCTTCGTGTGCGTCAAGGTCGACCGCGAGGAGCGGCCCGACGTGGACGACGTGTACATGGCGGCCTGCCAGATGATGACGGGCTCCGGCGGCTGGCCTCTGACGGCACTGCTCACGCACGACAAGAAGCCATTCTTCGCCGGCACGTACTTCCCCAAGGAGTCGCGGCATGGGCGCATCGGCATGCTCGACCTCGTGCCACGCGTCGCCGAGGGGTGGAAGGACAAGCGGGCGGACTTGCAGGCGCAGGCGGACCACCTGATGCTGCACTTGTCCGGGACGCCGCACGGACACGGCGACGAGCCGGCCCCCGGCACGGCGCAGGCTGCGGATCTCTCGACGATCTCCCAAGCGCGTGACGCTCTTGCGGCCCGCTTCGATGCAGAGCGCGGCGGGTTCGGCGGCGCACCAAAGTTCCCGTCCCCGCACAACCTCCTGTTCCTTCTGCGGGCATGGACGCGGGACCAAGACGCCGCCACGTTGGAACTCGTCACTCAGACCCTGGAAGCGATGGCCCGAGGCGGCATCCACGACCACCTCGGCGGGGGCTTCCATCGGTACAGCACGGACGCGGACTGGCTTCTGCCGCACTTCGAGAAGATGCTGTACGACCAGGCCATGCTGGCGTTCGCTTTCACGGAGGGCTTCGCCGCCAGCGGCAGCGCAGCGTACGCCGCGGTCGTCCGCTCCACTCTCGACTACGTCGTGCGGGACTTGGCCGACCCGGCGGGAGGATTCCGCTGCGCCGAGGACGCGGACTCCGAGGGCGTCGAGGGCAAGTTCTACGTTTGGAGCAAGGCGGAGCTGGATGCGGTGCTGGGCGCAGAAGCAGGAGCGTTCTGCAGCGCCTACGGCGTCACTGTGGAGGGCAACGTCCACGACGAAGCGACGCACCGCAAGACAGGCACCAACGTGCTGCACCTTCGCCGGCTCGAGGATGCGCCGCCATTTGCTGCCCAGCGCACCAGGCTCGTCGCCATCCGCGCCAAACGAGTGCGCCCGAGCCTCGACGACAAGGTCCTCACGGACTGGAACGGCCTGGCCATTGCGGCGTTGGCGCACGCGGGACGGACCCTTGGCGAGCCCCGCTACGTGGCCGCTGCGACGCGGGCGGCGGAGTTCCTGCGCAAGTCCATGGTCCGCGCGGACGGCAGGCTGCGCCACCGCTTCCACGCCGGTCGCACCGACGAGACGGCGTTCCTTGACGACCATGCCTTCCTGCTGTGGGGGCTGCTCGAGTTGTACGCAGCGACGTACGAGCCACGCTGGTTGGCATGGGCAGCCGAGATTGCCGGCCACCTTGACGCGCATTTCTCGGATCCTGCCGGCGGCTTCTTCGGCAGCCCCGACGACGGAGAGAACCTCGGCGTCCGCAGGAAGGAAGCCTACGATGGCGCGTTGCCGTCGGGGAATTCCGTCGCG
This sequence comes from bacterium, assembly GCA_040390065.1. GTDB lineage: Archaea > Thermoplasmatota > E2 > JACPAO01 > JAHFTW01 > JAHFTW01. Next base: position 23,581 of record JAZJZE010000017.1, on the reverse strand, counting down.
GCCTTCGCACTGCATCGCCTCGGCCTCCTGACTGGCGACGCGCGCTGGACGCAACTTGCCGACAGGACCCTCGAAGCGTTCGCGGCGCAGCTGGCCGACCACCCACAAGCGTACGGCATGATGCTCTGCGCCCTCGACGTCGCCGTTGGCCCGACGCAGGAGGTCGTCGTCGTGGGCAGTGGCGCCGCCGCGGATGCCATGCTGCGCGTGGCTTCGTCGGGCTTCAACCCGCGCCGCGTCGTCCTGCACGCACGCCCCGGGCTCGAGGGGGCCGCTCGGTGGACCGCCGAGCACAAGGTCATCGGCGGAAAGGCAGCCGCATACGTGTGCGAGAACTACGCCTGCAAGCGACCGGTCACCGATGTCCCGAGTCTCGCCCAGACCCTCGGCAAACCTTCTTGATGGCCGTGGGCGTCAATCGCTTGTGCGTTGGGGGCCTCTTCTCGTTGCGCTGGCGATCTTGTCCGGCTGTACCGGCCCCTCCGACCCGAATCGCGCAACACCGTTTTCGGACGTTCTGTTCATCAGCATGACGAATGCCTCCACGCCTTCTGCAACGAATCCGTTAGGCCTCCTGGCCATGCATTTCCACGTCGCAGTCAGCAACGCAACCCTGTCGTCGTTCGTTCAGCCGGAGATCCCACCGCCGCCCTTTTTCAAAGCGGATGCGACTCTCGACCCGCAATCCACGATGGGTTGGCGGGTGTCGCTGCCTGCGAGCGGATTATACCGCATCGCCATGACGTGGGAAACGACGCCGGTTGCGCTCATGGCGGGCAGCGGAATCGAAGGCGTCGGGACCGCCACGTGTCCGCACGCGGGACCCATCAAGGCGCAAGGCGTTGCGCAGATTGTCGAATCCGTCCCCGCCCCACGCTGGGCGTGGCACCTGGATTCGGAGTGCCTCGTTGCGAGTTAGGTGGCCGCGTACGCCAACGCGCCGTCTTCGTCGGTCGCCGGCATGCTCCACTCGAGCTGCTCGAGGGCCATGGCCTTGACCTTGGCCTCGATGGCGTCACGTACGCTGCGGTACACGGCGAAGTCCATGTTGACGGGGTCGTCGATGCCCCAGTCCTCGTGGAAGTGCAGGTCCGGGCTCGTGGCGGCGACGCCGGGGCCCATGCAGATGATTTGCTCGTAGTCGGCGAGGCGGTTGAAGTCCAGCGGCTTCGGGCGGGCGCCGGCCATGTCCATGCCATGCTCTGCCATGGCGGCCACGGCGGCCTGGCTGACTTCGTCGGCGGGCATGGTCCCTGCCGATTCGGCGTCGAGGCCATACTTGCGGGCGACGGCTTCGGCCATCTGGCTCCGGCAGGAGTTGCCGACGCAGACGAAAAGGACGCGGTGCGACATGGGATAAGCGTCGTTCTCTGAGCACTTACGCTTTGTGGCGCGTATCCTGGAATTATGTTGAAATGGCTGCGGAAGCCGGCAAATCCGCTGCGGGATGCCTTGAGGATGTTGGCTGTTTGGACGAAGCGACTCCAGGTCAACCGATACAAACGAGGCAACCGACACCACGGAGACGGCGCCCACTCGGTTGCTTCTGTTGCTTCGGTTGATGGGACGGGGGGCGTGCCTCAAGCGTTGAGGACGACGAGTTCCGGCTTTTCGACGCCGTATTCCTTTGCCATGCGGCGGACGCGCTTCTCGGCATCGTCGCGCATGCGGGCGTACGCATCGAGGCTCATGCCTTGCGGGTCGAGGAGGTTCCACTCTTCGACGTTGGACAGGTTGCGCCACGGCTTGGGCAGGGAGTCGCCCATCGTGATGACGCGGTCGAAGGCCTCGAGGCGGTTGACGTCCAGGGGCTTGGGGCGGAAGTGGCCGATGTCGACGCCGACGTCCTCCATGACGGCGACGGCTTCGGGGGCCACACGCATGGATGGGAAGGTGCCGGCGGATTCGGCGTGGAAGCCGTAGATGGCGGCCCAAGCCTGGGCGATCTGGCTGCGGCTGGCGTTGCCGACGTCGACGAAGAGGAGGCGGACCTGCTTGTGCTTCTCGCGCGCGACACCGCTGCGGCCCCGGGCGACGGCCGAGGCATTGGAGCCGAAGGCGCGGCGGATGGGGTCCGTGATGGCGTCGAAGGTGCCGCCCCAGAAACTGCGCTTCTTGTCAGGCTGGGCGCCGCCGCTCGTCGGGGCGGCCGGGGTCTCCTCGGGCATGGGCTTCTCCAGAGGTTGCATCCCTTAAATCTTGGCCCGCCCCCGACAGGAGGCCACCAGAAAAGTGATACGCCTGGGCGGGCTGGAATCGGCATGCGCATCGCACCGGCATTGGCGATTTCCATCGTTCTCCTTGCCGGCTGCACCTCGAGCCCCGACGTGGCACCCAACGACGGCGGCGTCATCGTCGTGGACTCGCCGTTCAACCGCACGGCCGACCAGAATGCGGGGCCGCACCTGCACGATTACTGGGGCGGGGCCCACAGGCTCACGATTGCGGACACGGACGTCCTCGCGCCTGGCTACCTTTGGTTCGGCGACACCTCGATTTCCGTGGCGACACTCCGGCCCGACCCGGGCCACGTCGTTCCCCAGGGCACAGGCTGGGTCAACGTCACGGTGTCTTGGACGGACGACCCGCAGGCTATCCCGCCCAACACGTACACGAACGTGCAACTCGTGGTGAAGACGGCGGGTGACAACGTGGGCCGTGTGCGGGCCAACCTCACGTCGAGCCCCACGACGGTCAGTCTGCCAACGAACCTCACGGACGCGGACCTGCCGCACCAAGTCCTGTCGGCGTGGCAATTCGACTTGTTCATGGCGCCGACCTACGTCGCCGGAGGCACCCCAGCACAGCAACCGGAGGCAGCCTTCACGGGCAACGTCCACTTCCTCGTCACCGCGGACCGCACGCTGCCCATCCCCCTCTTCCCGGGGCACCCAGACCAGTGGCAGAACCGCACCGAGATCAAGATGTTCTCGGCCAGCGGGCACTTGTTCTACGACGGCGACCCGACGACGAACAATTGGCGCTGCTACGGCGGCTGCCCCATCGTTTACCACCCCGACGACAAGGTAGTGGTTCCCATCGATGCCAACCACGTTGTCATCAAGCTCGGACTCTCCGGCACGTCACCCACGAAGCTCGGCATCAAGTACCACGGCGCCGACTCGCGCACGTTTGCCAAGGCCGTCGTCGGCCAGGACACCACCACGATGCGGACCTACACCGTCGACGTCGGCATCGCAGGCGACGGGCCCTACGCCAAGCAGAGCCAATGGGAAATCGTGCCGTACATCGAGGGACCGAAGGAAGACGGCTTGGCGTACGAGGATTACACGATTGAAGCGACGGCGTATCTGCACGTGTGAACGCCTCCCATCACGGCGAGGGTGGACATCCGTTCTTCTCGGAGCGTGCTACGGAACGTGCTTGCGATGCTCGAGCCAGTGGAGCCTAGACCCCATAGCACGCATGCGGCCGATTCTCGTCCCTTGCAAGGTCGATGCCCTGGGGAGGGCTCTGAAACTCCATGGACGGTTCGAATTCTGGAAGCGGCCGAACAACCATCAGGCCATGATAATGAAACGTCACCTGGTAATCGAATTCCGTTTCCATCGATTGGTAGTGAACATCGCCCGCCCCCGGCACGTACGCGAGTTCTTCCACAGATCGCCGGATTGACACATTGTATGGAGGGTCTTGACCCGCATTGATCCACTCGCCATTGGTCGCGGTTCTCCCGAAGCGAACGTCGACTTTTCGTTCATTGAGGGGAAACGCCTCAAAGAGGAGGCCGTCCATCTCGAGCCCAGCCTTGTGCATCTGGAAGGCCGCGAAGTAGCATTCCTGTTTGACGACAAGGGCTGGCGATACGCGTTCCAGATGACCAAGAACGAGCAACTCATGGTCGCGCATAGGCGTGGCGTTTGGGTAGGCAAACAGGTACAACGTGCCATTCGTATCGTCCAGGCGGTTGGCCGGGTAGTCCCGATAGGCCTGGTATGGGACCACATCTGATGAGTACTGCCCCGGATCTCGAGGAGAACCATGGATGGCAATTTCGAGAACATAAACCGTGGGCCATTCGGCTGGAGGGCCCCGATTCGTCACCGACCCTGGGTCCGTCGAGTGGGCCGGCCCCTCAAGGCAACCGGCGGCGGCGCACGAAGCGAGGACGACGAGGGCGACCGGGAGGCCTCTCATGGCCATTTGCACACGTGCCGCAAGGCCTCACGGGTCCAAATAGAGCGCGCCTCCGAAAGCACCGCTGGGCTCCAGGTCGGGGACGTCCTCACAAACATAGTCGTTGACCTGGACGCAGCGGCCCTGCTCGTGGCTCAGGCCCGCCGCCACCTTTGTAACGGGCGGAGTATTGGCCCCTCCGGAGTCGCTACAGAAGCGACAGCCCACTTCCTCGCCGTCCTTGTAGTCGATGAACGCCCAGTACGCCCATTGCTCACCCCCGTTTCCGTAGGGTTTGTACATCATGACGTGGGCCGAACCGGTCGTGGCGTGCACCGTTCCCGACTCGTTGTACAGGATGACGGGGTCCCAAACCTTGTCGCGGTCGCCGCTCCCGGAAGGGATGACGGTTTCGCACCTCCGCCAATCAGTGTCGGAACCGTCGTGGAGCGCGTGGCATTCGTACGTTGGCGCGTCCGCCGCATGGAGGCTGTCCGCGATTGTAACGCCAATCCGAATCGGGAGCGCGTGAGCCGGCGGCAGCCCCACGTTAGGCTGCTGGCCTGCCCCGCAGGTTGCCTGACCGACAAGGAGTGAAGGGTCGGTTTGGGGATTGCCTGCGCTCGCGACGGGGCACGGGAAGCAGCGGGCCGAAGCCGCCCACTGCACATCGGTAGAAGGTGGCTGGAGGGCCGGGCGCCATGTGTTCTGAGCCGTGTCGAAGTACTGGAGTTGAGAGACCGCCTGGCATGCCCCCCAATTCCCACAAAGGGGCGCTTCCGCCGAAGTCGTACGCTGTTCGCCGGCAGCGGCCGTGAACGTGGATTCGTGGGACTCTTCCCCGCTGGCCTCGACGGTCCGGGTGGACAATCCCGAGAGGACAAGGCTGGTCCTGTTCCAATGGATTGTCGTCGTGACTTTCCAATCTCGGGGCCCCGTGTCGGGAGCGTTTCCGACCGCATTCCATGTGACGCCAGCCGAGGTGCCTGGGCAGTCCTGGGCCCCGCGGGCGAACACAGCTCCAACCGGGGTCACCTCCGGAACCGCCCTGCCAGGGACTCCCAAGAATAGGAGTGCAGCAACGACCGCTACCGCGGCCCCTTGCCGCCCCCATCGAGACGTGGGCGTCCAGTTAGCATCTCGCGTCCGTTTCATCAAGTGCTGGTCTCCATGGCGTCCAAGTCCGCGAAATACCAAGGCCTCGCGCATCATCAATATTCTGGTCTAATAGAGAACCAGTACTGGTCGCAGGAATGTGTTGTTCGGGGCCATTCGTTTCTCGTGGTTACGTCCAAGTACGTGAACGCGGCCCTCCCCGCAGACCTGGCCAAACGAGTCGACCGGCTTCTCAAGTCGACGGACCTCGGCTACAGAAGCCGTCAGGAGTTCGTGACCGACGCGGTGCGCCAACTTGTGCTGCAAATCGAAGAGTTTGGCCGGCAGAAGCAGGCCTAATCGACGTACTGTCCACCGCTCGGCTTGGCCAACCACGACTTGTGGTAGTCCGGGTCCTCGACGCCAAGCGCGTACTTCGTCAACTTGAGCGGCTTGAACGTGTCGACCATGACGGCCATCTCGTCCGTCCGCTCAGCGCCGAAACTGGCCTCGTAGCGTCCAGGCTGCGGCGCATGCGGCACGCCGGCGGGGTGCAGGCTGATGGATGCGGGGCCGACGCCCTTGCGGCTGGCGAAGTTGCCCTCGACGTACCACAGGACCTCGTCGCAGTCGACGCTGCTGTGCGGATAGGGGCACGGAATCGCCTCGGGGTGGTAGTCGACCTTGCGCGGCACGAAGCTGCAGATGACGAAGGCGCCCTTGCCTCCGAGGAACGTCGTGTGCACCGGCGGCGGCAAGTGGACGAGGCCGGTCTTGGGCTGGTAGTCATGGATGTTGAAGGCGACCGGGTAACTCGTGCCGTCCCAGCCGACGACGTCGAACGGATGATGCGGCAGCGTGCGCGTGGTGAACTTGTCGTTGCGCTTGTGCAGGACCTTGACGTGGCCTTTCGCGTCCGCGTCGCCGGGGGCGGGCTTGGAGAGACGTTCGGGGCGGCGGAAGTCGCGGTGCGAGTATGGCGCATCCATCTTGAGCTGCCCCGAAGGGTTACGAAAGTTACCCGGGACCTCGAGCCCCCCGCGGCACTCCATCCACATGACATGCGGCTTCGACGGCGCGGTCCCCGTCTTCCGTTGTTTCGGTTCCTGGAACGTGATGCGGTGCACGAGGCCACGCGGGATCCAGACGTAGTCGTGGCGGCGCAGTTCCAGCCGGCCCAGCTCCGAGTCGAGCGTTCCGGAGCCTTCGTGCAAGAACAGCAGGATGTCGCCGTCGCCGTCCTGGACGAGTCCCGAGTCCGCGACCGTCGGCTCCGAGGTGCCGATGCGGATGTCGTCGTTGCCGACGAGGAGGCGCAGCGACTGCCACAACGCGCCTTTGCCCGCAGCGCCCCCAGCGCGCAAGTGGACGCGGTGCATCGGCCCGTCGCCCGCGACCTCGAACGTGTCCGAAAGACTCGCGGCCTTCGCCGAGAGTTCCTGCGCCGGGTTGTTCTTGCGGTACGCGATCGAATACGCGCCGTCGAATCCCTTCCGCGTCAAGCAATGTTCATAGTAGACGGGGCACCCATCCGTCATGTCGCCGCGCTTGCGCTTGAGCTGGATGTGATGCTTGGCCGGGACCGTGCCGAGGTGGTGGTAGTCGATCATGCGCGTCGCTCCCCGCAGGGCGCCCTGGCAAAAAAACGCGTTAGGCGTCGACTTCGCGCAGGACCTTGACCTCGGACCGGCGGCGCAGCACCGAGCGGTCAGGGCATGAGACTTCGAGGGCGCGGGCGCGTTCGAGGGCGACGGAATCCTTGACGACGGCGTCGAAATCGACCGGGATGAAGCCGTTGGCCTGGTGCAGGTCCACGACGAAGGTCTTGCGGACAAGACCGGCGCGCGGGCCGGAGCCGGCGTCGAACTGGACGAGCTTCATGGCGACTGGATAGGCGCGAAAAGCACTTGAGGTCTTCTCCGCGGCAGAATCGCCTCGCCTTGCTCCGCGATTCTGCCGCTGGGGTGCATTCCGACGGCGGGCCTGCGGCCCCCCACGCCGGCTCGCCCCGCGGGCTCGCCGGCCAGACGCTTTGCCGGCCGTCAGGCCGAGGGGACTGGTCGGGACTGCTGGTTGGCTACCGTTCCCCGCAACGCATCCACCACGTCGGCCGTCGCGACGACGGTTGCGAATTCCCCGTGCAGTTCGGCCAGGGCCAAGTCGTGCGCGACCGTTGCATCCACTTCGCGGCCATCGAGGAGGCGTTGCGGGAACGTCGCACACGCGTCGCCCACGACGTAGGTCGTATAGCCGAGATTGCCGGCCATACGGGCCGTCGTGGCCACGCAGTAGTTGGTCTGGATGCCGCACAAGACGAGAGTCGTCCGCCCGTCGCGTATGAGGCGCGCGTCGAGGTCCGTGCCGATGAAGGCGGAGTGGACGGACTTCGGGATGACGGGCTCGCCTGGGGCTGGCTGGGTCTCGGGCTGGAAGGCGTTGCCGGGTTCGCCGGGACGGAACACCGAGCGCGGCTCCGTGGAGTCGTGCCGGACGTGCCACGGTAGACGCCCGGCGTCGCGCCACGCCCGCTGCAGGACCGCGATGTTCCCGATGACGGCGGGATTGTTGCGGCCAGGGAATTGGTCGAAGCCCTTCTGCACGTCGATCGTGAGCAGCACGGCATCGGCCGCAAGGCGCAGGGGCACCGGAGGCTTGGACGCCAAGGTCGCTGCCATGCTAGTCCATGAGGTACGGGTTCTGCACTGTGCGTACGCCTGTCGGCTTCTCGCCGGTCTGCTGTCTCTCGATGCTCTCGAACAGGGCACGGAAGTTGCCTTCGCCGAAGCCCTGGTCGCCGTGGCGCTGGATGACCTCGTAGAAGAACGGCCCTGCCGCCGCTTCGTTGTACAGGAGGCTCGCTTCCTGCATGAAGATCTGCAGAAGGTAGCGGTGGTCACGCCCGTCGACGAGGATCTTGCGCTTGCGAAGCTCCTCGATGTCCTCCTTCAGGTTGTCGACGGCCTTCTCCGCGAGGCGCTTGGGGAGCATCTCGTAGTACGCGTCGGGCGTCTCGAGGAACTTGACGCCGGCCTTGCGCATGTTGGGGATCACGTCCATGATGGAACGCGTGGCAAACGCAATGTGCTGCACGCCCGGGCCGTTGTTGTCGGCGACGAACTTGGCGATCTGCGAATTGTGGTAGTTGGGCCGCAGCGGCTCGTTCGTGGCGAACTTGATGTTGCACGTCGGGTCCCACATCACGATGGACTGCAGCCCCGAGCCTCCCGCCATGCCGGGTTTGGAATCCTTGGTGTGGAAGCGGATGTCCCAGAAGTGCTCGAAGCCGAGGACGTCGCGGTACCAGTTCGTGAGGCTGCGCATCTCGCGCGTGTTGGACGTCACGTGGTCCATATGGGTGAACTTGTGGCGGTTGCCGCCGTCGCCGGCCTTGCCGGGCGCGCTCACGACGGGCGCAAGGCGAGGGTCGAAGGTGCCCTGGGTCTTGTTTCCCGCGGCGTCATCGGCGGCGACGGGGCCCGTCTTCTCGATGAAGCGGTATTCGACGTCGCCAAGCGGTGTGGCGATGCCGAACCAGCGGTACCCGGGCTTGCCTTGGATCTGGTAGAGGAAGTTGGCGCCACGCGTCTCCAGCGTCTTCCACGCATGCTCGAGGTCGTCGACGCGGAAGGCGAGGGTGCGCACGCCGTCGGGATGGCCCTTGAGGAAGCGGCCGGCGTGGGAATCCTTGTCGAGTGGTGTCGTGCATTGCACGCGGACGCGCGCAGCGTCGAGCACGGCGACGCGTTCGCCGGTCTGCTCCTCGTACTTCTTCCCCGACTGCGCGGTCAGGCCGAAGTCCATGCGCTCCGTGTAGAACTTCTTGGAGCGCGCGAGGTCGTGCACGACGAAGTCGATGTGGTCGATTGCCCGGATGCCGAGATTGCGAACACCCGACTTGGCCATGGTGCAGGCGAGGGTTTCCCGCACTTCACGGTTGCGCAACTGGCTTGGTGCCCATGCAGGGCCTTCACACCAGGTGCCCGCTCAGGACGACCTTGGCGATGCTGAAGTAGATGACGAGGCCGGACACGTCGACGAGTGTGGCGACAAACGGCGCCGACGCTGCTGCCGGGTCGAAGCCCATCCGCCGGAGCAGGAACGGCAGAGTGGAGCCGCTGATGGCGCCCCAGGCGACGACGCAGACCAGGCTCAGGCCAACGACGACGGCGATGGGTGCGTACTGCGCGCCATAGGAACCGAACGCGCCATGCCACACGACAATCCGCAGGACGCCGATGGCGGCAAGCAGGCCCCCGAGGGCCAGGCCCGTTGCGATCTCGCGCCGGATGACGCGCCACCAGTCGCGCAGCCGGAGTTGGCCGAGCGCAAGGGCGCGCACGACCAGCGTGCTGGCCTGCGAGCCCGAGTTGCCGCCGCTCGAGATGATAAGCGGGATGAACAGGGCCAGGACCACGGCGCTTGCGATCTCGTCCTGGAAGGCCGCCATGGCGGTCGCCGTGAGCATCTCCCCGAGAAACAGGAGGGCAAGCCAACCGCCGCGCTTCTTCATCATGGTGCCAAACCTGGTCTCGAGGTAGGGCGCCTCCAGGGCTTCCTGGCCACCCATCATCTGGATGTCGCGCGTGGCCTCCTCCTGAGCCACCTGCAACGCGTCGTCGGCCGTGACGATGCCGAGCATCCGGCCGTCCGCGTCCACGACGGGCAAGGCGAAGGCGTCGTGACGCTGCATCTCATGCGCGGCGCGTTCGCGGGGGTCGTCCGGGGAGAGCGCTTCGAAGTCCCCGTCCATGAGCGCCGAGACCATCCGTTCGGGCGCGCCGAGGATGATCTGCCGCAGGCGCAGGTCGTCGAGGAGCCTGCCTTGGGCGTCCACGACGTACACCCGGCTGATGGTCTCCGAGTCGTTGCCATGCCGGCGGACGAAGGCGAGGGCCTGGGCGAGCGTCCAATCCGGCCGCAGCGCGACGTAGTCTGGCGTCATGAGGCGGCCGACGGACTCGGGCGCGTAGGCCAGGAGTTCGGAGGCCTCCTTGCGGTCCTCCGGGCTGAGGAGTGCAAGGATGCGCCGCGCGGCGTCCGCGGGCAATTGCGCAAGCACGCCCGTGCGCTCGTCCGGCGGCAAGTCCGAGAGGATACGGCGCGTCTCGTCGTCGGACAGGTCATCGACGATGCGTTCCTGGTGCGAATGGTCCAGTCGCGCGAAGACTGCGGGGGCGATGCCCGGTGGGAGGGCCCGGAGGAGGCTGACCGGGTCGACCTCCCGCGCCTCCTCGATTAGGTCGGCCAGGTCTGGCGCGCTCCAGTCGGCCACATGGGCCCGCAGTTGGTCCCATTCCTGCGCCTCCGAAAGGGCCAAGGCGCGCGCCATGGCTGTTTCGCGCAGGTCGGCATCCACGCTCCGACCACCCGCCGCAAGCGTATGTACCCCACGAAATCGCCGCGGCATGGAAACCAGATGCCGGCCGCGTGAAATACTCCTGGAGCTTGGGCCGCGCGTGGAAGTCCTGCAGTTCTCCGGCGGCGCCTGGCAGCGCTCGAAGGGATTGCGCCCGGAGGCGGCCCGTGATCTGGCCTTCGGCCCGACGCACGTGTGGATCCGTCTGGAGGGGCTGCAGCACGACAAGCTGGACACGCTCGGGGCGGTGTTCAACCTGCACCCGCTTGCCATCGAGGACGTGCGCAGCCATCGGCAGCGTCCCAAGGTCGAGGACTACCGGGACCTCACGTTCGTCGTGGCCCGGGCGCCGCGCTGGGACCAGGAGAACGACGAGCTGTCCTGGCTGACCATCGGCTTGTTTCTTGGCCCCGACTTCCTCATCACGGCCTGCACCGACCCCGTGGCCGAGCTGGACCTCGTGGAAAAGCGGCTGCTTGGCCTGCGCGCGACCTCGAAGACCTCCACTATCGATCGCGTTCTCTACGAGGTGCTGGACGCCATCGTGGACGCCTACTTCCCCATCATGGACCAGTTGGAGGACCGCATCGAGACGCTTGAGGACGAGATTCTCGACTCGCCGGAACTAAGCGAACTCCGGAAGGTCCAGGTGTTCAAGCACACCGTCAGCCAGACGCGCAAGACCGTGTTCCCCATGCGCGAGGCGATGGCGAGCCTGGAGAAGGGCGAGCATCCGAACGTCAGCGACGAGACGCGCATCTTCCTGCGCGACGTGGCCGACCACATGACGCGCCTTTCCGAGCGGCTGGACCATGTGCGCGAATTGGCCATCCTCACCCAGGAGACCTACAACGCGACGCTCGCCAACCAGACGAACCGCATCGTCAAGCTGCTCACCGGCGTGACAATCGTCCTCACGGTGCCGATGCTGGTCGGGACCTTCATGGGCATGAACGTGCCTATCCCGCAGTGGGACCCCATCCACGTCGGAACGTTCTGGACGGTGACCGGTGCCTCCATGCTGGCCATGGTCCCGCTGTACGCGGTTCTCAAGAAGATCGACTGGGTGTAGCTTGGCGGCGCGTAGCCTCGCCGCCCGGCGCGCCCAGGCCCTCGCCATCGATGCGGCCCTCGCGGCTGCCTATCCCGAGTCGAGGTGCGCGCTCGTGCACGACTCCGCCTTCCAGCTCCTCGTGGCCACCGTCCTTTCCGCCCAGACCACGGATGCCGCCGTGAACCGGGTGACGCGACGCCTCTTTGCCACGTACCCCGACGCACTGGCTCTGGCGACGGCCCCCGACGGCGCCGTCGAGACCATCATCAATTCCATCGGCCTGTGGCGCGGCAAGGCGAAGAACATCCGCGCCATCGCGCACCTGCTGCTGGAACGGCATGGCGGCGAGGTCCCCCGCACGCTCGAGGCGTTGCGGGCGCTCCCCGGCGTCGGCAAGAAGACGGCGACCGCCGTGCTCGGCACCGCGCACGGCATCCCGGCCGGCGTCACGGTCGACACGCACATGCTGCGCATCAACCGCCTGCTCGGCCTGTCGCGCCGCCGGGACGCAGAAGGGATGGCCAACGAACTCGAACGCCTGATCCCCGTTTCCTCGTGGACGTCGTACACGCATCGCATCATCGACCACGGCCGACTAGTCTGTGTTGCGCGCCGGCCCCGCTGCGGCGTCTGCCCGCTTGCTCCGCACTGCGCCAGTGCCCTCTCCGCAAGGGCGGGCTACAAGCCGCACAACGACGCGCGCCTCCCCGCCAGTGCGGCCGGGCTGAGCTGGAACGTGGTGGCCGCATGATCACCTCTGAACTCAAGGGCCTGGCATTCCGCTGTCTCGACGACTGCGGCTTCTGCTGCACGTTCACGCCGGAGGTGGCGCATGACGAACTGTCGCGGCTGCGCGCCAAATTCCCCGAACTTCCCATTGCACGCGACGCCCCGCAGGCGCCGCTGCATATCGCCTTCCAGGGTGGCTGCGGTGCGTGCACGCTGCTGGCGCGCCGCAAGTGCACGGCGTACGAGGACCGGCCCGCCCATTGCCGCTACTTCCCGTTCCACGTGTATTTCGGACGGCGCACCGAGGTCTACGTCAACCGCTCATGCCGTGGCGTCGGTCCAGTCGAGGGCGGCGACCTGGGGGGCGCATTCCAGCAGCAAGTGCTCGACGTAGCCAAGCCGCACCAGTTCGCCGAGCACGAACGGCTCGCCGCCCGCGTGCACCGCGACTTCGAGCGCAAGGCCCGCGCCTCCGACGCGATGGGCGAGGTCGACCGCGAGATTGCGCGGTCCCTCGGCGACTCCAATCTCTGGCGGCAAGCGTCCTCCCCGGACGAGTGGGCAACCGCCCTCGCCCCGTTTGCGGAAGAGGACGTCGTGGCTCGGCCCTTCTACCTCGCTGCGGACCTCCAGTGGCTGACGTTCGAGACCGTCGCCGCCGGGCGCCTGCAACCCAAGCGGATGCAGGAGGACGGCTCGTTGGCCGACGCCGCCGACGTGTTGGAGGTCAGGCCGCCCGTGCTTGCCCCGGACCTCGTCGCGGGCCTCGACGCCTTGCTTCGGCGCCTTGCATCGCGCGACCTGTTTGCCGGCACCGTCTTTGACGCGGTCGACGGCATGTTCTACGAATTCACCGTCGCGGCGGCCGCCGCCGAACGCGTCACGCAAGTCGCGGCCGATCTCCTCGTGCGCGCCGCCATCCTGCGCGGCCTCGGTGTCGCCGACGTGGTCCTCGTCGACGAGGTCGAGCGCTTCTACGATTGCGCGTTCCTCGACGCGCCCACGATTGGCGGTTGGCTGTAACGCACGACAGTAATTTATCACCGGGGCCTGTGGCAGCCCGCGTGCATCCACCGCCACCCGTCCTGCAGCACCTCACGTGTCCGCGCTGCAAGACCGGTGTCCAGGTGCCGGTCGGGGCCCAACCCGTTTGCCCCGTCTGCGCGTTTCCCGGCCCCGACCGCCGCACCGCACCGAGAAGGGAAGCCCCGCCTGCAGCCCCCGCCGGCCCGCCAGCCATCGAGGTGCGCGGCCTCACGAAACGATACGGTGCCCTCGTGGCCCTCGACGGCTTGACGTTCGCGATTCCGCGCGGCGGCGTGGTGGGCTTCGTCGGACCCAACGGCGCCGGCAAGACGACGACCATCCGCATCCTCATGGGACTCGCCCACGCCACGTCGGGTACGGCCACGGTCCTCGGCCACCCGGTGACGCGGCCGAAGGAGTACCTCCACCGCGTCGGTGCGCTCATCGAGTCGCCGGCATTCTACCCGCAACTGTCCGGACGACGCAACCTGCATTCCCTGGCGCTGCTTGGCGGGCACGACGCCGGTCGCGTGCCAGATCTCCTGCGCCTCGTCGGCCTGGAATCGCGCGGTGGCGACTTGTACAGGACCTATTCGCTTGGCATGAAGCAGCGCCTCGGCATCGCGGCCGCCCTGCTGCCTGACCCGGACCTACTGATCCTCGACGAACCCACCAACGGCCTCGACCCAGCCGGCATTCGCGAAATCCGCGGCCTCTTGCGCACCATCGGAGACTCGGGCAAGACCGTCTTCGTCTCGAGCCACCTGCTCGCGGAGGTGCAGCGCATGTGCGACCGCCTCATCATCCTTCACCAAGGCCGCCTCGTCTACGAGGGGACCGTCGACCGGCTTCTCGAGAACCAGGTCGGCATCCTCGCCACTCCGCAGGACCGCAAGCGCCAGGCGGCCCTCCTGCAAGTCTGCCAGGCGCTCGGCCACCGCGCGGAAGTCTCCGGCGGCTCCGTCCTCGTGCATGCCCCCGCCACCGCCGCGGCGGCCATCAACCAATCCGCCATGCGGGCCGGCATCGTGCTGAGCGAGCTGCGCATGCAGGCGGCCGACCTCGAGGAGACCGTGCTCGCCATGACCGGCCAGGGTGCACCATGATGAACGCCCTGCGTGCCGAATCGTACAAGTTGCGCCGCCGCGGCATGCTTCTTGGCACATTCGGCATCATCGTCGGCATGTCGCTGCTCATCGCCACGATCCTGTTCGCGACCGCCAAACCGCAAGCCCAGATCGTGGCCGACGCCATCGCCAGCGCCGGCCAAGCGGGTGGCCGCAACGGCCCCGGCATCAGCTTCGAGACCCTGGAAAAGGCAGACGGCTTTGCCACGGCGTTCCAATTCGCGGCCCAGATTATCGGCGTCGTCTGCCTCGTCGTCTTTGCCCAGAGCTTCGGCAGCGAATACGGCCAAGGGACCCTGAAGGTGCTGTTCAGCCAGGAACCGCGGCGCCTCCGGGTGCTCGCCGGCAAGGTCCTCGCGTTGGCGGCCCTGGTGATCGGCGCCGTCCTGGTGGCCTTTGTCCTGCAGACCGCCCTCGTCATCCTCATCGCCAAGGCGAAAGGCATCGATACGTCGGCCTGGTGGACGGCCCACGCGGCGCTCGACGGAACCATGCTCGTGCTGCGCGTCGCCGCGGCAGCGATGGCCTGGGGCGCCATGGGCACCTTCCTCGCCGTGCTGCTGCGTGCCGCGCCGCCCGCCATCGGCATCGGCATCGGCTACACGCTTCTCGTCGAAGGCATCCTGGCGTTTGCCCTCAAGGGCGCCACCAAGTGGCTTCCCGGCCAGGCCCTGCAATCCTTCGTTGGGTGGGGCAGTTCGGCCAACGCCCAGACGAGCCTGCTGCCGGCCGGATGGGCTTGCGTCGCCGTCGCCGCGTACACGGCCGCATTCCTGATTGCCTCGGGCATCCTGTTCGCCCGGCGTGACGTGACATCGTAGGCCACTGGCCCAACGATACGCGAAGTTCCATGAGGGCTGGCCCGCTTGCACTCTCGTGCGCTGGCTCGCCGTATCCTTCGTCGTCCTCTTCGTGGCCGGCTGCGCCGCGCCGGCCCACCCGTACAAGGGGCCGTCGTCCAGCGCCCCTGGATGGCACGACGTCGATGCGCCATCCTTTCCCAACGCGACTCTGGCAACGCGTCATGGCGACGATATCGTCGTGGTCGGTGACCGCATCTGGGTCTGGAACGTCGCCTCGGGCGCCGTGGCCTCGTCTGACCGCCCCGCCAAGGCCGACGACTGGACGCGCGTAGTGTGGAACGGCACGTGGCGCGGCTACACGAGAACCGACGAGTCCTGGATGTACGCCGTCCCGTGCAACGACTTTCCTGGCTGCCACGGCGACGGGCTGCACGTGGCCTTCAACGTGACGCGGTACGACATCGGGCCGGATGCCAAGGCGAGCCGATATGGCTGGTGGCTTGCGACCGACCATATGCCTGGCCCCCGGGAAGCATCTCACCTCACGGTCGCCGGCGCCACCCGCCAGTACGAGGTCAGCTACGACATCACGTGGCCCAACGCGGACGGACAGATCCAGACGTTCCACGGCAAGCCATGCCTGCGCATCCAGGCGGCGGCGGTATCAGGCGATGAGTTGTACATCCTGGGTGACGACGTCCACATGCCCACGTGCACGGACATTGGGCGGCACGTCTGGCACCCCGACATCGCCCGCGGCGTCTGGCAGATCTCGGCGGAAGCAGCCCCGGTCGCCGTCGGCCGCCGGCCCATCGTCTGGATGGGTGATCACGCGCTCTTGCTGGGAGCAACAACCCTGGCCTGGCGGCCCGGGGAGTGGTGGGACGTCCAACTGCCGGACACCACGCCGAGCGCGACGCGCATGGGCTCGGGCTTCGTCTTCTCCATCCCCCCAATCCATTTTCCCTGGGGCGACCCGGAGGTCTATTGGACCTGGGGGACAATGCACGCCACGGGCTTCTCGGCGTCGTTTGCCAGCCGGCAGAGCGGCCCCGTCGATGTGCTCATCATCGACAAGCGCTACGGCCTCGAGCGGCACGCGGGCGTCGCCGCCGACGCGATTCCGTCCTGACTGCCCCAAGCCAAACGCGAAAACCATCGTCGCCCTCGCGGAGCGCGTGCAAGCCGTCGAACTCGGCCACGCCGTCTTCTATGTGCGCAACCTCGAGGCGAGCCTGCGCTTCTACCGCGACACGTTGGGCTTCAAGGTGATCGGCGGCGCCTTCGGGGGCAAGGCCGCGGCCCTCGTCGGCGGCGCCCATCGCACCCACCACGAGCTTCTCCTCATCGAGGTCGGCGACCTGCCGGGGCCTGCGCCGCGGCGGCGGGGATTGTACCACATCGGCATCAAGATCGGCGAATCGAAGGCCGAACTCAAGGCCGCTATTGCGGACTTGCGCAAGGCGGGCGTCACCGTCGACGGTGCGTCCGACCACACGGTGAGCTGGTCGTTGTACCTGCATGACCCCGACGGCAACGAGGTCGAGTTGTACTGCGACAACCCGGGCGTGGACTGGAGGAAGAACCCGGAACTGGCGATGGCGCCCATCAAGGCCTTGGACCTTGGCCCGTAGCCGACCACCTGCTCGGCAAGGTTAAGGGAGCCGGCCCGCGTCCTCGGCTGAGCATGCGCCCCGCCGTCCTCGCCATCGCCTTGGCCTTCATCCTCGCCGCGGGCGTCGCCGTCGCCGTGGCGCGACCCGAGTTGGTGCCGTTCGGGCCCGCCAGTTCGTCGCCACCGCCTGGGCAGCCCTCGCCGCATCACCCCAACGGCACCGCGCCCCCCGAGCACCACCAGAACGCCACGGCGCACCACAACGGCACCGCGCCGCACGAGGCCTGCCCGCCGCACCACTGCGTCCACCACAGCATCCACTTCACCGGCAACGCGACGTCGCTCGGGCAGTGCAACGAGATCGCCACCTTCCCGGTCGCGCCTCCGCCGCAGAGCCCCGTGCACGACCTGCTGCACGAGGTCCAGCACGGCACGACGTACGCGCTCAACATGACGGGGCACGCGGCGCACGGCGTCTGCGTGCACTGGTTCGACGAGCACGGGACCGCCCTGCACGAGGAACACGTAGGCTTCCTTCCGGCGCACGCCACGAAGGCCCAGGTCGTCGCGGACATCGCCGCCAACGAGCCGTACGTGCTTACCATCACCTGGCCGTGACGCGGCCCGAATGGTTCTAGCCCACCGGCTCCTGCGCCGTCGCATGAGGATGCGTCCATTCGGTCCCGCTGGCACACCCGTCGCCGTTGTTGGCCAAGGCACGTGGCGACTGGCCAACGCGCGCAAGGCCGAGCCCTCCATCGGGGAAGGCATCCGGCTCGGCATGACGCACATCGACACGGCCGAGTTGTACGAGGAGAACTCCGGCTCGGAGACGGCGCTTGGTGAACTTCTGTCCACGCCGGGCGCCGATGGGCGGCCGATGCGCGACTCCGTTTTCCTGGCAAGCAAAGTCAAGCCCGGCAACGCGTCGCGCAAGGGCACTCGCTCGGCCTGCAAGGATTCCCTCGTGCGCCTCCAGACGGACCACCTCGACCTCTACTACCTGCACTGGCCCGGGCCCCATCCCGTCGCGGACACGATGGCGACGATGGGCGACCTCGTGGACGCAGGCTGGGTCCGACACATCGGCGTCTCCAACTTCGACGTCGACGGCCTCGACGAAGTCAAGTCGGCCCTCGGGACGAGGAAACTCGCTGCGAACCAAGTCTACTACCACCTCGAGGACCGCGGCTGCGAATCGGATGTGCTGCCGTGGTGTAAGCAAAACGGCGTGGCCCTCGTCGCGTACTCCCCGTTTGGCGCCGGCCGATGGGTCAAGGACCACAAGAGACTGGCCGCGCTTGACAAGGTGGCCAAGCAGGTTGGCAAGACGCCGCGGCAAGTCGCCCTTGCGTTCCTCACCCGCGACCCATCCGTCTTCACGATTCCCAAAGCCGAGAAGGCGGAGCACGTCGTGGAGAACGCCGGCGGCGACTTCGAGTTACCCAAAGACGCGGTGACGACGCTCGACGCTGCGTTTCCCCTGGAGCCGGGATTGCGGACCATTTGAAGGAATCCGAGAATCGGGGAGGCCGGCGTCGCTGGGCTGGCCTTGGCGCCCGCAGCAGCCGGCCGCCTCAGGCAGGGTGCGGCACCGAGCGTTAGCGATTTCCCGAAAATCGCTATCGGCAGAGTGGCGCCGCGCCGACGACTTCATGTATTGCCAGAGCAAGGCGAGCCCGCGCATCCCCTCCTGTCGGAAGGGCCAAGACCAACCACTGTCCGACGCAGGCTAAGAAGCCCAAGAGAATGGTGTACAAAGTGAACTCGATGCGTGCCCTGCCGATTGCCATGACCGCCTTGCTTGTCTCCGTTGCCCCGATTCCCGCGGCCGACGCCGGAAGCCCGCTTTCGCCTCCCAGCGTGAACGAATTGGTCAACGCCATCGTCACAATCACGGACGTTCTGCAGAGCGCGCCGTGCCTGGCGCCGACCGTGCCCCTCGTCGACGATTGCCCGAGCGACGTTGGAAACACCACCATTGGCTGCCTAATCGGCGTCGTGAACAAATGGGCCGAACAAACGCCCGGACCGACAACCGCGTACGACGACGTGGCGACCTGCCTGGACGGCTTCTACTGCGTCGAGTTCTGGGTCTTCTCCCAGGAAACGTTCAGGACGTCCGTGCGGCCGACCTTCATATCGACCGGAGGCGGGTACTATGGAGTCGACTTCATGATTGATAGCGGCGGCGTGGAGCGTGACCTCGGAACCTTCGGGTTGGGGGCCTACCGCCTGCGAGCGGCCTCCGCGTCGGGGGCACCCCATTGCTAGACCATCGCACGCTCCTGCCACCCATCCTTGTCGCTTTCGTGCTGATTACTGGGTGCGTGCAGCCTGAACGGCCAGGCACCGGCTCGACGTCGCCGTCGCCAACGACGACTCCACCGCCATCTTCGTCGACGGGAGCCTCGACGGCGCCCAACCTGCCGCCACCCGCACCCTGGGTGACGACCAACGCCACGACATGGAATCGCTGTCAATACATGACGACGGGCGTGACGTGGCCGGCCGATACCAATCCCGCCAGGCCGCCTGCAAACTGGTCCGCCGACCAGGGCGGCGTCGGCAGCGACCTTTCGTTGTACTTGCTCTCCTGCGAACGGTTCAACTGGGGACCATTCGAACGTCCGCTGAAAATGATCCTCGAACTGCACACCAACATGACGCCCCCTGCGAGTTGCACGAAGGGTTCCTACGAATACTTCCAGGTCCTCAACAGCATCTGGGTGGATGACCCGCAGGTCGCGACGTTCCTGGCAAGCAACCTGTCCTTGCCGGTTCATCTGTCGGCCATCACCATGCAAACGGCGGGAACCCCGGGGCTCACGTTCACAGCAAACTGGTCTTGGCGGCCAGAGACCGGACAGCCGTCGGACGTGGCAACGACGATTGCCCTTGGCTACGAAACGCACGGTTCTGCCCGGGAACGGATTGCCTGGGTTGCACAAGGCCGCGTCTCGCTCCTTGACATGCAGCAGACCTTGAGCGGCTACCTGCCCGAAGCCGTTCTCACCCCCGGCCACATGCGCCCTCCAATGCTCCTATCCAAAATGGGCGACCCCTACCCAGGCGACGGCGACCTCTATTCCTCCGGCGACGTCGAAGGTACGCTCTACCGTTTCGCCGACGACCAATGCAAGGAGCCGATCGACCCGTACCCGTAGCCGTTCCACCCAGCGACCGCAACGTCCAACCGTCGCGCCCCCCTGGAGCAAACGTGGAGAACGAGGCTGCCGGCGTCGGCGCCGCAGCGCCAGCCCTGCCCATCCGTCGGCGGCCTATCGTCGTCTCCGTGGTCGTGGCCTACTTCGTCGTCGCGGGCGTGGTGTTTGGCGGCCTTGGCCTCGGCTTGTTGATTCCGCACTCAGCTTCCGCGGCATGGTTCTTGTTGGGGGCGATCCCCTCGTTCGGCGTGGCCCACGGGCTGGCAAAGGGGCGTCCATGGGCACGCGTTGCCGCATGGGCGGGGCTCTGGGTGTGGGCCGCGTCCGTCGCGTTGCGTTTCCCCCGCGACGTGGCGATGAATGTGGAATCGTCGCTTGCAGCCCTGGCCGTCGGTTCCCTCTTGATGCTGCCGTCGGCGAAGGCCTGGTTCGGGCGTCCACTGGCGTCGTCCGCCGCGCCGTCCCCCTCATAACCCTCCTCTCCATCGACCAATCGTGCTCAAGGTTGCGCCCTCCATCCTCTCTGCCGACTTCGCGAAACTCGGCGCCGAGATTGCGGCCGTGGAGAAGGCTGGCGCGGATTGGCTGCACGTCGACGTCATGGACGGGCGCTTCGTCCCCAACCTCACCATTGGGCCACCCGTCCTGCGCTCCATCCGGCCGCACACGAAACTGCTCCTCGACTGCCACCTCATGATCGTCGAGCCGGAGAAGTTCGTGCCGGAGTTCGCGGCTGCGGGCGCTGATTCCATCACGGTCCATGCCGAGGCCTGTCCGCACCTGCACCGGAACGTCCAGCAGATCAAGGGCCTCGGCAAGCGGGCTGGCGTGAGCCTCAATCCCACCACCAACGAATCCATCCTCGAGGCGGTCATCCGCGACATCGACCTGGCACTCGTCATGACGGTCAACCCTGGTTTCGGTGGACAGGCCTTCATCGAGTCGGTCGTGCCGAAGATTTCGCGCATCAAGGCGATGGCGAAGGCCGCCGGCCGCGACTCGCCTCTGGACATCCAGGTGGACGGCGGCGTCAACGCCGAGACCGCCCGCATCATCGAGAAGGCGGGGGCGACGGTCGCCGTGGCGGGTTCTTTCGTCTTCGGCGCCAAGGACTACGGCAAGGCCATTGCCGCGGTGCGGGGAACCCAGAAGAAACTGGCCTAAAACGCCGTGAAATGGGCCAGAAACGGCCTTGCCGCGTTCACTTGGGCCTTTCACAGCGCCGCCAATAAGCTTTAGAACGCTGGAAGGGGGTTCGGCACCTATGAGGATGACATTGGTCGCCGTGTTGGCGCTGGGGCTTTCGGTCGCATTGGCGGCCCCCGCCATGGCTGCCGATGGCACGATCCGGGGCCACGCCGCATACCCCTTCCAAATCACGGGCGCCCACACGGTCTCCGCCAGCGACGGCGACTTCCTCCTGTCGGGCAAGGGCGGGACGGTCACGTTCACCCTGAAGAGCGTCGACGGCACGGCGACTCGCGTCCTGGAGCGCTCGTACTACATCGCCGACACCAAGGACCCGAGCGCCCGCGTCCTCTGGCAGCAGAAGGTGGACCGCCGCGACGTCCCGCTCGCCGGCGTCGCCCTCGCCTTGGCCTCCGACGGGCGCGAAGACGCCTTCCAGATCCTCGCCTACGCAGGCCCGGCCAAACTGGTCTCGCCCGCCGGCCAATCGTCGTCCCTCGTGGTCGGCGCCAACGCGGCCCCCGTCGTCGTCGAGACGCCCCCCATCCCGGCCGACGTGGCTCTCATCAGCCAACAGGAGCCCTTCTCGTACACCGTCCCAGCAGGACTCACCTCGTCGCACGCCACCGTGGGCGACTTGCAGATGAACGGCGCCATGAAGCTGTTCGTCACGGGCGCCCACATCCTCTCCACGTCGGACGCTAGCGGCATCCCGGCCTACGAGCGCGACGAGCAGCAGCCCGGCCAGGCCTACGACCCGGTCACGAACCAGTGGCGCGGCCCCGGCTCGCACACGGAGCACATCAAGGAGTACCTCGTCGTCGAGGCCAAGAAGGCGACGTTCGCGCTGCACTTCTCCGGCCCGGCCGGCCTCCTCTACGCCAAGAACCCGGCCATCGCCGTCGACGGCCAAGCGGTCCTCAAGCACATGGAAGGCACCGTCACCATCACGGACAAGGGCAAGACGACGACGCACACGCTGCGCGGCGAAGACCTGACCCTTGGCGGCCGTTTCACCATCACGCCGCACGACACGGACGGCGACGCCTCTGCGACGCAGGTCTCGGGCCAGGGCGACATCACGACCGTGAGCTACGGATCCGTTTCCGCGCACTACGATTGGGCCACCGCCATCGCAGCAGTCGGCCTCGGCGCCGCCGCCATCGCGGCCATCGCCTGGGCGGTCGCAAACGGCAAGACCATCCTTGGCATCACGGGCGGCGGCATCGTGGCCGGCTACGCCCGCGTGCAAGGCGACGGCATCCTCGAACACGCGGGACGCGCCGAGGTCTACGAACGCGTCAAGGCGTTCCCTGGCGTCAACTTCGTGCAACTGTCAGAGCAAGTCGAATTCGGCACGTCGACGCTGAACTACCATCTGCGCGTCCTCGAGAAGAACGGCTTCGTCATCTCGGTTCGCGACGGCCGCTACCTGCGCTTCTTCGACCGCAAGTCGGGCCACTACTCCTCCGGCAAGAAACTCGCCGTCTCGGCGCTGCGCAACGACAAGACGGCCGCCATCGCGCAACACATCCGCGCCAACCCCGGCATCGCGCAATGCGACCTCGCCGAAGCGTTCGGAGTCACCGCCAGCACCGTGACGTGGCACATCAACCGCCTCGCTGGAGCCGGCCTCGTGCAGAAGACCCGCGACGCCCACCGCACACGCTACTTCCTCGGCGACGGCTGGGCCAGCCTCCCCGCCGACGAGCAAGTCAGGCAAGGCGTCGTCGAAGCCGCGCCGACGCCGGTTGTTGCGTAGGAAGCCCGACGTTAGCCGCGGCGGAGTAGGTAAATTACGAGGGCGACTGCGCAGGCCATGACGACCACGAAACGCTCCCATCTCCAGATGCACGAACCGCCGTAGCGTTTGCTGGGAACGCGGACGCGATTCATGGTCCGCCGCGACGGGTCATGCGCATATGCAATCATTGACCGGCCCCGGCGGCCCTCGCCGTCGCCGCTCACTTCCGTTCGCGAGCTCGGCTTGCCAAACCCGCTCGGCGTCGCGCTTCGCGCGTGCCATCGCGGCCCCGGCCGGGGCCCGTCGTGTCTTCCCAAACGCGTTGCATCTTGAGGGCCTGCTCGTGGATGTCGCCGCCGTCGCAGGATGAGGGCCCTGTCGTTTGTCGAGATTGTGCACGCTGGGAGGGCCGACGGAACGGTTATGAGTCGGCCCCAAGTCGCGCGACAAGCCGCCTGGGGCCGAGTCCCCTGATTCTCATCCGCATGGCCCGGTTAGTGTAGCCTGGTTAACATAGGGGATTGTGGCTCCCCTGTGGGG
>JAZJZE010000016.1:0-2545 GCA_040390065.1 bacterium | reverse complement strand
TGCCGGACGGCCCGGCGAAGGCCGAGGCGGAACTGCGGACGGCGATGGGGCAGATGCGGCAGAACGGCGCCGTGGGGTCGTTGGACGACGAGTTTCCCGAGGAACTGAACCGCTGAACCGAGGCTCCTGGTGGGGGACTAGGACCGCGACATGGTGACTCCGAACGCCTTGACGGCGCCGCAGTACGGCGACCTGGTGCAGACGACGCTGCGGAACCTCGGCAAGCCGAAGTTCACGGACATCTCGTCCCGACTTCAGAAGCACCCGACGTTCAAGAACCTGCTGCGGAAGAACCGCCGGGAGCTGGAGTCGGGGTACGGCATCCAGTTCGACGTGATGGTGGGCCAGGCCCAGTCGGCCTCCAACGTCGGCATCGGGGCCTCGGACAACGTCGAAGACCTCGACGTGATGACCCAGGGCACGGCCGACTGGCGCAACACCACGTCGAACTACGTCCTGCCCTTGCAGGTCGTGGACATGAACCGCGAGCCCGCGCGGATCGTGAACTTCGTGCAGATGAAGCGGATCGCCGCCATGATCTCCCTGGCGGAACTCCTCGAGGGCAACTTCTGGGGCCCGCCCGTCTCGGCCACGGACAACATCACGCCCTGGGGCATCAACACGTGGGTCGTGAAGAGCTCCACCGAGGGGTTCAACGGCGGCGCCCCCTCGGGGTACACGACCATCGGCCTGAACCCGACGACGTACCCGGCCTGGCAGAACTGGACCTACCAGTACACGAACGTCACCGAGGAGGACCTGATCCGGCACTGGCGAAAGGCGTGCACGTTCACGGACTTCGAGCCCACGGTGGACGGCATCCCGACCCCGAACACCGGCGACGACTACGGGTTCTACAGCAACTACGGCGTCATCGGCCCCGCGGAAGAACTCCTCAAGGCCCAGAACGACTCGACCGGCAACGACCTGGCGAAGTTCGACGGCACCTTCCACTTCCGCCGCGCCCCGGTGAACTGGATTCCCTACCTCGAAGCCGACACCACGAACCCGGTCTACGGCATCAACTGGGGCTGGATCAAGACCTACATCCTCCAGGGCTGGTGGCTGAGGGAGACCAACGTGCCCGTGTACCCGGGTCAACACACTCTCAGCGCACATTTCATCGACATGACGTACCAGTTCATCTCGAAGAACCGCCGTTGCCACATGGTCCTGGCAACCGGCACGACTTACCCGAGCTAAAGGAGTTGGTCGGTGGCAGACCCGCGAGAAGTCCCGGTCGAGCAGCGCCGGAAGCTGGACCACCTGTCCCCGCTGATGCGGCGCAAGGCGCAGGCGAAGAAGCAGGAGGTGGTGAACGCCTGCCCCTACGGCTGCGGGGTGAGGGACCTGGACGAGAACGGCTACTGCAAGCACCTGGTCGGCTTCAGCAACGACGGCAGGACTTACGAGCCGATGCTGCTGGTGGCGGGCCGGCGTGTGGTGCGGGTGGCGATGGAGGAGGACCCCGAGGGCGAGGCGGACCCGGTCTACGGCCGTCCGCTGCGTCCCAAGCCGCTGCCGCTGGTGAAGCCGGACGACCGGCTGATGAAGATCACCACGTCGAGCCGGGTGTACCGGGACGTGGACGGCAAGGGGGCGGCGCTGGCGCGGCGTCAGGAGGAGGAGGAGCGGGAGCGGAAGCGGCGGGAGCGGCGTTCCCTCCTGGAAGAGATCAAGAACGACCCGGAGTTGCGGCTGGAGTGGCAGGAAGCGCTGACCACGCCGGACGAAGGGGTGCTGGCGGTCGAGGCCAAGTCGGTGGGGGTCAAAGAAGGGGAAGACTATGACGGTTAAGACGGCCGGCTACGCGGCAAACCTGGCACTCAACACGGAGCGCGGCCCCTCCGAGGTGATCTGGGGCAGTCCCCCTTCGACGGGCAACGCCTGGGTCAACGACTTCATCAACGACCCGCGCCTGGGCATCCACACCTGGGAGGAGTTCGACTCCTCCGGCTGCGGGAACCTGGCGCTCCTGGGTCTGGGGCAGGCGCTGTCGTACACGAACGTCGGCCGCTGGTCGCTCATGGTGCCGGCCGGGGGCGGCGTGATCGACGCCGGGATCATCGGCGGGGCGTTGCAGCTGACGCCGGGCTCCCTGGCCAACTCCTCGACCAACCAGATCGCGACGTTCCTCACGTCGAACTTCGGCTGCTACCAGATCGCGGCCAACAGTTCCGGCACGTCCGCCCTGCAAGGCCGCCTGGCCTTCGAGGCCCGGATCGCCCTGACGAGCGTGACCAACGGCAAGCGGGACGCCTTCATCGGCCTGTGCGACCCCCTGGCTTCGAGCACGGTGACGACGCAGGCCCTGTACCCCTTCACGGCGGCCGGGTCGGGCTCGAACAACCTCAACACGACCATCACGACCAACGGCCTGCTGGGGTTCTACTTCCCGTCCAGTTCCTTCACGGGCAACCCCTCGGGGGACTGCTGCTTCGCCTACGGCCTCTCCAACATCGCCAAGGTGCTCGGCAGCAACCTGAAGGGCCTGGTGTCCAACATCACCGGCTCGGCCATCGTGGCGGGCACCTACTACAAGCTC
>JAZJZE010000015.1:0-2323 GCA_040390065.1 bacterium | reverse complement strand
GGGCACTGCGTGCAGTGCGGCAAGGATGCCGGCGGCAAGTGTCGGTGCCCGGCGTGCGACGAGAAGCAGGAGGCGCGGCGTGCGACCTACAGGATGCGAGCCAGGATGAAGGCGCGCATCGCCAGGAACGCGTGAGGCTGCCGCGGTACACCACCGAGCAGGGCACTGGCTCGGCGCCGCCCGACTGGGCCGTCATCGAGGCGCGGGGGCTCTTGTGGAAGCTGGGGGCGACCTGCACATGCCAGCGGGATGACGTGGCCTGCCGAATGTGCGGGCTCGTCGCCAAGGCGCTGCGCGACGCCAAGGACGCGGGCACGCGCATGGTCCTGCGCAACGGCGCGCCCATCGAGCGCATGTTCACCATCAACGATATCGCTGCCGCCGTCGGCGTCGAGCGAGGCACCGTCGACGCCTGGATCGCCAAAGGCAAGATGGGCAGCATCAAGCTCGGCAACGGGAACCGCCAGAGCCCTCGCCGCATCCCTGCCAGCGCCTACCGCACGATGCTCGAGCGCACCGGCGTGGCGTGGAAGCCGAGGAAGAAGCGGCAGCGCAAGGCAACCATCGTGGGGGTCTAAAATGAACGACAGGAAGAAGCGCCAACTCGATAGCGATGGCCGGCGGCTCACGCAGCACGCCAAGACCATCGCGGCGATCAGGGACGTGCTCAACAACCTCAACGCGCCCCAGGACGTCATGTTCGCGCTCGACGAAGCGCTCAGCGTTGCCCACACCAACTACATCAAGGATGCGACGCGGTATCTCGACCGCGTCAACGCCAGGCGAATAAAACAGGTGCGGCAAGTCACTGCCAAGGCCAAGCTCGCCATCGTCTCCACCTGAACGTGCTTACCCTTGGGGCATGTTCAAAAAGCGCAAGACCACAGCCGAGCACCACACCGCCCCGCCGCCCAAGGTCGACGAATCCGAAGCCGCCCTCATCGCCGAGGCTGATGAAGGCCTCCGCCTCGACGACGTGGCTTCCCGCGTCTCCATCGTCGATGATGTCCCCGCCGCCGTCGATGTCGCCGCCGTCACCGAGCCGGCCCCGGCGCTCGCCCAGGCCGCACCGCCCGTCTCCTGCCACGCCGACGCTGTTGGCCCTGGGACTTGCGCTCTCTGTGGCGCCGCCGTCTGATGTCGTTTCGACGCATGACCGTTTTGTCGTAGTCAATTTGACATCGTAGTCGGAAGTCCGTACTGTCAAGCTCGGTGGATGCCGATGCCCAGGCAGTCGCGGTGCAGGACTCTGCCGCCCTGGCCAGGCGCAACCCTGAGCAGGAAGCCAAGGTAATTCTCGGCAACCTGCGCCTCCGGGTGCTCAAGGTGTACGCCGGGATGTACGAATCCCCGAACTCGGCTGACTACAACGCCGACGGGGAGCTGTCGCGCAGGGACGTGCCCATGCGCACTGCGGCTGCCATCGAGGCGGTGACCACGATGCTGCGCGGCGATGCCGGCGGCGGGAACGTCACCATCAACATCCGCCACCTCGCCCTGCCAGCCAAGGAAGAAGCGCGTGAGTACGTCGACGCCGTCACCGTCGACAAGGCGCCGGGCGATGGGTGAGCACCGCAGCAACCCTCGCGCCCAGCATGTGGGCGCTGGTGGCCAGGTCGTACAGTACATGCCCATCGGCGACGGGCTCGGGCTTTTGCCCGGCATGTCTATCGGCTGGGTGCTCGATGAGGCCAAGGAGAACGTCCTCATCGTCGCCGCCCTCACCGGCGTCAAGGACTCCCCGATTGCCGGCGGCGCGCAGGTGGCGGCCGTCCCAATCGGCACGCTTCTCAGCACGCCGCTGTCCGCCGTGAAGGAAGCCCTCCTCGCCATGACCGGCCACAAGCCGGAGCCCGAGAAGCCTAGCCTCCTCCTGGCGGGGTAAATGTCCTGCTCTCGCATTGTGGCCCCCGCCCCGATCTGGGGCCGCAGCGACGAGCGCGAATACGACGACTTCCTCCGCCAGGTTCGAGCCTCGGTCAACTGCGTCGTCGACGCCACCGTTGGCACCGGCGGGCTGTCTGACGCCAAGTTCCTCACCCTCGGTACCGACGCCGGCCTGGCCAACGAGCGGGTGTTCACCCCGAGCGTCCGCTTCTCGGTCGTCGATGGCGGGGCCGGCCTGCCCTACAACCTCGACTTGGCGAGCGTCGCCACGCCGGGCACCACGGCCTACCCGTCGAGCATCACCATCGATGCCTACGGGCGGGTGACGGCGCTGGCGGCCGGGGTCGGGGCGCCCGTTACCGGCACCGGGACGGCGACACGCGTGGCGTTCTGGAGCGCTCCGGCCGTCCTGGCGTCTGATTCCGCGCTCTACTGG
>JAZJZE010000014.1:0-1487 GCA_040390065.1 bacterium | reverse complement strand
CGGTCGAGTGTTTCACGCCGTTCGCCACGGGAGCCTTCTTCAGTGCGTCAATCAGTCGGCCGCGGTACTCCTTGCCGCCGATGTGGCCCAACTCCACCGTCGGGTCCACGTTCACCGCGTAGCCGAGCTTCCGACAGGCCCGGAAGAAGTGCATGTCCTCTGAGCGGTACGTGCCCTCGTCGTCGATCCCCGTCCGGAAGATCATCGGGATCACCTCGCCGTCGCGCGTGAACCGCGGCGACTGCTCGGCCAGCTTCTCGATCACCTCGCGGGCCACACAGCAGAAGCCGAGGCCCAGGCCCCAGACCTTCAGGCAGCCGTACTCGTCCGCCTCCAGCTCCGCCTTCTCCACCTCGATGTGGAACTCCAGGCCCGGTCCCTTCTTCGCCGGGTAACTCGCCCCGACGACCGCGTGGACTGTGGACAGGGCCAGGACGCGCAGGAACGAGTCCGCGTCCCAGCTCATGTCCGAATCAATCCAAAAGATGCGGTTGTGCTTGGACTGCAAGAACTGGTGGGCCAGTTGGGAGCGGTCGTGGTCGATCTGGCTGCCTTGGGCCAGGAACTGGAAGGAGTGCGGCACGCCGCGGATGGTCAGCGCCTCGGCCGTCTCGATCAACGAACGGGCCGTTTGCCACGGGAAATCTCTGTTTACCGGCGTGGCTAAAAAAATGCTGAGGTCTTTGATATCGAGGTCCATTAAGGAACCGCCGCAGACCACGGGGTCGTGGGGTTGCCGGTCGTGATCGTGAACACCTGGCCCAGATACTTGCCCACGGCGATGTCGATGAGTTGCACCACCGACCCGAGCAGGCCGCCCGACGTGGTGTTGTTCATCGTCACCGTGTCGCTCGTGGCGCTCGTCAGGAAGCCGATGGTCGTGGACTGCGTGTTGGCCGCGATCGACGCACCCTGGATGATGTCCGTACTGTTGGCCACCTGGATGATCTTCGAGCCGTCCGTGCCCGTCACGCCCACCCGGAACGTGTAGATGTCGCCACCGCCCGTCGAGGCCGGCAGCGTCACGGTCGTCGTGTGCGTGCTGTTCAAGATGACCTGCCGCCCGGAATGCACCGCGGCCGTCACCGTGATGACCGTCGAGGTCGAGGCGACCAGGTTCGTCACCGGGTCCAGGGCCACGCCGGCGATCGTCGTGCCCGCGGCGAAGGCGACCGGGTCCGTCCACGCCTCCTGGCCAGTCATTCTCAGAACCATACTCGTCGGGGTAGTCGCCATCGCAAGACTCCTATCCGATGCTGGTCCAGATCGCCGAGGTCGTGGTGCCGCTGTTAAAGTAAACCAGCGTGCCGAGTGAGCCTGCCGTGTTGACAAACAGGCAGCCCTTGGCGTAGCCGGCGATGGAGGCCGTCGGCGCGGCGGCCAGCGACGCGAAAGTGCGCATCCCCGTCGGGTCGAAGGTGATGCCCCCAAGCGGCTCGGCGTACTGGATGCGGATTTCCTTGCTCATGGGGCTACCCCAATTGTGT
>JAZJZE010000013.1:0-45731 GCA_040390065.1 bacterium | reverse complement strand
ATGGCCCGGTTAGTGTAGCCTGGTTAACATAGGGGATTGTGGCTCCCCTGTGGGGGGTTCAAATCCCTCACCGGGCCCCTCATGCAGAAGCGCCCCAGGTCGCACTGGCTGCGCAAACTCGCCGCCCTCGTGCTGGTCCTCGTGTCCGTCACCGTCGGCATCGTCGGCCTCATGTTCGTGACCGAGGGCAAGTGGTGGGGGGTTGCTCTCATCGTCGCAACGGCGTTGGGGATCTGGCTCGCGCTGCGCATCACGCCGGAAGGCGGCACGACGGGCTACTTCGACCAGAAGATCTGATGCGCGCTCCGCGGACCAACACGACGCGTGCCGTGGCTCAGGGCTTTGACGCGGCCGCGCCATACACCTGTCGTTGCCTGGGCTGCCGTTCGTCATCGGGGACGCCAGCCGCGCCGCGAGTGCCCTCGTCGCCGGCGGCTTGGCAGGCTACGGCCTTGCGGCGGCGGCGGTCGCGGCCCGCGGCTTCCGCCGGGGACTCGCCGATTGCTGGTCCACGCTGGCCTGCGGCATCACGCTGCTTGGCTGCGCCGCCGCGATGCTGCGGTGGGGCCCGGCACTCGTCCCGGCGCCTTTCGGCACCTTCGCGGTGCTGGCCATGGCCTTCGGCGTCCTCTACGCCGTCCTCTTCGTCGCGCTTCGCCTGCAGGTCGCGGTCGACTGGACACACACCATCGTGCAGCGGACCTTTCGGGTACCGATCCCCGACCTGGCGCACGAGGAGCGCCGCAAGCTCCCGCACTTGGCGATGGGACTCAACTCGCTCGTGCCTCTCGGCCTCGGCCATGCGGTCCTCGTCGTCGCCGCGGCAGCCGCGCCCGTCGTCGCCATGCCGGGTGAGACCTGGGGCAACCTCCTCGTGGCCCGCGCCGCCTCGTGGCATGCGGGCGGCGAAGTGGTCCTGTTCTGCAGCCTCCTCCTTCTGATCCTGGTCCTGGCTCCCATCGAGCTCTTGCGCCTCGCCTTCCCGGGGCTGGCCTATCCCTGGAAGCGCATCATCGAGCCTCTGCTGCGGGCCCGCGAGGCGGGGCTGTTCGGCGGTCACCTCCACATGGCCGCCGGCGTGACGTTTGCCGCCCTCGTCTTGGCGCGCCGTGGCGACTTGGACCGCGCCGCATGGCCGACGCTCGCAGTCATCCTGGTCGCCGTCTTCGCCGACGCGGCAAGCGCCCTCGTCGGAATGCGCATCGGTCGCACGAAGTGGCGCCACAACGCCAACAAGTCCCATGCCGGAACCGTCGGCGGAACGGTCGCCGCCTTCGCGTTGGCAACGCCGCTCGTCGGCATTCCTCTCGGCCTCGCGACTGCGGCCTGGTTCCTCGTCGTCGACGTCGCAGCCCCCGTGCCGGTCGCCATCTCGGACAACCTGCTGAACCCGATCGGCCTGGCGGCGCTCTACGTTTGGGGCGCCGACTTGGTGCAACCCATGGTCGGCCTGCGCTGAGCGATCGGCGGCCCCGCCGCAGCGGCCTTAAACGCGCACCCGCATCGCGCGTCATGGAGCAGGCCAGGACGACCTCCAAAGAGCAACAGAACGCCTCCCTCGCCGACGGCTTGCGCCGCACTGGTTCCATCGCGTGGTACCTGCAAGGCGCGGTCTTCGGGCTGCTGGGCTTGGCCATGCTGTTCCGCTACGCCGACTACCTGGCCAACAGGACCGACACATTGGGGGAGTCATTCAAGACACGCGTCGTCACCTTCTGGGTCATGATGCTCATCGCCGGCTTGGCGCTTGCCGCCGCCGGCATCGCGACCGCCTTGGCGGGTCGGGCCTTCCGCACGCCGGGCGCTTCGGCCGCGACGCGCATGGCCGGACTCGGCTACGCCATCTTCGTCGCCATCTTCGCCCTCGCCTTCATCGTCGATGCCGCCGAGGGCGCGACCAGCAACGGCATCATGGGCGCCGGCATCACGTTCCTCCTCGCCGGAGCCGCCGGCATCGCTGCCTTCGTCGTGAGCGCCAAGGCAGGCCGTGACATGGGCATCACGACGGGCGTCCTGATCGGCGTCGCTGGCCTCCTGCTCCTCGTCGGCAACGGCATCAACGGCTCCGCCGCCACCGGCCTCGTCGGCACCGACAGCAGCCAGGTCGTCCTCGCCGGCCTTGCCCTCATCGTGGCCGGCGTCGCGCTGGCCGTCCACCACACCTTGGCGCCCCGGCTGGGTGGCGTCGGCCCCATCATCGCGTGCGGTGCCGCAGCCCTCTTCGCCATCGGCGACCTCGTCGGCTTCTTCTCGGCCATGGGCCAACACCCGTTCACGACGACGAACCAGGAGTTCATGGCCGCGACGGGAACCGTGTTCGCCGGCATCGCCGCGATCCTGTCTCTCCTGGCCGCCCTCGCCATCATCGGCGCCGTGGTCCTCGCCCTCATCACGTACATCCGCCCGATGATCCCGGCGAACCCGTACGCGCAGGGATGGACGGACGCGGCGCCCGCCCCTTGGACAACGACGCCCCCCGCGCCGGTTGCTCCCGTCAAGGTCCCCGCCGGCAAGGCACTGTGCCCGCGCTGCCAAGCCCCCAACCCCAAAGGCGCGCGGTTCTGCAACAACTGCGGCTACGCCCCCGGCGGCGTGGCCTAGCCCGTCGCCGTTTGCCCAACGATTCGGCAACCTTCAAGCCCCGCAGCCCCGATGGCATGGCATGCGACTCCTCGGCATGCTGCTGGCCGCCATCGTCGTCGCCGGATGCTCGGCGACACCGCCAAGCACGCAGTTGCAGGTGGCGGGGACCACGCTCACGCTCCAGGTCGAGTTCTGGATCGATTGCATGCCAAGCATCCCGGCCAGCCCGCCAAGCGGTCACCAGTGGATGGGCGACATGCGCCTCCACCCCAGCGAACCGAGCAGGCCATTCCCTGCAGGCATCCGCGCCGACACGCTGACGATCCGCGGCCCCGGCTGGCAGGCGACACAGAACCTGGAAACTGGACGCGACACGGTGAACCCGTCCTACCAGGACTACGCCATCGTGGCGCCGGCCCAGTTGGGAAACGCAACCTGCGGCCAGCAGCCGTCCGGCATCACCGCGGTCGCCCATGTCCTTGCCAACGGTTCGCCCGCCGGCTCCATCCTGGATGACGACGTCGGCTTCATGAGCGCCGTATAGGCTCGGGCGCGCGGCACCCTTTTGGCGCAGCCCCTCGTAGCCCGCGGCGTGGCCCGCAAGGTCGCCCTCGTCGCCGCCGGCATGGCCAAGTTCGGCAACCGCCCGGAGATGACGCCCAAAGCGCTGTTCGACGAGGCGCTCGCGGAGGCCGTGGGCCGCATCGACAAGCCTTGGAAGAAGGCCGTCGACGAGGCCTGGATCGGCACGGTCGGCTTCGGCGGCCACCAGCCCGGAAACTCCGCCGCCCTGTTCCTGCAAGGGACGCCGCACCAAGGCGCGCCGTCGCACCGCGTCGAGAATGCTTGCGCGTCGTCGGGCTTCGCCATCCGCGACGCCTGGCTCGCAATCCGCAGCGGCGCCGTGGACGTGGCCCTCGCAGCCGGCGTCGAGTCGATGAACCCGTACAACCGCGCCCACCGCGGCTACTGGCTCGGCGTCTCCGGCGACACCGAGGTCGAACGCGCGTCCGGCCTGACCTTCCCCGGCGTCTACGCCATGATGGCCCGGGCCCACATGCAGGAGTTCGGCACGACCCGCGAGCAGCTTGCTGCCGTCGCCGTCAAGAACCACCGCAATGGCGCTGCCAATCCGCACGCGCAATTCCAGAAGGAGACGACCCTCGAGAAAGCGCTCGCGGCACCCATGGTCGCGGACCCGCTCGGCCTCTTCGACTGCTGCAGCGTCACCGACGGCGCCGCCGCCTTGTTCCTCGTGGCGGAGGACCGCGTCGCCGAGTTCACGGACAAGCCCATCTGGCTCACGGGCTCGGGCGCCGCCACCGACACGCTGGCGCTGCACGACCGCAAGACGCTCACGGCCATCCCCGCAACGACACGCGCCGCCGAACAGGCCATGCGGGGCACCGGCCGCACGGTCAAGGACGTCGACTTCGCCGAGGTGCACGACTGCTTCACCATCGCCGAGATCCTCGCCATCGAGGATTTGGCCTTCGTGAAGAAAGGCCAGGGCGGCCCGGCATCGGCCGCAGGGCAGACTGATCGCGGCGGCGATGTCATCGTGAACCCGTCCGGCGGCCTCAAGGCAAAGGGGCACCCGTTGGGCGCGACCGGGGCGGGACAGGCCGTTGAGGTGTTCGAACAACTGCGGGGACTCGCCGGCGCCCGCCAGGTCGAGGGCGCAAGTCTTGCCCTCACACACAACGTCGGCGGCTCCGGCGCGACGTGCGCGGTGCACGTCTGGGAGCGTGGCGCATGACGCGGGTCGTTGCCATGCCGAAGCTCAAGCGCGGCCAGAAGATGGCCTACTCCCTCGACGAGGACGAGGTGACGCTCGCCTGGGACGCCGTGCGCAAGGCCAACGTCTTACGCGGGACGCCACTGGGCGCTCCCGACCTCGTCCTGCCGGCCTGGTGGTGGAAAGGCACCGGGTTGGTGCGCGACGACAAGGCAAACCTGGCCATCCGGGCGATTGCGACGACCGCGGGCCCATTGGTGTGCATCCATGACGGGGCCGCCCCCGACGTGGAAGACTTGGCGAAGGCCGTCCACGCATCGGCGCCGACCATCCTGGAGATGGCATGGCAGAAGGTCCGCGTCGCCCGCGAAGGTCCAGACACGGAGGCCGACTTCCCGTTGGGCGCCTTCGTCGCCGGCCCGCGGCACGATGACGTGCTGGCACAGCGCATGCGCCTCGGCCAGGGCAAGGTCATGACGTGGACCACCGTGTCGGCCGGCGCTGCCCCCACCGAATTCACGCGGCTGCAGGACGCCGTCGGCGCCTACCACGTCGTGCTCGTGGGCCTCGCGGATCGAGCGCGCACCGTGGGTCTCTGGACCGACGCCGCGCCGCCGCAGACCGGACAGGCCGCCACGCCCGTCCTGCGCCGCCTCTTCCGGACGCAAGGGGCGTGGCGCTACGGCATCAAGTTCAGCCCGTAGCCCAGCGGTATGGCAGGCCCCCCGCGACCCAATCCTTTAGAGTCGGGCCATCGTAGACATGGCTATGGCGGGCAACGGGTCCGACAAGGTCCTTGTTGAGAATTTCCACGTGAAGGGCTCGCCGCCACGCCATTGGCCAAAGCGCATCGTCTGGTGGGACGAGACGCTGCGCGATGGCGAGCAGACCCCCGGCGTGTATTACACGGCCGCGGAGAAGCTCGAATTGGCCCGCCTCATCTCGGCCTGCGGCGTCGACGTCATGAACGTCGGCATCCCCGCCATCAGCCCGAACGAGTTGCGCGCGGTCAAGGCCATCGCCAACGAAGGCCTCGACGCATCCATCCTTGGTGCCGCGCGCACGGTGCGCAGCGACATCGACGCGGTCATCCAGTCCGACGCGCCGGAGATCGCGGCCTTCATCGCGGCAAGCGAAGTGCACCTCAAGCACAAACTCAACCTGACGTACGAACAGGCCATCGAGAAGGCCGTGGACTCCGTGCAGTACGCTCGGGACCACGGCCTGAAAGTTACTTTCGTCACCGAGGACACGGTGCGCGCCGACATGGACTTCGTGACGCGCATCTACCAGGCCGCCATCGATGCCGGCGCCAAGCGGGTGTTGTTCTGCGACACGGTGGGCGTCATGACGCCGTCGACGTTCGGCTGGTGGCTGGACGAGATGGTGAAGCGCGTCAATCGCCCCAAATGCGAATTCGGCGTGCACGTGCACAACGACTTCGGCATGGCGGCCGCGAACACCCTCACGGCCCTCGAGCACGGCATCGTCTGCGCGAACACGACCGTCAACGGCATTGGTGAACGGGCCGGCAACGCCAGCTTCGAGGAGGTCGTCATGGCCCTCGAGGAACTGTACCACGTCGACACGCACATCGACAAGCGCGCCCTCTACGCCCTGAGTCGCCGCGTCGAGGAGGTCTCCGGCGTGCCCGTCGCGTTCAACAAGGCGATTGTCGGCTACAATGCCTTCACGCACGAATCCGGCATCCACACCGACGGCGTCATCAAGAACACCCTCACGTACGAGCCGATGCAAGTCGAGGAACTGAACCGGCGCCGGCGCTTCGTCTTCGGCAAGCACACGGGGACCCGCGCCGTGGAGGCACGCCTGCAGGAAGCAGGACTCGCGGCCACCAAAGAGCAACTCGTCGCCATCGCCAACGACATCAAGGTCTTCACGGAGGCGCACACGAAGGAGTACGTGCGCGACTTCATCGCGGCCTACCGTGAGTGGGACCGCAACAACAAGGGCGTCAGCCCGGAAGTGTTCTGGGACATCGCCAAGAAGAACGGCATCAAGGTGCCGAAGCAGATTCCGTTGACAGTCTAGACGTAAGACGCGGCGAAGCGCCGTTCAGTCAACCTGCTTGGCCGGTGAAGCATTCGGCGCGCTTACGCGGCGCGGGGTCCCTGCCGGGCGCGCTGGCCGGATCCCATGGGGGCCGAGTTCACGAAGATGGCGACGCCCCACACGACGGACCAGATGAAGCCGAGGATGGCGATGGTCAAGAGGAGTTGGACGACCCCGATCACGACATCGCGGCCGACATGCCGCCCGTCGCGCACGCCGGCGATGATGGTGCCGAGGCCGGGCAGGGGCAGGATGTTCAGGATGAGGCAGAGGATTCCCCAGGGGCTGCGTTCCACGCGCGGCGTGTAGGCTTCGAGCATGAAGGGTGGTACGCCCCGTCCTCCTTCTTGGACCAGCCGGGTCGCGGCAATCACGACAGCGCAGGCCCCGCCGGCCCCAAACGCTCACCTGTGGCCGCTAGCCCTCTAGAGCGTCCAGCTTGAAGACCTCGGCCCCCTCATGCACCCGGTGCTCCACCAACAGGCCCACCGCCTCGCCAGTATGGGCCTTCTGCACTGGCTTGTGGTCCATCTCAAGGCTTGTGACCTCTTCCCAGAAGTCGTCACCCGCGCCTGCGATGTGAATCTGGTCGCCGACGCAAAGGGAACCGTGTTCCACGCGGACCACCGCGGCATGCGCCTTCGGATAGTAATGTTCGACTTTTCCAAGCGGTTTCTGGTCCATCAGACAGAATGGGCACAAACTCCTGCAAAAACCAGGCGGTCGGGGCCATCAGCCGATGACGCCGGCCAAGGCGAGGATGCCAAGGAGGTTCCACTCAACGACGCCCAGCGAGATGGCGCCAACGGCCCCAAGGCTCCACCGGGCCATGGTTTCGCGGCGCCGGGCAATCTGCATGGCGGCAAGGAGCACGATGAGTGCCAGCCCGACCACTTTCGCCGCCAGCAGAGGCAGCATGTCGTGGCTGAGCAGGAACTTGGCCACCGGGCCGCCCTCGACGCCGCCATGCCGCAGCGCCCAGGCCGTCGTCAGCATGTCCAGGTACCACAGGCAGCCAAGGGCCAGGGCAAAGCAGGCGAGGCCTGTCCATTGGGCACGTCCAAGGGCAGGCATCTGTGGGCGTGGCACGGCCCAGACGGTCGTGGACGGAGACGAAGCAATGGCATTGGCTGGCATGGCCCGCGGGCTGGCGGGGGCACGATGGGGCACGTCGTCGAGGACCGTGCGAAGGACGAGAAGTCGGTCGTGGGCAGCAGCGTGCGGACTGGCCGGATGGGCGTTCGTGGATGCCACCGGACTTTGCGCTTTGTTGCGACCCCGTAGATAGAAGCTGTGGCGCCGTCGTGCGCGAACTATATGGAGGTGAATGAGGTCCGAACCAGTCCGGACGACGACGCAGTGGGGCCATTGCGATTTGAACGCAAGTCTACTGCACCCCAAGCAGCAAGGATACCAAGCTACCCCATGGCCCCAATCGCGTCACGGGCGCTGCAGAAGGCCGTCATCGCCGAGGCTTGGCCTTCCGGGGTGACCCGTGACTCGGGCCGCGGCGCAGATGCACCGTGGCCGATGCGCGCGACTCCGGGGCGGTATATGGCCGCTTCGGGGCGACGGCCGAAGGTTGATGCAGCCGTCCCCCTTGCCGCTAGCCCATGGCCAGCAAGACGAGGAAGCGGGTCGCGCGCAAACCTGCAAGGGCGAAGAAGACAGTCGTAAAGGCACGCAAGGCGGCGGGACGCCGGCACGCCGCGACGGACGGACTCTACGGATCGATCACGCACACGGAGCTTGCAAGCGCAGACCCCGCTGCGACCAAGCGCTGGTGCGAAGGCGTGCTCGGCTGGACCTTCAAGCCCTCCCTGCCGCTGCCGACCGGCGAATACCACTTGTTCACCTACTCCGACCAGGGCGGCGGCGGCATCCGGCAGACGGCCGCGTCCGAGGCCCCTTGCGTGACGCCGACCGTGCATGTCGCCAACGTGCGCGCAACATACGAGAAGGCCCTGCGCGCAGGCGCGACATCGGTCCAGGCGCCGAAGAAGGTCATGCCGGGAGTCGTCGTCGCGGCGGTGCGCATCCCGGGCGGTATCGTGGTCGGCTTCGGCGGCGGCTCGTAGGCGGACAGACCGCGTGGCGGGCGACGCGTGCCCCTTTTTATGGTCCCTGCCCCTGGAGCGCGCGTGGCCAAGGTCGACGTCAACCACAGCCGCTGCATCTCGTGCGCGGGCTGCGTCGGCGTCTGCCCGGTCGACACCATCACCCTGCGTGAACTCACGCTCGTGGTCGATTCCGATCCTTGCATCAGTTGCGGCCTGTGCATCCAGTTCTGCCCCGTGGGGGCCTTGACGCCGGGTCTCGAGTACGGTCAAGCACACATCGCCCGGCGCGACCGCGTCATCGTGGTGTGAAAGCCCCCTGCGCGGCGCCGCTACTTGGGCCCAGGGAGCGTGAAACGGAACGCCGCGCCCTGGCCCACCCCCGCGCTTTCGGCCTCGATTCGCCCGCCGTGCGCCTCGACGATGGCCCGGCACAAGTAGAGCCCGAGGCCGAGACCGGGCGCAGACTCGCGGTGGAAGCGGCGGAACGGCTCGAACAGCTGGGCCGCATCGTCGGGGTCGAGGCCCATGCCGTTGTCCTTCACGACGCACCCGGCCCCCGCTGCCGAATGGGTCACGGTGATCTCGACGTCGCCGCCGGTGGGCGTGTACTTGATGGCGTTGGAAAGCAAGTTGTCCAGGACCTGGCCGAGGCGCTCGGCGTCCGCCATGCACGGGGCGGGCTCCGGCGCCACAAGGCGCAGCGTGATCCCCTTCGCGCCGGCGGGCGCGGCGGCAGACCGCACCGCGGCTTGCGCCAGCGGGACGAGGTCCGTGTCCTGCAGCGCCCCCAGGAACCGGCCGGTCTCCGCCCTTGCAAGGTCGCGCACGTCGTCGCTCAGCCGTCGCAGGCGCGACACGCTGCGGTCGACGATGTCGAGAGCGGGCGCCGCATCTGCGTGGCCTCCCGTCCGCAGGAGGCGGGCTTGCAGGACGAGAGGGGCAAGAGGGTTGGCAAGCTCGTGGGACACGAAACGGAGAAGCTGCGTGCGGTCGTCGAGTGCCCCGCGCAAGCGCTGCTCCAGGGTGGCGTTCTGCACGATTGTGATGACGAGCCGGACCATGACGAGGGCGATGATCCCGACAGACAGCCAGAACTGCACGTTGGAAATGACGCCGTGCTCCAGCACCGTCCAGACCGCCGTCATCATCGCCAAGGCCAGGGGGATGACTGGGAGCAGGCGCAACGGGAGCGAGTCCTGGCGCTGCGGGCCGTGCAGCCACGCCGGGCCTTTGCGGATGGCCACGGCCGCGAGGATGAGGAGGATCATCGCCAACAGGTCGCCAATCAAATACAGGCGGCCGCCAAGGTCCGGGTCGGCGAGGGTGAGCGGGGCGGAGGCAAGGTCGGTCAGCACCAGGAGGGCGAGCCCGACCAGGAGGATTCGGTACGCCCTGGGGCGCTGGTCGTCGCGCCCGATAAGGTTGAGCGCTGCCACGGCCAGCAGCAGGGAATCGAAGGCGGGAAAAAGGACGAGCTGCAAGCGGGTCACGACGTCGAGGGCAGAGGCGTCGAAGAGGTCGCGGTACACGGCGCCCCAGAGCACGAAGAACAGGGAGCCCGCGATGATGGCTGCATCCAGCAGCAGACGGGCCGTCTGGCCACGGCGGGCCTGCCGCGTGCTCAAGATGACAAAACCGGCCAGCAGCATGCCGTACAGGCTCGTGCTCAGGACGGCGGTGGCCGCCTGCGCCGCGAGCTTCGGCCCTTCCACCGCCGCGGTGCCGGCAATGGCCACGGTGAAGACCAAGCTGGCATAGCCGGAGGCGGCGAACCACCACCAGACGGTGCGTTCCCATCCTGCCCGGCTGCGGGCGGCCTGGCTGGCGGCCACCGCCCACCAGGCCATGGCGTAGACGAAGATCATGCCTGGAACGATGTCGGACAGCTCAAGCCCGGATGGAGCGGGCGAGGCGAGGAACAAGGCGGCCAGGATGCCGGCTGTAGCGAGCACGGCTGCGTAGGCCATCGCGCCCCTTGATGGCCACCCGGTGCCAGCCACGTGCGGCCGATGGGCGGCCATCATGATAACCATGCTTTGCGGCAATGCGCGGGGCGTCGCCCACGCCACCCTCCGGAACGGCCGACTTGCCCGGAGGCTCGGCCCAGGCTTTTATCGAGGGCCGCCGTGGCGAAGGTGCCATGACGGGCAAGACCACGGACGCGGTCCAGAACGGACGCCCCCTGGCCGGCAATCCGTCGGCAACGGTCACGGACAAACCCCTTGTCCGGCTGCGCCCCGGAACCATCCCGCGCGCCGTCGACGCGACCGTCGATGTCCTCGTCGTCGGCCTCGGCCCCGGCGGCCTCATCGCGGCACGCGACTTCGCCAAGCAGGGCTTCACTGTCCTCGGCATCGACCGCAAGCAGGAAATCGGTGGGCCCAAGAGGTGTGCCGAAGGCGTCTCGGACGAAGGCCTTGCCTGGTGCGGCGTCGCGCCGGACCCGGCCTGGGCATACGGCCGCATCGAAGGCGCCGCCATCTACAGCCCCAGTGGCAAGTCCGTCGTGCTCGAGGGCAAGGACACGTTCGGCTGGGTGGTCGAGCGCAAGATCTTCGAGAAGCACCTCGCCCGCGACGCCATCCTCGCCGGCGCCAAGATGATGCCGAAGACCCAGGCGGTCGCACTGCTCAAGGACAAGGCCGGCGCCGTCGCCGGCGTGCGCGCCGAATTCATGGGCACCGAGTTCAACATCCGCGCCAAGCTCACAATCGGCGCCGACGGCATCGACTCGATGGTCGGCAAGTGGTCGGGGCTGCGGACGCTCAACCGTGTGCGCGACTACCACTCCGGCTTCCAGTACGAGATGGTCGGCGTCGAGGGCCTCAACTGGAAGTGGCTGCACCTGTATTTCGGCGAGGACATCGCGCCGAAAGGCTACGCGTGGGTCTTCCCGAAGGGAGACAACGTGGCCAACGTCGGCATCGGCATCCTTGCCAAGGAATCCGAATGGGGTCACCGCGCCCAGGACTACTTGGACCGGTTCATCGAGAGCCACCCCGAGCATTTCCAGCACGCCAGCGTGACCGAGATCAACGGAAGCGGCATCCCGGTCTCGTCGCGCGTGGCCGAGCCCGTAGCGGACGGCGTCATGCTGGTCGGCGACGCGGCACAGCTCGTGAATCCCATCCACGGCGGCGGCATCATCATCGCCATGCGGGCGGCCATGATCGCGGCCCGCATCGGCGGCCAAGCCCTGCGCAAAGGCGACGTCTCGAAAGCGGCGCTGACCCCTTACGCCACCGAATACTGGACCAAGGACGAAGGTGCCGTCACGGAGAAGCTCCTGAAAATGCGCTACTTCATGGAGAACCTCACCGACAAGGACTTCGAGCGCCTCGCCGACATCCTCGACGGCCCCACCGTCATGGAAGTCGCCAATGCGAAGTTCCCGACCTTCGTCAAACTCCTGCTGCGGCACTTCCCGACGCTGGCACCACTGGTTCGCAAATACATCATGGCGGTGCGCCAGATGGAGGACGAACGCGCCCGCAAGGACTGGGACGAGGTCGACGACCTCCTGGCGAAGGCGGAAGCCACGGCGACGGCGCAAGCCAAGGCCTGAGCATGCCCGAGACAATGCAAGCCGAGGCCGCTTCGTCCGTGCGCGCCGACTGGGTCGCCCGCCTCACCCTCCTGCGGCCGGCAAACGCCGTGATGGCAGCCGCTGGAACGGCTGCGGGAATGCTCGTCACTCGCACCGGGCCGTTGCCGCTTGAATCGTGGATCGCGGCGCCCGCCGCGGCCGCCTTGATCGCGAGCTTCGGCAACGTCCTCAACGACCGCAACGACGTCGCGCTCGACCGCCGCGCGCATCCCGGGCGACCGTTGCCGTCGGGCCGGGTCTCGTTGGACGAGGCGCGAGCATTGGCCTGGCTCCTGGCCATCGCGGGCCTCGCCTGCGCCGGCCTTGCTGGTGTCGCCCCGATGCTGCTCGCCGCCGGCAACGTCGCCCTGCTGGCACTCTACGAGTCCGGCCTCAAGGCCCACGGCCTGGCCGGGAACCTCCTCATCGGCTACCTCGTCGCCTCGACGTTCCTGTTCGGCGCGGCCGCCACCGGCCAGCCGCCGGCCGCATGGAACATGGCGTGGGTCATCGCGGCCATGGCTCTCCTCGTCAACGTCGGGCGCGAGCTTCTCAAGGATCTGGAAGACAAGGACGCGGACGCTGGCTTCCGGCGGACGTTCGCCATGCGGCAGCCAGCGCCCATCGTCCGACTCGTTGCATTCGGCGCGGTGGCAATCGCCGTCGCGCTGTCCCTCACGCCGATTCTGCGCCGGCCACCCACATGGTCCACGGCATGGCTTGGCCTGCTCGCCCCCGCGGATGGCATCCTGCTTCTTGGCGCCATGGCAGCCCGCCGCTCGGTGCCGTACGCACAACGCATGCTCAAGGCTGGAATGGCCGTGGCACTCGTCGCGTTTGCCGGGGCGGCATGGCGCACGTGACGGCGAAGCCGCTTTAGGGCGCCAGCGGGATGGCCCGGCATGGACGCGCACCGCCCGGACCGCCTGACGCTGGCGGCCTTCGCCGCCACCGTCGTCTTCCTGGGCTCGAACTTCGTGGCCGTGCGCTTCAGCAACCAGGAGTTGGCTCCGTTCTGGGGCGGCGCCGTGCGCTTCGCCCTGGCGACCGTCATCCTCGTCGCCATCGTCGCCGGGCGCCGCATCGCCTGGCCGCGGGGCAAGGCCCTCGTCGGCGCCGTGCTGTTCGGGTTGCTCGCCTTCGCCGCCAATTTCGGGCTGCTGTATTGGGCCCTCCGGCCGGGCGGGGTGCCGGCGGGTGTGGCCTCCATCGTGTATGCGACGATTCCGCTCACGACGTTCGTCCTGGCCGTCGCCATGGGCATGGAACGCTTCCGCTGGGCCGGGCTTGCAGGCGCCGTCGTGGTCGTGGCTGGCACCGGCCTCGTCGTCCTGTCGAGCCGCCAGGCCGCGGTCCCGCTTGGGCCGCTCCTGGCCGTCGTCGCGGCATCGCTGTGCGCGGCCATGTCCGGCATCGTCGTGAAGCGCACCCCCCGCAGCCACCCGCTGGCCTTCAACGCCGTCGCCATGGCCGTGGGCGCGAGCGTCTTGTACGCAGCCTGCCGCATCCAAGGGGACGTGCGCGCCATCCCGCAACTCCAGGCAACGTGGCTCGCCCTCGCCTGGCTGGTGGCGAGCTCCATCGTGGCGTTCGGCCTCATGGTGTGGATCCTCGGCCGCTGGACCGCGTCGGCGCAGGCGTACAGCGGCGTCCTGGCGCCCATGGTGACGATCCCGGTCGCGGCGTGGCTGTCCCACGAAACCGTGGGGGCATCGTTTGCCGCCGGCGCCGTCCTGGTCCTCGCGGGCGTCTACGTCGGCACGATCTGGGGCGTGCGGCGACCGCCCGTCGCCCCGCCGGTCCCGGCTGCCTCGCCGCCGCAGCCGCGCACGTAGCGGCGGGCGCAGCCCGCAGCATGCTTCATAGCGGCCAGCCGCCTGGGATGCGCCGTGGCTCTCTTCCGGCGTGGACACAAGCCCCGCTTCGTCGAGGAGTACCTGAACCGTCACTTGCGTCATGGGCCGCTGCATCTGACGCTCATCGATCCGGACAAGCAGGAACCGAAGGAGGCCGGCCGCATGGCCAAGGCCGCGGCCGAAGCAGGCAGCACCGCCATCATGGTCGGAGGCTCGACTCCAGAGA
The DNA here is from genome assembly GCA_040390065.1 of bacterium. GTDB lineage: Archaea > Thermoplasmatota > E2 > JACPAO01 > JAHFTW01 > JAHFTW01. The sequence continues at coordinate 31,609 of JAZJZE010000013.1, read as the reverse complement.
AGGCGCGCATCCTCGACAAGACCGTGAAGCACATCAAGAAGGAGTCCGGCCTGCCCGTCATCCTGTTCCCCGGCGGCGCCACGCAGGTCTCCGCCCACGCCGACGCCGTCTGGTTCATGAGCCTCCTCAACAGCCGCAGCCGGGACTTCCTCATGGGTGAGCAAGTGAAGGGCGCGCCCGTCATCGAGAAGCTCGGCCTCGAGGCCATCCCCATGGGCTACCTGGTCGTCGAACCCGGCGGCATGGTGGGCAAGGTCGGGCAGGCCGACTTGATCCTGCGCGACGACCTCGACGGCGCCATCGCCCACGCCTTGGCGGCGCAGTACTTCGGCATGCGCTTCGTCTACCTGGAAGCAGGGTCCGGCGCCGCAACGCCCGTCCCGCCGGCCATGATCAGGGCCGTCAAGCGAGCCGTGCGCATCCCCGTCATCGTGGGCGGAGGCCTGCGCACCGCCGAGATGGCCCAGGACGCAATCGAGGCCGGCGCCGACATCATCGTCACGGGGACGCTCGTCGAAGGCGTCACGGACGTGCGCAAGACGCTCGGCGACTACCTGTTCGACCTGTCGGAGCGGCTGCGCCGCGAAGTACGCCGTCACCTCATCCCAGAGGCTCCCGAGACCGAGGACGCGCCGCGCGAGGTCAAGTCGTGAGCGGAAAGGCCTCGGCGATTGCCTACCCCATCCAGGGCCTAGTGAAGTACCACGGCCTTCGCGACCCGGTGCGCCGCATCCCGTTCCACGATTCTGTGTCGCTGTGCACGGGCCCGATCCACACGCATACGACCGTCGAGGTCGGCGCGCCGCGTGGCGTCGTGATCGACGGCAAGGAGGTCACCGGCCGAGCCTTGGAGCGGGTGCAGGTCGTGGTCGACGCCGTGCGCGAGAAGGTGGGCGACGAGCGCAGCTACCGCATGGTCTCCAAGAGCGATTTCCCGCAGTTCGTGGGCCTCGGCTCGTCGTCCTCCGGGTTTGCCGCGTTGGCCGTTGCCGCTGCCGCGGCCTACGGCTGGCAGGCGGGGGCAACCGAGTTGTCCGAAGTTGCCCGCCTGGGGGCGGGGTCCGCAAGCCGCGCAGTCACCGGCGGCATCTCGGAATGGGTCGTCGAGGGCGAACGCAGTTACAGCCGGATGCTCGCCCCCGCCGAAGAGCTGCGCGACTGGCGCATCGTGGTGCCACTCGTCATGCACGACGAACCGACCGAGAACGTGCACGCGGAAGTGCCGTCCAGTCCCCTGTTTGCTGCGCGCAATGCATACGTGCCGACGGCGCTCGCGGCCATGCGCGCCGCCCTACCCTCGCGCGACGTCAAGCAGATTGCGCCCATCGCGGAACGCGATACGTTGAATCTGCATGCCGTCACGATGACGGCCTCGTCGGGCCGCATCCCGTGGATGCCGGCCACGGTCGAGGTCATGCACCGCGTGCGGCACTTGCGCGAAGGCGGGACGCCGGCCTGGTTCAGCATCGACACGGGAGCCACGGCGTACGTCAACACGGACGCGGCGCATGAAGCCAAGGTCGCCTCGGCGTTGCAGGGGATTGCCGGTGTCGAGCGGCTGCTGCACTTGGCCCCCGCGGGTCCGGCGCGGCTCGTCGAGCAGCACCTCTTCTGAGCGACGGCACGTCAACGTTCAAGAGCGGGGCGCGGCATCGAGCCCATGGAGCAGGAACCTTGGGAATGGACTCCAAACAAGTCGTCGGCGTGACACTGCTTGCCGCCGCCGCAGTCGCCGGGGCCGGTAGCGTCTTCCTCGACTGGGGCACGGCGCCGGGCGACAGCAGCCTCCTGTACATCGTGTCTCACTTGAGCGACGTCATGGGCGCCGCCCCCACCGTGGCCATCGCCGCCATCGCCGTTTGCGTCGCGGTCGTGGGGCTCGTCGTCGTCACCGTCATCGCAGTCACCGCCCCCGCGCGGTCCGTCAAGGCGGCGTACACCGTCGAACTCGTCGCCTTCCTCGCCTACGCGGCCTTCGTCATCGGCTACTTCCTCCTTGCCGACGCGACCCGCCAAAAAGACAGACTGCCCCTGGGTGGCGGCATGTGGCTGGGCCTCCTCATGGTCGTCCTCGCCTTCGTTGCGGCGCCCCTCCTTCGCGGCAAGGGCGAACCGGCCGTCCCGCCCGGCATCATCAGCGCCCCGGCAGCAGCGCCGAAGACCATGCGCGTGACCGGCCCGCCCACGAAGGGGCCCTACGCCGAACCCGTCGAGCCGGAGCCGCCCGCCTTGCCGCGCCGAGTCAAGTGCCCGAACTGCAAGGCGGTCGTCGTCGTGCCGCCGGGCGCCCGCCCGTTCTGCGACAAGTGCGGCTGCGGCACGCCTCCCGACGCGCCGCCGGCGTGACGGAAACTCTAAGTGGTTCCACTCTAGGCGGGGAGTGGAGTCCAACCCATGGCGAAAGACGCGAAGCAGATTGTCGGAGCAAGCCTCGTTGCCGGGGGCGCCGTCCTGGCCGCCGTCGTCAACATCCCGGGCATCGCCTGGAGCAGCATCAACCTCATCGTCGTCACGCTCAACCTGAACGTGTGGAACTGGTCCATGATGGGCATCAGCCTCTCCTACTCGACCCCGTTCTGCAACCCCCAGAACGCCAGCCAATGCGCACCCTCGGCCGGCCCGCTCGTCGTGATGGGCGGTTGGTTGCTCCTGGTCACCATCGCAGCGCTTGCGGCAGCGGCAATCATGGCGTTCGTGTCGAAGCCAAAACCTGCAGGCTTTGTCGCCTTGGGCGGCGCCGCGACTGGCGCCCTCACCATCGTCCTCTTCACGATCGGCGTGAACAGCTACTCCTCTGAGCTCTTGCACTTCTTCGTCGACCTGGGCCGGGCAAACTCCAGTTCGTCCGCGTCGATCCCGGCGGATTTCAACATCCCGCCGTCTCTCGCGCTCGGCTTCTTCCTTGCCTGCGCGGGCGTGGCCGCCGCCATCGCGGGTGGCATCCTGCTCCTCGTGGCCCGCGCGCCCACGCCGCAAGCCCAGGGCGGGTACCTCGCCTACATCCCAGGGCCGAGTCAACCGGCCTACGGCAGCCCCAACCCGTACCCGACACCCGCTCCCGGCGCCTACGCTCAACCCTCGACCCGCGCCATCGCGCCGCCCGCCAGCCCGCCCTCCGCGGGTCGCCGCCTGCGCTGCCCGAAGTGCACGAACGTGTTCATGGTCGCTCCTGGCGCCCGCCCCGTGTGCACGAGCTGCGGCTTCGGCGGCTGACAAGAAGGCCTTACAAAGGGACGCGCCGGTCCGCCACCTGGCCCCCGTGGCCGGTGTCCTCCATGAACAAGAACCTCCGGACCGTTGCTTTGTGCCTCCTTGGTGCCGCCGTCGTGTGCGGGGCGCTGGCGCAGTTCCTGCCGTGGAAATCGCTGAGCTTCAGCGCCGGCGGCTTCAGCGCATCGGCGAACGAAAACCTCTGGACCGTCGACGCCTCCTTCAGCGGAACCGGTTCGTCCTCGGAGGGCAGCCACTCGGCCAGCTACTGGGACTCGCAAGCCAACGACTCGAACGGCATCTGGCTCGTGCGCAGCGGCGAGATCATGTTCACACTGGGCCTCGTGGGCGCCATCGTTGGCGGCATCTTCCTGCTCACGGGCAAACGCGCGGCGGGCGGCATCACCAACCTCGTCGGTGGCGGCCTCGGTGTGCTTGCGGCCATCCTGCTCCTGGTCGGCATGGACCAGGTCATCAACAGTGGTTCCAACGGCGGCCCCTCCCTCAACACCACCTTCGGAGCCTTCCTCGGCATCGGCATGGGGCTCCTCGCGGTCACGGCCGGCATCCTATGCATGATTCCCGCGGCATCCCGGGCAGGCCCGGGCGGTGCTCCGGCATACGGCGCCCCGATGGCCTCCGGCTACGGCGCCCCCGCCTACGGCAGCGCCCCGATGGCCGCCCCGGCTCCCGGCGGCGCGATGCGTCGCCTCAAGTGCCCGAAGTGCGCCAACATCATCTCGGTCGGCACCGGCATGAAGCCGGTCTGCAACAAGTGCGGCTACGGCGCGTAGCGGAATCCAAGGACAAGGGATTTGAACGCAGCCCCGGGTGGGTCACTGTAGACCGTGAGCGAACCGCTGCGCCTCTCAGGCACCCTCCTTGTCGTCGTGGCCGTGCTCGCCGCCGTCGTGGCGCAGATGCCCTTCCTCGACGTCGAGTCGGGCACGCGCGGCGCCGTCACGAACCATGACCAGGTCTGGGGCGCCTCGATGGCGTACTCCACGAACGCGACCCTGGCGGCAAACGAGACGGCGCCGTCGTCGTGGCACAGCTACTACGAGACGGGCCTGGACTCGGCGCGCGGCATCACGCTTCTGCGCTTTGCCGGCCCCGTCCTCGACTTCGGGCTGTTCGTTCTCCTGGCATGCCTCGTGCTCGTGATCGGGCGCCAGAGCCTCGTGGGCGGCCTCGTCGGCGTGGTCGGGAGCTTCGTGGTCGGCGGCGCCATCCTGCTCTTCGTCATCGGCCTTGGCGACCTCAACCGCGCGACCGGCGACGGCCTCCGGTTCAGCCTGCACTTCTCCTTCGCCTTCTACATCCTCGTCGCCGCCGCCATCCTGGGCCTTGCGGGCTCGCTCTTGGCCATCGCGGATCCAAGCGGCAAGAAGGACGAGGAGCAGGACCCGGCCCACCGCATCGTGCTCTCCGTCGAGACGCCGGACGCATTCAACCCGTTGAAAAGCAAGGACCCCGTCCCGTTCAAGCCGGACCCGCCGCGCGAGTACAAGTCGTTCGAGGTCCAGCAGCCGAAGACCTTCAAGCCCAAGGACGGGCCGAAGACGGGGGCTGAGGGCGAATGGAAGGAGGCGGGGCCGGAGACTGAAGGGCAGCCACCCGCGACGCCTTCGCCACCCGCCGGTGCGCCGGCCAAGCCAAGCAAGCCCGCCAAGAAGGACCCACCCAAGGCTTCATGAGGCGGCACGAGTAGGAAGCAAACCGGGTTGGTCGTTTGAGCAAGGGAACCTGGATTGCGGGGTTGTGCGTCGCTGGCGCCGCTGGTGTCGCGCTCATCCTCGTGGAATTCCTCGAATGGGGGAACGCCGAGACGTTCTACTCCGCCAAACTGTGGGGCTTCAACGACCTCCTCGTCGGCTTCGGCTGGTACAGTCCGCTGTGGAACCTGCTCGGGGCGTCCTTCGACTTCGATGGGCTCGGCATGATCCGTTTCGGTGCCCCCTTCGTCGCCGTCGGCTCGCTTGGCGCAGGCGCCGTGGCGCTCCTGATGGCCCTGAAGCGCAACAAGGCCGCCGCCTGGGTTGGCCTCGCAACGACGGGCACGCTAGCCATCGGCGTCGCCGTCTTCTCCATCGGCGTCCACCAATTCCTCGCCAGCTTCCACAAGATGTTCATGACGACGGGACCCGGCGCCGACGCCTCGCCCGAAACCATCAGTCTCCTCGGCGGCTACGGCTTCAGCGCGGGAATGTACCTGGGCGTCCTTGCCGTCCTGCTTTCGGGGACCGCGACCTTCCTCGCTTTCGCCTCACGCGACGTCGTTCCCGGCCGCGGCAGCGCGCTGATGCCTTGGACTGCGGGCGGCATGCCCGCCGCGTACCCGGGGATGCCGCCGGGCGTCATGTTGTGGGTACCGCCCGGCGCCGCCATGCCGTACGACCCACGCGACGCGCGCTACCAGTTGCCGCGCAACCAGTACTCGACGGCGACGGCCCGCCAGGCGCCGCTTCCACCGCCCCGGCGCACGCCGCGCAGCCCCGCGCCCCTCATGCTTGGGTCGGGCACGACAGCCCAGCCCGCGGCGCAAGCCAATGGCAAAGCGCGCGCCACCACGACGGCCGGCGCCGCCCGACGCGTGAATGGTTCCACGGCTGCCGGCGTCAAGATCGGTCCGGCGGGAAGCCGGGCTCCTGCCCGCAACGGCGCCGCGCCGCGAGCCAGCCTCTACAGGCCTACGCCGTCGCCCACCAGCCGACCCATCCGCCGTTAGCAAGGCCGCCGTCGCAGGCCCTCAACCCAACAACCGACGGTCCTCAATCTTGATGCACCGCGACCTTCAAACGAAGCTCGATCACGTTGCGTCGTGGGGCCTCAATCCAACAACCGACGGTCCTCAATCTTGATGCAACGATCCACAATGACGTCCAGGCCCGCGTCGACGGCGCGCTGGATGGCTTGCGCATTGACGACGCCCAACTGGAACCAGATGGCCTTGGCGCCGACCGCGATTGCGTCCTCGACGATGGGGCCGACCTGGTCCGGCGCGCGAAACACGTCCACGAGGTCGACAGGACCGGCTTTGGCGGCGGCCCTTAGGTCGGGCACGGTCGCAATCCCAAGGACCGAGGGCGTCACGGGGTTGACGGGGAGGACCGTATAGCCGCGGTGCTGCATGTAGACGAAGACCCGGTTCGAGTCGCGCGCCGGGTTGTCGCTTGCGCCGACCATGGCGATGTGCGGCTTGCGGGCAAGCAGGGCGGCGACTGTCTCGTCGTCGTTCGTGATGTCGGGCACGCGCCTTCGAAAACCAGGGGTCTCAAGAACACGCTGGTGGCGGTCGGGGGTCGGCGCCGGCCAGGCGCTCCGGTGCCCAAGTCGCCTCCTGGGAACGCCAGGTGTTGACCGAAAGCCCCAAATCGCCCCTGAAGGTCCAAACGTTGAGCCAGGGGTCCACCCGTGAAACTCGCGTTCCTTGCCGCCGTCGTCGCCGTTGCCCTAGTCGCCGCGCCCGCCACGGCCCACAAGACTATCCATAGCAACAACGGCAAGGTCACCCTCATCTATGGCAACCTGTACGAGCCGGTCTCGACGTACCAGAAGACGGGCCTCGACCTCGGCATCCAGGACGCGAAGGGCAACCCCCTCGTCGGCCTCGAGTCGACGACCCCAGCCCTGAACGTCACGTTGACCTACGGCTCCACGCCCGACGCAGGCGTCATCACGATGACCGGCAAACTCACGGCCCAAGCCGACCGCCCCGGCTGGTACACGTACCCGATCATCTACACGAAGCCGGGCCTCTACTACCTGCACGTTCGCGGGCTCATCAACGGCACGAACGTCAACATCGACATCACGCCGGACGCCGCCGTGGCACAGGCGACCGACAACATGTTTCCGCCGGCGCCGGACTCGACGCCTGAATCGCAGAACGCCAAGATCTCGCAACTCGAGAAGGACGTGGCCGCCCTGAAGGCACAGGCCACTGAGCCGAAGGCGGCGGGCGGCCTTTCGGGCTTCGCCATCGACGCGACGCTCCTTGCCTTGGCCGCCGTCGTGGCGACCCGGCGCCGCGCCTAAGCACTCCCCAACACCATGCGGTCCATCGGCTTGGCCTCGGCACTCGTTGCTCTGCTCGTCGGCCTCGCGGCCGCCTTGGCTGGCTGCGGCGGGACGACAATCGTCGTCGTCACGGGAACGCCTTCCGAGACCACGGCACCGCACGGCCCGCGACTCTCGTTCAACAGGGAGGCGGACCCGGCTGGCGGTGGAACCGTCACGGTCGTCCGAGCCGACCCAGGCATCGCGTGGAGCAGCATCGAGGTCGCTACGAACGGCGCAGAACCGGCCCCCATCGGATGGGAACAAGGCGCAGCGAAGTGCAGCACCTCGACCGTCGAGGGCGACGTCCAGGCCGGCGACGTCATCCGGTGCGGCGCGTCGGTGACGAGGATGGCCATTTCCATCGCGGGGCCCAGCGGCGCGGTGCGGGCCTACGAAACCACCTTCCCCTAGCGAGCCGCGCCCGGCCACCAGCTTTTCAAGGACTTCCCAACTAGCCGCGGCGATGGCACCTCCCGAGAAGGTCAAGCACATGATCTTCCCCCGCCACGTGCTGGTCGGAACCAACGCCCTCGGCCGCCTCGGCGAAGTCGTCGCCGACCTCGAGCTGGAACCCACCGGCGTCGTCGTCGTCGACGCCAACACCAAGCGCCTCGTCGGTCCCAAGGTCCGCGCCGCACTGGAGGGCGCCGGCTTCAAGCCGCACTTCTACGAATCCCCCGGCCCGACCATGAAATCGGTCGAAGGCGCCCTCAAGGTCGGCCGAAAGGTCGATGCAGCGTGGTACGTCGGCGCCGGCGGCGGCTCCGTCATCGACGTCGCCAAACTCGCCGCGTTCGAGCACGGCCCGGCCTTCGTCTCGGCGCCGACGTCGGCAAGCCACGACGGCATCTGCTCCGGCCGCGCCAGCATCAAGGAGACACGCGGCTCCGTCTCGGTGGAGGCAAAGCCCCCCGCAGCCATCGTCGCGGACACCACGATCATCTCCAAGGCGCCCTACCGCATGCTGGCCGCTGGCTGCGCCGACGTCATCAGCAACCTCACGGCCGTCCTCGACTGGAAACTCGCCGCCCGCCTCAAGGCCGAGGAATACTCCTCGTTCGCCGCCGTCTTGGCCCGCACCGCGGCGGAGCAGATCCTGGAGAACCGCCACGTCATCCGCCCCAACATCGAGGAGGCGTCATGGATCGTCGTCAAGTCCCTCGTCGTCTCCGGCGTCAGCATGGCCGTCGCTGGGTCGAGCCGGCCAGCAAGCGGCGCAGAGCACCTCTTCGGCCACGCCATCGACCGCCTCAGCCCCGGCCCCATGCACGGCGAGACCGTCGGCGTCGGCAGCATCCTCATGATGCACCTGCACGGCGGCGACTGGGAGGAGATCCGCTTGGCGCTGCGCGAGATCGGCGCTCCGACCACGGCGAAGGACCTCGGTGTCAGCCCCAAGGACATGATCAAGGCCCTCACGACGTGCCACAAGATCCGCCCCGAACGCTACACCATCCTCGGCGAATCAGGCCTGACCAAGGACGCCGCCGAAGCGGTGTGCAAGGCGACGGGCGTGCTCTGACGCGGCAGGACGGCCTCGCGGCCGTGCCCCTACTTTCGACGGCGGCTAGCAAGCGCGAAGGCCAGGAGTGCCACCATGTACAGACCCGGCTCGGGGCCTGGGATGCCCGCGACACAGGTGGGGCCGTAGCAACCCCGGACGCGAGCCAGGATGTTGACCGTGATCTCGTCGCCGGTCAAGGCCGGGTCTTTCGTCGACTGGGGCCACACCTTCAGCTGGAACGTTGATTCCTTGTTGTTCCAGCCGTTCTTGTACGGCGTGGAAATGAGGAAGTGGGTCTCGGCGGTCGTCTGCGTGCCGCCCTGCTTCTTGGACTCCAAGGAGGTCTGGCTAGGAGCGACCGGGTTCCAGCCGTCCGCCGAATGCGAGTCGACGACGTTGAAGTTCACGAACGTGCGCGAGTTGCCAAGATTGTTGAGCTGAATGGCGTAGTCGATGGTCTTGCGGGGACCGGCCTCGGCGATGGTAGAAGGGACGGTTGCGCCGACCGCGCCGCGGTATGCGACGATGACCGGTTCGCTGTCAATCGCAAGGTCCGTCCTGTCGACGGCATTGTCGAGGCCCCATTGATCGACGTAGGCCGTGAATGTGCAGTTGACGGGCGTTTCCCCGGGGGCATCGCTTGTTGCCTGGACGCGGAACGTCGCGTCGCCTTCCCGCTTCATCTGCGTCGGGTCGGGCGAGTGCAGGACGAGGGGAATGGTCGTGGCCCCGGTGACAAGAAGGCCGTAGGCGGCGCAACGGGGCGCCGGACTGAAGTGCAGCGTCGTGTCCTGGAGGTTGCCCTCAGTCTCTGCCATTGCCGTGACCGCCGGACTCATCTCGTAGGTCCAGTGGACCGTGAGGGTGCCGGCCGCGCCGTCTGGCGCAAGAGGCGGGGGTGAGGGCGACACCTCGAGCCGCAGTTGGGGCTTCAAGGCATCCTGCGCGGCGGAACATGGAAGCAGCATGACAAAGGAGGCCGCCAGAACGACGAGGCCAGCGACACGCCATCCGGACGAACGCGGCGCCTTCATCATCGTCTTCGGCTCGCCACGAAGGCACAAGCCACCAGCCCGAAAGCGAACTCGATGCCGGCAGACGGGCTCTTGGCCGCGCACTGGCCAGCCGCGGACGCGTCTTCGCTGTAGCAATCACGCACCATCGCAAGGACGTTCACGGTCCGTTCGTTCCCAACCAGCGCCGGGTCCTTCGTCGACTGCGCCGAGACCGTGAGCTGGAATATCTGTTGTCCGACGTTGGAGCCCTCATGGTACGGCGTGGCGACGACGAAGTCGACCATCGACGACGTGGTGGTTCCACCCTGGTTCTTGGATTCCAGCACGATCTCTCGAGGCGCTACGGCATTCCAACCATCAGCGACGTGCGAGTCCACGACCCTAAACTCGACGAAGGTGCGTGAGTTGCCCAGGTTGGTGACGTGGATGGCGTAGCTGATGGTCTTCTGCGGGCCGGCCTGCGCCACCGTGACGGGGGCCGTGACGTCAATCAATCCGTGGTAGGCCACTTCGACGGTGCCCAGAAGGGTGGCCGGCGCCGTCGCGGGAATCTCGTTGTTGGCCCCCCAGGCGTCGACATACGCCGTGAAGGTGCACTTGATGGGCGTCTCGCCGGGCGCGTCGGACGTTGCCTGGATGTGGAAGATAGCGTCTGCCTGCACCTGCGTCTGCGGTGGGGCCCCCACGGGCGGCGGCGACCATCCGATAGGGATGTCAGACGCCCCCGTGACTAGCACGCCGCTGCCGGCGCAATTTGCAACTGGCTGGAAGTGAAGGATGGTGTGGTCGAACCGGACGGCCCCCGCCGAGGCAATGGCCGCGGCCCCTTCGGACAGCGTGTAGGCCCAGTGGACCTTCATCGTCTGTGCCAAACCGTCGGGGTCGAGCGGCGAAGCCGGCATCTGAACGGAATCCAGCGCCAACTTCGCCCAAACGTACGCCTCCGTCTGCGCCTGCGCCGGCACGAGCGGGACGGCAACGCAGGCTACCGCAAGGAGGACGCCCAACCGGACCATACCCATCCAGCCCACAGCCCCCACATAGCCTTGGCGGACGGACCGCTTGACCGAAACGCACGCAAACGTGAAATCCGGGCCCACCTCCCGCTCGCCTGGAGGCGCGGCGTGACGTTGACCCTGGTCCCGGAATCCATGGCGAAGCCCGGCGCACGCTTCACCTACCGCGGCCCCAACGTCCCCCGCACCGGCGGCAACACCGGGGAAGAATGCGAAGGCTGCCCATTCCAGAAGCTATGCTTCGGCCTCACACCCGGCCACGCGTACCAGGTCACCGCCTTGCGCGCCGTCACCCACCCCTGCGCCCTGCACGACGGCGGCAAGGTGCACGTCGTCACCGTCGCCGAAACCGACTTCGTCTCCAGCATCGAAACGCGGCACCTGCGCGGCACCGCCGCGGCTTGGACGCCAGTCCCATGCGGTCGCCCCGACTGCGCCAACTACGGCCTGTGCCACCCCGTCGGCCCGACCGCCGGCGCAAGACACGCCATCGTCGCCAACGAAGGCCCGCTGCCCTGCCCCGCCGGATTCGATTTGGCCAAGGTCCGCCTCAAACCGATGGAGTAGAGGGCCAGGCACGCCGATTGCGTGCCGCGCCGATTGGATTGGACGGCCATGGACGTGCTTGGCCGGCCATGGACGTCCGCGAAGGCCTAACCGTTCTTCGCAGGGGTCAGCGAAATGTCATGCGGACCTCGGGCCCGAAATTCGGCAGGCCTCCATGCGCGCGGCCCCGCGGGCCGCCCGCCTGACTTAGGAGCGGCTTACGCCTCGACGCGCACGGCCCTCCAGGCCGCCCGCCTGACTGAGGAGCGGCTTACGCCTCGCTCCTCAGCAGCGGATGTTCCGCCACGAATTCAGGGTCGTCGAGTTTGCGCGCCAGTTTGCCGACCTTGCGGCGGATCCTGCGTAGGTACCGCGCGTCGGCTTTCTCGAACCTGACTTCGAGGTTGCCTTGCTTGCGCACCATGCGGCGGCGGTAGCGGGCGGCGCGTTTGGCCCACTTGTGTTCGGCCAGAACGGGTTTGCCTTGGACGGCCTCGGCTGGTAACGCCGGTGCCGCCAGAATCGGTTTCTCGGGGATGGGGCGGCCCTTCTTCTCGGCCTTGGCGCGCTGCTTCTCCCACTTCTCGTCGGAGCGCTTCTGCAGCTTGGCTTGCGCGGACTTGATCTTGGCGGACAGGCGGCGACTCTTGCGGCGCGCCTTGCGGAAGGTCTTGCGGGCCTTGCGGTCGAGCTTGCGTTGCAGTTTGGCCTCGTATCGGTCGGCCGTCTTGAGGGGCTTGGCGATGGCTTTGGCCCACTTGGCCTTCCACTTGGCGTACTTGTCCTCCTGCTGGAGGATCAACGTTTCCTTCTTGCGGTCGCCCTTCGTCGCCGCCTTGAACGCCTTGAACCAGAGGAGGCTGGAGCGGTACTCCTCCTCCATGAGGTAGTGGCGCACGACGTACCAGGCGCGGGGGTCGCGGGCCTTCAGTTCACGCAGGTACACTTGCTCGACGGGAATCAGCCACGGCTTCTGCGGCTTGCCGAGGATGCGTTCTTCGCGGCGTTCCTTGCGGCGACGGATCAGGAAGACGAGCAGGACGACGACAATGATGAGGCCGATCCAGTTGAAGATCCATGTCGGGTCGACGTAGAAGCCTTCGACCTTGATGATGACGTTCGCCGTCTTGGAGTCGTTCGGGTTGGTCGGGTCCGATGCAGCGAGCGTCAGGGAGCAGTTGTCGCCCTGGTACCAGAAGCTGTTGGAGGGCGCCACGGCGGAGAAGTGGACCTCCTGCGAGTCGCCGCCCGCCAAGGCGATTGTGCTGGGCACGCCGACGGCCATGTCGCACGGGTTGCCGGTCAGCTTGAATTGCACGTTCTTCGGGTAGAGCCCGATGTTGCTGACCGTGAAGACGGCGTCGCCGCGTTCGCGGGGCTCGAGCTTGAGCTGCGGGCCGTTGCTTTGCGTCTGGATGGTCGGGAAACCGAGGGCCACGAGGGTCAGGTCGACGGAGCGGTTGAACGCCTGGTTTTCAGGTTGGGTCGTGATGGTGGCCGTGACGCGCACGTGCACGTACGGGACCGTGGTCGGCGACGCCGTGAGGATGCCGCGGAACACGACCTGCACCGGCCCGTCGCCGGCCTGGGACGTCAAGCCTGCTGGAATGTCTGCCTGCCAGCCAACGAGCAGGAGTTTGTCCGGAGGGGGGTCGATGGAGAAGGCCACCGAGTGCTTGAAGACGGGCACGTTCGTCGGCGAGCCGCCCGGCACGAGCGACGTCGGGGAGTCGCGGGACAAGTCATGGTACGTCAGGCTCGTCTCCCACGGGCCGGGGAAGTTGGTGAACCGGACGGGCCCAGGCGGCGGCGTCAGTTCAAAATCGTAGGAGCTCGCTGGGATGACCGGACCCTGGGCGTGGGCTGGCGAGGCCAGGGTCGCAAGGGAAGCCGAAAGAAGAGCGACGAGGAGAAGGGAGGAGAAGAGGGGTGAAGACCGCACGGCTTGCGCCTCTGCGGCTTAGGCAGTCTTGCGCAGGCGGGCCAGCAGGGCCGTGCCGAGGATGGCGCCGACCATGAGCATCGGGTCCGGTCCGGGCACGTAGATGCCGCGCACGCGGGCCAGGATGTTCACCGTAATCTCGTTGCCGATCAGTTGCGGGTTCTTCGTGGACTGCGGCTGGATCTTGAGCTGGAACGTCGATTCCTTGTTGTTCCAGCCGTTCTTGTACGGCGTGGAGATGAGGAAGTTGGCGTCCGCGGTCGTCTGGGTGCCGCCTTGGTTCTTGGACTCGAGCGACGTCTGGCTCGGTGCGACCGGGTTCCAGCCGTCCGCCGAGTGCAGGTCGACGACGTTGAAGTTCACGAAGGTGCGGGCGTTGCCGAGGTTCACCAGGTGGATGGCGTAGTTGATGGTCTTCTGCGGGCCGGCCTCGTCGATGGTGACGGGGACGGTGGCGCCGACCAGGCCGTGGTACGTCGCGATGACGGGGGTCGAGCCGGTGCTCGGGGGGTCCGTCTTCGGGACGTCGTTGTTCGGGCCCCACGCATCGACGTAGGCCGTGAACGTGCAGGTGACCGGGGTCTCGCCGGGGGCGTCCGAGGTTGCCTGGATGTGGAAGGTTGCGTCGCCCTCGACCTTGCCGGCGGCCGTACCGCTGTTCGGGCCAGGCGGGCTGATGATGATGGGAATCGTCGTGGCGCCCGTCAGGAGGAAGCCGGTTCCAGCGCAGGAGGGCGCAGGGGTGAAGTGCAGGGTCGTTGCCGCCGCCGTGACGCCGCTTGCCGTGATGAACGTGTTCGGGTAGTTGTACACGTAGTGGACAGCGATCGTGCCGGCCAGGCCATCCGGCTCGAGGGGAGCTGGCGTGGAGACGGAGACGATGTTGAAGTTCGCCGGGAAGTCGCCAGGGGCGGCCGAGGCGGCGGGCATGCTGGCCAGGACGGCCGAGGCGATGAGCAGGCCGATGGCCGGGATGGCGAGGCGGCGGAGAGCAAGCGTTTGGTTCATTTCATACCACGAATCCATCGGACCCGGTGCCCGTTCTTCGGGCTCGGTTCAACCCAACGAGGACCACCTTTTCTCTTAAGGGTTATGGTTATGTCGTTTGACCCGCCGCCAGGAGTGGGACGAAGAAGATGTCGCCATCGGCGCCGGACCAGTGGAAGGGCCCCGCCGCGGGCGCTGCGCCGTCCCCTTTCCAACTCATGGTTCCCGTGGCGACGTTCCAGTAGGCTTGCGCGGATCCTCCGGGGTTGCCCGAGAAGGTGTCCAAGAGTCGCGGTTGGCCGCTTCCCGCGTCTTCCACCAGGACGCTGACGGTGACCCAAGGCGCCGTGGGAGTCGTCGTGCAGCCGGTCGGCCGGACTGCGGGGACGGCCATGCCCGACAAGTCGGTCGTGCCTGCCGGAACCGCTTGGCCACCATCGCCACCGCCGAGGGCCACGGTTCCGGCCAGAAGCAGACGCAACCGGACGTGGGCGGCTTGCCGGAGCGTGATGTTCCCCGGCTTGAGCGAGTAGCGCTCCAGGGCAAGCGGGACCGGGTCCTGGCCGTCCTTGCAGCCGTCGCCGTCGGTGTCGGGGTTGAGCGGGTCGGAGTGGAAGTCGCGAAGCTCCTTGCCATCGGGGAGGAAATCGCTGTCAGTGTCCCCACGGGCTGGATCGGTGTGCTCGATGCGTGAATCGCCGTTTGGCAGCTTCACCGTGAAACCGCCGACCTCCAACCCATCGGGCAGGCCGTCGAGGTCGGTGTCCCACTGCAAAGCCAACGTGCCCGTTCCCCCGTCCGTGGCGCCGTGGTACGATGGGTCGTCGCATTGGGCGCGCACCGAGTGGCGGCTTTCCTGGCAATCGGTCAGGCCATCGACGTCGGTATCGTTGGAGTGCGCATCCAGACCCAGCAGGAACTCGTAGTGGTCATCGATGCCGTCGCTATCCGTGTCGGCAAGGCCGGGGTCGCTGGTCACGTGTCGGGTCTCGTGGCCGGCAGGCGTATCCACCTCGATGTCCCAGCCTGCAACCTCCTCGTTGTCGAAGAGTCCGTCGCCATCGGCGTCCGCAGTGGCGGGTTCTTGGCCCCCGCAGCCCGCCAGCCCGGCCGCCAGCAGAGCGACGAGGACGACGGGGAGGGGCCAGCGCACGTGGCCGTCCACCTGCAGGCCTGTCTTCCCCTTTTTGGATGAAGCCGACGAGCGTCAGGCGGCGCGTCGCCGGCGACGGATGGCCCACCAGCCGAGTGCGCAGAGGCCGAGGACGAGGAGGAAGGCCAGGATGGCCGAATGTTCGGGCGACAGCCATGGGTAGTTTTCGTCGAGCGGCGCCGGCTCCGGCGTCGCCCCGGTCTCCGCCTGGGGCGTGATTGTGTGGTGCACGAGGTCGAGCGTGATGGAGAAGTCGACGTAGAAGTTCGTCCAAAGGATCGGCCAGAAGAGCGCGACACCGCCGGTGAAGACGTCCATCACCGCATGCGCCGTGAAGTAGTACGCCGTCAGCGTAAGGCCGAGGCCCCAGCCGGGCCGGGTGGCGTATTCCCAGAAGCCGGCGTCGCGGGCCTTGCGCCGCCAGAGGAACGCGACGAACCACATGAGGATGAGAGGGATGACGAGGCTGTGCGTGTAGACGCGGTGTTCGCCCGGCACGAGGTAGTCGAGGTCAGCGAGGTACGTCGTAGGTGCTAGCCACATGACCCACCGCCGGTCGAGACCGCGCAGGAAGGCGAGGGCGGCCAGCGGCGGGACCACGATCTGCGGCACCCAGGAAACCATGGGCTTGCCATGGGTGAGGAGGTTGTAGGCTTGCCCATCGGGCGCGCCAGGTCAACCGATGGGAAGGATGGAACACATTGAACGGCAGCGTATCCGTTCAATCTGTTGCACCTGTTGACAGGCGTGGCGCTGGCCACACTACTTGTCTTCGTCATCGAGCGGCGGCACCAGCAAGCCCTGTTCCTTGAGGTGCTGCTGCGACGACTCCGTCTGGAAGCCCGGGCGGCCGAAGCGCTTCAAGGCGTTGGCGAGGATGCCCATGACGTTGTGCACCTCGAACGTGTCCGGCGCGCTGCGGCCGATGACCTTCCGCCAGACACCCCGCGCGGTGCGGCGCCGCCATTCGCGTGGCTCCGTCTCCTCGATCATGGCGTCCCATGCACGGTTGAGGGCCAGAAGCGCGTCGGGGTCGAGTTGGCGTTCGACGCTGCGCGCCGCCGAACGCATCCGGTGATGCTCGTAGCAGCACAGCGTCACCGCGTGGCTAAGGTTGAGGCTCCAATACTCCGCGGTCGGGATGGTGACGAGTTGGTCGAGCTGGTCGACCTCGGCGCCGGTGAGGCCGTCGGCTTCGCGGCCGAAGACCCAGGCGAGTTTGCCGTCCCAGCCGCGCAAGGTCTCCATGTAGTCGCGCACGTCGAGGGGCTTGCGGTTGAAGCGGTTCTCAGCAAGCGACGTGCGGGCCGTCGTGCCGACGGCCATGCTGACGCCTTCCAGCGCCTCGCCGAGCGTCGCCGTCACTTTCGCGTTCTCGAGGATGGCCTTCGCGTGCTTCGCCCTGTTGAGCGCCTCGTTGCCGTGGATGTCGCATTTGGGGTCGACGACGCGGAAGTCGGTGCAACCGAAGTTCGCAGCACCGCGGGCTGCCGCGCCGACGTTGCCCGGGTGTGTCGGGCCCACCAGGATGACGACGGGAGGCTGCATGGGATTGGCCAGGTGGTCGCCCACTTAACGGCGACGGCGCGGCCGAACCGTTCATACGGCCGGCGTGCTTGGAAAGCCTGCATGGACTTCCCATCCTTCAACCCGTTCGACGGCCCGCTCGACGCAGCGGCGGCCATGAGCGGTGCCCCCGCCTCCGGTCTCGCGCCTGGCCGCGAACTTCGCATCCCGATGCCGTCCGTCGGAAACGGGCCCGCCCACGGCGCGCCGGCCACGAAGACAGGCACGACGACACTCGCCATCGCGTGCACCGACGGCGTCATCATGGCGACCGAGAAGCGCGCGACCATGGGCCACCTCATCGGCCACAAGGACACGCAGAAACTCTACTCAGTCGACACGCACTTGGCGCTCACCACGGCCGGGCTGGTCGGCGACGCGCAGATGATCGCCCGCCACTTGCAGGCGCAGGCGCAACTGTACCGTTTCAAGCGCGACGGCCCGATGCCAGTGAAGTCCGCGGCAACACTCTTGGGCAACATCCTCAACGCAAGCCGCTTCACGCCGTACTGGGTGCAACTCATCTTGGGCGGACGTGACGAGACGGGCGGCCACATCTACTCCGTCGACGCCGCCGGAGGCGCCATCCCCGAGACGTGGACGTGCACGGGCTCCGGCTCGCCCTTCGCCTACGGTGTGCTGGAAGACCGCATGACCGAGGACATCCCCGCAAAGGAAGGCATCGATCTTGCCATCCGGGCCCTCAACGCCGCCATGCGCCGCGACTCCGCCTCCGGCAACGGCATGGACATCGCCGTCATCGACGAGAAAGGCTTCCGCCGCCTCGAAGAAGAGGACATCGTGAAGCGCCACAAGGCGCTGAAGTTGCCGCTCAGCTGGACCGAGTGACCCGTCGCGTCGGGCGGACCACGTCCCCTTCTGAACGGGCGGCCCGCGTCGCGGCTTGCACGATGCCCGATGGAACGATCTTGGCGCGGGCCCAGACGACGTCGAAGTAGTCTTGGCAGAAGGCGATGAAGCGGGCGTCGGATCCGCCGAAGCACTGGTTGTAATCCATGCGGCCATCACGGTCGACGAAACCCAGGATCGCCATGTTGCCGGTGACCATGAGGTCGACGCGCGACACCGGGACCGTCCGGTACTCGATGCCTGGCGCGACGCCGCAGTGGACCCGTACCCCCAGTTGCGCGTCCTCGTCTTGCAGGAGCAGCCGGACGCGCGTCCCGTGGTCGCTCGCGCGCTGCGCCAGCACCTTCAGGGGTTCACTTGGATCTCCCATGGCCATATGCTCGGCCACGAGGCAGATGCCGTCGAAGCGTCCCTCGACGCCTTGGAAAAGCCGCATCATCGCGGCCTGCACCTCGAGTGGGTCGGTCAGGAATTCGGCGTACGCCAAGTCGCCGAGGCGTTGCAGGAACGGCTCGTCGAGGGCGGCTACGTCGTGGCTGCGGAAGTATTGGTCGTGGCGCGCCATGAGGCCCAGCGCTCCCGCGAAGCACAGCGCGAGGCGAGCAAGCGGCGTCGCCGTGAAGCCTCCTGTGGCAAGTTTGTCGACCAGGCCGGCGGCGTGCAAGCGCTGCAGATGCCGCGACACCTCGCCCTCCGAGAGCTCCAACCGGCGCACAAGGTCAGTATAGCGTTGGGGTTGCGCGGCAAGCAGGCGCAGAATCTCGAGGCGGCCCGACCCGTAGGCCTCGGCGGTAAGCTTGGACAGGTCCATGGCATCCAGGCAATCGGGGGCCGGACTTCATGAAGGGTTCGCCTGCCGGTTCCGAGAAGTCTCGGAGCCCTGCGCGGGAAGCTACATTCCACCTGCCACGCCATTGGGGTCGAGGCCTGACCTCCATGAACCCACGAACCAAGTACGCCCTCGTCGCACTGCCCTTTGCCGCCTTTGGATTCCTCCTCCAGGGAACCGGACCCCTCGGCGCCATCCTCTGGCCGCCCGCCCCGATGCCCACGGAGCCGACTGGGGCGCTGCTTGGCGGATTCATCGCCTACTCCATTTTCGAGGCGGCCGCTTTCGGAGCGGGCATCGCCTTCTTGATCCTCGGCTACCACCCGGTGCGCGCCGCCGCGGGCTCGACCCGGCTTGCCATCCCCGCCTACCTCGCCATCGGGTGGCTGCTCGTGAACTGGGTGCCGCATGACGCCCTTCACATGCACGTCGGCATGAACCTCGAAGGCCTTCTGGCACTGGAATGGGGCTTCCACGGGACGCTGATTCTGTCGGGAGCCGTGCTGGGCCGCTTCCTTTGGCACGTCGTCGCCTCGTCGCCGCAGCCGTCCTCGATGGCGGCGCGGCCGTCGGCGTCGGGTCCCCGGCCAGCCCCAGGCAAGTAGGCCGCCGGCCGGGCGAAACCCCCATCAACCCCGTCGCCCATGACAAGAACAACCGGGGACGCGTCCCTGGGCTTTTCTGGGCGACCCCATGGCTTCCGTCGAAGACCTCCTGAAGGATCTGCGCAAGCAGGTCGACGCGATCCTGCCGCGCTCCGTTGACGTCACGGACATGGACTTCGAGGCGCACGAACTCGTGCTGTACACGAAGACGCCGGCGGCCTTCGCCGAGGATGGCGGCCTCATCTCCAAACTTGCGCGGGCCTTGCAGAAGCGCGTCGCCATCCGCCCCGACCCATCTGTGCTCATGCCGCCGGAGGAGGCGGACAAGCGCATCCGCGCCGTCGTGCCCGCCGAGGCCGGAATCACGGACTTGTCGTGGTCGCCGGCCATCGGCGAGGTGACGCTCGAAGTGCAGCGGCCCGGACTTGCCATTGGCGCGAAGGGCTCGACGCTCAACAAGATCCGCGCCGAAGTGGGGTGGAACCCGAAGGTCATCCGCACGCCGCCGATTCCCAGCCGCACCGTGAAGGAGGTGCGCGAATACCTGCGCAGTGTGGCCGACCAGCGCCGGCTGTTCCTGCGCCGCGTGGGCCGTCGCATGCACCGCAGCGCTGCGCCCGAGGGGGACGAGCATTGGATCCGCATGACGGCCCTCGGCGCTTGGCGAGAAGTGGGCCGTTCGTGCGCCATGCTGCAGACGCAGGACTCCAAGGTGCTCGTCGACTGCGGCGTGAAGTTCGAGGAGAACGACCCCGCGACTCCCATGTTCACTCTCGGCGAAGTGCAGCCGTTTACGAGCCTCGACGCCGTCGTCCTCACGCACGGCCACCTCGACCACTGCGGCCTCGTTCCTCTGCTGTTCAAGTACGGCTACGACGGCCCGGTCTATTGCACGCCGCCGACGCGGGACATCATGGCGCTGCTGACGATGGATTACATCCGGGTCGCCGAGGCGCAAGGTGTCAAGAAGCCGTACGACGCTGAGCACGTCCGCAACGCCCTGCGCAACACCATCACGGTCGATTGGGGCGAGACCACGGACGTGGCACCGGACCTTCGCCTCACTTTCCACGACGCGGGCCACATCCTCGGCTCGTCGGTGGCGCATTTCCACGTCGGCGACGGCCTCTACAACGTCGCATTCTCCGGTGACATCAAGTACGAGCGTTCGTGGCTCTTCAACCCGGCCAACAACAAGTTCCCGCGCCTCGACGCCATCATCGTGGAGTCGACGTACGGTGGCAAGGACAACACGCAACCCGCGCGGACCGAGGCCGCGGAGGGAACGAAGGACGTCCTGGTCCGCACCGCCGCGCGCAAGGGCAAGACCGTCTTCCCCGTCTTCGCCGTCGGCCGCAGCCAGGAGGTCATGCTCGTCATCGAGGAACTCATGCGTACGAACCAGATCCCGCGCATGCCCGTCTACCTCGACGGCATGATCTGGGAAGCCACGGCCTTGCACACGTGCTATCCCGAGTACCTGAACGACGGCTTGAAGCAGCGCATCTTCCAGCAGAACGACAACCCGCTGTCGTCGGGCATCTTCAAGCGTGTCGACTCGCACGAGATGCGTCAGCGCATCTGCGCGGACCCGGAACCATGCATCGTGCTGGCCACCTCTGGCATGCTCACCGGCGGACCGGTCCTCGAATACCTGCGGCACTGGGCGGACGACGCCAAGAACTCGCTCTGCTTCGTGGGTTTCAACTCGGAGGGCAGCCTGGGGCGCAAACTGCAGCGCGGGTACCGCGAGATCCCGGTGCAGGAGGCCGGCCAGTCACGCTCCGTGCGCGTCGAGATGGAACTCGTGACAATCGACGGCTTCTCCGGCCACTGCGACCGCCGGCAACTCATGAACTTCATCCAGAACATGGAGCCCATGCCCAAACTCGTCCTGACGGGCCATGGCGAGGCCTCGAAGTGCATCGACCTCGCCGAATCCATCAAGGCGAAGTTCGGCATTGAAGCGCGCAGCCTGCAGAACGCCGAAACGATCCGCTTCAAGTAACAGGGAGCGCCCGGCCGGCCCCGTCCGCCCGCAACGGCCAAGAGGGATGCGATGCATTGGTTGCAAAGTGGTGCCCGACCCGTACGGCAGGCAGGCGCGTCCCTTGCGGATGGCCTACGCCGCCGCCGCAGTCGTCTTCCTGGCATCGTTCGTCGCATGGACCCGGATGTCGTGGGGCGGGCTGCTTGCGACGCGAACCTTCGTCGACGTCTCGAGCACGATCATCCCCGCCGCCGTCGCCGGCCTGTCGTTGTGGCGGGCCCACTACTTGCCCCGAGAGCGCCGGCTTGCCTGGCAACTCATCGGGGCCGGTAGCCTTGCCTGGGCCCTCGGCAATTCGATGTGGACGTACCTGGAGTTGTGGACCCAACGCGACATCCCCATCGAACTGCGCACGGTCCCGTTCCCCTCCCTTGCGGATGCCGGGTACATCCTGCTCATCCCGGCGGCGGGGGCAGCCCTCCTCGGAATGGTCGTCGGCGGCACGGCCGTCACGTCGCGTGTGCGCACGCTCCTGGACGGATTCCTCATCGCCGGGGCCATCCTCTTCATCGGCTGGGCCACGGTGCTGCGCCCGCTTGCAAGCTACGCTGGACAGCAGGCGACGACGCTTGCCAAGGTCTTGTCGTTGGCGTATCCCCTGGGCGACCTCATCCTCGTCTCCCTCCTCCTCTTGGTGGCAACGCGCGTGCAGCCCAGCGTCCAGCGCACTCTTGCGTGGCTCGGGGCCGCGCTTGCCGCCCTCACGTTCGCCGACGTCGGATTCTGGTACCAGTTGGCCCACAACTCGTACGCCTCCGGGTCGTGGTCCGATGTGGGTTGGCCAGCCTGCTTCCTGTGCATCGGATACGCAGCCATCCGGCCCATCCCCATCGTGGCGGCGAGCGAGGCGCCGCGACCGGGCCTTGCCCTGACCGTCCTGCCCCTGGGGCCATTCGTCGTCGCGACGGTGGCCGGCATCATCGTGGAGCTCCGCGAGGGTTGGCTCGAACCCTTCCTGTTCTGGAACGCCATCGTCGTCATCGGCCTCCTGACGACGCGCCAGTTCGTCATGCTGCTGGAGAACCTGCAGCTGCGCCAACAGGTCGAGCGGTCGCTCGCGGAAGTCAAGGCCGCACAAGCGGCGCGCACCCAGATGCTCACCAACATCACGCACGACCTTGCGAGCCCGCTTACGCCTGTGCGCCTGCAAGTCCGGCTGCTGGAGACCGCAGGCGGGCCATTGTCGGAGCCGCAGGCAAAGTCCCTCGGCATCATCCGCCGCAACGTCGAGCACGTCGTCGCGATGGTCGGCGACCTCAAGGACATGGCCAATCTGGATGCTGGCCGTCTGCGCCTCGACGTGCAGTCCGCAGATGCCGCCGTCCTCGTTCGTCAGGCAACCGAGTCGATGCGCGCGCAGGGCGTGGAACGGTCCATCGTTCTCGTCGTGGACGCGCCTGGCGCGCTGCCGCTCACATGCGATCCGGTGCGCATCAACCAGGTCCTGACCAACCTCATCGGCAACTCGCTCAAGTTCACCCCGGCCGGCGGGCGCATCACCGTCTCGACCCAGGCCGACGGGACCTTCGTCCGCTTCGACGTCGCGGACACTGGGCGCGGCATCACGGCCGCCGACCAAGCCAAGCTGTTTCGCGCCTTCTCGCAGGTGCATGACCGGCAAGCGATGGCTCCCAACGAACGCGGTACGGGTTTGGGGCTGTACATCTGCAAGGGCATCGCCGAGCAGCACGGCGGCACCATCGCAGTGGCGTCAGCAGGCGCCGGTCAAGGCTCGACGTTCACCGTGCGCTTGCCGATCGTCAAGGCCTGACGAGTCGCGCGCCGTGCGGGTCGATGGCGGCGTCCAGCACCGAGCCGGCGGCGGCCAGGATGGGCCGTGCATCGGCGAGGCCACTTGCCGGCCCCGTCGCCCACAACGTGTTGCCGAGCATGCATTGGCCCCAGGACACGCCGGACGGCAGTCGTTCGCCCACGCGTCGCATCGTTGCCGGCATGAGGCCCAAGGCAAGGCTGAAGGCGTGTGACTCCGCAAGGATTGCCGGCCAGGCGGCTTGCTTGCCGGCGGCAAGGATGCGGTCGACGGCGCCGTCGCCGGCGGCACGCGTCCTGCGTTTCCACGCGTCATCACGGATGACGGCCGGCGTCGCGATGGCGTCACCCAACACGCAGAAGAGGAAGTCGGCTGCCGCGGCGACCTGGACCGCGCCGCCGTGGGGCGGGATGCCCGGCGCCACGCGGACCTCCACGCCGCCAAGCCACGAACCGATTGCGTCGCCCAGGCCGGTGCCGGACTCCACCTCGGCCTGGTGCGTCGCGGCCAGGGCGGCAGCCCCGTCGAGGCCGAGCTGGTCCGCCGCCGCCAGGCACGCAGCCAGGCTGCCGGCGGCGCTCATGCCAAAGCCCTGAGACACAGGGAGCGCCAAGCGGACGCGGATGTCCAGTTCGCGCGTCCGCGGGTCGAGCAAGTCGAGGGCGCGGCGCGTGACCGGCGCGTGGGCGACGCCATCGACGGACCATTGGCCCGAACCCGGACGAGCGAGCGCCGTCGCTCCTTTGTCCAGGGACCAACCGGCGCCGCGCGAGCCCTTCGCCAACGCGTTGGCCCACTCGTCGTGGACGGCAAACAGGCCCGACACGTGGCCCGGCGCAAACGCGGCGCTCGCCTTCACCGTGCCTTCCGCCTGCCGCGCGCCGCGACCTGCGAGGACGCCACGGCCTGCACGACGGCGGCAAGGGTCTCCTCCTTCGGGCCGGAGAACGTCGAGGCTTCACCGCCAGCGCCAATGAGGTGGACGGTGGAAGTGGCCGCCCCGAAGGCGTCGCTTGCGTTGGCGACGATGAACTGCGCCTTGTAGCGCGTAAGCCGTTCGCGGGCCCGGGGCAAGAGACTCGCCCGCTCGGATTCGGCCTTGAAGCCGACAAGGACCGCCTTCGGTGCCTTGCGCCGCACGGCGTCGATGACCTTGCCCAGTGGCTTCATCGTGACTGCGATGGGACCCTTGCCGCTTGCGATCTTGTGCTTGGCCGCCTGCGGCGTGTAGTCCCCGATGGCGGCCGGCATCCAGACCTCGTCGAAGCGGCCAAGAGCCGTGCGCTTGACCAAGGCCATGAGGTCCGCGTGCGTGTCAAAGCGCGTCGTGGAGCCTGCAAGGTGGCTCGGCGCCGCCTCGGTGACGTGGCCTTCCCAGAGGTCGACGGCAGCGCCGAGGCGGTGCAACTCCGTGGCGATCACGTGGCCGCTGCGGCCGGAGGAGCGGTTGGCGACGATGCGCACCGGGTCGAGGGGCTCGGCCGTCGAACCGGAGATGACGAGGACGTGTTGGCCCGCAAGCGGTCCGGGCCGGCGCGAGTCGTTGGCGAGGCGGTGGATGACGGCCTCGACGATGGCTTCGACGTCGGCGAGCTTGGCCTTCTTCTCGTCGTGCGTCGGCTCGACCCACGTGACGCCGAGCTTGTCACGCAAGGTGCGTGCGTGCGCGGCCATGAGCGGGTGGGCGAGCATGCCTTCATGCATGGCCGGGGCCACGACGACGGGGACGCCCCCGCCAAAGGCCACGGTGGCAAACGTCGTGACCGGCGTGTCGTCGATGCCCAAGGCCATCTTGCTCACGGTGTTGGCGGTGGCCGGAGCCACAAGCAGGAGGTCGGCGCGGCCCGGCACGTCGCCGAGGATGGAGATGTGTTCCGTTGCACCGGTCAGCTTGGTGATGGGCTTGTGGCCAGTAGCGAATTCGAGGGCGTCCGGGTGCAGGATGCGCGTCGCAGCGTCGCTCATGACGGGGACGACGTCGGCGCCGTGACGCAGGAGTTCCCTGGCCAGTTCGACGGTCTTGACCGCGGCAATCGAGCCCGTCACGGCAAGGACGATGGTGCGCCCAGAAAGGTGGCGCGACGCCGTGGCCCGGATGTTGGCGCTCGGATGCACGGCCGTTCCAGCGCCCTCCAGGGTATAAGCGTGGCCGGTCAGGCGGCGGGCGGCGGGCAGTGCGTGAATTCGGCCTTGACCTGGCGAGGCGTGGCCGCGTGGTCGAAGGCGGCGGTGACGGTGACCGCATAGTGGCCGTCGCCGAAGCGGGAATCCTGGATGGCCAGCGGCAGCGTCCAGTGGTCGCCTGCGCCGAGGTCGTTGCGGAATGCGGCCAGGCGCACCGCACGCGTCACGTCGAACGACGATGCAGCGTGGCACGTGACGAGGCCCTTCGGATTGCGTACATCCGCCGGCACGAAGTGGAAGGTCAGGTTTCCATCCCACGCGTACGCCTCGGAGCGGTCGCCGGACAGGGCGCGCACGGTCACGTCGAGGCGGTAGCCGGCCGAACCCGACGACGGCGCATCGATCCCTACCTCGAGGGACATGGCGAGCGCGGCGTGGTCGTAGGGGCCCTCATGGGGCGCAGCCGGCGCGGAGCCGCAGCCGGCAAGGAGGACGGCCACGAGGGCGATGAGGCGCTTCACGAACGGCCATGCCCGCACGGCTTGATGGCGCTGCCGCCCGGGCCCTTTTTCCGGGCGCCGCGCCTGGCTACACCGTGGCTCTCGGATACTCCCGCTTCGCGCAATTCTGCGAACGGCTGGAGGGCACGCCGGGGCGCCTCGACATGACGCGCATCCTCGCCGAACTCCTTGCCGAGGTGAAAGGGCCCGACGTGGAGGCCGTCGTGCGCCTGGTACAGGGCGCCGTCGCCCCCGACTGGGAGGGCCTCGAGGTCGGCTTGGCGGAGAAGCAGATCCTCAAGGCGCTCGCCATCGCATCCGGCGGCTCCACGAAATCGGACGAGACGCTCGGGCGCCTGGAGGCCGAGTACCGCGCAAAGGGCGACTTGGGCCTGCTTGCGGAAGCCGTCCTTGGGCAGCGCGGCCGCAAGCAGGCGAGCCTGTTCGGTCCCTCCGAGTTGACCGTCGCCGACGTCTTCGCAACCCTGCAGGCCATCGCGCGCACGACGGGCGCGGGTTCGCAGGAGGCGAAGCAACGGCTCCTCTCCAAGCTGCTGCTCGACGCCGGGCCCCTCGAGGCGCGCTTCATCACGCGGACCGTCGCCGGACGCCTGCGCCTTGGCGTCGCCGACATGACGTTCCTCGACGCCATGACGGCAGCGCATGTGGGCCGCGGTGTCCGCAGCGTGCAGGACATGACGGAGGACGAACGCGCCGAGCAGGAATCCGTGCGCGCCCGCCTTGAACACGCGTACGACCTGCGCAGCGACCTCGCTGTCGTCGCGGCGACCCTGGCAAAGGGCGGCATGGCGGCCGTCGACAAGCTCGGCATCGTGGCGGGTGTGCCTGTGCGGCCGATGGCTGCGGAGCGTCTCAAGACCCTGCCGGAGATCCTCGAGAAGATGCGCGGCCGGGTCCTCATGGAATACAAGTACGACGGGTTGCGCATGCAGGCCCACGTCCCCGCCGACCCGAAGGCGCCTGTCCGCCTCTTCTCGCGGCGGCTGGAGAACCTGACCGACCAGTTCCCCGACGTTGCGGCGAACCTGCGCAGCCACTTCAAGGGGAAGGCCTGCATCGTCGAGGGAGAGGGCGTCGCGCTGGATGAGGCGGGCCGGCTGCGACCGTTCCAGGAAGTGAGCCGCCGGCGCGGTCGCAAGACGGATCTGGCTGCCATGGCGAAGGAGATCCCGATCACGCTCGTGCTGTTCGACTGCCTCGCCATGGATGGCGCAAGCGTCATGGACGAACCGCTGGCCCAACGGCGCGAGCGCCTTGCCGGCCTCGTCAAGGACCCGGATGCCCCCATCCGTTTGAGCACAAGTCACACCGCCACGGCCGTCGAGTCGATGGAGGCCTTCTTCGACCAAGCCGTCGAGGAAGGCGCGGAGGGCATCATGTGCAAGGACCCCGAGGCCCCGTACAAGGCGGGCTCGCGGGGATTTGCCTGGATCAAGTTCAAGACCGACTACACGCAGGCTCTCGTCGACACGATGGACCTCGTGGCCATCGGCGCGTTCCATGGCCGGGGCCGGCGCGCCGGGTGGTACGGTGCCCTGCTCATGGCGGCTCGGGACGAGGAGTCCGGCCGCTTCGTCTCCGTGTGCAAGCTCGGCACGGGCTTCGACGACGTGACACTCGAGAGCCTGAAGGGGCGCTTTGCCAGCCACGTGTCGGCCAAGGCGCCGGCCCGCGTCGATTCGGGACTGGAGCCTGACGTCTGGTTCGAGCCCGCCATCGTCATGGAGGTGCAGGCCGCCGAACTGACGCTGTCCCCCGTGCACCGCGCAGCGTGGGGCGTGCTCAAGCCGGAGGCAGGCCTGGCGGCGCGTTTCCCGCGCTTTACCGGACGGTGGCGCACGGACAAGTCACCGGCGCAAGCGACCACGGTCAAGGAACTCGTTCGCCTGTACGAGACGAAGGGCTAGAGGTCGCCCCGGCACCAACAGTTGGGGCATGAGCCTAATCTCAAGCGACCTCGCCAACAAGTTCGTATACCCAAGCCAGCGGCTTCCCCCTCCAGGTGCAACGATGGGAGACTCCACTCTTGAGGGCCTGCGCAGCGCGATGAAGTTCTCCATGTGGACGTGGGCGGCGTACTGGCCTGGAGGCGGCCTCATGCTTCTCGCCGGCGGCATGACCGACCCGATCTCGATTGTCGTCGCCCTCCTCGCCACGGCCGGACTCCTGCTCGTCCTTACGACGGGCGCGCTGCGGGTGCCGCCGACGGAGCGCATGACCGCGCGGCAGTGGCTCCTGGAACGCCCAATCTACCTCCTCGTCATCCTTGTCGTGTGCGCCGCGGCGGGCTCCTTCGTGCAAGGCGCGCCCAACATCGGCCTCAGCGTCTTCTCCGCGCTGTTTGCCGCGAGCATCGTGCTGTGCATCGTGCGGCTGAAGGCGCACCTCGACGCCACCCGGGCCGGTGTGTTCGCGTCCGGCGCGGACCAGACGTTCATGCTCCTCGGCATGGTCGGCGTCATGGCCTTCATCGTCTTTGCCGACAGCCTGTCCGCGGGCGGCATCGGCACGCCCGGCCCCATCGTGGCGATTCTCAACTGGGTACAGCTTCTGTACCCGCCCCTCCTCCTGGTGGCCGCCCGGCCGTTCCGTGAACGCCTCGAGTGGCCGCAGCTGCCGAAGGCCGCCGCCAAGCGCGAGCCCGTCCCCGTCCCGGTTCCAGCGACAGTCGAGGCGTAGGCATGGACCTGCCGCGGCGCTTCTGGCGCCTCGCGGTATGGGCCATCGTCCTGTTCGCGGTGTCGGCAGCCATCGAGGCCTTGTCCAGTGGCTTCCATGCCACGTACGACTTGGAGGGCTGCCACGACCTCGCGACCGGTCAGACGGGGCGCGGCACGCTCGCCCAATGTGAGGATACGCAGTTGGCGATCACGTGGACGGACGCCTTTGCCGTGCTGCTACGCGTGCCAGCCATCGCCATTGCAGTTCTCGCGGCCCTCGTCGTGGCGCTGCCGGCGCTGCGACGCTCCCGGGAAACGCCGGACGCCGAGACCTGGGCTGAAGCGTAGGGCTACGCGTACTCCGCCGTCAGGTCGGCGAGGCTCACCTGGTCGAACTCCAGGCCCAGTTGCACCGCCGTTCGGATGATGGCGCCCAGGCCCGCCTCGAAGTTGGCACGGCCGCCGACGAACTGGTCGACGAAATCCACGGTATCCTGTGGCATGTGGTACTGCGGGTACGTGGAGGCGGTGCGGCCGCCGGCGAAGCGGACGGTCGGGACGTGGATGGCCTTGAAGCTCGCCTCGTCCGAGTTGCGGTCGTTGAAGGGGAACGCTTGCGCCCCCGCGTCGGGATATCCGAGGACTTTGTGGAGGGTCCCATTGACGAAGGGGAAGATAGGCTGGGCGAACTCGTCGCCGACCCAGGCGTACAACTTCCACGCGGGGTAGCCGGGCCAGTTGATGCCTGTCATGTCGAAGCCCAGAACGACGTCATAGTGAACTTGCCCAGACGCGCCGGCGACCTCTTTGGCAAACTCGCGCGAAGCGAGGGTGCCTTCCTCCTCGCCGTCGAAGAAGATGCACGCCAGCGTCTTGTTCATGGGCCGGGCGGCCAAGGCCTTGCAGACGGCCAGGTCGGCGGCCGTTCCGGAGCCGTTGTCGTAGGCGCCGTACAGGGTGCCGGCCATGGTGTCGTAGTGGCTGGTGAGCGCGATGACGTGGTCGGGCTGGCCCGTGCCATTGTGGTAGGCCACGACGGCGCTGACGGTCAACGGCACCTGCGGCGGCGCGCGCAGGGGACCTGTGCCGACCGGGTACCTGTGGATCTCGACGTACAGGCCGGCCGCTCGCAGCTCGGCCACGATGGCGTCGCGGGCTTCGGCGTTGCGCGGCGTGGCGGGGAGCCTCTCGGGATGCGCCTGCACCCATGCGGCCCACCAGTCGGCGGCAGCCTTGCCGTCCACCGTGACGTTGCCCGCGTGCTCGGCGACGCGCTCGAGGAGTGTTGCCGGCGCGCTCGGGGGGGCTGGCGGCGGCGTGGTCGGGGGCTGAGAACAGCCCGAGATGGCAAGCAGGACGAGAAGGGCCCCCGCAAGGGCCACCAGGGGACGCACACGCGTTCGACGGCGGGGCGGCCTTTCAAGTTGACGGCCTCGGGGTTGAAGTGGGGCAGGCCACATCGCGTCGCCGTCCATGGTGCGAGCCATCAAGGTCGCGGCGAACCTCATCTGGGTCTACTCCTACGTGACGCTCGGCGCCATGATGGCCGTCGCGGCCCTGCCCGGCTTCCTGCTTGCCAGTTGGGGCTGGGGATTGGACGTGTGGCCGTCGTCCCATTACGGCCACTTGGTCTTCGACACCCTGGTTGGCATCTACTTCAGCATCCTCGGCTTCTTCGTCTTCGGCATCGCCCTCATGGTCGTGCTGCCCTTGGTGAAATTCATCTTCCGCTTCAAGCCGCACCTCGGCGAGGTCTCGGTCTACTCGTTCAAGATCTGGCCGTGGTACAACTACAACGGCATGCTGTTCATGTTCAACACCGTCTTCGGCCGCTTTGCGCGCCTCATCAGCATGTACCCAGTCTACCTGCGCTGGATGGGCGCCAAGATCGGGCGCGACGCGGTCGTGAACACGCAGCACATCTACGACCTCGACATCATCACGATTGGCGACCGCACCATCATCGGCGCCAACGCCTCCATCCTCGGCCACGTCGGTGAGCGCGGCAAACTCGTGCGGCAACCCATCCGCATCGGCGCCCACTGCACCGTCGGCCAGTACGCCAACATCTTCCCCGGTGTCACCATGGGCGACAATTGCCACGTCGGCGCGATGAGTCTTGTCCCCAAGGGCATGACGCTGGATGCGAACTCGGTCTACGGCGGCGTGCCGGTGAAGAAGATCCGCACGCTCAAGGCGGGCGAGAAGGCGACGTCCGACGAACTCTCCGCCACCTCCGGCGTGCCCAGCGACCCCGAGGAAGCCGAACGCGCCCCCGAGCCGACCGTCGGCGGCGCGGACTGATGGCGAAGAACGAGTGGGCCATCCCCATCGTGCTTGGCCTGGTCGCCGTCGCTGCGGCCGCCGTGTTCCTCCCAGCGCACCATGCTTCGACGGAGACGCCGGTGTCGACACCGCAATCCGATGCCGCCAAGGCCTGGGTCGCCGCCGTGCCCGTGCTCCCCGCACCCGACATGCCGGCCGGCCGCGTTACCCTGCTGCACATCGCGTCGCACGTCGTCGACGTCGTGCCCGGTACGTACGGCGATGGCGCCTTCACGCCCACCTCGCCCTGCCCGAGCAGCACAAACGTGGAATTCTGCTGGCAATCTGGCGCCTCGATTCCCTTGTACTCTCACGCCGTGTCCCGCGGTGCCGGCGGCCCGCGCTTCGGCGTCGACGGCTACGACGTGGTGCGCGTGCACGCCTTCATCTTCACCAGCGAAGGCCGCCTGAAGTTCCACAACGACCCTGCGAACGCGACGCGCTGGGAATTGGCCGCCGACCCCGCCGTGTTCCCGTCGGCGCCGTGGTATGTCGGCAACGGCTCCGCGCCTGCAGGCACGCTGGTCCTTCCGCCGCAAGCCAAGGCGCTCTTTGCCCCACTGCGATCCGGCCTCGTCGGCCTCCCCGTGGGCGCCGTCACGTCGGCCCGCCTCGACTCGCCGACAATCGAATTGCTCTATGGAGCGCCACTGTATGCGACGGCGCGGATTGAAGGGCTGCAGCGAGCACCGTAGGATCGTCGCGGACTGAGATGCGTCGCCGTCGTTGCCGATGGCTCAGTGTGGGAGGCCCCGGATTTCGGGGAACCTCGACGGCGATTCTGGGGAATGCAGCCCAGAGGCTGTTTCATAACTTCCAGGAAGCCTGCGCGCGCCGGTTTGCAAGGAGGGC
>JAZJZE010000012.1:27029-27641 GCA_040390065.1 bacterium | reverse complement strand
CGCGAGATCTTCAAGAAGGCCAAGCAGAGCAGCCCGTCCATCGTCTTCCTCGACGAGATCGACGCCATCGCTCCACGCCGCGGCGCCTACGAGGGCAGCCACGTGACAGAATCCATCGTCAACCAGTTGCTCACCAGCATCGACGGCATGGAAGGCATGGAAGGCGTCGTCGTCATCGCGGCCACCAACCGGCCGGACATCATCGACCCCGGCCTGCTGCGCGCGGGCCGCTTCGACCGGCTCATCAAGGTCTCCGCCCCCGACGAGGGTGCCCGCCTGATGATCATGAAGGTGCACACCGAGAAGATGCCCCTCGGCAAGGACGTCGACCTCGCCGAACTCGCCCGCCTCACGAAGGGCTACGTCGGCGCCGACATCGAGTCGCTGTGCCGCGAAGCCGCGATCATCGCGCTGCGTGAAGACCGCAAGGCCCGCGTCGTCAACAAGAACCATTTCGAGGAAGCCCTCCGGAACGTGCGCAGCTCGGTCACCGAGGACGTCATCAAGTACTACGACCGGCTCGCAGAGCAACTCGGGCAGACCGCCGTGCGCAAAGTCCAATCGGGCAATGCAGGCGGAATGGAGTTTCTCTGAACCGGCGAAACGCCGCTC
>JAZJZE010000012.1:0-27019 GCA_040390065.1 bacterium | reverse complement strand
GGCCGGCAGGTGCCGACTCCGGGGGACGCTGCGCATCCCCCGGACCCCCCTGGCGGAGACGGCGGCCGGTCGCCGTCGCGCCACAGCATCGCTGCGCTCGCTGAGGGCACTCGGCTCCTGCCCTCCGGGGCCTCGTTGGCAAGCCGGCCGCCGAGGCCACCCCCGCAGGGAGCCGGAACGCCCGAGCCTCCGGCAATGCTCATCCCTTGGGCCTGCGTTCCCCGGTGCATGCGCATTGCGCTTGCCGCCTGGATTGCGGTCCTGACCTTCGCCGTCGCCGGCTGCAGCAGCCCGGCCACGAACCTGTCGTCGACGTCGACCACGACGCAGCCGAACACCACAACGGCGCCCCTCGAGTCCGACCCCGCCGCGGTCGACGTCATCCAGACGGGCATGATGCAGGTCGTGGACGGTCTCGGCTGCGCCGGGGACGCCCTGGCCGCCGAGGACTTCGACGGGGCCCGCGACTGCGTCGACGGGGCCAAGGATGGCTTGCTGGAGCTGTACGGCGCCCTCTACGACAAGCGGGCCCTTCTCTCCGCCCACGATGCGCACCTGTACGACGAGGTGACGACTCTGCTGGCGTTGTTCGTCGACGCCACGTCCGAGGCTACGTCTTGGGCGCAGTCGTTCACGGAGAACGTGCAGTTCTACGAGCAGGCCACCAATGCCGACGAGAAGGGGCTCGCCATCGCAAGCCTTGAGTTGAGCCTGCAAAGCGGCCGCAACGCGGCGCAGGACCTGCGCGATGCGGCCGCCCACATCCGGCAACTGCTGCGCGACGACCCCGACACGGCAACCGAGATGTCCCTGTCCGAGGCCGACGCGCAGACGCAGGAATCAAGCGCCGACGAGGTCGACACCAACATCGGGCAAGTGAACGACTACATCGCGCAGGCAAAGACCCAGGGCGACTACCAGCCGCCGGCGCAGGACGCACTGCCCGAAGGCTCGACCGTCAAGCTCCCGGAGGGCCTCGTTTCCGCCGGCCTGCAAGCGTTCTTCGCGACCTTCGACGCGGACCACAACGGCAACGTCGACCGCACCGAGGCGGCGGCGTTCTACTACTGGGTGGAAGGCAACATCCCGTACCGCTACGACGACGAGAATGCGCCGAAGGCGGATCCACGCTACGCAATCGGCGACGGCCGCCCGGGCAACGACTACCACCAGACGCCGGACGAGACGTACAACGAACGGGCCGGCGACTGCGAGGACGCCAACATGCTCGAGGTCGCGTTCTACAACTACTGGGGCATCGCGGCAGCGCAGGCGTACGTCAACGCGGAAACGGACGTCGGCTTCGACCACGCCATCGCCATCGTGCTGGTCGGCAGCACCGTCGACGAGGCGCAGCAGACCATGGGTCGCGTTGACTATTACGAGTTCGACGCCAGCAACACCTACGGCCTGAAGGCAGGCGTGTACGCCATCGTGGACAACGCGTACTCGAACGACTTCGGCTTCATCTCCGACGGCATCGCGCCCGGCAAGTTCCAGATCCTGCAGGTGCACTTCCTGGGCGAGAGCTACACGCAGGTCGTGACCTAGGGCGTCGTCCGCCACGGTGCGAATTGAACGCCACTCGACACGGCGTCGCCCCCTGTTGGGACGACCACGGGCCCGACCGTCAGCGACGGCCCCTCGGCCGTGCCCCACCAGTTGTCGGCGGCAGCGACCACGGTGCCCGGGCTCGTCACGACGCCGTAGGGGACATTCCCTTCTAGCCATGATGCTTCAATGATCGCGGCGGCCGCCGGCGAGGTGGGCGGGATTGTTGGCGGTTGGGGCGGAAAGGGAATGTCCGGTATCCCCAGGCTGATTCCGGCCACGATGCCGCCATACATCTCGGGGGATCGGCCGGCGGCGGGGTCTGGCGCGCCAAGCCCGTTGCGCAGGAGCGTGGCGTTCGTGATACGAAGACCGGTTCCAGCCACGTCCAATCCCGCGTAGCGGTTGTCCGATGCAACGATGTCGCGGGCCGCGGCCGGGCTTGCTTCACGGACATCGATACGCAGCCCATATCCGTTGTTGCGTGCGATGACGCCTTGCATATCGATACCGGTGGAGGCAGAAACGTTGAGTCCGACGCCGTTGCGCTCCGCTCGCACGTCGCGGACTCGGACCTCAGCGGCCGACCCGGGGCCATATCTGGCGCCATAGAGTGACAGGCCACTTTGCACGTTACCTTGTGCCGAAGC
This sequence comes from bacterium, assembly GCA_040390065.1. GTDB lineage: Archaea > Thermoplasmatota > E2 > JACPAO01 > JAHFTW01 > JAHFTW01. The sequence goes on along the minus strand of JAZJZE010000012.1, from coordinate 24,818 downwards.
CCCGACGACGGTCATGTGGGCCCCCGCCAGGAGGGCGCCGCGTGTTGTGTTGTCCACGGCGAGGTGGTCGGCCGTGATGGTCTCGCTGACAATCCCGAGGCCTGCGCCAAAGCCGGACACGTCTACGCCGCGAAGATCAACGGATCCCCCCGCTACGAGCTGGATGTAATAGAATCCCACGGGCGTAGTGGTCTGGTAGCCTTTCGCGCCCGGGGGCGGAAGGCCCTTGCCGATGATGCGCACATCATGGAGGGCCATCGTGGGCGGATCATTGGCCGTCTCGAAGCCGCGATGGATGCCGCTGGAGTAGCTGCGCACAACCACGGTCACGTTTTCAATCAGGATGGAAGACCATGTACCGAAAAGCCGAATCCCGAGCGAGCCAGGGCCCATGCCGCTTTCCGCGGTCTCGACGTAACCATCGCGGAGCGTCAGGGTACACGTTGCGCACCCCCCACTCTGGATGTTGAGGGGGATTTCGTACCCGACCAGGCGGAAGTCTTCGATGACGAGGCTGTGTTCGCTGGAGGTCGTCAACCCGAATCCCCAATGACCTTCGCGGCGCAGGCCGTGAACGGTCCAGACGTCTGCCCCGCAGTCGGACACGAGCTGGGGATTGCACTGTTCGCCAAGGCCCTCCGGATAACTCGACGGTCCCCCACCGCAGCCGGCGAGCGCGGTCAGCGAAAACGCAGACACCACGAGGATGGCAGCCAGCCGAGGCTTCATCTCAACCGTCGCTCGTCAGCCTTGCATCCGGCGCGTGGTTGCAGCCGTAGCCGAGCACGACGAGGCCGCCTTCGATGTGGCTGACGTAGATGACGCCGTCCTTCACGACGGTGTCCCAGAAGCCGGCAAAGCCGAGGGGACTCGTCGACGGCGATTCGCCGGGGACCGCCCAGTGCGCCACCGGGTGCAGTGTCGCGGAGCCGGCGGCCGGGATGCTGATGCCTGCCGTGAAGGCGGTCAGGTTGAAGATGTAGAGTCCGTGCGTGTAGTACGAGACGTACAGGTTGCCGCCGGCGATGTTGATGTCGTGCTCCGGCGCACCCGGCGCGTTGGCCGTGTCCGCCTGCCAGAAGCCGAGCGGGATGGGCGCGGCCATGACGGTGGCGTCGTAGATGCGCAGGATGTTGGCGCCGACCTCGCCGATGGTTGCCACGATGCGCTTGCCGTTGATTGTGGCCGTCTGGATCGTGTGCGTGTACGAGCCTTCAGCCGGATTGGCAAAGCCGCCCGCGGGCATGGGGCTTGCCGGGTTGTCGACGTTGAATGCCGTCCAGCCGTGGAAGCCGTCCGCGGAGTACAGGTACCAGTGGCCGTCGAGGGCGTCCTTCTGCACGTACAGGTCGTGCGGGCCAAGGGGTCCGCCTTCCACGGGCAGCGTCTGCGTGACGTACGTGAGCTTCGGCGCGTCGGGGCCGCCCTCCAGCTTCAGGATCCAGACGCCCGAGTTGGAGTTGGGTGCCAAGAACACCCAGTCGGCGCCGGCGATGCGCTTGGTGTAGAACATGTGCGAGTTGTAGAGGACCTTCGCCGCGTCGCCGCCGACGGGGTTCGCGTCGCTGACGTGCCAGTCGCCGACTTGTTTGGGGGCCAGCGGGTCGCGCACGTCGACGAGGTGGATCGAGTCGCCCGTGCCGACGAGCACGGTCGCGTTGTCGGGACTGAACTTGACGTCGAGCGCGCCGTCGTCAGGGTCGTGGGTCCAGTTGCCGAGGTGCACGGGCGCCATCGGGTTGGTGATGTTGAACAACTCAAAGCCCGACGAGCCGTAGCGGGCATGGATCGCCAGGTCGCCGCGGATGTCAATCTCGGCATGGATGCCGTCATGCGACGCTGGCATGAGGACCGTGGAGAGCAACTTGAGGTTCGCCGAGTTGCCGTTGCCGGAGGCGTCGGCCTGGCATGGTACGCCTACCATGGCCGCCTGGACGCCAACCCATGGGTCGGTCGTGGCCGGCAGTTCTGGCCCAGACGACGGCTGGGTTTCGGGAGGCGACGAGCAGCCCGCCACGAGGGAGGTTGCCAGGAGGACGGCCAGGGCGAGGGAGGCGCGCATGGCGTTCGACCGGCGTCGCCCCTTTAGGCCTTTTGCGCAGCGGCGTCGCCGCCGCCTTGAAGCACTACCCTTTTCTTCCCTGTCGTTCTCCTAAGGTTCGAGGGTGCACGAATGAAGGTCTTCGAGTCGGAACTGCGCGGCAAGACGGTCATGTCCAGCGAGGGCGGATACCTCGGCATCCTCCGGAACATCAGCACGAACGTCGAGACGGGCGACCTCGTCGGCATCCACGTCGAGCCGGCGCAGGAACTGGACGCGAAGTCGTTCAACCAGGACTCGCAGGGCCGCATCACGTTCCCGTTCGCCTCGATCAAGGCGGTCCGCGACGTCATCGTCGTCAACCTCAGCTAGGATTCCGCCGAATCCCTCCGGTCGGTCGTCCACCTGGATGCCCACAGATTGACCGTGTCTGCCTGGGCAATCCGTGGAATCTGCTCCCCGTCCGTGCCATTGCAGGACGTGCAAGAGCCCACCCGGACCATGCCTGAGATCTCAGCGGAATCTGTGGACCCGTCGGGCGGGAAAGGCCTACGTCCCTTTCTTAGGCGCACGCCGGAACCAGTTGACCATCTTGTTCATCCTGGGCACGCCGCGCGTCTTGATGGCGGCCTGGTCCATGCGTGGGTCGGTGTGCGCGCGGTCCCAGCGGTCTCCCGGTTTCTCGGTCGCCCAGCGGGGATCCTGGTGGGCATGCTCGGCCTCCGACATGTGCCGGGCGAACTCGCCCTTCGTTGCGTGATGTCCAGGCAGCGTCTCGGGTTTTGGCCGCACAGGCTCCCGCACGGCCACGACGGGCTTGGCCGCCTTCTTTGCGGCCTTCGCGGCGGGCCGCTTGGCCGCCTTGGCGGGTTTGGCCGCCTTTGCTGCAACCTTCTTGGCCTTGGGTTTGACTGGCATGTAGCAATTGATTGAGCGTTGCGCGTAAAGAGGCTTTCCCGCCGCTTCGTGCAAGAGTCATTATAGGGCCCGCACGCGGGCCGCCCCGTTGCCTAGTTGAGCAGAAGCGTGTAGGAGTAGGAGAGCGACGGGTTGGTCTGGCCCGCCTGGACGAGGAGGATCGTCATGCCCAGCGTGATGGTCGCGCCGACCGCATGCGTGCTCGTGACCTTGATGCTGATGTCCGTCGCCCCCGACAGGGTCACGGCGGAACCCGGCGTCCCCGCGATGCTCATGGTCGTGCTCGTCACGCGCGTCGCCGTGCCTTGGGCGTTGTTGGTGACGCCCTGGACTTCGTTGATGGTCGCCGAGTTGCCGGCGGTGAGCCCGGTCCCGGCGGCGGTGTCGATGCGAACGGTCACATCCCAGGAGCCGGAGGACCGATGGATCTTGAGGACCTCGGCGGCCACCTGCGCCAGCCCGGTGGCGGTGGTGCTGGCCGACGTCGCGGCCGCGTTGAAGGTGGTGCTGCCCACTGCCCCGGCCGTCAGCGTCACCGGGACTGCGGACGTAACGGTCGTGGCGACGGTCTCTTGCACCGTCACGGCACCACGCACGGCGAAAGCCAGCGACAGCAGGAGCGAGATGGCCAGCAGGCGCACGCGGCGCACAGGCGCACCGACCCCCTCACGCAGGCGTCAGCGTGAACTGCAGGTTGAAGGTGCCAAGGGTACCCGAGGCCGCCGCCGTTTCCACCAGTTCTAGGCTGATGTCGTAGGTCGTGGAGGCGGGCAACGTGATGGCGCTCGAGGAGCCACCCGCAGCTGCATCCCAGATGCCGTTGGTGACGGCGCCGCCGCCCGTCGTCTTGATGGTCACGAGGAAGCTGGACAATCCCGCGGGCAGTGAAGCGCTCGTGGACAGGGTCAGCGTGTAGGCGCTGGCCGCCGTGTTCTGGATCTTGAGGATCTTGGTGAGGTCCACGGCGGCGGCCCCTGCCACGCCCTGTACGCTCAGGGTCGCGCTGGCGCCGTTGCTGGCAATCGTAAGGGTCGCGAATCCCGCGGCATTGATGGTCGTGTAGTCGGTGCCTGCGACGAACTTCACCTCGGGTGCAACGGCGGTCGACGTCGTCGCCACGTCCTGGCGGATGGAGACGCCGGCCGCGACGGCGGCGGCGATGAGGAGCAGCCCACCGACGAAGGCAGCGGACAGTTGGTGGAGGCGGAGCCATTGGCCGAAACCACCGCGCGTGCCTTGTGTGGTACCCGCGGGGGCATTGCGTGTCGGTTGAGACATGTGTCCGTGTTCGTTTCCCCACCGTATATCCGGGTTGCCCCCAAGGGCCAAATAGCAAGCGAAGGGGGCTCCGCGGCCTGGATGCGGTCCATTTACCTCCTGTTGGCGTCCGTCGTGCTGCGTCGCCAGGCACGGGCTGTAGGGTTTGACGCCAGAAACCCATCCAGGTCAAGCACCGAGCCGAACATGTTCGAGTTTTGCCAACAGGAGTGGTCTCGGAAGGCTGGCCCCGTCGCAAGCATTATCCCAGCGGACCTCCCTTTATACTCCCGGTTCCGCCCATGGTGCTTTTCGTCGACAAGGCCGCCGTCCTCGGGGCTGGCGTGATGGGCGCCCGAATCGCCCAAGTCCTGGCGCTCAACAACGTGAGCGTGACCCTGCGCGACATCGACCAGGCCGCCCTCGACCGCGGCATGGCCACGATTTCCAAGGACCTGGACGAGCTCGTGGCGTTCCACGGCGCAAAGGCGCCAAAGGCCATCGACGAGTTCGAGGGGCGCACCGGGGTCAAGCTGAGCGACGAGCAGAAGGCCAAGGTCCACGCGACGCTCAAGCCGACCTACGACGAGGAGCGCAAGAAAAAGGTCCTGGCCAAGATCAAGGCGACGACCTCGTTCGACGGCTTCGACAAGATGGAGCTCGTCATCGAGGCGGCGCCGGAGAACATGGCGCTCAAGAAGAAGATCTTCGCCGAACTCGTCGGCCACGTTCCCGACCACTGCGTCCTTGCCACGAACACCAGCACCCTGCCCGTCACGGAGCTCGCCGCCGCAATCCCCGCCGCCCGCCGGGGCCGCTTCCTCGGCGTGCACTTCTTCAATCCGCCGACGACCCTGCCCCTCATCGAGATCATCCCAGGCATCGAGACGCGGCCCGACATCGTCGAGGACGTCGTCAACTTCTTCGCGCCCATGCGCAACCACCGGTATCCCCTCTTGCCCGTGCAAGTCAAGGAAGGTCCCGGCTTCCTCGTCAACCGTATCCTGGCGCCGATGCTCCAGGAAGCGTTCGCCTGCTACGAGGAAGGGGTCGCCAAGCCCAAGGACATCGACCTCGCCATGCAGGCCGGCGCCGGCATGCCCATGGGACCGCTTGCGCTCGCCGACCTCATCGGCCTCGACGTCGTGCTGCACGCCGGCGAATCCATCCGCCAACAGCAAGGCGGCGTCGTGGCTCAGCGCCCTATCCAGATCGTGAAGCAACTCGTCGCCGCCGGCCGGCTCGGCCAGAAATCCGGGCGCGGCTTCTACGAGTACCGCAAGGATTCCCAGGAGTCATGACATGGCTGAACACCTCAAGACCAAGATCGACAACAAGACCGCCATCGTGACGATTGACCACCCACCGGTCAACGCGCTGTCGCCCGCCGTGCTGCGCGAGATCCAAGCCGAGTTCACCGCCCTCGGCAAGAACCCCGAGGTCCGCGCCATCGTGCTCACCGGAGCCGGAAACCACGCATTCTGTGCCGGCGCCGACCTCAAGGAGTTCGCCGGGGTCGATCCGAAGCAGGCGCAGGAGATTGCCAAGCTCGGCCACGCCGCCATGAACGCCATCGAGGATTGCTCGAAGCCCGTCATCGCCGCCGTCAACAACCTCGCCCTGGGTGGTGGCTGCGAACTCGCCATGGCGTGCGACATCCGCGTCTCGTCCGACCGCGCCCGCTACGGCCAGCCGGAAGCCTGGATCGGCTTGATCCCCGCATGGGGCGGTTCCACGCGCCTGCCGCGCCTGGTGGGTGCCGCGAAGGCCAAGGAACTCATCTTCACGGGCCAGATGGTCAACGCGCAGGAGGCGCAGCGCATCGGCCTCGTCAACAAGATCGTGCCCGACGGCGAGGAGGTGCGCGCCGCCATCGACATCGCGCGGACCATCATCCAGAAATCCGCGCCGCTTGCCATCGAGGAGGCCAAGGCCACCATCAACAAGACCATGCGCGCCCCGACGCGGGAGGCGGCCCTTGCCGCCGAAGTCGAAGCCGCCGGCCGCCTGGCGGCCACGAGCGACCTCGTGGAAGGCGTGACCGCGTTCATCGAGAAGCGCAGTCCCGAATTCCAAGGCAAGTGATCGGGTCATGGCGTTCGCGTTCGAACTGTCGGCCCAGCAGCGTCTGCTGCGCCGCAGCGCGCGCGACTTCATGCGGCGCGAGATCGAGCCGTTCCTCCCAGAAGACGACTGGCGCGGACACGGCGGCGACTCACCGTTGCATCTCGTGCGAAAGATCCAGGAGCAAGGGTACTCCGGGCTCCCTATCCCCCGCGCCCTGGGCGGCGCAGGCCTCGGCGAGGTGGGCTACTGCCTCGTCGCGGAGGAGATCGGCGCCGTGGACGCAAGCCTCGGCACCATCGTCGGTGCGCACACCGGCATCGGCATGATGCCCATCTACCTCTTCGGCAGCGACGAGCAGCGGGAGCGCTACGTGCGGCCCCTTGCGGAAGGCAAGGCGATTGCTGCGTTCGCGCTTACGGAGCCCGCCGCCGGTTCGGACGCCGCGGCCATTCAGACGAAGGCCGTGAAGGACGGCAACGACTACGTTCTCTCCGGCACCAAGATCTGGTGCTCGAACGGCAATTTCGCGGACACGCTCGTCGTCTTTGCCGTGACGGACGCGACGTTGGGTGCCCACGGTGGTGTGACCGCTTTCATCGTGGAGAAAGGCACGCCGGGTCTCTCCATCGGGACCATCGAGGACAAGCTCGGCATCCGGCACAGTAACACGGCGCAACTCCATTTCGACAACTGCCGCGTGCCGAAGGAAAACGTCCTTGGCAACGTCGGCGAGGGCTTCATCGTGGCACTCACGGCCCTCGACGGTGGCCGCGTCGGCCTCGGTGCAGGAACCCTCGGCGCGACCAAGCGCATCCTGGAACTCTCGGTGGAACGCGCCAACGGCCGCGAGCGCTTCGGGCGAAGCCTCGGGAAGAACCAGTCCATCCAGTGGATGCTCGCGGACATGGCGACGGACATCCATCTCGCCGAGTACGCCGTCTACCACGCTGCCACCCTGGTCGACGACTACTACCACCGCATCGCCACCGACGAGCCTGTCCCGCGCGCCCTGCGGGAGAAGGTCAGTCGCGCCGCAGCTGCGGTCAAGATCCATTGCAGCGAGATGGCTGGCCGCGCGGGTGAACGCACCTTGCAGATCTTCGGCGGCGAGGGACTGAAACAGCGCTACCGCCTGGACCGCCATTTCCGCGACCAGATCATCACGGAGATCTATGAGGGCACGAACGAGATCCAGCGTCTCATTATTGCCAGAGAGTTGCTGGCGGAGGGCGGCCCGTGAACCCGGCCCCCGGCGGACGGCTCCGGGTCCTCGTCCCCGTGACGGGCGCGTTCCACGGCCGTCTGCGCCTGCGCCGCAGTTCGGGGACCCTCGATACCGAGGGGCTCGACCGGGTCGTGAGCCGCGAATCGCTGCAAGCCATCGCGCTGGCCCGGCAACTCGTGCCCGACGGTGCGGAACTCGTCGCCGTGCACGTCGACAAAGGCGGCGGCGAGGACGTCCTGCGTGAAGCGTTGGCGCATGGCCTGGACCAGGGCATCCTCATCGACGGCGCCGAGCACGGCGAGTCCGACGCATCGACGCGCGCAACGACGCTTGCCGACGTGTACCGGGAAAACGGCCCGTTCGACGCGGTCATCGGTCCGGCCCGCAGCGAATTCGCCGGCTTTACGGGGACCCTCGCCGCGATGGCGGGCCAGCTGGAGATGCCATGCGTCGTGGGTGTAAGCCGCATCCGGGCCGACGGCGACCACCTGCGCATCCACTACCAATCCATGTTCGGCGACTACGAGCTTGCCATCCCGCGCCCCTGCGTCGTCATCGTCGGCGACATCGAGCCCAGCCATCCCACCGCCTGGGGCATCCATGATGCATACGGCGTGCGCGGCATCCTGCGCACCAAGGCGGACCAGTTCACGGTCCAGCAGGCACTCACCAAGCGCATGCGCATCGAGGCCGTGCAGCCGCCGTCGCAGACTCTGGAACAGGTGGACGGCGCGACGATGGTGCGACGCATGCGCAGCCGGGCGCTTCTTGGCGAACGCGGCGGTGACGCGTGAGCGACCTTGGTTTCGCGGAGCTGTACGGCGCCCGCCCCGAGCCCAGCGGGGGCTCGGGTGCCCTGGACGACGTGCGTGGCGCCGACTGGCGCAACATCCTCGTCCTTGGCCGCGCGACGGAGAAAGGCGTCTACCCAGAGACGCTGGCATTGGTCGGGCGCGCCCGCTTCCTTGCTGACGAACTCGGGTGCCGCGTCGAGGTGCTCCTCATCGGTTCCGCCCTCGAGGCCGCGACGGCGCAGCTCAAGCGCTTTCCCATCGACACGATCTACCGTGTCAACGCCCCCGATTATGCCCCCATCGACCACACGGCGCGCATCCTCGAGCAGGTCGTGCGCAAGCGCCGGCCGGAACTCATCCTCGTCTTCCAAAGCAGGACGGGGGACGCCGTCACGGCCTACGCCGCCAACCGGCTTGGTGTGGGGTTTGCCACCGGTGCCAGCAAGATCGAGGTCGACACGAGCCGCCGCCTCGCCGTGGTGACGCATGACTCGGGCGGCGTGTCCGAGGGGGCGCGCCCGCGCACCTTCCAGGTCGTGACCGCCATGCAGGCCTCACCCCAGTTCGTGAGCGTGCAGCGCGGCCTGTTCCGGGCGCCACTCGAGGATGCATCGACCCACGTCCGCGTGCACGACCTCGAGGTCGACTCGGGAAAGATCGCCGCAATCCGTGTCCTTGGCAGCAAGCCCGCACCGGCGCCGGGCATCGAGACCGCGGAACGCGTCCTGGTGGCCGGTGCGCGCATCCAGACGGCGGAGGAACTGGACCTGGCCCGTCGGCTCGCCGAGCGCATGGGCGCCGTCTTCGGGGTCACGACCGGCATCGTCGAACGCGGCTTGTCCACGACGGACCCAGTGGTCGGCGTCTACGACCGCAGCATCGCACCGCGCCTGCTGGTCACCGTCGGCGTCCGCGGCGCCCTGGATCTGCTCGAGGCCATCGAAGGCCATCCGACGGTGTGTGCGATCGGCTGCGACCCTGAGGACCCCATCGGCAAACGCGCGGCGTACATGGTCGTCGGCACCGTGCGCGAGACGGCTCAAGCCGTGCTCGACGCGCTCTGACTTGACGCCACGTCGCGCCCGGATGCGGTCAGCTGCAGGCGCGCCGGCCCTCCGCCGTCATGGCGTGCCACAAGTCCCGCCGCGGCAAGACGCTGCACATGGTACTGCACGCTCGAGATGGCAAGCCCTGTGGCGCGGTGGACGTCGGCGAAGGTCACGGGCTCCGGTCCGGCGATGGCTTGGAGAATGCGTTGCGCGCCGGGCGCCTTCAACGTGGCCGCGGCAGCCATGCGATGCCGATCGAACCTGCCGGCCGGGAAGTAACATGTGTATCCGGCCGCAGCGTGGTGCGTGACGAGGTTGGCCTCGGCCAGTTTTGCCAAGTGGTGCCGCACAGGCCCAGAACCCGTCCCCGAGCGCCGCATCAAGTCCTGCAGGTGGATGCCGGGATTCGTTTCGATGAGCGCCAACAGTTCGGCGCGCACGGGATGCTCCAGCGCGCGGTGCTTGCGCAAGCGTGAGAACATGGGCAGCCCCAGAAGCTTGGCGAACCAGATGAGGGCGGCCAGGCCACTGATTCCCAGCACGGTCGTCACCCCGGCCACCACCAGGGCTGACGGGCCGTGCGCGGCGATGGCGTTTGCGGCGGCCGGGTTGGAAGACTCCTCGACGCCCGCGACCCGGTCGAGTCGCGCCGGGCCCTGCGGACCTAGTGTTGGCTCAGGGGTCAAAGTGGAAGTCGGGGTGCGCGCCGCAATCTGCTGCAGCACCGCCGCGATGGGTTGCGAGAAGCCGACGACCTTGGACAGCGTGACGCCTGGCGTCGGGATGGCGTCGCGCCAACTGGAGGAGCTTTCCCAAAAGCAGCAATTCGAGCCGTCGGATTCCACCGTCAAGAGGCTCAGGCTGGAGACCATGGTGTCGTGGACGCCGAAGTTGGTAGGATCGGTGAGCGACGACACGTTGCTCCACTGGCGGCTCTCGGCGCGCCCAGCGCTCACCAGGACGCGTGCCGTCTGGCCGGCTTCGCAGATGATCCAAGCATCCTTTGCGTCGCTCCAGCAATGCGGGTCGACGGTGTACCTCAGCGCGTCGGCCGGCTTGTCGCCCACGGTCGCCGCGGCGGCGGCATGCCAGCGGGCGGCCACGAAGGCATAGGTGGGCATCCGCGACGGCAGGACAGAGAACGGGGTACTCATCCAGTGGCCTGACTTGACCCGGCTGACGGCAGTCGTCGTCTGCGGCTGGCTGGATACCGTCTGGCCGTTCGGGAGGTTGTAGTCGGTCCAGGTGGTCGTCCGGCTGATCGACACGTTCAGGGTGTCATGGCCATCGTCGAGGACGAACCACCAGCCGATTCCGACCGAACGTTCGCGTTCCAGGTCGTGGACGCCTTGCATGTCCCGGCTGCGGTTGCCGTAGCCACCGCCAAAGGCCTCCTTGACGTAGGCGTCGGGGTGTGAGGCCAGGTAGTCGCGGACTTCGCTCGTCCCCGCGTCTGCCTTGGCGGCCTCCAACGCGTCAGCGAACGGGAACGGCAGGTTCGTGCCCTTCTCCAGTGGCCCCCAGCGCGACGTGGGCGTGGTGGACACCGGGACGCCTGGTTGGAGAGGGCCCAGCGGCTGAGCGTGGATGGCCGGCCCGGTGCCACGCTGGAAGCCCACGAGGTCGACGATGGCAAAACCGGTCGCATTGGCAGGGATTCCTTGGTACGAGTTGCTCGACGGCGCAATCCGTTCGACGATGCGCAGCGGGTACGGGTTCGAGGCGGCGAACCAGACGGTGATGTAGCCGGGCGGAAGCGGGCCCGAATTCGCGGGGCTCAGCCAGTAGGAGGTTGCCTCGAAGGCGACGGCGTCCTCGCTTCCCCATCGGTCCACGCGAATGGCGTGGGCACCAAGGTGCGGCGGCAGCGCCATTCCCCCCGCTCGGCAAGGGCCCTCGAACAAGTCCGTGACGTTGTCCGTGCCGACCATTGCGCCCTGAAGCGAACTGGCGACCCCGCAGGTCAAGTCCAAGGCGTCCTCGGCGTAGCGGCCCATGCTGGTCAGGGCAGCCGACTGGGCGTACGTCTCGCCATCCGGGAACGTGTACGTGTCCGAGTACGTGCCCACGTCGGTGCTGGCGAAGATGGTGCCATCGCCGGCGTCCCGGTGCATTGCGTGATGGCTGGTGACGGCGCCCGGGTTGCCTGGGCTGTAGTAGGTGAACCAAGTCTCGACCGGCAGGTCCGGCCGGATGTTGCCGTCGACGTCCGGCGCCGTCCCCGCCGGCAGTTGTTGGAACGCGAAGTAGGGTCGGCTGGGCTCGATGGTGAGCAACGCGCCGTCCTTCAATGCCAGCAGCGACGAGTCGTACGCCGCGACGTCGCCGACACGCGCTTCGGCCACCCCAAACGTCGCCGGAAGGCCTGGAGTTGGTGGGCTTGACACCTGGCCGTTCGCAGCGTGCAGCAAGCCGCCCCCGCAAAGGAGGGCTGCCAGGAGGCCGGCCAACAGGGTTCGGTTGCTTGCTTGGGATTTGCCCATGGCCCAGGAACGCCTGGGCGGCGCATATAGGGAGATTGACACAAGTCTCGGCAAGGAGAAGCAACTGGACTTGCGGACGGGCCCTCCCATGAGTTGCCCAGCGGGGAGGCCGGGCTTAAGCCTTCTCGGCCGGCCTACCGCTTCTCGAAGAGCATCCCCGGCTTGTAGCTCGGCGTGTACTCGACCTTTTGGCCGACCGCGAGGTCTTTTGGCTTCGCGATCCACGGGATCCAGCCGGAGACCCGCGGCCCGTCGTCGAGTTGGATGACGGCGAAGGCAAACGGCGTCTCGTTGAGGAACTGTTCCGACGCCACGGCCTGGATCGTGTAACTCTCCACTTTGCCGGTCTTCGAGAACGGCCGCGTCGCAATCGCGGTCGATTTGCACTTTGGGCACCGGCTCATCGGGCTGAAACGGTCGTAGTGGCAGGCCGAACACGTGAATCCGATGACCTTTCCCTCGCGCAGCGCCTCGCGCTGTTCCTTCAGGCTGATGGCCGGGCGGGCCGCAGCGTGCGGGTCCTCTCCTTGCTGCGCCGTCGCGTCGGCTGCCATCTAGCGCCTCCGGGCCAGCACGTTGACGACGACGGTACCGCCAGTTGCGCCCACGTTGTGCGTGAGCGCGCGTTTGGCCCCTTCGACTTGCCGGCCGTTGGCTTCGCCCAAGAGTTGCTCGTAGACCTCGACGATCTGTCCCACGCCGGTGGCGCCGACGGGGTGGCCCTTGGCCTTGAGGCCGCCGGACGGGTTCACGGGCCGCTTGCCGCCGATGCGCGTCGTGCCTGCGACGGTTTCCTTCGCCGCGGTGCCTCGCTTGAAGATGCCAAGATCCTCGGTCGCGACGAGTTCGGCGATGGTGAAGCAGTCGTGGACCTCGAAGAAGTCGATGCCGTCCGTCGTCGTCTTGGCCTTGGTCATTGCGCACTGGCCGGCGTCGACGGCCGCGGGGATGGTCGTGAGGTCGTCGCGGTCATGCAGGCTGGCGATGCTGCCGGCGCGCTCGGAGGCCTCGACGAAGATGGGCGTCTCGGTGAGTTCCTTCGCCACGTCCGTCGTGCAAAGGATGGCGGCTGCCGCGCCGTCGGAGAATGGGCATGCGTCGTACAGCTTGAGCGGGTCGGCGACTTTCATGGAGGCCATGACGTCGTCGATGGTGATGCGCTTCTGCAAGTGCGCGACGGGGTTGTGGATCGCGTTCTCATGGTTCTTCACGGCGACGGCGGCGAGGTCGCGCTCCGTTGCGCCGTGCTTGCCGAAGTACGACCGCGCCATCGTGGCGTACAAGCCGGGGAAGCTGCAGCCAGTGCCGCCTTCGTACGTGAAGTCGGAGCCGTACGCGAAATACGTCGTGGCCGTCAAGGTGTCCAGCATGGACACGCGTTCGACCCCGCCGACCAGGACCGCGTCGGAGAAGCCGCCGGCGACGTCGCGGTAGCCGTGGTGGAACGCCGTGCCGCCAGAGGCGCATGCCGTCTCGACGACGGTGGCCGGCTTCGTCTCGAGGCCGAGCGCCGTCATGATGAGGGGGCCGAGGTGGCCTTGCTTCTCCGCCATGCCGAAGGCGTTGCCGAAGATGCCGGAGGCAAGCGCATCAGGGTCGATGCCGGAGGAGCGGATGGCCGCCTGCGCCGCGGCGGTCATGAGTTCTCGGGCCGAGAGGTCGTGCCGGCCGTACTTCGTCGTCCCCACGCCGACGACGCATACATCGCGCATGGCCACTGCTTACCGGCCGGCGCGACATAAGTGATTGCCCGGGGGCAGATGGCGCGGGGAAGGGTTCTTAATGCCACAAAACCACGGCGCGGTCGTGAAGGCCCTCACCTTCGTGCTCGTTGCGAGTCTTGCCGGATGCCTCGTCCCAGGAGCCCCTGACAGCTCCATGGTCCCGCCCGTTTCCCTGGGGGGACTGGACGTTTCGGCTGGGCATGGTGGTGGCTCCGGGGGGCATCCAACGACCCATCCTGGATCGATTCTTTGGTCGGTGCGCGACATCGTCGGGACCAACCGGACATGCACGCCGGTGCTGTGCTTCGAGGGGCGTCCCCCGAGCATGCCTTGGCCCCACCGCGGCCTGCCGGCGAACGCGACGTTGACTGGCTTTGACCTCACGCTGCAGGTCCTCCACGCATCCAGTGATCCGGAGATCGCGTGGAAGGTCGGCTGCCCCGCCGGCGGCTCGTGCAGCAGCTTCGGCTCGACGCGCGGTCACACGTTGCTTCACATGAGCGCAACGACGCCGGGCCTTGCGGCAGGTACAGGCGTCGAGTCAAGGGCCTACGTGGCCACACCCGGCATGACGGGACGCCCAGGCGAGACCATGGACATCCTCATCGAAGGCCGCCTCAACGTCATCTGGGACGATTCCAGCCACCCGGCTGACACCATCATCACGCACACCGTGGACTTCGTCGGCCAGACGGGCTATTGCGTGCCGGTTGCGACGCCGGGCTGCAGCGGCCTCCGCATGGTCTCGTACACCACGGACCCGGTGGTCGGGCAGATTGAATCCATGGATCTCACGGTCACGTGGACGGCGCCGACGACGCTCACGCAGAGCATGACGCTGCATGCTAGTTGCGGCGACCCGGTCGACGCTCGCTGCAGCAGCGGCTGGGTTGCCGTGTCGGTCACTGGCGGGAGCCCCCTGCGCGCCCACATGCTGGACCTGCCCTTTGCACGCGGCATGCCCGTCGAGTTGAGCATGGAGGACGACAGCAGTTTCGGGGCAGGCCAGTCCTACCACATCACAGGAACGCTGATCGAAGTCCAACACGCGGGCGACACCTAGGACGCAAGCACGTCGTCGACTGCGATGGCAAGCTCGGCGCCGCAGCGGCGTTGCAGGACGCGTCCATCCTGGCCGATGACGATGGCATGCGGTTCCTTGTCGGGGTCTGCGACGCCGAACGCCGCGGCCACAGCGCCGTCCCAGTCCGGGCAGATGATGACTTGCTCCTCCGGCTTGAGTCCGGCTGCGGTCGCCTTCTCGGCCAGTTTCGTGTAGCTCGCCTTGAGTTGTGCCTGCGCCACCTTCTTCCAGATGCCCGCGAACGCCCGCAGGTCGACGATGCTTGCGAAGGCCACCTTGGACGCATCCGGTTCGCGTGTCCGCAGCGCCTTCGAGACTTGCTTTGCCGCGTCCGCCGACTTGGGGCCGTGCACGACGATGACCGCCCGCCGCCCCGTGAACCATGCGTTGTCGATCCGGACGGCCGAGACGGCGGCCTGGAGGGAGAAGGCAGGAAGCGGGGCGCCGACGGCGAGGGCCACGATGGCCGATTCGTCCGTGCGAGTTGAAGCCTGCTACGCGTAGACGGCGCGGCCGAGGTGGCGGCCCGAGTCGACGTAGACCACCTGGCCGGTGACGCTGCGGGCCCCCAGAAGGAAGAGCGCTGCGTCCGCGACATCGTCGGGGGTCGGAGTCCGCTGCAGCGGCAAGTGCTTTGCCCACCGTTCGAGCGTCGCCTTTCCCTCACCAGGCGGCGGAAGGATGGGGCCGGGCGCCACGCCGTTGACGGTGACGTCGGGGGCAAAGCGGACGGCGCACAGTTGCGTCAGGTCGGCAAGCATCCGTTTTGCGAGATGGTAGCCGGCGTGCTCCCAGTCGTAGTCGGCAATGCGCGCGTCGAGGATGTTGACGACGGCGCCAAGCGGCGTGTGCTCGTCGTGGTCGGCGGGGCGCTCCACTTGCGCGGCAAAGGCCCGGGTCAACGCAAGGGGCGCCCAGGCATCGATGCGCAGGCTCTCGGCGAGTTCGTCCCATTCCAGCTTCTCGAGTTTCGCCTTGGGAAAATCGGCGGCGTTGTTGATGAGGAACCGCAGCGGTCCGCCGGCGGCCTTGCGCGCGCGCTCGACCAGGGTTTCCGCCTGCTTCGGCTCCGACAGGTCGGCCTGGACGGGCACGGCCTCGACGCCCATGCGGTGAAGGCGGGCGCACACGTCGACGGCGGCGCTGGACGACTTGCCGTGGTGCACGACGACGCGGGCGCCAAGAGCGCCCAGACGCAAGGCCATGACGCGGCCGAGCCGGTGGCCGGCGCCGGTCACCAGGGCCGTCGTGTTCGCGAAGGGCTTCTCATCCACGCTTGCGCCCAGGGGGCGGGGGCTTGAAAGGGCGCCGATTGCGGGCCTGGGGCACGACCGCGAATCGCAGCCGCTTGTTGGCCCATGTTCCGGCGTACCCGACGCCGATGCGCGGCGTGGTGGCAATCCGCGTCGGCCTCGCGCCTTCCTGCAGCCACACCGCGTCGCCCAACAGGTCCGCGCCGTCGTCCTTGCGCGTCAAGCCAAAGGCCTTCGCAAGCAGCGCCGGCCCGCCCAACCGGGCCTCCCAGCCGTCCAGTGCCTCCGCCGCCCGCAGCAGCACCGCCTGCGGATCGCCCTCCGCCGACGTCACGACGTTGAGGCAGTGGTGCATGCCGTAGACGAGGTAGACGTAGGCGCGACCGGGCGGCCCCCACATCGAGGCGTTGCGGGGCGTGCGGCCAAAGCGCGCGTGGCTTGCAAGGTCGTGCTCGCCGACGTACGCCTCGGTCTCGATGACGCGGGCACGACGCACGACCCCGTCGACGCGGCGCGCTAGGATTTTCCCAAGCAAGTCGCGGGCCACGACTCTGGCGGGCCGGTCGTAGAACTCGACGCCGAGTCGCGTCACGTCGCCGCGAGCCCGTTGCGATTCTTGCGGTTTGCTACAGTCCGGGCCGGATCGCGCCCTCGCCGCGGTGGTCGTCCAGGGCCTTGAGCACCTGGCCGTCCTCCGCACTGGAACCGACGCCGAACGTCAACGTCATCGTCCCTTTCGTGCCGCAGTTGGGGCATGCAACGGCCACGACGGCGACCTCCTCGCCCGGATCGGAGCTGCCTTCGAGGCGATGCATGGCAAGCAGGCCGACGCGCGCGGCGGGTCCCTCCCAACGGCAAGCAAAGCACAAGATGGCGCCGCCGGCCCGGGCCCCGAACTGGCCGCGGAACCCCTGCGCCTCGTAGCGCCCCATCACCTCTTGCATGGTCTCCTCGCTCGCGCCGGGCCGGGCCATGCCAAGGGATGGGCCGGCGCCCCATTGTGCCTTTGCATCTCGGCTTCACCGGCCCCACCGGCGGCCTCTTTTGGGCTCCAGCCCTCGCGCCCCTCGTGGACATCCCGGATGGCGTCTTGGACGCCGACGTGGCCGCACGCCTCGGGGCGCCCGACCAAGGTCGCCAGCTTGCCGTTGCCGGCCTACTCCCCGGTGCCATCGGGATCCTGGACGTCACGGTCCGGCAGGTGCAACCGGCCCGACGCTACAACCGCAAGCGTGGCGGAGAGGGCACGATGGCCCGCGTCGTGCTCGGCGACGCCAGCGGCGACATCGAGATGGTCCTGTGGGACGAGGAGACCGCGCACGTGGCTGCAGGCGGCCCGTTCCAGCCGGGAGCCCGCCTCCGGGTTGCCGGCGCAACCGTGAAAGCCGGGTACAGAGGCGGCCTCGAACTAGGCCTCGGCGCCGCCCGCATCACGATTGCCGCCGCCACGCCACCCGAGTTGGCGACCCTCCTCGGCACCCTCCATTCCGTCGGCCCGACGCGCATTGTCGGCGACCGGCCCAGCCTGACTTTCCAAGGCGACGTTGCGGTCCTGACGGTGGGCGGCGTGGAGCGACTCGTCGTTGCCGGCCCGTTGCTGCAACAGGTGCGCGCCGTGGCCCCCGGTGCACAGGTCGAGTTCCAGGATGTCCAGCGGCACCCCGCCGTGGACGGTTGGTGGCTCACGACTCCGGCCACGACCCTGGTCCTCCCCGGCCCGCCCCGCAACGGATAAGTGGCCCAAGGGTTGCCCGCTCCCATGGCCAAAGCCGAGGGCGGACTGCCCGTCGTGCGCATCGAGACGAACCGCGGCAACATCGACATCGAGCTCTTCCAGAAGGACGCTCCCAAGACCGTGGAGAACTTCCTCAAGCTCGCCAAGCAGGGCTACTACGACGGCCTGCACTGGCACCGCGTCATTTCCGACTTCATGGTGCAAGGCGGCTGCCCCCACTCGCGGACCAAGGGAGACCGCCGCGCTGGCACCGGCGGCCCCGGCTACCAGTTCGCCGACGAGATCAAGGGCAACCCGCGCCGCCACGGCGCCAAGGTCCTCTCCATGGCCAACGCCGGGCCGAACACCAACGGCAGCCAGTTCTTCATCACGCACTCGCCGCAGCCCCACCTCGACGGCAAGCACACGGTCTTCGGCCACGTCGTGGAAGGCGTGAACGTCGTGGACGCAATCCGCCAGTGGGACGACATCGCCAAGGTCCACCTCGTCTCGGGAGCGTAGGCACGATGGCGACCTGGCGCGTGCACGTCAAGGCCGACACGGCCGAGAAGATGGAGCTCTTCAAGAACGAAGTCAGCCGCTTCAAGAAACTCTACAGCCACGGCGGCACCGAGGCAATCTTCGAACTGCCGGAATCCAACGAGAAAGGCGCCGACGACCTCGTCGCAGACGCCAAGAAGGAAGGCTTCACGGCGACGAAGGACAAGTTCGTCGACCCGCTGGACTCGATTGAGGGCAGCGCCGACTTTTGGTAGCGTCGCAGCGGCACTCGCTGCGCTCGGCCGCTGCGACGGGGGCGGCCTTCGGCCACCCGTAGGCTGCGCGGCTTCGCCTCGCGGCCTGGTCCCGACTTGCGGCAAGGCGGCACCGCCGGCGAAGCGTCTTGACGCCAAGCCCCAGACCGATTCGTCGTCCTCCGACGGCGGCGACGGCCACTTGGAATCGCTTGATGCCGCAAGCAAGGGCGGCCTGGGAGAACCGAAGCGCACCGGAGAACAGGAACCTATTCCCTTCTCTCAGTTGGCTCCTGTTCTCCCAGGCCTCCGGCACCAGCCACGAGCGAACCGTCCCCGAATCGTCCTGTCGCTTTCTCCTTTATACCAGGACCCAATCGACGGGGCGACGGCATGGCGAAACCCAAGAGCAAGCCCAAGGCGAAGTCCGCCATGAAGGGCATCATCCTCGCAGGCGGAACCGGCACGCGCCTCTGGCCCGTGACGCGCGTCGTGTCCAAGCAGCTCTTGCCGGTCTACGACAAGCCGATGGTGTTCTACCCGCTCAGCACGCTCATGCTGGCGGGCATCCGCGACATCCTCGTCATCAGCACCCCGCATGACCTGCCGTTGTACCAGCAACTTCTCGGCGACGGCAAGGACCTCGGTCTGCGACTCAGCTACATGGAGCAGCCGAACCCCGGCGGGCTCGCGCAGGCGTTCATCCTCGGCCGCAAATTCATCGGCAAGGACTCCGTGACGTTGATCCTCGGTGACAACATCTTCTACGGCCACGGCATGGCGGACATGCTGCAGTCCAAGGTGCGCGACAATCGCGGCGCCACGATTTTCGGCTACTATGTGCGCGACCCGGAGCGCTACGGCGTCGCCGAGTTCGATGCCAAGGGAAACGTCGTCGGCCTCGTGGAGAAGCCAAGGCAAGCGAAATCCAACTACGCAGTCACGGGCCTGTACATCTTCGACAACGCCGTCGTCGACGTCGCTGCCAAGCTCAAGCCGTCGGCGCGCGGCGAATTGGAGATCACCGACGTCAACAAGGACTACTTGCGCCGTGGCAAGCTCGACCTCGTCCGGCTTGGGCGCGGAACGGCGTGGCTCGACACCGGCACCCACGCTTCGCTTCTGGAGGCGGCGAGCTACATCGCGACCGTGGAGAACCGGCAAGGCCTGAAGATCGCCTGCCTCGAGGAGGTCGCGTGGCGCATGGGCTTCATCGACGATGCGCAAGTGGCCCGCCTCGCTGCGAACTACAAGGACGAGTACCGCGACTACATCGCGAAGCTCCCGCAGCAGGGCAGGTAGCCATGCCCTTCGAGTTCAAGCCATTCCCGCAGCTGCCCGACGTCGTGCTTGTAGTGCCCAAGGTCCTGGGGGATGCGCGCGGCTGGTTCGCGGAGACGTACAAGCGGAGCGACTTCGACGCGGCCGGCATCCGGGGCGATTTCCGCCAGGACAACCACTCGTACTCCACTGGTCGCGGAACGCTGCGCGGCCTGCATTTCCAGGTGGACCCGATGGCGCAGGGCAAACTCGTGCGCGTGCTGCGGGGCGAGATCTTCGACGTCGCGGTCGACATCCGGCGCAACGCGCCCACGTATCGGACGTGGGTCGGCGCGACCTTGTCCGCAGCAAACCACCACATGCTCTGGGTCCCTCCCGGATTCGCCCATGGCTTCCAGACCATGACGGAGGAGACCGAGGTGGTGTACAAGACGACGAACGAGTACAGCCCCGCGCACGAGGGTGCCATCCGATGGAACGACCCGGCCATCGGCATTGCGTGGCCCGTCGTAGATGCCAAACTCAACGCGCGAGACGCGGCGGCGCCGCTTCTGGCAGATGCACGGGTGTCCTAGCGTGCGCATCCTCGTGACTGGTGCAGCCGGCCAATTCGGCCAACAGTTTCTCGCCTCCGTGCGAGGCCACGACGTCGTGGCAGCCTATCATCGGGACCCGCCGCCGCACTGGCGAGGACAGGCGGTCGCCATGGATCTGGCCGACGACGCCGCCATTGCCCGCGCCGTCGCGGACGTTCGGCCCGAATGGGTCGTCCACGCGGCCGCCATGACCAACGTTGACGCATGCGAGCGCGATCCAGCGGCCGCGATGCGCGTCAACGGCCATGCTGCCGGCGTCGTCGCCGCGGCCTCGCGCAGGGCGAGTGCGCGGACGTTGTGCATTTCCACCGATTACGTCTTCAGCGGCGATGCCGGGCCGTACGCCGAAGGCGATGCGACTGGACCTGTCCAGGAGTACGGCCGCTCCAAACTCGCCGGCGAGCAGGCGGTCCTCGTCGCCGATCCTGACGCCGTCGTCGCACGCACGGCCATCGTCTTCGGCCCGCACAAGACCAACTTCGTCCTCTGGCTTCTCGGCGAACTGGACGCCGGACGTACCGTGCGCATTGTGGAAGACCAGTGGGTGACGCCCACGCACACGCTCGACCTCGTCGACCAGGTCATGGCGTTGATCGAAGGCAATGCGCGAGGCACCTACCACACGGCAGGTACTGCAGGGCTCACGCGACTCGCCATGGCCCAGGCGGTCTGCCGCGTCTTCCAACTCGACGCCGACCTTGTCACGCCCATCAAGGCCGCCGACCTGACGTGGTTGGCCAAGCGCCCCCGCGATTCGCGTTTGCGCACCGACGCCATCGCGAAGCTCAAGACACCGGTGTCGTTCGACGACGCGTTGCTGACGCTGAAGGCGGAGCTGGGGCGATGACGGACGAGCCTCCCCGCATTCTGGTGACTGGCGGTGCCGGCTTCATCGGCAGCAACTACATCCACCTGCTCCACAGCCGCCATGGTGACGACCTGCAGCTCCTCAACGTCGACAACCTGACGTATGCGGGCGACAAGCGCAACGTGAAGGGGCCTGACCAAGCACGCGGGTACCGCTTCGCCAAGCTGGACATCTGCGACACGGCCGCCATCGACGCCGCCGTGGCCGACTTCCAGCCTGATGCCATCGTGCATTTCGCGGCGGAAAGCCACGTCGACCGCAGCATCGAATCGGGCGGCATCTTCGTTCGGACGAACGTCGACGGGACGTTCTCCATGCTCGAGGCTGCACGGCGCCATGACGTGCCGCGCTTCATCCACATCTCCACGGACGAGGTCTACGGCTCGCGCAAGATGGGATCGTTTGCGGAGACGGATGCCCTCGACCCGTCGAGTCCGTATTCGAGCAGCAAGGCCGCGTCCGACCTGCTGGCCTTGAGTTTCTTCCGCACGTACGGGCTCAACGTCTCGGTGACGCGTTGCACGAACAACTACGGGCCGCGCCAGCACCCAGAGAAGCTCATCCCGAAGACGATCACCTTGGCGAAGGCGGGCAAGCGAATCCCAATCTACGGTTCGGGCAAGAACGTGCGCGACTGGATCTTCGTCGCCGACCACAACGAGGCCGTGGAGGTCATCCGGGCGAAGGGGAAGGCGGGCCGTGTCTACAACATCGCAGCCGGCAACGAGCTGTCGAATCTGCAGGTCGTGCGCGCAATCCTCGCGGCGTCGGGCAGGTCCGGCGACGCCATGGAATTCGTCAAGGACCGGCCCGGGCACGATTGGCGTTACAGCCTCGATGCCTCCAAGATGCGGCGGCTCGGATGGAAGCCGAGGACGAAGTTTGCCGACGGGCTTGCCGCGACGATGCGGTTCTACGGTGTCGACGCGCGTCCGGTCGGGAAAAAGCCTCGCTAGTCCGCACGGCCGGCGTTCATGACGGCGCCGCCGTGGACGTGGGGCGCGGTCAACGTCAGGGCGTGGTAATCGCCGCTCGTGGCGCCCATCTTCGGCGGCATCGCCACTTGGGTGAAGTCCTCGTAGACCAGCATGGTGTTCATGCCGCCAGGGAATGCGTGGTCGTTTGCCGCGTAGCCCCCGACGTCCCAGGCGCCGCCGTGGTCATGGAAGTCCCACAGTCCAGGGTTGTTGCCCGTGACGTAGACGTCGTAGCGCTCGCCAGGACCGATGACCAGGCTGTCGGCGAAATACGGGGCCGGTAGGTTGTAGCCGTCCTTGTGGGTCACGAGGAAGTGGTGGCCGTGCAGGTGCATGGTGTGGACCAGTTGGCCGGCGTTCACGAGGCGGATGCGGATCGTCTCCCCCGACTTGATGTAGACGGGCGCGGTGTCGGGGAAGCTCTTGCCGTTGATCATGAATAGGTCGTACTGCGGCCGGTAGCGGATGGAGTCCGCCGGGTAGTACGGCCGCGGGCCCTGCGAGCCAGCGTACTGGCCCGTCGTGTCGCCCGCGATGAGTCCAGCGACGTCAACCACTTCGCGAGCGCTGTCGGCGGCGCCTTCGGCGGCATCGGCGGGATTGCCGTGCAGGTCGGATGGCGCCGGCTGGTGGCCGCTGAAGGCGGTATCCACGGCAAGGAACGTCTGGCCGTCGACCTCCGACAGGATCATCGTCGCCTCTCGGCCAAACGGCGGGTCGACCGTGGGGTCTCGCGGCATCACGATGAATGCGCCAAACATGCCGGCGTCGATGTGCGCCGGCGCGTCCACGTGGCAGTGGTACCAATACGTCCCGGCCTCGTTGGCGTCGAACTCGTACGTGAAGGCGGTCCCGTTTCCGAGGCCTTGGCTGACGAACGGCACACCGTCCATGGCCCATGGGACCGAGTAGCCGTGCCAGTGGATCGTATGGCCCGCACCATGCAGCCGGACGACGACGTGGTCGCCTTGGATGACGCGAAGTTCGGGTCCAGGCACGGTGAAGGGGCCTGTCGGCGACAAGCCGAATGCGAAGGCCGTGATGTTGCGACCTGCAAGGGGCTGGTACGACGCGAGGGCGCTCACGTACATGTCGAACGTCCGCGTCGCGGCATTGATCGGCTCGGGACGCGACGCCTCGCCTGAAGGCGGGCCTGTGCATCCAGAGAGCGCCACTGCAACGAGCAGGGCTGCCAGCCATGCCGCAAGCGTCCCAGGTTTCGCAAGTCCCTTTCGTTGCAAGATTGTCATCAAGGCCACCGCGTGACGAGCCGGTCTCCCGTGCATAAGCCTTGGCCGCCCCTTACGCGGGGCGTGCCACCACGATGATCTTGCCCTTCATCGTGTCGTGGTGCGCGTGGCAGTGGTACGTCGCGGTTCCGGCCTTGTCAAAGGTCTGCTGGAAAGTGTCGCCGTTGTTCATGCAAAGCGGGTGCGGCATGAGTTCGTTCATGCAGGCATCGTTGCTGCTGAAGGCCATGTCGTCCGACATGACGCTGTGCCCCACCGTTCCATCCAGATGCGTCCAGCGCACCGTGTCGCCGGCGTAGATGGTGACGGTGCTGTTGACGAACTGCTTGCCCTGAAGGATGACATCCACCGTCCGCGTTTCGAGCGGAGCGGACGCAGCGGCCGGGGAAGCGGAGGAAGCGGCCGGCGAGTTGTCGGGGCCGGGCGTCGAGCACCCGGCGAGAAGGAGCCCGAGCGTGACGACGACAAGCAGGAAGCGCATGCCGCCCAGCTTGCCCGGGCCAGTAGAAGGGCCCAGCCTGTGCGTGGAATCGCCAGACCCAAAAAGAACGGGAGAAAGAGAGGACAAGGGAGGGAGAAATGGTGCCGAGCTGCGCAGGGTAAGGCCGCGCAAGCGCGGCCTCACCCCCGACTCGTGAAACATCGCGCTTGCGCGCTCCGTTTCACGAGCGCAGCATAATCTCGATGTTGACGCCGTCAGGGACCTGGATGCGCATCAACTGCCGCAATGCGCGGTCGTCGGCGTCCAGGTCGATGAGGCGCTTGTGCACGCGCATCTGCCAGCGGTCCCACGTCTCGGACCCTTCGCCGTCCGGCGCCTTGCGGGTCGGAACGGTGAGCTTCTTCGTGGGCAGCGGAATCGGGCCGGACATGTTGACGCCGGTGCGCTCGCTGATCAACTTGATCTGCGCGCACACAGAGTCGACCTTGTTCGGGTCCGTTCCGGTGAGGCTGATGCGTGCCTTCGCGTTTGCCATGACAATACCTCCGGGGGTAAGCCCCGAGAGGCTTACCTGGCCTCGACGTCGATGGCGACACCGACGGCGACGGTCTGACCCATGTCGCGGATGGCGAAGCGGCCAAGCGAGGGGAACTCGGTGGCCTTCTCGACGACCATCGGGCGCGTCGGGGTGATCTTGACGATGCCCTGGTCGCCGGTCTTGAGGAAGGACTTGTCCTCCTGCTCCTTGCCGGCGCGGATGACCTTCTTGATCTCCGTGAACGTGCAGGCGTTCTGCGCCGTGTAGGCGTGGAAGACCGGCGTGTAGCCGACGGTGATGACCGACGGGTGGTTCAGGACGATGACCTGCGCCGTGAAGGTCTTCGCGACCTTGGCTGGGTTGTCGACCGGGGCGCCGACGTCGCCGCGGCGGATGTCGTTCTTGGCAAGACCGCGGCAGTTGAAGCCGACGTTGTCGCCAGGGACGGCCTGCGGCAGCTGCTCGTGGTGCATCTCCACCGACTTCACTTCAGCGGTCTTGT
>JAZJZE010000011.1:0-226366 GCA_040390065.1 bacterium | reverse complement strand
GCCGCCTTAGCTCAGTTGGTAGAGCAGCTGATTCGTAATCAGCAGGTCGGGTGTTCAAATCGCCCAGGCGGCTTGCAATGGGACGCGCCGCAGGCGCCCCGAGCCGCCGTCCTTGGCATTTGAGCACCCAGCCGAGCCGTAGGCGAGGCGGACTGTGCGGCCGGACTTGCTCCGGCCGCACGGTGGGTGGTCAAATCGCCCAGGCGGCTTATCGAGGTGCGTCGCCCCGAGCGCGCACGCGATGCCCGCTGGCGATTTGGACACCCAGCGAAGCGGAGCCGGGGCCCGCAAGGGCCACGGCGCAGGTGTTCAAATCGCCCAGGCGGCTCTGATGTCGGGCGCGGCACATCCGCGCCCGACGGAAGAGCGGCGGCCCGCAGCCGCGAAGCGCTGCGTCGAGCCGCGCTTACGGGCGTCGTCTTGGCGTGACAACGTCACCCCGATCGGCGACCGCCCAGGCCCGACGCCCGTCCTCCGGACCCGTGGCGCGGAATCTGGAATGCGAGGGCGCGTATTCCCTTCTCACTTGATCGTGAATTCCTGGTCCCGCATAGGCAGGTGGACGGTGGCGAAGTCGGACAAGTCGCCGACGAGTTCCTCGCGTTTGTCGCCGTGGAAGAGCACGATGTCCTTGGCCCCTGTGTTCTTGGCGAACTGCACGAGGTCCTTGTGGCCGGCGTGGGCGCTGAAGTCGAATTGGCGCACTTCGCAGTTGAGCTTGTGGACTTTGGTGCCGGGTGCCCGGTTGTCGAAGTCCAGTTCGCCTTTCTCGAGGAGCATGCGGCCGTTGGTGCCGTGCGCTTGGTAGCCCGTGATGGCGAGGCCTGACTTGGGGTCGTTGCGTACGGCGTCGAGGTAGAACAGGATGGGCCCGCCGTCGAGCATGCCGCCCGTGGAGATGATGACGTCGGCTTCCTGCAACGCGACGCTGCGGCCGCGGTGGTTGCGGATGTCCTTGACGCCGGCCATGGAGCGTTGGAACGCGCCGGGGTTTTCCAGGTAGTCCGGGTGTTGCGCATAGATCTTGGCGACGGCGCGGCCCATGCCGTCGAGCCAGACGTTGAAGCCCTTGCCTTCGAAGACCATGGCCAGTTCCTGGGCGCGTCCGACGGCGAAGGCTGCGACGAGAAGGATGCCGCCGCGGTCACGGACTTGGTGGGCGTAGTCGACGAGTTCGCGTTCCACGTCGTCGCGTTCCGGGTGTTCGCGGCCGGCGTACGTGGATTCCATGAACAGGACGTTGGCCTTCGTCTG
Source organism: bacterium (assembly GCA_040390065.1). Lineage (GTDB taxonomy): Archaea > Thermoplasmatota > E2 > JACPAO01 > JAHFTW01 > JAHFTW01. The sequence continues at coordinate 225,112 of JAZJZE010000011.1, read as the reverse complement.
CGTCGCGGCCATGACGAGGCGCTGCGGCCGCGTGTACAGGTCGCCGGTGAAGACGAGCGTGCCGTTCGGGCCCTTCAGTTCCATCTGGCTCGCTCCCGGGATGTGCCCGGCGGAGTGCAGCCGGAGCGTGTGGGCGCCCAGGACCTTGGGGTGGTGGAAGTCCTGGTGCTCGTACAGACCGCGGGTCGCCTCGATGTCGGCGTCGGCAAACGGTTCCGGGAAACCTTCCAGGCGGGCGATCTTGAGGGAGTCGCGGTGCAGCAGGGTTGCCACCTCCGCCGTGGGCGGCGTGCACATGACACTGGCGTCGTAGCGCGCCGCGAGCCACGGGATCATCCCCGAGTGGTCGAGGTGTGCATGCGTCAGGAAGACGCGGTCGATGGCCGGGGCCGGGAGCGGATAGAGCGGCGGCTTGTCCGGTTCCATACCGTAGTCGAAGAGGAATTTGCTGCCGCTGGCCTCGAGCACGAAGCCGAGCCGGCCGATGTCCTCTGCGGCGCCCAGGAAGCGCCCGTGCCACGTCACAAGGGGCGCGACAGGGGCTTTGCGGATAACCGGTCCGGTATCGGTCAGGCCTTGCGACGGCGCAGGATGGCGATGAGGGCGATGCCGAGAACGACCAGAAGGAGTTCGGGGCCCGGGCTCTTCTTGCCGACCGCCGGGGGCGCGCTGGACGGGGTGATGACCGTGATGGGCCGGCACTGCGGGTCGCGCGGCGGCGTGGCCGTGACGTCGATGACTTTCTCCGCGTCCGTCAGCTTGCTGCAGTCCTTGCCGAAGGTGCGCGAGTAGCGCGTCTGCGGCTCCCAGTAGGCGGTCTTCTCGTCGCCGTTGGCATCCATGTACTTGAATTCGTAGCGCGGCGTGCCGGTCTGGTTCAGCTTCAGGGGGTGCGTCGCGAGGACGCCGCCACCGGTGGCGTTGAGTTCGACGGCGCCGTCGCCAAGCGAGGGCAGGCGGTTCGAGTTCGTGCGGATGTAGAACACCTTGCCCTGCGGCGACGAGCCCGCAGGCAGCGCGCCGATCACGACTTCGCCGAGGAAGACCTCGAAGGTCGTCGTGTCGTTGTTGTTCTGCGGGTTGGTGTCGTCGATGAACTCGTTCATGTAGACTTCCGCCTGGACGCTGTGTGTGCCGGGCGGGTAGGGCGACAGGGCGACTGCGGCCACGTCGGGCGGCGCGAAGCCTGGCGTCAGGCGGTAGCCGTACGGGTCGATGTTGGCCGCCGTGAGTCCCGGCAGCGGGCGCAGGAAGGTGTTGCTGTACGGCACGCCGTTGGCCGTCGGGACGCCGGCACAGCCGACGTCGTTGTCCGACGGACAGATGCGCAGGCATTGCCGCAGGTCGTCGGACGCCGGATTGCGGCATTCGCTGGAGCCCGGATCCGACAGGACGAGGTGCAGTGGCACGACCGGCGACGGGTCGAGGTTAGAGACTTGCGTCGCCGTGACCTCGACTTCGACCGCGTCGCCGGCGAGGTAAGGCCCTGCGGTCGTCTGGATGGACGTGATCTTGGCGTCCACGGCGGCGTGCCGCGTCTCGAAGCTGCCCGTGAGGAAGCTCTCGTAGTATCCGCCGGGGTACGTCACGTTGTACGAGCCGTCGGCGAAGCGGTTGAAGACCAGGTCCTGGATGGTGAACTGGTACGCCGTGCGGTCGAGGGCGTAGCGGGTCAGGTTGAACACGAAGACCTGCGTGACGTCATCGTTCAGGAAGTACTGCAGGTAAGGTCGGTCGGCGAAGGCGTCGATGCACTTTCCCGCGTTCTTCACCTTGAGCACCGGGCTGGGGTCGCCGAGGATCTTTGTCTCGCCGAAGTCGATGAGGCCGTTGTCGTTGGCGTCGACGATGTAATCGTTGACGCTGTTGCCGGAATCGCCGTTGGCCAGCAGTTGGCGCACGCGGTGGTCCGCGACCCGGTAGAAGTGGTCGAGGAGTCCGTCGCCGTTCTGGTCGTACAGGTAGTCGCAAGGCGCCGACAAGTCGTGCTTGCCGTCCACGTCGTACCAGATCATCTCCTGCGTGCGCGGCAGTGTCGTCTCGGTGCCGGTCGCATCGTACGCGGGCAGGCCTGCGATCAGGGCGGCATCGAGGCTGCGGTCAGGATTGAGGTGGTGGTTCTCCAGCGTGATGTTGTAGAACTTGTTGATGTGCAGCGTGACACGGGTGCTGATCTGGTCCTGAACGTACACCGTCATCTGGAAGGGGATGCCCTGGTACGTGATGGCCGGGACTTCGGCGACGAACTTCGGGCGGCCGATGTCCGTCGTGAGGGGGACGACGACGGTCTTGACGACGCTGCCGATGCGGTCGTAGGCGCGCAGGGCCACTTCCTGGTTGCCCGAGAAGAGCGTGTCGAGGTTCATGAAGTACGGATTCTTGAGTTCCACTTCGGGGCCGAGCCCAGTGAAGTTGCCGCCGCGGATGCAGGACTGGTAGGTGAGCTTCCATGCCAGCAGGCCGTGGTCGTAGATGGGCAGGAGCGGCGGGTCAAGCGGGATGAGGGGGAAGCCCCAGATGACTTGGGGGCGCAGCGTCTCGCCATGGCCCAGAACCATTGGGGCCACCGTGGTGAAACCCTCGAAGCACCGGTTCGGCGTGAACGTCGCCGGGGCGCTCGTCGACAGCACGATGCACGGCCCGTTGCCCTGGCCGGCGCTGGAACTGGCCGGCACGGCGCCTTGCAGGACAGGGATGTCCGGCGGGCACGGGTAGTTCGGCACGTCGTTGGGGCCTTCCGATGAGGCGACCTCGAGTTGGCCACGCGTATCGTCGTTGCCCTGGTGGATGCTGACTCCCCCGAGCCCGTCGTACAGGAGCGTATCGATGTTGTAGACGCCGACGATAAGGGACGGTTGGTCGACGGGGATCTCGCCGATCCACAGCGCCAATTCGTCCTGGTGCGGCGTGTCCTTGAACGGCTGCGTGATGATCTTGACGGTAAGAGGCACAAGGATCTTGTGCGTGCCCGACATGTTGAGGAGCACCTGCGCGGCGCGCGTCTCGCGGTCGTCGCGGACGGGCTGGCCGATGCCGCCGTACACGAATTCAAGGTACTGGCCGTGGTCCGTCACGATGTCCGTGAAGGACGTCGGGATGCACTTCTTGTTCGGGTCCGCGTACGGCTTCGTGCACAAGAGCGGCAGGACGCCAGAGAAGGTGTCCTGGGGCGTCGAGGCGATGTGGCGCACGGTGATGACGATGGTGTCCATCGCGAGCGTGTAGTCGTCCACGCCGGCCACGTATTGGCCGAGGGGCGGTGTCGGCTGGGTCGGGTGCGGCTGCGAGTCCCAAACGAGCATGTCGATGCTGTACTTGCAGTCCGTGTACTGGCCCTCCGGAAGCGACGGCACGACGAACGTGAAGACGCCAGGGTCGCCCGCGACGATCTTGACGTCCGGCGACGTACCGGCCGGCGAGCCCGGCGGCCGCTGGCAGTTGAACGACTGGATGGTGCCTTGGCCGGCGCGGAAGAACGGCTGGTTCGTCGGGTCGATGACGGTCGTGCCGTCCCCGATGGGGAAGCATGGCACGCCGCCGCCCGGAGGTCCGCCAGCAGGGTCGGCGTCGCACGAGTTCTTCGGGTCGTTCGGGATGGGCGACGAGCGGAACGTGTACTTGATCGTCTGACCGTCCGGGTCGTACGTGTACACGCCTTCGCGCGCATCGATCGTGACGACGCTGCAGGGCGGCGCGTTCGTGGCACCGTTGGCGCTGCAGAACGAATCCGATTCGTCCACGGTCTGGTCGTCGCCGGCGTTGACGACCGGCGGCCTGTCGGGCGCGCCCGCCGAGGCGGGCGACGGCGTCAGGACCGCCAGGGGCGCGAGGACGAGCAGGGCAAAGAGCAGCCAGGTGCGCGCGTTCATGCGGCTCACCTCTTGCGCGTCACGACGACCAGCACGACGAAGAGCACGATGCCCACGAAGAAGAGCACCCACACCGGCCAGTACGTGGCAAGGTCACGCAGGAACTCGCCGCGCGTGTCGATGGGATGGGCACACTTGCAGATGGGGTCGTAGTAGCTGTCCGCCCGGCCGTTGTGGCCTGTCGAGTCGTATGTCCAGTCGAGGACGCCGTCACCCGTGACATCCTTCAGGATGATCGGGATGGCCGCCGGCACGGTGCCGTCGCGGGTTCCCGGGATGAAGAAGTCGGGTTCGCCGTCGCCGTTGGTGTCGATCGCCTTGTCCGGCAGGCCGTCGTCGTTGACGTCAGCCGAGTACTCGATCTGCCTGATCTGCCCGTTCGGGGCGCCAAGCAGCACCGTCTCGTTGAGGTCGATGAGGCCGTTGCGGTTGACGTCCACCACGTAGTCCGGGTATCCGTCGCCATCGATGAAGCCCTGGATCAACGGGAAGGAACGCCCGAGGGCCAGGTCGTAGACCATGTCCCAGCGGTTGTCGCCTTCGAGGTCGACGAAGTAGTCGGGCAGCGAGTCGGCCGTGACGTCACGCGTGAAGTCCAGCTTGCCGAAGCGCACGCCTGGCACCCAGTAGACGTCCGGCAGGCCATCGCCGTCGGTGTCGATGAGGTGGTCGACTTTCTTGTCGTTGTTGATGTCGACGTAGTACAGCAGGTCGTGCGGCGGGGACGGGTCGGTCCACTGCGCAAAGCCGTCGGGGCTGAGGAAGCTCTGCAGTTCGGGGCGGCCGCGCAGGTCCTGCGAGATGACGCCGGCGGTCTGCAGGTTCTCACGGAACGTCTCGAAGCCGTCGCTGGAGTTGGGGCGGCAGCCGTCCTGCTGCGACACCGTGCACGAATCGATTGCGTACTCGGCAAGCCGGTCGCCGTCGATGTCCGCCATGAAGTAGTCCAGGATCTTCACGGTCGTCGCCGTGACGTCCGTCGCGGCCGGGTTGAAGATCGAGTGGGCCGAGATGGTGGCCGTGTAGCCGGGCCCGGCGCCCGTGGGGGCGACCTGGCTTGGCGTCAGGATGTCGAGGCCGATGTCGGTGCGCTTCTCCTTGGGCTGCAAGATGACGTAGCAGCTCGGCGTCGAGCCCGCCGGTGCGATCGGCAGGTTGGACAGCGACGGGTCTGCATTGTCGCAGTTGCGCCAGGAGGTCGGGAAGGTGTCCGAGACCGAGCTTGGCAGGACGGCCTGGATCTGCACGACGTCCGGCAGGTTGCCCTTGTTCTCCACAGAGAGGGGGAAGCGGGCGAACTCCTGCGGCGCCACCCATTCGGTGGCAAGAGCGGAGGTGACCTTCATGTCGTAGGTGCCGACGACGGCCGTGATGCGCTGCTGCGCGACCTGTGTCGTGTCCTCCTGGACCGTGCCGAAGATGAGCACGGGTGCGAAGGCGCCCGACTCGGCGCCGGCGGGGGCGACGAGGCCGACGTGCACGATGTAGCTCGTCTGGGCGTCGAGGGGGATGCACGATTGCTGGCCGACGAGCGGGCAGTCGGAGACGCCGCGCGCCAGTGCGTAGCCCGGAGGCTGCACGGTCACGGAGGCCTGGTCGTAGAAAATCTCCCAGCCCGTCGGAAGCTCCGAGTTGGACAAGAGGACGCTCTGCGGCGACAGGCCCTGGTTGGAGACCTCGATGCAGAACAGCACGGTGCCGCCAGTGTTGGCGCTGCCGCCGGGCGTACCCGGGGGCAGAGTCTTGTTGGCGGCGTCCGAGCCGACGTCGTTCTCGCAAGGCACGGCTGTGAGTTTCACGCCGTAGACGGAGCCCATGTTGACGATAGCGTCCGTGTAGGTGATGTCGCCCGTGTCCGTGGTGCCCGCGACGCGGTGCGCCACACGGCTGATGCCGAGTTGCTTGTCCGGCACGAAGAGCTCCAGTTGCTGGATGGCCTGGCCCCCGAGGTTGACCTGCGGCTGCACCATGTGGGGCAGCGTGTGCAGGCCGTCCGTGTTGGCCGTGTCATCCGGGGTGAGGACGTTCGTCGGCACCGGGTACGGGTCGTAGCACTTGCGGTTGACGTCCCAGTCGGGGTGCGTGTGCGGCAGGCACACGAACATGAAACCGGTGGGCAAGTCGGGCTGGCCACCCACGCCGGTGGCGAGGTTGGGAGCCGTGTTGTAGTAGCCGTTGAACAGCACCGTCTTGGCGTCGGGCGCGTCCGCCGTGATGCGGATGCGGCCTTCCGTCAAGCGTGCAATCGTGGTGGCTTCCGCCGAGATCTTGAGTGCCGGCGTTTCCGTCACGGTCGGGAAGAAGTCGATGGTGTCCGCCTGGCCGAAGCCCTGGATGCTCTGGATCTCAAGACGCAGCGGCCGGATGACCGGCGCTGGCTGGATGAAGGCAGGGTCCGAGATGGGCGAATCCGTCGGGTTCGTCGGCACCGTGACGCTCACGAAGCCGTGGTACTCGTAGCCGGCCGGCACCGCGACGAGGGTGTCGGAGGAGGTCTTCGGGTTCCAGATGCCGTAGTACGCTGCATCTGCGGCGGCGACGGCGACGTTGTAGACGTCATTCGTGGTCCCGACGTTCTTGATGGTGAACGGGAACGCGATCGTCTGGCCGCGGTAGCCGAGCAGGTTGTCGTTCGGGTGCAGGAGCGCGAAGCCGAAGATGCCTTGCACGAAGGAGCGCACGTTGATCTTGTCGTAGACCGAGCCTGGGGCAGTGCCCGGGATGTGCGTCGAGCGCGAGCTCGAGACCGTGATGCCCATGTCGTCGTAGGAGCCGATGCGGGCGCCCGTCGGCGGCTTGGCCTTCACCTGGAAGTACACGGTGTCGTAGATGCCCATGCGGTGGCACGTCATCTGCTGCTGCGCCGTGTCGGTGATGACACAGTTGCGCGGCAGCGTGGTCGCGTGCGGGGCGCCGGGGCCAGAACTCGGGTTGGGCGTCGGCTCCACCAGGGAACCCAGAACCATTCCCGAGGGGATGATGCCGGTGCCCTGGATGGCCGAGCCGGGCAGCACGATGGTGTGCTTCCAACCGTTCAGGCCGCTGTCGACGCTTATCAGGAGGTCGTCGTACTCGTTGCCGATGTTCGTGGCCATGACGTTGTACGTCGCGACCTGGTCGGCCGTGGCAAGGGCGTTGATGTCCGCATAGCCCTCCGCCGGTTGGCCGGGGCCGAGCTCCATGAGGACCTTGTGGACCATGCCCGTGGCATCGTCGCCGGTGTTGCCAATCTGCAGTGTCGGCGACGTCGTCAGGTGCGCCGTCACTTCGAGGTTGCCGCGGATGGAATCGTCGTTGCCGGACCGGTACGACATGCGGAACGTCGCATAGCGGCTCGGGACGGCACTGCGCCAGTTCTGCGTGTGGGAGTTTCCGAGAGGTGAGCCAGCAAAGAGGGGCACGTTCACCGTCTGCTCGCCAACGCAACTCGCCGTGTCCTGGTCCCAGAACATGTCGAGGAAGACGTATTGGCTCGTGTGCGCGGGCAGGGTGAGGCGACCGAAGCGAGCCTCGCCGGAGAAGGTCGAGTCGTGGCCGGCGCCGTACTGCGGCGCGGTGGCCGGCATGACGGCGACGTTCTGCGGCTGGCCGTCGTACGGGTTGGAGGGCTCAGGCGTGAAGCGGGCCGCGACTGCTGGGCCGGCGTTCAGCGGCTGCGGGTACGTCATTCCCGGGTCGACTGGCTGGCCGAAGGGCGGGACTGCGGCGCTGCCGGGAAGCAGGCGGTACCGCCAGCCGTCCGGAACACCATCGGCGCCGTTGACGCCTTCGTCGGTGCAGTCTTGGGCGCCAGCGTGCTGGCCGCCGTCGGCGGGCGACAGGGCGAAGGACGCCCAGGAGCCCGACAGTTCGATGCTGTCCGGGCGGTCGCCCTTGTTCTCGACGAGGAAGCGGAAGAGGGCCCCCTCGTCGAAGTAGTTGTCTTGGACGTCGACGGTGTAGGCGCACGACGGCGGCGGACCGTTGACGCACTGGTTGTGGTAGCGGTCCAGCTCCGTGTCACGCATGTCAATCTGCGGCTTCAGGACCGTGAGGCGCACGTCGTCGATGGCGTAGATGTGCAGCGGGATCTTCAGGAGCGCGCTGCAGAGCGCGTCCGTGGAGGTGCTGAGGTTGCGGCAGGCTTGGAAGTTCATCGTCCACGAGCATCCTGGCGGGGCCTCGGCGGGCACCTGGACGCGTACGGAGACGGCCTCGCGGCTGGCCGCGTAGACGGGCAGGAACGTGGGGTCTATCTGGATGACGAAGCCGCTGGTCGGGCAGGCGATGTCGCCCGGGTCCAAGGTGCCCGAGATGACGTAGTTGTCACGCACCGGGCCTTGCACCCAACCGTTGTCGCCCTGGTGGCCGTTGTGGACCACGATGGGGAAGACGGTGGACAGTTTCGGCCGCGTGTTGACTTCGGTCTGCGGGGACGTCAGCGACGGCGCCTGCGGCGTCGTGTCGGCCGTGTACGTCGTGCGCGTGTAGAGCGTCTTGACGGTGTTGGTGACCGTGCTCGTGGCGGCGACGGAGACGACCTTGATGTCGCCGGCGTGCGCCGTGGAGGGCGGGACGACGAGCATGTCGACCTTGGCCTCGCCGTTGGGGGGCAGGCTCACGGTGTTGGGCGTGACGGTGCCGGTCCAGCCGGCGCCGGGGACGGGGACGGCGAGGCCGTACGTGTCCGAGACGGAGCCGGTGTTCTTGACGGTGAGGCTGTACTTCGTCGGCTCGTTCAAGGCGACGCGGTGGTCCGCGATCGTGAGGTCGGCGTTGAGGTCATGCTCGTCCTTCTCGAAGGCGAAGACGAAGCCGGTGTTGCCGACCGTGAACTGGATGCTCTTGTACCAGTTCTTGTTGGCTTCCTGGAACTGGATCTCGTAGACGCCGTCGAGGAAATCCTTGGAGTAGACGAGGTCGAATTCGTAGTTGGACAGGCCGAGCAGGCGGTCGGCGTTGCTGGTGCGTCCAAGGTACGCCGGGTGCGCTGCGTCAGGGGCCTTGTTCTTCATGGGGTTGATGAAGGCGGCGTCGCAGCAGCCGACGTAGGACGTGTCCTCGCCGACGCTGGAGTCCCAGACGCTGAGGCCGAGGCGCAGGTCGAGGGGGACGTACGAGTCGAAGCCCGGGTGGCCCGGGGTGACGTCCTTGACGCGGATGCGCATGGCCTGCTCGTCGATGTTGTCCTTGGCGCAGTCACTGAGGGGGAATTCGCGGGGGTCCGGCGTGCTGCCGCTGCCCGCGCCGTTGCTGTTGCACTTGGATCCAGGCGTGGTCGCGGTGACCGGGACGTTCGGGACGTTGTCCGTGTGGCCCCAGGTGTCGAACTCAGTGGCGCGCCAGTGGACGGTGCGGTCGTTGACGTCGGCGGGGTGCTGGATGTCTGTGTGCGCGAAGTGGTTCGTCGGGTCGCCGAAGCGGTCCGTGGTCCACTCGTTGACGCGTGCCGAGTCGCTGTAGAGGGTGACGTGGCTCTCGAAGCCTTGGCCATCGAAGGCGAAGGTGGCAGTGGAGTCGAGGGTGGAGGAGACGAGCGCGAAGGAGAAGCGCAGGCGCTCGTCCTTGAGCATCGTGACACCGTAGGGCTGCCCCGGGGTGACGAAGGGCGCCGTCCAGGTCGCCGTGTAGCTGGCGTAGCTGCTGCTCTGGCCGTTGTTGAGGGCCGAGGTCTGGAGAGTGAAGAGAGCGGCGTTGGGCGTCTTGACCGTGCAGTCGGAGTTGAGGACGTCCATCGAGACCTGGATCTGGTCCTGCAGGTTGCGGTTGCCTTGGGCCCACAGGAGGACTTCGAGCTTGGTGATGGTGGTCTCGTCGAGGACTTGCAGGTTGTTGACGAAGCAGTTGTGGTTGTCGAAGTCCAGCGAGTTGCCAGTCGGGCCGCCGAGACCGTTCGGGTCGGAGACGAGGACCTCTTGCGGCGGAGTCGGCGGGTTCGCGGGCGGCTGCTGGAAGGGCAGGCGGGTGTCCATCCACCAGTCAGCTTGGACCGGAGGCGTGCCCGGAAGACCAACAGAGTTGACGCTGCAGGTGGTCGTGAGGGCCGGGACGCCGTTGTCGCCGCAGCCGGTATTGCCGTGCATGTAGAACGTCGCTGGTTCGTTCACGACCTTCTGCCAGGTGCCAAACGGCGCTCCGGTTCCCCAGGCGGCCGGGATCTGGGCATCCTGCGCGGGACTCGTGTAGTGCAGGACGGCGTCCGCGCTTCCGACGAAGGCGGGGGCCATCATGATCAGAACGAGCGCGAGGGCGGCGGCCTTTGCGAGGTTCACGTTGCGGGGCGTTGATTCGGACATTGCGGTCACCGATTGCCGGACCGGGGAAGCCTACGCCACCCCGTTGCGGGGCGACGGTTGTTTTGTCACAATATAGGGCTTTCGCTTGGACGCCTCCTATTGCGAACGAAACGCAACTTCCAAATGGAACGTCAGGGGCGCGGCCGGCCTTGGCGGCGCCGCAACAGGAGGGCCATGGCCGCAAGCGCCATGATCGGCACCTCCAGGGGAAGCGGGGAACCCTGCGTCGTGGCGTCCTGCCCTCTTGCGACCATGACCAGGATGGATTGCTCGTCCGACTTGGTTGCGTCCCCCAGGCTGTCGGCGTGCACCCGCAGTTGCGCCCGCTGCCCAGACGACCCGGCTGGGACGGTGATGTGGACGGCAAGCGGCGCCGCTTCGCCAGGTTCCAAAAGGGGCGTCAGGAGGGGCGACGCATCCAGGCGCAGGCCCCAGCCATCAGGGAGGACGCCAACGGGTTGGACGGTGAACCGGTCCGCCACGTTTCCTGCGTTCACGAGGGTCAAGTTGACGGTGATCTGCGAGCCGGCGGCTGCGTCGACGCGGGCCAAGCCCCTGAGGTCGGGTGCAAAACGGGCGCCCACGACGCCGGACAAGTCGAGTTCCGAGCCCGGGCGGCCAGCCAACGTCAGGCGTACGACGCCGGTCTCGCCGTCCGCCGCAGTCGCGGACGCGGTGAGGGACACTGAGAACGTGCCGTTTTTCCCTGGGTTGAGGTCGAAGTGGCGTGGGCTTGCGTCCATCGTCCAACCCGCCGGCGTCACGGCGCCCACTACGTCGACGTGGGCGTCGGTGTTGCCGCGGTTCTCGATCTTGACGCCGAAATGCGCCGTCTCGCCGCGCTTCAAGGCCAGCGTGGCGGGGCCGTCGGGGCTCATGGCGACCGCGTCCTTGGGCACGACTTCGACGGGGATGACGGTCGTGCCGCTGCCGCCGCTTGCCAACGTATGCTCGAGTTTGAGTTCCGTCAGGCCGGGGGGTTGGCTGTCGCCGACGACGAAGTGAACGTGCAGGACGGCGGTTTGGCCGACGGCGAGTGCCATCGAGGTCGGCGTGACCGTCATGAACCAGTTGGCGGGGAAAGACGCACCCACATCCGCCTGCTCTGGCCGGTTTCCGGCGTTGCGGTACGTGACGTCGATGTCCCGGGCGACCCGCGGCGGCACCTGGATGGTCGCGACCGGATCCGCGGCGATGGCATGGCTCGCGTCGAAGGCGACCACTCCTGCGCCGACGCCCGTCGCCGCGACGTCACCGGTGTCGTCGAGGCCGCCGCCCACTGGGGCCGTGGCGGGCTTGTGGCTCCACAGCTCCGTCCCGTTGGCGAGCATGAGGTGGACCTCCGTTGCGGAGCGCAGGAAACCGATGCCGCCGCTGCGCGACAGGAACAGCTGGCGAATGGCATCGGGCGCGCCAGTGCGGCTCGAGTCGACGACGACTTGCGGTGTCGCCGTGCTGACCGAGAGGACGAACAACTTGCCCGTCGAGTCGCCCGCAAGGCCGCGCACTCCGTCCGTCGTCACGGCGGTGACGGGCGACGTCCCAAGGTCCAGCGTCTTGAGGACCTGCAACGCCGAGCCGTCGTCGAGGATCGCAAGCTTGCCAGAGGCGTACCCGGCGAGGATGGAGTGCGCCCCGCCGGGGGCGACGGCCACGGACTGCACGGGACCGGTCACAGCCGAGACGATGCCAGGGGCACCAGCCGTGCGCGAGAAGATGTAGAGGTTGTCGGCAGCGACGGCGAGCTTCTGCCCGTCACGGGCGAGCGCCAAGCCCTGCGCCGGAGCCACGATCTGGTAGGGCGTGAAGATGTCGGCGAAGACCGAGCCGTCGAAGGACAGCAGGTTGACCTGGGCCTTGTCGGGCTGGCCCGAATTGGGGATGGCCGGGATCCGTTCGAGGACGGCGATGGTCTTGCCGTTGCGGTCCATGGCGATCTGCGCGATGGGATTGGAGAAGACGTGGGTGACCGTCGAGCTCGCGCCGACGTGTCCGGCTTGCAGGAGCCCGCGCGTCGCGTCCGTCGGCGACATTGCGACGTTGCTGCCGACCGCGAACCACAAGCCGTCCGCCGACAGCGCGCCGGCGGCACTTGGGCTCTGGCACAGGTCGCCGAGGCGGTTGGCACAGGACGTGAGGTCGCCTGAGCCGGAATGAACGATGGTGCCGGCGCGGTCCCAGAGGTACCAGGTCGGGACGTCGGCGCCGGCGTTTCCCGGCGTCGGCAGGCGCGTCCCCGGGTCGTCTGTCACCGCGAGCATCGTGCCGGTCTCGGCGACGGCCACGTGCATGACGGCGCCCACAGTGGCCAGCGGTGCACGCGGATTCGCTCCAGGAGTGCCTTCGGCTGGCGGCAGGAGGAGGCCCGCCAGGAAGAGGACCAGGAGGATCGATGGGAGCCGGGCTGGGGCGTGGCGCATGCCGACCCTGACGGGGGCCGGGGCGGGCAAAACCCTTGCGATGCGCGCCTCACTGGAGATGGGCCGCCATGCGCGCTTGCACGGCGCGCAGGTTTGCCGCGTTGTCGAAGGATCCGCGCCGCGCCGGGGCCACCCGCAAAGCGGACTCCAGGAGGGGGAGGGCCCGCGTCACTTCGTCCACGATGGTCACGTCGGCGGCCCGTGCGGTGCGCGACAGCGGGTTGAGGTCGATGGCGATGACGGTCTTCCCCATGGCCTTGAGCGCCTGGCACCGGTCGCCGTCCTCCAGAGGAACGAGGACGACGTCGGCGAGTCCGATGCCGTCGCGGCAGCACTGCGCCCGGTCGGAGGACAGGCCCGGAATCCGGAAGTCCGGCTTGGTGCCGAGCACCGACCCGGAGGCGGCGCCCGCCCTCTCCATGGCCGCGACGAGGCCGGCGACGCGTTCGGGCGTGCGGTGGAACAGGTTGACCTCCAGCCGGAGGGACGGCAGCGCAGCCGCCACGGCGATGCAACGTCGCGCTGCAAGGGCGACCACGTTGCCATTCAGCGACAGGACGGGCCGGGCGGCCAACCGAAGAATGAATGCAGATTCATGGATGGCTGCAAGGGCTTCGGGCGGTGTCCGTTCCCCCAAGAGATAATCGAAGGCTTCGCCGCGACCGTGGGCGATGAGGCCCGTGGGGTGGACCAGGCCTGCGGCGGCGGCTTCTTTCATGGCCTCCCGCACCCTCAGACTGGCGGCGCGCGGATGGTCGTCCGGGATGTTGGACGCCGACGTCATGCACCCCACTCCATTGACATGTCAGCTGCTTGCGCCTTCTGCGTCAGCCACCCGAGACTGACCCGGTCCGCCCACCCGAAGGCGCCCACGGTTGCCGGCGTGATTCCCCCCGAGGCTTCGACGCGCACGGCCGGATGCCGCAAACGCACCTCGCGGGCCCAGGCTTCGCCGGTGGCCGGCGGTTGGTTGTCGATGAGCAGCCAGGCGGCCCCGGCGTCGGCGGCGGCCTGCGCATGGGCCAACGACTCGACCTCACAGCACACGACGCGCAGCGGGTTTGCGGCCACGACCCTGGCGACGGCCCGGCCAACGTCCGCTGCGGCGGCCTTGGCAAGCCCCCGGCCGGCCCACGCCTCCAGGTGGTTGTCCTTCAGCATGGCTTCGTCCCAGAGCCCCATGCGGTGGCGTTCGCCGCCACCCGTGGCGATGGCCTCCTTCTCGAAGGCACGGAACCCCGGCGTCGTCTTGCGCGTACCGGCCACCATGGTCGTCGCGCACGCCTTCGCCAGAACCTCCACGCACTCGCGAGTGAGCGTCGCAATGCCGGACATGCGGCCGACGACATTGAGGGCCAGCCGTTCTCCAGACAGGATGGCACGCGTCGGACCAGTCACCCGCAGGACGGTCGCGCCGGCATCGGCCCACTTGCCGTCCTGCACGACTTGCTCGGCCGTGGCGCCCAGCCGCCGGAAGACCTCGGCCGCGTGCTGGCCTCCCGCAACCACCGTCCGCGCCCGCGCCACGATTCGAGCCGACCCCGTCGCCGCCGGTTCGAAGAGCGCGTCCGTCGTGATGTCGCCCGGCCCGAGGTCCTCCAACAGGTAGGCCCCGATCCAGTCGACTGCCGGAGCGCCGTGCACGCGTCGCGCCACGGCTCGCCCCTTTTTCCCCTTGGCGGGCATCCCGCGCGGTTTTAGACGGCAGCCCGCCATGGCGCCCCCATGCGAAGTCTCGCGTGCCTGCTGCTTGGTGCCCTCCTCGTCGCGGCCGCCCCCGCCCAAGCAGTCTTCACCGTCACGCTGACGGCCCCCCCTTCCCCCGTCGCCCCAGGCGCGTCGACCACGTTCACGGCCACCTTTGCGCTCGACTGCCAGACCGCGCTGCAATGGTCCGCGGCATCGAACGGCGTGACCAAGATTCCCGTCACTGCCGTGGCGAAGGGCACCACTTCCACCCTCGTGGTGTCCGGTCCCACTGCGCTGGAGCTCGACGTGATGCCGTGCACGACGCCGTCCGCAAGCCCGCCGCCCATCTCCGTGGCCGGAACCTACACCATCAGCCCCAACGCGCACGCGCCAGCCCTCGTGGACCTCTCGACGTACGTCCACGGCTCCGTCCCCCAGGCTGCAGTCTCCGGCAACGTCGTCGTCGCGGCTCAGAGCGACAACCGGACCGTGAAGCTCCAGGTCACGGCCATCTTGCTCTTGTCCGTCGAGTCGGAGAAGACGATGTACGACGTGGGCACGGACCCGTTCGACTTCAACGCCACCTTCCGCAACCGAGGCAACATCGCCCTCAACCTCGTCTTCAACAGCACGACGCAGGCCAGCATCGACATGCCCAGCCTGTACCTCGGCGCCGTCGGCGACCCGCAGCCGGCCAACGTCACGGGCAAGTTCCGCTTCCACGCGCCGCCCGCGGGCTGGCAGGACGTGACGGCCCACATTGTCATCACGCCGCAGGTCCAGACCTTCACCGGCGCATTACTCGGCACGCCGGCGACGTTGGACCTGAAATTCCACAACGCCATGCCGGCGAAGAAATCGCCCGAAGCCATCGCGCCACTCATCGGCGTGCTGCTGCTGGGCCTCGCAGCCGTCAGTCGGCGCCGAAAGTAGTCCACCAAACGGCTTATCGGACGATGCCGACATCGACAATCATGCGGTGGGCGGCTCTCGGCGTGGTGTTGGTCTTCATGGCCGTTGCGCAAGGAAGCGACGCCACGTTCACGATGACACTGGAGCCGCTTGCGCAGCCGTTGCAGCCTGACGGCGCGCCCGGCAACCTGACGGCGCACTTCACCCTCGACTGCCAGACGGCGATGCAGATGGGCGCCGGGGGCCTGGCGCCTTCCTTGACCATCCATCCGCGCATCGAATCCGCGCCAGGAATCATCATCGTGCTCGCGCCGCGCAGCCTCGCGTTTGATGCCTCCAAATGCCAGACGCCGACCATGGAGCTCACCCTTGCTGCCGTGTTCAATGTGCAAGCCACCGTGGACGCGGCCGGCGAGGCCCCGCTTGCACTGCGCCTCGACGCCCTCGTCGATTCGAACGCCCCGCCCTCGCCAGCCGCGCCGCCACCACAAACCGCCAACGCCACGGCCGTGGTTCATGTGGCGTACAGAGGCCTCGTCGGCTTCAATGCTCCAGTGACGATCGGCGAGGCCAAGCCCGGGGGGGAGATTCGGTATGCATTGGTCCTGCAGAACCTCGGCAACGCGCCAAGCGACGTGGTCTTCACCCTGCCAAGCGCAGATGCGCATTGGGCCGTCGACCCGTTGCCAATCGTACGGCTGGGGGCAAGAGGCGAAGCCAACGCGACCCGCGCGCTCGACATCGTCGTCCATATGCCGGAACAGCCGTTCTGGAACAACCGCGAGGCATCGCAGGCCATCCAGTTGCAGCCGCAATCGACGCTTGACCCCGGCCAAACGGGAAACCGCATGACCGTCAACCTGTTGTCCCGCGTGCGCGGCTTCAGCTGGTCAGGCTGGGCGCCGCTCGTGCCGCTTGGCATCATTCTGCTCATCGCCGTCGCCGTCGTCGTGGTGCGCCGTCGGCTTCGTAAGTCCAAGTCGAACGGGCCGAAAGGCAAGTCGTAGCGTCGCCACAACCCTTTGAAGCAGGCCCGGGCTCGCCGCGGCCATGAAGATCGGCATCGTCGGTTGCGGCGCCATCGGTTCCGAGGTCGCGCGGGCGGCAAGCGCCATGCCCGAGGTCTCGGAGTTGTGGCTCTTCGACATCGACCCCGACGCCACGACGCCGCTTACGAATCTGCCGCGCGTCAAGGTGGCGGCAAGTGCAGCAGACCTTGTGCGCCATGCGGACCTCGTCGTCGAGTGCGCGAACAAAGGCGTCGTGCAGACGACGGTGCGCGATGCGCTTGCCGCCGGGAAGAAGGCGATGCTCATGACCATCGGCGCGCTCGCCGACGATGCTCTTCGTGACGAACTCATTGGCCTTGCCCGCAAGCACGGCGGCAAGATCTACATCCCGAGCGGCGCCGTGATGGGCGTCGACGGCGTCAAGGCTGCGGCCGCGGCCGACCTCAAATCGGTTACTTTGGTGACGACGAAACCGCCAGCGGGGCTCGACCGCAAACTCGACCGCTGGACGCTCCTGTTCTCCGGCCCGGCGCGCGAAGCCGTCCAGCGTTTCCCCAAGAACGTCAATGTGGCGGCGACGCTGAGTCTCGCGGGTCTCGGCTTCGACCAGACGCACGTGCAGGTGGCCGTGGACCCTCTCGCGACGCGCAACTCGCACAAGGTCATCATCGAGGGAAGCTTCGGGCGCGCGAGGATTGAAGTCGAAAATTTGCCAAGCCCCACGAACCCGGCGACGAGCTACCTTGCTTCGCTGTCCGCCATTGCCCTCTTGCGGCGGATTCTATCCCCAATCGAGATTGGCGCCTAGCCCCTGTCTTGCCCATACCGGAATTGCAGGGTTCCGGCAAGGCGCCATAAGTTCCAAATATGCGGCAGCCCGGTCGTTCACTGTGAAGACCTGGCTTCTCGTCGCAGCCGTGGCCATGCTTGCCCTGCCCGCCATCCCTGCGGCACGCGCCGACCCGTTGGACGACAAGATCCACCTGACCGTGGGCGCCCCGGCGCCGACCATCACCGAGGACAACTACAAGCTCATCGCGTACAACAGCACGTTCGCCGTGACCCTGAACCTCAGCTTGAGTTGCCGGGTCCTCGCCCAGCACGCAGACAACCCGAAGTTCACGGCCAGCCTCCTCAACCCGCCGACGTGGCTCACGGCCTCGTCCGTCGTCTTCGACTTCACTCCCACGGCCTCGTACCAGCCCTGCACGCCCGCCACCGACCCCAATCTCCTCGGCACCGTGGGGATGAACCGCGACTTCCCGATACATCTGGCCGCAAGCGCGCCCGGCATCCGCAAGCAGTACCTCAACTTCACCGCGGCCAGCACCGCGAATCCTGGCGGAACCAAGCACACCTCCGACCCCGCGACGCTGCCGCAGCCGGGATACATGCAGGTCCAGTTCCACCCGGATTACACCGTCACGACGAGTGTTGCGTTCCCCCTTGCCGTCCACAACTGCGAGGCCCACTTCACGGCGACGTTCGAAAACCGCGCCAACGCTCGCGGCATGATCATGTTCGAGAAGAAGACGGAGACGCCGGGCAGCCTGTCCGGCCTAACACCGGAGGTCTACGACCCGCCGGCCAAGGGCGGCGTCGACCGCATGGTCTTCAACATCACGTACAAGGCGCCAAGCGGCTGGACGGAAGGCAAGGCGTCTTTCCAGACGGTGAGCCACTGGCTCCTGAACACGGAGTACGGCGCCGGCGAGATGCGCGGCCGCAAGGACAACGAGTGGACGTTCACGAACGCCGACCCTGGAGCGACCTGCACCGACGCAAGCGGCACAACCGATCCGGGCAAGACGTCGCCGGTGCCCATGCTGCCGCTCTACATCCTCAGCCTGGTCGGCGCGGCCCTCGCGGCCAACCGCCGCACCCGGTAGCGCCGGCTCCTATCCGCCGAGCTCGAACATCTTGTCCAGCGATGCACGGGCCCCCGCCAGGTCGGGCGCCGCGATCTGCACGACTTGGTCCGGCCGCGGCGCCTGCAGCACCTGCAGGATGGATGCCAAGCTTGTCTTCTTCATGTGCGGACACTGCACGCATGAGCCGTAGATGTTCATGCGGGGCAGTTCGGCGCGCAGGCGATCCGCGGTCCCGCATTCCGTGATGGGCATGACGTCGACTTTGCCCTCGGCCTCGAGTTTGCGGGCGTAGTCCATCATCTTCTCCGTCGAGCCCACGAAGTCGGCTTCGACGAGGACTTTCGGGTCGCACTCGGGATGCGCCAGGATGACGAGGCGGCGGCCCTCGTCGGCGGCCTGCTTGCGCCAGGCCCGGGCGGAGGCGGCGTCGAACTGGACGTGCACTTCGCATTCGCCGTCGTGGACGTACACGGTCTTCTGGCCGGCGAGTTCCTTCTGCAGGTGCGCCCCCATGAAGCGGTCGGGCAGGAAGATGAGCTCGTTGCCCGGCAGTTTCCTTGCGATAGGCAAGTAGTTGGCGCTCGTACAGGTGACATCGCAAGCGGCCTTGACGGCCGCACTCGTGTTGACGTAGCACATGACGGGCACGCCCGGATGCGCGGCCCGCAGCCGCTTGACGTCGGCGACCGTGACGCCGTCGGCCAGCGAACAGCCCGCCGTGGGTTCGGGGATGAGAACCGTCTTGCCTGGGTTGAGAATCTTGGCCGTCTCCGCCATGAAGCGCACCGACGAGAACACGATGGTGCCCTGTGGCGCCTGCATCGCCTTCTTGGACAGGCCGTACGAGTCACCGACCTCGTCTGCGACGCCGTAGACGATGTCGGGCGTCTGGTAGGAGTGCGCCAGGATGATGGCATTGCGCTCACGCTTCAAGGCATTGATCTCGAGCGTGATGGGCGCAATCATGCGACACATCTCCAGGCCCCAGCGCAGCGGCTGGTTGATCCGGCTGGCAAGACGGCTTGCCTCTTCCTCCAGCTGCCCCTTGGTCCACGAACGCTGCACGCCGGCCGAAGAGGGCGTCGGGGGCGGCGGCAAGTGCATCGCAAGCTTGGGTCCCATGGCCCTGTTGCGCTTCACTGGCCGCGCTTAGAAAATGGTATGGTTGAGGGAAGAGAGGGGAAGGCGCATTCTACGACCTAGCAGGGGAGGCACGTGTACAGGCTGTTCAGGATCTGGTTGACCCTGTCGACGGTCGGGCCCAATCCCGCCGGGTAGAACACGGGGGTCACGAGCACGCCGACCGATTCGGGGTTGTTGGATGGCTCGGAGCCCGTGCCGTAGCCGCTCTGGCAAGACGCCCACACGGCGACATCGCGGTCCTGGCCGTCGGCCGTGATCTCGAGCACCAAGCCGACGACCGGGCAGTTGCAGCCGCACGGCGGCGTACCGCAGCTGTGCCAGTTCTCGTAGTTGCCATCGTGGTCGGAGTCCCACTGGTAGTTGTAGCACGTCAGGCCGGGCGGGTTCGTCGACGCCTCGGCGGAGGGGATGAAGAAGGCGCCCAGGAAGGCGAGCGATGCGATGGCCAAGAGTTTGCGGTTCATGCGGGTCACAGGTCCGGCGTCGGACCGACTCGGCATCGCCGCGCCGTTATTGGGTTTTGGCCGCGGTCCCGATGTATCCAAGCCACGGCGGCCCCGCGCAGCAGAAGGCGTTTCGGTCGCGGCAGGACGGATGGGGGCCGAGTAATCCCCAACCTCGAGCAGCCAGCCCTGAGGGCGCCGGCCACCGGTTGGCTCAAACGGCATGCCTTCGTCGCGACGAGCGTGTCGTTTGAGATCTTGGACCGGGCCGCCGCGGGCCGGCTCGGCCGTTTCACGACGGCGCACGGCAAGGTGGCCACACCGGCGCTGATGCCGGTCGTGAACCCGAACATCCGGCTCATCGCGCCGCGCGACATGCGCACCCTCTTCGGCGCCGAGATTGTCATCACGAATTCGTACGTCATCCACAAGCACCAGGCGCTGCGCGATGCCGCCCTCGCCGGCGGGGCCCACAAGGTCATCGACTGGGACGGCGCCCTCATGACGGATTCCGGCACGTTCCAGATGTACGTGTACGGTGACGTCGAGGTCGGCGCCGAGGACATCGTGAAGTTCCAGCGCGACATCGGCGTCGACGTCGCGACGTGCCTCGACCTCTTCGTGACGCCGGACATGTCGCGCACGGAAGCCGAGGCGGCGGTGCGCACCACCATCGAACGGACCGCCGCCAGCGTGCCGCACAAGGGGACGTCGCTGCTGAACGCCACGGTGCAAGGCGGCATCCACCTCGACCTGCGCAAGGCCTGCGCCGAGGCGTACCGCACCCTCGACGTCGATTACCACACCATCGGCGGAGTCGTCCCGGTCATGGAGCAGCAGCGCTACCCCGACCTGGTCGAGATGATCCTGTGGAGCCAAGCGGGGTTGCGCAAGGACCGCCCCGTGCATCTCTTCGGCGCCGGGCACCCGCTCGTCTTCCCGCTGGCCGTCGCCCTCGGCTGCGACCTCTTCGACTCCAGCTCCTACGCCAAGTACGCCAAGGACGGCCGCATGATGTTCGAATGGGGCACGGCCCGGCTCGAGGAGATGGCCGAACTGCCGTGCGTCTGTCCCCCCTGCTCCAAGCACGGCGCGGCGGGCCTCAAGGCCCTCCCCCCGGCAGAACGTGAACGCGCCTTGGCCGAGCACAACCTGCACGTGAGCTTCAGCGACCTTCGCCGCATCCGCGTCGCGCTGCGGGAGGGGTCGCTTTGGGAACTCGTGGAACAACGCGCCGCCTGCCACCCGATGCTGGCGGCTGCGACCAAGAAACTCGCGGACCCGACGTACCAGAAATGGCTGGAAGAGCGGGAACCAGTCTCCGCGACCCGGGCGTTGCGGTACACGGGTTCGCTGACGCATGGCCGCCCCATCTTCCGCCGCATCCGCGAACGCCTGCAATCGCGCCTGGTGCCGCAAGGCACGCCGACGGCCATCGAGACCGACTCGGACTGGGCGAAGGTGGGAGAGGACCGCATCGAGTTGGGCATGCACAAGGAACCGGACAACAAGCCGTACGGCAACAAACTCGGCCAGCTCGACGCCGCCATGGACCACGCCGTCCTCTGCGCCCTCGGCCCGGTGCCGCTTGGCCTCGACGAGGCGTACCCGTTTGCGCAATCGGTGCTGCCGCGCCTCGACGGCATCGACCGCGGCCACATGGGCTGGGTCGGGGAGACCAAGGACCTTTTCCTCGAGGCGCACGCCTTCGTCCCGGCCATCCCCGGCCCGCCCGGACCGGACGGCGGCGTGGACTTCGACAAGCTGCGCGTCATCCGTACCGCGGACTGGCAATTCGGCGCGGGGGCTGGCGCTGCGTTGACGGCGGGCGATTTGCGCATCGAGAAGTCGCGCAGTACCGAGAAGATCCGTACCGTGCACCTGGACGGCAAGCACATCCTGAGCCTGCGCGCGCACGACGGTTTCTGGACGCTGAAGCTGGCCGGCGCGGAAATCCTGCAGCGCGCCCTGCCCGCCCCCGCAAACCGCCTCGTCGTCGCCGCCGACTCGGTGCCGTTCAACCGCGCGGGCAAGTCGGTCTTCTGCCAATTCGTCAAGTCGTGCGACGCCGTGCTGCGGCCGGGCGACGAATGCCTCGTCGTCGACGAAGCGGACCACCTCATCGCCGTCGGCCAAGTGCTGCTGAACGCGGAGGAGATGGCGGACTTCCAACATGGTATGGCGGTGCGCGTTCGCGAGGGGATTGCGGCCTAGGTCTCGACGCGAAGCCCTCCGGTTTCCCTCAAAGGTCCAGGAATGACATGATTCTCGTGAGAACGCGACGCAACGCTTCACCTACTCCACGCGCAGCCACCGCGTCGCTTCAGGCAAACATCGCGGTCGCGCCACCCGAAAACCGTTTACCGGAACCGTCCGCGCTCGCCGCGACACCGTCCCTGCGTTCCACGCGAAGCCATGGGGTCTACGGAAGAAGCCAGGTGGGCGGGGGAAGGCTATATTTCCCATGCCCGGCTTCGGCAAAACCCCGCTTGGAGCAGAACGTGTAGGACGCGTGGAGCCGCTGGGAGGTGGCTTGCGAGGCCTGCTTCGTCGCGGTGGTTGGGAGGATTACCTTTGGCCGTCAATGATCTCTTCGGGCAGTTGCTGCAAGTCGAACCGATTTTCACGAACAAGGAAGTCATGCGGGCTTCCTACACTCCGGACGACCTGCCGCACCGCGACGCAGAGATCCGATCGCTGGGCAGCTTGCTCGTCCCCGCCCTGCGCGGCGATACGCCGTCCAACGTCTTCATCTACGGCAAGACGGGCACGGGCAAGACCGCCTGCGTCAAGTACGTCGGCAAGGAGTTGAGCCTGAAGGGCGTCGAGCTCGGCAAGCGCGTCAACCTCATCTACATCAACTGTGAGATCGTCGACACGCAGTACCGCGTGCTGCAGACGATTGCCAACCAGTTCGTCCCCGCCGAGAACTGGAGCCAGCGCATCCCCTTCACCGGATGGCCGACGGACGAAGTCTACGAGGCCCTGCGGCGCTACGTCGACGGCTGGGTCAAGACCGACGAGTCACAGTGGACCCGGGACGCCACCCGCAACGGCGGCGAAGTCACGATCATCGTCCTCGACGAAGTGGACAAGCTGAAGGGCGACGAGGTCCTGTACAACCTCACCCGCATCAACGGCGACTTGCAACACAACAAGGTATCCGTGATCGGCATCTCGAACGACCTCAAGTTCACCGAGTTCCTCGACCCACGCGTCAAGTCGAGCCTTGGCGAAGAGTCGCTCATCTTCGCGCCGTACGACGCCAAGCAGCTCGAGGACATCCTCGGACAGCGCGCCACCATGGCACTGAAGGAAGGCGTCCTCGGCGAGGGCGTCATCCCCCTCTGCGCGGCACTTGCCGCCCGTGAACACGGCGACGCCCGCCGCGCTCTCGACCTCTTGCGCGTTGCCGCCGAACTTGCCGAACGCGACCGCACGCAGAAAGTCATCGACTCGCACGTGCGCATGGCGCAGAACAAGATCGAGTTGGACCGCATCAGCGAAGTCGTGCGCACACTGCCGACGCAGAGCAAACTCGTCCTTCTCGCGACCATCCTCGGCGAGGAACTGAACAAGGACCAGGGCATCCACACCCTCACGACCGGCGAAGTCTTCGACGTCTACAAGGAACTGTGCAAGAGCACGGGCTCGGACATCCTGACGCAGCGGCGCATCACGGACCTCATCAGCGAACTCGACATGCTGGGCATCTTCACGGCCCGCGTCATCAGCAAAGGCCGCTACGGCCGCACCCGTGAGATCCAGATGTCCTGCCCAATCGACTCCACGAAGCGCGTCCTCGAGGAGGACGAACTGATCCGCGGTGTCGTCAACTTCAAGCCGCGCAAGCAGCACCGTCTGGTCTAGTTAGCCGAAGGCTCTAGACCAGACGGGCCGATGCCGGCAGGCGAGGCCGACCCGCAGATTCCCGCGAAGCCCGAGACCAGACGGGCCGATGCCCGCAGGCGCGTCCAGGCGACCTTGCGAAGCGGTCGCCGTGGCGGGCCGATGCCCGCAGGCGAGGCCGAGACGCGCTTTCACGCCACGACAGAGGGCGGCCTGGGAGAACAGGAATGCCATGGAGAGAAGGGGAATGGGTTTCCGTTCTCTGTTCCGCTCCTGTTCTCCGAGGCCGCCTGGCCACCGGCCACCTGCGCGCTACACGTTACTGCAAGGCCGCGTCAACCGCTGCCGCCGGTGCCTTCCGGCCGCGCGTTGAAGTCGTCGCAGAGAGCCTTGGCGTTTGCCGCCGACAGGAGGGAGGCTCCGACGACGGGCAACACTCCAATCCATAGCGGCACCCGCAGCGTCCCCAGCATGAACCATGCGAGAAGCCAACCCGCCAGCTGGATGGCGACCATGAGGCCGGTGTCCATCTTGGCTCCAACGTAGGCCTGCCCGCCTCCCGGCAGGAATGCACTCAGGGCCATGGCGGCGCGGCGGTCCTTGGTTTCGCCTGCCTTGCGTTTCGGGTCGCGGCCGGCCTGGGCAGCACCGTGTGCCGTTTCGCGCATCTTGGCCTGGCGCCGGACGTAGAGGTCCAATCCCCAGGGTGTTCCGACCAGGACGACGACGGTGGCAAGCAGCATCGTCTTGGAGTCCCCGCCCGCGTTGGCGAAGTTTGCCGTCCCCGTGGTAAAGTCGTCGACCCAGAGTTTCACGAGGCCGATCCAGGGCAGTTCGCCGCGCGCCTTGCCGAGGATGTACGTTAGCCGCACGGGCTGTGTGCCGAGGCCGCCGGTGGGGCATTGGTCGGCGGCGCCGTTGTTGTCGCCGCGGGTGATGAAGCCCGAGGCGTCGGGCCCGCCGTCGTGACGAAGGCTGGAGCTCGAGCAGCCGGCCAGCAGTTCCGCCTGCAAGTCCGTGATGGGCTGGCCGGTCGGGGATTCTCGCGCGATGACGGAGCCGCCGGAATTCACTTGGAGCCAGAACAGCGCGCGGTGAATGATTGGTGTCGGCCTCGTGTCGCCGTTGGGCCGGTAGACGATCACGTCGCCAGAGCCGCCGTAATGCCAAGCGCCGCCCGCGGCCTTGGTGGACACGTCGTTTGGGTCCGAGACGTGCCGCACGAAGACGAGGTCGCCCGGGTCGATGGTGCCGACGCGGCCGTACGTCTCTGGGTCGCAAAGATTTCCGAGGTCGTGGCGCTCGACGGGGTTGGTGCAATGCATCATGCTGCCCGACGTGACGACGACCACCGGGTAGCCGCCTGCGATGGACTGGCCAGTGAGGCCGTACAGGAGAGCTACGAGGAGGACGATGGCGAGGATGCCGAACAGCACTTCGCGCAGGAACGGGAACGGCTTGTCACGGCGCGTGAGGAAGTGGTGCAGTCCCGGCACCTTGCGCTTGAGCCACCCGTCGGGCTTTGCCATCGCGAGGCCCACGTTTGGGCAGTAAAACAGCGTTGCGGCGCGCGACGGGCCGCTGGTTCTTGCGCCGACCCCAATGGGTTTAACGGCCAGGGACATCGATTGCCCACGATGAGCGCGAAAGTCGTGAAGGCCCCCAAGGTTCGCCAGGCCGCGGTGCACGCAGCCGGCGCCGACCTGCCCACCAAGTACGGCGCCTTCCGCATCCACGTCTACCGCGAGGTCCTCACCGGAAAGGAGCATGCGGCCATCGTGAAGGGAAACGTCGGCGGCAACACTCCTGTCCTGGTGCGCATCCACAGCGAATGCCTGACCGGCGACATCTTCGGGTCGCAGCGCTGCGACTGCGGCGCGCAACTGCAGGAATCTCTTCGCATCATCGAACGCGCGGGGCGAGGCCTGGTGCTGTACCTGCGCCAGGAAGGCCGCGACATCGGCCTCACCAACAAGATCCTCGCCTACGAATTGCAGGAACAGGGCCTCGACACTGTGGAGGCCAATCTTCAGCTCGGCCACCCGGTGGACGCCCGCACCTACGAGGCGGCAAAGGACATCCTCGACGACCTCGGCGTCAAGAAAATCCGCCTCCTCACCAACAATCCCCACAAAGTCGAGGCCATGCGCGAACTCGGCTTCGACTGCGCCGAACGCATCCCCCTCGAGATTGCGCCCAACGACGTCAACCGAGGCTACCTCGAGACGAAGAAGGGCAAGATGGGGCATATCCTGGGGAAAGTCTGAGCGCCCGCCGGCACGCCCCGGCCGCCGGGGCGGCCTCGTCTTCACTCACCCCCTCCCAAACCCCTAAACGCCTCCTTGGAGTCGAGTGAAACAAGTCAATGACCGGCTCTATCATTGTGAGGGGTGCACGCGAGCATAACCTCAAGGGCATCGACGTCGAGATCCCGCGCAACAAACTCGTCGTCGTGACCGGCCTGTCCGGCAGCGGCAAGTCCAGTCTCGCCTTCGACACCATCTACGCCGAAGGCCAGCGGCGCTACGTCGAATCCCTCTCCGCCTACGCTCGCCAGTTCCTGGGCCAGATGAAGAAGCCCGAGGTCGACCACATCGAAGGCCTGTCCCCCGCCATCTCGATCGACCAGAAGACCACCTCGAAGAACCCGCGCTCCACCGTGGGCACGACAACGGAGATCTACGACTACCTGCGCCTGCTGTGGGCCCACATCGGCGTCCCGCATTGCCCGAAGTGCGGCCGCGGCATCGGCAAGATGTCGGTGGACCAAATCGTCGAGGAGACCAAGCGCCTTGCCGACGGCACGAAGGTCCAGGTCCTCGCCCCCGTCGTGCGCGACCGCAAGGGCGAATTCCAGCGCCTCCTCAAGGACCTGCAGGCGCAAGGCTTCAGCCGGGTCCGCGTCGACGGTAAGTTCGGCGAGATCGGCGACGCGTGGAAGCTGGAGAAGACGTACAAGCACTCCATCGACGTCGTCGTCGACCGCCTCGTGGTGAAGAAGGGCGACGAGGCCGCCGCCTTCGAAGGCCGCCTCTCCGACGCCATCGAGACCGCCATGAAAGCCGCGGAAGGCCTCGCGACCGTCTGGACGGAAGGCACGGGTGCGTCACGCGACCCAAGCCAAAAGCCGAGCGAGCAACTCTACTCGGAAGCCTTCGGCTGCCCCGACCACGGCTCCGTCCTCGCCGAACTGACGCCACGCATCTTCAGTTTCAACGCTCCGCACGGCGCCTGCGCGACATGTTCCGGCCTCGGGTTCTCGATGCAGCCCGACGAGGACAAGATCATCAAGGACAAGTCGAAGTCCATCCGGCAGGGCGCCTTCCACTCGGACGTCTTCATCATGCGGTCATGGATGGGCCGCTGGCTCGCCCACGTCTGCGAAGAACTGGGGGTCTCCATCGACGTGCCGTGGAAATCCTTGCCCGAGGCGCACAAGGAAGTCGTCCTGTTCGGCAGCCCCGAAGGAATCGCCACTCGTTGGGGGGGCGAATCGAAGTGGGAAGGCCTGTCGGTGCGCATGCAGCGGCTGCTGCGGGAATCCGAGTCGGAGCGCGCCAAGGAGCGCATCGCGGAATTCATGTCCGAGCGACCGTGTGGCGCCTGCCGTGGCTGGAGGCTCAAGCCCGAAGTCCTCGCCGTGAAGGTGAACGGCAAGAACATCATCGAATCCACGCGCCTCGCGGTCAACCATGGGCTTGCCTGGTTCCGCGATCTGCCCACGCATCTCGGCGAACGCGAAAACAAGGTCGCCAAGGAGATCCTGAAGGAAATCGTGGAACGCCTGCGCTTCCTCGACGATGTTGGCCTCAACTACCTCGACCTCGACCGCGCGTCGGGCACGTTGTCCGGTGGCGAGTCGCAACGCATTCGCCTCGCGTCGCAGATCGGCTCCGGCCTGCAAGGCGTCCTGTACGTCCTCGACGAGCCCTCCATCGGCCTGCACCAGCGCGACAACCACCGCCTCCTTGCCACGCTGCGCCGCCTTCGCGACCTCGACAACACCGTCCTCGTCGTCGAGCATGACGAGGACACGATGCGCGCGGCGGATTGGCTCATCGACCTCGGGCCCGGCGCAGGCGAGCACGGCGGCTACCTCCTCGCCTCGGGGACGCCAGCCGACGTCGCTCGCAACCCCAAGTCGCTGACCGGCCAGTACCTTGCGGGCAAGCTGCAGGTCCCCATCCCGCCATCCCGCAGGGAACGCGGCATGCATAGCATCCGCATCGTCGGCGCCGAGGAGAACAATCTCAAGAAAGTCAACGTCGACATCCCGCTCGGCCTCTTCGTCGCAGTGACGGGAGTGTCGGGCTCGGGCAAGTCGACGCTCATCAACGAGACGCTCTACAAGGCTGCGCTGCGCCAACTCGGTCTCATGGGCGGCGAGCGGCCCGGCAAGCACGTCCGCATCGATGGACTCGCCAACGTCGACAAGGTCATCGACATCGACCAGTCCCCCATCGGCCGCACACCGCGCAGCAACCCCGCCACCTACACGGGCGTGTGGACACCGATTCGCGACCTGTTCGCCATGACTGGCGACGCCAAGGCACGCGGCTACAAGACCGGCCGCTTCAGCTTCAACGTCAAGGGCGGCCGCTGCGAGTCGTGCGAAGGGGACGGCGTCGTCAAGATCGAGATGCACTTCCTCCCCGACGTCTACGTGCCCTGCGAAGTGTGCAAGGGGGCGCGCTACAACAAGGAGACGCTGCAAGTCAAGTACAAGGGCAAGAACATCCGCGAAGTCCTCGACCTCTCCGTCGAGGAGGCGCTCGGCTTCTTCGAGAACATCCCGCAGATCCGCAACAAGCTCGCCACCATCAACGACGTTGGCCTCGGCTACATCCGCCTGGGACAGCCCGCCACACAGTTGTCCGGCGGAGAGGCGCAACGCGTCAAGCTTGCCACCGAACTCTCTCGCCGCGGCACCGGGCGCACGCTCTACATCCTCGACGAGCCCACGACGGGCCTGCACGTGCACGACACGAAACACCTGCTTGGCGTTCTGCAGCGCCTCGTCGAGCAGGGCAACACGGTCGTGGTCATCGAGCACAACCTCGACGTCGTGAAGTGCGCCGACTGGGTCATCGACCTCGGCCCCGAAGGCGGCGACGCCGGCGGCCAGGTCATCGCCGAGGGCACGCCCGAGGAGATCACCCAAGTCGCCGCGAGCTACACCGGCGAATTCCTCAAGCCCATCCTGTCGCAGAAGGCCAAGATGGCGGAAGGCGCGCCAGCCGCCAGCCGCCCGGCACGTGCTCGCCGGGTCGCCGCAAAGTGATGCCCAGGCCGGGACACAACGCGCCGGCGTGCGTTTCCTGAACCGGTCAACCCCCAGGCGCGGGCTCTGGCATTGCCGCCAGCGCAACACGTTCCAACGTCACCCTCTTCGCCTCGTGTCCGGGAGGACACACCATGACAACCACAACCAAATTCGTCACCCTGCCCAGCGGATCGACCAACGCCCCCGACGAGCCCGGCACCCTCGGCGCCGCCGCCCGCGTACTCTACGACCAGGGCATCAACATCGAAGCGTTCGCCACGGAAGCAAGCGGCATCCGTCTGCGCACGTCCAGCCCCGAGAAGGCAGTCCGAGTCTTGTCCGACGCCGGGTACGAGCCGGAGACCGTCGAGTGCTTCGAACTGCACGTGCCAAACCAGCCAGGAGAACTGGCCCGCATCGGCGAGGCCCTCGGCAAGGCGAACGTCAACATCGTCTCCTGCTTCGGCAGCGCAGCCGGTGGCAGCGGGCAGATCTACCTGCGCGTCGACGACCCCGAGACCGCGGCGCCCATCCTGGAACGCCTCACGAGGCAAACGGTCCAGACGCGCTAGGCCACTCGAAAACGAAGCATCGCTTCGCTCGCCAGCCAACTCCCCAAGTCGCCTGCGGGCGACTTGTTGGAGCCCACGGCCGTCTGACGACGGCCGCGGGCATTCCTCGGCGACGCCTGCGGCGCGCCTCGGCCACTCGAAAACGAAGCATCGCTTCGCTCTTCAGCCAAGTCCCCAAGTCGCCTGCGGGCGACTTGTTGGAGCCCACGGTCGCGCTTAGGCGCAACCGCGGGCATACCTCGCGCCTTCGGCGCTCGGCCACTCGAAAACGAAGCATCGCTTCGCTCGCTTCTTGTTTCCGAGTGGTCCCGCCGGGATTTGCCCGCGCTGCCCTTGCGGGCCGCCCGGTCCGGCGCGGCCATGGGCCGGCGCCTCAAACCCGTCGGGCCATCGGCAGGTCGCTTCGCGCCACTGCAATGGTCCCGCCGGGATTTGAACCCGGGTCGGTGCCGTGAGAGGGCACCATGATTGGCCGCTACACTACAGGACCCGATGTCTGGCCGTTAGGCCAGACGGAGGGCCCGAGACCCGTGAGGGCCTTGGGCACCGATGTCCAGCCGCGAGGCCAGACGGAGGGCCCGAGACCCACGAGGGCCTTGGGCACCGATGTCCAGCCGCGAGGCCAGACGGAGGGCCCGAGACCCACGAGGGCCTTGGGCACGGAAGCGGCGACTTTGGGGCCGTTCTTAAGGCGTTTGCATGGTCGCACCTTACGCGCGGATGACGAAGACGAAGGTGACGTAGCTCAGGGCGACCATGATGAAGGAGTGCCTGAGGCCGAGGCCGGGCTTGCCCGAGCCCATCATGCCCGCCACGATGCCGTCGCCGAGACCCTGCATGATGGCGGCCATGAAGTAGAACAACTGGAAGTCCTTCAGGTCCAGGGTGCCGCTCGTGATCCCCGTGATGGAGCCCCCCGAGCTCGACTGCGCCAGTTTTGCCGCGGCGTTGCTGGATTGCACGAGTTGGGGCACGAACTGCGCGTACAGGACGGCCGTGACGCCGAGGAACACGAAGAACGTCACGTAGATGACGACCGTGTACAGGCTCATGTTGATGCGACGGTCCTGCTCGAGGAACTTGATCTCGCGGGCGTCGCGGGCCGCGGCAAGCAGGACGTCCGTC
Organism: bacterium; assembly: GCA_040390065.1. GTDB lineage: Archaea > Thermoplasmatota > E2 > JACPAO01 > JAHFTW01 > JAHFTW01. The sequence goes on along the minus strand of JAZJZE010000011.1, from coordinate 194,671 downwards.
GTCGCGCCGCCAGACCGGTTGGCTTCGAGGATGAGGCTCACGGCGCGTTGCACGAGCGGCGTCTGGACGCGGCCGCTGAAGCGCTCGAGGGCCTCGTTGAACGGCACGTTCCAGGAGAGCTGGTCGGCCATGCGTTGCACTTCGGGGCTGAGCGGCCCATATTCGCCGCGGGCTGCGACGGCGACCGACTGCGCGAGCGTCAGGCCGCCTTTGTGGCTGGATGCGACGTCGCGAAGGAAGTCCGGGAAGCGCTCTTCGAGCAGGCGGACGCGCCGGCTCTCGGCGGCCGTGTAGAAGCCGTAGGGCCCCAGAAGCACGAGCAGGCCAAGGCACAGGAAATGGATCCATGCGTCGGTGGCGAACCCGAGGAACGCGCTGCCCTTGAACAGCAGGAAGGCCGGGATGAAGAGGGCAACGGCGCCGATGATGGACGCTGCAATGAGGATGCGCTCGCGGCGTTTCTTGGCGTCGACCAGCTTCTTGTACAGGGGTGCCGCCTTGGCCTCGGCGCGCGACAGCCGGAACGCGGCCATGAGACTCACTCCGAAGGCGCCGACCAGGAAGAGGAGCGCAAGCAGGAGGTAGGGGCTGTCGGCGACTTCACGCATCGCCCCGGCGAAACCCACGCCAAAGATGACGATCAGCAGGACGACGAGGAAGACGAGGAAGAACGCCAGCACGACGGGCAGGAAGACGAGTGTGCCTTTCCCGGTGCGGCCGTGGGCGCCGGCGCGTTGGTCGGAGCCCACGAGGGAGGCGATGCTCGGCAGGGCCCGTGATGCCGCAAGTGAGATGGCGCACGCGACTTCGGCGGCCAGGATGAAGTAGGGGAAGTCCGAGCCCGTGATGCCGAAGGCCACGACGTCGGCGGCCTCCACGCGGACGGCGAGCCAGACGCCGACGGCGGTGAGTGCAACCATGAGGGCCAGCGCCAGGGTCTGCACGGTGCGCGCTGCCATGTTGGGCACGTGATCGACAGGCCGGCGCAGTGTGCGCGTCTGGACATACGCGAGTGAACCCGCCAGCACGATGACGAGCAGGAAGACACCGCGCCGCAGCGGCACGCCGTCGAGGAACGAGTGCAGGTAGCCCGCCCGGGTCAGAAGGGACAGGATGAGGATGGCGACGGCGACGAGGCCGATGAGGCGGACCAGGAGAGCGAAGACCTTGACGCCGGTCGTGGTCTCTTCCAGGGCGCGAATCTGCCCGACCGTCAGCAGCCCGGACGTCGGTCGGGGCGTGGCGGCGACGGCGCCGGCGGCAGCCATGACGAGCCCGAGGCCCAGGAGCGCGCCGGCGTAGCGGTCGTAGTAGCCCGAGGGAACACCGAGTGCCAGCCCGGCGCTTGCCACGGTGATGACAGCGGAGGCGAACAGGAGGGCGGTGAGCCAGCCTGCGCGCACGTCCGCGCGACTGGCCTTTGCCAGCGGATCCCGGCCCATCCTAGGCCTCCGGAGTCATGACCTTGATCGTCCAGGCGAATGCCAGTTGCGAGATGGGGATCAGGAAGAACACGAGCGAGTACCCCAGGAAGAGCGTCTGCTCGGGCGAGCCGCCGAAGCTGCTCATGACGGAGAGGATGACGATGAGGAAGAGCGGCGCTGCGACGACGACCGTCACGAAGGACTCGGCAAGCACCCCTAGGCCGTCGAGGAAGCGGCGCTGGTCCTGGCGGTTCTCCACGATGTACTGGTCGGCCTTGTTGGCAAAGTACGTCTTGAGGTCGCCGCCCGACGTCAACGCGGTGACCGTCCCTTGCAGGAGGTCCTGGAACTTGGGGCTGGGCGAGCGGTCGATGCCGCGCTGCAGGGCCGTGATGACGTCGAGGCCGAGGACGCGTAGGTCGCGGACGATCCAGGCCGCCTCCTCCGAGACGTCGCCGTAGATGGGCTGCACGGCCAGCGTCGCAAACAACGACTCCGGCGTGGCGCCGGCGGCCGCCATGGTGGAGAGGTAGTTCAAGGCGTACGGGAGTTTGGCGTTGATGTTGCGCACGCGTGAGAGGGCGCGCATGTCTGGAAGCACAAGGGCCACCAAGTAGACGATGCCCGTGATGATGATCGGCGCCGGGACCAGGAAGAGCATCATCGTCGGGGACACGGCGAGGCGGCCACCTGCGCCCAGAAGCAGGATGAAGACCACGGGGAGGGCAGCGAGGATGCCCGCCAGGGCCGCTATCAGGTACGCGGAGCTCAGGTACACGTCCGGCCGCACCGGGATGTGCGCCTTCTGCAGCGCGGTGCCGAGATGGGCATTGCGCTTCGTGCCGGCGCGGGCCTGGCGGCCGAAGATCTTGTAGGCGACGCGTTCGAAGCTACGCACCATGGCCGCCTCCGGCCACCTGCAGGGCTCCCTTGCCCTTGCGGATGGCCTCGAGGAAGTGCTCGGGGTCGCGGTAGTATGCGCTCACGGCCCGTGCAACGTCGGCATAGTGCCGGATGTTCTCGCGCATCATCCACTCGAGCACCTCGATGCGGCGGCGGAACTCCTCCTGCAGCTTCTCCTCTGGCAGGTTGCGGGCTTCGCGCACTTGCTCGAGGACGTAGGACTTGCCGAGGAAACGGTGCTTGTCTTCGCGCACGTCCCACTCGAACACCTTGTTCGTCAGAAGCTCCTTCGTCTCAGGGTCGAAGCCGACGACCTCGGTGACTTCGCGGATGCGTCGCGTCATGCGGTCCTTGATGCGGACCTGGGCTTGGATGGCGATGATGTCGAGCGTCTGCAGCATCATGCGGGGCACGTTGATGGGAGCGCCCTCCAACCGGTAGACGGCGCTGGCCACGGAGTCCGCGTGCATCGTGGAGTAGACCGCGTGGCCCGTCGCCATTGCTTGGAACAACGTGAGCGCCTCTGGCCCGCGCACTTCGCCGACCAGCAAGTACTCCGGGCGCTGCCGCAGGGCGGCTTCGAGGAGCTTGTACATGTCGATGGTGCCGGCGAGCTTGCCGCCGACGATCTCGCCGCCGAAGCCGCTGCGGGTGATGCCCGCGATCCAGTTCTCGTGGCTCAGGTTGATTTCGCGGGTGTCCTCGATGGAGACGATCTTCTTCTCCGGCGGGATGAACTGGCTGATGGCGTTGAGGCTCGTCGTCTTGCCGGAGGCCGTGCCGCCCGCAATCATGAACGAGGCGCCCATCTCCATCACGAACCAGAAGTAGGCAGCCATCTCGGCCGACATCGTGCCGAAACGCACCAGGTCCGGCGGCGTCATCGGGTCGGCGCGGAACTTGCGCACCGTGAAGGAACTGCCGCGCGTCGTCACCTCACGGCTCAAGGTCGTCTGCAGACGTGAACCGTCGGGAAGCGTCGCGTCCAAGAGCGGGTCTGCAACACTGATGTGTTTGCCGCAGCGCTGGGCCAAGCGGATCACGAACCCGTCCAGCTCCAATTCGTCGTTGAACACGACGTTCGTGCGCAGCGACTCGTACTTGCGGTGGAACAGGTAGATCGGGATGTTCGGGCCATCGCACGAGATGTCCTCGAGCATGCCGTCGCGCATCATGACGTCGATGCGGCCGTAGCCGAGGAAATCGCGAACCAGGTAGTATTCGACGCGCAGGGCGCCCACCGGGTCGATCCGGATGGCGTATTCCTTGATGGCGCGCCGCGTCGCCTCCGTCAGTACCTGCGCCCAGTCGGATGGCGTTCCCACGGTGACCTTGCGGCCGTCGAGCGTGCGCGTCAGGGTGTCGCGCAGGAATTCGAGGATCTCCTGCTCGTCGGGGCTGAGCGTGGGTTCGATGACTTCGTACACGTACGTCCGCGTGTTCTCGTCCAGGAGGATGCGCACCCAGGCGCGCTCGGGGATGACGGGCGTGGATTCCACTTCCCGGTGGCCGGCAGGGACGGGGGGCATGACGACCACGGGCGGCCCGGCCGCCGGCTCGCGGCGTGGATCGAAGCGGCCAACCGGGACGGTGGGCGCTTCGCTGCGGACTTGGCGGGCCTGGCGCGGGGCGGAGCGGTCCTTGCCCGGACCGGCTGCAGCCGGCGCGGCCGCGCCCCGCACCCCCGCGGCCCCCTGGCCGAGTTCGGCGCCCGCGGGCGTCGTCGCGGCGCGCAATGGCGCAGCCGGCGCGTCCGCGCGCGGATCCGGCGACGGGCCGGGCTGGTCGAGGCGTGCGGCCTCTTTCCCGGACGCTGACGCATCGGCGGGCTTGCGGCGTTGGCGCGCCTGCGACGATTGGGCACGAAGACGCCGGCTGAGCGCCCGGAAGAAGGTCTGGTTGCGCTCTGGGTCAGGGTCGTTCTTGGGCATCGTGGTCATCCTTTGGAGTGGCGGGGGTGCGAGGGAAGAAGGGTGCTTGCCACGGTCATCCGCCCCCCGCGGCGCGGGCGTTGACGGCGCTGGTGCCGCCCTTGAAGGTGAAGACGATGTCATCCAGGGTGGAACCCGGGGCGCTCTGGACGCCATACACGTTGAGCGTCGCCGTGGTCGCCGTCGAGGACGTCGTAAACTGGGGGGGCGCAAGACCCGCCTGCTGCAGCGTCGTGGACCAATACGACGTCCAGACTGTCGGATTCAGGCTCGTGACGACGAACGTCAGGCTGGGAGCCGTCGCGACCATGTCGACTCGCGCCCCCGTGGGCTGGAGCGTCACGCTGGCCTGGCCGACGCCGCCGATGCCGCTGGCCGAACCGGTGAGCGCCGGGACCACCCAGCGAATGTTCGTCTGGCCGGCCACGACGGAGGCGGAAAACTCGGGCGGAACCACCATGGCGCTTCCGTCGGATTGCACCAGCACGAGCCCCCCGTGCTCGAGGATGTACGTCTGGCCCGGGAAGCGGTTGTTCTGCTGCACGTAGGTCAAAGACCCGCTGGCGAGATTCTGGGAATAGTTGGGGATGACGCGGCCGCCGCCGCCGACCTGGGTGGAACCGCCGCCGGCCGGCTGCACGGTGTACGCCATCGCGTAGTCGGCCAGGAGGCCGTCGTTGGAGATGGCGACCGTAAACGGCGTCCCGGTGAGCGCGATGACCTGGTCGAACTGGAGGTCGGAACGCAGCAGGTCGACGTAGATGCACGGCGTCTCCGGCGGCGGCGGGGTGCGATTTGGACAAGTCGACGGCGGCAGGGCCTGCTGGTCGAAGGAATCCTGGGCGACGGAGACGGGCTGGTTGCCAGACTGGCTTGGGTCGCCGATGTAGGTGCGGTACTGCAGCGTGAAGCCGGAGGAGCCCTTGAGCCACGTGACCTTGACGGCGCCCGTGATCTGGCTCGATGCATCCGTCAGCGTGAGTGTGGCCGACTTCCCGTCGTACGTCGTGGGCGTGGCATCCACGTTCAGCACCCGGACGCGCAGGTTCTGGATGTCCAGCACGCTGCTGACGGAGCCCCCGGTGATGAGCTGCGTCCACGTCTCGGACCCGGCGAAGATCTGCCGGCCGTTCTGGGACAGCACGTGGATCTGCGGCGACGAGACCGTGAAACCGCCGCCGGTGCCGGCGGGGGAAAACGCGAGGGAACCCCCCGGGCTTGGCTGTGTGAAGAAGCGGAAACCCGTCGGGGCCGCCAGAGTCACGGGGTCGGTGATGGGCAGGCCAGTGCGGTTGTCGGCCTGGCGGTCGACGTCGGACTTCAGGACCGACAGTTGGCCTTGCACGATCTGCATGTGGTCGGCCTCGCGGTCGTGGTCCCAGACAGGCACGAACTTCGCCTGGATCGTGACCAACGTGATGATGAGGAGCCCGAACATGAGGATGGCCCCCAGCACCGTCGAGACCCCGGAATCGTCGTTGGCCTTGCGCGTCATAGTGTGTCCACCCTCGCGTAGTCGATGAAGAGGTTGCCTTGCGTCGTGCCGGTGGGGCTGACGTCGGTGAACCGGATGCGGGGCGCGCCGGCGTTGTACTCCAGCGTCGTGAGGGCGTACGTGTAGGTGGTCGAGGAGCCCGACGAGAGCGTGCTGCCGCGCGTCGTCCAGGTCACACACGTCACGAGGGCATCCTGGCAGACTTGCACGTTGAAGGTGTCGCCGGTGACGCGGTGCTTGATGTCCAACGTGTGCGTCGTCCCGGCCGCGACACCGGTCCAGCCGAACTGGATGGACGTCGTGTACGTCGTCGTGACGGAGGTGACGTCGACCCAGACGCGGTCGACGCGCCATGTGCCGTCCTTGGAGCCGCTTTGCACCAGGTTGACGACGCCCTGCAAGTTGGAGATGTCGGTCCACGACCACGAGCCGCCGCCGGGGCGCAGGCTGGAGATGTCGTAGTTCATCGTCACGTCCGAGCTGGACTGCCCGCCCTGCGTCGAGAGGGCATCGCAGGTGACGGTGCCCGTGAAGCACGCGTAGATGGTGAACGCGTCGTTGCTGTACCCTTGGATGGAGACCTCGGCGTGCAACACGACGCCGGTGATCGTGCCCGTCGTGACCGACGGGTCCTGCAATTCGAGCTTGAGGTCATTCAGGGTGGTGGGCGCTGCCGTGGCGTACGTGGCGTAGGCGTTGTCGGAGGCAAACGCATTCGTCGCGCTTGACCAGCCGGTGCCGAGCGCCACCCCATTCGCGTTGAACGTCACGGTCACAGGGGATCCCGACGTTCCAGCCTCCTGCAGGGTCGCCTCCAAGCCGGCGTCGCTTGCGGATTGCGCGTTGGCGAAGGCCGACACCGTGCCCGTCGTGGGCGTGTTGGAGTTGACGTAGTTGTACGTGTAGACCGCGTCGACGGGGTCCTGTTGCACGGTGGAGCTGCCGGAGTTGCCGTTGGCATCGAGGAAGCCGCTCACGTAGTATTCAATGGTGGAGCCGACAAACAAGGCCCAGGACTGGCTAGGGATCGTGCCTTGCCAGGTGCTTGTCGCTGTGAGCGTCATGGCGCCACCGTCCGTGTAGGCCTGGTTGCCGCCGGAGTTGAAGCGGTACAGCAGGTGAGGGTTTGTGGTCTGGCTGACGCCCGCGCAGTCGTCGGTGGCCACCAACGTGATGGTGACGGCTCCGGTCGTCGTCGTCCGGACGTCGGCGGGGTTCTGCGTCAGTGTCTGCACGGTCGGTGCGATGTTGTCCGTGGCGCAGTTCGTGAGCACCAGGCTCGCCTGGTCGGGGCTGTTTGCCGTGTTGCCACCGAGGTCCGCCAAGGGGCCGACGTGGTACTGCACGGTCTTGCCCACGAGGGAACTCCACGTCTGGGCCGGGATGGTGGAGGTCCAGCGATTGAGGCCAGTCGCCGTCATGGCGCCCTCGTCGGTGTACGCCGTCGTCGGCGTGATGCGCCAGAACAGGTCGGGCACACCGCTTGGGTTCACGCCCCAACAGTCGTCGGTGAGTTGGACCGTGATGGTGACGGGGCCGGTCGTGAACGCCGTCAGGGTGGCCGGGCTCTGCAGCCATTGCGCGACGGTCGGGGCCACGGTGTCCGTCAGGCAGGGCTGCGTCGTGCTGATGGCCGAAGCAACGAGGGTGTTGCCCGACAGGAGCCGGGTCGTTCCGGCCGAGGACGTCACAACATTGACGCTGAGCGACGCGCCAGAATCGATGGTGAAGGTGTGTTGCCAGGTCTCACCGATGGTCAGCTTGCCGTCGCCCCACGCCGAGCCGAGCTGCGACGTGCCCTGGAACGAGTAGACCGTGCTGCCAATCGTGATGCCGACCGTCGCTGCCGCCGCGTCCAACGCGTCGCCGCCACGGTGCTGGATGCGCACGGCTTCGTCGCCGGTCCCCCAGCCGCCAGCCCCCGGGTCGACGGAGACGGCCAGGTCGCTCTGCAACGTCGGGGCCGGCCCCTTGAAGGCGAAGATGAGGAGGGCCAACAATCCCGCCATGATGACCGTGATGGCCACCAGCAGGATGGATCCCACGACGTCGGAGACGCCGTCCGGGTCGCCTCTGAACCGGTTCACCCTGCGGCGACTTCGGTTGGCCCGGTCGGGACGTGTCCGCATCGGCGGGCGACCGGACCCCGTGCCTTTGAACATTTCTACCGGGCCCGCGCTGACCGCAGCGGTCCCGCCTGGGGAATCCCAAGATTGCACGCCGGCAAGGCGCAGCACAAGAGGAGACGGTTGGCGGCTCGCCATTTAAGCCGTTATCCGGCAGCATTTCATAAGGACCGCGGCCCGGCCCATCATCGCCGGCGACCGGGTCGGGCCCGGTACCACTTGACCGGTGGCCCGAGAGGGGCGCCTTCGGGATAGAACAGGGGCACCAGCAGGGTGGTGACGACGAAGATGACGAGGATGGCCAGGGCTGCGGCCAGGGCGCCCTGGCTGGACAGCACGAGTTTCATCGGCACGAACAGGAGGAAGGCCAGGACCGTCGCGGCGACGACGAAGAGGTTGGCTTTGCCCGTGGAGCCGTAGACCTTGGCCATGTCGCCGATCTGGCGGTAGTTCCACACGTACTGGATGGCGTAGTCGGAGCCCACGCTGATCAGGAACACCGTGGGCAGCATCAGGGTCAGGCTGGCCTTGATGCCAAACAGCGGCAAGAGGCCAGCCCACCACACGGAGGCGAGCATCATCGGGATCATGATGGCGGCGACGTCGCGCGAACGCAAGGCCCACATGAACAGCACCGTCACGACCCCTGCGGCGCCGGCCAGCAACAACAGTGACTGGTCGTGGCTCCAGACCCCCGTGAACCAGGCGAAGAAGGAGACCCCGCCTGGCAGCAGCGCAGCGAAATCGCGGCCTCGGCCGACCACGAGGATGGCGACGGCCAGCGTGAGGAACGAGGCCATGTAGCCGACGTACTCCAGCCAGGGTTGGCCGTATGTGACGTACAGGTAGAACGTGTCCTGCGTGCCGACGAGGTTGACGTTCGTCACCGTCGCCGGCCGGGGCACCTTGGACGGGGCCATGTCCGCGTTGAGGGAATCCCAGTCGCGCTTCAGGCCGTCGTACGTCTCGGAGCCGATGTGGTAGAAGACGTGCGTCACGACGACGTTGCCCGTGCGGCCGGTAAACAGCGCCATGAGACTCGCCCACACATGCGAATCGAAGGCGGCGTTGATGTCCCGATAGACGGTGTCGCGGTCGCGCGGGATCGGCGACTGGCACTGCTCGGCCGGGAACGGGGCCTTGCATGTCTGGTCGTCGAGTGCCTTCGGGTTCAGCAGGCCGTCGCGAAGGGCGTAATACGTGTTCAGCGCGATGATGAGGGAATTGACGTTCGACGCCTTGGGAATGGTCTTGGTGTCGGCCTTGAACGATGCGTCGAGCGCTTTCAGGTAGTCGATGGTGGACGGATCGGCCACCCCCTTGTCCGTCGTCTCGATGACCACGAGTTCCGTGCCCGACCCACCAAGCACGTCGTTGTAGTACCGGTACGACTCCTCGAGGTAGTCGCCTTTCTGGAAGCCGCCCGAGATGCCGAAGTATTCCTCGATGTGGGTGGCCTCCACGGCGGCGCCGAAGGTGACCGCCACGGTGGCCAGGGTGACGAGGACACGGTGCCGACGCAGCCAGATGGCCAGCGATGACAACGAGCGAACGGGCCGAAATGGGCGCGGGGTGTGCCGCCGGCTGCGCAGCGAGTGCAGGGCTGGAATCACGGTGATGGAGATGACAAACAGGGCCGCAAACGCGAAGCACGTCAGGATGGCAAGGTCGCGCATGATGAAGAACTGGGCAAGCGACATGGTGGCGACACCCACGATCGACGTGATGGATGCCACAAGCAGCGCGGCACCGGCGCGGCGGCCGACGAGCCCGAAGGCGGCCTGGGGATCCTTGCCCTCGGCCGAGTACTCGAGGTACTGGTTCGTGACGTAGATGGCATATTCCTTGCCCACCCCGAGTGTGATGGGTACGATGAGCAGTCCGAAGAACGTCAAGGGCATCGCCATGTAGCCCATGAAGCCGTACGTCCAGACCAGGCCGATGGTGAAGGCGAGCGCCGCCACACCCGTTGCGACCCAGTCGAACCAGAATGCAAGGAGCAGGACGACGAGCGTCGCGGCAAAGACGATGGGGCCCCAGAACAGGAAGTCCTGGTTGGCAAGCTCCGTCATGTGCGCGTTGATGGCCTCGCCCAGGACGTAGATGTGCGGGCAGTTGACCAGCGGCGCGCCGTCCGCTTCCCGGATGGCCATCTTCTGGCAATCGTTCGCCTTGAACTCCTCGACGACGTGCAGAAAACGCTCGCTCGCGGGCAGCACCGCGGCCGGGCCTTGCTGGGTGATCGTGAAATTGTACATGAAGATGACAAGCGTGCCGTGGAAACGCTCGTCGACGACGCCCTGCACGGCGCCGAAGTTGGCCTGCGCAATGATGTCGTAGTTGCGCTGGATGTCCATGTCGTTGGCGGGCAACCGGAACGCGGCCTCGTCCGGCTTCTTCGGGGTGCAGGCCTCTGGCGGGAGGGGCGCCGGGGGAAGTGGCGGGACGGCCGGCAAGCCGCTTGGGACCTGGATGTTGCACAGGGGGTTGGGGACGCCGGAGAGTGTGTAGTTGACGAGCTTGACGAGGTAGGCCAGCGAATACGTGTACGAGATTTCGGGGACGCGCTGCTGGACGTAGTCCTCTAGCTCCTGTGCCGCGCGGATGGCTTGCGGCGAGGTGATGTTGCCATCCGGGTCGCGCGCCTCCATCCAGATGGTCTCGACGCTGCGGAAGCCGGGCACCTCTGCCAGCGCGTGCCGGTTGGCAATCTCGGACGGGTGGCCATCCGGCATCAGGTCGTAGTCGGCGCTGCGCACGTAGATCTTGGACAGGCCGAAGCCAAGGCCGCCCGTGACGAGCAGGGCCAAAATGAGGACGAAGCCGCGGTTCCGGACGGACCACGTGCAGACGCCCGCCACGCCTCGGCCCAGCGCCGCCTCGATGCGCGAATGCGTCGGACTCTCCATCGGCAGCGCAAACCCAAGATCAGGCGCTTATCAAACCTGGCGGTGCGACGGGCGGAACGACGACGACGCCGGGGTGCATCCTTGGTCGCCCGTTGCCCCGCCCGCTCCGCCATGGTTGGCACACGAACGGGTTCAGGTGGTCGCCTCGGCCTTATCATGCTGGACGCGCCATAACGACTCAGGTGCTCCATGGCCTTCCACAAAGAAGCGCTCCTGCGCGTCCACGCCGGCTGCTGCAACGGCCATGAACTCGAGCAGTTGCTGGGGCACTATGGGCCGCAGTCGCGTGCCATCCTGGACGGCTGCCTCGTAGGGGAAGGCCCCGAGGGGGTACGCCTCGCCTTGCAGAAGGAGTTCGGCGACAACATGGTAAGCCGCGTGCAGTTGGTCGACGGCGAACCCGTCCTCGTCGAATACGACGGCGAAGGGCCGACACCGACAGCCGTGCTGCGCCTTGAGGCCCACGACGGCCGCGTCAGTGAAGTGCGTATCGACCACGACTCGGAAGCCGTCCGCCGGCTCGTCCGGGCGTCGCGCTAGCGCGGCTTGCGCATCGCGTCGCCGGGATCCTGCGGCCAGGGAACCTGGAAGGCGTGCTCGGTTGCGACGTAGTTTGCGCCACCCCAGCGCCCCACCAGCGTGACCTTCGCCGGGTCGACGTTGCCGCGGGCGTCGAGGACCGCGTCGTCGCACGCGATGTGGACCACCGCGCCGAGCACCAGCATGTGGTTGTCGTTCCGGCCGATTGGCAGGATGCGCTCCAGGCGGCACTCCAGGTGCACCGGCGATGCGGCAAGGCGCGGAGGCCGCACGACCCGGCTCGGCGCCGTCGCCAGGTGCAACGCCTCGACCTCGGATTGGCCGGGGGCGTAGTCCGCCGACGAGGCGACCATCGGCTCGGCCAAGTCCCGCGTCACGACGTTCACGACGAACTCCCCAGTGTGGCGGATGTTGCGCACCGTGTCCTTCGGGGAGCCGTCGGGCCGGTGGCCGACGGCGAGCATCACCATGGGCGGGTCCGGGCAGATGGTGTTGAACCAGGAAAAAGGCGCAGCATTGACGACGCCAGCGCCATCGACCGTGGTGACCCACGCAATGGGGCGGGGCGCCACCGCCGTGACAAGGAACCGGTAGTTCGCCTTCGCGTCCCGCCGTGCAGGGTCCCATTCCATGACGCCCCCACCGTGGTGCCGCTTGAAGCCCTACCTTTCTCGACGGCTTCATAGGCAACGCCTGCTTGACCATGGGCGTGGCGCCGGCTGCGACCATCGCCGAACTGTTCTGGAACGCGGTGCGCGACCACGGCGACCGCCCTGCGCAAGAATGGTTCGACGGCACGGCCTGGCAGAGCCGCAGCTACCTCGAGTTCGGGCGCGCGGTGCGCGACCTGGCCAATGCGCTGGCCGCCGCGGGCCTGCGCAAGGGCGACCGCGTGGCCATCTGGAGCAAGAGCTCGCCGCAATGGGCTGCCGCCGACATGGCATGCCAATCCGCGGGCTTCGTCACGGTCCCGATCTACGACACCCTCACAGGCGACAAGGGCGGCTACATCCTCAAGGATTCGCAGACCCGCCTGCTCTTCGTCCAGGACGCGGCACTGCTCGCGCGTCTGTCCACCGTCCGCGTGGGGCTACGCGACCTCGAGCGCGTCGTCCTCCTCTCCGGCTCCGACCCAAGCGCCCAGGGCATGTCGCAGTTCCTTGCAGCGGGGCGTTCCTGGGCCGAAACGCATCGGGAGGCGCTGGACGAGGCCGTCGCCGGCATCGACGCGGACGACTTGGCAAGCATCGTGTACACGTCGGGCACGACCGGCGAGCCGAAGGGCGTCGTGCTCACCCATGGCAACTTCGCCTCGAACGCCCACGAGATCATGGGCTGCGTTAAGTTCGGTCCGAGCGACACGTTCCTGTCGTTCCTGCCCCTGTCGCACGTCTATGAACGCGCCGCGGGCCACTTCGCCGCCTACGCGGCTGGCGCCAAGGTCTGCTTCGCGCGCAGCGTCGACACGCTCATGGACGACATGCAGCACGCCCGGCCGACCATCATGACGTCGGTCCCCCGCCTGTACGAGAAGATGCACGCCCGCATCCGCGACACGATCGGCAAGGAATCCTGGCTCAAGCGCCGCATCTTCGCCTGGGCCATCGCGACCGGCCGCAAAGCCATCCCGTACCGCATCGAGGACAAGCCCGTCCCTGGCGGCCTCGGGCGCAGGCTGCGCATCGCCGACAAACTGGTCTTCGCGAAGCTTCGCGCCCGACTGGGCGGGCGTCTGCGCTACTTCGTCTCCGGCGGGGCGGCCCTGTCCCGTGACATCGAGTCGTTCTTCTGGGCGGCGGGAATCCAGATCCTGCAAGGCTACGGCCTCACGGAGACGAGCCCCGTCACGAACGTCAACCGGCCGGGTGGCATCCGCCTTGGCTCTGTCGGCCGCACCATCCCGCACGTCGAGATCCGCATCGACACACGCGCCTGGGAGCCGACGCGGCCGCACGAGACGGACCGCCCCGCCGAGGGTGAGATCTGCTTCCGCGGCCCCAACGTGATGCAAGGCTACTGGCGCAACGAGGAGGCGACGAAGGCGGTCTTCGACGCCGACGGCTGGTTCCACACTGGCGACATCGGCTACGTCGACGCCGACGGATACCTGTTCATCACGGACCGCAAGAAAGAGATCATCGTCATGTCCAACGGCAAGAAAGTGGCCCCGCAGGCCATCGAGAACGCCCTGCAGTTGCAACCGCACATCGCCCAGGCATGCATCCTGGGCGAGCAGCGCAACTACATCGCGGCCCTCGTCGTGCCCAACTGGCAGGCCTTGGAGACCTTCGCCTTGGCTGCCGGCATCGCGGCCAAGGACCGCGAACGCCTTGCCGCCGACCCCCGCGTCGTCAGTCTTGTCGAGGCCGAGGTGGAGGCGGTCAATGCGACGCTGAGCCGCTACGAGCAGGTGAAGAAGTTCTGGATCGTTCCCGTCGAGTGGTCCGTCGAGTCCGGCGAACTCACCCCCAGCCTCAAGCTCAAGCGCCGCATCATCCAGGACAAGTTCAAGCTCCTCGTCGAGCGCCTCTACCCCGAAGCCGGCCACGGCTTGCCCAGCGATGGCCACAAAACCAATCGGCAAACCTAAACCCGCCCCGGTTTTGGACCGCTCATGGCAGACGGCGCCGGCAAACCCACAGGCGCGTGGGCCGTCGCCCAGCTTTGCCTTGCCGTCGCGACCGTCGCGTGGGCGGCCCTCTTGTTCATCTATCCAGGCCCGAACGGCCCCCCGACGGCGGAATTCCACCGCGACGCCTTCTGGCCCGGCGCGACTCTGGCGGCGGGCGTCTTCTTCCTGGTCGCCTTCGTCCTCATGGCCAAGGACCACCCGGACAGCCGCATCGTGGCCCTCTTCGGGCTCGCCATCTTCGCCGTCACGAACGGCCTGTTGGCGTACGACCGCCAGAACGTGGCGACGACGTGCACCGACGCCTTGGGCAACGACTACGCCTGCAATCCCTTCCAGGGGGCGCGCTTCTGGACCATCGTCGGGGCCAGCGCGGTCATCAGCGCCCTGGAGATCATGCTCCTCGTGACCATCACCATCTGGGAGAGCCGTAGCCGCCGCCGCGCTCTGGACGATGCGCGCGACGCCGAAGAAGCCAAGTGGACGTAGCCCCGCACGCGACCGCGGACCCTTTGTAGCCAGTCCCGGTGGCGCAAGACGTGCCCGGCAAGGCCCGCAGGAAAGCCGCCCGCAAGCCGACCAAGGCCAAGCGGCCGGCCGCCAAACCCCGGGCCGCGAAAGCGAAGGCTCGCCGCTCGGCCAAACCCAAGCCGCGCCGCGCCAGCCCCGCGCCGCCGCTGGTCAAGGTGCGCCGGCCCGTCGTCCATCGGCCCGGTGAGCTCAAGGCGGAACTTCCTGGCTTCGTGGTCCAGATGGACAAGGGCACCGGCACGTTGCCGCTCGACGCCGCGACCGGTCGGCCGGCCGAACGCCCCGTCGCGCCGCAGCCGGCCGCCGGCATGACGTATGCCGCCTCCGGCGTCGACATCCAGCGCGAGGACAAGGCGATCGAAGCGTTGGCCGGCATGGTGAATTTCCAGCGCGTCGGCTTTGGCGCCCCGATGGGAAAGATCGGTCACTTCGCCGGCCTCGTGGACTTCGGCGCCGAGGACGCGCTCGTGCTGTGCACGGACGGCGTCGGCAGCAAGGTCGAGATCGCCAACGCCATGCGCAAGTGGGACACGGTCGGCATCGACTGCATGGCCATGAACGTCAACGACGCGTTGTGCGTCGGAGCGGAACCCTTGGCCTTCGTCGACTACCTCGCCGTGCAGGACCCGGACCCCGAACTGACGCGACAGATCGGCGTCGGACTCAACGAAGGGGCGCGGCAGAGCAACTGCAGCCTCATCGGCGGCGAGACCGCGAGCCTGCCCGGCATCGTGAAGGGCTTCGACCTCGCCGGCACGTGCCTTGCGCACGTCAAGAAGTCGGCCATCATCGACGGGTCCCGAATCGAGGTCGGCGACGTCATGATCGGTCTTGCTTCGACGGGCATCCACTCGAACGGCTATTCTCTGGGGCGTCGCGCCTTCGAATCGGGCGGCCACAAGTACACGGACGCCTGGCCTTGGCCCGAGGACAAGGCGTACGCGGGCAAGCGCATCGGCGACGTCCTCCTGGAACCCACGCGCATCTACGTCCGCGAAGTCCTCTCCCTTCTGCGCAGCGGCATTCCGGTGCACGGCCTCTCCCACATCACGGGCTCGGGGCTGCGCAAGATCCGCCGCATCAAGCAGGACGTGCGCTATGACGTCACGGAGCCGTTGCCGGTGCAGCCCATCTTCCGCCGCATCCAGCAACTCGGCAAGGTCTCCGACGCCGAGATGTACAAGACCTTCAACATGGGCATGGGGTTCGTCGTCATCGTGCCCGCCTCGGCGGCCAAAAAGGCAATCGCGCACCTCAAGGGCCTCGTGAAGTACGACGTCAAGGTCGTGGGCAAGGTCGCAAAAGGGACGGGCGTGCACCACCCAGTCGGCGGCGTGCACTGAGACCCCGATGGGGCTTGCCGGCCAGGCAACCTGCTGTCAGAGGCCTGCGCCCGATTCCCCATCCTCCGACGGCGGCCACCTGCATGAGGAATCGAAGAACGCGAAGGGGCCGCCGGGGGGCCTGAAAGACCAGGAAGCCACGGGAAAAACGGAAAGCGGCCTTTCCAGGATTCGGCGACTTCGTTGTTCTTCATGCAACGGCGGCCTGGGAGAACCGGAGACGACCGGAGAACACGAACTCATTCCCCTTCTCTCCATTCGATTCCCGTTCTCTCAGGCCTCCCACACCCAGCCGGGCAGCCACCTCGTGTGACTCGCCGAGATCGCAGGCTGACGTCGCCACAGGTGCCCGTCGAGCGTCGATTCCACTAGACCAAGTACGTGACGACGAAGATGGTCTCGCCCGAGACGACCGAGACCATCCACAGCACGGTGAACGTCAGCGTCAGTCCGGGCGATTCGCGGAAGAAGTTGCGTTTGTCCTTGTTGAGGGAGTACGCCATGCCGGCAAGGATGATGAGGCCGATGAACATGACGAGCGACAAGACGCCGTGGGCGCCTTGGAACGCCTTCAGCCAGTCGGGAGCCGTCGATTGGCTGGGCACGGCGAGCCGGTAACTCATGTAGGCGATGTTGACCGCCAGCTCGAAGGCGAGCGTCGTGGCTAGGAGCGCCACGCGCAGGTCGTTGCGGTAGTAGGCGCGCCACAGGACGTACAGCACCGCGGCAGTGACGGCGAGTTCGCTGGTGGCACTGAAGATGGAGAAGGCCGGGACGTTCGTCACGCTTCACTTCCCGAGAAGCGTGAAACCAGCTGGCGCGGGGTCGACGTAGAAGATGGTGACGTAGGCGTCGAAGCGCAAGTCGACGGCGCCGCCGACACCGAGCAGGCAGTCTGCGGGGTGTCCCGGCAGGTCGATCGGGTAGCAGACCTTGTGATAGCCGTTGCCCTCGGCGTAGAAGTCGACACGGAAGTCCGTGACGTTGTGCGGCACCGGAGCGATGCCTCCCTCGTAGGTTTGGCCGGCCTCGATGCGTGTGGAGAAGGATTGCGCGCCGTGGAAGCGGCCGTACTGCTCGTACGTGCCCAAGGTCGCCGTCGAGTTCTGCAGACGCAGGACCTCGCGCATGCCGGCGATGCCTGGGTTGTTGGTCTTGTCGAACACCAGGTCGACGACAATCGTCTTCCACGCCAAGTCGGTCCGGAACTGGAAGGCCGACTGGTTCTGGAACACGGTCGTGTGCCCGTACTCCTGCACGACGATGTCGCAGGGGCCCGAGATGATGAGCTCCTCGGAGGCGCACTCGAGGAAGCCGTGGAATGGCGGCAGCGTGACGTTGTACGGCTGCGTCGGCGCGGCGCGCGGCAGGATGAAGATGAGGGACGTGACCTCGGGGCGCGCCACCATGCTCGTGCGCGCGAAGCCCGCGTGCTCGGCGGCAACCGTGTAGATGCTTGGCTGCACGCCGGGGAAGGTGAAGCGGCCATTGCCGTCGGTGGCCAGCTTCAGGCCGAGTTCGGGGATCGTGACGTTGGCTCCCCCGAGCGGTACCAGGGCATCGGACTGCACGAGCCCCGAGACGACCATGTCGCCGGGCCGCTCGGCGCCACACGGCGGCGTCGGACACCCATCCGTCGCGCACGGCGTCGTGCCGGGCGAACAGTCCGCATCGGACTTGGGCGTCGAGCAACCCGCCAGCACCGATGCCGCCAGCAGGACCACGAGAAGAACGGCTCCCTTCACAAGCGGCGCGACTCGGCCGGCTACTAAACGTGTGCGGGTCGGCGGCGTGGAGCAGTCAACCGCGGCACCCGGCCGGCAGCCCGAAGGGACGCCGATGGGTTGACATGGCAACGGCAAGCCTCGGCAGGTCCACCTTTTTAGCCCGCCTCCTCGTCGCGCCCTATGTGCCGCTGCAGGAGTACGTCTTCAAGATCCGCAGCGACGACAACCTGCTGTGCCAATTCACGGCGGAACACCCCGAGGCACGCATCGTCCTCAACCTCCTGCGCCCCGGCGCCCAGGCGCCCGTCGAACGCGCCATCGTGACCATCCTGGCGGACAAGCAGACGCGCACGCGCTTCCTCACCGGCCAGTTCGCCAAGAAATACGGTTCGTTCGACCTCCTTTCCGAGTCACCCGACTACGCCTCCGTCGAGATCAGCACGACCGTGCTCACGTACTACCAGAGGCACGACCCGATCCAGCTGACCCTGCGCATGCTCGGCCCCGAGACCATCTTCCACCCCGTCATCGTCGAAGGCGGCTACATCGTCATCAGCGTCCTCTCACCCAATCCCGCGGGCCTGGCGGCCTTCAACGAATTCACCGTGCACATGCGCCGCGTCGTGCCGGCGGACGACTTCAAGCTCCTGCACGTCGGCGAGTACCAACCGGAACTGCGCCTGCGCCAGAAGGGACGGCTGCTGACGCCCCGCCAGATCGAGGTGCTGAAGATGGCCATCGCCATGGGTTACTACAGCGACCCCCGGGCCGTCACGTTGGAGGACCTCGCGACGGCCTTCGGCGTCTCCAAAGCGGCGGTTCACAAGCGACTCCAGACTGCCGAGAACGCCCTGATCCGCCGGCAGTTCGAGGCGTGACCTCGTGCCAGCCCTGCGGCTTGCCGGCATCCGCAAGGCATACGGCAGGCACACCATCCTGCGCGACCTCGACCTCGACGTGGCCGCCGGGGAGACGGTCGCCATCCTTGGCGCAAACGGCTCGGGAAAGTCAACGCTGCTGCGCGTCTGCGCCACCATCGCCCGTCCTGACGTGGGCTCCATTGAAGTCGGCGGCGTCGACGCCCGCAAGGAACCGGAAGCGGCCCGCCGCAAGACGGCCATCCTCCTCCAGGACGCGCCGGCCTATGCCGAACTGACGCCGCACGAGCACCTGTCGTGGTGGGCGCGCCTGCACGGCCTTGGCCTCCCTGGCGACGCCATCGAGGCCGCGACCGTGGATGCGGGACTCGCGCCATCCGCCCACAAGCCCACGGGCCTCCTCAGCCGTGGACAACGGCAGCGCCTCGCAATCGCCATGGCCCTGCTGCCGGCATGCGAGGTCACGCTCCTGGACGAGCCCTTCGCCGGACTCGACGACGCCGGTCGCCGCTGGGCCGAGGCGCGACTGGCGGGGCGGGGCGGCGCGGTCCTCCTGGTCGTCCACGACGAGAGCGACGCCCAGCGGCTTGCGGACAGGGCGCTGCGGCTCGAAGGAGGACGGCTGCGTTGAGCCTGGCTGCCCTGCTGTGGAAGGACGCACGCCGCGAGTTGCGCAGCAAAGAGACGTTGCAGGCCGGGCTCGTCCTCGTGCTGCTGTTCTTCGTCCTCGACGTGCTATCCTTTCCGGACCTGTCCGACCAGCCGCGCACCGCCGCCGCGGTCCTGTGGATCCCCATCCTGTACGGTGCCGCTGCCGTCGCGGGCCGCGGCTTTGCCGCCGAGGCCGACCGTGGCACGCTTGACCTCCTGCGCGCCTCCCCGGCGGCGTTGTCCTCGCACGGGTGGTCACGCACGATCTTGCACCTCGCAGTTCTGGCCGTGCTCGCCGGGTTCGCGCTGGCGGTTGGAACTTTCCTGTTCGCCCTACCGGCCATCGCAGCCGTATCGATGATTCTGGGACTGGCGTGCGTCGGGCTCGCAGTCGTCGCCACCCTCGCCGCCGGACTCGCCGCGCAAGCCCGGGCCCGCGACATCCTGCTGCCCATCCTTGTCGTGCCGGTGAGCGTGCCGCTCTTGCAATCCGGCTTGGCCGCGACGACCGCCGCCCTGCGCGGCGATCCATGGTCCCTCTGGTCCAATTCCGTCCTTCTCATGGCCGGCTATGACGTGCTCGCCATCGGCTTTGCCTGGTTCCTCTGGCCCATCGTCCTGGAAGGCGACTAGATGGCTGCACGGTACGTTTTCGCCACGCCGCCACAACGGCTTTGCCGCGCCTCGCCTGGAGGGCCCCTGTGAAGCAGGCGGCCGTGGATGCAACGCGCCGGGCGACCATCTGGGCGAGCGCCATCGCCTTTCTCGCCTTGGCGTACGCCACGTGGCTGCCGACACCGTGGGGGCCGGCACCGGACTGGACTGGCGCGACGGACGTGACGGCGCCGATGACCCGCCTCCTGCTGTTCTACCACCCGGCCAGCGCCTGGGCGTCCTTCGTCGGCTACCTGGTCACTTTCGGCTTGTCCATTGCGTATCTGAACGAGCGCCGCCTGCGCGACGACACGACGGCCCGCGCCGCCGCCGAGGCGGGCTTCCTCATGAACACGATCGCCCTCGCGACCGGCACGCTCTGGGGCATCCAGGAATGGTACAAGGAAGGCCGAAGCGGCCTCGCCACCGTCTACTCGGACCCTAAGGTATTGGTCGTCGTCGTGTTGTGGCTCACCTTCGCCGCCTACCTCTTGCTGCGCCGGCTCGTGGACGGCCCACAGCGCCGCGCCCGGCTCGCCGCCGTGTTCGGCATCCTCGGCTTCCTCGGCGTCCCGGCCAGCTACCTCGTGGGCCAGGCCCTGCCGACCGACTTGCACCCCGTCATCGGCGGCCCTGCGGCGAAGGGGTTGCACGCCGCGACGATTTCGCCGTACGAATCGGGCCTGCTGCTGCTCAGCTTCATCGCCTTCACACTCCTGTTCGTGCACCTGTTCCTTGCACGGCTTCGGCTCGCGCGCCTCGAGGACCGCGTCGACGAACTCGAGGAGACCTTGGAGACCCCCCATGCCCAGTGACGCAACCACGTTCTTCGCCGCCTTCGGCGCCATCGCCCTCGCCATTGCGGCGTACCTTTGGCACTTGGAACGGAGGGGCCACCGCATCGAGGAACGTCTGCGCACCCTCGAAGCCGATGCCGCAAACGCCAAGACGGGCGGCGCAGACCCCGGGCGCAAGGCATGAACCACTCCAGCCGCCTCATGATCGGCGCCGCCATCCTAGCTCTCGGCGCGGGGACGGTCTGGTTCGCCTCGACGCAGGCGCCGGCCGACGTGCGGCAAGTCGACGAGGTCGTCGGCAACCCGGCAGGCCACATGCGGGGCAGCTTCACGCTCGTCGGCGTACCGCAGCCGGAGCAAGTCCCAGTCACGGTGGCGCAAGGCGTCGTTCTGCAGGAGAACCCGGAATGGCGCAACGAGACGCGCACGACCACGACGTGGTTCCTCGACGGCCAACTGGTCTTCAGTTTGCACACGCTCACCGCCTCCGCCGGCGCCGACGGGGCGCTGCACTGGTCGTTTCGCAACGAGACGCGCCGCCACCCGACGGACTTGCAGCCCGTTGTGCCGGTCGTCGCGGCGACGTGGGTCTCTGGACTGGCCGGTCAGGCCTTCCCGATTGACGGCTTCTCCGCCGAGCAGGGCCACCCCGCCCGCATTTGGGCCATCTACGGCAAGGCGACGGAGCACCCGCTGCAGCCCAAGCCAAGCCAGTTCAAGGGCCACTTGATGGCCAGCTTGCCGGATGGAACGCCGGTACCCGACGGCGCGCTCATCTGGGTCGTGCAGGACTACACCGCGGGGTGCAGCAGCAAGTTCCTGCCCCCCGAGGCGCAGGCGAAGTACAACGTGACCGCCTAAGGCGCGGCCGTTTTGTAGGGCCTGCGCGTCGCGACCGAACATGAAGATGACGTGGGCCGCGCTGGCCATCGTTGCCATCCTTGTCGCCCCGGCCGGGGCAGCCCAGATGACGGAGTTCGGGTTCAGCGGAACCTCGCACCTGCGCGTGGCGTACGGCGACGTGCCGCTCAGTCCCGCGACAGAGAGCGCCGGGCAGTGGCACGCCGTGGAGTACCGCCGCATCACGGTTCCCGCCGGCGGGTCCGTCGCGCAGCTGTTCGCGGTGAGTCCGGGGTTCGCCTTCGAGAACGCGGCGTGCACGTGCGGCAACGTCACGTGGCAGGCGGGCCAGGTCACCTCCCCCTCCAGCGTGCCCGCCGGCTCCTACGTCATCGCCATCACGACGGGGATTTCGGCGGGCCCGGCGGACCCCGTGGTCGTCCGACTCCAGACCCCCGGCAGCGATACGGCTAGCGCCACCATCTACCTCCGGCAAGGCCAGATGGTTGCAGGCGCCCAGGCGGAGACGCAGGTCCTGCCCGGCGCCGACCACCCCGAATACACGATCCACGCGTTCGAGGGCATCCCGCATGCGACGTCCTTCGTCCTCAACGCACCGGGCTCACCCGTTGCTGCCAGCGGCGCATCCGGAACGAATCCGTGGCTCTATGCAGCTGCCGGCGTCATCGTAGGCGCGGTCGTCTGGGCCTTCCTGGTCAAGCGCGGCGCCGTGCAGCGCAAGTCCCGCAAGCAGGTGGCGACGACCGCCGCCCACGTCGAGGCCGCGCAGGCCGAACCCGTCACCGTGCTCGAAGGCCGCAAGCGGGCACTCATGGCCGCCCTCAAGGAACTCGAACTCGCGCGTCAAGCCAACGAGATGGACGTGCCGACGTACGACACGCTCAAGGCGGAACTCAAGAAGGAGACTGTCACCGTCATGCGGGCCATCGACGAAAGCGGCGCCAAGAAGGCTTAGAGGTCATTGCATAACCTCCAGGAGGCCTGCGCGCGCCGGTTTGCAAGGAGTGCTAGGAGGTTGGGCCGACTTCGTGGCAGCGCCACGACGAGGTCCAGGCGACGACGCAATCCGCCGCAAAGCGGCGCGCCCTTGCGGGTCGTTTTCCGGCCACACACTCCTGGCGCCGGCGGTCTTGGCGGACTTCCGGCCCGCCGGCGACCGCCCCCGCCAGGATCGCGAAGGCCGGAAAACGACGCAGGCACCCTGGAAGCTATGCAATGACCTCTAGACAAATACGCCCACGAGCATGCGCGCCCATGACGGATTGGCTGCCCTGGGGTGCCGTCGTGATGGCGGGCGTCTTCGGCACCCTTGCGACGCTTCTCCGGCGCCTCGGTCGCACCCCCATCGGAGCCAAGCCCGACCTGCGCGCAGTGTGGTGGGCGCTTGCCATCTCCGCTGCAGCTGGCGTCGGTGTCTATGCCCTCTACGTCGCCATGGGTGAGGATTGGGTCTGGTACCTGCGGCGATGACGGACGAACCACCAGCCGCGCCGCCCCTGCCCAGCCTGACCCGTTACTTTCTGCGCCTCGGCACGACGGGCTTCGGTGGACCGGTGGCGCTGGTCGGGCACATGCACCGCGACCTCGTCGAGACGCGCCGCTGGATCGCCGAGGCCGA
The DNA here is from genome assembly GCA_040390065.1 of bacterium. Classification (GTDB taxonomy): domain Archaea; phylum Thermoplasmatota; class E2; order JACPAO01; family JAHFTW01; genus JAHFTW01. The sequence goes on along the minus strand of JAZJZE010000011.1, from coordinate 171,654 downwards.
GTACAAGCTCGCCCTGGCGCTGGCGCAAGTGATGCCGGGCCCGCTTGCCGCCCAGACGGCGATGGCCATCGGCTTCTTCCGCTACGGCGTCGCAGGCGCCACCCTCGCAGGGCTCGCTTTCGTCTTGCCGTCGTTCCTGATGGTCGTCGCCCTTGCCGTGGCCTACGTGCATTACGGTGGCCTGTGGTGGATGCAGGCGGCCTTCTACGGCATCGCGGCCGCGGTCATCGCCATCATCGCCATTGGCGCGTACCGATTGGCCACGAAGACGAACCGCCGGGACCCGCTCTTGTGGGGCATCGCACTTGCCCTCTTTGCGGCCACGGTCTATTTCCAAGCCGAGCTTGCCGTCCTCTTCGTCGCCGCGGGCCTGCTCGTCCTCGTCCTTCGGGCGCCTCCGGCCTGGATGTCCAGACGGGGGGGCGAGGCGGCCGCATTGCTGCCCTTCCCTCTCCTGGCGTGGGCCTTCACTGTGCCAGATCCGGGCACCCTTGCGACGCTGTTTCTCTTCTTCGCCAAGGCCGGCGCATTCGTCTTCGGTTCAGGCCTGGCCATCGTGCCGTTCCTGCACGCAGGAGTCGTGGTCGAGCACCACTGGCTGGACGAGCGCACCTTCCTCGACGCCGTGGCCGTCGCCATCATCACACCTGGCCCCGTCGTCATCACCGTCGCCTTCATCGGCTATCTCGTCGCCGGGCCGGCAGGCGCTCTGGTCGCTGCCCTTGGCATGTTCCTTCCCGTTTGGCTGTTCACCGTCCTGCCGGCGCCATGGTTCCGCAGGCACCAACATCACCCGCAGTTGCGGGCCTTCGTCGACGGCGCCACGGCGGCAGCGACGGGAGCCATCGCGGGAGCGGTCGTCATCCTCGGCCGTGGTGCCATCGTGGACTGGCCGACAATCGCGATTGCCGTCGTCGGCTTGGCTCTCCTGTTGCGCTGGCGCAAGTTGCCCGAGCCGGCCATCGTCTTGGCGGCTGGTGCGGTCGGCATGGCGCTGTTCGTGGCGCGCGCGCACGGCTGGCGCGTGTAGGAACTACCCGTCGACGTTCTGCACGACGTGGAAGTCCGTCGCGCGCATCGTGAGCGACGCGGCTGCATCGCCGGCCTTGGTCGATTCCCACAGTTGCAGAAGGGCTGCCCCGACCCCGGCCAGAGCCGCGGTGTCGAGACTCGACCGGGCGTAGCCGACCACGGTGACCGTCGCCGTCCAGCCGTGGACCTTGCCGTCCCAGTCGAGGTCGCAGAAGGTCTCGGTGAGCGAGAAGGGCGGTGCCGCGGGCAGGAGGCGGCCGGAGTCCTTGACGGCGAAGACCGCCGCCGTCCGCGCGGAGGCCAAGACATCGGATGCCAAGGTGTGCGGCGCGCCGAGCAGCGTGCCGCGGGCAACGCACATGCGGCGCATGGGAGGCTCGTCGGTGACGCCCGTCATGCGGACCATGGGGTCACCGCTTGAGCAGTGCTGCGGCGGCAGCGGCTACGACGTTCGTGGCCACCGGCCCAGCCTTGGCGAGGTCGGTGTGCATGGCCAGGGCCGCCTTGCGCGCCTGCGCGATGGCCTCGATGATGCTCGAGGGGCCGAGCGCGATGTCGCCGGCCGCGAAGACCTTGTTGTGGCTCGTGCGGCAGTCGGTGTCGACGACGATGTCGCCCCACTTCGAGAGCTGGACCTTGCCCTTGAGCGCGTCCGCGACGGGGCTCGGGTTCTGGCCGACGGCGAGGACCACTTGGTCCGCGGCGAGCAGGAATTCGGAGCCTTCGATGGGTTCCGGAGCACGCCGGCCAGAGGCGTCGGGGGGGCCCAAGTCCATCTGGACGCATTCGACGGCCTTGACGAAGCCGGCCTTCGCGCCATCCGCGTACGGCATGATCTGGATCGGGTTGGCGAGCATGAGGAACTTGATGTTCTCGTCACGCGCCTGCACGACCTCCTCGGGGCTCGCCGTCATCTCGCGGCGGCCGCGGCGGTAGACGATGTGGACGCTGCGGGCTCCGAGGCGCAGCGAGTTGCGGGCGACATCCATGGCCGTCGATCCGCCGCCGATGATGACGATGCGCTGACCATCGAGGTTGTAGTGGTCGCCGAGCTCCAGGCGGCGCAGCCAGTCGACGGCGTGCGTGACACCCTTCAGGTCTTCGCCGGGGACGCGGATGGCTTTCGGGCTGTGGCAGCCGACGCCGAGGAAGACGAGGTCGTTGGCGGCCAGAAGCGCATCCATCGTGTTGCCGCCTTCGCCGAGGCGCCAATTCGTGCGGAACGTGACGCCCCATTCCTCCATCTTGGCGACTTCGTGGTCGACGACGTCGCGCGGCAGGCGGTATTCGGGGATGCCGACCGTGAGCATGCCGCCGAGTTTGGAGAGCGCCTCGTACACGGTGACGGCGTGGCCCTTGCGCGCCAAATCGTAGGCGACCTGCAAGCCGGCGGGGCCGGAGCCGATGACGGCGACCTTCTTCCCCGTCGGTGCTGGGCGCACGATCTCGGGCCACTGGCCGTAGTCGAAGGCGGCGCGTTTGAGGCTGCAGATGGCGACGGGTTCGCCCTTGAAGCCCACGACACAGGAATCCTCGCAGGGATGGAAACATGTGCGGCCGAGCGTGCCAGGCACCGGGTACGTCTCGAGCGCGATGGCCAGCGACTTGTCAAAATCGCCGGCCGCGATGGCTTGGATGTACTCCGGCGCCTTGGTGAGCGCGGGGCAGGCGTACGTGCAGGGCTTCGTCTTGCAGTCGATGCAGCGCATGGCCTCGGCGATGGCGAGCTTGCGCGTGTAGCCGAGGACGGCCTCGTCGTAGGACTTGACCCGGACCTCGGGGTGGAGTTCCGGGATCTTGACGCGCTCCAGCGTGACGGCCATGGCCTACGAAGTCCGCGTCAGGTTTGCCTTCATAAGAGGGCTTCGTTCGTGGCCCAGGGCTGCCTCCTGGGGCGTCCAGTCCGCCGCCGCTAACGCAAGGCGTTCATGAGGTGGGGCCCGAAGATCTCGAGCAGGAAGGCGCCGAGGATGAGGAGGCTCATCGTCGTGGCCGTGCGCGTGACGAGGGCCTCGCGCCGCTCCGTCGGCATGTTGGGCTTGACTTTCTGGAACAGGCCGCCGATCGCGTCGCGGAAGATGTGGCCGCCATCGAGGGGCATCATGGGCAGGATGTTGGTGATGCCGACGGCGAGATTGATCCAGAAGATCCAGAACAGCACGTTGGCCATGGGCCAGAAGACTTCCGCGGCAAACGGGGTCTGGTGGAAGGCCGGCATGTAGACGCCCAGCACCGGGGCGCTGCCGCGGACCTCTGCGAGCGGCAGGGAGAACATGTACAGCAGGTTGCTGCCGCCGTTGCCGAGCGGGTTTGCAAGATAGCTCGTGTCGATGGGCAGGAGGGCGTGGATGCCGATGTAGGCCATCTTCTGCAGACGCTCCGCGCATTCGCCACCGTCAGCGGGCGCAGGCTTGAGGCGTTCACGGCAATACGCCATGCCCTCCGGTGTTCCGCGCGTGACCGCCTCCGCCCCGTCCGCCGACAGGCTGGAGAAGACGCTGCCGAGGACCACTTGGTGCGTCGTGTTGTCCGCCAGGAAGACGTCGACGTGTTGCCCCGGCTGGCTGGCGTTGAGGAACGTCACCATTGCCGGCCAATCCGGGATGTGCGTCCACGAGGCGTCCGTGTCATGGCGGACGTCGAGGATGGAGTCGGCGGCATGGATGCCGGCCGTCTGCGCGGGACCGCCCTCGACGGTCAGGGCGACATGGCCTCCCGGCGTCGGTGCGAGGCCCCCCATCATGAGGGCAAAAGCCGTGAGCGTGATGGCGGCGAAGCCGAAGTTGACACCGGGGCCGGCGCCGAAGACGCGCAGCCGCTGTCGGCGACTTGCCACCTTCATGTCGAGGTCGTCCGGCTCGACGAAAGCACCGATGGGGACGATGGCCATGAGGAGCCCGATGGACTTGAGTTTCATGCCGTTGGCGCGGGCGAGCACGCCGTGGCCGCCTTCGTGCACGACGAGCGTCACGATGAGGCCCAGAAGTCCGTAGACCAGGGGAACGAACGGGGTCACGCCGGGGATGACGAAGATCTCGGTCGGTCCAAGGGCCGGCACGCCCGAGTTGGGCTGCAGCACGAACCAGACGGACCAAAGGAAGAACAGCGTGATGACCAGCATGCCCGTGAGGGTGAGGACGATGCCGGCGTCGCCGATGGCGTTCCAGAAGCGCTTCGGCCGGGCGATGAAGTCGATGGTGCCCTTGCCCTTCTGCGTGCGGATCATGAGCACGATGCCGAGCATCAGGCTCAGGTTCCACTTCTCGAGCCGCTTCGTCTGCACCAGCCAGAAGACGAAGACGACGTAGGCGGCCACCAGGCCGAGGAAGATCGCGAGTCCCGTCTCCAAGCGTTGTTTCGAGCGCTGCGTTTCGCATAAGGCTTCTTCTTAGGGACCGCCTTGCCCGGCCCATGCGTTGGCGCACACCAAAGCTCGTCCTCGTCCGCACGACCATCGGGTCGCAACATGAAGCGGCCGCCCTTGCAAGCCGACTCATGGACGGCGGCGCGGCATGCGTGCACCTCCAAGAGGCGCGCTCGTTCTATCGCTGGAAGGGCGAACGCCGCGATGAATCGGAGTGGATCGTCGAGGCGCGAACGACGCCGGGCGGCGAGGACGAGGCGCGTCGCATCATGGGCGAGAACCACCCGTACGACATCCCCATCATCGAGGCGTGGAACGTGCGCGTCAACGAGGAATACTTCGAGTGGGTCGGCAGCGACAAGTAGGCGGGCCAGGCCAAGGCGCGGCCACGTCATCCTCCGACGGCGGCGGGGCGCACGAGGTGGCCGCGTGGCTGGGTGTGGGAGGCCTGAGAGAACAAGAATCAAGTGGAGAGAAGGGGAACGCGTTTCCTGTTATCCTTTCGTCTCGGGTTCTCCCAGGCCGCCGTTGCCTGGAAGACCGGGGAACCCTCGAAAACCGGAAGACCAATTTTTCCCCGATTTCAGCGGTTTCCTGGACTTCCGGACGACGTCGGCGTCATCGGTGCCGTCCCTGTTTCTTGGCCGACAGGTCGCATACAGCAGGAGTCGAAGCCCGCCCAAGCGCCGCCTCGATCTAGGCCGGCCGGTACAGCTCGACGCGCATCTTGCCGCGCGCCGCGACCTGTCCCACGATGCGTTCGGCCCACGCGAGTTTGGCCGGCTTCGTCTTGGGGTCCCACTTGTACGAATAGGCGCTGGGCTCCGCGCCGAAGTCGAAGCCGACGAGGGTCGCCTGGCGGGCTCCAAGGTCTTCGCACAGCACGACGGCGCGGTCGCCATCCGTGAAGCCGCCGACGTTGCGCATTGGCTCCAACTGCATGGGCGGCCCCTGGTACGTGCCATAGAGTTGCGGCAACAGACGCGATGCAAGTCCACGTATGGCGTCGCGGTTGTCGCCGTGCGCATGCACGACCATGTGGGCGCCTTGCTGCGCGGCCCAGACGAGGTCGTCGGGGTTGCCGTCCAGGTCGGTGACCACGACGTGCGGTGTGACGCGGACTTCGCGCAGCCAGGTCACGGCGCCGTCCGCGGCGACGACGACTTTTCCTTCGAGGATGGAGGGCGTCGTGCGGGCGAGGCTGGGGCCGGCGCCGATCACGGCGACGTTGCGGCGGTTGCGGACCTCGACGCCGAGTTCGCGAAAGCGGCTGGTCGCCGGGACGATGGCGTGCAATGCCCTGGCGGCGGCCTGGTCGGCGTCGAGACTGTAGCCGAACTCGGCCCGGATGGCGGCGTCCGACGGCGCCCAATCAGCCCACTGCATGCCTCACCGCGCGGGCTGCGGCGACCGTTGGAAGCTGCGCACGTAGCGGTGCACCATGATGAGGCCGGCGGCAAGAAGCAGCCCCGTGACGAGTTCCATGTACCTCGTCGGATCCATGATCTTGATGATGGACGACCCCTGCAAGGTGCCGACGGCGACGTCCGAGGCCACGGACCCAAGGAAGCCCATTGCGATCAGGGTGAACGCGGCGAGGCCGCGGCCCATGCCTACGCGACCGGTGCGCAGGATGGCGTTCATGAGTCCGCCGGCGGTCTGGACGAGCACGCCGCTTACGAGGTACCACCAGAACTCCTGCATGAACACGGCGCCCTTCAGGAGGATAGGGTGGTGCACGACGGATCCGAGGGGGGCGCGGTGCTCCTCCGAGGCGACGTAGCCTTGGCGCAGGCCGAGGACGAAGATGAACACCATGAACAGGTTGGCAAACAGGCTCAGCCATCCGCCCTTTGCCGCCTCGGCAAGATCGTGGAAGAAGCGGCCGAACTTGGTCTCCCACTTCATGGCGTGCACGATGAGCCACGAGCCGAGGATGGCGAGGGTTGCGCCCCATGCGTACGCCTGGATGCCGAGGATGTAGGCGATGCCCCAGATCAGAAGGACGATGGCGAAGGGCAGGACGAAACGCTTGGCCTGCTTCTCGTCGTCCAAGAGCCGCGTGATGACGTAGTAGAACCCCTCGAGGCGGGGTGCCTGCTTGACGACGCTGCGGTGCACGTGCACGACCTTGGCCCGGCTGTGCAGGAGGGGCAGGATCTGCTCGTCCTCGGCGCCGTCGGACACGAGGATGACCTGGTCGGGCCGCACGGCCGCAAGGACTTCCTCGAGTTCCGCCGAGATCTTGCGGTCGGCTTGCAGGCCAAGGCTGCGATGGCCGGCCACGCAGGCGACCTCGACCGGGTTGCCGCCGCCTTGCGTCGCCGCCAATTCCTTGTCGTAGAGATGGATGGCAGCAAACAGGGCGTTCGTGTCGGAATCCTCAGGATCGGCCAAGCCCAAGGCCACGGCGGCCTCCAGGTTGCGGCGGCGTCCGACGAGGGGTGTGACGGCTCCCGCCTTCGTCCCCAAGTCGTCGTCGCGGTCGACGCACAGGATGAGGGTCTTCACTGCAAGTGGAAGGTGCATCTGCCGCTATTTAGGGCGTTCGGCCGCAACGGTGGGCTCTTGGATGGGCAACCGAGGGCAACGCCTACCCGCCATGCGAGGCCGCGACAAGCCAGGCCCACGCCGATGCGGCGGCGTCCGACAGACTTTGCACGACCTGCCCCGCCGATGGGGCGGGCTGGCCACCACCGCCGAACAGGCTCTCGATAAGGCTGGCCAAGGTCCCGACGGTGGCCGTGGGCGGCGCTTCGGCAAGCGGCGCCGCGTCCGGAGCCGTGGCCGTCCCGTCGACCGTCACCGTGACGTTGCCGCTCGGCGCGATGGTGACGTTCTCCTGGACGCTCGGCCCTGCGCCTGTGGCGTTGGCTGCGGCCGTGGCGGCGTTGCTCGTCGCCGCGACGTGCTCCGTCGCAGTGGCGCCGGCGTCGACCGCATCGCCTGACGTGCCGCCGCCTGGTGCGTCGCCTCCCGGAGCGCCGCCCGAACCGCCAGACCCGCCAGGTCCTGACCCGCCGGTCGGCGCGCCGCCGCCCGTGTCCGGCGCAGGCGGCGGGGCAAACGGCGAGTACGCGAAGGCCGCATGCCACGTGAACGTGTTGCCCGCGTGGTCACCCAGGGTCAAGCGCAAGGTGTAGGTGCCAAACGGCAGGCCATCGAGCGCGATGAAGGCGGAGCCGCCCATGCCGTAGGATTGCGCCGACTGCGTCGCGTCCGTCCCCGGGATGAGTTCCCACATCTGCCAGGCCAACCCCGAAGCCTCGCCGCCGGCGCCCGGCGGGTCCGTCGCCGACCATCCCGCCGTGAAGCTCGAGGGAGTGGCGGAGGGCAGGGAAGGCGCCCCGACGAAGGCCGGAGGCGTCGTGTCGATGAGGATGTCATGCGGCGCAGCGGGCCACGTCGCGGCGTTTCCAGCCAAGTCCTCGCCGGCGAGTCGTACCTGGATGCGTTGCCCGTCGTAGGCGCTCAAGGATAGCGTCGCCGCGACGGTGGCCGGGCTCTCCGCCTGCGTGTTCGCCGCGATGGGCTGCCACGTCGCGCCGTGGTCCTCGCTGACCTCGATTGCGGTGTTGGCCAAGCCGCACGAGAAGTCGCCGACCTCCTGCGCCGTGCCGATCAGGTCGACGCCGCCAGCGTTCTGCGCCACGTCGTTGGCAGACAGGATGGTGGTCGTGAGGGACTGGCCGAACCAGCCGCCCGCGGACAGGTCGGGCGGCATCGTGTCCACGATGGTCGGGCCAGCCAGGAGGGTCGCCTCGTTGCCGGCACGGTCGTGCGCCGTCACGACGAAGGTGTACACGCCGGCGCCCGGCGCCGTGAACGTGAAGGTGCCATTCCACGCCGCGGCACCTGGCAGGAATCCGGCGACGATGGTGTCGAGGACGGCGCCGCTACTTAGGATGCGGAGTGTCGCGTCCTGGAGTTGGCTGACCTCGAGGTCGCCGAGGACCGCTTCGCTTGCGCCCCATTCGAATGCGATGGCCGCGCCGCCGGAGCAGATCGGGGGCGCCGGCGCGAGCGTCACGACGGGGAACCCGTAGTCGGGCAGGATGGTGCCGTTGGTGGCCCACTCCACGTGGTTGTTGCCCGCGTCGTCCACCTGGATGCGCACGGCGAAGCGCTGGCCTTCGAGGTCGTCGAGGCGGAGGGCAAGGTCGGCAGGCAGCGTCACCGTCGGCTGCGGGTCGGCGTAGTCGGCGGACCATTTGGTCTGCCACTCTCCATCACCCACTTGGACGTCGACGTTGACGTGCGCAATGCCGCACCCGAATTGGTCGTCGATGGTGCCGGCCAGCGGCAGGTCCTTGCCGGGCGCCGGGCCGAGGAGTTCGGCCGCCGCTGCGCCAAGGTAGCCCCCGGTCGGAGCAATCGATTCGAGTGTCGCAAGCCCGTTAGCGACGGTGATGATGGGCGCGCCGGCATCGACGATGAAGACGCCCTCGAACGTGCCGGCCTGGCCAGCCAAGTCGGAGGCGGCTGCCGTAATCTTGTACAGGCCGCCCTTGGCATCGGGGATCTTCCACGTGCCGTTGGCGGCGTCGCCGGAAAGATCGGCCTTGAAGCTGCGGCTCCAGGAGGCGTCATCGATGCGCTCGGCGCGCAGGCGGATCTGCCCAAGGCCGGAGGCCCGCAGCCCGGAGCCCTCGGGCGCGTGGTCTGCAGCCCAGTAGTGCACCGTCGCGTCGTTGCTGATGCAGGGCCCGGGAATCTCGACCGCAGGCGCCGTGCGGTCGGTGAGGACCGCGATGCCCGTCCATGGGCTTGTCAGGCCGGACGCATCGGTGGCACGTCCCTCGAGCTGCAGCGTTGCACCTTCCGGGATGGGCGGCAATGAGAGGACCCGGTCCATGCCGTAGCCGGCGCCCAGGCTGTGCTGTGTGCCCGCCGCATCGTTGGACATCGTGTAGCGGAACTCGTACAGGCGCACGGGGTCCTGGTCGCGGGCGAGGGCGACGAGGCCCGGCGTCCCTGCCAGCGGAACCGTCGTGTCCGCCATGGCACGGATGGGGAGCCCCGCGGATGCCAGTGGGGCGCCCGTGGGGACCATCTGGGCTGCGGCTGTCGTGTGCGTGACGGCGAGTGTCTCGTTGAGGGTGTCGTAGGTCAGGTCCTGGACCAGGAGCGAGATGTCCGACAGGAACGGCCACGTCACAGAGTTGTGCACGCGCACGGACTTCGTCGCCCATTCGGGGTATGGCGCGGCGTGGATGGCGCCGGCAGCCGTGAACGAGACGACCTGCCAGTCCGCATACTCCTCGCGCGCGTCGTCGAAGGCGAAGGCGAAGGCCGCGTGCGATCCGGACACCTGCACGGTCTGCGTCCCGGTCCGGACCAGGGTGGCCGGGGACGGATCGGCGGGCAGCGAGAAGCCGACGTCGCCAAGCAACGCGTCAAGGGTCGCCTGGCCTGAGATGGAAGGCAGGCCCGACGCATAGAACGACCCGCGCAGCGTGACCTCGGTGACTCCCGAGCCGACGTCGACCATGACTGGCACGGAGCGCGACGCCGTCGCCGTGACGTTCTGGCCGGAACCGAAGATGACCGGGGAGGGCGCCGCGATGCTTGCCGTGACGCCTCCGCCATAGCCCGGCGCCGTCAGCGCGACGGCAATGGGCACGTGGGCTGGGTTGGACAGGCTCTGCGAGGCATCCACTTGGCCGTTGTGCACGACGAGGTCGCTGGGCCACTGCATGCCGCCTTCCACGGAGCCGGGGCCCCAGTAGTTGCGGCTGGCATCCACCTTGAGGTCGGGGCCCTGCATGTGCCACAGGCCGGTCCACAGGTTGCCGTCCTGGCGCGGCGCCGTGCGCGACTGCGCGTCCTGCCAGCCGTTCTCGTTCGTGTAGATGGTGTCGTTGTGCAGCACGGCCTGGTCGAGCCAGCCGACGAGGACACCGATGTCGCTGTGCGTGGCGGCATTGCCGTACGCGACGGGCGCCGACAACGGGCCGGCCCCCAGGGCTTCCAGCGTGTTCCATTGGAATTCGTTGCCCTGCAGGCGCGTGCGCGATGCGACCGGGACATCCATGCGGCGCGGGTCGAGCGTGCCGATGCGGTCCTCGAGCGCGAAGGTGGCGCCGATGCCAGTGCCAGTGTCTTCCAGGGCATTGCCGAGGAACGCGAGGTCGGAGCCGCCGAGCGGACTGCGCCAGAGGAACGCGGCCTGCTTGGTGTGCACGACGACGTTGCCGCGCACGACGCCCCACGACTCGTCGAGGATGGCGGCCGTGCGGCCGAGACGTGCGAACAAGTTGCCTTCCAAGCGCACCTGCGCGGCGGTGGCGTACACGCCCACGCTCTGGCCGGAGATGACGGAGCGGGTGACCTCGACTTGGCCGCCGATGGCCATGATGGCCGCGGCGCCGGTGCCGACGAGCCAGCAGTCGTCGATGCGGATCGTCCCGCCGAGGATCTGCAGGCCGGCAGCGACGCCGCCGACGCGGCAGTCGGCAAGGCGCAGTTCGCCGAAGATCTGCACGGGCATGCCGGGTCCCGCGGACTGCGGGGCGATGGTGCCATGCGCGAAGTCGAGGACGCCCTCGACGGTGATGCCGCACGGGGCGTCTGCGCAGTCGCCGCCGACGAGGTCGACGCGGTCGAGGGCAAGCGTCGTGCCTGCGGGCACGTCCAGGGGGGCCTTGAGGAGGACGGCGCCGCCGGTACCAGACAGAGCCGCGAGGGCGGCGTCATCGGCGGGCCCCGTGTACTCGAGGGCGTATCCGGCGGCGCCGCTGTACGGCATGCCGATGGGCAGCGGGCCGAGGCCTGCGGCAAGGGGCACGGTATCGAGCACGTTCCACTGCGCGTTGGCCCAGGCTGCGCCCACAATCTCGCTGCCGACGATGAGGGATTGGCCTGCAAACGGCGCAAGGTCGAGGTACGCGATGTGCGCCTTGCCGTCGGTCGAGCCCACGAAGCCGGGGGCGCCCCGCGATGCCATGGGCTGCCACGTCTGGCCCTCGTCCTGCGACGAGACGAAGATGCCTTCGGTGCCCGGCGGGAAGGCGTAGATGTGCTCGACGAGCAGTTCGGAGACGGTGGCGTCGGACTTCACGTCGAGACGCAGGAGCGGCCGGACGGGTGAACCTCCAGTGGCCACGGCGGCTTGGCCGGGAGCGAGCAGGGCCGTGACGTTCTCGAGGATCTGTTCGACTTCGCTTGGCACGGTGGCGTGCACTTGCTTCTCGGCGTCGCGCAGCGTCTGGTCGACGTGCAGGTCCAGGTGTGGCAGGCGGCTGTCGACTTCGTCCACGGCGTCCGCAAGCACGGCGCGAACGAGCTTGGGCAAGAGGTGCGACCCGATGCCGAGGCCGACGACGTCAGCGGGAGTGCCCTTCTCGGGCTGGAATTGCGTGACTGGCGCAGCCAGGGTCCGGCCGGGGTCGCCGCCATTCATCGTGACGGGCAGGCGGAGCGGGATGGATTCGCGTTCGAAACGGGCCTTCGTCTGGTCGGTGCCCACCGGGCAGTATGCGCCAAACGGCGTCGCCGGGACCGGCTCGTTCTCGTGGCCGGGCTCGACGTGGTGGTAGTGGCCGGCGTTGTACGGCTCGTAGCGTTGCAGGAAGCGCACGTCAAAGGTGTCCATCTCGACGTGCGGGATGGAGGAGTGCGTCGACGTGGGGTCGAACCAGCAGCCCGTCTCGGTCCCATCGTGGGGCGCAGCGGGGTCGGGGAAGTCGTATGTCGTCTGCACTTGCCGCGCCATGCCGAGCGGGTCGTTGGGATCCATGCGGGCCGCGCCGGCCCGTTCGTAGTACGTCGCGACTTTGTCCGCGACCGCGAGGTCGTCCGGCGAACCGCCTGTTGGCTGCGGCGAGGTCCACTCAGCCCAGTAGCCCCAGCTTTCCCAGGGCAGCGGCACGCAGTGGATGCCGGGCTGCGAGTACCATGCATAGCCGGACGGGGCCGCGCCGTCGTCGGGCGGGGCCGGTCCGGTCTTCCAGCCATCCGCCGTGAGGTCGACGGTCGACGGCGCGAGGATCCAGAAGATGCGGCCATCCTGCGAACCACACGGGACCGACATGGCGGGATTGCCGTGCGCATGCACCGCTGCCGGCGTGAATGTCTCGTTCACGGATTCTAGGTGGACGCGGTTCCAGCGCGAGAACGTCGAGCCCTGCGGGATGTACGTCATCTTGGGCTTGTCCGTGCGGCCGAAGAGGTGGCCCTTGCCGTAGAGCGATAGGTCGCCGGTGTCGAGGTTGTCGTGCTGCATGCGGCAGCCGCCGAGGAAGAAGATGCCGTCGCACATCGGCATCTCGGGGTCCGACGACATGCGCATCTTCGTGAGTTCGCCGTACGGCACGTCTTGGCCATGCACGTCGGCCCAGAACGGATTCATGCCTTGCGTGGCGGACGCCAGCGCCGCTGGGCCCGAGGACGGCAACGGTTCGGTGAACCAGGCGGGCGCATTGGCGTACCACGCGCGGACCATCACGACGTCGCCGTCGAGCCAGGCGCGAAGCAGCGGCGCCATGTCCGTCATCTCGTCCTGCAGCGCCGTCATGTCGGTCTGCTGGTTGTCGAACTTGCTGGGGTCCCAGTCGATCTGGCGCAGCCGCAGGTTGCGGAAGAAGCCGTTCCATTCCGTTGCGTCCGGGTCGGTGCCGAACCAGTGGTCCGGGTTCGACGGCAGCGGGACGGTGGCGAAGTTCTCGTCCTGGCTCATCATGTCGAGGCCGTAGAACTTGAGGGCGAAGCGGAACGGGTTCGTGACCGTCGGGTGCGTCGGGTCGATTGGGTCGGCAAACGGCTTGCCGGTGTCGACGTCGAGTTCGGCGAGGTCCATGGTCGCCTGATCCATGGGGTTCATGGCGTTGCACGGCCAGCCATCTGCGTTCATGCCGTCCATGCCGCCCATGTCCATGCCGGGCATCTCGCCGCTCATGTCCATGTTGCCCATGCAATCCGAGTAGACGCCGTCGCGGCGCTCGTACGTGCCGTTCAGGAAGACGGGATTCAGGATGTCCTGGTACGCGTTGGCCGATGCCATGCGCGCGTACTTGTCCTGGGTGTGCGGGTCCTTGGTGCCCAGTTCCGGCGTCCGCGCCAACCAGTCCCAGTGACCGACGAGCTTCCCGGCTGCATCACGCGGCGCCCCGGCGTCGTCTGGCACGAAGCCATAGGCAAAGCGGGGTGCGCCACCGGTGGCCAGCCATTCGGCCTCGAAGGCGGCCTTGGCGATGTCGGAGGCCTGCCAGGGACATGTCATCTTCCAGCGCGGGAACAAGTCGAGGAAGGCGTTGTCCGTCTCGAAGTCGGCGATCTCCTCGCAGTACTTGTCGTGCTCCGACAGCATGAACGAGGAGTTCGTGTACATGTCCGAGTAGACGCGGCGGTTGGCCGTCGGGACTTCGCCGCGGCTCCACCACTTCAGTTCCGACGGGTCGATGCCGATTGCGCCGCCGACCACCGAACCGACCGACTCGGTGCCGAAGAGAGGCGGCACCGTGGTGGCCCACACGAGCTGGTTGATGTCGGAGACGCCGCCACCGATTGTGTCGATGAGGTTGAACGTGATGGCGTTCGGGTGGTCGAGGCCCAGGTCCGGGTCGTAGACGCCGGAGCCGGACGCCGTGTTCGTGTTCTCGAGCCAGTGGTCGCCCTCGTTGTACGCCAAGAGTCCCTTGAAGCAGTACTGGCCCGTCGCCGGGTCGTTGAGGAGCCGGCCGGTGAGGGTGTCGTGCCGCAATTCGTTCGTGCAGTGCTTCGTGTACTCGACGGCGTGGTGGGTGTGCAGATCGGGGCTGTGGATGTGCATCTCGTTGGGCGTCACGTCGCGCACGTTCTCGTCGTCCCAGAACTCGAGGACGTTCTCGAAGAACTCGGCTTGCGCCCACGGATAGTGCGCGGCCGCCATCTTGGCCGGGTCGGGCTGCAACGTGTACGGGTCCCACAGGCTGCGGCCGCGCTCGAAGAGTTGCAGGTTGACGTTCGGGTGGGTGAGCCACCAGAAGTCCTCGCCGAGGTTCATGTCGCCGTTCTGGAAGTCGCCGGGGCGGCCGTTGGGCGTATCCGCGGAGCCGGAGACCACGATCACGTTGCCCGCCGCGTCGCGCCGGCAGGTCGGGTCGCTTGGGTCGGCGGGCCAGTGCGGCACGTCGGCGAAATTGGCGTCGATCGTGTCACTCCAGTCGCGCAGGCAGTCCGTGGGTGCCGAGCGCGGCAGCAGGACCGTCGGGAAGATGCGGGCGTCGAAGAACGAGTCCGTCCACCACCAAGCGTTCAGGAACATGTCGGCGCGGCTGATCTCGACGTACGGCTGCACGCGCATCAGGTCCTCGACCGAGTTGCGCAACATTGCGCCCGGGTTCGTTCCGGCAAGCGGCGTCCCGTCGGGGCCCGGGGGCGTGCTGTTCAGGAGCGCCAGCGGGTCGATGCCTTGTGCCTGCAGCGCGGCGACGAGCGGGTCGAGGTAGCCGGATGCCAGCACGGGCAGAGGAATGGCGATGTAGTGCAGGTAGCCGTGGTCGCCTTCGCCCGCGTTGACCTCGAATTTGACCGAGACGCGGCCGTCGCTTGTGAGGTCCACCGCGGACGGGAGGCCGACCACCGACGTTGGCAGGTTGGCCATCGGGTTGGCGGGGTCGAACTGTGGGACCTGCACCGAACCAATGGCTCCGATGATGTCCTTCTCCAGCCGGTCGGGTCCGCCATTGACTGCACCCGCCGCGGCGTCGGCGGCGGTCGACACCAGCATGTCCGGCCGGACGGAGATCATCTGGTTGCCGATGCCGTCGGGGCCTGGGACGATGACGAAGCACTCGACGTCCGCGACGGTCTCGACGCAGACGACGAGGATGCTGGCTTCGAGGTGCAGGTCGAACTCGTCCGTGATGAACGTCGGGTAAGTGTTCGGCTGCGGGATGTTGAACGGGTACGTCGCCATGCAGACCGGCAACTGCGACCCGAGGCCGAGGAGGCTGTCGAGACTGGGCCGCGCCCGCATCACGAGCGTGTCGGGGAACCACGCGGGGTCGCCGCCGGCGTGGGCCTGCGCCTCGGCGACGGCGTCCTTGGCGTCCATGAGCGTGTGCATCGGGTCCGCCATCGGCCCGTCGAGTTTTGCCGTGAGCGCGGGGTTCTGCTGGTTGCCGTAGCCCCACTGGCAGGCGCTCGGGTCCGGCGCGAGGCTGGTCGGAAGAGCCTTCGAGATGGGCTGTCCCAGCAGTTGGTCGACCGTCGCGATTCCCGTGGGTGGAGCTTTCACCTTGTCCTGCACGCCGTCGAGGATGGGCCCGATGTGCTCGTCGGCGTACTGCAGCGTGCCGTCGCCGTTGTCGCGCGCCAGCCGAAGCGCATCGTCCGTGCGCGCGATGAGCGGGTGCGGGATGATGCCGCCCGTGAGGAGGTAGACGAACTCCGGGATGTCGACTTCGGGGACGGGCAGGAAGTGGTCGGTCTCCTGGTTGTCACGGTAGCGCCAGTGCACGGCGATGGCGACGGGGATGCTGACGTTGAGGGGGATGTACGCAAGCGGGTAGGGCAAGTCGGCGGCGACGGTCGGCGGCGAACCCGACGTGATGCCGGGGTCGAGTTGCACGCCTGGCGGGCCGTTCGTGACGGCCGAGACGTTGAGGGGCGACGGGACCATGATGGTGCGCTTGACGTGGGGGTAGACCGCACCGATGCCGTCGCCGCGTTCGCGGAAGATGCCGTCGAACCACGACGTCAGCGTGTACGGGAGTGGCAGGGGCGTGTAGAAGCGCGCCACACCGTGCTCGTCGGTGTTCGTGAAGTAGATGCAGATGTTCAGTTCCTCGAGTTCGTGCGCCGTGTGGCGCAGGCCGGTCAGGTCACCAATCATCTTGAACGGCGGCTCGAGGCAGACCGCTGTCTCGGGGACCGCAGTGTTGGGCGCGAGGAACCGGTGCACGTCGAGGATGGTGCCGACGCCGATATTGATGGGCAACTGGATGATGCCCGTCGGCGTGCTGATCCACGTCCGGCCCGAGTAGAGTCCGGGCATCAGGTATTCACGCGCATCGGGGACGCCGTTGCCGCCACCCCCGCCCCCGCCGCCACCGCCCTGCAGGAAGGAAGGCGAGCCTGAAAGCACCAGCCGAGCCTCGGCATGAGTTGCGTCGATCTGGTTGACGCTCACGGATTCCACGGTCACGCCAAGGTGCCCGTAGTCCGTCGTGGCGAGGTCCTGTGTGACCTTGTTTCCCATCTCGTCGACGAGGAAACGGAACTCGGTGCGACCCGTCGCCGTCCACAGTTCGGACGGCGCCGCCATCGCAGCGGCCACGTTCTCCCGGCCCGTGATGACGATCTCCGCCACGGCGCGGGTGCGGCCGTTTTGCAAATCGAAGGGACTGAACACCAAGCCCGTGCCGCGGGCGAACAGGGCGGGTTCGGCCGTGGGCGGCGACAAAGCGTCGACGAAGCCGTCGCCCTGCCACCACGTGCTCACGCCCGGTTTCTGCTTGGCACCCGTCGCGAGCATGCCGGCCAAGTCGCGCGCAGCGTACGGCGTCGTCACCGTCACGAGGGCCTTGTGCATGCCGCCGAGGGCGAGGCCGGTCTGCAATGCGGCGCCCAGCGAGTTCGGCACGTAGACGAGGCCGTCGGTCGCAGTTGCAGCTGCCAGCCCAGGGACGACACGCGCCGGACGCGGGTCCGTGACGAAGTCGATGCCGTTGCCGTGCGCCGCGGCGCGGCGGTCGGGCCCCTTGCACGAGACTGCGTCGGGGCCGTCCTTGGCGGTGCCTGCCGCGACGGTGACGGCGCCCACGACCTGGGTCACACCGACGAGAGTCATGGAGTCTGCCTCCATGCCGGGGCATTCCTCGGACGGCACGACGAACGGGACGCCTTGT
The DNA here is from genome assembly GCA_040390065.1 of bacterium. Classification (GTDB taxonomy): domain Archaea; phylum Thermoplasmatota; class E2; order JACPAO01; family JAHFTW01; genus JAHFTW01. Next base: position 154,428 of record JAZJZE010000011.1, on the reverse strand, counting down.
ACGCCGAGGTCGAGGACGCGCTGCTGCAGGAAGGCGTCGAACTTGAGGTCGTTGCGGACGGTCTCGACGAGGATGCGGTACCGGGCGTAGACGCGGTCCATGTTGGCGTACAGGAGGTCGGCAACGGTGGACTGGCCGGGTTGGGGCGTGAGCCCGAGGAGCGCCGCTTGGTCGTTGAGGGAGTCCATGATGGAGTTGACGCCGTCGTCCCCTTGCGCCGCATACTGTTCCGTGTGCCAGTCGGGCGACGCGGCAGGCAGCGGGCTGGTCGCGGGCAACGGTGCCATCGGCGTCTGCGCGAAGTTGAAGTCGGGGCGCATGGAGTCGAGCACGACTGCCGGCTCGTAGGCGCTCGACGGCAGGCCCCACACCACGGCGTCGATGATGCCGGAATATTGCGCGAACAGGAGGCCGTTCTGCACGGTCCGCCGGTCGAGGGCCCCCGTGCGCGCGTCGATGGCGCTGACGAAGACGACGTTGGCAAGGCCTTGGTCGACGAGCGTGTGGGTCAGCGTCAGGCCGACGCGGTCGACGGGCGCCCCGAGCCCGGTCGCGTCCCCGTCGTAGGCAATGTCGCCGAAGCCAGCGGACGGGTCGAGGCCGTCGACTTGCGGTAGGGCTGCAAGGGCCGCAGTCACGTCCTTCGGGTCCGGGCCGACGATGAGGCCAAGGGTGTCTGCGTCCTTGCCCAGAAAGTCGCTGAGGAGGAGGATCGTCGGCTTGGGGCCGAGCGGCCGAGCGATGGCGGCAACTGCATCGGTCGCTGCGGCGGCGACGGCGTCCGGGTCGCCGGACAACGCGGCGTCGACCAGACTTTTGGCGTCCGGGGACCAGGCTGCCGTGGCGTTCTCGGCGTGGACTTGGGCGATGGCGGGATCCTCGACGTAGAGTGGCGTGGTCACCCGGTCGCGGAAGGTCTGGCCTCCCTCGACCCACGTCCCCGTGAGGGTCACGTGGTGCAGGCCCGGCTCAAGGGGCCGGAAGCGGATCGCGTCGAAGCCGCGGGCGGCCCGTGTTGCCACGTCGCGGATGTCGACGCCAGGGATGGGGCCGTTGCCGATGACGGAGTCGTCATAGGCCCACTGGACGTAGACCAATGTGTCCTCCGGGCCGCTGCGGCTCAGGGCCGACAGCGACGCGCCGGTCAGCGCCCAGTTGCGGTCGAGGGTGAAGCGGGCGCGGTGATGGGCGTCGTCGTCCGTGTCGCTGACCGTGTGCTTGCCGTACGGATCGGTGCCGTCGCCCTGACCAGGCATCTGGTCCGAGGTGCCGGGGTCCGTCGGCGGCTGCTGCGACGGCGGCTGCGGCATGTCGCACATGTCCATGCCGGCAACGGGCGGGCAGTCCGGCGGTGGAACGGGCGGGAACAACTGCGGGTCAGGCCGCGGCGGCAGACCTTGCACGACGGGATCGATGAGGCCGCCCAGCGTGCCCCCGACGTCGTCGGCGATTCCCGAAACCGTGCCCTGCGCACCATCGATCGTGCCGTCAGCCGGGTTTTGCCCGACGACGTCGTCGACGGCCTGCTGTGTCTGGTCCACGGCCTGGTTTGCGTTGTCCAGCGGGCCAGCGGACACGGGGGCCGCAAGCGACGTGGAAGCCATGAGGGCCGCCAGGAAAAGGGTCACGAGCACCGGAGCGGATGTCCTGCGGTCGACCATCACCGTCGAAATGGCTGCAATCCTTATGGAGGCATTGGCTAAAGCGGAACCTTGCGCGAAAGTATCAATAGGCCACATCGCAATAGCCACGAGGTCCCATAAAACGCGACGCCGACTGCACGTCCATGTGCATTTCCGCGTCGCGGCAGTCGCACGCTCAGCCGGAACCGCTTTTTCCTAGCGCAGGCTGGGCCGCTCGTGGCCGCCTCCAAGACCCGTCGCGCACAGACCGAGAAGGCCAGCCCAAGGCCGCCGGTCGCGACGCCACGCACGCCGTTGCGCTGCAAATCCTGGCGCACGGAAGCCATCCTGCGCATGCTCGAGAACAACCTGCACAACGCGGAGGACCCGGCGCGGCTTGTCGTCTACGGCGGCACCGGAAAAGCCGCCCGCAACCCGAAGGCGCTGGCCGCGATCAAGCGGGCCTTGACGAAGCTTGGCGACGACGAGACGCTGCTTGTCCAATCCGGCAAGCCGGTGGCCGTCTTTCCGACGTGGCCGCAGGCGCCGCGCGTCCTCATCGCAAATTCCCATCTCGTTCCCAAATGGTCGAACTGGGAGGAGTTCAACCGCCTGGAGGCGGCGGGCCTCACGATGTACGGCCAGATGACGGCGGGCTCCTGGTGCTACATCGGCACCCAGGGCATCATCCAGGGCACCTACGAGACGTTCGCTGCGGCCGCGCGCACGCATTTCGACGCCGACCTCAAGGGCCGCATCGTCCTCACGGGCGGCCTCGGCGGCATGGGGGGCGCCCAGCCGCTTGCCATCACGATGAACGGCGGCGTCTGCCTTGCCGTGGAGGTCGACCCAGCACGGGCCGCTCGCCGCATGGACGCCGGCTTCCTGGACATGGTCGTCGAGGACGTGGACCTGGCGCGCGACCTCGCCGAGAAGGCCCGCGCCCTACGACAGCCCCTCTCGATCGGCCTCATCGGGAATTGTGCCGACGTCCTGCCGCGCCTTCTCGGAGGCGGGTTCCGGCCCGATCTGGTGACGGACCAGACGAGCGCTCACGACCCCCTGAACGGCTACGTGCCAGCGGGAGTGAGCCTCGCAGCCGCCGCCGCCTTGCGCAAGCGTGACCCGCACGAATATGCCCGCCATGCGCAGCGCTCGATGGCGACGCACGTCGGCGCGATGATCGGTTTTGCCAAACTCGGAGCGCACGTCTTCGACTACGGCAACAACATCCGCGAAGGGGCCCGCCTCGGCGGCCTGTCGCGCGACGTGGCCTTCTCCTTCCCCGGCTTCGTGCCCGCCTACATCCGCCCGATGTTCTGCGAGGGCCGCGGCCCGTTCCGTTGGCTCAGCCTGCGCAACGAGCCGGCCGACATCCGCAGGACGGAGGCGCTCGTGCGCAAGCTCTTCCCGCGCAACCGCACGCTCACAAACTGGCTCGCGCTGGCGGAGAAGCATCTGCCCTGGGAGGGACTCGCGGCACGCGTGTGCTGGCTCGGCATGGGGGAACGCGACAAGTTCGCGCTGGCGATGAACGCGCTCGTGCGCAAGGGCGACATCGGACCCATCGCCGTGACTCGCGACCACCTCGACTGCGGCAGCGTGGCGAGCCCCTACCGCGAGACGGAAGGCATGCGTGACGGCAGCGACGCCATCGCCGACTGGCCCATCCTCAACGCGATGCTGAACGTCGCGGCGGGGGCGGATTCGGTGCACCTGCACAACGGCGGCGGCGTCGGAATCGGTTACTCGACGCACGCCGGCATGGTCGTCGTCCTCGATGGCTCCAAGCTTGCCGACGAGAAATGCAAGCGCGTCTTCCGCGCGGACCCGGGCATGGGGATCGTGCGGCACGTGGACGCCGGTTACGCGACGGCGAAGGTTGTCGCCAAGAGGACGAAGGTCCGCACGCCACTCATGTAGGACGCAACGGCCGGCGGGCAGCGGCCGCGAGGCTGGCCATGCTGATGCCGAGCAGTGCGACGTCGCCTACCGGAACGAACGTCCTGCGCGACGTCGCCGGCGGCGCGACCGGAGGGGAGGCAGGGGCGGCCATCGATGCGTCCCACCACGCCTGGTTCTGCACGTCGACGGGACCCGCGGCCCAGCCGCCAGCCAAGGTGCGGTTGACGAAGTAAGTGACCTTGTAGACGGCGTGCGACGAGGGCGGGTGGTCGATGAAGCCCGTCGTGTTGGCGTCGACATCGGCGAGAAGGATGTAGGGGCTGTTGCTGCGCCAGATCTGGAAGCCCCCCACTCCATCGAGCGGCATCCACCGGATTGTGATGGCGCCGTCGTCGGCGGGGGCGACGGCCAAGCTCCACGAGATGTCGTTCTGGTGGCTGGCCAGGACCGCGCGTTGCTCCGGAGTCGTCGGCCCAACGGGGCGCACGTCCTTTGCACTGGGCCTGGCCGCGTCGTGGTTCGGGGTCGCCGGTTCGGCGGGCTCCGCCGGTCCAGGTGGGGCGGCCGGGGGCTCCGCTGGTGCTTGGGCCGGCGGTGCCGGGGGCCCTGGGCCCCAACCGCGGACACCTCGAGTCGGACCCGTGAGCGTCACGTTGGCCGACCCGCCCGGGCCTGCCGCGTCGCTGGCCGTGAGGTTGAAGCGCTGGGCGTACCCCGCCGGCGGCAACGGCGTCGTGTGGCGGAAGGCGATGACCCCATCGCCGGGCTGCGCGTCCCAGACCTTCCAGCCTGCGGTAAAGTTCCCTGGCTCGACGGCGGGCAGGGCGCTGGCGTTGAGTGGCTGCGTTGTGGCGGAGCCGCCATCCGGGCCGAACGACAGTGCGACGATGTCGGCCTCGCCGTTGTGGTCCGTGACGTTTCCGCTGATGGTGGACGACGACAGGGCGGGGCCCCGTTCGACGCTGACGATTGCGAGAACAGGGGGCACGTTTGCCACGGTGCCGCCGACATCGACGCCTGCCGCCGGCGGAGCCAGCAGAAGCAGGATCGCCAGGAATCCCAGCGTCACCCGCATCACGTCACCGTGTAGGACGCGACGTACTCCTGGTCGCCGAGGGTCGCGGGCAGAGCCAGGATCTGATACTTGCAGTAGACGATGTTTCCCAGGCCCGAGAAACTGCCCGACGTGGAGCTGGTCGCCGACGTGGCCCCGAAAGCGTAGCTAGAGCCGGCCTCCGTCGGACTCGTGGCCCCCGGCGTCGTGTCCTGCCAGCATGCGAACTGGACGTTGCTGTCGAGCACAATCGTCTGCGTCGCGTCGGACTGGCCCGTGAGACTCGCCGCCGTGAAGTCCACGGTGTATGCGCGAGTCGGCTGGTCGCCGGTGTTGCTGAGCTTGACGTAATTCGCGCTTGCGACGTTGGTCGCTCCGGGATCGGCGGCCCAGGCGCCCCAGGCCAGGCCCGTGTCGGCGGTGCCGTCCGCCTTGACCGGATCGGCGGCCGGCGTCACGAACAGGTCGTTGTCGGTGATGGTGTAGGTGAAGACCGTCGTTGCGCCAAGCACGGCCTGCGCGGGCGTCGACAACGTGAGGCTGATGGTCTCGGAGCTTTCCCCCAGGGCATCGTCGCAGACGGTGACGGCGATGGTCTGGGAAGTTGTTCCCGCCGAGAACGAGGCGGGGCTGGCGGCAATCATGTAATCCGTGGTTCCCGTGCAAGAGGCACCCGCGGTGGCCGTTCCAGAGCTGGCAAAGGCCACGGTTGCCGTGCTGCTGGTGGCCCCCGTGAGTGCGACCGGGATGCTGACGCTCGTCGTCGCTTCAGCTCCCGACGCGGACGAACTGGAGAACGACGCCTTGGGCATCCTGAATGCGATGGTCTGGAGCACCGCGGCGTCGTTGGCGCTGATGGTGAAGTCCGTCGTGCCGGAAGCGCCGGCTGCCGCGACGGCGCGGGTCGCAGCGCAGGCCGCGACCTTGGCATTGCCGCCACCCCCGGTTGGCGCCACGCTGTACGCGAATGCCCCCGACGAAATGGCCGAGCAAGCATCGTTCTTTTCCAGGGCGTCCAGGAGCACCAGGACGGTGTTCGCCACCGTCGTCGTGACCGCGGGCGCCGTACTGGGGGAATTGGTGTCCGTCGCGGTCGCCGACACGTCGACGGGGCCAGCGTTGTCGACGCCTTTGAGGACGAGCATGCCGCCCGCCGCCCAGTTCGTGCCTGTGTACGACCAACTGTAGGAGCCGCCGGACGCATCGCCGGCCGTCGCCACGTGCCAGTAGGACGACATCTTGAGCGGGTTGGCCCCAGCAGAGTTGTCTGCACGAATCAACGTCCAGCCGGAGGGTGCGGTCACGGTCGTCGTCGTGGTCTTCACGACCACTTGAGCGACGAGGACGTCGAACTGGGCGACGCTCCCCGGGACCGTGATGGCCAGGGGCGATGCGTTCGTGGTGGTCGCGACACTGGTCGATAGACCGACCGCGATGTTGGCATCGGAGCGATGTGCCGGCAAGGCGAGCCCCATCAGGACAGTGGCGACGGCGAGCGCGACGGCCATGGATTTGCCGTGCCTCATGCGCCGTCGCTCCGCTTCATGCGCTCTTCGAGCTCTCGCGCCAGCGCGGCTGCGTCGTCGTCCGGCGCTGGGGCCGCCTGCGGCGCGTCCACGGCTTCCGGCGCAACGGGCTGCGTTGCCTCCGGCGGGGGCGTCGACGCGGCGTGCTGCGCCGCGGCGCGTGCCCGACGGCGTGAGCGGACTCCCAGCACGAGCGTCAAGGCGACGAGGGCCGATGCTGCAAAGGCAAGGGCGATGGAACGGCCTTGGCTCCATTGCCCCGCAGTCGATGCACCATCCAACGGCTCGGGCCCGGGGTTGCCATCGGGCCAATCCGGTTGATTGCCGTGCGGCACCGGTGGCAGGCTCCACGCAGCCAACGCCTGCGGCTGGGCGCCGGGCCGCACGATGGCTTGCAGTGAGATGGCGATGCTGGGGTCAAGGGACGCGCCGCTGGCTGCGCATGCGCACGTCGCGTGGTGCACGGCAAGGACGTACGTCAGGGCAAGCGCGGTGTCGTTTGCGAGGTCGGCGGCGGGGACCTGGACGCGAAGCACCAGGCCGTACGACACGTTTGCAGCGAGGTGCCCGAGTTCCATGGGACGGTCGAGAACCAGGACGCCGAGGTCTGCGGGCAGGGCAGGCCCGTGGAGCTCGACGCGCGTCGACCAGCCGGGACGGTAGGCTGCATTGTAGGGTGCGGGATTGTTCTTGAGGTACCCGTCCGCGGCGGCCGTCACGAAGAAGGCATAGCGGTACTCGACGATGGCTCCCGCCGCACCCATGGGCGCCTCCACGGCGAGCACGGGCCCGCCGAACGAGCGCAGCTGCGCCGTTGCGGGCACCACGCACAGGAGGGCCACGCACAGGGCGACGGCGGCGGCGAGGCGGGTCATCGGCGACCTACGCCGCGATGGTCGTGAACGAACCCGAGTACGTGGCGTCCGTGAGCGGGTCCGGCAGCGCCAGCAACTTGTAGGTGCAGTAGATGACCTTGCCAGTCGCGGTGAACGTCGGGGACACGGATCCCGTGGCGCTCGTCGTGCCGAAGGTGAACGCCAGCGCCGACGGGGCCTGCGCGGAGGTGCCTTCGGTGCAGGCGAACTGCACGTTGTTGTCGACGCTGATGGAGTCGCCGCCGCCCGAGAAGGCCGCCGGCAAGTCGATGGTGAACTGCTGCGCCGCCGTGATGCCCGAGTTGGTGACCTTGACGTAGTTGGCCGAGGCGACGTTGGCCGCGCCCGGATCGGCAGACCAAGCACCCCAGGCAGCACTCGTCTGGGCGACGCCGGCCGCATCGACCGGGTCCGCCGCGACCGTGATCTTGTCGACGATGGTGACGGTCAGGTCGGCGGCCGGGGCACTGAAGAAGGACGCGCCTTCATCTTGCGCGGAGGCACGGATGACATATGTGCCGGAGACCGAGAAACTGTACTGGAACTTGAACTGCAGGACGCCGTCGCTGGTGGTGAAGCCGCCGGAGCTGTCGTTCCAGACCTTGAAGCCGGGCAGGCCGGAGAAGGAGCCGGGCTCCGTCGTCGCCGAGCGGTCCGCGGACTGGATGGTGTACGTCTGGGCGATCGTCGCCGGGCCGCTGACGGTCGCGACCTTGAGCGTGATCAGGTCGCCCTCCTTGTTGCGGTCCTTGATGGTGCCGGTGAACACGGCGGTCGTCGGGTTGTTGAACGAGGCGGCCGTCGTCGTGAAGGTCTCCACGGTCGGGTCCTTGTTGTTGACGTTGCCGCCGCCGGACAAGCCGTCGACGACGGGCAGGACGAGGAGGGCAACCAGCGCGGCAGCCAGGCTAATCTTCGATACAACGCGTGTTTCCATGACGAACCGACCACAGCCCCGATTGGGCAACCTCCAACGAAAAGTATCAAGATTTAAACTTTGCCTGGCCGGCAAAACGGTTCCTCTTTTGGCAATAGGCGGGCGCTCCAGCATGGAACCTATCTGACGAATAGGGTGGAATGTGTGCTACGGATTTCGCAAGGGGGCTTGCGCGGGCGGCCGCGCGTCAAGCCCAAGAGGCGCCGGAGGGTTGACACGGCGGGCCCTGGTGGGCGGCGCGTGGCCACGCAAGTCGCCCTCGACGGCGCCTCGTTGACGATCGCCCAAGTCGTTGCGGTCGCGCGGGAGCGCGCCAAGGTGACCATCCCTCCGACGGCGTGGAAGGCAGTCCAATCCAGCCGCGCCGTCGTGGACCGCCTCGTCAAGAAAGGCGAAGTGGCCTACGGCATCACGACAGGCTTCGGCGAATTCGCCCACGTCCGCATCGAGCCCGCCCAAGTGCGGCAGTTGCAACGTAACCTGCTCATGAGCCACGCCGTCGGCGTCGGCCCGCCCCTGCCCCGCGACGTCGTGCGTGCCATGCTGGCCATCCGCGCCAACACGCTCGTCAAAGGCCTCTCTGGGGTGCGTCGCGAGCTCATCGAGCGCCTCGTTGAAATGCTCAACAGCGACTTGGTCCCGGTCGTCCCGAGCCGCGGCAGTGTCGGCGCCTCCGGCGACCTCGCACCTCTTGCGCACATGGCGTTGCCCCTCATCGGCCTGGGTTCGGTGCAGTTGCCCGACGGCCGGATCCTGCCCGCCGCAGCCGCGCTCAAGGACGCCGGGCTGCCGCCCATCGTCCTTGAAGCCAAGGAGGGTCTGGCCTTGATCAACGGGACGCAGATGATGTCCGCCATCGGCTGCCTCGAAGTCACGGACGCCCGCCGCTTGTTGGCGGACGCGCAGGCCGTCGCCGGCATGAGCCTCGAGGCGTTGATGGGTTCCGTTGCGCCGCTCGGCCAGGCCGTGCACGACGCGCGACCGCACATCGGGCAGGGCGTCGTCGCCGCCAACATGCGCAAGCTCACCGCGGGGTCCGCCATCGTGAAGAGCCACGCCAACTGCGAGCGCGTGCAGGACGCCTACTCGTTGCGTTGCATCCCGCAGGTCCTTGGCGCGTGCCGCGACGTCGTCGAATCGGCGGCTTCCACCCTGACCATTGAGATCAACTCCGCCACCGACAATCCGCTCGTCTTCCCCGACGGCGACATCGTCAGCCAAGGCAACTTCCACGGCGAAGTCCTGGCATTCCACCTCGACTTCCTGGCCATCGCCTTGGCCGAGGTCGCAAGCATTGCCGAACGCCGCGTCGAGCGCCTCGTCAACCCGGACCTGTCGGAGGGCCTGAAGCCGTTCCTGGTCGACGCGGGCGGCCTCAACTCGGGCTTCATGATTGCGCAGTACGTGGCGGCGGCACTGGTCTCGGAAAACAAGGTCCTCTGCCACCCGGCAAGCGTCGACTCCATCCCGACGTCGGCGAACCAGGAAGACCACGTCTCGATGGGCTCCATCTCCGCGCTCAAGCTGTCGCAGGTGCTGGAGAATGCCCGCAACGTGGTCGCCATCGAGGCCTTGTGTGCTGCGCAGGCCATCGACTTCAAGGCCCCGCTGCGGGCCGGCAAGGGCTCCGCTGCCGTGCACGCGGCCGTGCGCAAGGTGGTGCCCAGGCTCGAGGGGGACCGCATCCTCTCCGACGACGTGGCCGCCATCGCCACTCTGCTGCAGGCGGGCGGCTTCGCGCCGGCCTTGCGCAAGGCAGGCATCGAGGTCGCGTAGGCGCGGCCTACAGGTCCGCGTACTTGCTGAGGTCGACGCGTGCCGCCTGGCAATTGATGAAGGTGCAGCGCCAGACCGTGATGACGCCGCCGTCATTGCAGGCGCCGGCGCTGTCGTTGGGGCTCCACGTGGCTTCGGCGCACGCATCGGAAGCACCCGAACCGTCCGCGGACGCACAGACGGCCGTCCCCGGCACGCAACCGCCGACCGCGGCAACGGGAGTGGGGACCAAGAGGGCCAGGGCAGAGAGGGCAATGGCGGCAAGGACGATTTTCATCTTCACACCTCAGATCTGCGGCACCGGCGGGTTGTTCGGGCCGCGGCACACGATGGACAGGCCCGGCGAATCGACGTGCACGCAACTGTTCCACACGTCTTCGGTGTCGACGCAGGCGTAGGCGCCGGTCATGCCGAGAAATTGCGTGGTGCAGATGCGGTCGGCGTGGGCGGTGGGGGCGACGGCCAGGATGCTGGCGGTGGCGATGAGGATGATGATTGCGGCGCGCATGGCCATCCCCTCACACCGGCCCGGGGCACGGGAAGTGGAAGACGGGCACGGTGCGGTGCTGGACGGTGACGTCGACGCCACCGCCACATTGGTCGAGCGTCGAATCGGCGCAGGCCGAAACGGGCTGTGGCCCCACCTGCGTCGCCGCACATGCATGGGCATTTCCGTGCGTTGGGTCACCCGACACGCAGATGGTCAGGCCGCGTGGGATGACGCACCCCGCGGAGGCTTGCGGGACGAAGACCGTCGCGGCCAGGACGAGGACGAGGGCACCTAGAATCATGGAGGTTCGCATGGGTCACATCTGCCCCGGAGGGCCGGCCTGCATCGGACTTGCCCCAAAAGGACTGCGCCGTCCCGGCAAGTCACGCCTTGGGGACGATCTTGCCGTTGAGGACGACGTGCGTCACGGAGTTGTGGCCCAAGGCGTACGTCCAATGGGCCAAGTCGCTGCAGTCGTGCAGCAAGAGGTTCGCCTTCTTGCCCACCTCGAGTGAACCGACCTGGGTCTCGACGCCGAGGGCGCACGCGGCGTTCCACGTCACTGCCGTCATGGCTTGAGCGGGTGTCAGGCCCATGGCATAGCTGCCCAGTTGGCCGACGAGCCCCATGCTGAGGACGGGGTTGTTCGGGTTGTGGTCGGACGCGAGGGCCACAGGCACCAATGCGTCGAGGAGTTTCCGGGCGGGCGCCCACTGCGGTTGTATCATCGTGAGCGGCACCGTCGGCAGAAGGGTGGCGATTGTACCGGCCTCCGCCATCGCCTGCACGCCCTCCTCCGAGATGCGCAGCAGGTGGTCGGCGGACAGGCACCCGACCTGCGCCGCGAGCTCTGCGCCCTTCGTGTTGGACAGTTCATCCGCATGCAGGCGGACCTCGAAGCCGGCCTTCTTCGCCGCCGTGAGGATGCGGTGGCCATGCTCGAATGTGAAGACGCCGTCCTCCACGAACACGTCGCAGAAACGGGCCACTTCCTGCTTGTGGACCTCCGGGAGCATCTCGTCGACGACGAGGTCGACATAGGCATCCGTGCGGCCCTTGAACTCGTCCGGGACGGCGTGTGCGCCCAGGAACGTCGAGACGATCGGGATGCCGGTCCGTTTGAACAGGCGCGGCGCCACGCCGAGGATGCGCAGCTCGGCCTTCGTGTCGAGGCCGTAGCCGGACTTCGCCTCGAGGGTCGTCGTGCCGTGGTGCACCATGCGGCGCAGCCGGTCGAGGGCCTGCTCTTCCAGTTCGTTGTCCGTGGCCTCGCGTGTCGCGCGCACCGTCGACATGATGCCGCCGCCATCGGCGAGGATCTGCATGTAGGACTTGCCGGCGAGTTTCTGCTTGAGCTCGTTCGCCCGGTCGCCGCCGTAGACGAGATGCGTGTGGCTGTCGACGAAGCCGGGTGTCACGAGCCGGCGCTTGGCGTTCAGGGTGGTCTTCGCCTTGCCCCGCCACTCCGGATCGGGGCCGACCCACGCGATGCGGTCGTTCTTGACGGCGACGGTCCAACCTGCCTCGAGGCCGCAGTCGTTGGCAAACGTGCCGTCGCGCGGCGACTGCGGACCTTCCATGGTGGCGACGGTGCCCGTGCGGATGAGAAGGTCCACCGTCTGGTCGCGTCCGTCGTCGGCCACGCCGCGGCCAGATGGGATCGGGGTTTGAGCGTGCCGGCGGCAAGCCGACGCGTTCAAGCGGATGGTCTGGATGGGCACAGCGATGCCGTTTGCGCCGAGCCCCGCCGCCCTGCCGGAACGCCGCGCCGGCGCATCCGACCCGCGCCTTCTCGACCTGTTCGTCGACGACCGCGCGGCGGCGGCCATGCTTCTGTGCGGCATCCCGTTCGACGAGGCCGTGATCGGGCGCAAGGGAGCGCGGGGCGGGCCGACAGCGATTCGGGAAGCGCTGCGTTTCGTAGCAACGCATGACGCCGATGCAGACGTCGACCTGTCCGGGCTGCGCATCCACGACCTCGGCGACATCGCGGGCCTCCCGGAGCAGGACGTGAAGGCCGCCCACCGGGTCGTGGACGCGACAATGCGCGGCGCATTCCCAACGGGTCAGCCCGTCGTGGTCCTCGGCGGCGACAATTCACTGTCCTTCCCGGTCGTCCAAGCCCTAGCAGGTACCGTCACCGGCCCCATCGGCGTCGTCGTCCTCGACGCCCACTACGACGTCCGGGCCTACCAAGGTCAGCCCACCAGTGGCACGCCCTACCGCCGCATCCTGGAGGAACTCGACGGCCGCGTCGCCGGCCGCAATCTGGCAGAGGTGGGCACCCGGCCGTTTGCCAACACGAAGGCGCTTGCCGACTACGCGGCCGCAGCCGGCATGCCGATCCACACGGCGGGCGAGGTGCACCGTCGCGGCATGCGGAAGGTCGCCGCCAAGGCCCTGCGCCAGGCCGGCGCGGGCACGGCTCACATCTGGCTGAGCGTCGACATCGATGGCCTCGACCAATCCATCGCGAGCGGTTGCAGCGCGCCAGGGGCTGGCGGCTTGACGTTCCAAGAAGCGGCCCTCCTGGTACGGACCGTCGCTTCGGACCCGCGCTGCCGCGGCATGGATCTGGTCGAAGTGGCGCCGAACCTGGACCCGTCGGGAAACACGGCGCGCACGGCGGCGCAGTTGGTCGCCGAGTTCGCGGCGGGAGTCCGGCTGCGCTCCTGACGGCCGCCCGCCATCAACAGATGAACGCGATGGAGCAGATTGCTGACATCGCCTCGGTTTCATCGGTTCCATCTGTTGACTCGCCGGTCAACGGGAGAAGTACCGCCGCAGCGACCAACTCGTCAACGCATCCGGCAGGAGCCGCTTGCCGGCATTCATGAACTTGGCGCCGACCGGCACGAAGTTGTGGAACTTGGGGCTCTGCGCGAGGCTTGCATGCATGATGGCCTTTGCCACGACGGCGGGGGGCGGGCCCCGCGGCGTGCTGCGGCGGCGGCGCCAAAAGGCGTACAGGTTGGCGTACGGGCTGCGCCGTTCAGCCTCCTCGTCGAGGCCCTCCGCGATGACGCGCTTGCCGAAGTCCGTGGCGATCCACGCCGGCTCGACGAGGACCGCGCGCACCCCGAAGCGTCGCACTTCGTTGTCGAGGCTCTGCGTCAAGGCTCGCAGGGCGAACTTGGTTGCGCAGTAAGGCCCCATCATGGGGACCGCGATGTGGCCGGCGACGGAGGAGACGTTGACGATGCGGCCGGAGCCACGCGCGCGCATCGCGGGCAGGACCCGTCGCATGAGGTCGTGCGCGCCGAACAGGTTGACCTCGAACATGGCGCGCAGTTTCTCCGGCGGCATCTCCTCGACCGTGAGGTTGGCGCCGTAGCCCGCGTTGTTGACGAGGACGTCGATGCGGCCGAAGCGCTCCAGCACTTCGGCGATGCAGGCAGCGCGGCTTGCGTCGTCGGCCACGTCGAGGCGCAGGCACTCGACCTCGCCGGGGCGGGCAACGTCCGCGATGGACTCGGTGCGGCGCGCCGTCGCGACGACCAATGCGCCGGCCTTGGCAAGGTGGCGCACGGCTTCGCGGCCGATGCCGGACGAGCAGCCAGTGACGAGGACGACGGGCTTGTCCACGGCGGCGTGAAGGGCCCGGCCCCTATGGCTTCGCCGGCTCCGGCGGAGTCGAACCGGGCTTCGGCGGCAACTGCACGACGTCCGCTTGCCCGATGCGCACGGCATCCACGATTGCCCAGGCCAGCCCGACGGCGCCGGGGACCACAAGCGGCCAGGCGCCGCCCACGACGAGGACGCATTGCAGGATGCCGTTGCGCAGCAGTTTCGTGTGCGCGTTGCGCCGGCCGACCACCATGGCGCCGACGCCGGGGACGGGGAGCACGTTGAGCACGACCCACAGCGGCCGCCAGCCCTCACGGACCATGAGGCGGAGGCGGTGCACGGGACGCCCAACGCGCCGCGGGCAAAAGCCTAGGCGGCCTGCTTGCGCGCGGTTTTGCCCCGGCCCGGCTCCGCCCTGCCCAGGAGCAAACGTGATGAGCCGGCTTGGGCTGGCGCGTTTTGTGCCTCACGCCGCCCTGAAGGCCATCGTCGCCCTGACCCTGCTTGCAAACCTCCCCGGGTGTTCGCAGAAGGCGGCCGACACGATCTACCCGGACGCCTTCGTGGCCACATCCTACGCGATGCCAGCCGGCTACGAGACGGCCACGTTCGGCGACCCGGCCCTCGGCAACCTGACGGCCTTCCTCGGGATGGCATCGAACCCCGGCTACGCACGCGACGCCGATGCGGCGCGGCGCTACGGGAGCGAGACTCTGTATGTGGGCATGGCGTGGAAGGCAGCCGACCACCACGCCATCGTCCTCAGCCTGGCCGTGAAGCTCGGCACCGACGCGGACGCCGAGCGCATCGAGTCATCGGGAGCGTGCCCCGTGACGATTGGCCACGCCGTGCGTTCGGGGCGCATCCTCTCCTTCGTGACGCCGGCCGACGGCGCCACGGGTGTGGACGATGCGGCCTTGGCGGCGATGTCGGAGAGCATCCGGGCGGCGACCGCCGGCCACTTGCTCTGCTAGGCAGGCGCCACGTCCCAAGAAAAGGATGGAAAGAGGGGAAGAGAAAACGACGTCGATTCTACTGGGTGCCGGACGGCATCGTCAGCAGCTGGGCGGTGCCCTCGCCGGAGTCGGCCGAGAGCAGGATGTAGTTCGTGCCCTGGGGGACGCGGAAGCCATCGGACTGCAGCTTCGTGCAGGTGCCCGTCGAGCCGAGCTGGTAGAACGAGACGGAGCTCGTCAGGGCCGGCGTGGAGCTGAGCTTGTAGTTGCGGCCAGCCTGGTTGTTGACCGCGAACCAGCCACCGTCGTAGTAGTTGAAGCTGGAGTTCTCGTTGCAGGCGGCCAGCTGGTTGAGCGTGACCGAGCCGAGCTTCTTCATGGTGACACCGAAGCCGGAGCCCGTTCCGGGGTCGCAGGCGCTCGGGTCGGAGCACCAGGACGAGCAGCCGCCGGGCACGAGGAGGGTCCAGCTGTGGCTGTGCGTGCCGCTGGAGCAGCCGCCGCAATCGCTCTCCCACGTGCCGCTGCAGTTGTGTGCGTTGGCCTGGGGGGCAAACGTGACGATGGCCGCAAAGCCAACGAGGGTCATGAGGGCGGCAACGCCGACGTTCTTCAGGGTCTTCTGGGTGTTGGAGGTCATGGTTTCATCTGCCCGACCGTGCGGGCAAGAGTGGACAATCCGCGTGGCTGCAAAAGCGGCGGCGCACACTTCAAGAAGCGTGCGTCGAACGTGTTCACGTCGCGGCCGCCCCCGCTCCAAATCCTCTTATCGCATGCCCCTGTCGCGACGCCGAGGGTGCAGGGTTGAACCTCTACGAGTACCAGGGCCGCGACATCTACGAGCGCTTCGGCGTTCCCTGTGCGAAGGGCTTCGTCGTCGAGTCCCTTGCGGAACTTGACCAGAAGATCGGCCAGGCCCACTACCCCGTCGTCGTCAAGGCGCAGGTCCTGGTCGGCGGGCGCGGCAAAGCGGGCGGCGTCAAGTTCGCCGACAACGCGGCGCAGCTTCGCGACGTCGCCAAGGGCATCCTCGGCCTCGACATCAAGGGCCACATCACGAAGAAGGTCATGGTGGCCCAGAAACTCGATTTCCAGAAGGAATTCTACGCCTCCCTCCTCGTCGACCGCGCGACGCGCAAGTTCATGCTCATCTTCAGCCCCGACGGCGGCGTCGAGATCGAGTCCGTCCCGGAAGACCGCATCTTCAAGACGACCATCGACCCGTTGTCCGGATTCCAGCCGTTCCATGCCCGCGCCGTCCTCCTGAAGTCCGGCCTCGACGCGGACACGCAGAAACAGATTGCGGCAATCCTGGAGAAGCTGTACACCATCTTCGTGCAGATGGACGCGGAACTCGTCGAAGTGAACCCGCTTGCCCGTCTGGCCGATGGCCGCGTCGTCGCCGGCGACGCCAAGGTCGTCCTGAACGACTCCGCCCTACCTCGCCACAAGGAGTTCCAGCAGCGCGACGAGTCCATGACCGAACTCGAGCAGGACGCCAAGAACAAAGGCGTCGCCCTCGTCCAACTGGACGGCGACATCGGCGTCATGGCCAACGGCGCCGGGCTGACGATGGCGACTCTCGACGCGCTCACGCAATTCGGCGGCAAGGCCGGAATCTTCCTGGACCTCAGCGGCACGGACAACCCAGAGAAGGTCGCCGAGGCCGTGCGGCTCATGAAGCGCGCCAAGCCCAAGGTCATGTTCCTCAACCTGTTCGGCGGCATCACGAAGTGCGACACCGTCGCAAAGGGTCTCGTCTCCGTCCTGCAGAAGGAAGGCCTCGAGTTCCCCATCATCACGCGCATCCAGGGCACGAACGCCAAGGAAGCCAACGAGATTCTGCACTCCTTCGGCCTTGAGACCGCCAATACGCTGCAGGAAGCGGCGAAGAAGGCCAGCGAGATGGCCAAGAATCCGGCTGGGTACAAGGTCATCCGGGCGTCGGCCTAGGCGAGCGTTCTTGCCTCGTTGGACCTGGCCCTGGTGCAGGCCGGCACCCAGCGAACCCCGCGACAATCTCTAAGTCCCCCCCTCCGACTGGTCGTTTGTGGTTGTCTGCCCGTTCTGCAGGTCCCAGGTCACGCCCGCTCGCGACGCCGCGGGGAAACTCGTCTGCCCGCGCTGCCGCAACACGGGGCGGCCAGCCATGGCCTCCACTCCGGCGCCCCGCGTCGTCGCACCAGTTGCGCCGCCGCCCGCCGCGCCAGCCGCCTTCGAGGAGGTCCCGATGGAGATGGCCTTCGAGGAAGTTCCGTCCCGCCCCACGCGCGCGAGCGCAAGCGCAGCGACCCGCCCGGCCGGGCTTGCACCTCTCCTTCTCGGTCTCTGCGCGGTCGTCCTGGCAGCCGCCGGCGCCACGGCAGGCTTCCTCTGGCAGACACAGGCGTGGCTCGTCGGCGGCCTCGCGGGCGCGGCCGTCCTCGCCCTCGCCGTGCTGGCCATCCTCTTCGGCCACAAGGCTCGCCGCACGGGCAGCGCACCGCGCCGCACCGGCCGGGCGACGGCGGGAATGGCTCTCGGCTACGCCGCATGCGCCATGCTCCTGCTGGCCGGAATCGGCGGCGGCGTGGTGGCTATCACCGGGCCCGCCAAGACGAGCGGCGCCTCGGACAGCAGTGCGGCGTCGGCGCCGTCGACCGCGCCGGACGTGACCGCCGGCGACGGGGCCGGATGCGTCATCGTCCTGCAGGCCATGGGCGGCAGGGACCATTGTATCGCCATCCCAGGTCCGTGCGGCATCGACGTCGCCGACCTGCCAGTGTCGGACCCGCAGCACAGTCTGGTGGCCATCGACACCGCCGCCGGGTGCATGGTCGCCGAGCTCTTCGACGACAAGGCGCCCGCGTCAACGGCGAACTTCATCCAGTACGCGACCGAGGGCTACTACACGGGCCAGCAGTGCTACCGCGTCGTCGTGGACTTCGTCACGCAGTGCGGCGGCGAGGGCGCGGGCAGCGCGGCGAAGACCGGGCGCACCCACGCACCCGTCGCCAACGAGGCGGCCACGTCCGGCCTTGCCAACAAGAAGTACACGCTAGCCGTTGCGCGCGTGATGGACCCGGACAGCGGGACCTCCGAGTTCTACATCAATGCGGCAGACAACTGCTTCCTCGACGCCCCGTCGATCAGCACGTGCCCGGACCGGCGGGTCGACGAGACCGGTTACGCCGTCTTCGGTGCCCTGGTTGCGGGCTTCGACGTGGCGGACGCAATCAACGCCGCCGGGAAGACCGTCGTCTTGAACCGGGTGGACTGGCGACCGGCCGGCAACCTGCTCCCCCCCGGCGCGACGACCATGGTGCTTCGTGACGTCGACGCGGACCACGACGGCATCCCCGACGCCGCGGACAACTGCCCCAGCATCGCCAACTCCGACCAGTTCGACGGCGACGGCGACGGGGTAGGCGACCTCTGCGACCTCGATGCGGATGGCGACGGTGTGCCCAACAGCGGCTCATCCGCCACGTTCCTCGACAACTGCCCCACGCTGCCCAACCCGGACCAGCTCGACTCGGATGCCGACGGCGTCGGCGACGCCTGTCAGACCGACCCG
This sequence comes from bacterium, assembly GCA_040390065.1. Lineage (GTDB taxonomy): Archaea > Thermoplasmatota > E2 > JACPAO01 > JAHFTW01 > JAHFTW01. The sequence continues at coordinate 136,164 of JAZJZE010000011.1, read as the reverse complement.
TACGGCCCGTGTCAGCCGGACCCGCCGGCGCCGTCGGGTTGCATCTACGGGACACCCAATGTCGTTGGCCTGGCGACACCTGGGGAGTGGGACGTGCGGTCCAATACGGACCAGATGTTCGTTTGGGCGCGCAACGCAGGGGACCGGCCTTACTCCTACCAGTGGACCATCACCGGCGTCGACGGCGCAGCCCTGCCGACGGGATGGCAAGTCAGCTTCGCGACGCCAGGTGGCCGCTTCGAGGCATACGGGACGACAGGCGGGCACGCCGGCCAGCCGCGCACGGACTGGATCTCCACGATGGTGACGTTGACGATTCCCTCCTCGCAGCCGGAAGCCACCGTGCAAGCAGAGCTGCGGGTCACGGGGCTGGAGCCCCTCCCTTTCACGTTCCACGTCCACGCCCAGCGCGGCGCGGTGGTCGTGGCCGGCGACAAGGTGGCTACCCACTACATCTTGCATGACCATTTCTCCGGCGAGATGATCCAGGAAGGCGACTTCCCCATGACGGTGGCGTCGGGCCAGGCCGTCGCGGGGTACGACAGCGGGGTGCGGGGCTTGGCCGTCGGTGAAACGGCGACCATCACGATCCCGCCGCCCTTTGCGTATGGCTTCAGCGGCCCGGTGCTTGCCGGCAAGACGCTGGACTGGACGGTCACGATCACGTCCATCGGGTAGTCGCGTTCCCGCCACACGAGGGGAAACCCCTTATCCCGGCCCTTTGTCGCCGACACGATGGCAGTCGTCCTCGACCAGAACACGCGCGTCGTCGTCCAGGGCGCGACGGGGTACCAGGGCCAGTTCCACATCGGCCAGATGAAGCAGTTCGGCACCAACGTCGTGGCTGGCGTCACGCCCGGAAAGGGCGGCGAGAAGGTGCATGACGTGCCAGTCTTCGACACGGTTCGCGAAGCCGTCGAGAAGGTGCAGGCCAACACCAGCCTCATCTTCGTGCCAGCCGCGTACGCCAAGGACGCCGTCATCGAAGCCGTCGACGCCGGCTGCAAGGTCGTCATCGTCATCACCGAACACATCCCCGTCCACGACGCCGCCCAATTCGTCAACTACGCGAAGTCCAAAGGCGTCATCCTCATTGGGCCCAACTGTCCCGGCGCCTGCACGCCCGGAGCCGCCAAGGTCGGCATCCTGCCCGGCTCCATCTTCAAGAAGGGCCCCGTCGCCGTCGCATCCAAGTCGGGAACGCTGACCTACGAGATCGTGGCGGCCCTCAGCGAGGCCGGCATCGGCCAGAGCACATGCCTCGGCCTCGGCGGCGACCCGATTCCGGGCACGACCCTTCTCGACGCGGTCAAACTGTTCAATGCGGACCCCGAGACGAAGGCCATCGTGCTCGTCGGCGAGATTGGCGGCGGCCACGAGGAGGAGGCAGCCGAATACATCGCCAAGCACGTCAAGAAGCCGTGCTACGCGTACGTCGCCGGCCGCACCGCGCCAGAAGGAAAGAAGATGGGGCACGCGGGCGCCCTCGTCGAGAAGGGCAAGGGCACGGCCGAGTCGAAGCTGAAGGCTTTCGCCGCGGCTGGCGTCAAGGTCGCAACGTTCCCGACGGACATCGCGGGCTTCGTCAAGGCCGACCTCAAGTTGTGAGGCTCGCCCGGGTTGTTCCGGCCTGCGGCCCCGTCACGAGGGACCGCTAGGTGAGACACGTCTCGACGTTGCCGCGGGTGTCGGCGTAGACCGTGCACGGCGCCCAGAGTTCAGGACCGCAGTGGACGCGGGCGTAGTCGTACTGCTGCGGCGCCGTCTGGTACCCGACGGTCGCGGTGCAGTCGGCCGCGCCGACGGTGCACCAAGATCCTGCGATGCCCGTCGTGCAAGGGTTCGTGGGACCGCTGGCGGCATGGGCCGGAGGCAACGCGGCGATGACGGTGACGAGGAGGAGGGCGGCAAGGAACAAGCGCATGAGGTCACCTAGTAGTAGCACTGGCGGTCGACGTTGAAGGGCTGGCCGCCGCCGCCCGAGACTTCCGTGTGGCACACCGTGATGCCGCTCTGGCAATCCTGGCGCACGTAGATGTACCCGGAGTCGGGGTCGACGTAGTGGGTGTACGTGCATCCGCCCGTCCCCGGCCCGGAGGCGGACGACGTCGCGGCGAGGGCGGTCAGGGTGACAAAGGCGAATGCGGCGACAAGCAGCAGGCGCATGCGGCGCCATGAGGGTGCCCGCGTAAAAGCGTCGGCCCCGGTTCCCGTCTGTCGAAGGTTGCCGCGGCCGAAGGGCCTACGTTGCCGGCCCTGCCGATTGGGCTTGGTACACCGACTGCCAGCCGGTCGTCGTCCCGGCGGGCACCGAGTAGCCGAATCGCATGTGGCCGGCCGCATCGAGGCGAATGACTCCGAACTCGGGCGGCGCAGGTTGGCTGCCGGAATAGACGGGTGCCGTGGTCGTCGTCGCTGACTGCACGCCGTCCGCCGTGATGCGGGCCCAGAACAGGTAGCGGTCGGTTGGATGCGCTGCTCCGGCGTAGGCGCCGAACCATGCCACGGCCGCCTGGCCGCCTTTGCCGCCGGCAACCCACGGGGACAATGCGGCCACGGGACCGGACAGGATGGCAGGCGCCGTCCACGAGGTGCCAGCATCCGTCGAATGCCAGTAGACCACCTTGGACACCGCGCCGACCATCTGCGCGTCGACGAGGTGCAGGCCGCCGCCCGCATCGATGCCGAGGGACGGGAACTTGCTCGAGGCCTGGCCAGGGCTGGTGGCCGTGCTGGGGGTCCACGTCTTGCCGCCATCGGTGCTGGCCGCGACGCGCATCAAGGACGCAGCGGACGAGAATTCATGGTACGGCACCCAGATGTGCGAACCGTCCGGCGACACGGCCGGCGCACCCGCCACGACGGACCCCGTCGCCACCATGACTGGCGTCGTGAACGTGGAACCACTGTCCGTCGACCTCGCGAACAGCACATCGGACCGAACGAAGGGAACGTACGTCCGCACGACGAGGTCGACGTGGCCGGTGGCCCCGGCCGCGAGCCAGGGCCTCTCATACACGGTCGTCCCGCCCGACGCCGCGGCGGCAGCAGGATCGACCCCGGCCAGCGACTGCGCAAGGGTCCAGGTGGCGCCGCCGTCGGTGCTTCGTGAGATGGCGACTCCGTCCTGCCATGCGTCGGCGGCGTAGAGCGTACCAGCCGCGTCGACGGCCACGTCGCAGTCGTTGCCGCGCGACGCCATGAGGGAGCGCGGGTCGGCCGCGGCCGGGGGTTCCAGCACGTTCTTCCAGGTCTTGCCGGCGTCGTTCGAGACGTGGTATCCCGCGGGCACACCGCCATTCGTGCCGTGGTCCTGGGCGTCGCAACTCAGGAGCGTCTGGCCGTCCGGCGCGATTGCAAGCGACGTCTCGTGCAGGCTGCCGGACTGCGTGATCGGGGTCACGGCATCGGGGAAGCCCGGATACACCGGCGCCGGGGGCAAGCCGGTCGGCTGCGTCGACGTGGTCGTGGTGGATGTGGGCTCGTTCGAGGACGACGAGCTCGTCGTCGGCGTGGGCTGCGGCTGCGTCGGCTCCTGCGTGGGGATGCGGGGGTCCGGCGGCGCCGTGGTCGACGTGGATGACTCGTCAAGCAGGACCGAGGATGGTTTTGCGGCGGGGCCAGAGCACCCGGCGGCTAGCAGGACAAGGAGCGCGATGGCGATGCCTCGGGCGACCACGTCCGGCCGTGGACTTCGCGCCCATTAATGCTTTCGGGCACTTTATGTCGGCGGGCCAAGGGCTTGGCGCTGATACATTGCCTGCCAGTGCACGTTGTTGGCCTTGCCCTGCGGCATGGACGCGCCGATGTGAGCAAAGCCGTCCTTGTCGAGGCGGACCGTATCAAACTCCGCAAAGCCCACCGACTGCTTGCCGTGGAACACAGGCGCGGCCGTCGTCGTGCCGGTGATGATGGTGCCGTTGGAGATGCGCGCCCAGTAGAGGTACCAGTCCGCGTCATTGCCGAAGGTCGCCCCGCCGTCGGGGGACGCCTCCCAGATCGCGAACGCCTGGCCGGCCTGGCCTCCGGCAATCCACGGCGAAAAGCCGACAGTGCCCGGCACGAGGGGAATCGGTTCGCTCCACGCGACCCCCTGGTCCTTGCTCGTGCTGTACCAGATGGGCTGGCCATTTTCCGTGGCCTGCGAGAAGACGACGTGCAGTTGGCCGCCGGCATCGAGGCCGATGGACGGGTACAGGTAGCTCGCCGAGACCGTGCGCTTCGACACGAGGTGGCTCGTCCATGACAGCCCGCCATCGTGGCTGGCCGAGACGAAGACCGATTCCGCATCGGACGCGACGGGGGAGCCCACGACGCCAGTCTCACGCCGCGTGTACACGGAGTAGAGGTCCGTGCCGTCGGCGGACGGCGCGAAGTTGCCTTCCCACGTGTAAGGGCCGTCGGCCGTGGCGGTCGCGACGGGGACCGCGGGAAGGAACGTCAGCCCATAGTCCGTCGACTTCGTGAACCAGATGAGGCTCGGCATGCCGAACTGGACATCCTGGTACGTGAGGTACAACGTTCCAGCCGGGCCGCCGACGATCCACGGCCGGTCGATGACTGGCGCCGTGCCAGCGGCGGCGTTGCCGACGGTCCAGGTGTTGCCGTTGTCCTTGCTCGAGCCGATGGAGAGGTCGCCCAGCCAAGTGTCGGCCGTGTAGAGAGTGCCGGCGGCGTCGATGGCGACGTCGCAGTCGCCGCCCTCGAAGGTCGCACGCCGGGGATCTGTCGTGCCTTCCACCTTGAGGTCGGTCCACTTGGTGCCGTTGTCGGTCGAGAGATAGAAGTAGGATTGGCCGCCCGAGACGTTCGGCACGCCGGATGGGTCGCAGGCGAGGACGACGCGCGTGTCAGCCGGGGAGACGGCAAGGCTGGTCTCGCGGTGCGACGAGCCGGGGCCGGTCATGTTCGTCGGGCGGTCGGCGAAAATGGGAAAAGAGGGGATGTCGCCTTGGCGTAGCGGGCCCAAGGACACGGGCAGCCGGAGGTCGCCCTCGCCGATCAGGATGGGTGCGGGGGCCGGCGGCGCCGGGGGCGGGGGCTGTGCGGGCGTCGAGCACCCGGCGAGGACCCCAAGGACGAGAATGCCTGCGAACAGGATTGCAACGCGCATCGCGCCGGCCACAGGGCGCCAGCATTTGGGGTTTGGCGTGGCGTTCTCGGAGGAAAACGCCCCGAAGGAGGGCCACTCTCCCGAACAGCCGTCTCTAAATAGGGGGGGTTCGTGGGACAAACCGTGAGGGGCCCGCGTGTCCCTCCATAAAGGAGAAATTAGAATGTACGAGAATCGCGCACCGCGCGAAGAGTTTGATGTGGTCTGCGCCGAATGCGGCAAGCAGACAACCGTCCCGTTCAAGCCGACGGGTACCCGACCCGTCAAGTGCCGGGAGTGCTTCAGCAAGGACCGCCCAGCCGGCGCCGGCCCCCGTGGCCCCCGCAGCTTCGGCGGCCCGTCCGGTGGCGCCGGCGGCGACCGTGGGGCAGACCGCCCCATGTTCGACGCTACGTGCTCCCGCTGTGGCACGCAGACGCAAGTTCCGTTCAAGCCCACCCCGGGCCGCGACGTGTTCTGCCGCGACTGCTTCCGCGGCTCTGCCGGCCCCCGCTAACCGCGCGGGTCTACAGGACCGTGGGCTGGCCCGCAAGGTCCAAGTCCATCTTTTCCCCCTTTTCCTTCCCTTCTCGTCAACCCGTAAATCCAAGAGCGTGAGCCCTGTGGCCGCCGTATGGCCATCCTGGTCCGGGCCGCGACGCACGCCGACGCGCCCTCGTTGACCCGCAACACGATCGCCATGGCCAGCGAATCCGAGGGCATGCAGCTCGACGCCGCCACCGTCCGACGCGGCACGGATACGCTCCTGGCCGACGCCGGCAAGGGCCGCGTCTTCGTGGCGGAGCATGGCGGCCGAATCGTGGGCTCCACGTACGTGACCTTCGAGTGGTCCGATTGGCACGACGCGTGGTACTGGTGGATCCAATCCGTGTACGTGGCACCGGACCACCGCGGCCAGCACGTCTACTCGGCACTCTACAGGGCGGTGCAGGACGCAGCACGCGCCGCCGGCAACGTGCGCTCCATCCGCCTCTACGTCGCGGGCCACAATGACCAGGCGCTGCGCGCGTACCGGGGGCACGGCATGGCCGAGACGCCGTACAAGGTGTTCGAGTGGGTCGTGGAGAAGTAGCCGGAACCCTCCCGCCACCGTCATAACGCCGCGGCCGGTGGCCCTGCCGTGCTCGTCGCTTCGGGGCTGGCCAAGTCGTACGGGAAAGCCGTCGCAGTCGAGCGCTTCGACGCCGCAGTCCGCCCCGGCCGCATCGTGGGACTCGTCGGCAACAACGGCGCCGGCAAGACGACTGTGCTGAAGATGCTCTGCGGCGTGCTCGAACCGACGGCTGGGACCGCAACGCTCGGGGGGGCGAGCACGCTGCATCCGCCGGTGCGTTCCTCCATCGGCTTTCTGCCCGAAGATTCGCCCCTGTACGAAGACCAGACGCCCCGCGCCTACCTGGCGTTCTTTGCACGCCTCTACTCCATGCCGAAGCACGCCGCCGCCGAGCGCGCCGAGGCCCTGCTCACCTCACTGCAGCTGGCAAGGGAGCATTGGGGCAAGCCCATCGGCAACCTGTCCAAGGGATCGGCCCGCAAGGTCGCCATCGCCCGCGCCCTCCTGCACGACCCCGCCGTCCTGCTGCTGGACGAGCCCGCAAGTGGCCTCGACCCCGTGACGCGCCGCGAACTCGACGCATTCCTCATGGAACTTCGCCAGCAAGGCAAGGCAATCCTCCTGTCGGCCCACAACCTGACCCAGGTGGAGGAGTTGTGCGACGACATCATCCTGCTGCACGCTGGCCGCGTCGTGGCCCGCGGCACGTTGTCGGAACTGCGGGCGCAGTGGGGGACGCACCGCTACCGCCTGCACGCCACGGTGGCGTTCCCGGCGTCCACACCAACCGGCTCGCTGCACACGGGCCTGCTCGACGGGTTGGCCGCTGCCGAGGTCGCCATGGCCGCCGTCCGCGCCGCCAACGGCCAGGTCGTGAACCTCGAGTCCGTGCCGCCGGCACTCGACGAGATCCTGCGCCGCGCCGCGGAGGCATAGGTGGGCAGAGGCACCGGCGGGGCCGTCCTGGCCGTTGCGCGCCACGAAGTGCGGCAGCTTGCCTCCGCCTTCGAGAACCGCGCCACGCGCTATGGCCTCGTGGCGGCCGTCGTGGTCCTGGCGCTGGCTTGGCCGGCGGTGCAGCAGCATGGCCTACACCCGGACGCAGGGTTGTACCCGATTGAGATCCGGCCCGGGGCAGAGCTCGGGCCCGCCGCAATGTCCGACGGGCGTTTTCGCCTCGCTGCCGCCGGAGAGCGCCCCCTTCTGATCCTGTCGGGAACGTCGTTCGACTTCGACCGCGACGATCCAGCCAGCCGCGCCGCGGCGCAGGAGCTGCACGACGCCGCGCTGCGCTGGCAGGAATCCCGCCTCGACCAGGAATCCGACCAGGCCGCGGCGTTTCCCGTTGCCGTGAATCTCGCGTACCAACCGCGCGACCTGACGGCCCCATCGCCTCCCGCGGCGACTGGCCCGGTCCAAGCGACGACGCCGTCGCTTCCGGCATCGCTTGTCAACGAGACGCGCGGCACCGCCCACCAACAAACCGGGCTTCGCCCCGGGGACATCCAGCCACCGTTCCCCGTCCGCAGCCTGCTTCTGACGTTCGCGTACCTCATCCCGATGAATTTCCTGGCGCAGTTGTTTGCCGGCTCCCTTCTCTCCGAACGGGTGCGCCACCGCGGCCTCCTCGTGCTGACGGCTCCCATGTCCCCCGGCGCCGTCCTGGTCGGCCGGTCGCTGCCTTACGTCGTCGCCGCTGCCATTGTCTACGTCGCCTCGAGCCTTGCCATCGGCGCCACCGGCATCGGCTGGCTTGCGGCCCTGCCCATCGTTGCGTTCGTGCTCGTCGCGGCGCTCGTCCTTGGCAACGTCGCCCGCAGCCCCCGCGAACTGACTTTCCTGCTCACCGGCACGACGACGCTCTTCAGCACGTTCCTCTTCCTGCCGGCTGTCTTCACCGCGCTCCCGCCGGTTGCCTACCTCAGCCCAGTGACCGTGATCGCGGCATCCATCCAGAACGAGCCCGTGGCATGGGCCGCGTTCCTCTATGCGACCCTGCCGCTCGCGTTGGCGGCGACGGCACTCGCCTTCGTCGGGTTCGGCCTCTACAACGAGCAGACCCTGTTCTCGCAAATGCATCTCGGCGCCAAACTGCGCGCGGCAGTCGGTCGCTGGACCGCAACGCGCCGCGGCCTGCTTCTCGCAGGAGCACTCGCCGTCCCATTCGCCTTGGCACTCGAACTCTTCGTCCTCGCCCTGTTCATCCCGTTGGGCCTCAAGGCCGCTTTCCCTGCCTTCATCATGGGCGCGGCGTTTCTCGAGGAGTCCCTCAAGCTCCTCGCCACCTCGTCACAGCGACGGCGACCGGGCTGGCAGGCAGGACTCCTGGTCGGCGCCGGCTTCTTCGTCGGCGAGAAACTCGCCCTCCTCGTCGGCCTGGCTGGATTCGGCGGCTTGGACCTCGGGGGACCTACGTTGCGGCTCCTTGGTGCACAAGGCGGCCTGACCCTGCTGGTCGCCCCTCTCCTGCTGCACGCCGCCGCGGCCGCCCTCGCCGGCCTCGGCGTCGGGAAGGGCCGTGGGTGGCCCGCCCTCGCCTGGCTGTCGGCCTGCGTCCTGCACACCGCCTACAACGTCACCGTCCTGGCAGCAGGAGGCGGACTGTGAGCCTACGCGCCATCGCCGGCAAGGAACTGCGCGACGTCCTGCGCGAACGGAGCATCATCGTCGCCGTGCTGGTGCAGTTCTTCATCGCCGCCTTCAGCGCCTTCCTCACCGTCGGGCTCCTCGCCTTGTACGACCCCGGCTCGGCCACGGCCCACCCCCCCGCCGACGTCGCCTACCTCGGCCCCGGCGGCTTCGACAAGGTCATGGACACGACCATCAACCTTCACGTGCGCAACAATCCGGTCGACGCGATGCACGGCTTCGCCGCCGGCGCCTTCGAGGCCGTCGTGCAGGAAAGCATCGCCCCCGACGGCGTGCACACCATCACCATCGTCGTCCCGGACGGCGACCTGCGCTCCACCCTCATCGTCACACAGATGCGTGACCTGCTGCAGCAATACGAGCACGACCTGCGGCAGGCCAACCAGACCAGGCTGGCGCAGCACGTCGTCGAACTCCCGCAGGACGTGCCCCGTTCCCCGGCGCCGTACCCGTTCGTGTACGCAACGCTGCTGCCACTCCTGCTTCTCACGCCCGTGTTCCTCTCCGGCGCCATCGCCGGCGACGCCTTCACGCAGGAAATCCAAGGCCGGACCTTGCTCCTGCTGCGTTCGTCGCCCATCTCTGTGCCGCGCCTGCTTCTTGGCAAACTCCTCGTCCCGCTAGCGCTGGCGCCGCTGCAGTTCCTCCTCTGGGTGGCACTCCTCTGGGCCAACGGCCAGCCGGTGGCCAACTTGCCCCTGCTCGCAACCCTCAGCACCTCCATCACGCTCGTCCTCACCGGCATCGGCTACTCGCTCGCCGCCCGCTTGCGCCGCGACGGCCCCGTCCAAGCATCGTACGCCCTGGTCGCCATCGCACTCGGCGTTGCCAGCCTGTTCCTGCCGCGCGACCCGTTGAACCTCATCGCGCGCCTGGCAACAGGCCCCGCCGATGCGACGAGCCTTGCCACTCTGGCCCTCATCGCGGCCGCCGGCATCACCGCATGCGCCCTAGGAATCGCGGATGCGGCACGGCGAATCCGGCGAGACTTGGTCTGACTGCCAACGCATCCGGCCACCTAGCCCACGCACACGAGGACACGCGCCTTCGCATGACGAGAAACCGTGGGAGGCGGCGCGGAGCGCAGGTTTGGAGGCCTGGGCCCGAGCGTCGCGAGGGCCCAGTCCGCGAGAGGGACATGGGGGGAGCGCAGCGTCCCCCCAGTGCCCTCGCGAGGACCGAAGTGGGTTCAGTCCGCCCGCGAGCGGCCGAGCGAGCGGGCGGTACGAAACCCGCTTCGGAATGGGTCTGACCAGATTTGAACTACTTGTAGTGCACAACTGTTAAGCCGTCCGCCCGCCTGGTGGGGTTTGTGGTTCGCCGCGGCGACAAGACGGGTCGGCACTGGCATATGCAGCTCCTTCCTCATGAGGGGGTTCGGACATGGTACGAGAACCTCGCCCGGCGGAATCAGGCGACAGCGGACGACTATTTGCGGCGCCTCGGCCGCAACCTCGAGCAAGCCACCGGGAAGACGCCCATCGACCTGTTGTCCATGTCGCAATCTCAACTTGAGGACACGGCCGCCGCCTGCGTGTCCCACATGTTCAAGAAAGGACTTGCAGGGTCCACGGTGCAAGCCTTCTACGTCACCCTCACCTCGTTTCTGAAATGGCATCAACGCGAATTGCATCGCAACATCGCTATCCCGGGCGCCGAGGACTACCTCAACGCCGAGAACGAAACCATCCCCGACCAGGCAGCGCTGCGCCGCGTGCTGGACGCAGCCGAGGTCCGAACAGCCGCCATGATTTGCATCATCGCGCAAGGTGGCCAACGCCTACAGGTGCTGGGAAAGGAGGAAGGCCAAGACGGCCTGCGCCTTCGGGACGTTCAAGGCATAGTCCTCAGCGAAGACGATGTAGCCTTCGACGTCGTTCCCGTTCGAGTCGATGTACAACGTTCCCTATCAAAGAGCGGCAAGGCTTTCTTCTTCTTCCTTGGACTGGAAGGCTGCGAGCGCATCCGAGCCTACCTACGAACCCGCATTCAGAAGGGCGAGGCCCTCGGCCCCGACAGCCCCTTGTTCCGGCCCTATGGCGGAGAGCCGCGCTTCATGCTTCGAAACAATGTCGGAGATGCCATCCGGCGCGCCATGCAAACCGCCAACGTCCAGGGCCGACCCTACGTGTGGCGGTCCTACTACGCGCACCACTGCCAACTCGCCGAATCGCAGGGCTTCCTAGAATCATGGAGGAAGTTCTTCATGGGACACCGCGGCTCAATCCAAGCCACATACAGTACCCGCAAGAAGGGACTGCCCGCCAACAGCATCGAATTGATGCGCGCCGGGTACTCCAAAGCACTTCCCTACTTGGAGAGCAATCGTGAAGCTGCCACTGATCCCATGCGGAAGCTGGCCGAAGGCCTTCTGCGAGCCAGCGGCGCCACACCGGAACAACTGTCCACCCTGGACCTGGCCGCCATGAATGAAGAAGCCGTCCTGAAGGTCATGACGGACGCCCTGGCCACCGGCGTCAGGCAGCCCAAGGCGCGTGCCCCGGCCAGCCAAAGAGTCGTCGCGCTGGGCGACGTGGCTCCCCTGCTCGAACAAGGGTGGACGTACAAGGCAACCCTAGGCAAGCAAGTCATCGTGGAAATGCCCTAGCTGCGGTGCGCCAACACCAGCCGCAACAACATCGCCAGCCGCGTGGCGTCACCTTCGATGACATCGGGTTCGGCCTCCAAGACGACGCGCACCGGGTGGCCTGGGGGAAGGAGCCGTCTGGCATCTGCCTTCGTGGCACGAAGATCAACCCCCAAGGGCCTTCCTCCGCACGTGTGTGTGTCCGTCTTGCGCGCCGGGGCCGTGGCGCCACAGCGTAATGGCGTCGTAGTGGGCCGGCATGTGGGAGCTCATTCGCGGCCGGTCCGGGGCAAGAGGTGGCGCAGGTCTTGGCGGTCTTGAAGGGACATTTGGTTGGAGTGTTCGTGAAAGACGCGGCTGCTGGTGCCGAGTTGCTGCTCGGCGAACTTCGGATTGACTTTCGCGAGGATGGTGCCGACCGATTTTCGCAAGACGTGGGTGGTGAGCTTCTGCTGGATGCCGGCCAGCTTTCCAAGGGCCTTGAGGTGTTTGTTGAACCAGGCCGGTTGCACGAGGCTCCCGTCGGAATGAATGAAGAATGGGGTGGCGTCGCCCTTCCATGCGGGGTCGCCCTTGATGGTGTCAATCCATTCCTTGGCCTCCCGGACGGCGGTGTCGGAGAGGATGGCGGTGTGGGAGGCCTTGTTTTTCATGTAGCGCAGGTGCACGACGCCGACTTCGAAGTCGAAGTCGCCGACCTCGAGGCGTCCTGGGGCGAGGCTGCCGATGCGGGCCCCGATGCTCCATTCGAGATGCAGGTAGGCAATCATCAGCAGGACGTCGTGGTCGTTGAAGGCGGGGTAGTCGTGGATGACGGTTAGCAGCATGCTGAACTGGGCTTCGGTGAGGTGGTCCACGAGGCGCGGGTGTTCCGCGAATCCGCGCATCGTGAGGGTTTCGTCGTCGAAGACTAGGCGCATCGTGCTGTTGTGGACCTTCGCGCGGTGGCTGGCGGAGCTGGTTGCAAGGTCGCCCCTGGTGACGCGGTCCTTCAGGTATTCCCGGTACAACGCGACGTCCGGTGGCGTTAGTGTGGCAAGGTCGAGTCCACGTTGGGCGAGGTCCTTGAGGATGGCTCGGAGGATGATGGTCTTCTGCCGCAGCGTGACGGCGCGAATGCTTCGGCGCTCGGCCATCGTCTTGGCTAGGGACTCGGCCGCTACATCGGGTGACAGGCCGGCGTAGGCGGCGCGCTCTGACGGATCGTGGACCGGTTTTGGCGGGGGCACGAAGGCCCCGAAACCTGTCGGTTGCACTTGGGCCGGAGGGGCCGCTTCGTCTGCGCGGTCTTCGGCTTCCCATTTCTGCCAATCGCCTGGCAGCTGTAGGTGTGCGGCGAGGTTGGCTCGGTTCTCTTTGAATGACAACGAGGCGTCAAGGAGGGCATCGAGGTCGACGGTTTGGGGGTCGATGCCTCGGCGTTCCAAGAACTTCGTCATGAGGTGTTTCTGCAGCCCGAGTCCCATCGTTGGCATCAGGTTTCCTTCTGCCCGCGGGGGGCCTGGCTTGAGGAGGGGTCTGCGGGGGTCACCGTCGGAGGAGGCGGCATTGCCGGAACGGCGGGTCCGGCCGCGGGCAGGCTGGCGGCCGCTGGGACGCGGACGGTCTTTCGGCGTCGCTTGGAGAATTTCTTCCTGGGGGCAGGGGCGCCCACATATTTTCCGAGCCACCAGGCCAGGAGTATCATGGGGACTCCTCCAGGAATTTGGCGGTTGCAGAGGCGAGCGGAGGGGTTGGACGACGCGGGCCCATGATGCTTCTACCCGGGCTTACGACTAAAACAGCGAACGGAATTGTCATGTTGAGGCAAAATGAGTCGAAACCCTTCGCCACGGGTGACCGTCATGCTCACGCCGCGTGCAGCCGTGACCCTCGACCTAATGAGAGCACAGATGGGATCCTTGACAGGCCTGGTGCCGGACCAAACGGGAAAGCTCCAGACCTGTCTTGTCCCCGCCGATCGAAATCCTCTTCGCATGCTCTCACGCTTGCTCGTTTCCAAACAGGCGGACGACCCAGAAGCCGTGCAGAGGCTTGCCGGGGAAGGCCGCAGCCTGGACCCGAGCGGTCGCACGAAATGCCGCCAAGCCCGAGTGGAGCCCGAGGTACGTGCGGTTCAGGAAGAGCTGGGGGCCACGTTTTCAGATGCACTTCACGGCCTAATCCTGTCCACGAACCCGGTAACGGGCACCACAGCGGAGCGGCGCCAAACCGTCGCCCGCGGGCGTCCTGCCACGGGGAGAAGGATGACGCCTGGCAATGAAGGCGCCTCCTCGACCCTTCCGCCGGGCGTCCGCCCCTTCGATGGATAGCCTCACCAGAACCCCCAATATCCGATGGAGGATTGCGCCGCAACCCGACGGTCGAGCATGTCGAGACATGAGGCACCTGCCGGCGAGGCGCCTCGACGTTGGGTAGTGCGTGATTTTTCTTTTCTCGTGTAGCAGGGACCCTAATGCAGTTTGGACGGCCCCAAGGGATGACGGGCGCTGGTCCCCTCGGCGGAAGACGTCGTGCCCTATCGCACGATGTCGCGCAACTGCTCGTCGATTTCCTCGTGAATCTCGCACAGGGGACATTTGCTCGTCCACTTTCTTGTTTCCGCAGCCACCTTGTTCCGGCTGGGTTCAAACTTGTGAATTGCCAGGCACTCAAGTGCCGGCAATGGTCTCGTTCCCCTGACCGGATGAAGATCGACGTGCGTGATTCCGGAGAACCAGTGCTGTGAGAAATGGCTGGCTGGGCGGCTGGCACCAATTGTCGTCTTGCCGACGTAGACGGCACGATTTCCGCTTCGGAAGACGTAGATGCAATTCGACCGACGAACGGTCTGTCGGTACCAGGCCTTGAACGCCGCTTTCTTTTGATCCGGGCCTCGCCCCTTCCCTGCTGTGACGCGCCATCGGAGGACAGGCTCTGTGTGCGCGCGGAATTCGCGGTGAGTAAGGCGACTTGACAGGGCCTGCGACGCCAGCCGCTGCATGTGAAACACAATCTTGTGAACCTTGTCACGCGGTAGCCGGTCGGTCGGCTCGAGGTCCGGATTGTCCAGTACGGCGCGAAGCCAGCGAGTCCGTGCATCGAGCGCGCGATCGAGTTCACGTCGGAATTCAGTAGACCGGCCCATGGCAATCCTCGATCTGCGAGACGTGACGTCCTTCTATATCATTTGCAAACCAGAAAATTCCCGCCAGGAGAGTATCCCGACGAGGGATAGTGCTAAGCGGCCGCCGGACGCGTCAGGCAGTCCGTTATCGGGTGCATTGGTAGCCGAGTCGCCGAACGTCTACGCGCCGCCCCGGCCAAGAGATGAGGCTATTTTCCCAGGCGCCCTTGCCGACGCATGAATGATGCGATGGCCCAATCGCCGACGGGCGGGGCCCGGCAGCTCACCAACAAGCGTGCGTTGTGCCTTGTCATGACAAAGGACAGACCGCATCGCCTCACGCAAGCGCTCCCGAAAATCGCAGCGGCCGGTGTCCCCACAATCGTTGTGGACGATTCGACACAACAGTCCAGCCACGCGAAAAATCAATGGACCTGCCAAGCGCTGGGAATCAAGCATCACGACGCGCGGAGCCAACAAGAGCTCTTGGCAAACGTATCTCCAGACGCGCAGGATTTCGTGTCGTGCCTCGGACAAGCCGGATGGACGCTTGGCCGAGGGCGCAACTACCTGTTACTGCTTGCGGCGAGCGTGGGCGCCGACCAACTCATTATGGTGGACGACGATATCCTTCCCAGCCGCCCCTCCCTTTTCCATGAACTGCTTGCGTCGCTCGCCAGCAGTCGCCTGGCTGGCGTTGCAATCACCGGAATGCCGGACCACTCGGTCGTCGGCCACCTGTTCAGGGCAGGCGGTCAACCGCCGCCACCCTTCATGTCGGCCTCATGCTTGGCCCTGCGGCCCCGCGACGCGCAGCAGGCATTCTCGAATTACTACAACGAGGATTGGGTTTGGATCTACATGCAAAATGGCGGCCAAAGGCCGGTCTCGGTCGGTAAAGTCACTCAATTGGACTACGACCCATTCGCGGAGGCAATCCCCAAGGCGCTTGCGCAAGAGCCGGGCGAGGTCATGTGGAATGGCCTATCCTCCATTAGGCTCCCAAGGCAGAGGGCCAAAATTAGGTCCGAGCGGTTCTGGGCCGGCGTACTGGAAGGGCGAAAGCGCCAACTCGAAGTCCTGGCTGGGCTCCCCATGCCTGAGCCGCATCAAGCCGTCCGAGAACGCGTCCTGACAGCCTTGCGCGGGCACCTCAACAAGCAAGATCCATGGGAATTTTCCAAGGAATTCGAGTCCCTAATTGACAGCGGACCAAGATGGAACGCGTTGCTAACCAAGGCCTGGATGACCGTCTCACATGACCCAGGAGGAGTTGCATGCTAAGGCCAGTAGACTCGCAGGCCCGAGTGTACCCAGGCACCATCCTAGGAAAGGACGCCACAATTTCGGAATTCAGCGTGGTAGGAAAGCCCCCTAGGCCTTCGCGCTCCTCCACGGGGCGACCGCGCGACATCGCGCCCGTTACCACGATTGGAGATTACGTTTACATCGGAACCCACGTGCTAATCGAGAGAGGTTGCACCCTTGGGACAGGGGTCTCAATCGAGGATCACGCCACCATAGAAACCGGAGCCCACATTGGAGCTGGCAGCTTCGTCGTTCAAGGCGCCCGGGTCGGGGCCAACGCCGAGATTGGTCCAGGCTGCGTCCTTGCAGGCTTCCTCGCCGAGCGCAGCGTCGTGGGTCGCAATAGCCGAATCTCCGGCTCATTGCTGCACCGCCATGACTCGCCTCACATCAACTGGGACGACTACGACGAGCCAGCCCCGACAATTGGCGACCAAGTCTTCATCGCAACGGGTGCAATGGTAATTGGGCCCGTCAGCGTCGGATCCCACTCCTACGTCGCAGCTGGGGCAATCGTGACCAAGGACGTTCCGCCTCGTACCATCGTACTGGCCGTGAACGAGCAGACGCCGATTGACGCGTGGCGCGGGCGCCTCCGCAATACACTTGCCTTTGGAGCGGACGATGACTAGTGGAACGCCAGCCGTAAAGATCTTCATGGGCTTCCAGCACGACTCCAAGTATCATGATTCCGCTGATAGAATAGCATTCGGAAGCGCGATACAAGCCCGCGCCGCGCCGATGGCAAAAGTCTCTATCGAATATGGCGACTTTCCGGCCGGCGATTTGCTCTTGAACGGGATTGAAGCGGCAATCTCCTCTTCAGACCTGTGCATCTTGGACATCAGTGAGAACAACCAGAATGTACTCATTGAATGCGGAATCGCCATCGCGCTCCGGAAACGCATTGTCCTCATTAAGCACAATTCGTCTGGCAAAAATGAGATACCGAGCAATCTTGGCGGGGTCGTGTCGGTATGGTACACCAACCTGCGCGGTTCGCATCACGGAGAGCCCATCGCGGCCCTGGTCAGGACAATCCATGATTTCCTGGAAAAGTCCCATCCGCGGGACTTCTACCTTCGCAGGCTGTGGGCCCTGGAGACCTGCCCCAAGGTATACCTCGTCTGCTCGCGGCTGCCCGAAGCGGGTAGTTCGGTGAGGTTCGAAGACTACATTCGGCTGCGGAAGTTTGGGGACCTTGACGCATTGGTCACGATTCGGGAAACCATCGCGAGGCTGTTCCCCACGACGGAAATTGAATCCGTCCAGGCAGACAGCACATCTGCTCTTCCCCAGGACTGGCAAGACTCGCACCTCGTCCTCATTGGGGGTCCAGACCGCAATCCGCTGGCCAAATGGTTCGAAGGCCAGACCCCCTTCGCCTATTCCTACCCGAACGACCACGATGTGGCCATCTTTGATCGAGAGCGCGGGGCACCACTTATGGCCGAGGTGATACACAAGCCGGGGCGTGAACAAGTAGAGGATACGCTTCTTTTCACCAAACGGCGACTTTCGGGATCGCCTCATGCGAAGCTGATTGTGATTGGCGGAGCCTACACGTGGGGAGTCCTAGCAGCGGCCCAACTGTTTAGCGCAGGGGGGCCACGGGTCGCCGCGCATTCGGCCGAGCGAGCAAGGCTTGTAGTACAGCATCTGGGCGATGACCCCAGTTTCTCGCTCAGTCTCCGGGTCATCGGGTCGCGCGAGAACCTATCCGTTTCCCCCCTGACGGCCAACCAACTGATTCCAATCCAAGATGGCGCAATCTGGCGTTGATTCAGGCCCATGACCAGTGGCCGTTGCCCGTCACGTTTTTCGGCCGGCATGCCATCCGATAGAACGAAGTCGTCGAACCAATTGCCGTAATCGTGGCGTTACTAGCGGAGATTCCAGACTACCCGTCGCTCTATGACGCTGCCGACGCGGCGGCGCGTCGAGAACAGGCACGGCATTTTCGTTTTGTCAGGGCTGAACTCATCGCTCTAGTGGCGGCTGCCGCGACCAGTGCGTTCACGTTGGCTGGTCTCCTGGGCGAAGGAAATTCCCGGCGCTTAGTGGCTGCCGTCGTGCTAGTCTTGCTCATTCTCACTCTGTTGTTTCGATTGGCGCGACTTATTGAACGATTCGAAGAACGGTGGTTCCAGTCCCGGGCCCTGGCTGAGTCCGTCAAGGTCGAATCGTGGCTGTTCATGATGAAGGCCGAACCCTACCATGACGCGGGCGCCGTCCGTTCCTTTGCAAGGCGAATGGCCATTCTGGTGGAATCCAACCATGACGTTTTTGGAATCTTAGCCGAGACGCCATCCTTTGACAAGCTGCAACTAACTAGCGCCATGATGTCCGTACGAGCTGCATCCGTCGGGGAGCGAAGCACATACTACCTTGCCCATCGCGCGCACGAGCAGCGCAACTGGTATGCCACGCGAGCCACCATTCATCAGCGAAATGGAAGGCGGTGGGGCTGGATTGGATTCAGTTCAGAAGCCATTGCAATGGTATTTGCCGTCCTGGCTCTGGCGCTGGGCCTTGTGCTCGATGCTATGGGTGCAATCACCACAGCATCGACCGCCGCCCTTGCATGGGTCCAGGCCAGGGATTTCCGTCGGCTTGCGACCACTTATAGCGTAGTGGCCCACGACCTTGGTCGCCTGGAGATTGAGTACGGCGCGCCTGCCACATCGCAGGAGCTGGGAGCCTATGTTCTCGAGGTGGAGCGCACGCTCAGCCGTGAGCATACTCATTGGCTGTCGCGAAGGGCCGGCATATAGTACGGTGCAGCCGCGGTCAACTGGCCGGACCATCCGGCTAGACGGTCGCAACGGGGACAGTAAGCCAAGCACGGGCCTCCGGAACCGGCAGAATATCCGAAGCCATGCTTGCCGATCTACGGCAACTAAAGCACGTCCGCAATCGCGTCATGCACGGAGATGGCCCACCCACGCCCGAAGAAGCAGAACATGCGCTGGCGACGGTCGAAATCGCCATCGAGGCGCACCGATTCGAACACGAATCCCCCCGGCTCCAACTCCGTCACCTAGCCAGGACGGATCGTGGCACCGACTTACAAGTCGGATGGACCAGGGGTGAACTCCGACCCGGGATGTGGACTTACGAAGAAGGCGGCGCGTCCTGAAATGATGGTTATACGATTGCGCACCGAACAATCCAGCCAGTTGACGCGCTGTTCGGAAGGGTTCCGCCTGCCGCACCCGCAGGGCGAGTGCATTGAGGCGAAACACCAAACAACGGTCCCTGGCTAAGGGCCGTACCACGGTAGGCTGGGGCTCCAACCGTGGCGGTTGCCGAAAGGGATGTCGGAGCGGGGCCTCCGCACTCTAGGACTCCGATGACGCTTCCCGTGTTCGCTGGGTCGCCAAAAGCGCCCACGTGAATTATCCCTCCATCGCAGAACATGGCTGGGCATGGCGTCGTCACCCTCCCAGTGTTGGGGTTCCACATGTCCGTACAAACAGCCGGGCCCCTGGCTAGTGGGACGTTGCCGGACGGCGTGAGGACGGTCGCGCCGGCCGAATCGACGTCGAAGAATCCGCTCGTCGAGTCGTCGCAGCCGTTCTGGCCGCTGAGGTCGTACAGGCCCTGCAGGTTGCCGCCGCCCAGGTGGGCCGTGATGGCCGCCTGGTGTTTGGCCGCCGTGTCCGCGGCGTCGAGAACGAGCGCCCAGTCGTGCGACTCGGAGTCCTCACCGACATCGGTGTGCGAGGTGATCGGCGCGCCCGACAGGATGAGTTTGTCGACGTTGTAGCACGAGATGACGTAGGAGTCGCCAGCGCCGTTCGGGACGACGTCGGAGACCGGGACGATGTTGAAGCTCGTGCCGGACGAGCCATCGGCGAAGGTGTCGATGTAGGCCGTCGCGTCAAATGTCGCCGCTGCGGCCGCCGCGGCGCAGTGGATGGCCGGCGTCATGAGGACGCCGTCGAGGGGGGTGCCCGCGAAGGTGCCCTTGCCCTGGGCCATCGGTGCCGTGTAGACGATGCTCGCGTACGGGCAGCGGGTCAGGGTCCACTCCTGCGTGCCGGCGACGGCGAAGCAGTTGTTGACCGCGTCCTTGAGGCAGTGCAGGGCATCCTGGCTGATGAACTGGCCACCGGCGAGCGCGACGCCGCCGACTTGGATGGCGCACGGGTCGACCGGGCCCGGGTTGCTGCAGGCCGGGTTGATGGCGGCCGGGCATGCCAGGGGCACTGGCGGGACGGTCGGCGGGATGGTCGTCGACGTGCCGGCGTTGGTGTAGACGCGGGCGCTCTCGTAGTAGAAGAAGCCGAGCGGCGCCTGCACTCCGAAGATCTCGAACAGACAGACCTGATGGGGCACGTTCTGGAACCAGCCGATCCCGGGCGTGGTCACGCGGGCCGCGTTCTCATAGAACGTGCGGCTCAGGTCTTGGTTGTCGCCGGGGAGGGCCGATGCAATCGGGCCCGCCAAGGCGAGGCTGGCAAACAGGCCGGCAAGTGCAATGTTCAGGTTCTTGTTGGAGTCCACGTGCCAATCCCCGCGCCACCGTCCCGGCGGCACCTGGCAATCATAGAGCTTAGGAATAGACCTTGGCCGGATTTGTGGGAAATGGAAGGTACAAAACGCCGGGCCAGACCAAGCCATGGAAATCACCCAAACAGGTGGCGGCGATATCCCCTCACAAGGAATCTCGCCCCACCACATCGGAGTTACCCAGGTAGGAGCCGTCGGGGGGGTGGATTCAACGGCGGCAGATTTCCGGTATGCTCGGAAACGCCTTGGCGTTCGCGATAGCCTGCGAGGGAGAGTTCCAAGGTCCTGGGCGGCCGTTCCCTTCGCGGCAATCTCCGCTCGTCGTGACCCGCTTACTGACTTCGTCGGTGAGCTCCTCCGGGCGACCGCCGGCGCCTCCTGGCTCGTCGGATCACGGCGGGGTCCGCGAAGCCGATATAGGAATTGAACTCCGCCAATGTGGCTTGGCTTCGCATGGTGACGCCTGCGCTGGGCGTCGGCTGGCCGGGCAGCGGGGCCCGATCGGTGGTCTCCATCAGCAGGACGCCGGTCGGCATGACTTCCAGCACCGTTGCTTCGTGGGCCCAGGCAGCCCATTCCGTTTCTAGTCCAGAAGGCCCGAGTCTGGTCCGGCGTACGGGCCCGTCATCGCGCACAATCGTCCACCCGGGTTTTTGCACCGCCGGCTCGCCCGCGCCGTTCGGCTCACGTAGATTGGCAAACGATATTGACGGCGGGAGCAGTACGACTGAGTAGCTTGGGGGCCGATCCACCAGCCATTCCGGGTGCACGAAGAAGACGCCATGACCGGAAGTGCGTGGTTCAAGACGTGCCATCCGTCCGGGCATGAGCAGGCCACGCCCGGCATAGTCCCGCGCATCCCCAGTGATTCCCCCACTTAGCTGATTGCCCCTGAAGCTCTGTGCGATTTCGGCAAGTTGGTTGCAAACGACGGTCGGTAGCACAATCGTACCGGGCCCGCTTGCCTGGACCGCGGCCAGCCACTGCGTCGTCTGGCCCTGCGCCCACCGCATGAAGACCGCGGACCATGCAGGCTCCACAGGAGCCGCCAATTGGATTGCTGGGCGGTCCTCGGGGCGAGGAACCAGATGGCCACGCAGCAAGATGTCTCGCCAGGCGGCATCCGAAAACGCGCCGCGTGCCCGCAGGCGCCGCAATTCCGCGACCGCCTCGTCCCGAGATGGATTGACGAGGGCCACCTCCTCGAGGGGCTGCCTCGGTGCCGGCCGCTCGGTAAGGGTGCCGGCTTCGGTGTGCTGGAGCACATCGAGCAGGTGACTGGGCGAGAGGTAACTTCCGTGTGCGGATTGGTATCGGACGCCGGAGTATTGGACGATGAGGCGGTAGCGCCAATCGGAAGAGTCCCAATGCAGGTCTTCCATCACCCTGCGTACTTCGGTGTCAGCTTCCAGGATCGAAACGTTGACGTCCGTTCGAATATTTTCGGCCGCCGTCCTCTCGAGCGCACGCCAAGCCCTGTCGCGGGCGCCCTGTGCCTCCGTCGACGGGAGCGGGAGATCGACCCATGGGGTCGTCCAGCCGGCTCCCGGGGCATCGCGTCGGGGTCCGTGGCCGTCATGCGTTCGGTGGTGCCGCTGATTGCCGACGGGCCGCGGCAAGGAAGTGCGCCGTCCGGCCACGAACTCCATTCTTCCAAGGAGGTCGGCGCGCATGTCGCGGCGCGCAGCTGCGATGCGCGCAAGCTCGGACGTGGAGGGCGGCCTGGCGGGGCCGGGAGGGACGGCCGTCCCGGTTCGGCGCACTTGGGTCGCTTGCCGGACCCGCTCCTGCGCCGCCGGATCCTGCAACAAGTCGAGCAGCTCATCGGCGGGGTTTGCAATGGGAAGTCGACCAAGTTGATGGCCCCGGTCGTTGAGAATTTTCCAGGCTTGACGACGCCTTTCAGGTAGGTTCTGCCTCCAGAACGCGAGTTCGCGCAACAAGCCTATGGCGCCCCGGAGCATCATGCCCCGGTATCGGTAGTGGCGAGCCAGGCGCTCAAGTTCGGCCGGGTGGTCGGCGTCCGCAAGGAGGTTCTGAAGAGCTTGAGCTGCGTTCTCTTCTTCGCCCCTGGCCAGGGCATTGGATGCCTCCGTGTCCGTCGCGTACGCTTGCGTCGCTACGGTCCGAGGTACTTCTGCCTGCGCTTCCTCTTCGCCTGGCTGCGGCGTCGGCGGCGACGATTGACGCAAGACTTGGACAGGCGTGTCCGCTGTCCGGAGAAGCCGGTCCTGCTCGAGCCGGTTGCTTATTCCAGGCCGCCGGCGAGCATCCGCAGCACGGTGGTTGCCAGTCGTCGCTGGGTCGGAGCCACGTCGGAGTGCGGCCCTTTCGAATGGCATAGTGAGGCCGGCTGCGGCCATTCTCCGGCCGGTACAAAGGCGATTCTCACGAGAGACGGGTGCGCCGGTCGCTACCCAGGCGAAGGTCGAAGCTGCGGACGTCCTTGCCGGCCAGAATAGGTTCTCTAGCAGGGTTCTTGGAGACCAAGTTGGCCGCCGTCAGATGTAGCGCGTTGGGTTCAATGGGTTGGCAATTGTCGCCATCAGGTTCATGTGCCCGACATGCTGGGCGCGGCTCTCCACGGCGAATTTTTCCCCAATTGCGCGGGCCCGCGCATGGTCGCCGCGCGCCTCGGCTTCCCGAATTTCCTGAAGGATCCGTTGCGCGCGATCCTGGACTGGCGCCGGCGGAGGCAACGCCGTTGCTGTGCCGACGCTGGAGGCCGCCAAGCCGCACCGTTCGCTCCAGGCCGCCCGCACCTGCCCGCGTTGCTCCATCGACAATCCTGGCCACGTGGCGAGATAATTTTGCCAGCGACTGGGCGCCTCGCGAAGTGCGGCGAACTGCACTGGCGTCATCGCCGCGACGCCTTCCAGAAGCTGAAGGGCACTGGCTCGGACAAAACCCGCTGGCAACATCTGGGGCTCGTAACCCGCAACCACGTATTGCTCGAAGTAAAAGCACGCAATCCAAGCCTCTGCATCGGTCAGCATTTTCTGTTGTTCAGACACACCGGTCGAGCCCTTTGCACGTGACACAAGTATGCCACGCATAGGCGCCGCAAGTACGTTTTTCACGAGACATGGGCCGACCCACGGCCGCCCACGCTCCAGACGGGATTGAAACCAAGAAGGGGTCAGGGTTGCGGGCCTGGGCAAGCGCCGACGATGAAATGAAGAGAGCCAACCTGCCACACCCAGCCCGCGTGTGTCGCTGGTGCCGAATCGCGGCCGGCCCGGCGCTACGTGGTGTGACGTTTTGGAGGCGGCGCGCCGCCCGCGCCGGGCAAGGAACCTCCACGGCCCCCAAGTTTCCCGATTGGCTCGTCGTCGACCGACCATTCACGGGTGAACGGCACGGTACGCCCGGAGCGCAGCCTGGGACGACGCCAGGCGCTGCGCGAATACGGCCTGCACCCGTGGATCCGTGCGTGGAAGAAGGGCCCCGTTGGCCAGCACTGCCCCTGGCACTTCGAACCGGTACACGACTTCGTCGCTGGCCGCATCCACGGCGATGGTGGGGTTGCGGATGACTTGGTTGACGCCTACAAACGAGCCGCCGAGTTCATTGACCAGGTAATCCAGCTGCGCATCCATGTCGAAGACAATGGACGACCCGAGGACGATGCCACGAAACGCATGGCCGAACAGGCCGGCGCGGCGGTTGGCTGACGTCCACTGCGCGAGACCAACGCCGGGGAGCCGGGGTCCCCGTTGCCCTGGGCCGTTGCGGTTCATGACCTGGTCGGCCGTGAAGTCAGCCGGCCGGCCGACGAAGTCGGGTGCCCGCATCGGCGAGGCCGCCTGGCTCCCCTCAAGGCGGTTCGGGATTACGCCTGATTCTGCGTGGAGGTTCCCGACGAGCCCCGCTGCACCATTGACCGGATAGCCGTAGGCGTTCACGAGAATCTCCATTGCGTAGAGCATGCGGCCGTCTGCCGGAACGACCGTCCAGTCAGCGGTCATGGGACTCGGCGGCATCGGTACGGGGGTCGGTGGCGCCGGCGCAGTCGACCCGTCCAGGGCCGCCCATGTCTGGGGGCCAACGATTCCATCGACCACGAGTCCCCGCTGCGTCTGGAACGCCAGCACGGCGTCCAACGTCTTGGGACCGAAGTCCCCATCGGGCACAAGCGGAGGCTGCGCACCCGCCCCGTTAAGCGCGTCTTGGAGTTCAGTCACAGAGGGGCCCTTTGACCCCCGCCGCAGCGTCGGCCTCAACACAGCCTCAGGCATGCGCAGACGAAACGACAGGGCAAGATAATCGGAATTCGCGCAACATGGGAACTTCCTTGCTTGCGTCCCCCGACCCCGCCACGGACGCAAATGAATCCTTCTTGCGCGAAGTGGGAACAATCGCCCGCCGCTAGCTGCATTGTGCCATCGTTTCGTGAGAAGCCACCAAATACCGCAGGGCTTTCTGCGCCGCGTCGCCAGCCATCACGGCGGCGCGGATGTGTTTCAATGCAGCAACTGACCTATCCCGGCGTCTACGTCGTGGAAACGGAAAGCCCGGTACGCACGATCATGGGCGTCGCGACCTCCCGCACCGCCTTCGTAGGCTTCGCACCCCGCGGACCGATTGAAGAACCGACAATCGTCAACAACTTTGGCGAGTACCAGCGAATCTTTGGCGGCCTGGCCCTCGACTCGGCCATGGGCCACGCTGTCTACCAGTTCTTCCAGAACGGCGGCTCCGAGGCCGCCATCGTGCGTCGCGGCGACGACGGCAAAACGGGCGCGGCGGCGGCGGAAGCCACATTGTTCGCCTTCCCCGTGGAGGCCCGAAGCCCTGGCACTTGGGGAAACCAACTCCAGATTGCGATGGAACCCTCGGGTCCGCCACACGACCAGCCACAAGGCCAACCGCGCTTCAGTCTCCATGTGCAGGAAATTGCGTCCGGGGGCAACCCGGCAAAAGCACCGACGGTCCTCCGGGAGGAGGTCTTCGCCAACCTTTCCGGCGAGCCCACGGATCCTCGCTTTGCACCGGCCGTACTCCACGACGAGTCCAACCTTGTGGACGTTCCAACATGGAACACCGCCAAGAAATTCGCCGTGCCGAAACCCGCCAACCCGCCGGCCGTGCCGACCTACAAGCGCCTGTCCAAGGGGAAAGATGTGGACATCACGGTCTCCCTTATTGGCTTGCCTGGAGGCGCAGCAAGTCCGACGGGCGTCTATGCCCTCGACAAACTCGACATCTTCAACCTGCTCTGCTTGCCCCGCGGAAACGCAGAAGTGGCCCTGGCGTCAAAAGACTGGGACGATGCAGCGACGTACTGCGGCAAGCGGCGCGCAATCCTCCTCATCGACGCCCCGTGGAACGACAAGAAGACCGCCAAGGACGGCCTGCTCGGCACTCCGAAGCCCGCCTTTACGCTCACCAGGGACGCTGCAGCCTACTTCCCACGAATCAAGGCACCCGACCCCCTCCGGGACAACCGCGAGGCCGAGTTCCCGCCGTGCGGCGCGGTCGCGGGCATCATCGCCAGCACCGACGCTAGCCGAGGCATTTGGAAGGCTCCGGCCGGTCAGGACGCCCGCCTGCGCGGAGCCAGCGGCATTGCGACGACTCTCACCGACATGGAACAAGGGGAGCTAAACCAGCTTGGCCTGAACTGCTTCCGAACCTTCCCGGCAACCGGCACCGTCCTTTGGGGAGCCCGCACCACCGTCGGCCGTGACCAGCTGGCCGACCAGTGGAAGTACCTCCCCGTACGGCGCACCGCCCTCTACATCGAGGAGAGCCTCTACCGAGGCACGCAGTGGGTCGTATTCGAGCCAAACGACGAGCCGCTGTGGTCCCAGATCCGCCTCAACGTCGGCACATTCATGCATGGCCTGTTCCGGCAGGGAGCATTCCAGGGGGCGTCGCCCAACGAAGCGTACTTCGTCAAGTGCGACGCCGAGGTGAACCCGCAAGAGGACATCGACCGCGGCATCGTCAACATTCTCGTCGGCTTCGCGCCGCTCAAGCCGGCCGAATTCGTCGTGATCAAGATCAGCCAATACACGCACCAGGAGAATACCTAAGGAGGCAACGCATGGCACAATTCACCGCGGAATCAAAGCGCTTCGACCCATACAAGAACTTCAAGTTCCGCGTCAAGTGGGACGGAAAGTACGTCGCCGGTGTCCACAAGGTTGGTGCACTCAAGCGTCACACGGAAGCCATCGACTGGCGTGAGGGCGCGGATCCGAGCAGTGCGCGCCGAACGCCAGGCCAGACCAAGTACGAAGCCATCACGCTGGAGCGGGGCGTAACGCATGACATCGACTTCGAGCAGTGGGCCAACAAGGTATGGAACTACGGCGGACCGATGGCCGGCGACACGGACGGCGGCAAGGAAGTGTCATTGAAGGACTTCCGAAAGGACATCATCATCGATATCTTCAACGAGTCCGGCCAGAAAGTCGTGTCATACGTGGTCTACCGTTGCTGGGTGTCCGAGTACCAAGCCACGGCCGACTTGGATGCGAGTGGCAACGCCGTTCTCATCTCGACCATCAAGCTCGAGAACGAAGGATGGGAGCGCGACTACACCGTCGGCCAGCCTGACGAGACGTCGTACGCCGAGCCCGCCAACTGACCATGACGCGCATCGAGGCGGTCACGCTGCCCGCCGGCCTGTGGGTCGACGAGACGTGCCATCGGACCGCAAGCATCGTCGCCCCCAGCGGTCTCGACGAAGTGTACGCGCAGGACGTGGCCGGACTTCCCATGGCGCGCCAGGTGTCGGGATTCCTTGCCCGTTGCGTCGTTCGCATCGGCGATGTCGCCCCGGTCACGCCGGCAATAGCAAGTCGGCTGACGGTCGGCGACCGGGAGGCACTCCTGCTGCGCCTGCGCATCCTGGCCTGCGGCTCCTTGGTTCAGAGCAAGGTCGAGTGTCCGCAGCCGACGTGTGGCCAAGCCATCGACGTCGAGATTGACGCGATGCAGCTCCTATCGACAAAGACCGTTGCCGCGCCGCCGCTTCGCACACGGCGCAACAGCCTTCCCGTCATGGAATTCCGGCTTCCAACCGGTGAGGATCAGGAGGCGGTTGCCGCCGTGGCCCGCCATGACCCTCAGCGGGCAGCCCTGGAAATCGCGCGACGATGCATCGTCCCGGGCAAAGGGGGGCGGGTTCCTTCCTTCCAGGGCGCTCGGGGGAGGCGCAGACTTGCGCATCTAGCTGACGCAATGGCTACCGAGGATCCGCAGGCCGAGACTATGGTGGGGATTTCCTGCCCTGCCTGCGGCGGTGAGAGCCTGGCGCTGTTGGACGCGGGCGCCTACGTACTAGGCGAGATGCGGCAACGCGCCCGCCTGCTGCAAACCCAAGTGCATGAGATTGCCTTGCATTACCATTGGGCGGAGCGCGACATCCTGGCAATGCCCCCTGGGCGCCGGGAGTCGTACTTGGCCTTGTTGCACGGACAAGGGATGGAAGGAGGTCGGCCGTGAACGGGTTTCTCGTGCGGCTTGCGCAACGCGGTGTCGACGGTGGCGGCCTCCCGCTGCGCCTGCCACCGCTTTCGGCCCCCGCGTGGACGGCGCACGACCCTGCGATTCCAGCCTTTCCGGGTGACGCAGACCACCCTGCTCTCCCGGCCGGTGTGGCGGCGCTGCCGGGGCCAATCGACGCCCCCGTTCAACCCCGGCGCCCGGCGGCGAATGCCACCGGTGTGGAGGTGAGTGGGAAGCAGCCCCGGACCGCCGGTCAACCGCGGAGGAAGAATCCGGAAGACCCGCCCGTGCCGCATTTGGCACACGCCCCCTCGTCCGCCCGGCTTCGGACAGCACCCGGCCATGCTCCCCCGCCTGCCCGGCCCATGCAAGCGACAAGGTCCGAACCGGTTACGCCCGCCCCCCAGGCACACGCGCCGTCGGCCGCGAGTGGGTGGGTGGCGCCGACGACCTCCCGGGTGCCGCTGGCCACGAGGCGACTCGTCGCCTCGCCATCGTCCCTCGCCGCGCCGCCGGACCAGGGCCCACCTTGGGAGGACGCCCCGCCCCAATCTCCTTCTCCCACGCACAAGACGGGCGGGCTATCCCGGTCAGGGGCGCAGCAAGTGGCCATTCGCCCTTCCGCGCGCGGACCGCAGAGCATTGCGCAGGACCAGCGCTCGACGGCCCGGATGACGGAGCAATCGGCGCCGCGGGCAGCGCCGACCCCGATGCCACCGCATGGTCCCATCGATGCGCCCTCGCCGGCGCCCGACGTCACGACGGAGGATTCTGTTGCCCGGCGCCAGGCGTTGCGCGCGACACCGAAGGCCGTCTCGGGCAAGAACCGGCCGGCCGTCCGCCGCCCAGACGAGAAGGAGCAGACCCCAACGACAGAACGCTCCGCTGTAACCGCGAAGGCGCGCGCGACACATGATCTGCCTGCTCGCCTGGCACGAGGGGGCGGCACACCGCCGGCGGCCGCGGCGAGGCAGGCCGGCATGGTCTTCCGGCGGATGGAACGGGGCAGGTCCAGCCGCTCCGATACTGCTCCGCAGCCGCCCCGCGTCATGGTCCAGCCAAGCGCCACGCCGGCCGTGCCGGCCGCAGAGCCCGCCACCCCAGCCCTGACCGCGGCGCCGTTGACCCAGGAAGCAGGACCGGCGCACCATCCACGGAAGGGGCAGGCACACGGCGAGCGCACGCCCGCCTCCGTCCTCCGGCGGGCGGCGCCGGCCGCCGTGCCACCTGCCAAGTCTATCGGAGAAGCGCGCACGGCCGGGAGGGATGAGGCCGTCGCAACCGATTCCCTCGCGACGCTGCAGCCCACACCGTCGCAGGCGATCTGGCCGTCGCCGGCACCCCAGTTGCCGCCGTCGAAGCCCGAGATTCGCGTCGAGATTGGCCGCGTCACCCTCGAATCTCCACCCGTCCCAGCGCCCCGCCGCCGCGCCACCGCCACGGGATTCGATACCTTTGCCGAGGCCCGCCACAACGGCCGCTGGCCCATGGAGGGAGGATAGCCGTGAGCTCATCAAACGCGTTGGCAGCAGTGAGTGGGACCCTACGCCGCCTTCTTCTCAAGGCCATGGACGACAAGGTTCCAATCACCATCACGTCACCGGCGGTGCCCGTGGGGGACGTCTCCGGTCGGCGCCTCAACATCTACCTGTACCATGTGGGGCGCAACGCCTTCCTTGCAAATCGCGACGTGTCGCCGCAGGCGCACCCCGCGTCCTATGGCCGGCCTGCCCTGTCGCTCGACCTTCACTACCTCCTCACGGCCTACGGCGACAGCGACGAGGATTCCCTGGCGGCGCACCGCATCCTCGGCGACGCCATGCGTGCCCTGCATGACAACGCCATCCTCCATCCTGGCGACGCCAATGTCGAGGACGTGCTCGACGACGACCTGCAGCAGATGCCGGAAGCGTTGCGCATTACGCTGGAACCCTTGGGTGTCGATCAGGCGTCTTCCGTCTGGCAGGCCTTGGCCACGACGCATCGCCTCTCGGCATCGTACATGATCTCCGTAGTGCTCCTGAACAGTCAGCTGGCGCGCCGTTTCCCTCGGCTCGTGGCGGCGCCGCGCTTCGAGAAGGGCGTCCAAACGGCCGGCCCGCGCGTCGTCGTCGCTCCTCTGGTGCGGCCGCGCATTACAGCCGTCGCCGTCCGGCGCCGCGACCGCCCCGCAACCGATCCGCCCTCCCCGTCCCCTTGGGTCCAGGCCGGGGACACGCTCGTCGTCACGGGTTCCGGCTTCGGCGCGAACGGCTTGGAGGTCTGGCTTGGAGACGTCCGGGTTACGGGCGCCGTCGTGTCGGACGCTGGAAACCGCATCACCGTTTCTGTTCCCCGCAATGCCGGCCTGGAGCCGGGGCCGCGCACGGTCTACGTAAGCGCCCCGTTCGCCCCGGACCTCCCTCGGGGCAAGCGCGGCAAGCCCCTGCAATTTTGCTCGAACCATGCGGGCCTTGTCGTGGTCCCCACGATCGTCGACGCGCGTCTGGACAACGGCGCCCTGGTAATCGAAGGCGACATGCTCGCGTCCTCCCAGGAGGAAACGCAGGTCCTGCTTGGCGAGACCGCTGTACCGGCCGGCAACGTCACGTCCCCAGCCAAAGGCGCCCTGCGCATCCGGCTTCCTGGCAAGGGAACAAGCGGCCCTACCACCGTGCGGGTGCGCGTCGGCGGCGCCGAATGCCTCACCCCCAGGGAGGTCGACCTGCCGTGAGGTCGTCATCGAACGGCGTGTCCCTCATCACGGTGGCAAAGACGGCCACGCCCCGGGATTGGCGCGTCGTAGAATCAGAACGCGCGCGGCTGTTGCTTCACCGGCACATCCTGTGGCTGCGCAGCCTTTGGAGCGAAGATCCCTTGGCGCGGTCTGGCAGCGGCGTCCTCACTGACGCAAGCATCGACCAAATCCTGGCCGGCCCCCTTGAGGAGCGGCGCCGTGCCTTGTTCGCCACCGAGCCAGCCGCCGGCGTCGGCCGCAAACTTGCCGCCCTTGATGCCGATGCCGTTGGGCCGACGGCTGCACCGTCCCGCGAGCTCGACCAGCTGTGCGCATGCGTAGGCCTCGATGCCTTCGACCGCAAAGTGCTCGCCCTCTGCCTCGCGGGCCGCCTGGACCCTGCCGTCGCGCGCCTGCTTGCCTACGCAAATGACGATGCAGCCCTTCCGTATCCGACGCCCGCCCTCGCGGCAGCGCTGTTTCCGGAGGCGGCGAGGCCCCTGGGTTTTGCTGCGTCCAGTCCCCTGCGGTGGAACGGTCTAGTCTCGGTCGTGGGGGATCCCACGTCGCCGACGTGCGGTTTTGTCCTCGACGACTCGGCATTCGCTTTTCTTCTCGGCGAAACGATGCCCCCGGCCGAGATTGAAGCCTTCACGACGCCAATCGTGTGCCAATCCCTCGCCCGCGCGCAGCGTCAGAAGGCCGCGGAGGGCGCGGGCGCCCTGCGCCGCTCCGGCATGCGCGCCCTCGTGGTTACCGGCCCGGCGGCAAGTGGCGTGCTAGACGTGGCAGCCCACGTGGCTGACCAGCTCGGCCTGTCACTGCGCCTCATCGATACGGGCGCCGTGCCGGCAGAGTTCCTGCAGCGTCGCGCCGCCCTTGCCGCGCTGCGCCGGCACGCCCTTCTCCATTCGGTTGCCTACGCGATTGAGACCAAGGAAGGCGGGCCCGGACTGGCCTGGTCCGACCTCGCCTACGCCAGCCCCCGGCTAGCCGTCGCCACCGGAACTGGTGTCTGGCGTCCGGGGAGTGCGGCAGTCCTCGTATCCCTGGCACCCCCAAGCCCCGACGACCAAGCGGAACAATGGCGACTCGTGCTCGGCGAGGCTGCCGACGCCCAAGCCGATACAATCAAAGATCTCGCTCACAGCCTTCGCCTGAGCCCGAGCGAGATCGCTGCGGTTGTCGCCTCGGCGCGCGCCGCGAACCCGTCCGGTCCCGCCGTCGTCGAGGCGGACGCCCTCCGGAGGGCCTGCTACGAACAAGCAGCGTCGGCGTTGCGGGGCCTGGCCACGCCCATCGAACCGGTGCATGGATGGGACGATCTCGAGGTCCCCGAAACCTGCCGTCGAAATCTCCAAGCGATTGTGGACCAGGTCCGCTCGCGCGCCCTGGTGTACGGTGCATGGGGCATGGCCCGTGGGCCGCGCGGCCGCGGCATCACGGCCCTGTTCTCGGGGTCAAGCGGGACTGGCAAGACCCTCGCAGCCGAAGTCCTGGCCCACACCCTAGGCCTGACGATGCAGAAAGTCAACGTCGCGGCCTTGGTGAGCAAGTACATCGGCGAGACGGAAAAGAACCTGGAGCGCGTCTTTGACGGTGCCGAACGCGCGGGTTGCATACTTTTCTTCGATGAGGCCGACGCCATCTTCGGAAAGCGGTCCGAGGTACGCGACAGTCACGACCGGTATGCCAACCTCGAGATTGACTACCTCCTGCAGCGCATGGAAGACTACCATGGGCTTGCCATCCTAGCGACCAACCGCAAAGCGGACATCGACCGCGCGTTCCTGCGGCGCCTTCGATTCGTCGTCGACTTCCCCACCCCGGGCCCCGAGCTGCGCAACCGCATTTGGATGCGGTCCTTCGGCAAGGCCGTCCCCACGCGGGGCCTCGACTTCGCCCGCCTTGCGCGACTTGACCTTGCGGGGGGAAGCATCCGAAACGCGGCCCTCAATGCGGCCTTCCTCGCGGCCGCCGACGGCGGAACCGTCACCATGGACCACGTCCTGCGCTCCACGGACCAGGAATTCGAGAAGATGGACCGCCTACCGCCGGCCGGGCGAGCAACCAAGGGGGCGCAGACCTGACCCGAGTGCGCATCGGCCAAATCCGGGTGGCCTACGGGGCGGGCAAGAGCGACATGCAGCGCGCGGTGGCAAAGGCGGTTGCGTCGGCCCTGCGCGACGGCGGGCCCACCCACGCCAGGGCGGCCATCACGCACGCCGTTACAACGTCCGTACTGAGCGCCGGCCGCCGCCAGCGTGGAGGGACGTGATGTCCCCAATGTCCGTGGACTCCCCAAAGCACCTTGCCCTCGTCAAGGGTGCCCTCGTCACGTACGTGGTCGACAAGCCAGGCACCCCGCCCACGGTCATGCCGTTCCAATACAATCCGGACACCGTCAGTTGGTCGGTCCGACGCAACGACTCCGCTGGATCGCAGGAGTCGCCGCAGGACTCCCTGCGCGTGGCCGGCCCTCCGTCCGAGACCATCAGCCTGCGCATCCGCCTCGACGCCGCGGAGCTGAAAGAGACATCGAACAACGGGGACGGCGTCTCGCGTTTCGGGATGCTGCCCGCACTGGCGCGATTACAGATGCTCGTGTCTCCGTCGAGCGACGAACTAGAGCGCGCCAGGTCCGAAGCCTCCCAGGGGCACGTCAACCCGTTTGCCTTCCACGTGCCCCTCGTCCTGCTCGTCCTGGGGCCGAACCGCGTCGTTCCAGTGAAGGTCTTGGACGTTGCGGCCGAGGAGACACTCCATGACGCCCGCTTCAACCCCCTCCTCGTGGAGGTCTCCTTGAACCTCGAGATGCTCAGCGGTCGCGAGCTTGCCGCCCAAGGGATTGGCCATTTGGCCTTCCGCGGCCACGTGCGCAACCGGGAGATTGTGGCCGGCCAGCCGTACTCCTCCGATGGCACCAGGTACGTCGCGGGGGTGCTTCCCCAGTGAAGGGCGTTGGTAAGGAGAGCCGCTACCATGGCGTTGCGGAGCTTGGATACATGGATGAGGACGGCCAAGAGCACCCGTATCCCGGGATCCGGTTCCGGCGCCCCCCACTCGACGGCCACCAGGAACAGCACATGGTGGCCCCCGGCGAGCGCCTCGACCACATAGCTCAACGGTTCATGGCCGACCCCACGCAGTGGTGGCGCATCGCCGACGCGAACGCTGCGCTCTGGCCTGGTGACCTTGCTGGCGAAGGGCGCCGGCTGCACATCCCGCGCGGGGGGCGGTAGCCTTGCGCGTCGGCTACCGAGTCCTGCTTGAAGGCCAGCCGCTGGACGATGAGGCCACATCATCGCTTACAAGCGTCGAGGTCGAGGACCAGTCGCGCTTGACCTCCATGGCTCGCCTAACGTTTGCCGCCGACGCGAACGGAGCGGATCCCGTGTGGGCTCTCCTGGAAGGCGGGCGTATGGGCAGGCTCGCGCAAGTCGATGTCGAGGCCCAAATCGGGCGCACCTTCGAAAGCATATTCCATGGCCACGTCGTCGATGTCCAGGTCGCCTTCCCGCGCGAAACCGGGCTCTGCTCGGTCGAGGTGACATGCATGGACCCTTCCGTGCGCCTGCAGCTCGAGGACAAGGCCCGGCCTTGGCCCGACCGGACGGATGGCGACATCGCTGCGGCCATCTTCAGGGCAGCCCAAATGGATCCCGTGGTCAACGAGACCGAAGCCGCGCAGCCCGCGACCGAGCGTGTGACCACACAGCATGGCACCGATTTGCAGTTCCTACGCCAACTGGCGACGCGAAACGGCTTCGAATGCTACGTCGAGAAAGACCCCTCCTCGGGCACCATCAAGGGGCACTTCCACGCGCCGGCATTTGACGCACGCCCGCAAGGCGTTCTTCAGATGGCTCGCGGAGAAGCGAGCTCCCTTCTGTCGCTACGCATCCGGCATGATCTGCTGCGCCCGGCGGCGGCGACGGCACGGTCAATTCGCATTGCAACCCTCGAAGTTCAGGAGGGCGCACAGGACCGCACCTCGCGCCCCGCACTCGGCGAAGAGTCGACACTCATCGGTGGCGCCGCGCGCACCATGCTCCTCTCCAGATCCGGATTGGTCGACCAGGCCGAGCTGCGCCGCTGGGCGCAGGCCACGGTCGACGTGTCCGCCGTCTCGCTCACCGCCGAAGGCGAACTGGAGCCGGCCGTCTACCGCGCCGTCCTGCGCGCCCACCGCACGGTGGCTTTGCGGGGAGTGGGCGAACGGTTCAGCGGCACGTACTACGTCGAAACGGTCACGCACCTCTTCGAGCAAACCGGGTACCGCGTTTGGTTCACGCTATCACGCAACGCGCTTCGCGCCCGCGAGGTGTCGCCATGAGCAGGATCATGACACAGTCCCTGGATGGCCCTGAAGCCGTACGGCACTTCGGCAAGTACCGAGGGCTCGTAACGGACAACCAGGACCCATCCGGCCGCGGCCGCCTGCGCGCGCGCGTCCCGGAGGTGCTCGGCGACCACCCATCTGGCTGGGCCTACCCCTGCATGCCGTACGCCGGTGACGGGGTCGGGCTATTCACCATCCCTGAACCGGGGTCCGGGGTCTGGATTGAGTTCGAAGCGGGCGACCCCTCCCGCCCCATCTGGTCCGGCTGCTGGTGGGGGGATGGCCAGGTTCCCCAGGCGGCCCCGACCACTCTGCGCATCCTGAAGACGCAATCAGGTCACAGCCTGGCATTCGACGACGACGGCAAGTCCGTCACGGTGACGGATGCAAACGGGCAGAAGGTGCGGTTGGACACGGATGGCATCCAAATCGAGGACAGCCACGGCCAGAAGGTGACCATGTCCGCAGCCTCCGTCGAGATCTCCAAGGGCGACAAGACGGTAACCCTCCAGGCGTCCTCGATTGCGATCCGGGCCGGAACCCAGTCGGTCGAGGTCGGTCCCGCATCGACGTGCATCAATGGCGGCGCATTGGAGGTCTTCTGATGGCAGCTCCAATCCTGCAACTTGGCTGCACCGTGCAGTGCCCGCACGGCGGCGTCGGCATGCCCGTCAACACAAACACGCGCGTGCTCGTGGCCGGCAGCCCTGCGCTCGTCTTTGGCGACCGATGGAACGTGCTGGGATGCACCTTCACCCTGGGGCCGAAGCCCGCCCCCTGCACGACCATTGTGTGGACAAACCCGTCCATTCGAACGCACGTTCTCGGCCGACCCGTCCTGCTGCAGACGAGCATCGGCATCTGCATCTCCGAGGCGGGGGGCCCGCCCGTCCCCGCCCTTGTAGCGGGCGTGCAGCCGATGGTGGAGGCGACGTAGTATGGCCCAAGTGAGCCACCCCTTCCACGTGGATTCGTCCGGGCGTACGGCTAGGGCCGGCCCTGACCAGCACGTGGCGCAAATGGTCCGGCAGGTCCTCTTCACGGCGCCGGGGGAGCGCGTCAACCTGCCGGAATTCGGCTGCGGCCTGGATCGCTTGGTTTTCGCGCCCAACAGCGACGCCCTGGCCGCAGCGACGCGCGTGCTTGTCATCGGAGCCCTCGACCGATGGCTCGGCGACATCATCACGGTCGATGACGTGCGCATCACCAACCCGGGGGAGAAGTTGGTGGTGGACGTCGCATACCGAATCCGCCGAACCGGCGACGCCGAGCGACTGCGCTTCGACGCCGGGCGGCCTGAGGGGGGTGGCCAGTGACGCCCTTTCAGGACCTGGCCGGTGATGACGATAAACGCCGAGCGGAGGTCGCAACCGGAAAGCGGGCAATCGGCCTCGACTTTGCGACGGCTTCGCCGACGGATGGCGGCCGATACTTGGTGCGCATTCATCTCCTCGGCGACGTGCAGGCGCCGCCGGCGCGACGCGGCCTCCAATGGCTGGCCTCCCATCCAGGCGGGGTCACCGTGGAAGCGACCGACCCGTTGTTGCCTCACCCGAAGGTGGAGACCGTCCGCATCGACGCCGACGACCTGATGGCCCGGGTTTCCGGACTCGACGCAGGCGCGAGCTACCGCGTACGCATTGGAACCTTGCCAACGAGCAGCGGACGATGGGCCCAGGCGGACCCGGCGTATTCCGTGGTGCCCATCGCCTTCGACCACGCGGCCGGAGGGGTCGGCGAACCACGGCTGGCCGAGCTAGACGCCCGCCGCCCCCCCGCGCCGACCCTCGTGCCTGCGTCACGCGATTATGCCGGCTTTCGCAAGGCCCTGCTCGACCGCCTTCGCCAAACCTTGCCCGGCTGGTCCGAACGGCGCGAGGCCGACGTCGGCATGGCCATCATCGAGATCCTTGCACATGCGGCGGACCAGCTCAGTTTCTACCAG
This sequence comes from bacterium, assembly GCA_040390065.1. GTDB lineage: Archaea > Thermoplasmatota > E2 > JACPAO01 > JAHFTW01 > JAHFTW01. The sequence continues at coordinate 99,371 of JAZJZE010000011.1, read as the reverse complement.
GATGCCGTGGCTGGGGAGGCGAGCCTGGAAACCGCGATGCGGCGGTCGTCGGTCCGGCGCCACGCCCGACTCCTCGATTACCAAATGCACGACGGAATCAGCGCACGGACGATCCTGCAGGTCCGGGTGGACGCGGAGGCAACACTTCCCGCGGGTACCATTGCCTTCAACGCCCTCGCCGGCAACGCCGAGGAGCGCGCGGGCATCCGCGGTGCCGCTGTGACCGAGGAACAGTTCAAGCTGCTTGAAGACCGCCGGGACCTCGTCGCTTTCCGGACCGCCCAGGCCGTCCGGCTCGTGCCGCAAGCCAATGACTTCGACATCTACGACTGGGGCATGGACACGTGTAACCTGCCGGCCGGAGCCACGTCCGTCGACCTCGACGGTGACTGGCTGGCAGTCATCCAACCCGGCAGCCTACTTCTCCTGGAGGAAATTGCTTCGGAAGATACGGCCGCGGGGGAGGCGGGGGCGCTCTTCCGTTGGGTGGTGCGCGTAAGGCGCGTCGAGCCGTCCTACGACCCCGTGACCCGACGCCCGCTGACGGCCGTTCACTGGGACTTGGCCGATCGCCTGCCACGCGCCCTCGACGTCGTGACGCGCACGCCGGACGGCCAGCGCATCCACACCGCCGTCGCCTCGGGCAACCTCGTCGTCGCCGACCAAGGCCGTCCCGGCCAGACGAGCGATGGCCTGTATTCCGCCTCGCCACTGCCGTTGGGGACCGGGCCCCTCAGCCAGGCCGTGCCGCTCGACCCGTGGGCCAGCGTCGCGGACGTATTCGACGCGCCCCCGCATCGGGCTCAGCCCATCGTCCACCTTACGACCAAGCACGCGGGCCGGGAACGCATCTGGACGTGGCGCCGCCACCTCTTCGACAGCGGCCCGTTCGACAATCACTTCACCGTCGAGTCAGAGGAGGACGGGCATTCGGTCCTGCGCTTCGGCGACGGCGAGCTCGGCCGCGCGCCCGCCCCCGGCGACCGTGTCATTTGCAGGTACAGCATCGGCATGGGCGCCGCCGGCAACCTCGGAGCCGATGCCCTCGTCCACATCATGGCACAACCGGGTGGGTTGGAACTCAAGGCGGGGCCAGACCGCTGTCCGGCGGTGCGCAACCCCATAGCAGCTCGCGGCGGTACGGATTCGCAGCCTCTCGACGAGGTGCGTGCCCTTGCGCCCTTGTGGTTCCGTACGGAGACCCTGTTTGCAATTGATGGAGCCGGCCTTGGACGGCAGGCCCTGAGCCATCCCCGGGTACAGGCCGCCGCCGCCGACCTGGTGTTCGACGGCGCCGGCCAGACGGCGCGGATCGCTGTTCTCGGCAAGGATCCCTGGCGCGCCAAGCCCAACGAACTGTGTAAGTCCGTCGCCGAGTGGCTGGACGGGGTGGTCCCCGTCGGCACCAGAGTCCACGTCCGTCCGCCGGCATGGATGCCCTACGAGGTCCACGTGTCAATCGTCGTGGCGCCAGGGCATCATGCCCGGGACGTCTGCGATGCCGTCCGGCGTGCACTCCTTGCGCCCAAGGCACCAATGGGGCCGGAAGCTTGGGCGTTTCGCAACGAGATCGCCCTCAGCCAGGTCTACGTCACGGCGCATGGCGTAGGCGGCGTCGTTGCGTGCCGTGCGACGCGCTTCGACATCGCCGGCAGATCTGGAATCCGCGACCACCTAAGCGCGGGGGAGGACGAAATCCTCGTCCTGGAGGGAAGCCTGGAAGGAAGGGCCGACGGACTGGTCGTGCGGCCGGAGGGGGAATCCTCGTGATGGACCTTCGTGCCCGTCTCGACGAACTGGCTCGCCGCCCGGGCGACGCCGCCTCCATCCGCCGCTCCATGCGGAGGCGGCTACATTCGTTCAAGACCGGTCCCGACGAGCAACCTCTGCAGGGTCTCACCGTCGGCCGCGGCGACGATTTCGCCGTTGCCGTCGTCGACCTCTGGGCGGAAGTCGCCGACCTCGTGGCCTTCTATCAGGAGCGCATCGCCAACGAGTCCTACATTCGAACCGCCCAGGAGCCCGAGTCCGTGCTGCGATTGGCCCGACAGGTTGGTTACGAGCCCGCCCCCGGAACGGCTGCCCGCACCATCGTGGCCCTGCAGCCCGAGAAGGGCGCGACATCGAACGTGCGGGCAGGCACGAGGGTGCAGTCGAAGGCCAAGGATGGGATCCCAGCGAAGGTCTTCGAGACCTCTGAGGACGCCGTCGCCGACGACCGCTTCGCCAGCATGGCGCTCGCCCCCACGCCTCCGCTGGCGCGCGACCCCGAGGGCCGCCCGGCGCTGTCGCTCGTCATTAAGGGCAGCCGCCTGACGCTGCAGGGCGGGGAGCCGCTCCTGTTTCTCCCAATCAATCTCGACTGGGCCAGAGGCCAGCTTCGCGTGGTCTCGAGCGCGACGGAGGGCGCCAATTCGACGACGATTAAATGGGACGAACCGTTTGCTGACGACTTCGTTGCAGACTGCGCAGATGGCCTTCGTGTCCTGCGGTTCCGCCGTACGGTTGCGACCTACTCGCCTCCGGCTCCGCCGCCGCCAGTCGAAGTCCGTATCCAGTCAGGTGGGACGGACCGCAAGTACACCGTGTCGGCCACACCGGTGGCGCCGCCGGCCCCGCCAAGGGTGCCGCCCCCTGACGCTGGCTTGTCCAGATTCATTGTCGACGGCCGCTTCGACCTCCCGCTCGCGTGTCCGTGGGTCGCGGTCAGCGAGGAAGATGCTGCGGCCCCAAGCTGGCATTGCGTGGGCCAGCACATGCTGACCCGCGGCCCGACAGACCTTGCTCCGATTTCCGTACACGTCTTGGACCTCACCCGCGCTGTGGACACGCAGCCGCACGCGGTGAGGGCCGGCGTAGCGCGCATTTTCATGGACCCTGGGGACCTCGTCTTGCTGCCGCGGTACGACCCCGTCAAGAAAGGGCTGACGGTGCTGCGCCTGGCGACGCCGGTCATGATACCTGTTGGAACCGATGTCCTGCTTGCCGGTGCATTCGCTGATCGCCCGGGGGAGACCTGGAGCAGCGTCGTGCGCGTCGTGGCACCGGAGCCTGGACTCAAGCCTGGGCTCGTCAGGCTCGCGGAAGGCCCTCCGGAAGACCTGGAGGCGGCCAGCGTGACCCTGACCGGGAATCTAGTTTCCGCGACGCACGGCGAATCCGTTGCGCCGGAAAAGTGGCTAGCTCCCGTGGAGGGACCGGTGGCATTACGTCTCGGGCATCCAAACCTCACCCACCTCGCCAGGGGCGGCGAAGCCAGGGCCAGTACCTTGGAGGTCCGCGTCGACGGCAGGACATGGCGCCCCATGGCCTCTCTCGCCCTCGCCGGTGCAATGGATCAAGCGTACGCCTCCCGCGTTGACGCGGATGGTCGAACCACCATCCTCTTCGGCGACGGTCGCCACGGTATGCGGCCACCCGGCGGCACGACCATCGAAGCCCGCTACCGCGTTGGGTTGGGAAGGGCCGGAAACGTCGCTGCCGGCGAGGTCTGCGCCCTCGTTGATTCGCCAGCCCGGCTGCAGCGCGCACGAAATGTCGCCGGTGGCGCCGGCGGAGCAGACGCGGAGGACACGTCTTCGGTGCGGCGGCGGGCCGGACGTTCGGTGCGCGCCCTTGGCCAACTGGTCTCCTTGCGCGACTATGAGGACGCGGCGTGCCGCCTTGCCGGCATCGGCCTCGCCCGCGCCAGCGCGACCCTCGTGGACGGCCGCCGCGTGGTGGAGGTCGTCGTCGCGGGCACTCCTCAGCCGGACAAGAAGCTTCAGCAGGCCGTTGCCGCCTATCTAGACGCGTTGGGCGACCCAACGGTCACCGTTCGAGTCGTCGCGCCCGAGTTCGTGCGCGTCGCCGTCACGGCGCGCCTGCGCATCACAGACGCCCGCGAAGGCGCGCGCGTCCAGGCTGCCGGAGTCGCCGCTATCCGGAGCCTGTTTGCCGAGATGGGAAGCGACGTCGGGCAGCCCCTGCACGCCAGCAGGCTGGTGGCCTGCCTGCAACGGGTAACTGGCGTTGCATCCGTCGAGCTTACTCGGTTCCGGAAGGACGAAGCAGCGCAGCCGACCTTGTCGGGCGCGCTGGCATTCGAAGGCAACCAAGTCGCATCAGCTGGCGAAATCGTCGTGGATGTGGCGGAGGCACGACATGACGTCTAGCCCAGGCCTCGACCTGTTCCAGCTGATGCCGGCCATGTACCGGCGCGACGACGCGTACGGTGGCGGCGCCCTTGCTGCGTTCCTTGGCACCTTGAGCGAGGAGGCCGAGGTCCTGAAGCGCGACATCGACCGCCTCCTGGACGACCTCTTCGTGGAGACCTGCCGCGACTGGGCCTTGCCTTATATCGGCGACCTTGTAGGAAACCGCCCCCTTCCACCGGCGGGCCTGAGCCCGCGTGGTGATGTCGCGAAGACCGTTTGGTTCCAGCGCCGCCGCGCCACGTACCCAATGCTTGCGGAACTGGCGCGGACTTTGACCGGTTGGACGGTCCACGTCGTGCCAGGCCGCGCTCGCGTGGCCCGCGCGGCCATGCCGATACTGGGCGCAGCCCGGCCGTCGACCGTCGACCTGCGCCAGGCCCCCTGGGCGGGCGGGGAACCGTTTCGCCCCTGGGCGCAAAGCGCGGACCTGCGCACCGGTGAACCGCCAGCTGCGCATCACACGGCCGCCAGCGTCACGGTGTACTGCTGGCCGGTCCGCAGCTACCCGCTGGACGACATCGAGCCTGCTCCCGCCGGCATACCAGGCATCCGGGCCTTCACCGTCGACCCTCATGGCACCGACCGCCCACTCTTCGTCAGGCCAACCGCGGCGGACAATGGCGCAGCTACGGGGGCCATGTCGGTCCCCAGGGCCATCGACCCGTCGGAGTTGGCACGCGACCTCGACGAGGTCCGCTGCGCCGCCAAGCCGGCTAGCACCCTTTTCGGGCTTGGACAAAGCCTGGCCGTGCGGATGCAAGGCACGCCGCTTCCGGCCGAATCCGTCGTGGCCATGGACCTCACAACCTGGAGGAAACCGCCCACTCATGCGACGTGGAGGGACGCCAACGGCATCTCCCATCGGACGCGGTGTCGTCTCGGCATCGATGTCCGCACCGGCCGCATCGTGGTCCCCGACGGCGAGGCCGGGGGATTGCGCGTCGACGCCAGCGTCGGGTTGCCTGAACCCATCGGGGGCGGGTCCTACTTCCAAGCGAGGCCGGAAATGGATGACGCGCACCGCTTCACGGTTTCGCAGGCAACTCCAGACGAGAACGAACCCCCGCCATGGCCCGTTGTCTCGTCCCTGCGCGCGGCCTTGGCCGCATGGCGCAACGCGGTCCCCGACGGGGGGTCCAAGGCCATCATCCGCGTTGCGGGAAATGGGCTCTTCCCCGTGCCCGACATTTTGCTGCGTCCGGGCGATGAACTGACAATCGAGGCGGCGCCCGGCGACCGCCCCGCCCTGCGTCGGGCCGCGCCATGGAAGATTTCCGTAGACGACGGCGACGCGAATCTTTCGTTGGCAGGCCTTGCCATCTCGGCGGGACTCGTGCTGACCGGCCGCCTTGGCGTGCGCATCGACCACTGCACGCTGCACGGCGGCCGTACTGTTCGGGCGCCCGCCATCACGGGCATCCACGTGGTCGACCTCGAGCTGGAGCTGGAGCGCAGCGTCGTGGGTCCAATCCAGCTGCCCGCCGTCGGCGCCACTGTCCGGGCCTCGGGCAGCATCATCGACGCGGGTCTCGGCCGGGCCGGCTCGGCGGCGTACTGTGGACCAGCGCAGGCGAACGGCCCCCCTTCTAAAGGTGCCCCCCTTCAACTTGTGCAATGCACGGTCTTCGGGCAGGTGCACACCGTCGAGTTGCAGGCATGCACTGGATCCATCGTCGCGGACGGTGCCTACGTCCTGCGGCCCTACGGATCCATGGACCACTCATTCGTTGAGGCCGCCGGAGGTCCGGTTCAAGGTCCCGGCTGCCTCCCGGGCGCAGCCCCAGCAAGTAAGGCGTCGCCGCCGCGGCCACTCTTCGAATCAAGGATATTGGGCCACCCATTGTACGCCAAGCTCCTCACGGACTGCGACAAGGCAATCCTCGAGGGCGGCAAGGACGGCGAGGAAATGGGTGCCTATGGGCCCTTCCGCCAGGGCTTCCGCAGCCGAAACCTACGCACCCGAATCGAGGAATTCTTTCCCCCATCGACTGACATCCGCATCATTGACGCATCGAGGCAACCATCATGAAAGGAGACTTTACCACGCTGAGGCACGACCCCACGAAGAACTACTCCCGCGTCCTGCGGCAACAGGGTCGCGTCGACCTGGATGCGGACTGGAACGAGGCTGCAGCCATCCACGACCACTTGCGTGAGCAGTTCGTCCGCGACGCGGTGGGCCCCGCGGGGGGGCCGCGACACGCCGCAGGATTCGCCATCGGTACCCCCAACGATGTCGGCGACTTCGACATCTCCGCGGGATTGTATTACGTGCATGGCAAGGCCTGCCGGCTTGACGGGCCGGTGCGCTACTTCTCCCAACCAATGCTGCCGGCCGCGCCCCGCCTCGACCTATCCAAGGCAGGCTCGGCGCTTGCCTACCTCGACGTGTGGGAGCGCCATGTGTCGGCCTTGGAAGACCCGAGCCTCCTCGACGCTGGCCTTCGGGGACTGGATACGGCAACTCGTGTGCAGACCGTCGCCCAGGTGAAGGTCCAGGTCGTGCGCGATGCGGAGGACGGCCGGGACGCGGCCACCGAGGCGATTAGAACGGACGCGGTGCTGACCATCGACGCCCCGCCGGTCGCGCCTGGCAAGGGGCGCTACCGGGGATCACACGACTGCCTCTACCGCATCGAGGTGCACGACGGCGGGGCAGCGTACGGTTGGCCCCGGCCCAATGCAATCGAGGCGGTCGAAGTCGGGGCGGATGCATACGACGACATGGACAAGGCAGTGCACGTTCCGCACCGGCTGTGCGATGGCCGGCTGTGGCAAGTGGGCCAGTGGGTCGAGGTATACGGCGCAGACACAGAAGCGGCGGGCCAGCCGGGGGCATTAGCGCAGGTCGTGGGCGTTGATGGCCGCGGCACGACTCTGCAACTTGATCGCAGCCTCCCCGACGTCGGGGCTGCTCGGCGCGTCCGGCGCGTCGCAACGTGGAAGTGGGCGCGTGACAACGCCTCGGTGGCGTACAGCGTCGCGACCGTCGACGCGGAAGCGGGCGGCGCCGTGGTGCTCGACCCGTGGGCCCAGGATGCTCCCCTCGCCCTGCGCGTCAACGACGCGGTGGAACTGCAAAGTGTCGCGCAGGAGATGGCTGGCGAGCCAGGCACACTCCACCGCATTGCAGACATCGAGATTCGCGGCCGGCGGGTCGTGCTGGACCCGCCAGTGAAAACGCGGCCAGATGCCGGCGCGGAATCACCCTCACGGCTGCGCCTTCGCCGGTGGGCCAGTTCCGGGCCGGCCTGCTTCCCGGCCGGAGGCCACGGCTTCCTAGAGGGCGACATCGAGCCGAAGATCGAAGGGACCTGCCTCGTAAGCGGCGACTACTGGACATTCGCGACACGTACGGCAACTGCCACCATTGACATCCTGCAGCGGGCCCCGCCGCAGGGCGTGCGGCACGCCACCGCCCCGTTGGCCGCTCTCGAGTGGAGCCCGGCAGCAAGAGGTGGGGTCACATGGCGCGTCAAAGACGTCCGGTCCTTCTTTTCGCCGGCCGTCTCCCGCAGCGAGGCCGGCATCCTGACGGTCGGGGATGGAGTGTCGTCCTTCGGTAACTATGGTCGCCTCGAGGATGCCGTGCGCGCCGCCGGCGAAGGCAGCACGGTGCGCGTACTCGCTGGCATCCACCGCCTCGATGGCCCCGTAATCGTCGACCAGCCTAACGTCACCATCGAAGGCCAGGCCGGTCGCACGGTCATCCAGGCGTACCCGGGGCAATCGGCCCTCGTGTTGCGGGGAGCGGGTGCACGCCTTTCGCGCCTGACCGTCCGCGGCGAGGCAGCGGTCCTCGTGCGCAGCGAGGGCGCGGCCGGGGTCTCCCTCGCCGCTTGCCACTTGGACGGCGGAGGCATCTGGATTACAGGGGGCTCACGAAGCGTCGCCGTCGCCGACAGCGAGTTGTCGGGAGGTTCCGGTCCCGGCATCTCCGTCGGCGGCATGCCGCAGCCGGGCCAAGCTTCGGCGGGAACGGTCGAGGTCAGGCTCCATGGCAACCGAATCCGCGGCTTCGCCCTGGAGGGCATCGTGGTCGGATCCGACAAGGACCTCGCCACTATCGAGAAAGTCGAGCTCGTTGATAACGTCGTCACGGACTGCGCACGCGCGCCGCGGCCGGACGGCGAACCACGTTGCGCCATCCGCGCCACCCGCGTGGCCGGCCTTGCGTTGCGCGGCAACCGCATCGTGGGCAACGGAGGACCAGCAGGCGGACCCATGCAGGGCGTAGCCATCCGCGGATGCACGCGACTGCAACTACTAGCGAACGAGGTGGCCGGCAACGGCACCGCCGACGTCGGGCAGCCCGGGCAAGCGGCCGTGCACGTGCTCGGGGCGTTCGCCTCGGGAACGGCCGAAGCCGCCGCGGACGCGGCGCTCGTCGAAGGAAACCGCTTCACGTGCCCGGCTGGCCCAGCGCTCGTCGTCACAGCGATTGGCCGCCTCCGCGTCGAGCGAAACTCCCTCGACGCACGCGGCCCAGACCATTCGACGCCCATCGTCGGCGCAGCCGCCTACCTCCACAATGCCGGCACCGATCCGCTCTGGCCCGCCCTGACGGCCACGCCTTCCTCGCACCTCGCGGTTCACGTGGAAGGCGCCGCGCCCGCGACGGGCGGTGCCTCCGGTGACATCCGGTTCTGCGGTAACGACGTCGTGTGCGGCTCCGGAGGCGCAAGCGCGGTGGCCTGTGTGACGCCGACGGCAGTCATCGTCCAAGGTAACACGTTCCGCGTCGCCGGTGCAGGCCCCACGGAAGGGCAACTCATCGCCGTGGCGTCTATCGTGTCGGAGTCGGCAAACGTGGTGGCCAGTGAAGGCCCCGTTCCAACCACGGCCGCCCGCCTCATCGCGAAGGCGGCATCGGGCGCCGCGATGCCAATGTCCGCGGCCGCCGCTTCCGGCCTTGGGCTGCAGACGCCGCTCGGAGACTGGGCGTCCTCCGAGCCGACGGTGCTGGCGGAACTACAGGCCCTGGTGACCGCATGGGCCGCGGCCCAGGGCACGACGAGGCAGGACGCCGAACTCGGGCCCGCGCTTGAGGCCGTCGAGGGGATGCCAATTGCATCGGTCGCTTCCCGTTCGTGCACCCTTGCTGGCCGCGTCGTGGACCCTGCCGGCCAGCCGGTTGCGGGCGTTCAAGTTCAGCCTGATGCACCGTGGTGGTGCGCATGGAGTCGCGCTTGGCGGCGGTCCATGGTCACGGGGCCGGACGGCGCGTTCCGGTTCGCCTTCGACGGCCCGGCGTATGGCATTTTCTGGCCAACCGTGCGCTTGGCGGTTCAGGGCGCCGGCGAAGGAAAGAATGTGCCCGTCCGGCACAGGACCGCAACACGCGTGCGGTGCCAGCCTGGCCGCACCGAGTTTTTCCAGGTTGGCGTCGGAGGGCCGCCTCCCGCTGGTTCCGACCCTCTTGGCCTCGAGGTTCGGCCTGGTTGGCCCCCCGTAGTCGCAATCAACACGGCGCAAGGGGAAGCCCGCCAAGACACAGAGTGGGCAGATGCGCCCACGACAGAATCCCCCTTGGGTGGCGACCAAGGCCAGGTCGCGCTCGTAGCGGAGCCGGGAACCACTGGGAAGAAAAACCGTCTCAGCGGCGTCTACCAGTGCAGCGCCCATCCGGAGAACACGATTCCGCTGAGCCGCGGCGAGACATTCCCCCCTTGCGGCCGCGAGGGCGGCCATGCAGCCCGTTGGATTCTGCTCCACGAGGCCTAGACCGGCAGGGTGGGTTGCAGCGGCGTGATTTCCGCCAAGGGCTGCCCGGAGGTTGGCGGCGCAACATCGGTGTGCGACTCGCCGCCTGCGCCCCGGTGGGCCGCGGCGGTGGCCCAGAAGCGCGGACGGGCGCCGCCGCTGGTAGCGACCACCCCGTCTTGGACGAGGCGTTTGACCTGGTTGCGGACAATCTTCCTGCTCAAGCCGACGGCCACGCTGATATCACGCACACCGGCCGCTGACTGGCTTGAGAGTGCGCTCAGGATGAGACGTGTCCGGTCTTCATGTAGGGCGCGGCGCCATGGCCGTTCCGCCGTTGGGATGGAGCTGAGATAGATGCGGCTGTCCCACCGGCCCTTCTCGATGGTCAGCAATCCTTGTTCCTGCATAATCTGTAGATGATACCGAGCTGTGTGCCATGCAACCCCACCCAAACATGCAAGTCGACTCAGGCTCAGGCCGGGCCGCTCTTGAACAATACCCTGAAGGCGGGCCCGGGTCGCCGCGCCGTCTCGCTTCCTTTTCAAGGGGTTCCAAGCGGGCCCGTCCATGATGGGGCCACAAAGCCGGATGACCATAACGACTGGGTCTGCACATCCTTCACACATCGCCGCCGATTCGCGAGAGCCCGGCACGATGCCTGGGTCTCGCGAATGAACCGCCTGCAAAGATTTTTGGCCCGGTCGCATTCGCACATCCATGCGCATCGAGATTACAAAGGACGCAAGCGCCATCTTCGGGCTCCTGGGTGCGACGGGCACAGTGGCCGTGGTCTCCCATTTGTGCGACCCGCGCTGGATTTGGCTGTTTGCACCCAGTTTTGTGCTTGGCATCGCGAGGCCACGGGTCCTTGCGGCCGCATCCAAGGTCAAGTAGAAGGCCCCCCGAAACCCCCCCGGGCTGCGCGGCCTTGCACAGGCCGTCCAGCCTGTAGCCTGCGGCGTGCCTTTCTTTCGTGAATCGCTTATTCATCCCCTGCGACGCATTCCTTCGACCAACATGGCTCTGGCCGCACGCCTGTCCCACCGCACGCAAACGACCTCTCCCGCCGAAGTCCCGGCCGCGCGCCCTCATTGCCACCCGAGGGCGAGCAACCAATTCAACCTGCGGCGACTGCAAGCCAAACTGAAGGTCAGCCAGCCGCACGATGCCGCCGAGGTGGAGGCCGACATGCTGGCGGACCGCGTCATGCGGATGGCCACCAATGAGCAGCCGGTTCTGCACCAGGCGGGCGCGAATTCCGCACTTCAGCGTTCCTGCTGCTCGTCTTGCGCCGGAGAGGGACCATGTGCTGACCAGGAGGAAGGCGTTTACCGATTCGCAGCTGGCGAGCCGCGACTCGAGGCGGACGGCTACGCCGTGGCGCCGTCGAACGCAGGGGCGCCGCTGCCGAAGGACGTACGCGATTTCTTCGAGCCTCGGCTTGGCGCTGATTTCGCCGGCGTCCGGATCCACACGGATTCCAGGGCTGCCTCCGCAGCAGAGTCGTTCTCCGCGCATGCCTTCACTGTGGGAAACGACATCTCGTTCGCTGCCGGGACGTATCACCCGACCACGACGCAAGGCCGACGGCTTCTTGCGCACGAACTCGTGCATACAATCCAGCAGGGCACGGCGGCAACGTGTGCCGATAATCCATGGATAGTTCATCGGCAGGCGCATCAAGGACCAGTTTTCCCCGAGCAGGCAGGCCGACCGCCAGCCGACCTGCGTTGCCCGGTCGCCAACCAGGATCCTGCCAACGTCGTCCTGGAAACCCTTTTCGGCAACGATGAGGACTCGTTGGATGACGCTCGGCGCGATGCGCTCGACCAAGTGATTCGGAACTGGCATGCCGCGGGGAACCAGCCGCGGATTCAGGTTCACGCCTACTCGAGTACACGGTTTCGTGGCAGCCGCGATGAACACGTGGCGCAGGAGTACAACTGGCGTCTCTCCTGCCGCAGGGCTTTGGCGGTCGTAGCAGCATTGCAATCACCTCGTGCGGGCGGTCTGCAAGGCATTCCCAACGTCTCCATCGAACGGTTCGTTCACGGTCAGACGACGCAGTTCGGAGTAGAGGGCAGGAACCGGCGGGCAACCGTGAGTTTCGAAGGGCCGCGCCCCACCCACACTCCTGCGCCCCTTCCAACTCCGGCCGCGGCAGCGCGGCCGCTTCCCCGCCACATCAGGTTCTGGTTTCACGCCTTCATCCCAAACACCCTTTCGGGTGCCCACATCCAGCGAGGAGGCCCGTTCGCCGGCCGCCAGGTCTTCGAGGGGCCGCCACTTCCAGGACCGCACTGGAACTCATGCTTCGAAACGGACGAGCGCACATTCAATCCAGCCATCGGGGCAAGCTCGCGTCTGAGGTTCCTCATCGACTTCGACACCTCCACCGGCACGGCAAGCCACTCTGAAAACGGCGACCTAACCTTCGAGGTGGATTGCGGGACGGGAGCGTACAAGTGCAGCGCTAGGCCGGCGCCAAGCGCGGCCGTGACGACCGTCGGCCCCGCGTTGCCATCTTCCCGGCGTTACGACGTTCTCTTCGATGCCACGGCGAATGACCCGTGCGTGTTTGGATCGCCGGACATCGCAATCCGGGGGAACCTAATCATCGACTTGGCCCGTCGGCAAGTGGACTTCCGCCCCCTCACCACAATCTTCCCATCAATCGAGATGTACGCGGACGCCGGCGCGGGCGTCGTCACTTGCTTCCGCCAGGCCGCCGTTGGAGGCGTGTGGTCCCTTTTCTTCGTGCCGGGCGTGACACCGCACTTCGGCACGTTCAGGTTCTAGTAATGATTTTCTGGGCCGCACGACGGGAACAGGCCCTACTGCGACTTTCCGTAGTGGCGCAGGCGCGGCAGCCACGGCGAGTCCTAAGGATACTCGCGCGCCTGTTTCGATTGCGATTCGACGTTGGCCGTCCGCCCGCCGACGCGATGGTCCCATGTCGCGTGAATCTCCATTATGTTGCATGGGCCGGTCCACGGCGGCATGCCGCAGGCAATCACAAGGCCGATGCTTCGACAAGGATCCAAGGGCCAGTCCGTCATCGAATTGCAGAATGACCTCAACCTTGCTGGAGCACAACCGCCGCTTGCTGCCGACGGCGATTTCGGCCCAAAGACGTTGAAGGCGGTGCGGGACTTCCAGGCCGGCGAGTCCCTGGTCGTGGACGGCATTGTGGGCCCTTTGACGTGGACCGCCCTCGACGCCGCTCTGCTGAACCCAATACGCGGCAACGGCGCCACGGGCTGCTTGGCCGACACTTCCGACGGCAGTGACGCGGGGACGTCCCGCCAGCAGGTCGCCCCCACCTCCCCCGTCCGGTCCTTTGGCTTCTTCAGGGGCAAGCAAGCGGCGCAGCCCGCGCAGGCGATTCCGCCCGCGCAGCAGCCAACCACGGTATTCTACGGGCCGGGGGCCAGCGCGGCACCCGTGGGCTGGCAGAACGCAGTCACGGCTGCCGTGACCCCCGGCGCCATGGCGGCGCTCCTGCAGCAGGCGGCCGCCATCCCGTCCAACTCCGGTGTCGTCGCGTCCAACGTGACCGTCAACGACGTCACCGCCCAGGCCGCCAGCAGCCCCGCCATCAACACGAGCTTGCTCAGCGGATACAGCTTCGCCAACCCCATCGTGAACTACGACGAGAACCTGGAGGCAAAGGCGGGGCGCAACCTGGCGGGCCGGACACGTAGCACGGGCAGCATCGCCACCGGTTTCAGCCACTTCGTCATACTCGGCCCCAAGGCGCTGAAGCCGGACAACTTCCTCTGGGGCCGCATCGTCCTCAACCACGAGCTGGACCACATCCGCCACGTGCGATCCGGCAGCATTCTGCAAGGCGACAACTCGGAGGTTGAGGCATGGACCACGACGTTCACGCGCGAGTTTCATCGAGCGTACGTGCTCGGCGACCTTGGCAACGGGACCTCCTTCGTGCAGCAGATCCAGCCGTTCGAGCCGCTTTTGGACTACTTCGAGAGGCCCGGCGTGAGCCCTGCGGTGCGCGCCGCGGCGCAGGCCGCCATCGAGGCGTACGTCCGCACGACCATCCAAGGCCACTCCTGGCACCTGGCGGCCTTCCGCTACTGGGTCCACCGCAGCCTGAACACGCCCAAGACCCTGCTGGCCAGCAACCTGAACGCGGCCCTGGGGCTGGGAATCGTCGCCGCCAACCCGCTCTCCGCAACGCGGCAGTTCCCGTCCACGCAGGCGCCGCGCACTGGCTCGAACGCACCCGCCGACCCCGGCCCCTCCGTCATCCGGCTCCCTTGATGGAGAACGGTGGGGCACATTCTGACAAACGTCGAGGTTACGTGCCCGGGAGGTACCCAATAGGAGAGAAAGTGAAAACACCAGATCGCGGGAAGTGACGGGAAGTGGCGGGCGAAGATCGCGGCGGGGCCGTCCCTCCTGCTGCGGAGGAGAGGGACATGGCCGCCCACGCCAAGGACATGTCGCCCGCCAGCCCGGATTCGAGGCCCCGCGCACCCGAAGCGACCCAGCGGCGATGGCCCCCCAGTTCCTGACACTTTCCGGCCACCGGCCCAGGGCCGCCTGGAACCGCCGTCGCCCTCTCCAGGCGTGGATTGCACGGGCGGGAGGCGAATTGACCACGGGCCCCCAGGGTTCACCGTCGAGCAACGCCTTCTCACGGATTGGCGTGTCCTGCGAGTCCGCGATGCGCTGCGGGGGTTTGTTTGGGACAAATCCCCGGAGGGCCCGAGGTGGAGTCAGTTTGGGGTCTTCAGAACGAATTGGTGCTGTGGCAGGCTCGTAGCCGTGCGTGAGGCTCGTTGTAGCCAGAAGACGCAAGAAGACGACGTCATTGTATGGCCGCCCGCCCCGCGGGACGTGAACCCATGAACACCAAACGCTTTGGCCTATTTTCGGCAGCCATCCTCCTGGTCGTGGCGGTACTGTCGCCGCCCGCAAGCGCCAGCGGCGCACCTATCGGAACCGGCGGCGGCGTCAGCTGCAGTAGCTCATCCGCCTCGGCCAACGCGTCATCCATCGGCGTCGGCGCCGCAACAAGCGCGAGCACGGGCCTTGCCCTCGTTGCCAGCCACACCGACGGCCACGCAGACTACCCCGCCCCCGGCGCGGCCGTCTACTCCACGGCCAGCTCCACCAAGACCGGCCTGTGGCCATCTCACGCCTCGATGTCGGCCTCCAACATCTTCGGCAGCCTCACCATGGGCTGCGACCTGCCCCCAGTAGGAACCGAGAAGATTGCCGGCGTTGCCGACAAGGTCAAAGTCACCTGCCGCGTCACGTCTGACGACTGGAACGGATCCTGGACCGACACCACGTACGACGGCCGCATCCTGGTCACCGACCAAGACGTCCTGTGGTTCCTAGGCACGGCGACAACTGAGGAAGGCACCAGCTCCTTCGCGATGCCGATGAGCGAAGGCGCCACGTTCCACCCCGGCATGACGACGACGGCGGCGCCCAGCGGAATGCAGGACTCCGGCCTCACCCTGACTGGCAAACTCGCCCACGTCGGCTCAGCCTACAGCTGCAACGCCCACTAGGCGTGCCTCGCACCTTTTCCCTTCATTCCAAACCTTCCCAGACATGTGCACTGTCACGCCGGGCGGCGGTGCGGCCTGCCCTATCCTCGGAAGGGATATCACGACGCTTTCGTCCCTGCTGCCCAGCCGACTCCCGAGCCTGATTTGGGCCGGACGTAGCCAACGGTGTCTTGAGGCTTGGAGGTGGTGAATAGTTGTGAACCTGGACGAGTGGAACAAGATCCTCGATGCCGCAAGCAAGGTCGTGACGATGCTTGCCGTCGTGATCGGTGGCCTGTGGGCGTACCTGAAGTTTGGGCGCGAGCGCACCGCGAAGTGGAATCTCCAAGTCGGCGTCAAGGCCGACGTGTTGCCGTACAATGCTAGTCTCCGCCTCTTGGTCGTCCACGTGCAGCTGAAGAATATTGGGAAGGTCATCATTCGCCCCGGCGCCAAGGGTTTACTGGTGACCGTGCGCGCCGTACCGGCGGGTGCACCACAAAACGCCTTCATCAACTACTCCAAGGCCCCAGCCGTGGCGCACAGGCAAGTCCTGCGCACACGCCAAGATCCGCCGCATCGGGAGGGGTTCCTGTGGCTAAAGAAGGCATTTTGGGCCTACAAGCTAGAGCCAGGGGAAGGCTACCACGAAGTCGAGGCACTCATCGTCGCCCCCGGCCTAATTGCGGTGGAAGCCGTCTTCGACGGCCCCGACGGCGACTTCGTCGACGATACGTGCTTTGTTCGGGTCCACTAGGTGGCCCGCGCCGGATGACACCGGCATTCACAATCGCAATAGCCTGCCTCGGCCATAGCCAACCACCTGGCGCAACTCTTCAGAACGGATAGGGCGAGTCACCGGCCGGCTAGGTTTCCGTCCGGACGGAAACGGGCTGACGTGCGCGATATCCTGAGTGGGAGACCTCCACGCGTCTCACGCAAGCCTGAGTGGGAGACCTCCACGCGTCTCACGCAAGCCTGAGTGGCGGAGCCCCACGGCGAGGTGAAGTACGTTTTCCCTATTGGCGCACACTCGTTGGTGTCGGTGCTTTCCTGAGCGGGGATAGGTCCCGGGTCGCGCACCTCTACGAGGTTGCGGGGTGGTTGAACACGGCCGGTGCGACTCCATGTGCAGCCCCGGGACCGCCTAGATCTCTCCAAGGGTGGCTTCCTCGGGGAATTGGATGACGACGTTTGCCGCCTGGGCCTGGGGGGCCAGGAGGGTGGCTGCGAGCATGGTGAGCGCGATGCGGGCGTTCGTGGAAGATGCACAAACACGTGCACCATATACAGTAAGCATCTCGCAAAAGTGGTCCGGCCGGGTGGCCCCAGGGGGCGGCCCCACCGTCCGGTCCGTGCCGCCGGCCTGGACGAGTGGCCCGGCGCCGGACGGTGCTGGGCACCGGATTCGCCCGGGTCATGCGTCGACGGCGCCGCCACGCTATCGCGCCCAGACCCGCAGATTCGTCATGCCTGGGGCGCAGGGAAGGCTTCCGACCCTAGGCGCGCGACCGGGCCCGGACGCCCCGCCGGCCAAGGCGCGCTTCGACGAAGTCTACGACGGCCTTGGCGTCCTTGCCGTCGGGAATGCGGGTGGAGACCGCGAGCTTGCGCCCCTTCGAGTCTCGTACAATGAAGCCAGTCGATAGCGAAGTGCCTCGGGTGGAACCGAACCCCCAGATTTCCATGGACTCAATATCATCCCATGCCATTCGTCGAGCGAAAAATGTATGACGAACGGAAATCCAATGACTGTCAAGCAGGACGGAGTACGTGGCAACCTTCACGATGTGCCACGTGACAAGAGGTGCTGGAAGAATAGCCAGCAAGGCCAGACTAGGCATGCTGCGCATGGCCGCCACGACCATCGCCGCTCCAATCGGGAGGAAATATACGATGCAGAGGGCCACCAAGTGTGAACGGCTGCCATGCACTTCAAGGCGTTCCGCTAGCAACCTGCACGCCCCGGGTCCACAAGGTATTCCAGGCCAGGCTCAGTAAGATCCGACCCGGCATCCGTGATGAATGTCGGTACCAGCGTCGCCACGTACATTTTCCCGACGGTCTTGTACGACAGGTCGTGGATTCCTCCATTTCGCAGAGCGGTGAGCGCTCCCTTCGCAACCGCCCGCATGCTCCCCGCGCCCACGTTCAAGTGAACCTTCCTGATTTTCATCTTGGCACCGACGCCGCCGCTCACGGCTCCCATCGCCGTGTCCACCGCCAAACTGTTGAAGTCCGGTCCGCATTGTGCCCCTGTGGCGATGTCGGTTGCCTGTCCCGCAATGTTCCCAATGGCGCCGCACGTGGCCCCAAGCGCGATTCCGACACCAACGGGCGCGTCGTCCACGGCCACCCCAAGGCACGCCCCATCCACAGCGGCATTGACATAGCTTCCGAGGGAGTCATTGCACCCATCTCCGCTAAAACAATCTGTAAGCAAGTGAACCGTAAGGCCACTCGCCGCACCAACAAATCCAGATACGAGCTCGTCAATTCCGAACATCTTGCCCGTGGCGTCCCGGAACTGAAGCGGCATGTTCGAAACGTAGGAGTATCCGTTCCCAAGGCTTGGTGTTCCCCATGCACCAACCGGATCACGGCTGAGGAACCGGCCTGCCTCCGCGTCGTAGTATCGAGCCTTGTAGTAGAAGAGTCCGCTCTCGGAGTCAAAACGCTGCCCTGTGTACGTGTACGGGTTGTCGAAGGCGGACACCGGGATGGCCGCCGCGGGCAAGACAAGGTTTGAGATGATGACCATGTGCCCATACGGGTCGTACACGTAGCGTTCGCGCACGGTGCCGGAGCTGACCAAGGCGACGACGTTGCCCATGCGGTCCTGCAGATAGTAGACACGCTCGTCAAGAGGGCCGGTGGCCGAATTGTCGCCGTCCAGGTTCCGGTCGAGCACGACGTGCTCGTCTGCCTCCGAACCGTGGACGAACTGGCGGAGCAGCGTTCCCGTGCCGCTTCGTTCTTCGATGACGTTGAGGCCGTCGTAGTAGAACGCCGTCGTTGCCAGCGGCGTCACGGTTGAGGTTCGCCGCCCGAGGGCGTCGTACGTGTAGTGGCCCGCCTCCATTCCGGTCGCGAGGGTCGTCACGCTGCGCAAGCGGTTGAACGCGTCCCAGGTGTATGCCTGGGTGCCGTCGGTTAGCCGGTTGCCGGCCGCGGAGGTGGTGTAGGTCGTCTTGACGCCGTCCACGGTGATGCTCCTGAGTTGGTCGACAGGGCCATGCGACCTAGCCTCCGTCGCCGTACCCGCCACATGTGTGGAGGCGAGGTGGACCCAGTCGTTCGACGTGTCAAGCTCCCACGTCATGTGGGACGCCTGGTAGTCCGTCGGAGGCGAGACTGTGTAGAGGTTGGCGAAGTTGGACGTGTCCTCATCCACGAGTCGGCCCAGAGAGTCATAGGAAGCTGCACGGCTCTCGTGAGGGTATGCATAGTTAACTTCCCCAGTGACGCTCCCCTGGCGATCGTACTGGAACGAATAATGCAGAGCCCCAGTCATACCTGCCAGTCGGCCAGCACTGTCGTAGCCGAAATAGGTGGCCATCCCACCATAGTCCTTCATCCCGAGGTGCATGGTGCCGTAGGCATAGTTGACAATCGGATTCGGCAGAGGCGTTCCCGGATCGGCCACTTGCGTGAGGCGGCCCGCGGCGTCGTACGCCTTGAGGACGGCTCGTCCGTTGGGGTAGGTCAGGCCAGTGGCGAGGCCAACGCTGTCGTACGTCCGCGAAACGCCCATCCCATTCTGTACGTCGGCGACCTGCATTCCGGTCGAGTCGTAGTGCAGGACTGTCGTTGCATCGTCCGCAGGAAGGCCAGGATTGTTGTTGTCCGTTGCCCGCGTCACGCGCCCGAGGCCGTCATACTCGTAGGTCAGAAGCGTCGACAGGGTAGCGGGCCCCGCTACGGCTGCGCGTGCAGGAAGGCCGGTCGCAGTCAAGCCGATGGCCACCGCGTTGCCTAGGGCATCAGTCCTGCGCACGGCATGACCCGTTGCATCGTAGAGATAGTTGGTCGCGGTGCCGTCGGCCATCGTCTCGCGGAGGACATTGTTGAGTCTGTCGTAAGTGTAGGTCGTCTTGTGACCCATGTCGTCCGTGATTGCAGCGAGGCGCCCGTCGGCGTCCCAATCCTGGAATGTATACACGTAGCCCGTCAGCACGCTGTTAGTCGTGCCGTCCTGGTGGAGATCGCGCCGGACTTCGATCAGCCGGTTGTTCCCGTCGTAGCTGTAGCTTACCACGTTGCCATCGGCGTTGATGAAGCCGTCGTATGCCTCCGCAGCGTCGGGCAACAGCGGGCCCGCTGTGTCAGTGGTCCAGGCCACGTTGCCCCTGGAGTCGTAACCCGCCCTCCTTGCCTGGCCCAAGATGTCCACGGTTCGGACGAGATGGCCTGCGGAATCATAGGAGAGCAGCGTCGTGACGGTGTGTGCCGGCAGGGTCCATGTGCCTGCCGGGCCCAGTTCTGTCATCGTCACGTCAATCTTCATTGGGCGCCCATTCGCTCCGTAGCTGTAGGTGGCCTCGTTTTCGCCTACATCCTTTTCCCAAGTGAGGCGACCGAGCCCGCTGTACTGGTACTCGTGCGTGGCTCCAGTGTCCGAGATCACCTTGATTGGATGGCCACCAGCATCGTAATCGACCAGGGTTGACGCGAAGCCATCGCCGGGGAAGAGGCCCGCATCTGGCAGGTTGGTGCCAGTGGTCGGGTCGAAGCGGCCAACGTCAGTGCGGAACAGGCGGCCGGCTTCGTCGTAGAAGAGGCGTGATTTAGCCAGCAGAACAGACGGCCCGGGAGTTGTCTGGAAACCGATGCCGCTGGTGGCGCCGTAGACCTTCTTGTCAACGACCCGACCCGAGGCATCGTACGTCTGGACCGTGCGTGTTCCGTCCGGCGCAGTCATGGTCGTTGGACGACCCATGCCATCATACTCGTTGCGGGTCGTACGCGCATCCGAATCGCTTTGTTGTAATATTCGGCCGCCCGCATCGTAGTCGTTGCTGGTCGTTGCGGCGGTGCCAATCTCAAGGCGGGAAGGGGCGCGGGGCGAGTCCATGAGAACCAGGCGGCCCGGCTGGGCCCCGACGGCCTCGACTTCGAGCCGCAAGGAGGACACCGTGAAGGACGCCGTCCCGAGGGCGATGCGGTATTCGTGGGCTTCTCCAATCGGTCGATTGGAAAACGTCGTTCCTGCGACGGGGTCGTTGGAGGCCAATAGAGTTGCTCCGCTGTAGAGGCGAGCCTTCCAAGTGTTGGGTGTCGTAGTCGTGTCCGTCTGCATCGCCCAGAAGTCGAGCATGATGCGGGCGTCCTGCACCATCAAGGGCGGCGAGGGCGTGTACGTCCAGGAAACCTTGGCATTCTGGAGCGGCGTCTCGCCCACGACCAGGCGGGCGCTTGCGCCGCCCGTGGCGTCGGGTACGAGAATGGGATCCGTTTGAGGCCGGAGATTGGTGGGCCAAGCGGGGTCCATGGTGTCTCCGAGGCTAGCGGCGACGCAAGGCGGCGGATTGGCCGTCAGAGTTGGCGGCGCCAACGTCACGTCGACGGGATTTGACAGGCCGAGCAGCGATCCGGCCGCGCAAACAGGTTCTGGCGCGCACAGGAGCTTGGGGGGGACTGAGACACAAGTAGGCGCAGGACACCCCGTGGTGCAGGCATAGAGACTGGTGCAAACAATTTGGGGAGCCTTTCCCGGGTTCGCGATGATGTCGCCCGGAGTCCACTCTTGCGTATCGGAGATGCACTGGGCCGTGGTCTTGGCCACGGCCGTATCGTGCAAGTACAACGTAAATGGATCCGTCAAGCCACTCGTGGTGACTTGATTGTTTGCGGCGAGGCGGCTGAACAGCGGGTTCAAGCCTCCCGTAGTGGCGTATTGCATTTGGTTTCGTTCGTCGTAGATGTAGGTCGTGGCGTCGTTTCCGTCAATTCCTTGGGCGGATGGAGCCCGTCGCACCATGACGAGGTTTCCGTTCTTGTCGTAGCCGAACTTGCCATGCAAGGTCAGGGCCGTTGTGCTGTCTATTGCACCAGTGGGACGAGCGGCGCTTAGCCATTCGTCGGTACGCCGGTCGAGTGCGTCGTAGGCGAATGTGTCCGTCAGGTATGGGTTGGTAGGGTCCGTTGCAATGCTTCCATCTGGCAGTTGGACGGAGTTCTTCGTCTGGCGAGTAACGAGGTTTCCATCTGCGTCATATGAGAATTTGATGTCGGCCTTTGCGGGTCCGGGGAGGACTGTTCGAGTCATCCGGTTCAGGCGGTCATACTCGAACGTGGTCACGTTGCCGGTGGGGTCCGTTTGCGTCAGGAGGTTCCCGGAATTGTCGTACGTGTATGTCCAGTTCAGGAATTCCCCGACAGGCGTCTGGGGCTGGTCGCTCTCGGGCGCTGCGGGCGACGCCATCGCGGCCATCGAGCCGCTACTCAGGGGGGCGCACGACGATGTATCGGCATCCCAGTATTCGAGGGCTGCGAAGACGAAACCTTCCTGGTCGGATGGGTCACCAGGGATTCCGTTCGACTTGTAGTAGAGGGTGCCGACAAGGCGCCCGTCTGGGTAGATGTGTTGTGTTTCCTGGCCGTGCGCATTGTATTGGATGCATTCAATTTGCGGCTGGTAGCCATCCGTGAGGGGCGAGGGTGAGCCTGTCGGATTGAGGAGAGGGTGAACGATGCGCACTGGCCTGCCGTGGGGCTCGCCGGTGGCAATGCCGTCGCCGTTCAAGTCGCCCATGGTGACCTCGTCGTCGCCGTAGTAGTAGGTCGTCGTGTACCGTGCCGGAGAAGTAGATCCCCCGTTTTGGGGCACGTAGGTGGCGTCGTTTCCTTCGGGCGCTGTAACAGAGCGGACGTTTTGGTAGAGTGGCTCGTAGTCGTACGTGGCAACTAGGGGAGCGAGACCCGCCCCGGACGGCGCGGCAATCTCTTGCCTCCTGAGGTTTCCATGAGGCAACGCAGCTGATGCTGCACTGTCGAACGTGAAGGAGGTTTGAATGCCATCCGCCTGCAGAATCTGGCTGATTTCGAGGTCCGCGGTCGTCGTGAAGCTGGTGTCGTATTCCAGAAGCTGGTCGGGCGCTACACCGCGGTTCATGTATGTCTTCTTGAAGATCGGCAAGACGCCGGAGTAGCCCCAGCCGACGATGTTTCCGTTTCTGTCCGTGACCGTCGTGGTAGACTGGCTTGGCGTGTAGGTCAGACGGAACGACGACGTTCCATCGCTTTGGTCCGATACGCGGTCCAGGGCATCGTACGAATTCGTGATGTAAACGTGCCCTGCGGGATCCTTGACGGCCCGGACATTGTGCTGGGGCGTGTACGTGAACTCGTGCGTGGTGGCGGGGCCATCGGCAGTGGCCGCCGGGAGCTTGATTCCCGCTAGGTCGTCGCCGCCGTACGCGAATTCAGTTACCCGACCATCGAAGTCAGTGATTGTTGCAAGCCTGTCCCCGTCGTACTGGAGCCGGGTAATGCGATCGTGGGCGTCCGTAATCTCGACGATTTTTCCGTCTGCGTACGAGAACCGGATTGAGTTGCCGAAAACGTCCTCTACCTTGGTCCGCAGGCCGTGCGAATCAAACTTCTCCGTGATGCCGCCGACATGCACAAGGTCGTAACCACTGGCAGTGGGTGTGAGCGTCTCGTAGAAGCCCGGGGGGGACTTGTAGACGCCGGGGGAGGTCTCAAGGAATCCGTCCAGCCTTCCGGTTCCGTCGTTCAGGATGATTCCTTGTGTGACGAAATCGAGCCGGCGGTCAATGGATAAGAACCAATTCTTGCCAATGAAGTCTGAGGACAACGAGTCAGAACGGTGGGTGGCAAGAATCGTCAAATTCATGCCCTTGTATTCGGACCGGGCAGTCATGACGCACAGGGAAGCGACGAATTGACCGGTCACGGCGTTGATGGTTTCGTTCTGTTCCACGCCGCAGTTGAGGGTCTGCTTGAGCTTCATGCCAGTACCAGGCGTCGTTCCTCTGATGGATTCTTGCGGAAACGTTGCGACAGCTGGCACGATGTTGGAGGGCTGGCTCTCTCCGTAGATGTTCCAGGCGGTGACATAGTAGTGACAACTCGCACTGCACGGAAGGCTAGAATAGCTCAGGGGTGCAACGGGCAGCATCGTCGGCCCTGTGTACGTGGTACCGTCGGGCGAAGTGTACAGGCCGTAGCCGGTGAGCGGTGAACCTCCGTCCGTTAGGGGGACGAGCCACGTCAACTTCGTGTTTGGCGTGTCGAGGGCGGCCTGCAAATCCCGTGGGGGCGATGGCCGCTCTGGTGGCGTCACGCGGACGACCCCTGTCTTGCCCGGACCGGCTTCGTTGGTGGCGTCCACGCAGAAGGAGTAAGTTATGCCGGCCGCGAGCCCGGAATCGACGAACGGCAAGGTCGACAGGTCGGTGACATCCCCGAGGAAGGTTGTCGAACAGAGGGCGTCGCTGAGACCTCGGAAGACCGAATATTTGGTGACGGGATACCCCCCGTCCATGTTAGGAGGTTGCCAGGTTAGGGCAATCTGGCCGGCCGCGGTGCCGGCCTTGCCAATGATGTGCATGGGAATGGCCGGAACGCCGAATGTCTTTGCGCTGTCCGTGGCCGAGCCGCCATTACCAACCCCGGTTGTGGCCTCGATGTCGTAATCCCAGGTCTCGTCGTAGGTCAGACCGGTGTGGGGGTAGGTGTAGCCGCTGGCGGTGGGTGAGTACCAGCTTGCGCCGTCGTGCAGGACGGTCATCGAATCGCCGGGGTGCGCTCCCGAGAGCCTGTAACCGGTAATCGTTCCCCCGCCGCTCGACGATGGTCCTGACCAGGTCAATACCAGTTGTTTGTCACCGGGTTGGACGTGGAATTTCGTTGGCGGGGTGGCTGCATCCCATGTCCGTGCATATGCTAGGTCGGACTGGGCACTGCCGCCTGTGGGGTTCTGGGCAGAGACGCGGTAGAAGCGCCAGGTACCCGGCGGCAAAGAAGACTGCGTGTACTCGGGAGTCGTGAGGTCCTTGGCAAGGATCTCAAACGTTCCGCTGGCGTAGCTGGAGCCGTAAACATTGTACGTTACTGGTTCGCATCCGCCGGTGCTTCCGGGCGTCCATGTGAGATGGATTGATGTGCCAGGGGATTGGGCGGTGGCTGTGACGCCCGTCGGCGTGTCGGGGGGGCGGCCGGCCGTCACGCTGACTTGGTTGCTGTAAATCGTGTTGCCGTTCCACGGGGCACTGAGGCTGTAGTAATAGACGGTCCCGATAACAGTCCTGTCATCTGTAATTGGGGATGGCGGCGCGGAGGTTGCTAGGGTCGTGCCGGAGCCGGTGATGCGGTGCAAGGTTACGTCGTTCGTGTTTTGTGCTGTCCATGTCAGGACAATCCGACCGGGCTGGGGCCCGCATTCTCCCGAAATAGAAAGGATTGGACTCGGCGGTGGTGCCGGGGTGTCTTCACGGTCGAAGGGATAGTAGCCGCAGCCGGGGTCGGCGGCGTCAATCAGGCCATCGCCGTCATCGTCAGTCCCGTCGGTGCATTGGGGAGGCGCGTTCCAGGGCGACTCGACCGTGTAGGGCTCATGTTGGCATTCCGGGTCATTGCTGTCTGCGTATCCGTCGCCGTCGTTGTCAATGCCATCCCCGCATTCCGGGGGCGGCGGCGCCGCGTTGACCGGGGATTCCGTGGACATGTGGTTGTAGTCGCAGCTTGGGTCCTGCATGTCGACGTACCCGTCGCCATCGTTGTCGATGCCATCGTTACACTGGCTCGGACCGGCCGGCGTTGGCTCGGGGGCATTCCAGGGCGCTTCTGTATGCGTGGGGTCTCCGGTGCAGCCAGGATCCGCGGCATCGGTCATTCCATCGCCGTCGTCGTCGATTCCATCCGAGCAGTCGGGACTTGGCGGCGTTGGCCCCCATTCGGGGGGCGGCGTCGGCGGGGCCGGTGGAGGCGGTGGCGGCGGCAGCGGCGGGGTTTCACATGATCCTCCGTAGTGTCGGAGTTCACTCCACGCACTCCACCCGCTGGAGTCTTGGTATTTCACCCTCCATGTTGATCCGCATCCGGCCCAGATGTGGCCGGTGCAGGTCGACCCAATGTCGGATCCGGCGTAGCCGCCTCCCAGGCCATATGACGCTGCCATGTAGATTCCGTTCCGACACGGGATGGCGTGGTCCCACGTGGCAATCACGTAGGTACCGTCGCCGTCGTTGTAGATTGGAGGAACGGAGTTCTCGGCCGGCGAGTCGGGTACGGGCGCAACGGGTGTGGCGCTTGCTTGCGGAACAAGCAGAACAAGGGCAATCGCAAGGCACATCAGCAGCAATGCGGCAAGAATAATCGACCTGGCCGAGGCAGCTACCGTTCCATGACTGCCCGTTGGCTGGCCAAGAGATTCCGTCTGCACGGATTTGGCCGACAAAGGGCTGTTAGAAGAACATTCCCTATGGCCTCATTCTATGACGGCTTCAACACGGTCGCTAGGCCTTGCGACGCCTTGCCATCACGGCGAAAATGATCACGTAGGCGGCCAGCAAATCCGCAGGCGACGCCTTGGTGCCAGACGAGGACGGCGGGCCGGACGCCGAATTGCTTTGTTGAATTGGAGCCGGGCCAGCCTTGAACTTCATGAGTAGCAGGCCCTGGTAGCCCGACAAGGCAAGGGAAACCGTCCAGGTGCCAGGCTTCTTGGTGGGCAGAGTCTGGTTGGCTGAGATGGACGCGTCGATTGCCCGGGCAAACGCTAGAGTTCCTTCGGGGGAGCGAATCTCAACGCTTACCGTGCCCTTCGTGACATTGCTCTTGTAGTCTATGGAAATCGAGGACGCACTTGTCGTCCAGTTGTAGTAAAACGTCTGGGTCACGGGGTTACTGAGGTTGATGCGAATGGCTGGCGTTGCGCCCGTTAAGGGCTCGTAGTCTTGGGCGGCGCCCACCGGAACAAATTGGAAGAGACATGGCACCAGAAGAACAATGCCAACAACGCGGCCTAGGCTTTGCATGGGTTCTGGCACGTGTCGCACGCACTTTAGGACTTGGCTGAAGGCTGTGACGCGATGAAGAAGCTCTGGAGACGCCTCTAGTTCCATACACTTGACCGAAATTCGCATATCCCCAGCCGTTGGCATCACGTCGCAGTGCTTCCCCAGAAACGTTTTCCGCGGCGCTCGCACCCGGATGCGCGGTGGGTCCTGTACGCCTTCGTGCGGACGGGCCGCTGGAGCGGCCAGGCATTGGCCCTGCCCAAGACCGCCCAGTACCTCGGCACGACTCTGGCGGCAAGCGGCTCGCTTCTGGTTGCGTCTTTCCCTGACCGGGCCGGAGCGCTACGCATTGCATCCTATATCCTAGCGGGAAAAAAAACTCATTTCGGGCGGAACCCAACTCCTTCTTGACAGCGACACTCGGACGACGAACCCCGTCCTCTTTCACGAAGACCCCCTCTGGGTCACGACGAGCCAACCCAGCGTTTCCCGATTCACGCCCAACCAAGGAAACTGGACCCAGGACGGCCAATTCCTACTTCCCAACGACGGCGACGACTTTGGTGCAGCCATCGCCATATCGCACACGGACCTCCTCATCACCGCCTCCGCGCCCCAGCATGGCCACGTCTACGTGAAGCCCCTACCCCCGTAGGGCGCCAGCTGACTCAGGCTATCAGGCCGGCCGTCGCGATAAACCACTCAGGATATCGTGTGCCAGGTGCGGCGTTCTACTGGGGCCGCTGCGGCTCCGGGCTCCTGATTCATGGGCGTTTATCGATTTCTCAGAAGTCGCGTCAAGCATTATGCCGTTCGTTGTTGATTGCCGCACTCGGACGTGACGGACATGCGACATCCTCTAACCCCCGACACCACCATCAAGCCAAAGCCCTGGAGCGCATGGTTGGCCCTGTGCTTGGCCGCGGCAAGCAGCCTGCCCGCCAGCGCCGGCATTTCCACCCCACCGCCAAGCAGTTGCACGGCAAGTGTTGACGTGCTGTTTCTCTTCGACACGACCGGAAGCATGGGGGCCACCCTCGTCGACGTACAAGCGGCAGCCACCAACATCATGAACAATGTACTTGCGACCCTTCCCACAACGCGTTTCGGAGTGGCGGACTACAAAGACTATCCCGCGAGCTACACGTATCCCGGATACTCTGCTGCATACGGCGGCCCGGGCGACTATCCGTGGAAGCTTGACGCGCCCATGGGAACACCCCCTGCCGGTGTGCAGACCATCATCAACACTCTTTCGGCGGCGGGCGGCGGCGACACACCAGAGGCCATGACGCGGGCCTTGTCAGACTCCGGCGCCAACGCCGCCGTCGGATGGCAAGGGAGCAGCCGCATCATCGTCCTATTCACAGATGCCCCTCCCCACGACCTTAATTTTGGGGGCAACAACTTCGGCGGCGATCCCGGCACAGATGCAATTGCCGCAGACGCCGACGACTTGGACTTTGAAGCCGTCGTGGCTGGATTGGGCGCCCAGGTCGTTTCCGTTGATGTGAGTGGGGGCGTTGCGGCAACAATTGCCGCCTTGCAGTACGCGGCGACCCAAACGGGCGGAACCTATGGCACCATCGGCGCCGACTTTGCCCAGGACGTGACGAATCTGATTCTGGGGGCAGTCGTCAACGCGGGCGCCGAGGCATTCAACCTCAACGCCGAAATCCATCACCCGGCCCCACCCTCCACGGTCCTGATTCAAAAATACAACAAGCAAACGGCGCCCTTGGACCACCAAAACTCCGTCGTTCCGCTCACCGTCATCACACTCGGGCCGACCATCTTTGACTCGGGCCTGCTGCACAGCGAGGCACAGAGCACCGCATCCGACTCAAGCGCGTTAGCCAGAGTCGAAGGCCTCAATTTCAAGACGGGCTTGGGCAACTTGGGCACCATCGTCACGGCCAACGTCGTGCAGGCCGCGTCCCACACAGTCACAAGTCCTGCGCCAGCAAAATCGGATTCGGCAGGCACGAGCCTTGCCGGGCTACTCGTGCTTGGCACCCCAGTCAACGTGGTACCGGCCCCGAACACCGTTTACCAAGCCCCGGGGGTCACCGTCATCGTAAACGAGCAGGAGCCGTTGTCCAGCGGGGGAAGTTCGTCGTTGCGCGTCAACTTCATCCATGTCTACCTGGACCTGCCCAACGGGGACACACTGGACGTCATCATCTCGTCGGCCTTCACGAACTGCGGCGACCTCGACGCAGCAGGCCCCACCCGGCCCGTGTGCCCGCCCAATATCCTTGACCAAAACGCGCAGGCCGGATCGGTCTTCTTCAAGGGGCTACTCGGACTCAACTGCCTGCCTTGCGAAGTGTCGGCCATCGTGGACTTCAATGGCGCCAACCCCGGGGCCACGACGGCCAACGCGGGCTCGTCGTGCCTTCCCTGCCAATCAGTAACGTCCAGTACCTTCGGGTACACGTGCACCGGAATCCCGTTCCGGTTTACTGACATCTCGGCCACGGGAACGGCCCTCAACCTGGGCGACGATCAGTTGAGCGTGGCCATCTCCATCGGATTTTCCTTCAAGATGTTCGGCACGAGCCACACGAATGCCTACGTCAGCAGCAACGGCTACCTCACCTTCGATGCGGCAGCTGGTAGCGGGTGCTGCAGCGGCCAGTCGCTGCCAGACGCCACTGCCCCAAACGACTTGGTGGCCGGATACTGGGAAGACCTGTATCCCCCTGGTGGGGGTTCCATCAAGTACCAGACCCTTGGCACAGCCCCCCTTCGTTCCCTTGTCGTGCAGTGGACGGATGTTCCCCACTACGGGTCTGCGAGTGCGCCGGCGACGTTCCAGGTCGTGTTGTTCGAGGGATCAAACGCGATTGAGGTTCGCCTTGACCGGGTCCTGTCCGACGGTGGAAACCACGTTACGGGCATCGAGAATGCCGCTGGGATCGATGCATCCGTGTATCGCTACGGATCGTACTCGGTGTTCCATCAGGCCGCGCGTTTCTCGGCCTGATAGCGGCCCGTCCTCATTGAGCCGTTCTACTGCAACGTTTGCCGTCCTAGGCGGTTCGCGCTAGAGCGACAAGTGCGTTGGGCAGAGGAGCGGTCACCGCGGACGAGCGGGACCCATGAACCTATCCCTTCCGAGGACTGTACGCCCGGCACGCTCGAGCGCAAGTCCTGAGGAATTTGGGGACGAGATCTCAGGAAAGACGGCCCGAGTCGGATGCCAGGCGGTCGGCGCGTCACGTGCGCGGCACCAGGGCGACGTGGCGGCGGCCACGACAACGGGAACACGGCGGCCGCCGCAAGGTGCTGGGGCATTGAAACTTCATCCCACGTCGTCACCGTTTTTCGAATCGGCTTCGCCCCACCTCGACGGACGGATTTCGCAGGCCTCGCGACCCAAGGTCGCAGCATCGCCCGAGTTCATCCACGGAAGTAGACTAGGGCCAAGCCACGTTGAACGGCCTCGCTAGTCAAACGCACATGCTTCTCACGCGACACCTCCACCACAAGCTTGCCGGGGGGTACACCGACGTAGAGCGCCTTCCCCTTGCAGTAACCGGTAAAGCCATCCCCGAAGTTCTCGACCTTTACGATATACTCGGCGCGTCGTTCAATTTTGGCTGGGTCGCGCGGCACGAGGAAGGTGCCCGTGGTCCCGTCGCGGGGCTTTGGCGCTCTTGCAGGGTGGGGATTATCCATTGTGGTTACTCCTTAGTGGTTTGCCAGGTTGCCTGGCTCGTCGAGATCCTCTTCAAGGACCAGCTTCTGAACAAAATCCCGCAGGTCCATGGCGAATCCTGTGCTGTCAGCCATCTGGTCACCCGCTTCGTGTAGCAGATGGCGCAACCAGCCGTTCTCCAGGTCTTCCTGGAGAATTGCCAAACCGTCCTCTACTTGGCCGCCGCGGCCGAGGACCCGGAAACCGAGCAGCATGGTGCGAGCTCGGTCGAGCGTGCTGCTAGCGTCGAGTTCCCCTCGGTCGTCGTGCACGCCATCTTCTAGAAAGACAGGGTCTTCGGCCAACGCCCGGCGGACGTCCGCTAGCCCTACTTTGGGAGGGCCTGCCTTGCCGATGGCGCGCACGACGCGCCACTGCGAGCGGGGGAACGAAAGACGAACCGCTTGCAGCCGACCTTTCACGTACAATTCGGCTATCTGCTGTAGGATCCCAAGCAGGTTTGCATCGGAGTTGGCGTCCAGCTCGTCCAGCGACGGCACCGACTTTGTATGGGCGGAGTTCAGGTACCAGTTTAGGCGAGTGGCTTCGTCGGGATTGAGACGGCCGTTCACCAGCGCGTCATCCATGGCAGCACGGAACAGGTCCTTCGACTGTTCCGCATGTTCCAGCACGAAGAAAACCGGTTTGTCGCGCCGCATGGCCTGTACGGCGGCTTCGACGAGCGGGCCAAACGGGAGCTGGCGATGGTGAAGCTGGTCCCATGCGTGGGCCGGAACGTGGATTAGCATGCCGTCGCAAAGCCAGACGTCGATGCGGTCGTCCTCCTTGGAGTCTGGACGGGCTGGCAGGAGCGCCACCTTCGGGCCACCGCCGACGGTCG
Organism: bacterium; assembly: GCA_040390065.1. Classification (GTDB taxonomy): domain Archaea; phylum Thermoplasmatota; class E2; order JACPAO01; family JAHFTW01; genus JAHFTW01. Next base: position 68,415 of record JAZJZE010000011.1, on the reverse strand, counting down.
GCAAAGCTTGGAGATAGGATTGCAATGTTCGGCGGAAGAGAATCGACGCGGTGGATTCCGGCAAGTGGGCGCACTTCACGTGAACGCGGAGCGCCTGGAAGTCGCGTCCGTCACGCAGGGCTTGGGAAAGGAAGTCCAGATTGCGAATCAGCTTGTGTTCCCACGTTCCAAGAGTGGCCTGCCGGGTCGGCGACGCGAAGGCGAGGAAGGACCGCATTGCTTCATGGAGGGCCATGAGATCGGAGTCCTCTGTTGGAGGCGGTTCCATGGCGCCCTCGGCCGCCTTTCTGTACCAAGCCAGCGGATAACGTGTGCTGCCGAAACCCAGGAGGCGCTCGCGAATGGCGGCCGATACAAAGGCGAGAAACGGACCTAGAGATTCCAAGACCGCGACGAGGTCCGCGTGGTCGCGCCGGAAGGAATCGACCAAATCAAGCTCAGCCGGTGAGAAACGGACGCGCAGGCGCCCCTCGGCGGCGCGCCGGACATCCTTCTTGGCCCGTTTGATTTCGCCAAGCTTGGAGTTGATGCTTTCGCTGTATCGCTTCTCAAGACGGCGCGCAAGACGGGCCGCCCGAGGCTTGTCCGAGCATGTGCAGATTTCGTGCAATGTCTCTGCCAGCTCCGTACAGTAGTCCTTCATTACGTGGTCGAAGCCGCAGGCCCGGCGGCACGCCAACCGCCGCACAATCTGGTCGATGTCCGAGGAGCGGCCTGGAATCCCGGTGTCTTTGAGATTATCGAAGACGACTACTTTGTATTGGATTCCATCTTGAACCACGCGGCCCACTTGGACCGCCGGGACCTCGCCATACGTGAAAATGGTAACGAGGCGGCCGGCCGGCAACAGGTCTCGCCGCTTCCAATTGAGCGCAAGCCGCTTTTCGTGGTCCAGACGGCTGTCGTTGGCGCTACCGACCGCCATTAGCTGGTCGCGCAGCGCCTGTAGCGCGGCGCCGACGCCGTGGAACGCGGCATCCTCAAAGCCGCCAAACCTGCTGAATTGTTGGCGAGTCAGAACGTAGCAATCGCGCGGCATGCCGGGCGCCGTCAAGTCGGTCGATAGGCGGGCGGGCTGGGCCTTGCCGTTCCAGCGCAAGGTCAAGTGCGCGGGGGCATTCTTCTTCGTGCGGTCAATCTCGAATTCGGGCAGCGCCGTTACGTCCAAGCCGGTCTCCGCGATGGATGGGCCCTCCTCCAGCTTTGATTCGGGGGCAGGCACCGTCTTCGCCGCAATCCAAGCGTCGTCCAGAGCAGCGCCGATGTGTAGGTACGCCTCGCGCCCCAGTTGATCCTTGCGTACGAGACCCGCCCTCTCCAAACGGGAAACCAGGCGGCCAAACGTGTTGTCATCGATTACCAGCGGGCGGCCGGACGCGTCGCTCTTGGAGTATGTGTCCCGAAAGCGCCGGTGCTCGTTCTGGAGGATCTTGCCCTCTGTTGTCGCTTGCGCAGGAACCAGTTTGGCGTTCCGAATCTGGCCGATTGTCAGCTGCACCCTTGCCAATTCGGCGGCCACCAGGAGGCGCAGCAGGAGAACCGCTCGTTCGCGGTGGACGTACTCCAGTTTGGGCTCTACGGATAACAGCGCCTTGCGAGCGGCGTCGCCGAACCGGTCGAGATGCCCTTCCCAGTTACCTCCCTGGTTCAAGTATGCCAATGACGGCTGAACAAATACTTCAAGATTATCCCCAAGCCTGGCGGTAATCGAGCTAGATGTTAGCCGCGGTTGCGTCCCGTGCGCGGGCCGGGTACCTAAGTACGCAGCAAGGCCCACCCGTCAAGCATGGCCGATGGCCCTCCACATAAGGCGATTCCGGATTCATGCGATTGCCATGCGAACTGCTCGGCCGTCGAAGAAGTCATGGTTCTCTTGCTCGGCCCATGCCCGGAAGGCGCCTGGCTTGTCCACCCAAGTCCCCACGTAATCCTACCGCCAGATGCCGTTGACGCTAGGGCCGGTTTTCACCCGCGCCAGATCCTCCTGGCGCCTGCCGTCGCAGGCCCCTCACTTGCGACAACCCCTGGGGGACAGGCCATTCGACAAAAGCCAAGGCGCCCGCCTGAGGGTGGAACTTTTCCGCGCGCGGTTTGGCGGCTTCATTCAGAATAGCGTCCAGATCCTGCCGTCACGTGATTTCCTGCCAAGGGGTTACGGTGGCTCATGCCGGCATGCAACCCCCTTTTGGATGCGATGCCACCGCTTTCGCCAAGGCGCTTCTTATCGAACCGGCATTCTCCCAGGGCGGAGATTTGTAGGCTACACCATGGGAGCCCAGCCGACGGGCACAAGCCACGAAGGGATATGGCGCGTCGCCTCCCCGCGGTACTCACAACCCGGTTGGGGATAGCTCCACGCTGCCGGGCAGCTTGTGCAGCACTCCGGGATGTCCGGACGAAGGCCAAGGTCCGGCCTCCCCGGTTCCCTTGGGCTAGGTCGAGGTCGCCCATAGGTGGGATAGCCGACCCTTGGGCAAGTAGCCAGTAAATGTGCGGGCGCCGTCAAAGTGGTAGTCGTACGTCGTCGAACGCAGTAGCTTGACCGAGGCCTTAGGATTGAAACTGAACAGCCCGACGTCGACCTTGAAGTCAAAATCAGCTGCGTGGCCCGCTTCGACATCAAGTCCGCGGTCTTCGGTCATGCCCGCGATGAGGTTGAACTCCTCGCGGCTCGACGCCCAGGGCGCCTCGCGGTCGGCGGGAAGATGTTGGCATCCGTCGGCTTCGTCTCCCAATGGAGTTCGGCGTTCAGTGTCCTGAATCGCGGTTATCCGGATTCGTGTGAATCGCGATCCATCCGACCGGGTGCAGTGCTCCAGGACGCCTTTCGCGGCCAACTCGATTCGTGCGCACACCGGCGTCGTGGTTGACCGGTTGAAGCCGAATTTCCTGGAAAAGGACAGTTCGCTGCCCAAGCCAGCAATTCGAATCCCAACATTGGCATCCCGCTCCGACGACGCCGCACGGGTCCATTTGGCCGTGCAGCCAATGGCCGCCGGGCAGTGCAATTCAGTCATGGGAATCCAAATCGTCTGCTCGGGCTCCGTCTTGCTGACCTTCGTGCCGCTGACGGCGTCCTTGAACCGGTTGGCAATGTCCTGGAAACGATTTCGGTATGAGGTCGTGGAGCAGTAGGCGCGAGTCAACTCGCCGCGCGCCAGCTCGGGCACCTGCGCGACCGCCGTGGCGTACAGAGTGTCGAGCGAGACAAGGTTGTGAGCGTGGGGGCCAAAGGCATCCAGCGTGTCAAGGATTGGACGGCTGACCTCCATGGGGAACGCATACGTCGGCCCGAGCTCCTCCACGATGATGCCGGATGGTTCCCGAACGGCGGGCCCCTTCGACGCAACGGCGGGCATTGCGAGGAAAGCAGGCCCTTTCTTTTAGGAGTATTGGATGAAAGGTGCCCCACGACTTCCCCACTCATGGTCGGCGAACGTAACGGCTACGGCGCGCACAAGCCACGAGGATATGGCGCGTCGCCCCCCCACGATGGCAGGCCGACCGGAAGCACCGAACCGATCTTCGTGGCCGAGTATTTCCTGAACCCTAATGGCCAAGGGGTGGGAACCATTCACGGGACCATCTATTGTGAGTAGAAGGGGGCTCAACATTCCCTGACGCCGCTGGACCTGACCGCGATTGTTCTGGGCTTCGCCATGCTGGCGGTGGCCATCCCCCCATCGTGCTTCTGGCAACTGGACGCAACCGCCTCCTCAGTGCAACGGGCGCTCTGTACCTCTTGCTCCTGGGGTTCATTGATGGCCTGCGAGCGTGAGTCAGAAGCGTCGATCCAGTACTCGCACACTAGGTAACCCACCCAGGGGAACCCGAGGCGGTTCCAAGATCCGGGGCAGTTGCCGGGCCCAGGGGCGCATCGTGATACGCGATTGCGGTGATCTTGAAGGAGCCGGTCTCCAGGGCCCGGGTCGTGCCGTACAAGGCGAACTCCCACAGGCTCAGCCGGGAATACGGGCCGTCGCCGTTGCCTTTCAACGGAATCTCGTACGTGGTCTTCGACCCTGTGTGCTGGGCCGGTTCGGCCTTGGTCAAATCCCATGCATCTGCGCCGTGATAGTACAAGTCAAAGCTGGGCTGCGGCGTCCCGGCTGCTTCAACCTCGACGCCAACGTACCAGGCATCCACCGGCACGATGGCCCCCGCCGACGGGAGGTGCAGCCACACGCAGTTTCCACTCGGCGGGAGGGATGAACAGACTTCGGGCGAGCCGGGCACGACGCCGGGGGGCACGTAGACATCCTCCAGTTCGCCGGCGTCGGAAAAGAGTTCGATCTGCCGCGTGCCGTTCCACTGGTCCGGGTGACCAGGGTACAAGGGAATCGGCAAACCTCGTTCGGCGACCACCTGGAAGCGGATGTTTCCCGTCAGGCGGAGGTAGCCGTCTCCGGCGGCACTGACGCGAAATCGCCAGGCCGAGAGCATCTGGTGCGGCAAGTCGGCATCGGCGGCCAGCGTGGCGATGCGGATGGGTTTGTCCGCGGGAAGGGGCCCGGTCACGTTATCGGCGCCAGCGGCGGTGCGGTATGTCAGCGACACGTCCCGGTACTTGTCGCCGGCCGCCGGCGTGATGGTCACTGTGACGGTCACGGCGGCAGTTCCTTGGGGAATCACGCTGCCCGGGGGCAGGACGAAGTCTTCAAGGTTCCACTGCGTGGCCGAGTTCCCCGTGGTGACCCATTGCTCGCGGCCACTCCTGTTGGTGTCCATTTCGGTCAGCTGTGTCCGGCCTCCCCAGTAGTCGTGGATGTGGGAGCGGTTGGCCTGGTTCGTCTGGTTGAGGTACGAGTAATCATCGGGAGCTGACACGATGATTGGATCCGTCGACTCGGCGGTCGTCGGGTGATTGGGCGTCGCGCATCCGGCGACGAGTAGGGAGAGCACGGCGATGGGAACCAGCTTCATGCATGTCCACCCAACTGTGCGGGATTCTTAGGCTGCGTGGGGAACCTCCCGATACTCGCCAAGGCCTGCTCCTGGATACGCCGGCCAAGTTCGGTGAGGCGGAAGCGCCGTGTGCGGCCATCACGCTCGGCGGAAAGCAGGCCTGCCTTCCAAAGGGATTCGGCGTGGTGGTGGACGGTGGCGTATCCCAGGCCTGTGGCGGCCATGAGGCTGCGGAAGGACGGCGAGCCTTGGGCGGCAACGGTGTTCAGAACGGCCGTGGCGCCTCTTGATTTCAAAGCTGGAATGGCGGATTGCAGGCGTTCGTCAAGGCCGGAGCGCGGGAAGTAGCAGTGGTAGCCTGCGATGCGGCGTTCGCCGATGTAGCCGGCGCCGACGAGCCGAGCGAGGTGATGGACCGCCGTGTTTCCGGCGATGCCCAGGCGCGTTGCGACGAGCCGCGCATGGATTCCTGGATCCTCCTGCACCAAGTCGTAGACCCTTCGCCGCACCGGGTGGTCGAGCATGCGCGATGCCTCAATCCTCGAGAATAGGGCGACGGCGTATTTCCAGGCGGGCGAAAGGGCCAGGATGGCGCCAAGGAGGCCGAGCGTGCCGGCTGCCACAGTGGCGGGCGTGACCGGCCAAGGCATCCTCGAAGGCTGTGCCGGGTCGCGTTCGCCCAGGGGGCCGGTTGCCAGGATGTTTGGCGTGGGTTGGCCGAAGGCGGCGTGGCCAAGGCCCAAGAATGTTCCATCACCTGACGCGTCGAGGCGGTCACGGGAGGCCACATTGCGTTGCCAGCCAACGCCGTTCGCGCCTGCGGGGTACAATTCCTCCTTGAATACTTGCACATGGACGTCAATCGTCAGGCAGGAAAGGCTGGGGCAGGCGATGGAAAAACCCCAGCCCGTAGGCTGCTGGCCCGTGGCAGCCAAGAAAGCGACCTGCAATGAGTCGATGGAGGCCATACGGGAGGGGGCGAGGAAGGATGGGGCCAGGGTGGCCGGGGCAGCGTCTATCGCATACTCCATGGACGACGGATGGACAACCCGGGTGACGGGCGGCAGGCCAGGAACTGGAGCTGCTTCGCGGGTGACCGCCCGTTCGACGCGTTCTGTACCGCCGACGACGGCGAGGTGCCAAGCCACTTGGGTTTGCCCTGCGGCGTTGACCGCCTCGTATGACCGGGCGTACGCCAGGTAGGCGTCCGCATGGCGTCGGACAAGGTCCCTGGCACTTGCGTCCGCCGGGTCGTTCTGCATGGCCCGGAGGGCGTCGCCGAGAAGGAAGATTCCCGGGCCTGTGCCGCCTGGCCCTTGCATCGAGCGGGGGGCTTGTACGAGCGCAGGCAGGGCCGCCACCGTCGACGGCGTGGACCAATCGAGGCGCGAGCGGCCAGTCCCTACGAGCGAGAGGCGGTAAGCGGAGTGGCCGGGGCCGGGCGAGCCGAAGAGGTCAGCCAGAGGGCCCTCAATGTCATCGGCCCACGGCGAGCCGGCCGTCCAATGGGTCCGGCAATCGGCGCCAGCCTTTTCGGGTCCAACCAACCCGAATCCACACGGCATTGGTGCGGCGTCCCAAAGGATGTCGTGCCAGGAAACGGATTGAGTGGAATCCGTGGAGGAATTGGAAAGCGCCGGCAAGCTTGCCTTGCCCCGCCACATGTGGCCTTGGGTACTGACGGATACGGCGTCGCTGCCGTCGAGCCAGTAGCTGCGAATGAATTGTGCCTCGCGCCCGGCTTCAGTCTTACCGAAGCTGAACTCCAAAGGAGTGGCAAGGCGCGGCCGCCCGGCGTGATCGGCGACCGTCGTCGTGGCGCCTACGTCGACGTCGAGTCGCTGGACCGGGCTGGAGACGGCGTGGCCCGAGTCGTCGAATCGAGAAACGTGATACACGGCGTGGTCGCCATACGAGAGCCGCGAAGGTTCGACCACGGCCCCATGCGGGGCTGCTGCAAAGGCGGCGGCGGCCGCGAGCAGGGTAATCGCCACGGCGACACGGATTGCCCCGCCGCTGGCCACGCGCACTGACTGGAGCGGCCGGGTCAAAAGGCGTGTGGTGAACATGCCGAGAGACGGGGCACCTGTAACCGGTCCCTCCGAGGCCTCCTCCTATCTGGTAATGACGCTGTGGTCGTCCCCGGCCGCGCCACGGCGCCGGTAATACCTCGATGCCGCCCCACTCGCCGTTGGTCAGCCGCGCAAGGGCCACCATGCAGTCAAACCACGCCGGCTGTTGAAGGAGAAAAGTCGATGGACGTGCGCGTCGCCGGCGGACCTGATACCCTGCGTGGTCTCTCCCTGCGCCGCAGGCAATGCGTCGTGAGGAGCGCGGCCAGTCTCGGCTTGTTCACCAGACGCTTCAATAGACCGGGTCCATTGTCGCGTATCGGGTGCCAAACATGCGCTACGCCATCGTCTACGCCTTGCTTCTGCTGGCCGCAGCAGTCCCGACCGCTACCGCAGACACGGGGGTGTGCGCGTTCCGCTCCGACGCGTGCGGCAACGACGGCTCGTCCGGGTACCCTGCCTGCTGGATCTTGCCCGGAAACGAGCTGAACGGCTGTGTCCGCTACCCCGACTGCCTGGACGCCCCTGTTCCATGCCAGCCGTACACGGGCTTCGGGGCCACCGTCTACTGTACGCAGAACAGCTATGGAGACGGCCTTTGCTACGCGTCCGCCAACGTGGGGCACACCGCGGTTGACACGCGGAACCTGTGACGCCTCTAGCTCGAGCCCTCTTCCCCATTCCCCCTTTTTTCTGGAACGGTCTTGGTTGCCTATCGAGTAAGTCCCAGGGTCACGCCCGCATCGGTCTCCCCCCAGACCGATGCGACGGTGCCGTCCGCCATGACAGTGAAGTTTGGGAAGTCGGTGGAGGGCTGTCCGCCCGCGAGCTTCGGGGACATCGTGATGGCTTCCTCTTGGGGGTCCGCGTAGTTGGCTCCGCCGCGCGCCAGGCGCAGGACGTGGCCGTTCCCGTCCTTGGCATACCACGCCACCAGGAGCGTCTTCTGTGGCGTTGTCGCCATCCACGTCTGCTCCGGGATGACACCTTCCTTCACCCAGGCAGTTGCGGCGGTCCACGTGGCGCCATGATCCGCCGAGTGCGCCACCAAGACTCCCTCGGTCGCCGACGCCCAGGATAGATGAAGGCCATTGCCATCGTCGGCCACGACGGTGGGCCAGGCTCCGTGGTCGCTTGGTTCCACGGCGACGATGGTCTGCGTGAACGTAAGGCCCTTGTCCGTCGAGACGGCGATCCTGACCGTAGCTGAGGCTTCCGTGTCCGTCGTTGTCGGGTCGAGGACCGCGAAATACGGAACAACGAGTCGACCGTCGTGGTCGACCGCGGGCAAGCCGCTTGCCCGGACGTACAGCCGATCGGCATGGGTTGCCACCGGCATTGCCGTCTGGAAGGTGCTGCCGCCATCGTCGGACCGCGCAGCCCAGATGCCGGTGGGAATCTGCTGGAACACGAGGTACATGACGTTATCCGGTCCAAAGGCCAGCCATTGGCGGTCATGCAGCGGCGCCGCGAGGGCCGGGATCGTGACGAGGACGTTGGAGGACCAGGTGCGGCCGCTGTCCGGCGATACGGCGACTTGCAGCCCGACCGTGTTGAAGTAGGCGTGCTGGCCATTGGGGAACCAGTCCGACACCATTGCGGAGAACACGAGACGGCCTTGGGAATCCGTCTGGACGAGGTTGTCCTGTTGGAAGGCGTCAGCCGTCGTGCCGGACGGTGTGGGAGGGTAGGCCACGCGCGCAACGGTCCCGTTTCCGTCAATTACGGCCAGGTACCCGCCCTTGCGCTGCATGGTCTCGGTGACGACGAGTCGAGCCTTGCCGTCGACTGTGACGCTTGGTTCGCATAACTTGTCGCAGGCGTCATACAACCTGGTGGGCGGCCGAGGGCCGGTCGATGGAGCGGACGGGACCGTCACGTCCTTGGCCACCTGGTCCGCCGCGGTCGTGGCCGGCGTCGCGTCAGTCGGTGCCGTCGTCGGTTGCGTGGTGGCGCAGCCGGCGAGAAGGATTGCAAGGGCAGCAAGAACGCGGATGTTCATGGGGAATCTTCTGGGGCAGGTAGCCCTGCTTGTGACGGACGCTGAGGTGCAACATAGGGAGCGTGGAGCGGAGTTCGGCCTGTCGGCCGGCCTCGCGGCGGTCGCCTGGGTTACGAGGGCTTTGCGTTGTCCACGGCATTCGGCGCAGTGGGCGCGTATCGCGTAAAGCGGCCTTTCTTGGCTTCATGCAGCAGGCCCGCGTCTCGGAGGACGCCGAGATGGTATCCGAGCGTGCCACGCGGGATGCCGACGCGGTCACGAAGCTCCTGTTGGGTGATGCCTGGTTCAGCATCCAGGGCGGCCAGGATCCTGGCCTGGACCGTCGTCAGGTACGGATGGACGGCGGCCCGCGGTGCATAATAGCACCGGCGGTTGCCGCGGCCCTTCGAGACAAGCAGCCCATGGGCCGCGAGGACGCGAAGGTGATGGACCAGGACGCCGTTGGGCAGCCCGATGTCGCGGCGCAGGTCGCTAAAGGATCGCCCAGGATTTTCCGTGACGTGGTCCATGATGGCTTGCCGCCGCCGGTGGTTGAGGACCTGGTTCGTGTCGAGACGGGTGAACAGTGCGAGGAGGCGTCCGCCGAACAGCTTCGCGGCGACGGCGATGGCCCCGAGGCCGAGCAACGCCGTCCCGACCTGCAAGTCGAACGGCCTGTTCCCGACAGCCACGACGGCGGGTGCGCTGAGGACGACGTCGCCGCGGTCACTTGAGGCCTGGACCGTCACCACCTGCCACGCGTCGGCATGGACGGCTTGGTGCAACTCGCCCTGACCCTGCGTCGCCACGCCGGCCACGCTCAGTTGTGCCTGGCCGCGCGAAGAGGCGGCGGTCAGGTTGAGTCCAAACAGGGGAGTCTGCTCGAGGTCCCAGTGGATGGGTCCATCCTCGGTGGAAAGGGCGTGGCGGGCACCGTCTTGTGGGTGCACCGTGCCGCGGATCTCGCCGCTTTGGCTCACCGCCTGGAAGTCGCCGTAGGTGCCGCGCACGAAAATGCTGCCCCGTTCAGTTGTGGCTGACGCCTCGGAGTACTCCCCACTCAAGTCGAGGTCGCCATAGGTGGTTCGCAGACGGGCTGCCGCCCATTGGCCGTCAACCGCGAGCCGACCCGTCGTCGTCTGCAAATCGAGGTACTGCCCACGCAGCCCAGTCACAGCCAGGGCGTCGTCGGTCGTCTGCGCATCGAGGTCATGGTCCGCTTCGGCGGGCAACGTGGCAACGATATCGGCCCACCTGGGCGTGCCGCCCAAGGTGTCCAGGGCATCCCAGGGGAAATCGGACTTGGCGGCCGCCAATTCCACGTCGACGTCAAGGAACAGCTTTCCTTGGCCCAGGCGGTCGCGCGCCACGACGTGCATGGCGGCGATTTGGTTGCGCGCCGATTGTTCGGTGGGGCCTCGCGCGTGCAGGACCGCCTCGACTTCGTACGCATTACGTTGGCCAGGCCGCGCCATCACGCCACCGCGGGGCGTGGCCAGGTGCACGCGGGCCGCCGGGGCGCCGCCGTAATCGTTGGAAAGGGTGACGTGTTGCGTGGCCAAGTAGTTCGTGTCATCGAAGGTCACCTCCACAGCCGACGCTGAGCGGTGGGGCGTCCGCTGCGTGGCATTGGCCGGCGCCTCGCCCCTCTCGCTTCCGGGCGGGTCCATGTCGCGACCTGCCGTGGTTGCAAGCGGCACTGCCGCCGCGCAGCCCGTCAAAAGCAGGAGGATGAGGCACGGCCAGACCGCAGAATGCCGGGACGGTCGGTCGGCCACGACGGCGAACACTCGGGGACGGGTTCTTTTGCTTTTCCGAGTTCTCGTCCCTCATGCCAACAATCTCTCCAAGCTCCCCTTAAGGGCCGAGCCGGTGATGGACATGATCGCCTTGACTCGCATGCGCCATTCGGCCGTTCTCCTGCTAGCGCTCATCGTTCTGGCTGGCTGCGTCCAGCCGGGCCGCGGCCCTGCGGCGCCCACCGTGCCGGACGCGCCAGCTATCGACCCCATCGTACCGGGGCGCGTCCTCTCGGTGCTGGCCAACCTCAAAGTCAACCAGGCCGGCGTCGGCTTTGAACCGAGCGTCAAGGTCGGGCCCGACGGGACAATCTACGTCACGGCGGCCGAAGGCCTGCATCAGGAGCGCGGCGTCGACGGTGTCCAATCGAGCCGGCTATGGGTGGCGCACAACGGGACCGGCTTCGCCGAGGTCGAACCCGTGGACGCGGCCACCGGCGTCAGCAACCTACCGTATGGCATGGAAGGCGACTTGGCCGTCAGCCCGCAAGGGACCGCGTACTTCGTCGACCTGACCCTGGCATCGGTGACCGTGTCGAGGTCGAACGACGCAGGACGAACCTGGCTGGTCCGCAATGCAGCCGCGCTCGCAGTCCCCTGGGGAGACAGGGAATGGGTTGCCGCCGGCGAGGGTGATCTCGTCGCGGTGACATGGATCAGCCAACTCAACTTCGTCGGCGCCATCACGCAGCTCTGGGTCGCCGTGTCGACGGACGGCGGCCTCACCTTCGCGCAACAGACGCCCGTGGTCGAAGCGCCGCCTGCTGGGGCCAGTGGCATCGCCATCGCGCCCGACGGCACAATCGTCGTCGGCAACAACGGCGACGGGGTCAACGCCTATGTAAGCCGGGACGCGGGCCAGACGTTCGTTGCGGCCAAGGTCCTCGATACGACGAACCCCACGGACTACACGTTCGTATCCGTCGCTGCCGACGCCGCCAACAACCTATACGCCACCTGGGCCGAGCTCAAGGACGGCAACGCCCAGGTGTTCTATTCCGCGAGCTCCGACCATGGTGCAACCTGGATGGCGCCGGTGCGCGTCTCGGACCCGGGCGGCGCGGCCGCCAGCCCCTGGATCGCCGCCGCCGCGGCGGGCCACGCAGCCGTTGCGTTCTACGCCGCGCCCGGGCATCCCGGCGACCCCAACAAGGTGAAGGGCCCTTGGCGACCTTACCTGGTGGACATCCTGGATGCCGCCTCCATCACGCCGGCCATCACGAGGCTGGCCATGACAGACGAGCCCGTCTCCACGAAGGTCATCTGCACGACGGGCTACTCCTCATGCGGCGGCACGCCCCCGCTCGGGGACTTCCTGCAAGTCGCGATCGGGCCAGACGGAAGCGACCACGTCGTCTGGGCAACCGACGATCAGGATGTCTATTGGGGCCTTGCGGGCGTTCGCTGACGACTCCCGCGGGGCTGACTTCAGGCACACCTTCCAAGTCGGCCTCGTCGGGCCGCGGCTGGCGCGTTACGGCTCCGGCATGCCGGTTTTTTCTCCACAAAGGATGTCGAACGGGCAGCCTTGCCTGGCTTGGTGTCCCTGATGCGACCCATCCTTGCCGGCATACTCCTGCTCGCGGCCCTTGCCGTTGTCCCGACCGTCTCCGCCGACACGGGGGTGTGCGCGTTCCGCTCCGACGCGTGCGGCAACGACGGCTCGTCCGGGTACCCTGCCTGCTGGGTCTTGCCCGGAAGCGAACTGAGTGGCTGTGTGCGCTACCCGGACTGCTTGGACGCCCCTGTTCCCTGCCAGCCGTACACGGGCTTCGGGGCTACCGTCTACTGCACGCAGAACAGCTTTGGAGACGGCCTTTGCTACGCGTCGGCCAACGTGGGGCACACCACAGTTGACACGCGGAACCTGTGACGCCTCGGTTCGAGCCCTCTGCCCCTCTTTCGGTTTCTCGTCAGGACGATGGATTGGTAAGGCACGTCCAACGCCTGGGCAACGTGACCCAGTAGACGGCAGGCCGAACCGACAGGAGGGAAAGCGCGTGATGAATGGGCCCAATCTATCCAAAGTAGCCCCGGCATTCCATTGCCGAAACGAAGCGAACCCATCGCCGCGACCGGCTCAGGGGAAGCGAGGGTTTGTGCTGGCATCTAGCCGCACAGCCCAAGGAATGAACGGCCTCGCCCGCCTAGTGGTGGGCGGCGCAAGCCATGAGGGGATTTCACGAGGGCACCGATCCAAAAAGGGACCCTGCCCATCGCGACGACGCGCCCACCCGCACTTCCTCGCCGATTTTTCGTCGGCCGCCCACGCTTCTAGCGCGGCTTCGACAATCTAACACCAGTGCCGTGCTCCAAGCGCCCTGTTTTCAATGGGCATGGCGTCCGCGACATGGTGGATGAGAAACCAGTGCCTCGCCAAGATGCGCGAGCGCTTGCATGGTTTGCTCGCCTCATCGAGGAGTACCGGAAGCGGGCCCGCAGCGAGGACGCCCCCGTCCGACGCTTGGTTCACGTATCACAGCGGCTTGGCCGCCCGACCCAGTTTGCCCACCTGTGGATGAGAAGCTGGCCAGACACGGAGTTTCACTTTGTCGTTGCCATGCATTGGCCAAGCCTTTCAGATGGCGTGACCTACAGTTGGGGGCCATTCGAGCCCAAGGACCTCCAACGGGTTCTCGAGGAATTGTATGCGGAACCCTGGTTCCAATGGCCGGTCAAGCTCAAGCGGCGTGGTCCGGTCTTCTCGGTCCGGGATCCCACGAGCAGGGGGCGCCTAAGCGACCACCTCGCCCGGCAGATTGGCAGCATTTTCGATACCCTTCGCGTGCACCTCATGAATCCGTCTCGCGAAGACTCGGCCTTGTACCTACAGGGGTGGGATGCGAACCACGGCTCTGTCGTATTCCACGGGTACCTGCTGCAAAGAAATCCTGCTGATTTTGTTGACCAATTTTTCCGCGAGGCACGAGGCAACCGGGAACGGCGGCGCCACTACCTACGCGAAGTCCGGCAAACGATCCCGACCCCGCCCGTTCCTTACGTCGAGCCGCCTCCCAGCGGATATGCCAGCCGACTTTACCCGCCTTGCAACATCGGAAAGCATCCTGCCTCGACGATGGCAGAACTGTTGTGGGGCCCTTTCACGAGCGGGAGTCCTGGCACTAGAATCGTCGAGGTGAAGACGCCACTGGGCGCGGCCTTTGCGACATAAGAGGGAAGCATCGGTATCGAGTGTGCCGACAAGAAGAAGGCGCAGCGCTTTCTCAACCTCGTCTGCGTTCACCTGCGCCGAGGTGACCACAAGACTGCGCATCTTAGGCCGCAAGACCTAGCGCCGTTTATTGTGCGCAGGAACTCCACGGGACCCATTGAGTACTCGTCATGGGGTTTCGTCCCGCAGGATCGCCCGCCAGTCAAGGTCGCCGAACGGGTTTGGCTTGGAAGCGCCTGGATATCCAAGACCACCGTGGCGACCGCCTTTCGCAAAGCGTCGGCAAGCCTCAGTGACCCAGCGGCAGCTTGGCATGTCGCGCTCCTGGAAGCGGAGAGCCACTTGGACGACGAGGAATGGCGCCAGGCGTTCTTCCTGGCGTGGACGGTCGTGGAGCGCCGCCTCAACGAATCCTGGGAAGGCCTTCTCCGCAAGGCGACGGGCGCGCAAGGCACCAAGTCAGACGCAGCCTGGCAAACGGTCCAAATGGCAGGCGGCCTGGAAATCGCAGGGTGGCTTCCTCCGGCGACGGCCGCCAAGATTATCGCCTACAACCGGAAACGTAACTCCATCCTGCACGGAGAAACCAGCAGCCAGACGGACGCCAGGAAAATGCTTGAAATTGCCAAGGAGACGGTCGCGGCTCTTTCGGAAAAGGCCTAGCGAACCACGAAAGGTTCGCAAAAGGTCCACAATCCACGCCTGGCTCCGTCTAAACGGGATTACCTACTAGGGCAGGTTTGGGCCCACCCGTTGAAGAATTTCCCCCACGTCCACGAACAGGTTTCCCAGCGTTTCAATTCCCTCTCTTTCGCCCATGGCTGGCCCGTTGATTTGGGGAATTTCCAACAGGATTTGGGTAAGCTCCGCAGCGGCCCGCAGGCGGGGACTTGTCTGCCCCTCGGGATTTGATGGCGTCTGGAATGACGCTTCCGAGATTGGGCGCTGCGCCATGAATCCGGCAAGTTGCGCGATGGCCGTGTGAAGGGCCCCCGCAGCTGCGTTGAAGCGTGGCGCATTTGGAGTGGGCATCGGGGTTGTCATGGGGTGTGGCGCAAGAGGCTTTTCTGTGTGATGTCCCGCCTCGGAGATTGTTAGGGACCTGCCGCAAACCCGGGGCCGTGTCACAAGCCACCACGGGTGATTGCGGGCTCGGCTTCGTCTCGCGCTGTGGCGGGCCGTCATGGCGGCCCTAGTGCAATCCGAGTCGCCACAAGATGGCGCCAGCGATGACGGCGCCGAGCACACCAAGTATCAACGGCACGATGTAATGGGCCATCCACTCACGGCCGGCCTTGGTAGGCTGCCCCAAAGGGCCCGTGTCCGGCCGACGGGCGCGCTTCCTCCACTTCCGCTCATCTTTCGCAAGCCAGCCCCAGAGTTCCTTTGCCGAGCCGGCCTTTGCGTATCTCGTAATCTCCGGCGTGAGATCCATCACCCAGGTACCGGTCTCCGGAGTGGAGCCCATGTCGGACCAGAATCGCTGCGACATGCAGAGGTTGTGGAGCCGCCAAACATCGCACTGACTCCATCCCATGTCCAAGAAGTATTGATGGGTGACCCTTGGCTTTTCGTTCGCTCGTAGGTAGAAATCCTTCAGAAGTGGTAGTGCTCGGAGCAGAACGCTGTAGGTCTGCTCGACATGTTCGTCCATCAAGATGGCCCGGGGGGCAAACGGACCAAGTCCCCCCACTCGAAGCGCACTTCGGGTTGGCCAACCTTTCGAAGCAATGACGATACTACGTCGCCGAGCTCGCCGTCGAGCTGGAGCGCAAGGCGGCGGTGCAGGCCGCCAAAGGAGGGCCACTTGGCATCAGTACGATAGGACTGGAGCAGCGCCTGCAAGACCTTGCTCTCGTCGGATGACAGCCTCATGCTCAGGTGGCAGAGGGGAAATCGCCACAATAGGGTAGAGGGTTCCCGGCCGAACCTCCCCCCGAGGCCGAATTTGGCTGGAGCACACAATCCATTACGGCATCGTGCGTGGACCGCTGGCGGCCTGCTCCGATGGATCCATGACGCCTGCGTCGCGTGGGCGCGCATCATTCAGCGTGGCCTTGCTGGTCCGGAAATTGCGAAGCAGGAGTTCGGGCGAGCGGCGTGATTCTTCGCCCGGAGTTTCATATTTAATGAAATTGGTTAGGTTGGGACTTTTGTAATTTTTCCACACGCCCAAGGCCTAACTCCCGCCCCCAATTCATGTGCTTCCGTGCTCGGCTGGGCATCCCGGGGCCTGGATGAGCGCACATGGAGAACTGAAAGAATGACGTACTCAACCACCATGAAGCCCGAAACGCCGCACAAGGCGCAAACGATGTCGCTCGACGAGTTCCTGCGCAAGGCCGGCTCGGCTGATGTCAACAAGCTGATGACCCGCATCACTGGCGGAAGCTACTCTGGCTGCCACAACTGCTTCTACCAGGCCACCGGAATCTGGATTCCCGAGCTCGTGCCGGTGTTCCAGAAGCTCGATGCCATGATGGCGCTGCGCGGCCCAGTCACGCCCAAGGAGCTGTCCCGCTAGGCCGATCTAGGTGGTGCCTTTCGCATGACCCGCCGCGTTGAACTCGATTGGCCGCACTGGCAAGAACGTGCCCTCCTCGGGCAACACCAGCGGTCGATGCAGCATCGCATCCTCGTCTACCGGATGGCCCCCGACGCCTTCGCGCGGCTCGACTTTTCAGACGACGCCGCGTTCCTCCACCCCCTTCTCCTTGCAGCAGCCCGGCAGCCGGAGCCAGGCCGGGCCATCGAGCGTTCCGTGCTCGCCCCGACCAGAGACGGCAGGGCCGAGATCCGCGACTTCACGGTGTACACCGCAATGGATTTGCTGCTCCAGACGTACACCCCCGAGGAGGACCAATCCGTGCTTTTGGAGGTCGTCCACGACGAGGCAGCTATGGCCACGCTCGCAAAGGCCCTGAATGCCCTTGAGGCTCTTGTCCCGGCCTACTGGCGCCTCTTGCAGGCGACGACGCGGGGATTCGTATTCTCCCGGCAGGAGCGGCTGCGGTCATTCGCAACGGAGGCCCTGCACGGCATATCGTTCCTGAGCCTCCCCAAGCACGTGTCCGTTCCCGGCCTCACGGAGGACGTAGCCCACCAATGCGGCCACACACTCTTCTCGTCTATGTTCCCGGACCCTGCCCCATGGGACCAGGTGCGCGCATCCGCCATCACCGGCCAAGCCGACGACCGCCGGTCCGCCTACGTCGTCTTCCACGGGGTCTTCACGGAGTCCCTTATCGCCCTTGCACTCATCACCGCACTAGAAACAGGCTTTTTCGAACTTCGCGACCGGCACGAGGCCGAGGGGCGCTTGGCGTTCCTCTTGCGCAAGTTCGCGTCGGACCTTTCCTGTCTCATGGCGCTATCCGTCGACCCTGAAACGGAATGGGGACGCATCCGCGGCGAGATGAAGGACGTGTTTGCCGACGTCGTGCGACGGGCACGGGGTATCCTGCGACCCATGGACCTCGACGGCCACGGCTATGACTTCGATGCACAGGTGTTCTTCGCCCGAAATACCTCAGATGATGGGCATGAACGTGCCTGGGCAATCCCGGGTCCCGCGTAGCCAGGTAGGGCTCGCCACGAAAAGGGGCCTGGTGATTTACGCTCGCCCTCCAGCAATCCTACCCAGGGTTGTGCGTCATGCCCAGCCTAGAATCCGGACCCAGACGTTCAGGGAAACCTGTGCCCAGTATCCTCCCAGAAGGAAGAGCGCGAGGGGAACGGCCGCATGGACGACTGAAGTGGGGAGTGGCTGATGAACGGACCGGAAGAAGTCGCCCACCAGGCCCTTGTGGCCCTTGGCCAGGAAATCAACAGCCGTTCTCAATCGGTACGCATACTCCAAGATTGAGGCCGCGGCACCCCAACACACTAGCCACGCCGCAGTCAGACCGACGGCCACCAATTGTTGGCCTGGAAAGCGGTCGGTCGCCACATGCTTGTCCAGGAGCCACCCGAACAGGCTGAAGGTCGCCGTATGAACCACCAGAACTGCCGCCAACCACTTGACGCGATTGCTGTCCCGACCTTCTCGTAACGAGGAGATTTGCGCGGCGATAAGTTGAGTCTCGGCGTCGCTAGGCTCGGCCCAGGTCCGTGGCCTCGGTCTGAAGTGAAAGGAGTACCCCGCCAGGGCGGAGAACATGAATCCAATAAGTGCGTCCTGACTTGCGTCGACCCACGTCGGGTGCTGCTTGGGGCCCACCAGCGGATGGAACTCAACCCACAGGAACCCGCCCCCGACAGCAATTGCGAGGAGCCAATAGAATGCCAGGTTGGCAGTGCGGCGCCGGAACGGCCTTGACGTCCATTTGTCCGCGATAACCTCGAGGTCAGCGAACACGCGGCGCCAGCGAACGCGACCCGGGTGAGCCATGGTTGCGCATTCTGCGACACGATTTGAGGTCGCCCCTACAAGACGGCGGAACCGAGACGCACAAAGTCTTGCACGCGCGGGCCCGCTCGTAGATCAAGAAGGACCGTCGAGGCCTAGCAGCGCGACGGTGCCCTTGTCCCCAGGATTAGTCCCCAAACCGTGGCGAAATCCTCGTCGGGATTACACCGCGTTCCCTGGCCACCTCGAGACCTAGTTCGGCCAACTTCCCGCAAGCTGAAACAGGAAGCCGATCGCTAAAAGAAGGGTGCCCCACATACCTATCTTGATGGATTGCTCACGATCCTTCATGAGCTGGTCCGGCCCGCCACCGCCAATAGTGCCCACCTGGGCGACCTCCATTTTCATGCGCTGAAGAGCGTCCTTCGGAATGTAGATGCCCCAGAAGAAAACGAGAACGCCTACGAAGTCGGCGCACAAACCGACGATGTTGAGCCACGGGTTGGCCATGGTCCGGCTATTCCCACGAGAGTCTTGAAGGAGCTTGTTCCGCTCCCGAGGCACCGCAATCCTCTGCGGGCTTTCCCTAAGGAAATACGTGCTCCGCCCAAAGTCCTTTCTCGCGGCACGCGTTGCGCCCCCCATGGCTTCCATTTCGATATCTGACAAAGTGGACGCCGCAACGGCGGCGGAAGATTTCTGGAAGCGGATGGGCGCAAACATCCATGCGCGATTCAATCCGGCCTCCACGATGTTCTGCGAAAACCCAAACGGCGATTTGCCGTGTCCCAAAGCAGCGTGGAGGGTTCAGCCCGTGGATTTTGGCGACCTCACGGCCTCGAAGGGGGGCGGAAAATACACGTTTTACGGCCACATCCGGCTTTGCCTCGTCAACGCCGGTTTGCCTTCGGCAAATTTCCGGTTGCTCGCCGACGGCGGCATCGAGGCCGAAGACAAGGCCAACGACGGACTTGCCAAGGCAATCCAATGGACGGAGCCCGGCCATGACCCGTTCATCGAGTTCCTCAGGGAAGGCCAACACCGACGGGTGTTCTTGCACGGCAGCTGGCGCTAAACGTGACAAGGTCACGAACGGAGAAAGCCATCCTTGACGGCCGCGCCACAGTATCCTGACCAGGCTTGCATGGGATGGTGCTCTCCCGGCGAGGGTGTTGTTTTTGGGTGATGCCGGGTTTGAGGGTCGGCGCATTTTGCCCAACACCTTAACATTTTGAAAGGGCTGTTTGGACCATTTTGCGACAATTTGAGGCTCGCTGCGAGTTGTTTTCATCCGGCCGCCCCGAAAATCGTTGACGAAACCAGGGGGCCAGCCGAGACCGGGGCACACGACGCGCATGGGCCCTACGGGCCGGATTCACCTGATCGAGAAGTGGCAAAATAGGAGGGAAAATGAAATCAGGGCCCCACAAGACCCGCAGAAACTCATGCAAGACGCCTGGAACACCTACGCTTCGCCTGCCGTGACTGACCCATAACAGACGCCATCTCCAAAGCTGTTCTGGGTGCAGTAAATGGTAGCCCCGGACCCCGGGTCGGGGTGGCAGGGAACTGGGACCGCCATGCAGTCGGGATAGCGCACGCAGCCGCCCAATTCGCCACTGGGCAAGATGACGCAGGTCGGGCAGCTGGATGAGCCGTCGTTGCCGCAGGTCTCGGAGCGGAAGGCGCACACGCCTGTATCGGCGGTGGCGGTCGGGACTGCTGTGGCCAGCAGAAGCAAGGCGTAGACGATGGCGTAGCGCATTTTTGGCACCGACGCCATACCAGGCACCAGACCTATTGAACGGGGTGGGCCGGATTTCAAAGACAAGACAAGCCGGATCCGGGCTACCTCCCGTGGGTAGCCGCTGTGGTCCGATCCCTGGACTGCGCGGTCGGGGCCGGCGGTTCAGCCCAGTCGAGGACCGCGAGGAGACCGGGGGGCCGCAGCGTTTGCACCATTCGGCTCAACGTCGGCGCCAGCAAACAGGCGTCGGGTCATTGTCGATGGCTCACGTCGTCCGGCCCCGCAGGGAGAAGAGGCCGCTGCAAACGGTAGCGCCGCTGTGTTTCGCCTTCGTGGGTCACCAAGCCCTCTTCCCCCAGCTGCGACAGGTGACGCCGGATGACTTTCCGCGAAATCCCGATTGAGTCCGAAAGGTCACTCAACCGCAGGCCGGGACGCCTCTCGAGATGATTGACGATTGACGCCGCCCGGCCATCGTGCAGCACGCACAACCATCGGTACTGGGCCTCATCGACGCTGCAGGGGAACCAGTGGACTTCCTTTCCACGACCGTAGGCCGCAACGAGTCCACGGCGCGTCAACACGCGCAGGTGGTGCGAAACAGTTCCCCAGCCGAGGCCCAATTCCCGGCAAAGCGTGGTCTTGTTGATGCCGGGTTCGCTCCCAATCAGTTGCACGATGCGGGACCGGCTGCCTTCCCCATCGCGCCGCGCGGCTATGTGTATGCACCAGCCTCGTGTGCTGCCGGCCCGGCCGGCTTGGACAACCGCTGGAAAACCGGATTCGTGTCAATCTCCAAGTGCATTTCGCGGTCCTTTGCGAGACATTGGTCGAGTCGGATGCGGGCTTCGCGCGACTCGCCCCGGAGCGCGTGGAGGAATGCCCACAGGTAATCCACCGTGGCTGCCTGCGGCCCGCGCCATGACCGCAGGCACGCCTGCGCTTCGGGCAGCCGCCCAAGGCGAAGAAGCGACACGGTTTGGATGACTTGGGCATCCTGCCCGTGGCGGCGCGACCGGACTAGGCGACCAGCCGAGCGGGCGGCGTCCCTGTACATGGCCGCCTCCATGAGAAGCTCCAGGTGGTTCATCCTCTTCACTTGAGACCGCCGTCGCGCATAGGCACCGAGGCCGGCGACCACCACTGCGCCACCAGCGACGGGAAGCCACGCGGTGGGGGTCACGGCGACGCCACGAGCCCCAACGCTCCCCTGAGGCGAGAAGTGATAGACCTTGCCGCCCACGACCGCCTGCGCCGCGTCACCGGAAACCCTGGCGTCGAAGACGGTCGCGCCCGCGTCGGCGAACGACACCTCCAGGATGCCCTGGACGAACACATCTCGACGACTGAACGCCTCGGGCCCCGCCGGGCCTTGCACGGACCCGTCGGCGTCCGGAAGCGTCACCTGATAGCCGACGTTGGCATGGACGGCAGAGAAGTCCAATTGCGCCGTCGGCGCGGCAGCGAAGGTGAAGCTAATCGTTCCGGCATGGACGGCGAGGTAAGTCTGACGCATCTCCACTGATCCCACGGTGTTTACGTCCCCCGTTGGAACGGGGGCAGCCGGCTTGAAGACGTAACCAGTCGCAAGGTCAACCGCCGCTTCGCTCGAGGTGGCGTGGAAGTCCATCTCCCAAGCGACGAGCGTGAAATCTCCCTCGACCGAAAGCGTACGCCAAGACGACACGGGGGTCCAGGCCATGGTTGCTTGGCCGGCCGACGGAAGCGCTTCATGCGGTCCTGCCACAATCTTGTTCGACTCCTTGCCAGGTGCAGGCACCGCCCGCAACACACCGGAATCTGCCGACAGGCTGACCCGGGGAAGCGGCCGACCCGGCGATGGCGCGAGAAAGAAATCGAACCCTGGCCGAATTGCCGAGGATGAAAACGACACTCCGCCCGCAAACGTCCGGTTCTCCACCGAGTAGCTCTGCACGGGCCCCACGAACAGCACCGTTGGATCGGAGCGCATAACGTCCGTCTGCGCATCGACCGACTCAGCAAAAAGAGTGATGGTCGTCGGAGCAATCTCTGGCGAACCAGGCGGAAGCCTGGACGCCGGGTCCTGTTGGTCGTGGCGGCCAAGCGACGCGAAATAGGACAGGTCTCCCGTGGCCTGCACGTCGCCGACGAGGGAAGCCTCCCGCGTGCTGCCCGACAGGAAAGGCAAGGGGTCAGCGGCCGCGACCGGCATGGTCAGCAAAATGGCCAGCATTACGACAACGAGAATCCGGCCCATGTCACTCAGGGAATGATGCAGCCAGCGTCCACGAAGACATAGGGAAAGACTGCAAGGTTGTATTGCGGTGTCATGCAGTGCGGGTATCCACCGGCAAACGCCACAGCGACGTTCCCCGGCAGGCTTTGGGTGAACTGCCCCGTCGACGCATCTTGGAATTCGGCCGTGGCCATGTACACATACGGGTGCGTGGGGTCGGCTGTCGTGTCGGAAAGGGACGTGCCTGTTGTTACGTAGAACGATGTAACGGGGTCAAGCTGCGCGTCTCCAGGGAGTCGGTAAACGTAGTAGCCGACCAACGTCCGCCCGTCGGAGAACAGGGGAGCGTTCCACGACAACTCGTTGGAGGTCGCGGAGCGGCTGAGGGAAAGGTCCGTCGGGTGGTTTGTGGTCGTCATGCCATCGGCCCAGAAGCCCACATGGCCTGGCGTCATGACCCAGTTGACCGGCAAAGGGTCGGCGGTTGCGGGCGGCGCACAGGCCACCGTCATGGTCAGAACCAACATGGCGAATAGAGTCCTCACTGAACACCACCTCGCGGCAAATCTTGCCGCAAGAGCACGACCGACGGGGCCCATATAACAAGATTGGCTACATGCGGCACGCCATATCCCCATCTAGCCAAACGACTCTTGCATTTCGGTGCAGGGAGGGGGTTGCGTATGGGGGCGGCAAATCAGCAGCCGACTCACCGACCGTGGATCCGGACAATCCACCACGCCGGTCTTGGTCACTCCACCCCCACGCGCTTTCCCCGTTCGCAACGGCCCCCACAGCTGCGGGCCGCCCGCATGCTTTGGCCAAAGATTCGTCGGCAGTTGGTGTCCCCCCGGCAAGCGGTGGGTCTACGGCGGTACGTGAAGGGCTTTCCAATACCGCAGGAGACAAACGGGGTCAGCCGTGGCCGTCGGGACCGAGGCGGCGGCATCATAGTCCAAGGGCTGACACGGCCAGGCGATGTGGCCCGCGGGCAGACTGTATGACGGGGCCGGAACACTTGGCCAACTCTGGGTGACCACGCCACTCACCGGATCTTGGAAGACGGCGGTCACGTAGTAGAGCGCGGCTTGCGAATACGGCCACGCGGTGTCCGTGAACGCCGTCCCCGATGAAATGGGGATGAAATACGAGTCGGTCGCTGGGTCGAAGGTCGAGGTCCCCGGGTCACGGTACACCCAGTAGCCCGTGAGTGTCCGTCCGTCCGTGGCGGACGGTGCCTTCCAGTGCAAGACGTTCCACGGCCCAGCCGTGCGGTCGATGGTCAGGTCGCGGGGGTTGTCCGACGTCGTCTCCCCATCCACCCAGACGCCTGCGCTTGCGCCCGGCGCTAGGAGGAGCAGAAGCGCGCCTAGAACCAACATTGACGTGCCGACCGACACCATAACCTCACGGCCGACTCGTCATGATGGGGAGGCGTCCTAAAGGTTGGCCCGGTGAACCCTCGTGGGGAACCTCGGCCGCGCCGGCCCCTCATGACCACCACGCGTCAGATGAGGTCGAGACTTGTCTTTGCCTTCACGACGCCGAAGCCAACCACGAAATTGGGGTCGGGAACCTCGTTGAGTCCTGCCAGGCAACCTGCGCCACTGAGGGCCACGATACAGCCGGGGCCGGCACCGTTGCGTAGGGCGTCGTTGTACTGGGTATAGGTGAGTGTGTTGTCCTTGTCGACGAGTAGGGCCAGCGCGCCAGCGGCAAGGGGTGTGGCCATGCTTGTCCCCGACCACTGCACGTAGTACGAGGTGCTGCCGTAGGCGGCGCCCCACGTGTCGACGCCCATGGCGGCCACGTCGGGCTTGTAGATTGTGCCATGCTTTCCTGGGCCAAGGGCCGTAAAGCTGGCTGGGGCCTGCTTGTTGTCGACTGCGCCGACGGCGATGATTCCGTTGGCGAAGCCCGGGGAAGATACTTGGTTGACCCCGTTGACGCCGACATGCGTCGTCTCGTCGACGCCGCTGACGTCCGTGTAGGCCGTCGAGACCCAGTTTCCGGCGGCAATGGCAAACGGCATGTCGACGGCGCCGGGGAGCTGCTGCGCAACGGTGTCCCACCCGAACAGGTCGGTTTCGCCGCCGTTCAGCGTCGTGATGCCCAAGGGCGGAACGGCGAGTCCGGCCGACATGGAGGCCACGTCTGCGCGCGGCGAGCCGCCGTTCTTTAGCCACGTGATGCCACACTGGAATCCGGCGAGAGAACCGCTGCCGGCCGCATCCAAGACCTTCACGATGACGAGATCGGCTTGGTAGGCGATTCCGCGGAAGTCCGTGCCGTCGTCCCCCGCGGCGATGGACGCCACATGCGTTCCATGGCCGTTGTTGTCGTACGACGTGGCGCCGCTGCCGACGCAGTCCTTGAACGCGGTCACCTTGCCCCCATCGAGGGCTTGGTGGCCGATGTCTGCGCCGGTATCGATGATGGCAATCTTGACGCCCGAGCCCGCATAGCCGGCGCTCCACGCCTGGTCCCCTTGGTGGATTCCAATCTGGGCCAAACCTGCCGGGTTGCTGCTTGCCGGGTTGTTCGACGTGCCGTCGACGTAGGCACGGGGTTCCCAAACGACAAGAGACACACCTGGCTGGCTTGCCAGGGAAGCGACGCGGCTCAAGGCCGCCTGGAGGAAGACTGCGCCCGCGCCGTCGATGGATGTGGCACCCGGCTGGGTGGCCAATAGCGACGCCCGGCCGCCCGCATCGGCGTACACAAGGAGTTCGACCGGTGTCTGGAGGTGGCCGGTCGCGGCAGCAATGGAAAGCAGGACGTCCAGGAAATCGGTCCTGTGGTTGCCATCCGCGTCCGAGGTCAGAAGGACCGCCCACTGGGCTGGGGTGCGCCCCGATTCACGCAATGCACTCCATAGTGGGCTGGCTGTATTGGCCTGCATCGTGGCGGGCGCCGCGGCGGGCGCAGGAAGTGCCAGGGACGCGACCGTGGGAACCAGCATGGCGAGGCATAGGCCGAAAACTGCGATGGCGCGCATCAGGGAACGATGGACGGGACAGACATAGCCCCTTTGGCTGCAAGAGGCCCGCTCGCGATTGCCCCAGCTCGGCGTCAGGACCGACGGCGCCGCGAGACCAGGAGGGCCGCAATGAGGACCATCAGGGACGCGCCGAGTTCTCCCACGCCGGGGGAATCTTGCGATGGCGCCCGACTGTACTCGACTGGAGGCGACTCCCCGTGCAGGAGCCGCACCATGGCGAGGCGCGCCACGGCTTCGATTGCGAGTCCGGATTCGTTTTCGGCGATGCGCCCGTCCTCGAGCACGAAACCGGCAAGATCGACCGCCTCGCGAGTGAGCATCGAAGGCTTCCAGCCCATCCCTTCGTCATGCATCGAGCGCAAGGTCGCGGGCATGTCGTAGCCCTTCGCGCCGATTTCGGCGCCAATCTCGGATTGCTCGTGGGCCATCTCGGCCGCCAGCATATAGACCAAGGCTGCAAGGGGGCGCTGCGCTTCGAGGGCATCCTGGTAATACGATTCGCCCGCCCCCGCCACCACACTTGGGAGATCGCTGGATCCAATCCAGTACGTGACGTTTTCATGGACTCGGCGGGCGGTCCCTTCGTCGAGAGCGGCCACGACGCTTGCGCCGCGCGCAGGGGGCGGCAACTCTTGCATGAGGATCCGTGATGCCTCGAATGCGGCCATGACCGTGATGAGCGGGCTCAGGTCGGTCGCGTTGTCTGCGTAGCGCCGCTGCCAGGAAAGGAGGAAATTGTCGACATAGGGCGACTGGGTGACGATGCCAGCAGCAGGCAAGGCGCGGGCAACGCCGTCTTCCAGTTCCGGCCCGGAGCCGGCGACGGGGGAGTCATCCAACGCATGCATCGTCGCAAGGGCCTCGGCCTGCATGGCCGCGGACTCGCTGCGGGCCCGGTCCAATGCCTGGCGACCTGTGAGGGAGGAATGGTGATTCTCGTCAAAGTCGAGCCACGCGCGCCATCGGTAGAAGGCCAGTTCGCGCGCTGCATCCCGCACGGCAAGGTCCGGCCGGTCAGCGGCCATGGCGTTCCACGCAAACGTCGGTCCCGGGAGCTTTGGATTTGCGGCCGCCAGGTCGCGGATTTGCTGCTCGATGCGGGCAAGTGCGGCCTGCTCCACTGCGCCCGCGGGTTGAGCCTGCGCTTCGGCGGACGCCGGCAGGGGTGCGGCAAGAAGGAGGACAAGAAACACGGCGGTGAAGCCGGCGATGGGACGACAAGTCATGGCAAGACCGGGAGGAGTGCGGCGGATAGAAAAAGGGGGAGGAGGCTGGGAATTCTGCATCCGCACTGGTCTAGTAGACCAGGTGCAAGGTGACCCAGTCGCTGTTGCCGTTGGTCGGCGTGATGGAGGTCGTCTCACCGGCATCAACGTCAGCGCCGGCGTCCGCATCAAACCACGAGTTGCAGGCCGTGGTGTTCGGGTTGTAGATGTTGACCTGGAAGTTCACGTCCGTGCCGGTGCCAATGACCAGGAAGTCCGACACGAAGTACGGGCCGCTCGAGGTCGTCGTGCCGCCGTTGGCGAACATGACACCGTTCTGGACAAAGGGCACGTTCTGCCAGACGGAGTAGGTCATGCCGAAGTCGACGGCGCCGGAGCCACCGTCGTTGTTCGGGAAGCCCGTCGCGCCCGGGTCGCCGTCAGCGAGGATGCAAATGGCTGGGAAGGCGCCGGTCAGTGGTGCCTGCGTGCCGCGGCCGTAGAAGTAGGCCTGGTTGTCCGCGCCGCCGGGCTGGCACAGGCCAGGGCGGTAGATGCCGTCGCCGCAGGCAGCGGTTCCGGCGTACATGATGCGGGCCGCGACGAGGTAGGTCGGCGTGTTGAGGCTGAGGTGGTCCGTGGAGTCCTCGAGCAGGTTGCTGCAGGAGACGACGATGCAACCCCAGAGGGAGCCGAAGACCGGCGTTCCGCCTGCGGTTTGGTGGTGCGTGGCTTGGACGACGACGGCGCTGGCGCCGGGTGCGACCATGGTTGCTGCCAGTGCGATGGCGGCGAAGGTCATCAGTGTTGGTTTGGTGTTCATGCAGTTCATCTCGACCCCCGTGCGGGGCAAAAGGCGAGCAATCATGTGCACGTCATAACTCGATTGGCTGCATGAGGGCCACCGATTGGCTAAGTCCGGCCCATTCGTTGTCCTTTGGCTACACTCGGCCCGGCGACAAAACTTAAGGCGGTGTTCCAGGGTGTTCAGTTATGGATTGGTCCAGTGGGCGTCGCGCTTGCGGCAAGAACGTGCGAGATGCGGGGGAAAATCGATGGGCGCGCCGGGGGCTGGGCTTGGCTGTGTTGCTTTTCGGTCTCGCTCTCGTCCCGCACGCGCAGGCCAACCATACTTTCTGGTCCACGACGCTTCCGGCCGCAGGCCTCGAGATCGTCGAGGGCGACCCGCCGACGTCCTTCACCATCCATGGAATTATTGCAGTGGCAACCGGCGCCATGACCGATGGCGTGCCGCCGCGCGTCGATTTCCTCATCCCGGGCGGGACCCCATCGCCGGGGGGGACGCCATACTCCTACTACAAGAATGCAGACATCCAGGTGAGCCCAGCCTCGTTCGAGTTCTTCCCGTCCACCTATGGCCAAGACCAGAACTACCAGATTACGGCCCTTGAGGACGGCGTCGTCATCGACCCCGTCAACCCGTCCGTCTCGACCATCATCACGCAGAGCACGCCGGACTACGGGAGCCAGAGTCACACATACCAGATTCTTGTCTACGACAACGACCGAGGCACTGTCATATTCGTACCCACGGGGACCGGGACGGACGTCACGGAAGGCGGCACCACGGATACGTACCAGGTCCGCCTGCCGTTCAAGCCTGCCAGTTCGGCAGACCCCACGGTCGGGACGGTCACGGTGACAATGTCGTCGCCGCAAGTCACCACGACGCCGGCCACGTTGACGTTCAGCCAGGCGAACTGGAACGTGGCCCAAACTGTGACGGTCACCGCAATCGATGATGCCGTGGCCGAGACGAGCCCCCTCCTGTCCTCGATCCTGCATTCGATGAGCTCGAACGACCCGAAGTATGACGGTGCAAGCCGCTCGCTGGCCGTCTCCGTGACCGACAATGACGTGGCTGGCGTCATCGTCGCCGAAACCGGCGGTGGCACCGCCGTCGCCGAAGGCAGCGCCGCCACCGATACCTACACGGTCAAACTCAACAGCCAACCTACGGCCGCCGTCATGGTCACCGTCACCGCGGATGCCCAGGTCACACGCGCGCCTGCCACCCTAACGTTCACGGCAGCGACGTGGTCTTCGCCGCAAACCATCACCGTGGGTGCGGTCGACGACGCTGTCACCGAAGCCAACCCACACCCCGGTGTCACCAGCCACAGCGCCTCAAGCGCCGACCCCTTCTACAACGGCATCTCCGTCGTTCCCGTCACGGCAAGTGTGGCGGACAACGATGGAGCAGCCCCACCCGCGCCGTCGGCCATCGGCGATGCATACACTGTCGCGCAGGAGACCGCCTTTGTGTCTGGGCTCTGCGCGACTCCCCCCGCCACCGTCGGCGGCCCCTACTCGGACGTCCTGTGCAACGACCAGGACACCGCGAACCATGCACTCCAAGCGGTCCTCGTCGCGGCCTCCGGGCCCACGCACGCCGCCGCGTTCACCCTCGCTGCAAAAGGCGGCATCGCCTACACTGGCACCATCGGCTACTGCGGACCGGACTCCTTCCAGTATACGCTGCACGACGTTACGGACAATGTTGACTTCAACACGGTGACCGTTGCCATCACGGTGACGTGCGCTGCCGGCGCCCCTACCGCCGCCGCAGACACGTACAACCTCAACGAGGACTGCAGCGCTTCACCGGCCTTGCTGTGCGCAACTCCCTTTGCGGCGACGGCTCTCCCCGGTTGTGCCGCGCCCGGTGGGGTCCTTTGCAACGACCCGAACCCACCTGGCCACACCCTGCAATCGACTCTCGTCTCGGGGCCCTCCCAGGGCAGCCTCACGACGCCCCTTTCGTCGAGCGGTGCCTTCGCCTACCGGCCGAATGCCGGCTTCTGCGGCACAGATTCCTTCGTCTACCAACTCTACGACGCAACGGCCCTTGCCGCTGTCAACACCGCCACGGCAACTTTGAACGTCGCTTGCGTCAACGACACGCCACAGCCATCAGGTGACACCTACACGATCATCAAGGACACGCCGCTTGCAGCGCTCGCCCCGCGCGTCACGATCAACGATGTTGATGCGGAGGCAGGCGGCCCCGCCTCGTGGTCGACGTTCGCCGTGACATCCGTGACGGTGCCGTCGGCTGGCGGTGCGGCCGTCATCGCGGGGCCGGACATCAAGTACAAACCCCTCACCGGCTACGTGGGGCCGGAATCTTTCAGCTACACCGTGACAGACGGCGGCGGTGCCTCCGCATCGGCGACCGTGTCCATCACAGTGAAGGTGAACCAGGTTCCCACCGCAAGGTTCACGGCCGCGCCGAGCACGTCCCGCATCGGCGAGGCCGTCGTCTTCGTCGACGGATCGTCGGACCCGGACCAAGGCGACGCCGTCGCGGCGTGGACGTGGGACTTCGGCGACGGTTACACATCGTCCGCGCGCAACCCCACACACATCTTCGGCGTCGTCGGGTCGCCCAGCGTCTGCCTCACGGCGCGCGACGGCTACGGCGGGCGAAGCCTCACCACGTGCCGGGTGCAGTCGGTCCTTGCGCCAACCGGGCAGGCACAGAACCCTGCGCCGGCGCAGCCACCCGCCTCGCAGCCAACGGACCCCTCGACACCTCCCGCCTTCGGCGTCGAGGCAGGCAATCCGCTGACCGCGCTCTCCGGCACCCCGGTCAGCTTACAGGCGACCGGACCCGGCGGTGCGTCATTCGAATGGATCCAGAGTGCAGGACCGCACATCTTGCTGGCTGGCGCGGGTACGGCACATCCTTCCTTTACGGCCCCCGACGTTCGAGGAGACCCGGTAGCCCTGTACTTCGAAGTTACCGCTTCCCTCGCCGAAAAAACCGCCATCGACGGAGTCATGGTCATGGTGCACAACGGCAACATCCTGCCGGTGGTGCAGGCCATCGCGCCCAGTGGGGCAAACGTGGGCGAGACCGTCACCCTGGACGCCTCGCGGTCAAGCGATGCAGACGGCGATTTCCTGACGTTCCATTGGACGCAGCTTGCCGGACCGCCAGTGCCCGTCGCCGCCTCGTCGGAATCCAAAGTGCACGTCGCCGTCGTTGAAGCGGGTACCTACGGCTTCATCGTCGAAGTCAGTGACGGCCTCGCAGCGGCGTCGTCGATGGTGTCCTTCAGCGTCTCGGCGATGCCGCCCGTCAACCACGCTGCGGCCGTCCCCGCCACGGGATTCATGCTCACGGTCGGACCTGGGGGCTTGGTCACGGCCGCCCCCTCAATTTCGGCACCATCCTATCTGTGGGACTTCGGCGACGGCGCACCAGTTGAGATGACCACCGGCCCGACCACGCATGCCTACGCGGCTAGCGGGGAATACCAGGTGACGATGCGCACCGGCGACAGCCTGACGGGAGCGACCTACCAGCATCCAGCCACGGTGAGCGTGTCTCCGGCACGCAGGGGCGACGGCGCCCCGCCCGCGGCCACCGATCCCACCTTCTTGGTGGGGCTTGTGGGCGCCATTTTGGGCGTCGCGGGGCTCTGCGCCGTCGGCGTGACCATTCGCCGCCGACGGTAGCGCGCCACCACCTTGGCGGCTCCCTGTGGCGGGCCGGTGGTTTCGTAGGTGTGGGCTTGCGCGTGTCATGCGGGACGGCGACGGCGCGCCGGATGGTGAGGCTTCCACATGCCGCGGGGCTGGCGCCCGCGGCCGGGGCGCCGAGGTCGTCGACAAGGCACCGGCGCGAGCCCAGGCTGCGGCAAGGATTCTGTCTCGATTGGGCCAGGCCAGTGCCTGCCGGACGAATGCAGCCAATCAAATCATAAGCCGCGGTGGTTTGCCTCCCCGTGGATGAAGGTACGGGGTTTTGCATGGTGGCAGGGGGAGCGGAATGAGCGGCGGACGGCCCGTCTCGATGCAAATCGCGGGATGGAGAGGCAGAGCTTGGCGAACGTTGACGGCTTTGCTGCGCAAACTACCACCGTGGAAAGCCTTGCAAGCGCCCTGACCCAGCTAGTGGCCATCCGGCACGAGGAAGCACTCCAGGACGCTCATCTCGTGCTAACCGCGTTTGGCGGCGCGGAACGCCTTGATGATCACGGCCTGTCGCCCGAGGACCGACATCTGTTCGGGATTCTCGAAGAGAAGGGGCTGGTGTCGGCTGAAAGGCACGAAACCGGCGGGTTCAGCAGCCCAGCCCGTGCAACTCACTCCTGGCGGCTAAACCTGGGCCAAATCCAATCGCTGGCCTGCGCTCAGCGACTGCCTGAACCTCCGTTGGCGAAGCGGCCCGTGCATGAGACGGTCGAAGCCAGGCAGGTTTTGTGCTGTAGAAGGTGCGGGTCCCAAACGGGCTTCTTCATCCAAGCGACGGATGGAACGAGTTTGGACGAAGTCAAAGGGCGCTTCCCCATGAAGAAAATCAGGAAAACGATGTTCGTCACCTGCCAACGCTGCGCAAATTCGTGGCATTGCATCCCGGCTGGGTCCCATGGTTGATTGCTCTTTGGGCGCTAGCCGGGGTGAAATGAGTAACGCCGGCTAGGGCGCCTCTTTTGTCATGAGTTCGACGAGGTTCTCCTTGGCCTCGAGGGATTGCGTGACGCCTGAGGCAATCGATGCGGTGCGCGCCGTGTCTTGGCAACCCACCCACTACCGCCCGACACTCCTTCGGCACTTGGACAATCGCTTCGTCCAGGTCGGCTGGAACGGTCGCCCAGCGGCCGACACCAGGCCGGAGAGTCTGGACCCTCTGTTTCCGGATCCGCGCGTTGCCGCCCCGCACCTACGACCCGCGCCCATGGCCGCCCGCCAGGCGGGACTGTTCGAGGCGATTCGATGACGCCGGGCCGCCGATTCAGGCTCGGCAACTTGCACTCCTTGGCGAAAACGCGTTTTCCCCGTCTTTATGGACGTTCGGAAACCCCGGCCCTCGCCGCGCACGTCACTCCAGAACGCCCTGGAGGGCCTCTTGGAACTGGATGCAGCTGCAATCGGGCCCACATTGTGGCCAAAGCCAGAGGAGATTTCGCCATACGGCTTCCAATGGACATGCTTCTCCCGTCTGCCTGGACGTTCCATGGGCAGCATTCAGGACCGCGGTACCCGGTGCCCTTGAGTTGCCCCGGCTCTCGTTGCAGAACAAGCCTCCATCGGCTATCGTGCCGGTTAACGGCCGGAGGGTGCGGAGCGCAGACGAGCGCTCTGGGGTTTCATGGACGGGCGCACTCTCCGACTGGGGATTGCGACACGTAGTCGCAGTGGTGCAGGCCGGCTTGGGTTTCCAGGCGGCGAGTGAAAGCAACGCGCTGGGGCACGGTGAGAGGGGACGACTTGTTTTGTGCCTCCGTTCGGCAGAGTCGTCGGGAGCATTTTGCTCAACAGGGGAACATTTTGAAAGTGCATTTTGACGCAATTTGAAACAGTTTGCATATCGCCGGCCAGTTGCGTGCACCTGGCGTGACGCGGATAGCACAGCAGGCCCACTTCCCGCATCGCCCGCGTCAATCGAGACCGACCGGCGCCGCCTGCATGGAGGTCGTTGGTCTTTTCGGCGCCCGCCACCTCTGGAAAAATGCCGGGGGGGGGCCGAAGAATCTCGGGGTGAAGTCGGCTTCGAGTTTCGTTTGGCGGGAAGTGCCCAACAGGCGAGAAAGTGAAAGCACCAGATCGAGGGAAGTGGCGGGCGATGACCCCGGCCGCGTGGCCCTTGCTGTTGCCCAGGAGAGGGACTTGGCCACCTGAGGGCGGGAAATGACGTGGCCCGGCCGCCTGGAGGGCAGGCCGACCAAGATTTGGCGCGCACGGCCGCACCAAGACGCAAGGATGCCGGGTTCGTTTCCTGGAAGGTTCCCAACAGGAGGGAAAGTTGAAAGACCAGTTTGAGGGAATTTGCGGAAAGTTGCGGAAAGTTCGAACCGCGTGGCAGCCCCTCCTGTTGCTCAGGGGAGGGAAAGTGTTTCCCGAGACCCGGAAGTTGAGCCAAGCTGCACGCCCATGGCCTACGAGGATCCGGACGCCCGCAAGGAGGGCTTTGCGTTTCTCGGCCAGGCTACTTGATGGCTCGCAATTCCCGGTACACGACCGGGCGCGCTTTCTTGAGTCCAATGTTGGCGTGGTCGACGAGCCAGCGAACGTAGTGTGTGGCGTCTCGGAGGGCGCCGGCGGCTTTGTCGGTTGCTAGGCGTTGGCGCAGGGCGACCGTGTTTGGCGTGGGTTTGCGGCCGGCCCCCGACTTGGCCTTGTATATGCGGGGCGTGCGTGTTCGTCGTCCGAGTGGGTGACCCAGGTGTCGGCGTACTTCTCGAGCCAGGATTGCAGACGCGCTAGCTTTGGAACCCTTATGGCCGCCTTGCCTGAGAATTCGTAGGTACGCGACACGGGACTGGACGCGCCCGGAGGCGGCATCGGCGGATAGGGCCTGCATGAGGGCAACCGTTCCGGGGTTCGGTTTGCGTCCCCGGCGCTTGCGCATTTGGGCCGGCAAGACGGCGCCGGCGCGACCCTGCCTTCGACTGGCCGTCAAGCGGCCGAGGCTGTGGCCGAAGGTGCGTTTGGCTTCACGATTCACGATGAGTCCAGCACTTGCAGCTGAGCCATTGTGGCCGCTGCGGCGCAGGATCGAAAGGTATGCGGCACGGTCCCGGACAATTCCCCCGGCGGCGTCCTGTTGCAAGGCCGCAACCAAGGCACGAGTGGCCGGGCTGGGCTTGCGGCCACGCCTAGCCGGAGGCGTTGCGGCCCCAAGAAGGGTCAGTTGCAGACGCACCCCACCCGGCAACTCCACGATAACGGGTTCCACTAGGCGAATGCGGTGACCGACCACGCAGTAGCTACATCGGGCCCGTTGATAATGGTTAAGGGCCTGGACGAAGCGCTGTCTGTAGGCGTTCAGGCGAAACCAGGGGGTTGGCGTGCCCGCCGTTCGCGCCCATCCAGACCCACGTTTTCCGTCCAACAGCGATGGGACGCAATCCTACTCGACGTGTGCAGTGGGTCTGACCAGATTTGAACTGGTGATATTCACCATGTCAAGGTGACGTCATAACCGCTAGACCACAGACCCGTGGCTGCCCCGGGATGTCCCGGGACGTTGCGCCGACTTGGGGCGCCGATTTAAGGTCTGCCACCCGGCTTGGCGCAGGTCCTCAGCCGTGCGCAAGCGGGTGTTTGGGCTGGTAGAGCCCGAGTGTGCCGCCGCCGGGCAGCTGGATGTGGGTCAGCGTGCCCCAGCGCTGCTCGGTGACGTCGCCGCACTTGACCTTCCTTGCCTTGAGCGTCTTCATGGTGGCCTTGAGGTCGCGGCAGGTGAGGTACAGCTCGTGCGCGCCGTTTGCCTCGCCGGGATGGACGGCGACCTCCGAGGGCGGCAGTGCGAAGATGAGCCAGCCATGGCCGGCGTCGACGTGGGGGAACTCGAGGACGTCGCGGAAGAAGGCCCGGTCGGCCTCCGCGTCCGTGCTGTACAGGATGGCGTGGGCGCCCGTGAACATCTAGTCGTCGTCCTCGTCGTCGCCCGAGGATGCGGAGGCGCGGTCGGCGGCCTTCCACTTCACGAAGACGTCGTCGATGGCGGCCTTCAGGTCCTTGCGCGCCATGCGTACGACGCTACGGGCTTTGCGCAGGTCACGGTTGGCCTCCTGGAAGGGCTCGGAGTCCGCGAGGTAGCCGTTGACGACGGCGAGCGGCTCCTCCCACTTCACGAGGTCCTGCACGGACTTGACCTTCTCGCCAAGCGATTCCTTGACGAGGCCGATCATGTCCTGCGCCTGCTCCAGGTAGACTTGCACCCATTCCTCCTTCGACGGCTCCTCGCCTGGAGCCTCGGGGGCGCCGCCCTCGGCTTGGGCCTCGAAGGCGACGACGGCGTCGGTGAGTTTCTTCTTCACGTCGCGCAGGTCGGCGCGTTTGGCCTTGAAGCCGGGATCGGGAACGGCCTCCGTGTCGGCGAGGAAATTGTCCAACGCCGTGATCTGGTTGTCCCACATGTAGAGAAGCTCCTCCTTGCCGACGGGGCGGCCGGCAAGCTCCTGCGCGTTCTTGAGGTGCGCATCGGCCTGGCGGAGGGCCTCTTGGACTTCCATCGGTGGCGCCACCGGCAAGGGGGGCATAAAGGGCACGGGCAGGGTGCGGTAGTAGAGAGTCATGGCAAGAGCAGGAGGGACGCTGGATACAACGGGCCGGATGGCGGCAAAGGCAAACCTGCTTGTCGAAGGCCGATGAGCGATTTGCGTAGCCCCGACGGCGGCTCCTTCAACGAGGAAATCGAACGGGACTTCGCCGCCACGCCTGGCTGACATTGGAGCCCACCGAATCCACAGAAACGCCTCCGGCCGGGGCGAGAGACGGCGAGCACCAAACGCCGCCGAAATTGAGTTCCGCAAGCGTCCACGCCGTGGGGTCGGAGCCTTGGAAAGGCGAAGGCTCCACTGCTTGATGATTGACCTTTCTGAAGGTCGCGCGGGGCCGCCGGCGGCGATTGCACCAATGGTCCGATTTGTCTCGTCTGGCCTGAGTGTGGGAGGCCTCGGAAAACAGTGAACCATCTGAAAATGGGGGAAACCCGCTGTTGGGGCTTTCAGGCGTTTTCTAGGGTTCACTGTTTTTCCAGGCCGCCCACGCCTACGACCGACGAACCACTGAGCCCACTGAACTCACTGAACGGGTCGTCTCAGTGAGCTCAGTGGATAAGTCGGAGCGCGATCCAGCCACGCGGCCACCTCGTCGCAGCCGCCGCCGTCGGAGGTTGACGTGGCCGGCCATCGGCTTGGCATCACACCACGGATGCCTCAGCCCATGGGTACGCGGAAACACGGATGGCACCGACGGGCGCGTCCGGGGGGGACTATGCGTATTGTGGCGCGCCACTGAGCGACAACGTGCTGTGCAGTTCGCCCTTCTCGTACTTCTTCACGGCGGCCAGGAAGTCGGCTTGCGTGATGGCTTCGCGTTCGTTGCGGATGGCGCGCATGCCGGCCTCGGTACAGATGGCTTGGATGTCTGCGCCGGAGACGGCGCGCAGCTTGGCCACGATGGCGCCGAGGTCAACGTCCGTTGCGATGGACATGCCGGAGGTGTGGATGCGGAAAATCTCCTGGCAAGCCTCGGGGCTCGGCAGCGGCACGTCGATGATGCGGTCGAAGCGGCCGGGGCGCAGGAGGGCGGGGTCCAGGATGTCGGCGCGGTTCGTCGCGGCCATGATGCGGACGTCGCCGCGGGGCTCGAAGCCGTCGAGTTCGGCCAGAAGTTGCATGAGGGTGCGTTCGACTTCGCGGTTGCTGCTCGTCCCGTCGTCGGTTCGGCGGGCGCCGACGGCGTCGATCTCGTCGATGAAGATGATGCTGGGAGCCTTCTCGCGGGCGAGTTGGAAGACTTCGTGGACGCGGCGCGAGCCTTCGCC
This sequence comes from bacterium, assembly GCA_040390065.1. Taxonomy (GTDB): domain Archaea; phylum Thermoplasmatota; class E2; order JACPAO01; family JAHFTW01; genus JAHFTW01. Next base: position 31,661 of record JAZJZE010000011.1, on the reverse strand, counting down.
GATGAACTTCTGCACGAGTTCGCTGGCAACGAGGCGGATGAAGGTGGCGTCGGTTGCGTTGGCGACGGCCTTGGCGAGCATGGTCTTGCCCGTGCCGGGCAGGCCTCGCAGCAGAACGCCCTTGGGGGGCTTGACGCCGAGTTTCTTGAACATCTCGGGCCGGGTGAGCGGGTACTCGACGGCTTCCTTCAATTCCTGGATGACGCGCTCGAGGCCGCCGACTTGGGCGTAGGTGACGTCGGGTTTGTGCACGACCTCGGTGCCGGAGACGAGGGGGTCCTTGGAGGAGGGAAGGATGCCGACGACGGTGAGGTTCGTCTGGCTGAGGGTGACACGGGTGCCTGGGGTGAGTTTGTCGCGGGCGACGAAGTCGGCGACGGGCACCACGAAGTTGGGGCCCGTGGAGGACTTGATGACGACGCGGCCGTCGACGAGGATGTCGAGGATGGAGCCGACGATCAAGGGGGGATGCTTCACCTTCTCCAGTTCGATGGTGAGGCGCTGCACCTCCTTCGTCATGTTGCGCACTTCTTCGCGCAGGTGCTTCAATTCGGTGGCCGCCTTGCGCTTGTCGTCGCGCAGTTCGGCGTTGCGGCTCTCGAGGTCGGCGACACGGGTTCCCGCATCGTCCACGTCGGCGCCCGGTTCACGGGCGGAAGGCTGAGCCATTGCCGGATTGCTTCATATGGAAGTGGGCTTTAGGGCTTGCCGTAAGGTTGCATGGGCTCCTCCTGGGAAGCCCACGTGCAAAGGCCCTTGTAGGGGTCTGTTCCGAACACAGGCGATCCACATGGCTGAACGAATGGGCACGACGAAGGAGTGCGAGATGTGCGGCAAGAAGGTCGGCACACGCCGCTACATGGTGGAGGGCACCGTCATGAACCTGGGCCTGGAGTGCGCCAAGTACGGCACGCCCATGGACACGCCCGCCCCCGCCGGCACGAAGGCCTCCATGGAGCAGGGGCTCGAACGCCGGGCGCAGCGCATGCAGACGAAGTCCGTCTACGGCGGCGAATCCGAGGCGTGGACCCTCGTCGAGGACTATGGGCCGCGCATCCACAAGGCCCGCGAAGCCAAGGGTTGGACCCATGAATTCCTCGGAAACAAAGTGCAAGCCCGCGTGCCGGAACTGAAGCACATCGAGGCCGGCAAGCTGCGCCCCAGCGACGACGTCGCGCGCCGAATGCAGAAGGAACTCGGCATCCAGCTCCTGGAGAAGGTCGAGGGACCCGCGCCCGCCGTGTCCGGCCAAAAGAAGGCTGCCGCCGGGGCCGGCCTCACGATCGGCGACATGCTCAAGGACGCGATGTCGAAGCAGAAGAAGTAGGGGTCAGGCGCGCGGGGCCGCCCGGGGGCCTGAAGGACCGGGAAGCCGCGGAAAAACCGGAAAGCGACCTTCCAGTCTTCGGCGACTTCGCTTTCTTTCAGGCACGGGCGGCCTGGGAGAACCGGAGAGCGCCGGAGAACAGGAACCCGTTCCGCTTCTCGGCACTTGATTCCTGTTCTCCAAGGCCTCCCACACTCGCCACGGACGAGGGACAGAAGGCACTGAATTCACGGAACGCGGCGCATCGGCGGTATCGGCGTCGTCGGTGGTTTCTTCGATGCCGAAACCAGCCGCGCGGCCACCTCGTCGAACGCGCCGCCGTCGGAGGTTGCGGGGGCCGGTCCTTGACCTTGCTTCGCCGGATGGATGCCGCGTCCATGGCCCACGAACCTTTGGCAGCCCCCGTGAAGGCGATGGCCGTATCCCCACCTCGGCCAGCGAAGGCTTGCACGCCCTGGCAACAACCGTTATCCCCGCCTTCTGGGTGGCCGCATCGTGGCCGTGGTCGAATCCTCCGAGGTGTACCAGAAGTGGGTCACCGCCGGCAAGGTCTCCTACGAGGCCCTGCAACTCGGCCGCAGCCTTTGCCTGCCGGGCGCCCGCATGGTGGACGTCGCCGCCGCCGTCGAGGAGCACATCCGCAAGGCGGGCCTCGGCCAAGCCTTTCCCTGCACGCTCTCAATCAATTCCGTGGCGGCGCACTACACGCCGACGCACGATGACGTGAGCGTGCTCAAGGAGGGCGACCTCGTGAAGCTCGACTGCGGCGCGGAACTGGACGGCGCGCTCTCCGACAACGCCTGCACGGTCGAGGTCGGCGCGGCCAACGGTGGACGCAAGGGCAAGCATGCCCGCCTCATCGAATGCTCGGAGGCCTGCCTGCGTGAGGCCATCGAGATCATCGGGCCCAACGTCGACCTCGGCACCGTCGGCACCGCCATCGAGCTCACGGCCAAGGATTTCGGCTTCAAGTCCATCCAGAACCTCACAGGCCACAGCCTCGAGACGTACAACCTGCACGCGGGCTTGACCGTGCCCAACGTGAAGATGAACGTCAACAAGCGTCCGCGCATCGGCGACGTCCTGGCGTGCGAGCCCTTCGTCACCGACGGCGCTGCAGGCCGCGTCGACAATTGCGGCCCCGGCAACATCTACCATTACCAGCGCAGCCGGCCGATGCGCCTGCCGACGATGAAGAAGGTCCTGGCGACCGTCGAGAAGCGCTACCCCAAACTGCCGTTTGCGGAACGCTGGCTGACAGACGCAATCGAGCCCGCCAAACTCGGATTCAACCTGCAGCAGTTGCAGAAGGAAGCGCTCCTCAAGCACTACCCGGCCCTCGGCGAAGCCAGCGGCGGCATGGTGGCGCAGACCGAGGCGACACTTGTGATCACGGAAGACGGGTGCGTCGTGACGACGAAGTGAAGACCCGAGCTCCCCGAGCGCGCAACAGGACCCAACGCGAGGCGGGCTCTGTCGTGTCTCCGGCCGAGCGAGGCGTCTACGTGCAGCCCGCGCCCGAGTTCGTCCAGTACACGTCGACCGTGCATGTCGGACCCACCCAGAGCGGCGCGCAGGTGTCGCAGCCCGCCTGGATTGGGATGGGGTTCTGGTGGCCGATCTGGCACGAGCCGTAGACGCCGGCGCTCGTCGGCGTCACCGTGCACGAACCGTACAGCGGCGCATCAGCGCTGGCTTGACTGGCGCCGAAGGTTGCAATCAGGAACAGGCCTGCAAGGATGACGCTGGTGCGCATGGTCTTGCCCAGGGGCGATAGGGCGGTCTGTTGAAAATGATTGGCCGGGAGGCAACGGGGCACGGCGGTCGAGTACGCCGTACGAGCCTGTGATACGGCGGTCCCGGGCGGCATCCCGAACGGCCCTGCGAATCGAAACACCGATGACGCCGAGATTGCGACCGACGAGCGGTCGGTGTCATCGGCGTCATCCCCCTTCCCGCACAAGTCGTGGTCAGATTCCGTAATGCGAAACCGACCGCACGACCAGCCCGTCGCGCATCTCGAACGTCTCCACGGCGACTTCACCCGTCATGCGCCGATACACCAAACCGACCGTCGAGACGCCGACGGCGACGTGCATCGGATCGAAACGCAACGTAGGATTGCGCTCCAACGCCCGGCCGAAGTAGGACCGCACCGCGGATTTTCCCCGCAGCGGCGCGCACGCCGCATCGTCGTTGTAGCGTGCGATGAAGGGCGACGAGTGCTCGATGCCGTCGGCGTAGTGCGCCATCATGGCGTCGAGGTCGTGCGCGTTCCACGCCGCGAACCAGGATTGGGCGAAGGCGTTGGCGTCGGCCGCGGTGAGCACGACGCGGTGAGGCTGGAGCGGCGCATTACGGTTTGCGGGCAGTGGCCGGGTGTGGGCAGCCTGGGATCCCAGTGAACCCGCTGAAACGGAGGAAACCATGTTTCACCTGTTGCGGGGATTCGCTGCGGATGCGTCAATCGGTTTCATCCGGGGTATCGGTGGTTCCGTGGGCCGCGTGATGCGGCATCCACCGGGCAGAACGCGGCAAACCAGCGGCCACCGCAACCTCCGACGGCGGCGCGTTCGACGGGGTGGCCGCGCGGCTGGTTTCGTCTCCACTGGAACAGGAATCCACGGATGCGCACGGAGCCCCACGGAAGCGCTTCCGTGCATTCCGTGGTATCCGTGGCTCGGTGCCGGCGAGTGTGGGCGGCCTGGAAAAACAGTGAACCCGATGAAATGCATGAGAACCCCATGAGCGGGTTTCCCCCATTTTCAGATGGTTCACTGTTTTCCGAGGCCGCCCTTGCTCAGGCCAGACGAGACAAGTCGGACCATTGGCGCCATCGCCCCCGGCGGCCCTCGCGCGACCTTCAGAAAGGTCGATCATCAAGCAGTGGGGCCTTCGCCTTTCCAAGGCTCCGGCCCCACGGCGTGGATGCTTGCGGAACTCAATTTCGGCGGCGTTTGGTGCTCGCCGTCTCTCGCCCCGGCCGGGGGCGTTTCTGTGGATTCGGTGGATTCCAATGTCCGTCGGTCATGGGCAAGCGGCGAAGTCTCCTGCGATTCCGTCGTGGACGTCGCCGTCGGAGGATGAGGAATCGGGCGCTGGCCCTTGACAAGCAGGATGACGCGTGCGGCCTAGTCCTCTTCCTCGTACTTCTTGTGTTCTTTGTTGGGACAGTACCGCATGACGAAGCGGCCTTCCACCCGGTATTCCAAGGACCTGCCGCAATGCGGGCAGACGTGCTTCTTGACGCCGGGACGCAGCACGGTGGCCGTATCGTCGGGGTCCTCGTTGAACAGTTCTTCGCCGGTGTCGTCGACTTCCTCGAATTCTTCACCCATGGTGCACCTGCGGACCCGGCCACGGACCATGGCCCTCGTGTTTGACCGTTGCGGTCGCTCCGGTTTGGCTCATGTTGGTCATTTCACCTTGATCTTGACGCCGCCGGCGGGGCCCGATTTCTTGTTGACGGTGACGTCGAGGACGCCGTTGTTGTAGGTGGCCGTCGTCGTCTTGGGGTCGACGGCGGCCGGGAGCTTGACGCGCTTGTGGTACTTGCGGCGCTCGGAGTCGACGGAGATTTCCAGGTCGGATTCGTTCATCTGCAAGTCGATATCGTCGCGCGTGACGCCGGGAAGTTCCATGGTGATGGCGATGCGGGTGCCTTCGTCGATGACGTCGGTGAGGGGCTCGCGTTCGTCGCTCACGATGGCGGCGATGCCCTTCGCGCCCGGCACCGTCGGCTTGACTTGCGGCTTGTTGCCGAACGTGTTGATGGAGGGCTTGCCGTCTGGGCCGACCTTGACCTGGAAACCGCCGACGAAGGATTTGGATGGGTCGGCGCCCCATTCCTTGAACGCTTCCTGCAAGTTGCGTTGCATCTCCTCGACGAGTTTGCGGAACTCGTTCGGGTCGATGCCCATGTTGCGGAACCAGGCCTCCATGTTGGCCATGGGGTCGCCGGAGCCGCCGAACGGGCCGCCGGGGCCGAAGGGGTTGGCGCCAAACGGGGCCCCTGCGCCGAACGGATTGCCTCCGGGGAAGTTGGCCCACGGGTCGTTAGGTGGGGTCGGCGGCGATTTTGGCGGTGTTTTGGGGGCTGGCACGGCCTCACCATTGCGCATGTCGCTATTTGAGGCGACCGGCTGGGGCACCGGGGGTCCGAGGGCCACGCCCATTCACCGTTGCGGCACGCCTGCGTCGGGCACGTTGCGAGGCCGCGACGGGTAAGATTAAGTGTCAAGCCTCCCCGTGCTTCGGCATGCGCAACCTGGGCACCGCCGGATGGTTGGCCTTCTTGGCCTTCACCATGGCGACGCCAGCCTTGTCGAGCGCCCTTTCCGCCTTCCCGGCCAGCTTCGGCGCCTATGCCGACAGCTACCCTGCGCCGCTGCATCCCCCGGCCGCCTTGGCCCCGAAGTCCATCGTCCTCGCACCAATCCCGGCCGCCCTCGCGGATGAGCCGGGCAGCATCCGCATGGACATCGCGCCGACACCGATGCTCCTCGACGCCGACGGCAACGCCCTTGCCCCGGCGAAATGCAACCAGGGGACGCCGAGCTCTGGCGCGGGTGGCCCCCTGCAGTTCTGCTGCCCCACGACGTTAGCCCCGTTGGGCACGAGCACGGAAGGCATCCAGGGCGACCGCTACGACTACACAGATTGTCCGTTCCGCATCTACGACACCGCGGGGGGAGTGACGGCCAACGGCCGCGCCGCGACGACGTACCGGTTCGGCAATCCCCAGATCACAGTCAACCGCAACGACGAGCGCGAGGTGGCATTCTGCAGCCTGCACGGCAACGCCATCGACGGCCCGACGCCGCGAACGCGCGTCTCCAGCCAGGCGCAGACGACGTTCACGTCGCATGACCAAGGCATCACGTGGGAGGACCAGCCGCCCATCGGCACGCCCGGCCTCGGCGAATCTGCCAGTTGCACGATGGACGGCGACGGCAACGTCTACCTCGGCTACCTCTACAGCCGCGACAACGGCAACGCGACCACCGGGTACGGCTCGGCGCTTTGGCTCCTCAAGGCCGGCGCGACCCGCGACCAGGGCTCCGTCAACCAGGCGTACGGCGGCGGCTACGAGCTGCAGGGCCGCACACCCATGAACCCGATTCAGGCCCTCAACGTCGTCGACATCCCGCCGTACGAGCCTCCCGCGCCACCGGCCAACGCCACGTATGGCCCGCCGGCCAACAGCACCGACATCGGCAAGGCCGCAGTGTCGACCGCGACGGGTCCGGAGCGCGTCGGCGCGGTGTGGTTCGAGCGCTGCACCGAGTACGCGCGCAACGTCAACGCGAGCGACGCGTGCCAGACGTCGCGCGGCATGCCCGGCTGGATCGACGCCGCCTTCACGACGACGGCGCCCGACGATTCCTGGGACCGCCTGGAAAACCGCCAACTCATTGGGCCGTGCATGGACGCCTCCAACCCGGTCGCCTGGGATGGCCAGGTCTACGTCGCCTGCGAGGTGGAGCGCGGCTACAGCGCCCGCAGCCGGGCCCGCATCGGCGAGATCGACATCTGGCGCATCGACCCGGCAACGGGAAACACGACGCTGGTCGAGTCGACGCACATGATCGGCGGCCACCCGCTTCTTGCCGCCACGAAGGACGGTTACATGGTCATGGTCACGACGAAGCACATCGGCCCCATCGGCGCGGAAGTGCACGCAGCCTTCGGTTGGTACGGCACCCATTGGACCGACCTCGGCGTCGACATGGGTCCGCAACTGCACCGCCTCGCCGGCTCCGTGAACGTGCGCGACGCCGCCGTCACGGCGCTCTCCATCTCGCAACGCGAACGGACCTCCATCCTGGAGTACATGGAGTGGCAGCACGTCACGAACGTGTCCAACCTGCCAAGCCCGATACCGCCGGACCCGACGAACCCGCAGCCGCCGTCGGTTGCCATCAAGGACTTCACCAAGATCCTGACGACGTTCAACGCGTGCAACCCGACCATCGGCGCGGCGCGCATGGAACTGGGCACGAAGGTCGACGCGGACAATCTCGACGCATACTCGGAGCAGCCGTCCATCTTCGACGACTCCCAGGATGGCCTGCAGTCCTACACCGAGACGACGGGAGAGGACCTGTTCTACTTCGCCGTCAACGACTACGGCGCCATGCAGTACGGCACCGTCGTCACGCAGGGCGCGAACACCATCTGCATCACGACGCCGCCGCTGCCGTCGCCACCCATCCTCGCCTCGCCGCAGGCCCTCACGGTCGGCAACCCGGCCATCGGCCCGGTCGGCGCCATGGTCGGCGTGACTGCGGTCGCCGGTGTCCTGTACCTTGTCACGGCGCGCCGCCGCGCCCAATACCTTGCAGTCGCAGAGGCCAAGTGATGGCATCCAAGAACCCGAACCCGAAACCCGCCAGCCGGCCGGCGGCGCAGCGCGTGCACCGCAACGGCTCCAGCCTGTCGAAGCCCGACCCCCACCAGTGGATCGAAGCGGAAGGCATCTGGACGACAGAGCAGGTCGAATTGCCGCAACTTCTCATTGACGAAGTCATTGGACAGGAGGAAGCGGTGGAGGTCGCGAAGAAGGCGGCCCGCCAGCGCCGTCACTTGTTGCTGCTGGGCGACCCCGGCACAGGCAAGTCGATGATCGCCAAGGCCATGGCGCAGATCCTTCCGCCGGACCAGCTCGACGACGTGCTCGTCCTGCCCAACCCGAAGGACAAGAACACGCCGCGCGTCCAGGTGCTGCCGGGTGGCAAGGGCCGCGACTTTGCCAACAAGATGCAGTCCCGGGCCCGACGCCTCAACGCCATCTACCGCACCGTCGAGGCGGTCATCGCCTTCGTCCTTGTCGGCATCGGCATCTACGGGTTCTACGCGCTTGGCCAGAACTCGACGAGCATCCTCGTCATGGCGCTCATGTTCCTCGTCGCCATCGTGTTCCTGGGCTTCAGCCGCCAGATTGCCGGCAAGCCGGGCAAGATGGTGCCGAACCTCCTGATTGAGCGGCCCAAGGGAGCCAGCCCCGCCCCCTACGTCGACGCCACGGGCGGCCACGCAGGAGCACTCCTCGGCGACGTGCGCCATGACCCGTTCCAAAGCGGCGGCCTCGAAACGCCGACCCACCTTCGCGTCGAACCCGGCGCCATCCACCGCGGCCACAAGGGCCTGCTGTTCATCGACGAGATCAACACGCTGCGGCTCGAATCGCAGCAAGCGCTTCTCACGGCCATGCAGGAGAAGAAATTCTCCATTACCGGCCAATCGGAACGTTCGTCTGGTGCCATGACGAAGACCGACGCCGTCCCGTGCAACTTCATCCTCGTTGCGGCCGGCAACATGGACGTCATCGCACCCACGGACAATCGCACGCAGGGCTTGCACCCGGCGCTGCGTTCGCGCATCCGCGGCTACGGCTACGAGGTCTACGTCAAATCCGTCATGGACGACACCGACGATAACCGCCGCAAACTCGTGCGCTTTGTTGCCCAGGAAGTGCGCCGTGACGGCCAGATCCCCCACTTCGAAGGCCCCGCCGTCGCCGAAGTCATCCGCGAAGCGCAACGCCGCAGCGGCCACACCGGCAAACTGACGCTGCGCCTGCGTGAACTCGGAGGCCTCGTGCGTACGGCCGGCGACATCGCGCGCGACACGGCGGCAACCTCCGTCACGGTCGACCACGTGCTGGCAGCCAAGCGCATGAGCATGAGCCTCGAACACCAGGTGACCCTGCGCGGCATCGAAGTCTCCACGGCGCGCGAAGCCCTCAAGGTCGGCGGCAACAAGGTCGGCAGCGCCATTGGCTGCGCCTTCCTCGGCACCGGCGAGACGGGCGAACCGGCCGGCATCGTCGTCCCCGTCGAAGCGGACGCGACCGCCTCCTCGAACCGCCAGAAAGGGAGCCTTTTCCTTGGCGGCGGCCTGCAGAAGGACCTCGGTGTCGCCGACACAGTGGGCGCAGTCCTCAAGCGGTTCCGCGGCGCCGACATGGCCGGCCTCGACCTGCACGTCCAGGCCCTGCTGCAACAAGTCGGCGCGGACGTCTCCGCCTTGGGCGCTGCAGCCGCGGCGGCAAGCCTCAGCGCACTCGAGAACATCCCCGTCCGCCAAGACACCGTCGTCATCGGCGCGTTGGCCGTGAGTGGCCGCCTGCGCCACGTCGAGGGCATCACCCAGATGATCGAGGGCGCCGCCGACCTTGGCTACACGCAGGCCATCGTGCCCGCCGCAAACAAGGACGACATCCTGCTGGAGCACCGGTACCGCGGCCGCATCGAGGTCGTGCTCGCCGCCGACCTTGCCGATGCGCTCGACCACTGCATGGTGGCATCGGCGGCGCGCAAAGCACAGATGCGCGCAGCGCTCCAAGCCCGCGTCATGCCGGCCGGCCGAAGCTGATGCGAGCCTTGGCCCAAAGAGCTTAAGGCCCCCTGCGGGAAGTCGCGCCCATGCAAGCCTGGTGGTCCATGGTGGCCGTGCTTTGCCTGCTTGTTGCCGGTTGCGGCGGCAAGTCGACCGATTCCCCGACGTCCGGCCCGAACACTGCGCCGAGTAGCGCCCCCGGCCCGGCCGGACCTGGCGCGCTGCCGCCGGCAGCCGTGCGGCCCGTCAACCCCGATTCCCCGACGGGGAACACGACCCTTACATCGACCGGGGCGCCCGATCCCTCGGCCATTGACGCCCTGACCGCGCCGTGGTGGTTCTTCCCCGTGACGTCATCCGACGCGGGCAGCCTTGCCGGCTTCCGCTGGGTCGTTCCGGCGAGCGCGCCCCACGACTACCAAGGCCGCAAGGAAATCTCCTTCGAGGTCGGTCCAGTCATCCCCGCCGGCGCCACAGTCGGCGCGCTGCAGCTCTTCATCTTCACCCTGGAGGATGGCAAGGCGTCCCAACTCATGTCCATCGGCAGCATGCCGCTCGAATACCGGATCCAGACCAGCCCCGGGGTGCCTGCGGCGTTCCATGCCACGACGCCGTCGTTTGCTCCCTCGCTTGCCACGATGAGCGCCACCGGCCTCGAGGCCGGCAAGACCATCGGCATCGTCGTCGTGGCCAAGGGCGGCACCGCGCCGACGGGCTACGCGATGCGTGTCCTCGACCACCACATCGACTACTCCAAGGAAGACGCAGACAAGACGCAGGCCGACATGATCGCCAACTTCACCGTGCACGGCCAAGGCGCCCAAATGGCCCCGCACGGTACCGGCACGGGCTTCGACGACTTCCTATACTACGGCGCCGACTTCGTCTACGGTACCGCGCCCAACGTCTTCACGTTCGCCTATGAACTGCGCACGACGCCCGCCGCCTACACGTCCGCCACGCCGACCTCCCCTGCCCCCGGCCTGGCCATTCGCGATGGCACCTTCACCGCAGACAGCGGCTTTGCCCAGGGTTGGGGGATCAGCGACGTCACGCTGGTCCACGACCGCGGCGCCGGAACGTTCGACGTCAACATCGACTGCTTCGGCAACAAGAAGGTCGACTCCCAGCCACTGGTGGGCGCCCCCACGCAGCTCAACTGGGCCATCGCCGTCGCCATCGCGGAAGGGTCGGGCGGATGCCACACAAGCGCGACCGTGCAGGCGATTGGTGCAAGCTCGTACGCCGGCGCCTCGATGAACCACGTCGCCATGGGCGCGACCCTCACGACCCTCATCGGCACGCCCAGCATCGAGGCAGGCTATGCCACGCATGTGCCGTCGGCGCAGATGCAGGGCCGCGACCTCGCCCTCGACCTGTCCACCGGCACGGTCATCCTGGCGGGAGCCGCGCCCCAGGCTTCTTGAAGCCCCTCAGGCCTGCGTCCTGCGTTGCTCCGGCGCGTCCTTGTGGCCAACCGCTCGGAGATCGCCGTCCGCGTCATCCGGGCGTGCCGCGAGATGGGCATCGGGGCCGTCGCCGTCTACTCCGACGCGGACAAGGACGCCATGCATGTCCGCATGGCCGACGCCGCCGTTCACGTCGGCACCGCGCCGAGCCGTGACTCATACCTCGTCGGCGAACGCCTCATTGCCGCCGCCAAGGACAAAGGCTGCGACGCCGTCCACCCAGGATACGGATTCCTGTCCGAGAACGCGGCCTTCGCCCGCGCGGTCATCAAGGCAGGACTGGTCTGGATCGGCCCGCCTCCCTCGGCGATGGATGCGATGGGGAGCAAGGTCACGGCCCGCGCCCATGCCCAGGCGGCCGGCGTCCCCGTCGCGGCGGGTTCCGTCGCATTGCGTGACGCGGCCGTGGCGAAGCAGGAAGCCAAACGCATCGGCTACCCGGTCATCCTCAAGGCGGCGCATGGCGGCGGCGGCATCGGCATGCGCGTCGTGCGCACCTCCGACCACCTGGAATCGCAGTTTGCCGCGGCGACGGCGCAGGCGGAGGCCGCGTTTGGTTCGTCAGAGGTCTTCCTGGAAAAGTACCTCGAGCGGCCACGCCACATCGAGGTGCAGATCCTCGCCGACGCGCATGGCAACGTCATCCACCTGGGCGAACGCGAATGCTCCATCCAGCGGCGCCACCAGAAGCTCGTGGAGGAGGCTCCAAGTCCCGCCCTGTCCGCACCGCAGCGCGCGGAACTTGGCGAGATGGCCGTCGCCCTCGCCAAACGTGTCGGCTACCAAGGCGCAGGCACCATGGAGTTCCTCTATGAGCCACCCGTGCCCAACGGTCGCCACACCAAGACGCCTGGCAAGGTGCGCGGGACGTTCGCCTTCAACGAGATGAACACGCGCCTGCAAGTCGAGCACCCGGTCACCGAACTTGTGACGGGCATCGACATCGTGCAGTGGCAGTTGCGCATCGCGGCGGGCGAGGTCCTGTCCATCCGCCAGGAGGACGTCGTCCTTCGCGGCCACGCCTTCGAGGCGCGCATCAACGCGGAGGAGCCTGCCCGAGGCTTTGCCCCGAGCCCAGGGCCCGTTGCCCGCCTCACGGTCCCGTCCGGCCCCGGCGTCCGCGTCGACACCGCCTTGTATGAGGGATGGACGGTGCCAAGCGACTACGATTCGCTTGTCATGAAACTCGTCACGCATGCGCCGGACCGCGAGACGAATTGCGGCCGCATGCTGCGGGCCTTGTCGGAACTGCAAGTCGGGGGCTTCTCCACGAACCGCGACTTCCACCGCCTCCTCTTCTCGCATCCCCAGTTCCGCGCCGGCAACCTCACGACGCGCTTCCTGGAGGAGCACGGTGTTGCCGAGGTCCTCGTGCGCGCGGCGCGCGTGCGGGCCGCGGCCGTTGCTGCCGCCCTGGAGTCTTTCCCCGGCGGCCTTGCAGCCATGAAGACGCGCAATTCCGGGCCGGCCATCGTGACCGCCGGCGGCCGGCGCGACTGGGGGACCGAGTGATGCGCGCGACACTTCGGCTGGACTCCGCCGCCCTGGACGTCGACCTCGTCCTGCGCCCCGACGGCACGTACCTGGCCGTGGTCGACGGCGACAGCTTCGACATCAAGGTCACCGGCACGGGCAACAAGCGCATCGCACGGCTTGCCGGGACCAATCTGCCGATCGAATTGCGCGACGGGCGGCTCTTCGTCGACGGCTCGGAGACCGCCTGGGCCGTCTTGAGCGTGCAGCGCGCGGGCGCCACTGGCGTCGGCGGCTCCCAGGCCGCCGCGCGCATCCGCCCCCCCATGGCCGGCAAGCTCGACACGGTGCGCGTCAAAGCCGGCCAGCCCGTGCAGGTCGGGGACGTCCTCTTCGTGCTCGAGGCCATGAAGATGCAAAACGACGTGCGCTCCCCGGTGGCCGGCATCGTGTCGGCCGTGCACGGCGAGGCCGGGCAGGCCGTCGAGGCAAACCGGGTCATCGTCGACATCGAGCCGTACTAGAGGTCGTTGCGGCGCCTCGGCGTCAGTCGTGCCCTTGAAATGGCCCTGCGCACCTTGCCGGGCCATGACTGCACGCCGGACCCCGATGGCCGCCGCGCCCGCCGTCGCCCCGGCCCCCAGTGAACCCGCCCCCGAAGCCAAGGGTGCGACGCGGGAGGCCAAGCTCCTCGAGGCCATCGCCAGGCTGCAGCAGGGCGGCCCGCAGAAGTACCGCGACAGGTTGAGCGACGAGGGCAAGCTGTTCGTGCGCGACCGGCTGCGGCTGTTCTTCCCGGACGGCCTGTCGTACGAGGACGGCCTGTTTGCCAACAACCAGAAAGCGGACGAAGGGCTGGCCGCCGACGGCATGGTGACGGGGGCGGGAAAGATGGGCGAGCGCACGGTCATGGTCATCGCCAATGATTACACCGTCAAGGCGGGCTCGATGGCGGAGCGCGGCGTCGAGAAGTTCTTGCGTGTCCAGGAGCGCGCCATGCGGGCGCAGAAGCCCATCCTCTACCTCATCGACTCGTCCGGCGCGCGCATCACGGACCAGGCCGGCTTCTTCGCCAACAACCGCGGCATCGGGAAATACTTCTACAACCACTCGATCCTCTCGGGAAAGATCCCGCAGATCTCGGTGCTGTATGGCCCATGCGTCGCGGGCGCCGCCTACACGCCGGTCTTCTGCGACTTCAGCATCATGGTGCGCGGCATGGCCGCCCTGTGCATCGCCAGTCCCCGCATGGTCGAGATGGTGACGGGGGAGAAGGTCACCATGCAGGAACTTGGCGGCGCGGATTTCCACATGACGGAATCGGGCTCTTGCCACCTCGTCGTGGACTCCGAGGATGAGGCCGCCGAAGCCGTGTGGCGCCTCCTGTCGTACCTGCCGGACAACTGCGACGAGCGGCCGCCCCGCTTCGCACCGGAGCAACCGGAACGCAGCCCAACGGAGCTCGAGATGCTCGTGCCGGCCGACCCCAACAAGGCATTCGACATGCACGAGGCCATCCACACGCTCGTCGACGGCGGCTCATGGCTCGAGATCAAGCCCGGCCACGCGCAGGAACTCATCACGGGACTGGCCCGCGTCGGCGGCATCGTGGTCGGCGTCGTCGCCAACAACACCGCGCACCGGGCGGGCGCCATCTTCCCGCAATCCGCGGACAAGGCGGCCGAGTTCATCCTCACCTGCGACGCCTACAACATCCCGCTTCTGTACCTGTGCGACACGCCCGGATTCATGGTCGGTTCGGCCGTCGAGGCGCAAGGCATCCTGAAGCGGGGCAAGCGCTTCATCTACGCGACGTCCACGGCGACGGTCCCGAAACTTTGCATCGTCATCCGCAAGGCATACGGCGCCGGCATCTACGCCATGTGCGGCCCCGCCTTCGAACCGGAGGCGACCCTGGCCCTTCCTGGAGCGGAGATCGCCGTCATGGGGGCCGAAGCCGCCATCAACGCCGTGTACGCCAACCACATCGCAAAGATCGCGGACCCGCGTGAGCGTGAGCGCTTCATCGCCGACAAGCGGGCGGAATACAACCGCGACGTCGACATCCACGCTGCCGCCAACGACCTCATCGTCGACCACATCGTCCCTCCCAGCCAACTACGCAGCGAAGTCATCGCCCGACTCGAGGCGGCCAGCAACAAGCACCTGCCATTGCCCAGGAAGGGCCACGGCACCGTCATCTGAGCGGCAGCGGCCCGGGATTGGGTTCGGCCGCTGCAGAACCTGGCGAGAAACTTCATACCCCCCTTTCCGGCTGGATGGGCCATGGTGGACGAGTCCGGTCGCGTGCGCTGGCCATTGCCGAGCCGGCGGGTGGCGTTGTTTCTCGTGGCGGGCGGCGCCTGCTTGGTCATGCTGCCGCTCCTGGCGCACGCCTCGTCGGCGGCTGCCCTTCCGACCACGACCTGGCAAGCCGGGGCTCCTCTGGGGACCGGTCTTGAAGGCATGGCCGGCGGCTACATCGGCGGGAAGTTCTACGTCAGCCACGGCTATCCCATGGGGACACCGCTGTCGGCCTACGACCCCGTCGCCGATACGTGGACGACCCTCCCGGCGGCCTCGGTGGGGCGCTCGGAGCTGACGGGCGCCGTAGCCGTCGCCCCCAATGGCCATGCTTCCCTGTACGCCATCGGCGGCAAACCGTGCAGTCCGGTCTGCAACAACGTGGAGATCTACGACCCGGTGGCCAATTCCTGGAGTACGGGAGCCCCCATGCCGACGGCCCGGGCCGGATTGGGCTCCGCCGTCATCGGCAACGACATCTACGTCGTCGGTGGCCGCCTCTGCGCCGCCCCCTACTGCGGGCCACCAATCAATACCATGGAGATCTACCACGTAGCGACGGACTCCTGGACGACGGGGCCGGCGATGCCGACGGCGGCCGCCGACGTGTACGCCACGCTGGCCTACAACGGCAAGGTGTACGTCTTCGGCGGCGAGACCGGCCCGGGCGCGGGGACCGACATCGGCCTCGTGCAGATCTTCGACCCCGGCACGAACGCCTGGAGCCTGGGCCCCGCGATGCCGACACCGCGCGCCAACGCCATCGCAGGCCTGTGCGGCGGCGACTTGTTCGTGATCGGCGGCACGGTCAGCAACTTCAATGTCGACGTGGTGGAAGCCCTCGACCCGACGACGTGGCAGTGGCACACCATGGGCTCCATGCTCATTGCCTCCAGCGAGATGGCCTCGGGAGCGGTGACGGGACCCGACATGATCTTCGCCGCCGGCTCCGGCGTCTTCGGCCGCGCCGCCAGCACCGCCTTCGTGATGACGTGCGACCACCCGGTGGAGGACAACGAACGCTCCAGTTCCCTCGACTCCGACCTCGACGGCATCGAGGACCGGTCCGACAACTGTGCCGCGGTGCCCAACCACGAACAGGAGGACTCGGACCTGGACTCTATCGGCGACCCCTGCGACCCCACGCCATGCCCATCGGGCAAGACGTGGGCCGCGGATTCGGCCCGAAGCAGCGGCGGCATGTGCATCACAGGCAACCCGCCGCCGCCCCCGCCGCCGCCTCCGGCACAGCCCAGCGACCTGGACTACGACAGCGTGCCCGACGCACGCGACAACTGTCCGGCCACGGCCAACCGCGAGCAAGCCAACATGGACGAGGACCTCCTGGGCGATTCCTGCGACCCCGACATCGACGGCGACGGCGTCCCCAACGAACCGTTTGCGGATGACGTGGTGCAGCACACCTTCCTGGACAACTGCCCCACCGAACCAAACGGCGACCAGACCGACGCCAACCACGACGGTGTTGGCGACGCATGCCAGCCCGAGTTCCGGCTGCTTGCGGCAAGCGTTCCGACGTCCGGGACCAGCGGTGCAAGCCCCCTCGGACGCGGCATCCCATGGCCCCTTGTGGGGGCCGCAGGCGCCCTGGCAGCAGTCATCACCGTGCCGACGGTGTTCCTCATCGCAGGCCGTCGCCGCAAGAATTGATGGTGACGACGAAAGGCGGGTCAGACCACCACGCCGCCGTTGCAACCGCCGCCGGGTGGCCTACGCCTTCTTGGACTTCGGCTTGGAGGCACCCTTGCCTTCAATCGACGCTGCGTCGATATCACGGCGCGGTTGCGTCGTCCAGACGGATTCGTGCTCCATCTTGACATCGAATTCGCCTTGGCCAGGGTTGTTGACGTGGCTGCGCTCGCGCGTCTCGCGGTCGTGCTTCGTGTCGTACGCCTCGGCGTCGGCGGCGCTCACCATGCCGGTGACCTTCTTCTGCTGCCAGGCCAGCTTGGCCTCGTAGCTGTCGGCGTCCGTCGCGTTGCGCATGCGCGGCAACGGCTTGGCCTCGGCGTCGCGGCGCGTCTCGAACGCCTCGACGTCGGCAGGGCTGCGCATGCGGGGCAGCTCCTTCGCGCGGGCGTCCTGCTTGGCCTCGATGTGGCCCTCGGTCGGCGAGCGCAGTTTCGGCAGAGGCTTGGCCTCGGCGTCGCGGCGCGTCTCGAACTGGGCGTCAGCCGGTGAACGGATCTTCGGCAGGGGCTTGGCTTCGGCGTCCCGCTTCGTCTCGAACTGGGCGTCAGCCGGTGAACGGAACTTCGGCATCTCGCGGTGCTCCTTGTCCATCTTGGCCTCGAAGGCCGATTCGCCGGGCGCGCGGAACTTGGGCAGATCCGACTCGCGGCGGTCGACCTTGGCCTCGAACGGTGTCTCGGCGGCTCGGAACTTCGGCATGGTGCGCTGCTCCTTGTCCTGTTTCGCCTCGAACGAGGCTTCTCCTGGGGAACGGAACTTGGGCAGGTCGGACTCGCGGCGGTCGACCTTGGCCTCGAACTTCGCCTCGGCGGGGCTGCGCAGCTTCGGCGCCTCGCGGTGCTCACGGTCCTGCTTGGCCTCGAAATGCGCCTCGGCGGGGCTGCGCAGCTTCGGCGCCTCGCGGTGCTCACGGTCCTGCTTGGCCTCGAACAGGGCCTCGCCCTGGGCGCGGAACTTTGGTGTCTCGCGCTGGTCGCGGTCCTGACGGGCCTCGAAGGCGGAATCGGCGGGCGAGCGTAGCTTCGGCGCGGCCTCGCCCTCGCGGCGGTCCGTGCGCGTCTCGAAGTTGGCCTCTGCAAGCGCGGCGAGGGTGGGCGGCATGCGCGACTCCGCGTCGCGCTTCACTGCGACCGCCTCGTCGCCCGCGCTGCGCAGCTTGGGCGCATGCTTGCTGGACTCCGCATCGCGACGAGTGGCGAACGTCTCGTCGCCCGCGCTGCGCATGTGCGGCAGCGGCTTGGCTTGAGCGTCGCGGTGGGTCGTGATGCTCTCGTCGCCGGGCGACTTCATGCGGGGCAGCTCGCGCCGGGCCTCATGATGGATCTCGGCTTTCCGGTGCGGCAGCGGCGCGGCGGCCGGCTTGGAGGCCTTGCGCGGCAGCTCGATGGGCTGCGCGGCGTCGACGAGCTCCTGGACCTTCTCCGTCGCGGACTTGGCAAGGTCGGAGCTCTGCGCGTCCGACTTGACTGCGAACTCCGACTCGGCCGGCGACTGGATTTTGGGCGCCGGCTTGTCCTCCTTGTCCATCTTGACCGAGAACTCGTCCTCGGTGGGGCTGCGGATCTTGAGGGGGGCCGACGCCTCGGCGGCGTCACGCTTGACGTCGAAGTGGCCGGCGCCGCTCTTGCCGGTGCCAGCCGACACGGCGTGCGGCTTGGGCGCGCGGATGTCGATTTCGCCCTCCGTCACGGCGGGGGAGAGGTGACGCGGGGCGGACGCCTTCGGGGCGTTGACCTCGAAGGACGCCTCGTCGGTGTCCAGGTGCTTCGGCCGCGACGCGACCGGCTTCTGGACCTCGACATCGCCCAAGTCGACGAGACGGGCTGCGGCCTCCTTGGCCGGCGTGCTCGTGTCGCGCACCTCGGGGCGGTCCACCGCGGCGGCGGCCATTGCGGCCAAACGCTTCGCGGAAAGGGCCGCAGGCGCCGACGGCTTGGGGGCCTCGACGGGCGGTGCAACAGGTTCGACCACGGTGCGGCCGCTCTTCTTCTCCTCGGCAGCCACGGCGGCGTCGATCTCGGCAAACAACTCGTCGTCCGAGACCGTCTTGACGTTGGCCTTGGGCCCCGGGGCGGAACCGCCCGCGCCGGCCCTGACGGCGCCGGTCTTCGGGTCGTACTCCTTGGAACCGGCGGAGCCCGCCTTGGCCTCATTGAAGGAGCGCACGGCGACGGCCGCGTCCTCTTCCTCGGTGACCTTGGAGCTGAAGGCAGCCATGCGGGCCGCCCTCTTCTGGGCCTCGTCTGCGGGGTTTGCTTTGCTCATGGTGACCGCCTCGTTGGCGGCCCTCAGTTGGAGCCGCCCTTCTTGCCGCGTGCCGGGGCCTCATCGTCGATGACGATGGTCTTGCCGCGGCCGACGAATTTGCCCGTGTTGCCGTTGGTCGGGACCGCGGCCTTGGGGGCCGCCGATGCGCCGCTTGCGGCAGGCGTGGCCTTGGAGCGGCCGCCGAACAGGCGGGCCCAGAATCCACGCTTCTTGGGAGTGTACATGGTCGGGTTGGCCGACTTCTGCTTGCGGAAGGCGATGAGGGCCTTCGTGGACTCGTCCGCCCACTCGCCCGGCAGCGCGCCCTTCTTGTTGGGGCGGACACCGGAGAGCTGCGTGACACCCTCGTCGACCTGCGTCGAGTCCAGTTGGACCGTGCGGGCCTTGCCGAGGCCGCCGATCGTCATGTTGGCGCCGAAGGAGTCGTTGATGTTGACCTTCATGCCGGCCGATGCCGAGCCTTTGCCGCCCACGACTTCGACGCCGAACTTCTTCATGGCGTACTCGATGTCGCGCTCGACGACCCAGTCGGGGACCTCGTAGCCGGGGCCGTAGGTCTCGTCGTCCTCGTCGCCCTCCGCCTTTGCGGCGGGGCCGACGCGGCCGAGGTAGAAGCCCACGATGCTCGACACGATGGCCGCAAGTTGCAGGCCAAGGCCGATGACGTACAGGCCGAGGTCAAGGGGCAGGTAGTCCGCGACACCCTTGCCGCGGTTCTGCGCCGAGACGTTGAAGTTGTTCGGGTAGTGGAACGCCAGCAGCATCGCGCCGCCGAGCGTGCACACGATCCCGACCCAGGCGGCAACGCGCAGCCCGGTGGTGGTCGGCAGGGCAACGGTGATGCCCAGCAGGATCAGGCCGAAGGCAGCAGTTCCCAGGGGCAGCGCCAGGTGGCGCCACGTGGTCTGGTCCTGGCCGGTGGCCTGGTAGGATAGGAAAAAGAGAATAAGGGCGGCCAGACCGAGGACGACGCCGAGTGCGAGGAGGAGGAATCCTCCGCGCAACTGGCCCTTCGAAGTCTTGGTACCGAACAAGCTGGAGTATTGGTTCTCAAGTTCAGACATAGTGCATCCTCGGGTGGCCTATCGCGTCGAGGCGATTACTTCTTCGAGTCGACTGCGACGAGTTCCTCGAGGGTCTCGGCTTCTTCAGCGCGAGCGGCGACGAGGGTGCCCATGGCGACCGAGTAGAGCGGGCTGCGGGCCATCTTGACCTTCGAGATCTCGAAGGGCAGGTTGGCCTCGTAGATGCGGCGCTCGAAGAGGTCCTTGAAGCCTTTGCACGAGGCCGTTCCGCCAGTGATGGCGACCGGGATCGTGAGGCCTTCCTCGACCTTCGCCTTGGCGAGCTCGCGCTTCAGGGTGCGGATGGCGTACTCGACGAGGTTGTCGTAGTAGATGGTGAGGGCGCTCTGGACCTCGCCGGCCGGGTTCTCCGGGTTGATCTCGAATTCGCGCTCCTTGATTGCGGTGACGCGGTCCTTGGAGTGGCCGGTCGCCTCAGCGACCTGCTGGTCGATCCAGTCGCCGCCGCGGGCGACTGCGGTCGTCATGACCGGGAGACCGTAGTGCGAGACGCACATGTTGGTCATGCCGGCGCCGAACGAGACGCCGAGACCGGTGAACTGGTTGTCCGCGAGCTCCGAGTAGACGACGGCCATGCCTTCGTTGATGACGCGGGGCGTGTAGTCCAGCTTGCGCAGGATGGACTCGATGGTCTTCTGGTGGTACAGGACGTCCTGGTTCGGGGCGTCGACCGGGCGGGCCGGGGACGTGTAGTACAGGATCTCGCCGGACTCCTTCGGGGCGCCGACCAGGCGCTCGATGATCAAGCGGATCATCGGGATGGCCGACTTCTCGTCGCGCGACAGGATGCCCTTCTGCATCGGGCGGCGCGTCGCCGTGTTGAAGATGTTGGCGAAGTTCAACGCGTCTTCACCGACGATGAAGACTTGGTTGTCCTTCTTGATGTAGAGCACGTCGCTGCGCGCCAGCATCTTTTCAGCAACGTCGGAGTACTCGATCTCGACGAACGAGTTGCGCTGCTGCGTGAGTGTGGTCTTGTCCCCGTGGCGCTCGGCGGCGATGATGTTCATCGTGCCGACATCCAGTCCCTTTGCCATGTCAGTAGCCTCCAAAATGTGGTGGTACCAGAATTGTCCCGGAGGTCCCCGAAGGGACTCTCCTGGATATTCGTGGTTGGAACCCCTCGAAGGGGGGGGCCTATTTACGGTTATGCCCTCGCCAGGAGGAAACCCGTTTTCACCTTCTGTTGCGACGGGTCGCCGGTCGAGACGCAGGAAACGGGGCACAGGCCAAGCGCGGCAGGCCCGGACGATGGGTTTCGGGTCCATCGCATGGGTCCAATGCGACCGACGGGACGCGGCAGGAGGCTCGGACCGTCGACCGGAAATGATGGCCTTGGCCGTCCAGCCGGCCATTGCGCGCTCGTAGCGTTCGTCCCGGCAGCTTGGACGGCCGTCGAGAGCACTTGCGCCGACAGGGAAAAACATTCAATCTATTCTGATGATGTTATTGGAGAAGCCAGCGGATTGTCGTGCCTGGAAATCGCAAAATTCGCCATCCTGAAGCACCGTTTCGCATGGAAAACGCTATGCCCGGCCACGGTGTCGCGCCCATCGGATGGGATGCACGGCGAAGGCCAGGGCACGGCGCTGCGGCGTTGCCATGGCCCAAGTGGTGCCCCCTCCTGTCAGGTGACGCCGTGCGCATCGTCAAGAAGACCCTCAAAGGCGACCTCATGGGCCGCACCGGCTTCAAGTCCGTGCAGCCCAAGCGCCGCGGCGCCGCCGACCCGACCAAGCCGCGCGACCCTGCGCAGCGCGTGCTCGACGAAGTGCGCGACGACGAGATCACCGTGATCACAGAACCCGTGCCGGTGCGCCACGGCAAGGCGATCGTCCTCAACGCGGACCACCAGGAAGTCCCGCCGCCCGGCACGAACGTCCCAGGCGGCCTGGACGTCCACCTGGCGGGCGCGCCCCCGATGCAGGTCCCAGGAGCGCCGCCCCTGCCTGCCGCCAAACCGCGCAAGCTGGGAAACCAGGCGGCGGCGCCCGCCGCTGCGCCGCCCAGCGCACCGCCGCCGGCATCACGTGCGCTCGGCCTGACGCTGGACGGTGGTTCCATCCCTCTGGCGCGCTCAGTCCTCGCCGAAGCCCTGTTCCGCGACATCGGCGCGCCAGGGACGAAGGTGCAGCAGCCCAAGGGCTCGCACTTCGTCGTCCACCCGAAGATCGGCGCCGGCGTCGTGCGCACCCAGCACAACCTGATGCTCCCTCTCCCTGAGGGCCACGCGACAAGCCACGCCGCGGACCTCGTCATCGAACTCGAGAACGGCGCCCTCCTCATGTTGGACATCGTGCCCAGCTCCATCGGTGCCGCGGACCTCAAGGCGCTGGCCTTCGACGCATTGCAGCTGCGCCGCCTCGACCTCGCGTTCTCGGTCCTGGTCTTCGTGCGCAGTCCAGGCAACGGCATGCCGCAAGAGCAGGCCGCCGCAATCGGCCACGGCTACGACTTCCACTTCGGCGTCGGCGAGGAGCAATTGCACTCGGCGCAATCGTTTGCGGCGTTGCGCGCACGCATCGAGCAGTGGTTGAAGGCCGCCTCGGCCAAGTAAGTCGCTTACTGCTTGCGGCGGGCCAAGAGCACGGCGCCGACGACGGCGATTGCCAAGAGCGGCAGGTCAAGGCCCGGCACAGGTGCCTCGTCGGCGCCCGTCGCGGTCATCGTGCTGCCGGACAGGTTGAAGACGACAGGGATGGACGTAGGCGTGCCCGTGCCGGATGGCGTCACGCCAGTGCAGCCGGTCAAGGCGCCGATCGTGGGCGTCACGGTGACGGTCCCCTTGCCGCTGGCCTTGGCGCTGAGCGTCAACGTCGCGCTCGAGGTGGTCGTGTAGTCTTGCATGGCCGTCGGCAGTAGGATGTCAACGCTTCCCGGGCTGATGGATGCCGAAATGCCGGTGCTGTTGCCCGTTGCATTGCCGTCGCTGCCCGAGGCCACAAGGGTGATGGTGAGGTGGCCGGGGCCGGGCAGGCAGTAGATGTTTTGCACGCCGATGTTGAAGGTGAGGGGGACTCCCGTGCTGCCCTGCGCCGTCACTTCGGTGGGCGGGTTGGCAAGGGCGACGGCGACCGTCGGGTCTGTGGGACCGGCGGTTGCGGTCGGGGCAAACAAGACCACAGCGGTGGCCAACAGAATCAGGAGGCGGGACATCAGGTGCACCTGGGGGCGGCCATTCCGGGCCGCTACATAACATCTGTCGCTTCACTGTCGTGGTGCCCCGGCAACTGCCAAGGCGTCCCGACACAACGCTCAAGGGCCGGCGCGGGTCCGTCCCGGGCATGCGTCCTGCCGCCATGGCGTCCCTTCTTGCCCTCCTTGCCGCCGTCCCGTTGTTCGCCGGCTGCACCGAGACGCAGCCGCCGGCGGACATCGCCGCCGCGCAAGTCGTCGCGGTGGGCGGTCACGTGAACCAGCAGGTCACCGTCGACCCGGTCTCGCGCCAAGCCAACGAACTCTCGGTCGCCGTGAACCCGAAGAACGCGCTCAACATCATCGCGACGGGGAAGGACTACACGCAGCCGTTTGCCGGCGAATGCGTCTGGGACGGCATCTACTCGAGCCATGATGGCGGGGCGACTTGGAAGAACGCCAACCTGCCGTACTCGCCGTGGAAGGCGCGCGCCGACGCCGCCGCGGGGCAACAGCCGCAAGTGGACCCCCAGGGCCTGTCGCGCTTCTACTGCGCCACGGACCCGGTCGTCGCCTTCGGCCCCGATGGTTCAGCGTACTGGGCGGTCATGCCGTACCAGTGCGACCCGGCATCCGGTTCCGCAACGGGCCGCGGCAACATCCCGCCGGGCGGCCTCAACGACTGGTTCTGGACCTGCAGCGCCATGTACGTCCTCACGTCGCACGACGGCGGCGACACATGGGGCGCACCGGTCCAGGTCGCCTTCGGGCCGCGCCTGCAGAACGACAAGATGTGGATTGCCGTCGGCCCGGCCACGCCCGGCCACTCCAGCGGCCTCGTCCTTCTATGCTGGGACCAGGACGCCTGGGCGTCCGGCGCCGTGCGCGACGACTACAACGCCTTGACTCAAGGCGTCGGCGCTCCACCCTACCCGGATCCGCCGGTCCCCGCCGACCAACCCGTCCCGGCCCGCACCGTCTGCGCCACTTCCGCGAACCAAGGCGCCTCCTGGACGCAGCCCGACCAGGCGGGGGGCCTCCCCGTCGCCGGCGACGTCTACGTTCCATGGGTCGACTTCGCCGCCAACGGCACAGCCTACATGGGCGCCGTCGGCTCGGGCGGGCACATCGTCGTCCTGCACAGCCAGGACGGATTGCGCTGGTCGCAACCCACCCTGGTCGGCAACTACACCGACCCCGTCAACGCCCTCATGAACGGCTTCTCGTCCTTGAACGGCTCGGCGTTCCGCGTCAGCGGCTTCCCCAGCCTGTCGGTGGACCGCAGCTCCGGCCCCTTCGGGGGCTCCATCTATGTGACGTGGATGGACGCCAAGTCAGGCTCGGGCCGCACGATGCTCACGGCAAGCCACGACGGTGGCCGCACCTGGACGCCTGTGGCGTGGATCCACGACATCGCCGCAGACGACGGGAGCCAGCGCGGCGACCAGTTCATGCCGGACGTCAGCGCCGGACCGGACGGCACCGTGGACCTGGCGTGGCAGGACCGCCGCGTCGACCCGAACAACCACCTCTTCGACACGTTCTACGCCTTCAGCCTGGACGGCGGCCGCACCTTCTCGTCACCACTACGCGTCTCGAACTCGTCGAGCGACGAGCAGTACAGCCACCACCAGAACGGCGCCATCTTCCTCGGCGACTACCGGCAGACGGCGTCGTCGTGGGGCGCGGCCCATCCTGTGTGGGTCGACACGAGGAATCACAAGGCGGACGTCTTTACCGCCACGGTCACGCGGCCGTCGGCCAACGGGGCGAGCCCGTAGGGCGAGCCGGCAGGGGGCCGAGGGGGACGCAGTCCCCTCGCGGGGGGACAGGCGCGGGGGGCAGCGCCCCCCGCCGCTATGTGGCATCACGACGCAAATGAACGACCTGTTTGCAGGTCGAAGGCGGACGTCTTCACCGCTACAGTCGCGCGGCCGTCGGCCAACGGGGCCTAGCCGAGCAAGACCGCCGCCACCCCTTGCGACTATAACCAGAACGCCCCATGACGGTGCGGTGCCCCATGGCCCCCGCACGCAAAAAGTCCGCAAAGCGAGGAAAGCGCAAAGCCACTCCCGCCCAACTGGCCGCCCTCAAGAAGGCGCGCGCCATGAAGGCCGTCCGCGCCCGCGCCCGCAAGACGAAGGGCGGCACGGGCCTGATCCGCAACCGCCCTGCAGGACGACGCGTCCTCGGCCGCTAGCCCTGCTACGCGCCGGCCGCGGATTGCCGCGGCGCAAACGGGTCGGCAATCTGGGCGTCGCCCTTGCCGCGGGCCGGCAGACGCATGGTGAAGGACGAGCCTTTGCCAGGCCCTGCGCTCTGGACGCCGAGGTCGCCGCCGTGCAGTTGGGCAATGCCGCGTGAGATGTACAGCCCGAGGCCGGACCCAGGGTTCGATGCCAGTTGGCTCTCGTGCACCTGCGAGAACGGCTGGAACAGCCGGGCGATCTGCTGCTCGCTGAGGCCGATGCCGCTGTCCGTCACCGTGACGACCACGTCGCCGCCATCCGCCCTGGCGCGCACCCCGATCCGGCCACCAGAGGGCGTGAACTTCACGGCATTGGAGAGGAGATTGTAGAGCGCCTGCGAGACCCGCAGCGGGTCGGCCACGCACGGCAGCGTCGCGGGGAGGTCGCATTCGAGCTTCACCTTCGCTTCGCGGGCCAGGGGGGCGAAGGACTCCGCGACTTGCCGCACGGCGGGGGCGAGGTCGATGGTCTCGGGACGCACCGCGAGCCGGTTGCCTTGCAGACGCGACGAGTCGAGGATCTCGCCGACCAGTTCCGACAGGCGCCGGAAGTTGCGGTCCAACATCTGGATGGCGTTGCGGTGCGCATCCATGGGCGGCGAATCGGCCGACGTCTTCAGCATGTGCAGCTGCACCTTGATGGGTGTGAGCGGCGTGTTGAGTTCGTGCGCCGCCATGTTCATGAATTGCGTCTTGAAGGTGTTGACTTCCTGCAGGCGTTGCAGTTCGCGCTCCTGGTGCTGGGCCAGTGCGCGGTCGAGGAGTGCCGCCTTGCGCTCCGTGATGTCGCGGAATGCCACGACGGCCCCTTCGGCATGGGCGCGGCCTTCGATTGGGGTGCACAGAAGCTCGACCGCCATCTTCGTGCCGTCGCTGCGGGACAGGTACCCCTCGGCCTGGATCGGGCCTGCGGTGCGTCGCAGGATGCCCGGCCCGTCGAAGAGCGGGCAGTTGTCCTCGCCGAGGACGATCTCGTAGAGGGGCTTTCCGCTGTGCCGGTCGCCCGTGCCATCGCCCATCATCTTGCGGGCGGCCGGGTTCATGAACGTGATGCGGCACTCGGCGTCGATGCCGACGATGCCTTCGCCAGCGGAGCGCAGGATGCGGTCCGTCTCTTCGCGGGACTTCTCGTTGGCGCGCCAGACGACGATCAGGGCCACGCACTCCGACAAGACGAGTGTTGCGTGGATTGCCGCCCACTTCCATGGGTGGTCGAGGGCGTCCTGGTGGTTGTAGACCCACTGCGGCAGGAGGGTGCCGACGAGGCCGTGGTCGAGGGCGACGAAGAGAATCGCCAGCAGGAAAGGCACCCAGTCCTGGTACAGGCTGATGAGCGCGACGATGACGAAGAAGTGGAAGTGGCCCTCGATGACGCCGTGCCAGAACTGCGTCAGCACGGCGGAACTCACGACGAGAGCAAGGGCCGCGACGCCGGCCCGCATCGACCGTGACAGGGCACGCATGGCGGCAATGCCGCCGAGCGCGGCGATGACGGCAGTCTCGCCCAAGGCGTAGCTGGCCGGCCAACCCTGCGTGAGGCCGAAGATGGCCAAGCCGATGGCGTGGCCGAAGATGATGAACACGATGGCCCGGTGGCGCACGTGCCATTCGGCCTGGGGCAGGCCGCGCCCCTGGGGCAGCCAAGCTCGCAGCCGTTCGAACCACGACCCCGCCCCCGAGGCAACCCTGGGCACGACCGCGGCGGCCGCTTCTTCCATACACCCTCATCTCGAGGGGGCTGCTTATAACAATGCCCGGCCAAGCCTTGTATACGGCCGGGACGGACTGCCAGGAACGTGCGCCGCCTCGAACGCACTGCGGGTTGGCTCTCCATCGCCGCCGCGGGCATCCATGGCGGCGTCGCGCCGCAGCACTTTGCCGAATGGTGGGGCTACGGCGCCTTCTTCCTCGTGGCCGGCGTTTGCCAAGGCCTTCTCGGCCTCCTTCTCGTGACGCGCGGCATCGAGTCCCCGGCCTGGCCCTGGGAGCGGGCCCGCCGACCCGTCTACCTAGCGGGAATCCTGGGCAACCTCGCCATCCTCGCCTTGTGGGCCGTCACGCGAACAATCGGCATCCCAGCCTTCGGCCCGGGAGCCGGCGAGGTGGAACCGGTCACGACGGTCGACGCCGCGGCGACACTCGTGGAGGCCGTGCTGGTCGTGCTTCTGGCGCGGCTCTGGTTGGCCCGAGCCCCGCAGCAGGTCTAGGCCGCGTCTGCAAGGATGCGTCGTGCCTGGCGGATGAAGGGCACGTCCACCATCTTGCCATCCACGACGACGACGCCGCCCTCCGTGACGCCCGCGGCGCCGACGGCGGCGACCACCTTCCGCGCCCATTCGATCTCCGAGGCTGTGGGCCGCAGCGCCTCGTGCACCGCGACGACCTGCAGGGGATGGATGCACATCTTGCCGGAATAGCCTAGAGCGCGCGCTTCGGCGGTTTCGCGCGCCGTGCGCTCCAAGTCGCGTGCATCCGCCGTGATCATGTCGATGGCCGCGACGCCTGCGGCCGCTGCGGCCAGCGCCACCAAGGCGCGAGGCACGGCCACCTCCGCGTTGCCCGGGCTGCGCCGCAGGCCGGCATCGGCCGCGAGGTCTTCGGCGCCGAAGGCCACGGCGGCGATGCGTTTGGCCGCCCCTGCCAGCTCGCGGGCAGCCAGCACGCCGGCCGCCGTCTCCAGGATGATCATGACCTTGAGTGAGCCCAGCAGAAGGCCGGAGCTGGCCTCGAAGGCCTTGAGTCGGCTGTCCAGCGTGTGCAAGGCGGCCGGCACTTCGCACTTGGGAACGGCGATGAGGTCGGGGCGGCCGGGCAAGACGGCATCGAGGTCGGCCTCAGCCTCCGGACTCGGCCAACGGTTGATGCGGACGGCTCGTAGGGTCCGCCCGCGCGGCACCGCCGCCCACGCGGCGACGAGCTGCTTGCGCGCCTCCGCCTTGCGGCCGGGAGCGACCGCGTCCTCGAGGTCGGCGACGACGACGTCGGCCTTCCCTTCGACCAGCGCGGCCTTGATGCGGTCGCCGCGGTCCGCCGGCGTGTACAGGAGCGACCGCAGCCTCGGCACGCCGCCAAGCGGGCCTTTGGTGACATCGTCGCTCCAGTCCTTCTCCGGGAGGCCGAGGCGGCCGTGGCGTGTCATGGCGTCGGCCTCGTCTGCACCATGACGATGCGGTTGAAGCCGCACACCTCTTCGCCCTTCTGGTTGAAGGCCGTGTGCCGGAGTGTGACGACGCCGCGACCGGGCTTCTGCGACGGCCGGACGGCGACGACGTCGGTGACGAAGCGCAGGGTGTCCCCGGGGATGACCGGGTTGGCGTGCTTGACGTCCTCGTAGCCGAGGTTGGCGACCAACGTGCCGGCCGTGGTCTCCTCGACGCTGACGCCGACGGCGAGACTGAAAGTCAGCAGGCCGTTCACGATGATGCCGCCGAACGGAGTGGTGCGCGCGTACGCCTCGTCCAGGTGCAAGGGCTGCGTGTTGCGGGTCAGGCGGCAGAACGCGGCGTTGTCCGCTTGTGTGACGGTGACGCGCTGCGCGTGGTCGAAGCGTTGGCCCACCGCGAACTCCTCGAACCAGCGTCCAGGCACGCCTGTGACAGCAGGTTCGTGCTTTTAAGGCGGATTTCCCATGGCGCGTCGGTCAGCATGCCCAAGACCCGCCGCTCCCCCAAGTCCAAGGCCGCGAAGGCCAAGCCCAAAGCCTCCAGCAAGCCCGCCGCAAAGGCCCGCAAGGCTGCCCCACGCAAGGCGCCGGCCCGCAAGGCGCCCGCGAAGGCAGGCAAGAAGGCGAAGGGCGCCAAGCCCAAGGTTGCCGCCAAGTCGAACGCGTGCCCCGCACTCGACCCCTTCGGCGACCCATGCCAGAACACGCCGCGCTTCGGCTCGAAGTACTGCGGCGTGCACAGTCATCTGGAGTGACGAGGCTGCACGACGCGATGGCCCGCGCACCGTTTGTCACGCTCGAGGGTATCGACGGCTCCGGCAAGTCCTCGACGCTGAAACGCGTGGCGCAGGAGTTGCGCAGCGAGGGCGTCGCCGTCTGGCCGACGCGCGAGGAGACCGCCGGGCCGACGGGAGACTGGGTGCGCCGCGCCATCGCTGAGCACTGGCCCCCGCTGAGCGTCGCCTTCCTCTTCGCCGCCGACCGCGCCCGCCACGTCGCCGAGATCGAGCAGCACCGCGCCGCCGGCGAACTCGTGTTGTGCGATCGCTTCATCCACTCGTCGCTCGCCTACCAATCCGTGACACTCGCCGGCGCTGTGGCGGACCCCGCAGCCTTCCTTCGCGGCCTGCACGCCGGATGGTGCCCTGAACCGGACCGCGTCGTCCTCTTCGACAGCGACCCGGAGAAGGCCGTCGCCCGGACGGCAAGCCGTGGTGCCACCACGCCGTACGAGAAGGTGGCATTCCTGCGGCAGGTGCGGGCGAACTACCTGGCGCTTGCCAAAGCGGAGCCGGCGCGTTTCGTGGTCCTCGACGCAGACCAGCGGGCCGACGGTCTCGCCAAGGCAGCCCTCGCCGCGGTCCGCGGCGCTCTTACGGCTTAGCGGCGCCCGGCTGTTCCGCCGCAGCCTTCTTGGGTTTGGGCTTGACTTGGTAGGACCAGTTCCGCTTGGCCATCACGCCGGAATACCAGTAGCAGAGAAGCGTGAATCCCACGGTCGCGACGGCGCCGATCAGGACGACGTCCCCAAGCTCCAAGCCTGCCATGGCGGGCCATGGGATGGCGTTCCACAAAAGGGCTGTGGTCGCTTCACGCGAGCGAGGAGGCTGCGGTTACCCGCCGAGGGTGAAATCATTGACCGCGGCGGGGGCGCCCATGCCTGGGTGCTTGTGGCCAAGGATGGCAAGCGCCGCCGTGTTGCAGTCCAGCGCACGCTGCATGGCGAAGGCGTTGACGGGTGGCGAGCCGTGCAGCGAGAAGCCGTCGTAGGCCAGGCACGTCACCATGCCGCCAGGATGCTGGTCGTCGTTCATCGTGGCAAGGCCGTTCTGGTCGTGGATCATCCACAATCCCGGATTGTTGGCGTCGACGAAGAAGTCGTAGCGCTCGCCAGGACCGATGGACAACGTGTCGGCGTCGAAGGCTGCCGTGCCGAGGGGGTAGCCGTCGCGATACATGACGTGCAACGTGTGGCCATGCAAGTGGAACGCATGCATCTCGTTGCCCGCATTGATGAGGCGGATGCGGATGGTCTCACCCTGCTTCACGGCGAGGACGGGCGTGTCAGGGAACGCCTTGCCGTTGATGAGATACGTGTTGTAGACGGGGACGTAGACCGGCATCGTCTCCGGCCACCACGTGCGCGGCGTCTGTTGGGCCGGGGGTGTGCCGTGCGCGTGCTCCCCCTCGCAGCCGAGGGATGCCCGGGCCTGCGCCTTGGCGCGCTGGACCTCGGCGGTGTCGCCTGGTTGGTCGGCAAGCGGCGGACACGCCGTGTCTTTCACTTGTTGGGGAATGGTGCCCGCCCCTGCGGTGCCGATGCGGTTCTGCGCAAGATAGTCCTGCAGGAAACGCTCGGCACAGGAGTTCTTCTCGAAGAAAGCGCCCGACTGCTCCGACGTCTGCGGGTTCACGGGGTCGACGTTGCCGTGCACGTGGCAGTTGTCCATCTCGTCCAGCATGAGGACATACTCGCGGTCGGCGTGGACGGGCGGGTGGCGCTCCTCCACGATGAAGGCGCCATACATGCCGAGGTCGATGTGGTGCGCGCCGTCGACGTGGCAGTGGTACCAGTACGTCCCCGCTTTCATCGCAGTGAACGTATAATTGTACGATTGGCCCGGCATGATGGGCATCTGTGTCAGGTAGTCGACGCCGTCGTCCTCCCACGGGATGAGGCCGCCGTGCAGGTGGAAGGTGTGCTCGAGGGCGTTGTTGTTCTTGACCTCGAGACGGACGGTGCAGCCCTCCATGACGCGGATCTCGGGGTTGGGCAGCTTCATGGCGTCCTGCTCAGGCGACTCGAACGTGATGGCCACGACGCGCGAGTAGTTGCCATTGTTGAGCTCATAGAGCGCGATGGTGTCCGACGTCGCGGCGGGCACGACGAGGGTGAACGACTTGCTGCAGGGCGGGAACGCCTCTGCGGCCCCCGGTGAACTGGAGCATCCGCCAAGCGACATGGCGGCGATCATCAAGGCGGGAACAACCACAAGCGTCCGCATGGCCATTCCAGAGGGCCGCCTCTAGATATCCGTTGTCGAAGCGCCGTCCGCGGCGCCCGCTAGAGGCTGTTTCATGACTTCCAGGAAGCCTGCGCGCGCCGGTTTGCAAGGAGGGCTAGGAGGAGTTGCCG
>JAZJZE010000010.1:0-67444 GCA_040390065.1 bacterium | reverse complement strand
ACAAGGTCGTCACCAACAGCTTCTCCGGCCTCGCCGACGTCATGCGCGAGAACCGTATCGGCATCGCCTGCGCCACCCGCATCCCGTTCTCCAAGCTCTTCGGCACCACCGCCGCCGGCGGACTCGCCAACGCCGCCCAGGACGACCTCGAGAACTACAACGGCATGATCGAGTCCGTCATCCGCGAGCCATCCAAGCAGATCATCCGCAAGGTCCTGCGCCTGGCCATGTTCGCCTGCTTCGGCCGCGAGTACGACATCACCTTCAAGTTCAAGCCGCTGCGCGTGATGACCGCCAAGGAGGAGGAGGAGCTGAAGTCGAGCAAGCAGACCCGCTACGTCAACCTCTACGACAAGCGCCTCCTCGACAGCAAGGAGATCGGCGAGCTGCTGCACAAGGACCAGCTCGTGCCGATCGAGACCAAGGCCCAGCAAGGCAAGCTTCCGCTGAACCCGGAAGTGCCCACCGCCGAGGACATGTTCGCCGGAAAGAAGGACCCGGGAGGGGAAAGCGATGACCAAGGAAAGCAAGACGATGCCGCCGCCGGTGCCGGAGACGAAAAGCCAGCCGCCGACGCCTGACGCGCCGGCCTCCACGCTCGTCATCGAGCTGGACTTCGACCTGCTCTCCAACGCCCTCACGATGCGGGCCAAGGCCCCGACCATCCTTCTCTCCGGCGTCCTGCGCCGCGCCGAGGCCGTGCCGACGATCCCGCTCGCCAAGGAGCACGCTCCCGAGGGCCCGTCCACGCGCCGCGTGCGCATCGAGTACGACGCCGCCACCGAGAGCGTCAAAGTCTCCAGCGACGCCATGCCGATCATCCACACCGGCATCCTGGTCATGGCCCACTCGATGATGACCCAGAGCCAGATCCTGCAGCGCATCCAGGGCATGGCCGCGCGGGGCCGCGCCTGACCAGGGACGATGCCGCGCGCAAGGTGCGCGCCCTGCTGGCCACCGCCGCGCCCGGGTCCGGGGCCACCGGCCCGGAGCGCGACACGGCGCGCCGGATGGCGGACCGCCTCTCGGCCGAGCACGGCCTCGACTCGGAGGAACCGGCCGAGTTCACGCTCGAGTACCTGAGCCTCATGGCGGGCGCGTTCAGGTTCGAATTCGACGACGGCCGGTTCAGGATCCGGCCGTGAAGACAAATATCATGGCCGCCATCAGCGAAGGCAACCGAAGGCTTCGCCTTGGCGCATTCGGCGGAGTCCTATCGTGAGACTGCTCCCCGGCCAGGAGCTGGCCCACACCGACTACGCCGAGCTGCTCAAGGCCGTCGACCGCCTCCTGTTCGAGATCGTCTACTCCCCCATCGTCGACCTCGTGCGCCCCACCATGCCCAGCTCCCTGCGCGGCGAGATAAGCCCCAGGGCGCTGCAGGAGGCGACCGCCCGCGAGCTGCACAACGCCGGCGAGGACGCCCTGCGCAAGGCCCTGCGCGACGGCGCCGTCCAGGCCATCCCCGACCATACCGGCAAGGAGGCCCTGTTCAAGGTCGCCAAGCCAAACCGCCACATCACCGACGCCCTCAAGGCCTTCGGCTGCCGCCTCAACAAGACGACCGACCTCTGGTCCTGCCCGCGCTCGAGCGTTCCCACCTGGGTCAAGGTCGAGGCCGAGGGCTACGCCATCAAGGCCCGCGCCGCCCACGAGGCCGTCAAGGGCCTCATCGACGACCTGGGCGAGAAGGTCGACCGCCTCGTGGACGATGCCAACCTCGCCAAGGCAGCCGACCACGCCATCAGCGAGGTCGCCGCCGGCTGGAAGCGCGGCGCCAAGGCGCTCGAGGTCGGCGTCGGCCAGGACCTCGGCCCCGCCGGCGAGCAGGCCCTCTCCGCCGCCTTCGTGCGCACCCGCGGCATCCCCATCAAGAGCCGCGGCCGCGTCGCCATGGTCGCCGCCGTCGAGCTGTCCACCAAGCGCGAGGTCAAGGTCTGGGCCGCCGAGGCGCTCGCCCGCCTGCGCGCCGAGGTCGACGAGAACGCCAAGCAGGGCTACCGAGCCGAGGGCCTGGCCGAGCGGATCCGCAACGAGTACGGCGTCAGCAAGAGCCGCTCCGAGCTGATCGCCCGCCAGGAGACCAACAACTTCATGGCGAACTACCGCCAAGCGCGCGCGGCCGACGCCGGCCTCAAGCGCTACCAGTGGTACTGCGTCCGCGACTCCAAGACGCGCAAGGACCACCTCGACCTCCACGGCCGCATCTTCTACTACTCCAACCCGCCCATCACCGACACGCGAACCGGGTCCAGGAATAATCCGGGCCAAGACTTCCGCTGCAGATGTAACGACCGCCCTGTCATCGAATGAGCAGCGACGACGACGTCGTCCCCCGCGGCGTCTGCACGGCGATCGGCTGCAAGTGCAGCCACTTCAAGCCGCGCGAGAACTCGCTCATGTACTGCGCCCAGAAGAAGTGCGGCCACAGCGTCGAGCACCACCATCTCCCGGCCCGCGAGGTCATCGAGGAGTGAGCGTCACCATGATCCTGTCGCTCAACGAGGCCGCCGCCATCGAGGAGCTGCGCCTGCTAAAGGCCCGCGGCCACGGCACGCTCACCGTCGAGGTCCGCGACGGACTCGAGGCGATGTTCATCCCGGCGCCGAAGGTCCGTCCGCCGCTCTCCGAGGCCAAGAGGTATTGACACGGCTTCACGCACCCGCTACAATTCGCACATGAGCAACCCCGACCGCATCAAGTAACGACGGCCACCAGAAATCTGGCGCCCCCGCTCTTCCAGCAGCACGCTGGGAGGCGGGGGCTTCTTTTTTACCACAGGAGCCAACGACAAGATGCCGCGACCGAATCCGGGCGAGGACAAGCAGGCCTACGTCGCCCGTTTTATGTCCAGCGCCGAGGCGCGCGCCGACTACCCGGACGAGAAGCAGCGCGCGGCCGTCGCCTACTCCATGTTCGGCGAGCGCAAGAACAGCACCCAGCTGTGCCCGAGCTGCGGCGCCGAGATGACGATGTCGCCCGACGCGCTCGTCACCGACTGCGGCGCCTGCGGCCACCGCCTCATGGGCCAGCAGACGCCCCCGGTCGAGGGCATCGACAACATCTGCCGCCAGTGCCGCCACCCGCTCGCGCCCGAGCACGACGACCTCGGCTGCCAGATCCCCGATTGCCCGTGCGCCGTCAGCGGGGCCGGCGCGATCGACGACATCCGGCGTCTGGCGGAGAACGTCGCCGCGGAGCGCCGGAACGCCGGCAACTGCGAGGCCTGCCAGAAGGCCGCGGGCCGGCCGCTCGACCAGGTCGAGAGCAGCGACATCTTCACGAAGGATCACCGCTTTCACCTCACCGCCAAGAAGACGCTCAACCCGGCCGGCGCTACGCTCTACATCGGCGCGTGCGGCGCGCAGCTCGAGGTCCAGGCAGAGAACGCCAACGCCGGCGAATGGGTCCTCGACTCCGTCTACGCCGTCGCCGACCAGTCCTACGAGGCGCATGACGTCAAGAAGCAGTACGAGAGCCGCGGATCCAAGTGCAAGCTCGTCACGAAGGGCAACGTCATCGAGCTTTGGGTCCAGCGCAAGGAGCGCGCCAACGTCCGCCCCGACTTCGAGAAGACCATCGCCGCCTTCGAGGCCCACTGCAAGACCTGCCCGACCTGCGGCCCCGTGCGCCACGCGCCCGCCGGCTCCGACCAGGCCGACGCCAAGAACCTCTGCCCCACCGGCGCGCAGCTGCTCGTCGCCGACCTCGAGAACGGGGAGCCGCCCACGGAGCCCGTCAGCGTCGGCTTCGGCTGGGACGGAGGCGTCGCGCCGGGCAAAGAGACTCCCGGCAAGAAGATCCCGCCGAAGCCGAAAGAGAACGCCGGCGAGAGCCGAGCCGAGGACGAGTTCAAGAAGGGAGACCGCGTCAAGACGATCGAGGGCCATCCCGGCGTCGTGACTTACGCATACGGCGCGGAGGTCATGGTTCAGCTCGACGCCGACTCCCCCGGCCCGACCCGCTACCACCCGACCAAGGTGTTCAAGAACAGTCTCGGCGACTACATCGCCCCCTGCCCCGGCTGCGGCCGCGACAACGTGCCCGTCGTCGTCGACGAGAACGGCAAGGCGGCCTACTGCTGCGCGAGCGGCTGCGGCGCGAGCTTCGAGAAGCAGTGGGCCGCCAAGGAGAACGCCATCGGCCCCTCCTGCCCCTGCGGCTACGAGTTCAGCGCCGCCGTCCGCGAGGAGCGCTGCCCCCACTGCGGCACGCCGAACCCGCGGCCGAAGCCCATCGACGACGTCGTCCACAATGCCATCTTCGAGCGCCCGTGCCAGACGTGCGACGCCTCCGGCTACGTCGAGGACGCCAATGGCAACGACGTCAAGTGCGCGAAGTGCAAGGGCAGCGGCGTCGAGACGGCCTCGAGCATGAAGGACATGAAGAACGCCGCCCCCATGACCGCCTTCTCGCGCGAGGCCATCGGCGCCGCGCGATTCGGGAGCGGCGCGTGACCAGGAAGCGCGCTCCGCTTACCGAACACGCCCGCGAGTACAAGCGGAAGTGGAACGCCGAGCACAAGGACTATTATCGTGCGTACTACCTCGCCAACAAGGCGAAGGCGCTCGAGCAAGGCCGCCTGCGCAAGAAGCGGTATCGCATCGAGGACCCCGAGAAGGTCAGGGCCGAGGAGCGCGCTCGATACGCCAAGAACAGGATCCTGCGGAACGCCTCTTCGAGAAATAGCCGTCTCAAGCACATCGAAAAGCGCAGAGCGGGCGAGAGGTCATATCACGAAGCGCACCGGGAAGAATTGAACGCAAAGGCACGGGCCCGCCAGAAGACGATCCTTCATCGATTCCGCGCGTACGGCGCGGCTCGCTACGCGCAGAAGATGAACGCCATGCCTCGGTGGGCCGACAGAGTGGAACTGCAGAAGCCGTATACCATCGCAGCGCAAGCGACGCGCGAGAGCGGCATCAAGCACGTCGTGGACCACTTCTATCCGATGCGGCCGCGCAGCCGGGCATTCAGCGGTCTCCATGTTCCGTGGAACCTGCGCGTCATCCTCGACGTGGCGAACAAGATGAAGCTCGATAAGGTGACGCCGAACATGCTCACGCGGAGCTTCGCGTGAGAAAGACGATTTACGGACCTCTCGTCAACGCCTCCGCAGGCGCTTGGGCGTCGAAGGCGAGAAAGGGCGTCGGCAAGCATCTCGAAGTCGGGATCGTTTCATACGACAACGATGACGGTTCGAAGACCACCTACCTGCTACCGCGCGAGGCGATCGACAAGATGCGCCCCACCGCGGCCGGCAAGCCAGTCGTCGGCAAGACCGGCGGCTTCGACCACGTCAAGGTCCAGCCGGGCAAGAAGTACGACGGACAGGTCACAGACGGCTTCTGGGACGGCGAGAGCGGATGGGAGAGCATCAACTTCGGGCTCGACAACGCCGAGACCGCCCAGGCCTGCGAGAAGGGCTTCCAGTTCTCCTGCGCCTACGTTCCCACCGAGGTCGACGAGACCCCGGGCAAGTGGCACAACGTCGACTACGACGCCGTCATCCTCAACGGCGAGTACACCCATTTCGCCGTGGTTCCGAATCCTAGATACGTCGGCGCGACCATCCAGCTGCTCAACTCACTTCCCGGAGGCGTCATGAACAAGGTCCTGAAAGCCGCGCTCTCGCTCGTCCCGCTCAAGGACCTGCGCGAGGTCTTCAACTCCATCGAGGACGACGAGAAGAAGAAGGCCGCCGACGAGAAGGCCGCCAAGGAGAACGCCCGCGTCGAGAAGCGCGCCGCGGCCCAGGCCTCCTACGACGCCGCCATGAAGAACGCCTCCAGCGACGATGACCGCACGAAGGCCAAAGCGGCCTTCGAGAAGATGAACGCCGAGATCGACGCGCCCGAGGCGAGCACGCCCGTCGACCCCGCGGCCGCGCCGGGCGGCGCTCCCGCCGCCGATCTGCCCCCGCAGCCCCTGGGCGGCGGCGACGTGATCCCCGAGCCAGGAATGCCGCCCATGCCGGCCCCCGGCGGCGCCGGCGCGCCCACCAACGCCGCGCCCCCGGAGACGCCCGAGCAGGCCCAGGAGCGCGAGAAGAAGGCCGCCGAGGCGGCCGCGCTCAAGAACGCCGAGGACGACGCCGCCAAGAAGAAGGCGGCCGAGGAGAAGGCGAAGAAGGACGAGGCCGAGAAGCAGAACGCCATCAAGGTCAAGGCGGAGGCCGCGAAGGCGGCCAAGGCCGAGGCCCTGCGCACCGAGCGCTTCAACGCGCTGCGCAGGTCGGCCGAGGAGCGCGGCGGCTCCGTCGGCACGCCGTTCGTCGGCATCGTGTCCGCGCAGGAGCGCGAGGATCTCGGACGGGCGCGGTACGGCTCGCACCAGTAAATGAACCGCCCCCCGGTCGTAGAGCCGTACCAAACCGCACACAGAGAGGACTAACCCATGAGCGCCCCGACGTTCTCCACCAATGCCTTCAACAACGTCAACCCCGCCCGCGGCGCGGTCGCGGAGTCCGTCAAGGACGGCGCCCTCAGCGGCGTCCTCGGCGGCTCCGACGACCTCGTCGCCGGCGACCGCGTCAAGATCGACGACTCGGTCACGACCCCCGGCCTCATCCAGTTCGTGGCCGCGGCCGACAACGAAGCGGCCTTCGGCACGATCAAGTACAACGTGAAGCAGGACACGTTCGCGCCCGGCGACACGCTCGAGGTCGTCTTCTCGGGCGGCCTCGCCGTCTACCAGGTCGGCGGCGGCACGCTGACCCCCGGCACGCCCGTCGCCATGGGCGCTGGCGTCCTGGTCGCCGTCGACGGCACGCACCTGCAGATGGGTCTGCTGCTCGACTACGTCGTCGTCAACTCGGTCGGACGCGTCATCGTCGGCTGGGTGGCCGCGTAAAACCCCGCACACGGAGAAAAAAGAAAAGACCATGAAACACAACGAGCTGCTGAACTCCCTGCGCAAGGGCGACGAGGCCGTGATGGCGCGCTTCGGGGCGCACCCCGAACTGCTCAACACCCTCCTGGCGATCGCGCAGAACCCCATCCCGTGGAAGCACGGGCTCGCCGCGGAGCTGAAGAACGCCAACGGGGCCGTCAACCAGGCGTCCTTGGGCTTCCAGTACGCCACCCAGACCACGACCCTGATCGCCGCCGAGGTGATCATGCAGCGCTTCTACGAGGAGGCGATCGCCGACTTCGCCAGCGTCCTCGTGGGTCGCGGGCCGTGGATGGACGCGATCAAGACCAACCTGACGTTCGACGCCGCGGGCCCGTTCGAGGACGGCGACATGGACCTCGGGACGCGCAGCGTGATCCCCAACGTCGAGGTCGGCCTCTCGCCGATCACGGCCGCGCTGAAGGGCTGGAACAAGGGCTACTCCTACTCGATCATGGAGGTCGAGCGCGCCCTGGCGTCCAACAACTGGGACATCGTCGAGGCCAAGTTCAAGGCGCTGACCAAGAACTGGCAGCTCGGCATCCAGCAGGTGGGCTTCCTCGGCAAGCAGAGCAACCTCACGCTCTACCCCGGCCTCCTGAGCAACAGCGCCTGCACGGTGAACAACTCGTTCATCAACAAGCCGCTGTCGACGATGAGCGCGGCGGAGATGGACGCGGTCGTGGCCGGCCTCATCGGCCTCTTCCGCACCAACTCCAACGAGACCGTCTTCCCCAAGCGGCTCACCGTCCCCATGTCCGACTGGACCGGCCTCGGCGTGAACGTCTCCATCGCCGGCGTGCCGATCAGCCAGACGAAGCTCGAGTACCTGACGAAGGCCTTCCAGGGGATCTGCGGCAAAGACTTCCAGATCCTCCCCACGGCCTACGGCAACAAGGTCCGCAACGCGGGCTTCTGGGCGGCCGGCGGCACCAACCGCTACGCCCTCTACAACAACGACCGGGAGACCCTGCACATGGACATCCCGATCGACCTGACCATCGCCGCGCCGGCGACCGCCAATAACGTCCACTTCACCGGCGTGGGCTACGGCCAGTACAGCGGCATGATCGTCTACCGCGTCCCGGAGGTCATGTACTTCGACGACGCGTCGAGCCTCTAGCGCCCGGAGCGCCTCGAGAAGGCCCCCGGCCGGAGACGCAGCCCGGCCGGGGGTATGTCGAGACGCCTCAGACGCACCCAGGGAGGATTCACCCATGACCGAAGTCCAGACGCCGCCGCCCGCCGCCCCCGACGCGCCCGTCGCGCCCGAGACCGTCAAGCTGTTCCACACCGGCAAGGGCTTCGGCCCCATGAGCACCTCCGCCGGCTGGCTGCGCCCCGGCGAGTCCATCGACGCGCCCGTGGCCTTGGCCGAGAAGCTCTGCCGCGCCTACAAGCACATCCGCCTCGCCAAGGACGTCATCCCCGGCAGCGACCCGCGCGCCGTCGCCGAGAACGTCAAGCTCAAGGCCGAGGTCGAGAAGCTGACCAAGCAGCTCGAGGAGGTCAAGGGCGACGGGACGAAGGCCATCGCCGACCTCGAGCAGAAGCTCGCCCTGGCCGACGCCGGAGACAAGGCCGCCCTCCAGGGCGTCGTCCGGGACTTCCTCGCCGCCGACAGCAAGAAGGCGCTCGAGGCCCTGCAGGAGAAGCACAAGGACATCGTCGCCTAAGGACCGCATGCCTCCCGCCCTGCCCACGCCGCCGGCGACGCTGGACGACTTCAAGGCGCGCTTCGCGCGCGACTTCAAGTACGGCTCGGGCCCGGAGACCGTCATGGACGCCGACATCAAGAACGCGATGATCGACGCCATGGCCGTCTTCAACCCCGCGCTGTTCAGCGTCGCCGACGGCTGGCTGGGCTTCCTGTTCGTCACCGCCCACTTCGTCCGCATCAACATCGAGGCCGCCGGCGGCCTCACGCCGGAGTCCGAGGGCCTGGGGGTCGAGAACCAGGCCGAGCAGGTCCTGACCGGCTCGGGCGTCAACGGCATCAGCCAGAACTTCCAGGAACCGCCCGAGTGGGTCAAGAAGATCCCCCTGCTCCAGCAGCTCTGGATCACCACCTACGGCCAGAAGTACGTCGCCATGGTTCAGCCAAAGCTCGTCGGCGCCATGGCCGGCGTCGTCGGCCGCTCCGACTTCACCGGCGGCGTCCCCGGCAAGATGCCCAGCATCCCGTTCACGGACAGCTGACCATGGCCAAGGAACGGAAGTTCGACATGACCGGGCTTCAGGTCTTCGCCAGCGGCCTCAAGAAGATCGTCGACGGCCACCTGGCGGTCCAGATCGGCGTCTTCGGCGACAAGACCTCGCGCCGCGGCAAGGCTGACAAGGGCCTGACCAACGCCGAGATCGGCCTCATCCACGAGCTGGGCTCGGTCTCGCGCAAGATCCCGCGCCGCTCCTTCCTTGTGGACACCTTCGCCTTCCACAGCGACAAGATGATCGCGCAGCTCAAGCCGTTCTCCGAGAAGCTGTTCCTCAAGGGCAAGGTCGACGAGTACCTCAAGCTCGTCGGCGAGGCCGGCAAGAACCTGGTAAAGGAGGCCTTCGAGACCAGCGGCTGGGGCGCCTGGCCGCAGAACTCCTACCGCACGATCATGGCCAAGCTGCTCGGCAGCCGCTTCAAGCGCCAGCAGATGGCCGCCGAGGTCCTGTTCGAGGGCGCGACGCACACCAAGCCCCTCATCCGATCCGGGCAGCTCTGGCAGGCGATCGACTCGCGCACCGTCCGAGGAAACGCATGACCACGATCACGCCGGCCGCCACGCTCTCCCTCAAGGACACGAGCCTGTCGCCCAACCCCAACCCGGTCCCCTTCGCCGGCGTCGGCGTCGTCTGCCCCGTCGGCGCGCTCGCCCAGGACGTCGTCCTGCCGGCCGCGACCGCCGGCGCCTCGCTGCCTTTCCCGTCCGGCGTGACCACCGGCAAGATCGTCGCCCTCTACGCGGCCACGCTCGCCGACCTCATCGTGACCTACAAGGGCCAGACCCACGCCGTCCCTCTCGGGCAGCCGTTCTTTCTCTACAACGCGCTCGCCTCCGACATCACGATCAGCACCGCCATCGGCGGCAAGCTGACCTGCGTGGTGGGAGGCTGACCGCATGATGCCCAACATGCGCCAGGCGCTGCGGGGCCTGGGCCGCCGCGTCTCGGTCCAGGTCATCAAGCAGAAGGTCGTCGACTTCGAGGCCGTCCAGGACCACCGCGACCTCCTGCGCGCCAGCGTCGTCCTCCTGCCCATGCCGGCGCGAAAGCTCATGGTCAAGCCCGAGGGCCAGCGCTCCTGGAAGTGGTGGGAGGGCACCAGCAGCGTCCGCCTCGAACTGGGCTGGTTCCTGCGCGTCGACAAGGACCGGCGGAAGGTCTACGAGGTCATGGAGGTCTCCGACCTCAGCCAGGCCCGCATCTACGCTTACCAGTTCGCCGAGGCGCCGCGCGAGGCCAGCGCATGACCGCCCCCGCCTCCGGCACGCTCGAGCGCGAGGTCGCCAAGATCGTCGCCGACGTCCTCCTGGCCGAGCTGGCCCTCGACGAGGCCCACTGCCTCCTGGGCAACCAGGCCTGGGACATCCCCCCCGATCGGCAGCTTTTCGTCGTCGTCTTCGACCAGGCCGCCCCGCCCATCGGCGGCGTCACCTACCTCGAGACCGACGAGACCTCCCCCAACTTCGGCAAGGAGATCCAGCAGAGCACCGTCATCCACGACGTCCGCGTCGAGCTGATGAGCTTCGGCCCCGAGGCCCGACTGCGCAAGGAGGAGATCGGCCTCGCGCTCAACTCCTTCCTCGCCCAGCAGGCCGCCGCCCGCTACGGCGTCCAGATCGGCCGCGCCCAGACTCCCGTCGACGCCTCCGAGACCGAGGTCACGATGCGCCTGCAGCGCTTCGTGGTCCACGTGAACGTGACCGCCCTGCACCAGAAGGTGAAGGAGCCGCCGCGAGCCGATTACTTCGACAAGTTCAACATCCGCCCAGGCTTCGACGCGGCCGTCAACCCGCCCCAGGTGGCGGAGCAAGGATAGAGGAGACCACCCCCATGAGCATCCAGAACGGCCAGACGCTGCCCCTCGTCAACGTGATCACGGTCACCGTGCTCCCCACGCCCGCCACGCTCGGCATGCCGATCATCAACACGGTCGCCCTCTTCACGTCCGACCAGCCCAGCGGCTGGGCCGACGGCCAGACCTACGGCGTCTACAAGGACCCCGCCCCCGTCGCCACCGACTTCGGCGTCAACTCCAACGCCTACGCCATGGCCGTCAAGTTCTTCGCCCAGACCCCCAACCCGATCGGCACCGGCGGCTACCTGGTCGTCATCCCCCTGCTGCCCGGCGGCGGCGGCGAGAGCGTGCGCGCGGCCATCGTGCGCATCGGCAACTCGGTCTTCTACTACGGCGTCCTCATCGACAACGAGCTGGCCGCCTCCGACGGCGCCGAGTTCGCCCTCCTGGTCGCCGCCCTCCAGGCCGCCGGCAAGCTGTTCGGCTACGCCTCGAGCAACGTCAACGACCTCCAGCCCGGCAGCCCCCTCGACATCATCCGCCAGGAGAGCGAGTACCGCGGCCGCATGTTCTACTACGGCACCGCCCTGCTCAACGGCGCCGCCGTCCAGCAGACCCAGATGTTCGCCGCCGCCTACCTCGGCCGCGGCCTCTCCGTCGACTTCACCGGCGTCGGCACCGCCATCACCATGCACGGCAAGCAGCTCGTCGGCATCGTGCCCGACCAGACCGTCGGCCAGACCCAGCTCAACCTCGCCCTGACCGCCGGCATCGACGTCTACGTGAGCATCGCCGGCGTCCCCGCCGTCTTCTGCTCGGGCGCCAACAAGTGGTTCGACGAGGTCTACAACGATGACTGGTTCGCCAGCGCGCTGCAGGTCGCCGGCTTCAACTTCCTCCTGCCCATCAACTTCAAGATCCCCCAGACCGAGGAAGGGATGAGCGGCCTCAAGGACGCCTACCGCGGCATCTGCGAGCAGGCCAAGGCCGCCGGCGTCATCGCCCCCGGGGCCTGGACCGGCGCCGTTCCCGCCGGCGTGCCCCAGGCGCTGTTCCGCTCGAACATCGCCAACGTCGGCTACTTCGTCTTCTCGCAGCCCGTCGCTCTGCAGGCGCCGGCCGACCGCGTCGCGCGCAAGGCCCCGCTCGTCCAGATCGCCGCCAAGCTCGCCGGCGCGATCCAGTCCTCCGACGTGCTCGTGCAGATGCAGCCGTAACCCAGGGAGACCACCACCATGAACGGAATCAGCGCCATCGCCGGCAAGGACGTTCTGATCCTCGACGGCCAGATCCTCACCGGCTACGCCGACGGGGACGCGATCAAGTGCGAGCCCCAGGGGCCGATCTCGCAGTACAAGGTCTCCAAGGACGGCAACACGATCGTCGCCCTGCAGTACACCGGCATCCTCGTCAAGCTCTCCGTGCGCCTCGTGCGCGCCTGCTTCGACGACCAGGTCCTCAACGGCAAGCTCCAGCAGTGGATCGCCGACCCCGCCTCCTTCGCGCTCATGGCGGGCTCCTACGTCAAGCGCGTCGGCGACGGCAAGGGCGCGACGACCAACGAGGTCTACCAGCTCGCCGGCGGCGTCTTCGAGACGATCCCCGCCGGCCACTCGAACATGGACGGCAGCACCGAGCAGGCCGTCACCGTCTACACGCTGTTCTTCCGCAACGACGCGCGCCTCATGCAGTAACGCCGCAGCCGAACCAGGCAGGGGGAGGGGGAGATGGAGAACGGCACGCTGTATCCGATGCCGAGCGGAGCCACGCTCTACGTGAGCGTCTCGGAGTACGAGAAGGTGATGGCCCTTCACGATGCGCTCTTCGCCGAGGCCCGCGGCGGGGGACTCGGCGCCATCGACGCCGCCAGCGTCCAGAAGGCGTTC
The DNA here is from genome assembly GCA_040390065.1 of bacterium. Classification (GTDB taxonomy): domain Archaea; phylum Thermoplasmatota; class E2; order JACPAO01; family JAHFTW01; genus JAHFTW01. Next base: position 54,658 of record JAZJZE010000010.1, on the reverse strand, counting down.
GTGGTCGGCATCAAGGCGCGCGCGGCCAAGGCCGCCGGCAAGCCGGTCGAGGAGACCAGCGAGGGCGACGCCGGCCTCAACTTCATCGTCGACAAGCTCATCACGGTCATCGGCTCGAGGACGGTCAAGTCCGCCCTCTTCGCGTGCTCCGACAAGGCGGTCTACCGCCCCAACGGAAGCGAGGCGTCCTCCATCCAGCTCGACCCCGCCGCGCCCGGCTACGGCGTCTTCGACAACCCCGCCTGCATGCTCCAGGCGCGCGGCGACTTCTACGACATCTGCAAGGCGATCGGGGAGGAGAACCTTCGCCCTTTTGGGCCGGCGCTGCTTTCCATGTTCATGGCCCTCATGGGGATCAGCGCCGACATCCCAAAGTCGAACTCGGCGCCGGCTTAAAAGAGGCCGACGTCGTCGCCCTGCGGCTCGCCTCGGCGGGCTACTACGGCGGCGACCCGGAGCGCGTGATGAAGGGCAGGGCGGACTGGGTCATGCGAGCGGTCCAGTACGAGGCGATGAAAAACGAGTACGAAAGCGTCTACGTCGAGATGAACAAGGAGCGCTGAGTGGCGACCAAGGTCGGGGAGATGTTCATTTCGCTGGCCGTCGATGCGGCCTCGGGCAACCTCTCCGTCCACCAGCTCGTCGGCGCCCTGGGCGAACTCGACGTCGTCAGCTTGGGCTCGGTCGGCATCCTGAGCAAGGTGACCTCCGCGCTCATGGGCATGGCCTCGGCGGCCACGAGCACCGCCGTCGAGCTGACCGCCCTCCACGACCTCACCGGCGCCGACCCAAAGATCGTCCAGCAGTGGGAGGCGGCCGCGGCGCAGGTCGTCGGCCACACGGGCAGCATCATCAAGGCGATCGAGGCCGTCCACGAGATGAACAAGCGCATCGCCGCCGGCGGCGGCACGCCCGCCGTCGTCGGAACCCTCCTGGGCATGTCCACGACCAAGGGCTTCGACAAGGGCGGCCACGCGATCCTCAAGGACGCGATGGACTACATGCGCGAGATGGCCAAGAACGGCAGCCAATACCAGTCCCTCGACAAGGAGCAGCAGGAGGCGGCGCTAGATCAGCTCTTCGGCGGCGCCGGCCCCGACATCTTCCGCGAGATCAAGGCCATGCGCGCCGGCACCTTCCGGCCCGACAAGATGCACGTGATCAGCGACCAGCAGACCTCCGAGCTGAACAAGGTCAACATGGACTGGATCGCCGTCAAGCAGGACGTCGTCGGCATCTTCGACCGCCTGCTTTCCGGCGGCGCCATGGTCGACCAGATCCTGGTCGCCATGAAGTCCCTGCTCGACGGCGTCAACCGCCTGCTCGACTCGCCGGGAATGAAGAAGTCGATGCACCGCATGGGCGAGTCCGCGGCCGACACGATCCACGGCAAGAACAATCTGGCATTGGCCGGCGGCATGCTCTTCCCCGGCGGCGTCGGCTCCCTCCTGGGCTCGGCCCTCGACGCCAAGTTCAACGCCAACCGCATCGGCGCCGAGCGCGACAAGGACGGCAAGCTGACCGTCAACCTCCTGCACAACGGCAAGCCGCTCAAGAGCAAGAGCTTCCGCCAGCGCGAGCTGGTCAACGCCGACTTCGGCGACGTCGTCGAGAACTGGGGGAATACCCCTTGAGCCTCGTCACCCTCATCCCCCGCGTCCAGGGAGCGGTCGCCTCGGCGAGCATCGTCAAGAACATCCTGGCCGGCCTCGTGCCCCGCATCGCAGGCCTCGACGCCATCACCATCCTGGCCAAGGATATCGGCGGCTTCGAGTTCGACTACATCGGCGAGGAGCGCCTCGAGGCGGGCGCCGAGATCACGACGCACTACTCCGAGGACAATATATTTTTTCAGGACCACCGCGCCCTCAAGCCGGTCGTCATCGTCATGCGCGGCTTCGTCTCGGAGACGAGCTTCAAGCGCACGAGCATCATCAACTCGATCCGCGCCCTCTCCTCGGCCCTGGCCCCCGTCCAGCCCTACATCGGCCAGTATTCCAAAGGCACCGCCGTCAAGCTCCAGGAGGCCGTGACGCAGACCGACAAGATCATCAACCAGCTCGCCCAGATCGCCAGCATCGGCGGCAGCGTCGTCAAGCTCATCGGCTTCTTCTCCAAGACCAAGGTCCAGCAGGCCTACGACAAGCTCAACGCCCTGCGCCAGAGCGGGATCCCATTCGCCGTCGTCACGCCGTGGGCCACGTTCGGCGGCAACAACGGCATCGACCTCGACGGCAACCGGCTCAACGGCCCCATGTTCATCGAGAGCCTGGTGATGGTCTCCCCCGACGAGACCCGCGGCTGGGCCGACATCATCGTGCGCTTGGTCGAGATCCGCACCGCGCCGTCCTTGGTCGCCGCGAGCCAGGACAACGCCCGCGGCAGCCAGCTGCCGACCCACAACGGCACCGTGGCGGCGAGCGGCGGGTAGGCCCAATGTTCGCCATCAACAACCTGACGACCGCCGGCAACCAGACCTCCCTCGCCGTGCTCGCGGACGGCTCGACGGTCACGCTGACGTTTCGCTACCGGCCCGCCATCCAGCGCTGGACCGTCGACGTCACGCGCGGCGTATTCGTGGCCCTCGGCGTTGGCCTCTCGAGCGGCCCAAATCTCCTGCGCATCTGGCGCCATATCATCCCCTTCGGCCTCAAGGTCTCGACCGCCGACGGCACCGACCCGTTCATGGCCGACGACCTCGCCGGCACGCCGCCGCGCGTCACCATCACCGTCCTCGACGGCTCCAACGGCCGCACCGACCTCGAGGACGCCGAGGCGGCCATCGCGTGAGCAAGTTCCAGCGGACGTTCAAGATGGAGGTCCAGGGCCGCTCCGGCACGCTCTACACCTTCACCGATCCCCTCACCTGCGTCTTCGAGACGAGCAGCCGCCTGACCCAGGGCATCAACTCGGCGCACTTCATGATCTACAACCTCAGCGCCGAGAAGCGCCGAGACATCCAGTTCGACAGCGCCATCGACATCGACGGAGGCGGCCACGTCATCAGGCGCACCTTCCAGTTCAGCGCCGGCTACCTCTCCGAGGGCTACCAGCCCGTCATCTTCCAGGGCAACATCAGCAAGGCCTTCTCCTACCGCGACAGCGGCAGCGCCGACGTCATCACCGACATCTGCGTCATGGACGGCCAGGACGCCGTTCAGCGGTCGCAGGTGGCCAGCAGCAGCGCGCACCCGTGGGGAGCCAAGGCGGAGGTCGCCAAGCTCGTCAAGACGATGAACCAGCACGGCGTGACCCTGGGCGCGGTCGGCAGCCTCTTCGACGGCCTGACGAGCACCCGCGGCGTGACGTGGCTGGGATCCACCTGGGACGTCCTCAAGCGCCTGGCCGGCGCCAACAACGGCGTCGCCTTCATCAACATGGAGAAGGTCTACCTCCTGAGCGCCTCCGACTCGCTCCTCTTCCCCGGCGCCATCCCCAAGCTCGACGCCAGCACCGGCCTCATGGGCACCCCGCGCCGCTCCGGCTGGACCGTGGACGCCGAGATGATCTTCGAGCCCCGCGTCTACGCCGGCCAGCGCCTGCAGGTCGACAGCACGGTCGAGCCCAGCATCAACGGCGACTTCCGCGTCGACGCCGTCAGCCACCGCGGCATCATTTCGGGCGCCAAGGACGGCGGGGTCGTGACGGCATTTAGCCTGTTCCACCCGAAGGAAGGCCTGGAAACGGTCCCGACCCTATGAGGATCAACGGCAAATTCGTCGTGGCGCCGACCCTGGCCGAGGTCTTCGAGCTGCACGCCGACGACGTCGGCTCCAAGCTGCGCGTCTGCATGCCCGGCTACATCAAGACCTACGACGCCGCCAAGCACACGGCCTCCGTCGTCATCGGCGAGAACTTCGTGCTCAACGACGGCACCGTCCTCACGGTCCCCGCCCCCCTGCTCGACGTCCCCGTCCTCACGCTGCAGGGCGGCGGCCTGCACCTGGGCCTGCCGGTCAAGGCGTCCGACACGAGCCCAGACGGCAAGGGCGACGAGTGCCTGGTCGTCTTCGCGGACTTCAACATCGACGCCTGGCACGCCGCCGGCGGCCAGCAGACGCCTCCGGACAAGCGCCAGCACGACATATCTGACGGCTTCGCCATCGTCGGCCCCAACAGCATCGCCAATGCCCTGCCGACGGCCCTGGAGGGCCGCGAGGGCGGCCTGGCGACGGCCCTGGCCAAGGTCGCCATCGACGCCGACACCGACCTCGTGACGATCCAGGGCGGCACCGGCGAGAGCCTGGGGCCGATCCTGACCGACCTGCTGACAATCCTGACCGATCTGAACACCGGGATCCAGGCCGACGCGGCCGTCATCCCCAACGCCGCCGCGGCCGCCGTCACGGCCAGCGCGCAGCTCGCGCTGCTGCAGGCGCGGCTCGAGGCCCTGCTATACTAGCCCCATGACGAGGATATCCCGATGAAGTTTCGAGGACTTGACTCCAACGGTGATTGGCTGCTAGGCCAGGGCCTTGGCAGCTACGCCAAGGACCAGGACGCCCTCGCCCTCGACATCGCGGCCCGCATCCGCTCCCGCGCTGGCGGCTGCTTCTTCGCGCCCGACGACGGCATCGACTATACCAACCTCCTCGAGAAAGGGCGCCGCAAGGACTTCGAGCTGGCCATGGGCAACTGCATCATGCAGACGCCCGGCGTCGTCAAGATCAACTCCATGAGCTTCCGCCTCGACCCGCGCACCCGCGCCGAGTCGATGACCTACGAAATCCAGACCGTCTTCACGCGCTCCTACCAGGCGACGCTCGACAACATCACCGGAGCACAGAGCTAAATTATGCCGAACCTCATCAACGCCACCGGCCTGCAGGTCGCCACGACCGACGAGATCGCCACGAGCCTCAAAAACGCCCTCTTCGCCATCTACGGCGCCGACATCAACCTCGATAGCGAGTCGCCCGACGGCCAGATGGTCGGCATCTTCTCCCAGGCCGTCTCCGACGTGGAGGACCTGCTCGTCGACATCTACAACATGTTCGACCCGGACACCGCCTACGGCATCAGCCTGCAGCGCCTCTGCGCCATCAACGGCATGACGATCAAGAACGGGACCTTCACGACCACCCCCGTCGAGATCACGACCGACCGCGCGCTCACCCTTCCCGGCCTCGACCAGGACATCCTCATCCCGTTCCAGGTCCGAGACGCCAACACCGTCTGGACCCTCATCTCGAGCTACACCTTCAGCGCCGCCGACACGCAGGCGCTCGTCTTCCAGGCCGCCTCCCTGGGCCCGATCACGCCCCTGCCCAACACGATCACGATCCAGGCCACCCCCCTGTCCGGCGTCACCGACGTCAACAACCCGACCGTCGCCGGCGCCGTCCTTGGACAGGCAGAGGAGACCGACGTCGAGCTGCGCATCCGCCGCGCCAAGAGCTTCCAACTCGCCGCCACGAGCCCCGCCGACGCCGTCGAGGCCGCTCTGCAGGCCATCACCGACGTCACCGACGCGCTCGTCATCAACAACGCCACCAACGGCACCGTCGACGGCACCCCCGCCCACAGCATCTGGGCCATCGTCGTCGGCGGCACGGACGTCGAGATCGCCGCCGCTCTCTACGGCAAGCTCGCCCCCGGCTGCGGCATGCGCGGCGCCCTCACATACGACGTCACCCGCCCCAACGGCCAGCTGGCCACCATGTCCTGGGACGCCGGCCTCGAGCAGCGGCTCTACGTCCAGTTCGGCATCATCCCCACCGTCGCCGGCCTGACCTTCAACACCACCCTCCTCAAGCAGGAGCTGGCCGCCGCCCTGCTCAACCACTGGAAGCTCAGTCAGGTCGCCAGCATCGGCGACATCGTCCGCGCCATGTTCGCCGTGGAGCCACGCGCCATCCTCGTCTCGGTCGGCGTCTCCACCGACGGCATGTCCTACACCGACACCGTCGACACGACCTCGGATAAATACTTCTTCACGCTCGCCGCCGCCGACATCGACATCACCTAGCCCATGAACCAGACCGCCGCCGACCTGCAGACCTATTACACGAATCTGCTCATTTCGCAGTACGTGACCAAGCCGCGAGCCAACGCCACGATCGGCGCTCTCATGGTCGGAGACGGCGACTTCGGGGTCATCGCCAACGCCATCTACGGCCAGGTCCGCGATGCCTTCAACCTCGAGACGGCCGCCGGAAAGCAGCTCGACACGCTCGGAAAATTTCGAGGCGTCACCCGCAGATTTTTCTCGGTCGACCTGTCCAAGGTCTTCCTGCCGCTCGTCGATTACGACGACCCCGACGCCGGCACCTACCCAGGCATCGCCAATTACGACGACGCCGTCCAGCCCCCCGCCACCTACACGATGACCTACGAGGACTTCGTGGGCACCGTCCTGCAGGACGGCGACTTTCGCCGCGTCATCCAGTTCCTCGCGGCCGTCCAATCCAGCGACTATGCCTATGCGACATTGGACGCCATCTGCTATGCTTCATTTAGCGGAAATGTGAACTTGAAAGTCACGGGGAACATGCAGATTTTGTACCAGCACCTGACATCCGACACCGACGACTTGTTCAAGATCATCCACGCCATGGGATTCCTGCCGGCACCCGCCGGCGTCGGAGTGACCGTCGCGGAAGTGGGGAGCTTCTAGACCATGGCCAAGATCACCCGCCAGAATCATAAGATTTTCGGGCGCACCGGGAGCACGGACAACTTCGCCAAGTTCGGCTCGCTCGTCGCCGGGGATCCGGTCAAGACCAAGGATCTGGCCACGATCATGTCCCTGCCGGCATGGGACGAGGGCTTTCAGTCCTCGGTCTACGGCGACAACAAGGACCTGTTGCTGCAGGACATCAACTCGTTCGGATTCGAGCACTCCACACAGGTCGGCTATCTTCTGCAGCAGGGCATCCCCGAGTGGAACGCAGAAACGACGTACTACAAGACCTCGGTCTGTCAAGACGCCGCCGGCCTCGGGCAGTGGTTCGTCTCGGAGCAGGACGACAACATCGGCAACGCCCCGCCGGCCGGGGCGAGCAACGCCTTCTGGAGCTGGGTGAACGCGCCGGTCGCGCCGGCGCAGGCGGTCCCGGTCGGGACCGTCCTCGACTTCGCTGGTCCCGTCCTGCCGACCGACTACCTGTTCGCCGACGCCTCCCTCAAGAGCCGGACCACCTACGCAGCCCTCTTCGCCGTCATCGGCGTGTCCTTCGGAGCCGGCGACGGCGTCACCACCTTCCAGCTGCCGCCGAGCGCGCGGCGCGTCTCCGTCGGCGCGGGCGGCGCGGCCTCGGCCACATTGGGGAACACCGTCGGCAGCATCGGCGGCGAGGAGACGCACCTGCTGACCGTCGCCGAGATGCCGTCGCACACCCACGGCGGCGGCCGCGGCTCCGCCGGCGCCCAGTCGGCAAGCGTGGCCCTCATCCCCAACGGCAACACCGATCCGACGGGCGGCGACCAGCCGCACAACATCATGCAGCCGTCCGTCGTCTACAACAAGATCATCAAGTACCGCTAGGGGAAAATAAAACGATATGAAGAAAACCATGCTGGCCGCCGTCCTCGCGCTGCTGACGCTCGGCATCGCGCCGAAGTACGCGCACGCGACCTACGACGGCACGCCGTCGACGGGTAGCTTTACGATCGCCACGAACTCCTCGCTCGCCGCCGCTTCGGCCACGGGGACGGTGACGGTCGTCGAAACCACGACGCTCGTGGGCACGCAGCTCACCATCGCCCAGTACACGTTCATCGCGGGCCGAGACTTCTCCATCGGCACCACGACCGCGACGGCCGCGACGAGCCTGAAGGCGGCGATCAACGCGAGCGGGGCGCCGGTGACGGCGGTCTACGCCGCCGGCGACGCCGCCATCGCGCTCACGGCGGTCTCGGCCGGGACCTTGTACAACGGAACGACCCTGGTGACCTCTGCCTCCGGAGAGATCAGCGTCAGCGGCGCGCACCTGACCGGCGGGCTCAACGACGCCTTCGTCAAGATCAACGCGGTCGCGCTCGTCCAGGGCCGGGACTGGTTCAAGCAGGACGTCGCCTCCAACACCGCGGTCAACCTCGCGGCGGCGATCAACCTGAGCCCGGTCCTGCACACGCAGGTCGAGGCCGTCTGGCTCGGCGGCGCGTCCACCGTCGTCTTCCTGCGCGCGCGGCTGTCGCCGGTCGCCTACACGCTGGCGACGTCGGGCTCGCCCATCACCACGCCGCACCCGACGATGGTCGGCGGGGCCGCGGGCACGCTCGCGCGCTCGCTGTGCTTCCTCGGGACCGTCAACGCGCTGCCCACGCAGGACTACCCCCAGGGGTGCCTCCTGTACCTCAACAGCGCTCCGACGAAGCTGTACCTGAGCACCCAGGCGGTCACCGGCGCGGCTGCCGCCGCGGCCAACAGCTGGCTGGCGATTCCGTAACGACCTGAGACAGGAAAGGGGGAACCGGGCCATGAGACCACGCGCCGCGCTCGTCGCGCTGCTTCTGGCGGCCGCCGGCACGGCCGTCGCTGGCCCGGTTCCCCCTGTCGGCTGCCCGAACTGCATCCTCAACACATCGACGCCGCAGGCCGCCGAGGCCAGCGTCGGGACCTGGACCGTCCGCGGCACGCTCACCGCGAGCACGGTCACCGTCGTGAACCTCCACGTCACGAACCTGACCGTGACGGACCTCGCCGGCGGCGGAGCCGGCATCACGGGCCTGAACGCCTCGGCCATGGCCAGCGGCACGGTCCCGAACCCGCGCGTGGCCGGGAGCTACACCGGGATCACCGGCGTGGGCAGCATCACGTCCGGTGCCTGGCGCGGCACGGTCGTGGGCACGCAGTACGGCGGCACCGGGCAGAACTTCGTCACCGCCTCGACCGGGAGCATCCCGTACTTCTCCAACGTCGGCACCATGACCGTCCTGGCCCCGAGCACGGCCGGGCGCGTCCTTCAGACCAACGGGCCGGCCGCCGCGCCGTCCTGGACCGGCTCGCCGCAGGTCCTCGGCACCAACATCACCGACATCCCCCCCGCCAACCTCCTGGCCGGCGACCTGCCCCAGGACGTCGCCGTCTCGAGCACCTCCATCGACTACGTCCAGGCGGCCTCCATCCACGGCAACATCAGCGGCGGCGCGGCATTCCTCACCGCGCCCATGCCGATCTCGAACCTCATCCCGAGCACGCTGCCCACGACCATCGCCGCGTCCTCGATCACGCCCACGGGCGTCCAGGCCGGCACCTGGGGCGGCTACCTCACCATCCCGCAGCTGGTCCTCCACGGCGACGGCCGCGTCTACGGAATCAGCCAGTCGACCATTACCCTGCCGCCCCCGCAGATCGGGACCGGCACGCTTCCCACCTACGTCACCATCGACCCCGTCACGATCCTCGCTGGGGCGCTCGGCGCGAGCGTGCGCGTCTCGAGCCTCAACGCGACCGGCCTGGCCGTCGGATCGGTCGGCGGCCCCGCCCAGACCCTGACCGCCGTGCGCCGCGGCGACGGGCGTCTCACGAGCCTGACCGCCCAGAACATCGCCCTGCCCGCCGACCAGCTGACGGCCGGCCTCGTGCCGAGCGGCGTGGTCCTCCCGGCGTCGCAGGTCGACGACGGATTCCTCGGCGCGGGCGTCGTGGCGCAGAAGCTCAACGCCACCGGCGTCTCGAGCGGCACCTGGGGCGGCAGCGGCCAGCTCCTGCAGGTGGTCCTGAGCACCGAGGGCCGCGTCCTGGACGTTCACCAGTTCTCGGTCCCGGCCCTGTCGAGCAGCGTCGCGCTCTCCAACGCCGACAACGCCTGGAGTCACTCCCAGACGATGCTCGCCGGGTCGAGCCTGACCGTCCGCGACGACGCCGTCGTCGTCGGCACGCTGACCGTGGGCGGCGAGATCCACGGCGTCGGCTCGTTCCTGACGGGCCTGCGGCCGTCCTACATGGGCCCGGGGCAGTTCCCGAGCGACGTCACCGCCGTCGCCTACGCGCTGGCCTCGACCTACACGGCGGTCATCGTGAACCTGTCCTCGCCCCCCGTCGCCGGCCAGGGGCTGGTCGCCACCGACCCGACCCACGCCTACTGGCAGGACCTCGCCTTCGTGCCGTCGGCGGGCGGCACCATGACCGGGCCGCTGGTGGTCTCCACGTCGGGCGCCAACGTCTTCGCCATCCAGGCCTCCTCGGGCATCGCCTTGGCCGCCGGCGTCATCCGCCTCCCGGACCAGACCGTCATCTACTCGACGGGCCAGTTCGCGTCGGCCCCGCCGGGCGGCTCGATCGGGGACCTGCAGTTCAGAGACACCGCAGGATTCGGCGGCGACGACAAGCTCTCCTACTCGAGCAACACGGCCACGCTGACGATGGGCTCGGCGAGCGTGCCGGTGAAGCTCGTCTACATCGACGCCGGCGGAAACCCCAAGAACTGGTTCGAGTACTCCCAGAACGGCGGCCAGAACCTCATCAGCATCGGCGAGCAGGACCTGCAGCGCGTCTCCCTGTCGCGCGACGGCAAGAGCGTCTCCATCGGGCGCACCGTCCCCGCCAACGGTATCGCGCTCGACATCGGCGACAACAACGTCAACGGCAGCACGATCCTCCGCGTCGAGGCGAAGGACAACGCGGCCGCCTACTTCTACTTCCACCACGGCGACGGCAACCCGTACAACATGCGCATGGGCCTCGCCTCCGACGAGGCCACGAACTCCTTCATCCTCGAGGACGGCAACAGCAACCAGTTCGTCTTCCGCAACGGCGGCAACGTCGGCATCGGCGTCTTCGACCCGGCCGCCAAGCTCAACGTCCGCTCCAATAATGCTCCGTCGGAGTACACCCTCAAAGTCTCGAGCCAGGACGCCACCACCATGTTCGGCGTCCTCGGCGACGGGTCCGTCGACGCCGGGTCGCACAGGGTCACGAACGTCGCCGACCCCGCGTCCGCGCAGGACGCCGCGACGAAGAACTACGTCGACGCGAACATCAACGGCCTCGACTTCAAGGCGGCCGGGCGGCTGGCGACCGCGGCCGCGCTCCCGACCAACTCTTACGACAATGGGTCCTCCGGCGTCAACGCGACGATCACCGGCCTGTCGCTCGGCCTACTGACGGTCGACGGCGCGACCCCGAACGTCAACGACCGCGTCCTCGTGAAGGATGAAGGCACGCCCTCGCACAACGGGATCTACGGCGTCACCGTCAACGGGGTCGGCGCCTTCTTCGTCCTCACGCGCACCACCGACTTCAACGTCGCCTACGAGATGGCCTCCGGCGTGGCCGTGTTCGTCACGTCGGGGACGACCAACTCCGACACCGGCTGGGTCACGACGTCCTCGGTCACCACGGTCGGGACCGACCCCGTCTCCTTCGTGCAGTTCACCGGCCTGGGCAACGTCACGGCCGGCACGGGACTGTCGAAGTCGGGCAACACGATCAGCCTCATCACGCCCGTCCCCGTCGCTTATATAGACCTCTCTACGGTGACCGCGGCGCTGGCCACGAAGCAGAGCGCGACCGCCGCCGTCCCCGCCGCGAACGTGGACCTGTCGACCGTCACGGCCGCGTTCGCGGCCAAGGCGTCGTCCGGCACGAACGCCGACATCACGAGCCTCACGGGCAACATCGCCTTCACCGGGAACAACACGCATGCGGGAACTGAAATTTTCAACTCGACCGTGACGCTCGGGTACCAGACGCAGACCTCGACGGCCAACTATTCCAGGGTCGTCTACGGAGCTGAGACCCTGGTGGCGAGCGGGGTCATGACGACGGCGAGCGGTGTCACGTTCACGAATCTCCGCTCGTCGTACACGTACGTGCTGGAAATGGATGCCATGTGCAACACGTCGGCGTCCGAATTCCGGCTGACGATCAATAATGACACGACCTCTGGGCGCCACCAGTACACAACGCCGTGCAACGACTCGCTGGGGGGCACGATCATCGCCAACAGCGAGTCGAATGGATACTGGGCCTTCAACCGGGACACATGCGCCGTCGGGCAGACGCAGACGGTTCGGATCGTGCTAGAGACGGTCCGCAACAACGGGACGAAGGTGGTCATCCGGGAGGGGACCGCGTCGGCTCCATACTCCGGACCACACCTGGAGACCTGCAAGCTGGGCGGAACCTACTCGGGCGTAGAGCTGTCGAGCATGACCTTCATCCCTTCGGCGGGAACGTACACGGGATGGTATCGCCTCAAAGCGGAGCCGTGGCCATTCTAGGAGACCAATGCCCACCCCCATCGAGACGACGGGCGCGACGGGCCTCTCGCTCTACGCCGTCTCCCACCACCCAGACGGCCGCGTGTGGAACACGACGCTGAACTCCGGCCTCGGCGGCTGGGAGGCCTACAACGGCGGCCACTGGGCGCAGTACGCGATCGCGCTCACCGAGCAGGGCACCAGCGGCTACTACCGGGGCACCTACCCGGCCGCGATCTCCGGCGTGCTGACCAGCGAGGTCATATACGCCAACGGGACCCCGACGCTGGGCGACGCGCCGTACGCCGGACCCGCGCAGTCCCAGGGCGCGAACGTCGCCGCCGTCGCCGGCGACGCTGCGGTCCCGGCCAAGATGCAGGCCTCCCTCTCGAGCATGGTCCTGGGCGCCGTCATCGCCGGAACGCTCGAGGCGGCCGCCTTCACGACCGACGTCACCAACTCCAACGTCAACGCCTACGCCGGTCGATCGCTCTACTTCACCACCGGCGACCTCGCCGGCCAGGGCAGCACCATCACCGGATACGACCCGGACAGCGGCACCATCACCGTCGCTGGCGCCTTCACCGGCGCGCCGTCGGCGGACGACGTTTTCATCATCGCTTAAAGGAGAATATGTGTTCATCGCCGGCGTTCTCCGCGTCTCGGGCATCTGCGCGAACGGCCTCCCAGGGGGCCCGCTCGGCCTGCTCTCCAGGAGCCCCATGATCCCGCTCAACTTCACCCTGCCCGTGGCCGGCCCCGTCACCGCCGACATCGACAACGCGCCGCAGGAGTGCCAGCGCTCCAACGGCGGCATCCAGATCGTCGTGTACGCGGTCGACCAGGCCGGCGCGCCCGTCAACCTGCGCGCGGCCAGCGCCATGAAGATCCGGCTCCTGCGCCCCGACGGCACGACGGTCGAGCGCGACGCCGCCTTCCTGACCAGCGGCGTCGACGGCGCGCTCGCCCTCGCGGCCGCCCCCGCCGACCTCGCCCAGGTCGGCACCTACCAGGTCCAGGCCGAGTACGTCCTCGCCGGCAAGACGCAGAGCACGCGGCGCGCGCGCTTCCGCGTGGGCGCGAACATCGACTAGGGGGAGAGCGAGCATGGAATACATCCTGTCCGCCGTCTTCGGCCAGACCCTCCAGCGCAGCGGCCCGGTGACCGCGCTGCTGGCCCTCGCCGCCTTCGCCGCCGTGGTGATCGCCGCCTACGCCGCCAAGGCCAAGGTCGACGGCTGGCGCACCGAGGCGACCAACGCCCGCAGCGACGCCGCCAGCGCCGCCTCCGAGCGCGCCCGCGAGACCGCCGCGCGCGAGCAGGAGCGCCAGGCCCTCATCAACGAGATCCGCGCCGCCCGCGAGCAGACCTTCAAGCTCATGGAGAACCACCTCGCCCACGACCGCCAGGAGCGCGAGGACCTGTCCAAGGTCCTGTCCAGCATCCACGAGGAGAACCGCGCTCACGTCGAGACGCTCAGGAGCCTGCAGATCACCCTCGAGGCCAACCGCACCGCCTCCAGCGAGGGGCGCACCAAGATCCACGAGCGCCTCAACGACCTCGCCGTCCAGCTCGCCGGGAAGAAGGCCCTGTGAGCCTCCTCGAGGACCTCCTGGGCCTGCTGCTCTACAAGCCCGCCGGCCCCGGCGCCGACGTCACCATCCCGCTCGGCTCGGGCTACTCGGTCGAGGCCGATCGCGCCGCGGCCGCCGCGCGCCTGCGCGCCGCCTGCGACGCCGCCATCGGCAACCCCGCCTGGGCCCCGGGCCAGCCGGGGCCGGCCGACACCCACTGCAACGGCGCCGCGGCCGAGATCGCCGCGGCCGCCGCCGGCTACGGCAAGCTCGCCGGCCACCTGGCCGACAAGCAGATCGCCATCATCCGCGGCGACCCGGACTGGCGCGAGGACACGATGGAGCGGCTCTCCGAGCACGCCCAGCGCGGCGGCCTCGGCTTCGCCACGCTCGAGGAGTACCCGCACGGCCACCTGGCCGCCGGATACCCGGACCCGATGGAGGCGAGCGACAGCTGGGGCGGCGCGCTCGTCCCAGTGATCGCCAACGTCGGCCACGCCAATAAGCGCTGCAAGCTCTCCGGCGGCTTCCTCGAGCACCAGCGCCCGCTCATCCGCTTCTACCTCTACAAGCCGGAGGCGACCGCGTGACCCCCAACACGAGCGTCTGCTTCCTGCTCGAGGACATGCGCCGCGCGCGCTACTCGCTGCGCCGCTACAGCGAGGCACGATGCGTCCTGTCTCCCGGCTACCACAACGCGAGGAGCGTGGTGATCGAGGAGCGCCCCGAGGACCCGGCGAAGGACTACACCGGGAGCAACCCGCCAGAGGTCGCCCGTGCGGACCCTCGCTGGCCGAAGCGCTGCGCCTGCGGGTACGCCTTCGAGGCCGCAGACCAGTGGCAGGTCTGGGCCGATGGCCTCTACAGGCACGACACCGGCGCGGTCTTTACGTGGGATGAGGCCCCCGCCGGCGCCGTCCGCGACGCCTCCTGGTGGCCCGACAAGGGCGCGGACGGCCACGCCTGGGCCGTCAAGCTGCCCGACGGCTCCGACTGGATGACCGAGGGCAAGGCGAACAACTGCGCCTGCCCGAGCGACCCCGCCCACCGCTGCTGGAAGCGCAGCGGCGCGCCGCCCAACCTCACGGTCTCGCCGTCGATCGCCACGTCCCGCTGGCACGGCTGGCTGCGCGAGTGGAGGCTCGTCGCGGCATGACCCACCTCGCCGTCGCCTTCACCGCCTACCTCTGCCCCGGCGCGCTGACGCTGCTGGGCTTCCAGATCCAGCTCGCGCGCCTGCCGGAGAGCGCCAAGCCGGCCCTGGCCCTAGTCGGTGTCTGCCAGGCGCGGCCAGCGCTCGAGCTGTACGACCCCGCCCGCGCCGGCGAGGCCCGCGCGCGCGTCGCCGCGCTCGGCAAGCCCGCCCAGATGTACGTCGTGACCGACGGGGCCGAGGTCGGCCCACCGCTCGTCGACTGGCCCACCGCCCCGACGTTCAAGGAGACCACCCCATGAAGCACTGGATGCTCGCCGCCCTCGTCTGCTTCGGCAGCTCGCTCGCCCGCGCCCAGGACGCCGCGCCGCCGGCCATGACGCCGGAGGAGGTCGCCTTCGTGAAGGCCGGGGCCGACGCGGTCGCCGCCGCGAAGGCGCCAGCGCCGGGCACGCTCACGCCGGCCGACTGGGTCAAGATCGGCGGCCCCTTCGGCAGCCGCGGCCAGTGGCAGGTCGGCTTCGACAAGAGCGCGACGGTGGGCTCCTGCGCGGCCTACGCCGTCAACGCCAAGTTCCTCATGGCGGGGCCGTGCCGCGACGTCCTCATCCTGGCCAAGGACAAGCTGCCGATCTTCCACCTGGGCGGCGCCGCGCTCTACAGCGCGAGCCACACCCCCGGCTACGTCGGCCGCCTGGGCTTCAACGTCGGCCCCGCGGCCAAGAGCCTGCTCGAGGACGTCGCCAGCAAGGTGCCCTACCTCGAGGCCGCGACCGACTGGCAGGCGCCCGCCCCGCTCGCCTACCTCGGCAAGATCACCACGCTCGACTACATGGCCGGCATCGTGGGCGGCCGCTTCGACCACGGCCCGCAGCTCAAGATGGACCTGCCGCTGGGCGACCTGCGCGCTCTCCTGGGGCTCTGACCATGGACCTCCAAGCCCTCGTCGCGCAGGCGCAGCACCTCGACCCGGCCTCGCTCCTCGCGGGCGCGGTCGGCGCCAGGACGCTCGAGGCGGCCGCGGTCCGCGCCATCCGCCCGCTGCCGCGCCTGGCCGTGGGAGTCCTCAAGGCGCGCATCCAGGCCCTCCAGGCGGCCGGCAAGATCGACGCGCCGACCATGCGCCTGCTCGCCGCCTACGGCCGCGCCACCTTCGCCTGGGCCGACCAGGAGCTGCCCGACAAGCCCGGGCCCGAGAAGATGGCGGCCGTCCTCGACCGCCTCGCGGCCGTGCCCTACCTGGGCCTGCTCATCCGCGCCGACCGCGCCGGCGCGCAGGAGGTCCTGCAGGCGGCCTACGACGCCGTCAAGGACGAGGCGAAGACGGAGGCCGGCGACGGACCCGGAGGCCAACCCGATGGACCGAAGACTCCTCCTGCGCCGGCTCCTGGCAGCGGCGCGCCGCCAGCGGCTGGAGCCGATCCGGCCGCCGAGAAGGCGAAATAGGGTCGCCGCCTACCTGATCGACTTCGTCCAAGACACCATCACGCGCATCTTCCGCACCCAGTCCTAACGGGCGCGCGCCCTCCCCGCGTGCCGCCACCTCCGGGCCCTTCCCCCGGGGGTGGTTCTGCGCCAATCTCAGGCCTTGACAGATGGCATGCCATCTGCTATACTAACGAGGAAGGACACGCCGCAACTAGAGAGGCCACAACGATGACCACGAAGAAGGCGACGAAAGCGACGCCGGACCACCACGACGAGTACGAGACGGAGAACTCCCCATACCTGCTCGAAGGCGCCAAGATCGTCCGCAACTACGCGCTGCTGCGCGGCACGCCGGTCGACAACAACCTGATCCTGGACTACATCACCTGCAACGACGCGGACGAGGCCAAGCGCATCCGCGGCTGGCTCTGGAACGCCTTCGCTGGCGGCCGGAGCTTCGAGAAGGCCGAGGCCAAGAAGTCCTCGATTCTGCAGGCGCTTCGCCTCTTGGTCGAAGCGGATGACGTCGACCTCCCCTCGCGCATGAAGGGACCGATGGACATCGCCCGCGCCGCCATCGCTCGCGCGGAGGTCCGCTAACATGGCGACCTGCACCGGGCAGAAGATCAACGACGACGGAACCTTCTACTGCGACCGCACCACGGTCGCGGCCTACAGCTGGGACGGCGTCCCCTTCAACTACAAGGGGAAGCCGGGCGCGGCCGTCTGCTCCGGGCACGAGGCCCAGCTGCAGACCAACGCCACGAAGTATCCCGGCCTGACGCTCATCGAACGACTCGAGCAGCCGTCCGTCCTTCACGCCTTCGAGAAGTCCGGGCTCGGGCGCGCGCCCTTCAAGTTCATCGGCTGCGAGGAGCGGCGCGGGCCGATGCTCCTCGGCGTCAAGAACGGCGTCGAGATGTGGGCCGGCGCGCCCGGCCAGCCTATGGGCACCTGCGCCCACTGCGGCACCGGCATCGCGGTCTGCTGCACGATCGAGAGCGCCGACGGCAAGCGGTTCATCGTCGGCAACGTCTGCGTCAACAAGACCGGCGACAAGGGCCTGATCAAGACGACGCGCAAGGCGATCAACCAGCGGAACAGGGAGCGCAACCATGCGCTGGCGAAGGCGCGCCGACTCTGGATCACGGAGAACCTCGAGCGCGCCAAGCCTGGCCTGACCCACCGCAAACACCCGAACGGGTTCGCCGAGAAGAACGCCTACGACTGGGCCGTCTGGATGCTCAAGAATGCCGGCGACCAGGGCCTCATGGGCGTCGAGAAGCTGATCAAGGTCGCGCTCGAGGAGGTCCGCTGACATGGCCCAGCGAACAGGCGTCAAGCTGCTCGACAACATGCTCGCCCGCGAGGAGTGGGCGAAGAAGAAGTGGCCGGCCATCTGCGTCGGCAAGATCGCCGGCGGCCTGGCGGAGCGGCCGCTCGGTCTCCTCGCCGCCTTCGAGGTCCATGGCAAGGCCCAGTGGAGCCGGATCTACGAGCCCCGCCAGATGACCGACCTCGACGAGCAGCGCTACAAGCGGCTCAAGGCCAAGCAGCGCGCGCTCGCCAAGCAGATGGAGAAGCTCAAGGCCGGCGCCTTCGAGCGCGGCTACCCGGTCAACATCAACACCGTCCGCAAGATAACCGACGAGCGGGAGGCGCGCTAACATGAACACCAAGAACGCCATCGCAGCCGCCTCGACCGCCGCCGTCACGGCCGCCTACCACTGGCCCGTCCTCGGCTTCCACTTCGTCCGCTACGACGACGACATCATGCTCCAGACGCTGGCGGCGCGCCCGCACGGGCTCGCGGCGACCCTGCGCTGGGCGCTGACGACGACCCAGGCGGGCACCTACCAACCAGTCGGCTGGATCGTGGACGCGGCCCTGGACGCCGCGCAGCACGGCGCCGTTCCGTTCGGCCACCACGCGGTCGTCCTGGCGCTCCACGCGACCGCAGCCGCGCTGCTCTGCCTGGTCGCCGCGCGCCTGCTCGACCTCGCCCGACCCGGAGGCCGGCACCACGCCGCGGCCGCCGCCTTCGGCGCGCTGCTGTTCGCCATGCACCCGCTCCAGGCCCAGGCCGTCGCGTGGGCCTCGGCCAAGGGCGACCTGCTCGCGGCCTGCTTCCTCCTGGGAGCGACGCTGGCCTACCTCCGCCCCGAGCGCACCGGCCGAGCCCTCGCCGTCGCCTGGGCGCTGGCCATCCTGAGCGGCCTCTGCCGCTGGAAGGGGGCCTGCTTCCTCCCGCTGGCCATGCTCCTGGACGTCTACCCGCTCCGGCGCCTGCCAGCGAGCCCGCTGGCCTGGGGCGAGCCCGAAGCGCGGCGGACGATCCTCGAGAAGATCCCGCTCCTTCTTATAGCCGCGCTCGTCGTCGCGGCGAACGCGATCGCCAAGCGCCAGGCCTACGGCTACGCCATGAGCCCGCGCCCAATGGACGCCGCCACCGTGCTCCTCTTCTTCGCCGCCAAGTGGATCGGGCCCATGAACCTCCTGCCCGTCTACTCCTTCGCCGGCGCCGCGAACCCGATGGGCTGGGCGCCAGCCGCCGCCACCGCCGGCGTCGCCGGCCTGACCGCCGGCTTCGTCGTCCTGCGGCGAACCGCCCCGGCCCTGCTCGTCGCCTGGGCCTTCGCAGTCGCGTCGCTCCTGCCGGTCTGCCTGCTCGCGGCGCCCGGCCAGCCGGTCTACACCCACGACTTCCACGCCTATTTTGCCGGCCTGGGCGTCGCGGTCGCAGCCGCCGCTGGCCTGGCCATCGCGCTCGAGCGCAGCCGCCTCGCGCTCCTCGCCATGGCCATGCCGCTCCTCATCGGCACCGCGGCGCGCCGCGAGGCGCGGCCCTGGCACGACACGACCGCACTGTGGGAGCACGCCTGGGGGATCGACCCCAGCTCGCGCGACTTCGTCGCCCGCTACGGACGCGCCCTGCAGGAGGGCGGCCACTTCGGCGACGCCCTCATGGTCTACATGGCGCAGGAGGAGTCGGATCCCGCCGCCGCGCGCGCCAACGCGGGGGCGGCCTGGGTCAAGATGGCCCGGACCCACGCCGCCGCGGGCCGTTTAAAGGAGGCCGCCGACGCCCTCCGGCAGGCCGAGCGGGCTGGCCAGGGCGACGCGGCCGTTCAGGAGGCCGTGCGGCGCGAGCGCCGCGCGCTTCGGGCGGCGACCAAGTGAGCGCCATCACCGTCCCGATCCCGGGCACCGAATACCTCTGCGACTGCCTATGCCGCCACAAGGACTGCGCCCAGCACCACGCCGACGCCGCGGCGCTCTGCTTCATCTGCAGCAAGCGCATCGGATACGCCACGCCGTGGCTGAAGCAAGAGAACGGGCCAGTACACTTCGACTGCGCCGATGAGAAGCGCGGAGGGCCGAGCCGATGAGCGCCAGCGACTACAACCCGATCGGCCAGAAGCCGTGGAGCGATGCCGAGCACCGACGTCGACACGAGCAGCACAAGAAGACGCTGACCGCAGACCACGAACACGAGCCTGACGGCAAAGGATTCGGCCTCTGCGGCCGCTGCGGAGGAGACCACAAGGAGAACGCCATGACCAAGAAGAAGGCCGCACCGACAAAGGCCGTCGCGCCGTACTACGTCAACCCGCACACGAAGGAGCCGGTCGACTACCCGAACATCATCGCCTACTGCCGGCACGGCCGCAGCAAGCCATACTGGGTCCGCTCCCAGATCGAGCAGGCGAAGGCGATCAACGCGCCGCAGACGACTGTCAGCGTCAGAGACGGGAAGGCCACGGACTTCTACGAGATCAAGAACCCGGACCTGCTCGAGTTCATCGTCGCCACGCTCGAGCGCGGGGTCTGCGCGCCGCCGCCGGAGACGCCGTGCAAGCACTGCCAGGAGGACACCTCCGACGGCTTCCACAGCTGCGAAGGCACCGAGGCCGACGCCGAGACGAGGGCCATCTAGCATGGGCTACGAGGTCTACAGGAAGGGCCGCAAGCCCAAGAGCGGCGCCGCGCGGAGCTTCACGTTCCCGGCGCTGACGGCCAATCTCGATGCGGAGATCGTCGAGCAGCACAAGCTCGGGCCGGCTCTGCAGCGCATCGGCAAGGCGCTGCTGGCACAGTACGCCAAGGCCGGGCCGCGGCCAGACGGCCAGAAGCAGACCATCGGCGTCGAGTTCTCGGGCATCGACTTCGTCTTTCTGCTCGACGACCCAGAGCCGGAGCCGGAGAGACGGCGATGACCTTCAACCCGATCGGCAACAAGCCGTGGAGCGCGGCCGAGGCTGGGCGCATGCGCGAGAAGGTGATGGCGCGGAATACCATCTTGATCGTCGAGGCGCTCAAGGCGCAGCCAGGAGACGCCCCGCTGACCTGCCAGGAAGCCAGCCCCGCCTCGCGCGAGACGTTCATCGCGTGCGGCGCGCCGGCCGCGCGATTCGTCCTATCGGAGCGCGGCCAGAAGGTCTACCCGATGTGCGAGCCGTGCGCCACCCACAACGTCAGGAACCGGGGAGCCGAGGACGTCGGACCAGCAAGGAGAGAGCCATGACCGCCACGACCACGGAGCCGCTGGACTGTGACGGCTACCGAAAGCTGAAGGTTGCCGCCGACGAAGACGCGGCCAGAGACCGTAAGCACAACAGGCCGCTATTCCACGACTACTACGCGAAGGTCGCGTGGGCCGTTGAGCGCGCCAAGCACTACGCCGAGAAGACCGGGCTGACGGAGACCGACATCCTCAACGCCTGGGAGAAGGGGCGCGACTACTGGTACATGAACTACTACCAGGACTGCAACCAGCCCCTGATCGAGGGCGATGGCGTCCGTGTCTTCGAGACGACGGCCGACATGTTGAAGGCGATCGGCACGCCAGCGTTCCGCTGCCCCGCCTGCGACGGAGTCTCCAAGAGCCCCTACACCTGCGACTCCGGCAAGGAGATGTCGAAGGGGAAGGTCTGCGACTGGAAGGTCTACGGACTTTTCACTGACCTCGGCAAGGGCGTCTACGTTTTCGTGAAGGCGGAGATGCGCGGCGAGCGCATCTTCAAGCCCGTCGCCTGGGAGGCCGCGTGCGCTACCTCCTCCTGAGCCATCACCGGCCGACGTTCAACAAGGACCTGGCGCTCTGGTGGGCGCCGAAGGCGGCCGGCTACACGATCGACGTCGACAAGGCCGGCCGCTACGATGCGTGCTCGGCGAGGGACATCTGCCGTCAAGGCCAAGCCACGATGATCCCCGAGGACGAGGCCAAGAAGATGGTGCGCGAGGTCGTCATCTTCGGTGACATTCCGAACCGCCCGAGGAGGGAACCGTGAGGCACGCTAACTTCGCCATCCTCAAGCAGGACGACTCGTCGATCACGCTCCTCGACCAGGGGCCGTGGACGATCCACCCGACCATCACCAACGACGCCGAGTGGGTCGTCGAGCAGATGGTGAGGTCAGGCCTCGGCGCGCGGCGGCTCTACTACGTCGACTCGGAAGGCGAGACCGCCGAGCTGCGCGTCGAGGCCAGCCGCTTCGCCGGATTCGAAATTGGACCCGGGAGGAGAGGATGAGCACGCGCGAGCCGAAGGAAGACGAGCTGTACCGCCTCGAGGGCGGCGGAGGCTGGTGCCGGCACGGCATCGTCCACATCCGCAACATCGGGAGCAAGGAGAAGCCCGACCTCGTCGCCGTTGATACATACTGGGGGGCGCCCAACTTCGGCGCGCTCGAGATAAACTTTTACCCGATCACGCCGGCGCTCAAGGAGCGCCTGACCTTCATGCTCGACCTCGGCACCGCCCGGCGCAGCCACCAGGACGAGTACGACGTCTACGCCGACGAGGACCGCGCCTACATACCGATGGGCGGAAGCAGCCCCGTCTACTACGTCCGCGAGACCGCGCGCCCGAACTACCAGCGCCAGGTCGCGCGCCTCGAGCGCATGATCCGCGAGGAGCGGTCGAAGGCCGAGAGCGCGACGCGCTGGGCCGACGGCTACGAGAAGGACCTGCAGGCGCTTCGCGGCAAGAGCGTCCACCGCCCTGCCGTGGACGGCCCGTGCCGCCCGGACTGCAGCATCTGCGCGGCGGCGCTCGCGGGCACCGTCGTCGACGCGGAGGTCAAGACGACATGAGCAGCACAAGCGCCTGCCGCTGGGCGCGGAACTGCCGCCTCAAGGTCCGCTACCGCGGACACCACTGGGGCGCGACCTTCGACGTCTGCTCCAAGCACGTCGCGCGCGCTCGCAAGTGGTTCGAGGTCACGCCCATCGAGCCGAAGTGGCGCCGGCGGAGCCGATCCACCATTGCTAGATGACATGCCATCTGCTACAATACCGCAGGAGCGACGCAACGCCACGAGGAGACCAATGAAGAAAAGGAAGCTGACGCCCGCCGAGGCCAAGCGCTTCGAGCTGTTCATCGACAAGACCGGCGGAGAGGTCAAGGTGGCGGGGATCCTCGGCGTCTCCCCCGGCACCGTAAGCCGCTCCCTCAACCGGCGCACCGGACCCAGCCCGCTGCTCGTCGAGAAGCTCGTCGAGCACGGGATCGTCGACCGCATCTGAACGCAAGGAAAGGCGTACCCCTGGCGAGGGGAGCCGCTGCAACGCACGGCGGCAAAAGCTGGCCAGCCTTCTAGGGGCTGGCCAGCCGATTTTGAGAGAGGGGCGAAGGGATGGAGAGCGGGATTTACATCATCACCAACACCGAGACCGGCAATCGCTACATCGGGCAGACGCGCAACTTCCACAAACGCTTCATCCAACACCGCACCAAGACCCACCAGGCCAGGAGCGTGATCGGGCGCGCCTTCAGGAAGCACGGCAAAGATGCCTTCGAATTCGCCGTCTTAGAGCGATGCATCGTCGAGGACCTTGACGCACGAGAGATTCATCATATCGCCACGCTCCGGCCCGAATACAACATGACGCCCGGAGGAACCGGCGGCAAGGGAAAGACATTCCCTCTCGCGGCGCGAGCGAACCTATCGATAAAAGGCAAAGAACAGTGGGCAAGGATGACGCCCGAGCAGAGGGTCGCAACGGTCAAGCGGCTGCAGGATAATCGGAAGCCGTGGTCTGCAGAGAGGCGAGAGAAGACTGGCGCAGACCGACGTCGATATCGCCAAGAGCACCCAGACTTCATGCTCAAGCCAGTTATTCGGATGGATGGATCCGCGAACAACACGGCCTATTTTAAATCCGTCAACGATGCCGCACGCGCCACCGGGATCCATTCGAGCGCGATTTCCCGCGTCATCAGGGGGCAGCGCATCCGGGCTGGCGGGCATTTTTGGAAGCACCAAAGGGAGAGAGACAACCAATGACCACAGGAGCCGAAGCCAAGACCGGAGAGATCGTCAAGCAGGACCCCGCCGTCGCGCGCATGGAGCAGATGATCGCCCAGCACAAAGGCCAGATGGCCGCCCTGCTCGGCAAGCACATCAGCGTCGAGCGTCTGTTCCAGATCGCCATGACCGCCGTCAGCCGCGTGCCGAAGCTGAAGGACTGCACTACGGCATCGGTGCTCGGCTGCGTCATGGAGTCGGCGCGGCTCCGCCTGCCGGCCGGCGCCGGCGCGGGCGGCACCTGGCTCATCCCGCGCAAGAACGGTCACACCCAGCAGATGGAGTGCACGTTGATCGTCGATTACCGCGCCATCATCCTCATGATGAAGCGCGACGCCGGCGTCGAGACGGTCGTCGCCGAGGCCGTGCGCGAAAAGGACATATTCGCCTACGGCGTCAAGGCCAACGGACCGTTCCTCGAGTGGACTCCGGCCAAGGGCGACCGAGGCGCCGTCCTAGGATACGTCTCGGCCTCGTGGAACAAGGCCGGAGTGCTCACGGGCGTGATCTACAAGACGGTCGACGAGATCAACCGGACGAGCAAGGCGAAGTCGATGGCCGCCAACGATGGCCCGTGGAAGAACGACCCCGACTGGATGTATAAGAAGTCGGTCATCCGCCCGCTCGCCAAGCTCAACCCGGGCATCGAGTCGGACGACCTCAGCCGCGCTGTGGCTCTCGACGAGCGCGCCGAGCTGGAACTGCCGCAGAACCTGCACCTGCTCGCCGACCCCACCGCGAAAGCGCATCCCGACGAGACTACCAAGAAGTACACCCCGCCGCCCACCCCGAGCGGGCATCAGCCGACGCCGGCCGAGAAGCTGGCCTGGGCCAAGGACGCCGCCAAGAAGCAGGGCGTCCCGCATGAGCAGTTCGACGCGTGGGTCGCGCAGCAGCCCGGCGGAGACTTCGAGAAGGCCGAGGCGGCGACGGAGGCCTGGAAGGCGGTGGCCGCGAAGACCGCCAAGGCCGTCGACGTCTTCAAGGTGAAGGAGGAGACTCCGGCGAGCAAGGACATCCCGTTCAAGTTCAAGGTCTACTCCGCCGCCTCCACGGAATACTTCGGCGAGGACGCCTACGTGATCCGCGCCGAGCCCGACCAGCAGAAGCACTTCACCCAGGACGAGGCGATCTTCAAGGCGGCCAAGGCCGCGCAGAAGGCCGGCACCGACCTGGCCGGCACCTGCCGCGACCTCGAGAAGGACGGCGTGAAGTACCGCTGGATCGCCGCGATCGCCTGATTCCAGGCCGTGGCGCGCCGGGGTCGTGACGACCGGCGCGCCTGGCCACGAGGATCCCCATGGAAGCCGCCGCCCCCCCGCAGAGCGCCCCCGCCGAGCCCCTGCTCACCCGCGACGACGATCACAAGTACTGGCTGATCGACCCGCCCAAGGCTCCCGAGAACCTGATCGGCGCGACCGAGGTCGAGGTCGAGGTCGGCCTCGAGAACGACGACTGGTACACCGATGAGCACAGCAGCCGCGGCATCGCCGTCCACGCCGAGCTGGCGAGCGCCGCGCGCGGCATCCAGCCCTATCCATTCATCGACCCGGATCTGTTCGGCTGGCGGCAGAGCGGCCTCGACTGGCTGGCCGAGAAGCTGGCCGACGGCGCAGTCATCCTGGGCGTCGAGGAGATGCGCTGGCACCCGCTCTACCGATTCGCAGGCACGCTCGATATCGCCATGCTCTGGCGCGGATACGAGTGGGTATTCGACTACAAGACCGGGAAGGCGTCGAAGGTGACGCGCTTCAAGCTGGCGGCCTACGACATGCTCCGCGGACCCACCGCGAACGGCAAGCCTCGCAAGCGCGCCGCGATCGAGCTGGACCGCGACGGCGGTCGCGCGCACCCCGTTCCGTACAACGACGTCGAGCACCACCACGACGCCAACCACTTCCTGTCCCACCTGACAACCGCGCGCGACAAGCGCGCCTTCGGACCCAAGAAATAAGCCTTTACAGATCGCATGCCATCTAGTAGAATCACCGTCACGTAGCCGTCAAGGAGCCGAGACATGGATCAGCCGAGCACGCCAGCCGCCGCCACCACCGCCCTCGAGCGCATCGTCGTCCCCGAGGTCGTCGACTTCGAAGTCATCCGCACCCAACTCGCCCCGAGCATCGACAAGATGATCGCGCGCGCCGACGCCGTCACCGCCAAGCTCGCCGCCGGCATCAAGGACGACGAGACGATGGCCCTGGCGGTCCGCGAGGCCGAGAGCCTGCGCGACAACGGCGAGGACCTGCTCAAGGCGTGGCGCGAGGAGTTCTACATGGAGGCCTGGTACCGCCCCGGCGAGGAGCGGCGCGAGGTCTTCGACTCCCGGCTCAAGCCCATCGCCGCGCTCAAGAAGGCCCTGCTCGGCCACGTGTCCGACTACAAGTCCCGCAAGGAGCGCGAGGCCAAGCTCGCGCGCGAGCGCGCCGAGGCGGAGGCCCGGCGCCAGCGGGAGGCGGCCGAGCAGGCGCAGCGCGACGCGGAGGCGGCCGAGCGCCGCGCCAAGAAGGCGGCCGAGGACGAGAAGCGCCGGCAGGAGGAGGCCGCCGCGGCCGAGGCGCGCCGGGTCCAGGCCGAGAAGGAGGCCAAGGAGCGGCGCGAGCGGGAGGCCCGCGAGGCCGCCGCCGCCGAGACGGCCAGGAAGCTCAAGGAGGAGGAGGAGGCGCGCATCAAGCACGCCGAGGTCGCGCACGCCGAGGGCAACGGCGCCGGCAAGGTCGACACGATCCTCGAGAGCGCCACGCCGATCAGCCCGGTCCTGGGTAAGGCCGAGCAGTCCAAGGACCTGGAGACCGTCCGCCTCGAGCAGGAGCAGGCCACCCGCATCGCCGAGGAGAAGCTGCTGCGCGAGGAGGCCGAGGCCAAGGAGGCCGAGCGCAAGAGGAAGGAAGCCGAGGCCGAGGCCTTCCGCGCGCGCGAGGCGGCCGACGCGGCCACCTCGGCCGCGACCGCCGCCGCTGCGGCCGCCGCCGCGACGGCCAGCGTCAAGGCGGACGACACCGGGACGACCGGGACCGTCCGCTGGAAATACGACTTGGATTCTGACGGGAGCGAGATGGGCGACATCACCGCCGTCATGGCGATCCTCAAAGCCGTCCTCGACGGCCTGGCGCCCATCGAGTACGTGGGCTACAACCGCAAGCGCCCGCAGGACTGGAGGCCGTCGAAGATTCAGGAGGACGTGACCGACAAGAAGGACCGCTTCGCCTGTCCTGGGATCAAGGCCTATCCGCAGGTCGACGAGCAGCTCAAGCGGCGCGCCGTGGGAGGCCGAAAATGAAGAAGCCGATGACGTTCGCCGAGGTCGTCAAGGCGGCCAAGCGGGCCGCGCCGAGGAGCCTGCTGGTCAGCGTCAAGGTGGAGCACATCTACTACGGAGACGAGCGCGGAAAGCCGACGGTAGAGGCCTCTCTGAAGTGGAGCGTCTATGCCCATGGGCTCTCTTGGACTGAGGCGCACGATGACCCGCGCGCCGCCCTGCGCGAGCTGCGCCGCATGCGGCGCCCGAAGCCGCGGCCAATCGCCCGCCCCGACACCGTCGGCACCCCGAAGGCCTGACGGTGGCCACTTCATTGAAGATCGGAGAGCGCGTGGGATACCTGGCGCTCCTCGGCGACAACGATTTCCTCGTCGTCGGCGCGGTCCTCGATGTTATACAAGACGGACTCCCTGGATTTCCGCATCCAGTCATCAAGGTCGAGGGAAAGGCGGGTTACGTGAACGCGAGCCACTGCGTGCGCCTCGCCAAGGAAGCATGACCATGGCCGATGGAGCAGCCCCCGAGTACCGCGAGATCGTCCTCAAGACGCTCCGCGAGAAGGAGTGGCGCGACGGCAAGGGATTCGGCGTCTGGGTCGTTCAGACCGTGAAGGACGGCAAGAGCTTCAAGGTCCAGGTCCGCGCCGGCATGTACAAGCCGAACCGCGTGACCGGCGAGAAGGAGCTGCCCAAGGACGGCCTCGACGAGGGCGACTTCAAGCTCATCCACGTCGCCGAGACGTGGAAGGCGATCGAGGAGCTTCTGCGGATCCAGAAGGGAACCGCCGTCGCGCCGGCCGGCTCGGAGCTGGACCCAGCCGAGAAGGCCGCGCCGCCCGAGCCCGAGACGCCTCCGTGGCTGCGATGAAAATATTAGATCGAGCGGCGTATCGTCTCGGGCACATCATGGCGTGGCAAAAGGCATGGCGCATCATCGACCACCTGATGGACGATTTCCACGCCTACGCCAACGTCATCGACAATCTTCGAGACGAACTTCACGCCGCCCGCCTGGAGATCGACCGCTTGATGCCGAAAAAGGAGACGCGTCCATGACCGCCAAGACCAGATACCTCAGCAAAAGCCAATTCACGCGCGCCCTGCAGTGCGTCAAGAGCCTGTGGCTGTACCGCGAGCACCCCGAGCTGCAGGACCCCGTCAGCCCCGAGTTGCAGGCCATCTTCGACCAAGGCACTCAGGTCGGTATCCTGGCCCAGAAGTGGATCGGCGGCGGCGTGCTCATCGACGCGCCGCACACCGAGCCGGAGCGCGCGCTCAAGCAGACCGAGGTCGCCATCCACAACGGCGCGCAGGTCCTCTACGAGGCCGCCTTCCTCTACGAAGACGTCCTGGTCCGCGTCGACATCCTGGCGAAGGGCCCCGGCGGCGGCTGGGATCTCTTTGAGGTCAAGAGCACGACCAAGCTCGAGGACTACCACCTGAGCGACGTCGCCATCCAGCGCTACGTCCTGCAGGGCGCCGGCGTGCAGCTCGGCGCGGCGCACCTCGTCCACCTCGACCCCGGCTACGTCCGGCAGGGGCCGCTCGACCTGCGCAAGCTGTTCCTGCCGGTCGACGTCACCAGCGCCACCGAGGGCCTGCTCGACGTCGTTCCCGAGCAGCTTCGGCGCATGAAGACGGTCGCGGCCGCGGATGAGGCGCCCGCGCAGGCGATCGGGCCGCACTGCACCAAGCCGCACGACTGTAGCCTGATCGGACACTGCTGGAAGGACGTCCCCGATTACTCCGTCTTCAACCTCGCCGGCGCGCTCATGAAGAAGAAGACTGCGCTCTGGAACAAGGGCATCAAGACCGTCGCCGAGATCCCGGACTTCGACAAGAAGGACGAGGCGACGAAGGACTACAAGCTGACCGACTACCAGGCCGTCCAGCGCCAGGTCGCCAGGAGCGGGCAGCCCCACATCGACGCCAAGGCCATCGGCGAGCTGCTGCGCGACCTCGAGTACCCGCGCTACTTCCTCGACTTCGAGGCGGTCAACCCCGCCGTGCCGCCTTACGACGGCCTGCGCCCCTACCAGGCGCTGCCCTTCCAGGCCTCCGTCCACGTCCGCCGCGAGCCGGGCGCGCCGCTCGAGCACCGCGAGTTCCTGGGCGATGGGACGAAGGACCCGCGCGCAGACCTCATCGACTTCCTCAGCGGTCGCCTCGGGCGCACCGGGCCCGTCATCGCCTACTCCAAGAGCTACGAGGGCGGCATCCTCAAGGGCCTCGCGGCCTACCTTGAGGGAAGCGGCGCGGCGCAGGGCATGCTCGACCTCGAGGCGCGCCTATTCGACGTCGCCGATCCGTTCCGCAAGGCCTTCTACGCCCACCCCGGCTTCAAGGGGCGCTGGTCGATCAAGGCGGTCCTCCCCACGCTCTTCCCGGACACGACCTACGAGGGCCTGGCGATCCAGAACGGCGCCGCGGCCATGCGGGCCTACGCGCGCCTCATGGAGCCTGACGTCACTCCCGAGGAGCGGGCCAAGATCATGGCCGACCTCCGCGCCTATTGCGCGCAGGACACCATGGCCATGGTCCGCATCCTGGACCGCCTCGAGGAGGTCGCCGCCGTCGCAGCGTGAGAAGATTTCCGACACCGCCCGAAAGGCGGCAGCCGGGATGCAAGCCGGGGAGCTTTATCGAGCGCCCCGCTACCAGAACCGACTGGAACCGCGGGGACGCGGATCGGACGAGACGGACAGGAGAACGCGCATGAGCACCGCCGCGAGCCGCGAGGCGTACCAGCAGCAGCTGCCGATGATGCGCAACAAGCGCGGCGTCGTCTTCGATACGATCCGACAGCAGGGCCGCGTTGGCCAGACCATCCGCGAGGTCATGGCCGCGCAGGAGTGGCCGCACACCACGGTGAGCGCCCGCATCTTCGAGCTGGCCGAGGCCGGCGTCATCTGCCCGCGCGGCGACACGCGCGACGGACAGACGGTCTGGATCGTCACGCCTCCGGAGCAGGTCGACTTCTGGCGCGAGAAGCGCGCCGCCAAGAAGCGCGGCGTCCAGGCCAAGATCGTCGCCTTCGAAGGCGTCGGCGGACCCGCCGCTTTCTCGCCGATCCAGATCATGCGCGTCACCGTCGAGATGACGCGCGCCGAGTGGGCCGCTCTCAAGAACATCAAGACGGCGAGGTTTGCATGACCATCCCGGAGATAAAGGCCCACACAGTGGCGTTCGTCTCGAAGATGGCGGCCGAGGGCGCGGAGCCAGCCGACACGCTGACGGCTGTCAACCTGCTGATCGGATGCACGCTGAAGTCGACGCCAGCGCACGCGCGCGCCAAGGTCGCCGGCATCTATTTCGAATCGATCAAGGAGAGCATCTGAACTACCCCGCCGACTTCATGGGCAAGGTGATCGAGGGCGACAGCCTCGACGTGCTCAAGTTCATCCCGGCCGCGAGCTTTGACATGATCGTCGCCGACCCGCCCTACTCGATCTCGGTCGCCTCGAGCGGCGGCGGCAAGCTCAACCCGTGGGCCGACTTGCTCAATGCCTCGCGCTGGTTCACGGAGCTGTACCGGGACGTCAAGCGGATCCTCAAGCCGAGCGGGGCCTTCTGGTCCTTCCACAACTGGCAGACGGTGCCGGTCGTCCATAAGGCCGCCTACGAGTCGGGCTGGAAGGTGACCAGCCAGCTCGTCTGGAACAAGGCCTGGATCGGGCCAGGCCAGCGCGGCCTCCGCCCGAGCTATGAACTGGTGAGCCTGTTCGCCGGCGAGGACTTCAACATCGAGGACCGCGGCATCCCGGACATCAAGGAGTTCCCCTGGTCGAGCCAGAAGCCGAACGGGCATCCCGCCGAGAAGCCGGTCAACCTCATCGCCTGGCTGCTTGAGATCAGCGGCGCCAAGCCCGGCATGACGTTTCTGGACCCGTTCGCCGGCTGCGGCACCGGCCTCGTGGCCGCCCAGAAGCTCGGCCTGGACTGGTGCGGCATCGAGATCGACCCGGGCTGGGCCGCCTCGACGCGCGAACGCATCGCCCAGCAGACCGCGCAGGCGCAGCTCCTGTGAGCGACGACACCCACGAGGAAGCCGCGGAGGTCGCAGCCCAGATCCCGGCGCCGGAGCCGTGGTGCGCCAGCTGCGGCCACTCGCCTGCCTACCACGACGGCGTCGGCGGACGACCGTGCCGCGCCTGGGACCCGGACCGCACGGACGGAATGTGCTCATGCGCGTTCTGGAAGGCGCCGGCCGCGGCGGCCCAGTGACGACGCCCGCGCGCCCCGTCCTTCGCTGGCACGGCGGGAAGTGGATGCTCGCGCCGTGGATCATCGACCACTTTCCTCCCCATCGCGTCTACACCGAGGCCTTCGGCGGCGCCGCCTCGGTCCTGCTCCGCAAGCCGCGCGCCTATGCCGAGGTCTACAACGACCTCGACCAGGAGGTCGTCGGCCTGTTCCGCCTCCTGCGCGAGCCGTCCGCGGCGGCCGAACTGCGCCGGCGCGTAGACCTCACTCCGTTCTCACGTGCCGAATTCGAGCAGGCCTACGAGTTCACCGAGGAGCCGTTCGAGCAGGCGCGCCGCCTTATCGTGCGGTCATTCTTCGGCCACGGCAGCGACTCGCCGCGCATCGACAAGAGCGTCGGCTTCCGCCAGGGCGGACACGACGGAGGCCGTGCGCCGAGCCGCGACTGGACGAACTACCCCAGCGCACTCGAGGCGATCGCCGAGAGGCTGCGCGGCGTGCTCGTCGAGTGCCGGCCGGCGGCCGAGGTCATCGAGGCACAGGACCGGCCAGACGCGCTCCACTTCGTCGACCCGCCGTACTTGCTCTCGACGCGCAAGGCCGGCTCGGCGGGATCCTACCGGCACGAGATGACCGACGCGGACCACCGCGACCTCGCGCGCGTGCTGCGAGCAGTTCTGGGGGGGGTAGTCCTGAGCGGCTACCCGTCGCCTCTCTACGACGAGGACCTGTACCCGGACTGGAACCGCGTCGCGCGTAGCGCCCTGGCGGACGGCGCGAGCAAGCGCACCGAAGTCCTCTGGATCAACCAGGCCGCGTGGAGCGCCGGTGCTCGCCTTCTCTAACAAGTCAAGACCCTAAAGGCCAACCGCGCGGCGGGTCTCCTTCCTGCGACGGTGGATTGAATTATATTTGACCGTATAACAGATAGCATGCTATGATGACACCGCCGCACCGCCGCAAGGAGAGCCCGACCTTGGACCCCGAGACCATCCTGATCCGCGCGCGCGTCGTCTACAAGGACGGCAAGGCCTACACCGTCCGCCTTGACGACGGCTTCGGGAACGCCGAGGCCATCGTCCACTCGGACGCCGCCATTCCCGACCCGCGCGGCCTCGTCCCGTGCCGCCAGCTTTGAACGCCGCGAAAAGGAGAGACAACGCCATGGCCGAACAGACGATCATGCCTGGGATGAAGCAGAAGCTCAACGTCGTGCAGAAGGCCGCCGAGGCCTACATCATCGCCGAGCGCGAGTCCGGGACGCTCAAGGACCGCGCGAAGGACCGCAAGGAGGACATGATCGCCGCGGCCCAGAAGCTCGGGATCACCACGATCAAGTTCACCGACGACGAGGGCTGGACGCACACCTTCGACATCGACGCGCACGTGAAGGTCAAGCACACCGCCTTCCAGGCCGTCCGCATCGAGAAGGTCGAGAAGCCGGACCGGGGCGGCCAGAACTGAACCGTGCTGATCCTGACGCTCCACGTCAAGCCGCTCTCCACGAATGCGGCCTGGCGCGGGAGACACTTCCCGACGGCGGCGAAGACCGAGTACGAGACGCGCCTGCGCCTCTCGCTGCCGAAGGTCGCCGTCGTCGGGAAGCCCTACTACCGCATCGGCTTCGACTTTTATCTCAAGAACTTCGCCCAGATCGATTACGACAATTGTCTCAAGGTGACGCAAGACTGTCTCGTCAAGCGCGGCATCCTCACCGACGACTGCAAGATCATCGACGCCCGCATCCGCAAGTTCCCGGCGAAGGCGGACCGCATCGTGATCCGGCTCGAGGGGATGGAGCTGCACGAGCCGCCGCCGGAAGGAGCCACACCATGAAGATGCTGCACCTGTCGAAGGATCTCGCCGTGCCCGCCGACATCGCCACCGAGGCCGTCGCCTTCATCGGCGCCCGCGGTAGCGGCAAGACCCACGCCGCCGGCAAGCTCTTCGAGGAGCTGTACGACGCCGGCGTCCAGGTCGTCTGGCTCGACCCTGTCGGCGTGGCCTACGGCCTGCGCCTGGCGCGCGACGGCAATGGGCCCGGCCTGCCGGTCCCCGTCTTCGGGGGCCTGCATGGCGACGTGCCGCTTGAACCCGGCGGCGGCGCGCTCATCGCCGACGTCGTCGTCGACAAGAACATCTCGGCCGTGATCGACGTCTCCCAGTTCGACACCGACGCCGACAAGGCGCGCTTCATCGCCGGCTTCTCCGACCGACTCTTTGCCCGCAAGAAGCGGGCCCCGTCGGTCATCTGCATGATCCTCGACGAGGGCCAGGAGTTCGTGCCGCAGAACCCGCAGCCGGGCGAGCAGATGATGCTGCACCGCCTCGTGCGCCAGATCAAGATCGGCCGCAACTTCGGCATGGGCGTCGTAATTCTTTCGCCCCGCCCCCAGGAAATTAACAAAAAAGCGCTCAACGGCTGCCAGACCGTCCTCGCCTTCCGCCTCACCGGCGCCCACGAGCGCAAGGCGATGCGCGAGTGGATCGCCGCCCACGACATCGACCAGGGCGTCATCGAGCGGTTGCCGGGCCTCGAGACCGGCACCTGCCACGTCTGGAGCCCCGCCTTCCTCAAGGTCAACAAGCAGATCCGCATCGCGCCCAAGCGCACCTTCGACGCCTCCGCCACCCCCAAGGTCGGCGAGCACCGCGCCGCGCGCGAGCTGGCCCCCATCGACATCGCGCAGCTCAGGGAGGCCATGGCCGCGACCGTGGAGAAGGCGAAGGCTGAGGACCCGAAGCTCCTGCAAGAGCGCGTCAGGACGCTCGAGCGGCAGCTCGCCGCGCGCGCGAAGATCCCGAAGGACGCGGGCGTCAAGATCGTTCCCGTCGAGGTCCCAGTCCTCAGGGAGACCCAGGTCAAGCGCCTCGAGGTCGCGCTGGAGAAGGCGCGCAAGGTGCAGGAAGCGGCCGTCGGGGCCATCCTGGTCGTCACGAAGGTCCTCGACCGTTTCCGGCCGGCGTCCATGCCGCCAGCCCAGGGAGCGTCCGTGCGCGCGGCGATGGAGAATTGGAAGATGGGTCTCGACGCTGTGAATCTCCCGAAGACGGTGGCCGAAACGCCTGCTGGCAAGAAGATGGCCGCCGCCCTCGCGGCGCAGCACCGAGCCGTCGGAGAGATGGTCGGCGACGTAAAGCTCGGCCCGTCCCACCGGCGCGTCCTCAACACGCTCGCCTGGCTCGCGCAGCTGGGCGTGATGGAGCCTGAACGGCCGCAGGTAGCCGTGCTCGCCGGCATGACCCCGAGCGGCGGCTACTACGCCAGGATCGTGGGCGAGCTGAAGACGGCCGGCCTCGTCGACTACCCCTCCGGCGGCGCGCTCCTGCTGACCGACGCCGGCGAGGCGCAGGCGGACCCCGGGAAGGCGCACCAGACGAACGAGGAGATCCAGGCCGACGTCCTGGCGCGCCTGGGGCCGTCGCACCAGCGCCTGCTGCGCAACCTCATCCAGACCTACCCGCAGAGCCTGGCGCGCGGCGCGGCCGCAGACCTCTCCCAGATGGACGCCGCCGGCGGCTACTACGCGCGCGTGGTCGGCGAGCTGAAGACGATGGGCGTCCTGACCTATCCGTCCAAGGGCGAACTGCGCGCGGCCGAGATCCTGTTCGTGAAGCCGCGATAGCCGATGCCGATCCGCAGTGAGGCGTCGAAGGCGGCGCTCAAGGCCCGCCTGGCGCGCTACCCGAAGGACTGGAAGGACGTCGTGGCGCGCATCAAAGAGCGCGCCGAAGGCCGTTGCGAGTGCGTCGGCGAGTGCCGCCTCCACCCCTGGGGCCGCTGCGTCGAGCGGGCAGGGCGCAAGGCGCACTTCGCCAAGGGCATGATCGTCCTGACGACCGCGCACCTCAACGCCGCCGGCGGCCCATGCGCCTGCGACCCGCTCTGCGGGCGCGACGACCACCTGAAGCACATGTGCAGCAGATGCCACCTTCGTTATGACGCCGCAATGCACGCCGTCAACGCGGCCAAGACGCGCGACGCGAAGAACCCGACGCCGAGAATGCTATAACGGCCCATGCAAGGCGACCTCCACGAGCGCGCCCGCAACGCCCTGCACGACTACTTGATCTGGCTGCGCGACCGCGGCGACACGAGCGAGGGCTACGCCAACCAGCGCTACCGGAATGCGCGCCGCGCGCGGGGCACCCGGCAGCGGCACAAGTCCCGCGGCGACTTCGGGACGAGCGGCGTCGGCGTCTGCACGGCCGGCGCGCGGCGCGGAGTCGACGCCTGGTACCGCCGCAAGGAGAACTCCTGGCGCTCCGGGGGCCGGATGCGGCCAGACGGCCTGATACGCGTCTCGCCGCGCCCGGACAAGCCGTGGACGCTCGAGCGCGTCGCGCAGGCCGTGCCCGAGGCGGGGGCGTGGGACCACATCGCCGCGCTGATATTTCTAGACGGAGTCGTGAGGAGGCAGGATATGAAGAACATCCGCGAGGTCGTCGAGGGGATCGCCGACGCCCGCCTCAAGCGCGCCCTGCTCGACCCGGAGAACACCGGGCCCATCCGCACGCTCATCCGCGAGGAGCTGGACGCCTACTTCGGCGAGATGGCCGGATCGATGAAGCGCGCCGAGGAGACCGAGCGGCCTGCCGCCCCCGGCGCGCCCGCCAAGCGCCTCTGCGGCAAGTGCCGGAAGCCCGGCCACAAGTCGACGACCTGCGGGCGCGCGCCGGAGACGCCGCCGCCAGCGCCGCATGACGACGACCCCGAGGCGGACGGAGCGGCCGCATGAAGTGCCTAAGCCTGCTGCAGCCGTACGCCTGGGCCGTCGCTGTGGGCCTCAAAACTTTGGAGACAAGAACGTGGGCTACCTCCTACCGCGGCCCGCTGCTGATCGCGGCGTCCAAGCGCCTCCACAAGCCTCACTACGACTACCTCAAGTCGATCGGCATCCAGATGCCCAAGCCGGCCGACTTCGAGTACGGCAAGATCATCGCCACGGCCAGGCTCGACGAGTGCGTCCGCTTCACGCAGGCGCTCGTGCCGCAGGCGCTCTGCCCGCTCTACGACGGCTACGGCTTCTGGCTGTCCGAGGTCCGCATGCTCAACGAGCCCGTGCCGGTCAAGGGCGCGCTCGGGCTCTACGAAGTTCCGTGGCTACCGCCGGGACAGGTGACGGCCTCGTGACGATTACTTGACAGATGCCATGCTACATGATACGCTGACCCCATGAAAAGATGCCGCCGCGCCGCAGCCCGCCGGACCACGCCGGACCCGATCTCGCCGTCCTCCAAGATCTGCCTCAAGTGCGCCTACCGCAAGCTCGGCGGTCTCCCCGAGAAGCCGTGCGGCACCTGCCTTCTGCTGAACGTCGACCTCATGGCCCAGGTCCGCGCTCGCGCCGCGCTGCCCCTGGTCGCCTTCATGAGCGTGCGCATCCCGGCCGCGCTCATCCTCCCGTCGCGGCGCCGATGAGCGGCGGACTCCTGCCGGCCAGCTACGACGCCTGGCGCACGGCCACGCCGTGGGACGACGAGCCCGAGCACGTCAAGACCTGCCCGCGCCACGAGGACAACCACGACGGCGAGCCGGCCGACTGCACATGCCCGACGCCGGCCGAGATAGCGGCCGAGCGCGCCGAGGACCGGAGTGACCGTGGGCTCTGACGAAGACGACGTCGTCCCGGTCGGCAAGCTGCGCCGCGTGGGCGCTCCCAGCGCCGCCGTAAGCTACGACCCGACCTATGGCATCCGCATCGAGGGCGAGGACGCCCCGCCCGAGCCGCAGGCCGCCGCCGCCTGGTGCCGCCGCGCCGGATGGTTGCGCCTGCACGGACCCGCCCGGCGCGCCCGCAGCGGCCCCGTGCGCGACTTCGTGAAGGCCTGGAGGACGCGATGACGCCGCGCATCTGGACGCTCTCCGATGGCTCGCAAATGTTCGGCTGCGTCGACATCCCCGTATACGCCGAGACCGAGGTCGCCGAGCCCGCTGCCGCTCCAGCCGCGCCGCCGGCGGACAAGCCCAAGTCCGAGGAGAAGGAGACGCCCGAGGACATCAAGCGCCGCGCGCGCAAGCCGCCGGCCGAAGGGCCCTGCAAGATGTGCAAGCAGATGCGGCAGCTCAATCGCCTGCTCCTCTGCTACCCCTGCTGGCTCAAGGACAAGCTCCACAAGGACAGCGACGGCGCGTGGCTGCCCGGGGATCCGCACCCGGCGACCTGTGGCTGCGACGGGCCAGGAGGATGCGCGACGAAGAACCAGGGAAATTAGGCCTTGACAGATGGCATGCCATCTGCTATACTAACGAGGAAGGACAACGCCGCAACTAGAGAGGCCACAACGATGACCACCAAGAACGCCGGAGCCCGCACGATCCGCGCCGCAGTTTTCTGCAAGACACTCTGGTCCGAAGCGCTCGCCGCCGCGCCGACCCGCGAGCCGCAGGACATCCTGGTCAAGCGCACCGTCGACCTGGATCAGGTCTCCTTCAACGCGCTCTGGAACAACCCGGGCGGCAACCACTGGGTCCTGCGCGGCGCGCGCGGCTGGAACGAGTACCGCGCCCCGAACGGCGACACGATGCTCATCAACACGGAGGGCTACGAGTACGCCCGCTACATCGCCATTCCGGCGCCGGCGACCGAGCAGCCGCCCCAGCACGCCGCCGACCCGCGAGCCGACACCCACAGCGCCAAGCTGCGGCCGGCACCGAAGGACCTCACCGACACCGACCTGGTCATCGGAGGCCTCGAGCGCGAGATCAAGACGATCGAGCGCGCGATCCTGAGCGGCATCGAGAGCCTCGGCCGCCGGCTCGCTGATGCCGAGGAGGCGATCAACGCCGGGCGCATGCCCAGCGCCTGCGGCATCGTCCAGGGCCTTGGCAACGATCTCGACATGAAGGTCGCCCGCCTCGACCAGGCGCGCAGCGCGCTCGCCAGCCTCAAGGCGGCCGCGGCGCACGACGCGAAGCCGGCCATCAAGGCCGCGTCGCTCTGCCGCGCCTGCTTCAAGAGCCGGACTGCCGATGACATCGATGGCGCCGACGCCTTCTTCAAGAACGGCGTCTACCACCTCATGGCCGACGGGCTCGCCGCGGTCTGCGGCGAGGAGGTCCGCTAACATGGCGACCAAGACCACGCCGCACACGCCTGGGCCGTGGGGATGCGTGGACACCAGCAACCACGCGCACGACTACAGGTTGACGAAGCCAGATGGCTCGCATCTTCCCGTCAACGCGCCATATAACGACCACAGCGAACAGCGTGCGAACGCCCGCCTCATCGCCGCCGCGCCGGAGACCGCCGCCGAGCGCGACGAATTGGCCGAAGTCCTCGGGCGCGTCCTGAACGAGTGCCGCGACTTCCTCAAGAAGAAGAACTACGAGCTTTATCGGGAGGCCGCGAATCGTCAGGAAGTCGCCGCCATCGCCCGCGCGGAGGGCCGCTGACCATGGACATCGCGATCACGCAACTGCAGGAGATGCGAGACGGCCTGCCCGGGGGCTACTCCGCCGAGGCCGCCGAGCTTGGCTTCGCTCCAGGCGTCTGGCCCGAGCGCTTCGAGGTCGCCGGCCTCGGAACGTTCGTGCGCGGCGAGGCCCACGGCGAGCACGGCGACCTGCACTGGGTCGCCTACGAGGTCCCGAACACGCTGCTGCGCGTGCGGGTCTACAATGACTAGCCCGCTCCCAGCGCTCGAGGCCCGCGTCCGCCTCCACCACGACGACGCGGCGCCGGATGACACCGGCATCCGCCTCCTCGCCTTCGCCGAGCTGACCGTCGCCGGCGCATTCGTGATCAAGAGCATCAGGATCCTGCAGGGCGACGAGGACGGCCCGTTCATCGTCTTCCCCGCCGAGAAGGCCGGCGACCGATTCTACGACGTCGCCCATCCCACGACGGCCGAGGCCCGCGCGGCCGCGGTCGATGCGATCCTGGGAGCCTACGCCTACGAGACCGCCAAGGCCGCAGGCGTCAGGATGGTGCCGCGATGAAGCTCGTGACCCACTGCTCCATCTATGCGTCCGACCTGATGGAGAACTACGAGCAGATCCGCGACCAGCTCTGGGCGATGGCCATGGGGATTGCTTGAGCTGCCCGCACTGCCCCCACTGCATTGCCGCCGGAGCCTTCGGCGTCATCGACCCGAGCGACCCGGCGCTGACCACCAACCAGCCGAAAAAAGTGCGTCTGCACAAGGCCACGAGCGGCGTCTATCTCGGCGAGTGCGGCACCACCGCCTTTCGCTACAAGGACCGCCGCAGCGGCTCCGGCGTCGACGACTGGAACGACGTCACCTGCCCGCGCTGCCTCGCCAAGCGGCTGCTACCAACGGCCCCGCCTTCGAACGGCGCGGCAGGAACCGGAGGACTATGAAAGACCGAGACGCATCGCTGTCTGAGATCATCGGAGACGCGAGCCTGCTAGAGGTCGGTCGACGGGCCGTCGAGAACGCCCTCATCGAGAGTCGCGACGGCCGCATGTCCGAGCTGGGACGCAACAACGGGCTCGTCATCCGCGAGGCCGACGGGCGAGACTCGCACATTATCCGATTCGGCCCCGAGACGGCGATCCGCATCGGGCTCAAGGCCATAGCCGCCGAGCTGGCCAAGCGAGAGAAGAAGGCGTAAGGAGAAGACCATGCAACGATCGAAGATGCGCAAGCTCGCCCGCACCCTGCCGTCGTCTCTGCCCGACCGCATGCGCGAGGAGGCGCTCGGGCAGGTGTCCAACGACCGCACCCGCGCGCGGCTGCGCGCCAGGATCATGCGGCAGGGAGCGCGATGAGGACAGCAGGCACGGACGGCTTGAGCCTGCAGCGCGCCTTCGAGGCGGCGGTCCGGCTCGCGGCGATCCGCCGGCAGATCGTCGTCGGC
The DNA here is from genome assembly GCA_040390065.1 of bacterium. Classification (GTDB taxonomy): domain Archaea; phylum Thermoplasmatota; class E2; order JACPAO01; family JAHFTW01; genus JAHFTW01. The sequence goes on along the minus strand of JAZJZE010000010.1, from coordinate 14,760 downwards.
CTATGCGAGCACCGGCCAGCGCTCATCTGGGCGCCGCCGGTCGCGGCCGGAGCGGGAGGCAGGGCGTGAGCCATATCGACGATCTCGAATTACTTGGCGCCATCAAAGGCGCAGCCGTCGTGCTTGAGGCGACTGGGCGACTTCAAGCCGTCAAGGATGCCATGCGAAAGGTCTTGGACGAACGCGCCTCTCTCCGCGCCCGCCTGGCGTCGGCGGAGCGGGTGGTGGAGGCGGCAAGCGTGTTTATGGACGAGGCTGACTGGAAGTATAAGTACGAGGACCCTGGCCAGTTCACTAAAAAACAATTCAAGCAAGCGTTTGAAATCCTACGCGCCGCCCTCTCCTCCCACGCCTCAGCGCAGAAGCCCTCATGTGGGGACAAGACCGACTGTCATCCGTCGGATTGTCATATTTGTCGTCAGAAGAAGGCGCAGGAACCCAACCCCGCCAAGATCATCAAGGCATTCAAGGACGCCGGGAGCGGCGGCCAACCGGCGTGTGGCCGTCACGGATTGAGCGATTGCAGACGCTGCCAGGCAGCCGCCGACAACGCCTCGGCGCAGGAGCCGAAGCCGTGAGCGCAACCATAATTTGGTTTGGAGCCGTCGTTGTTGCCTATATCGCAGCCAAGGAAGGCTATCGTTGCGGGCTCCATGACGGGTTAAAAAAGAACTTCGAGGACCGGAGGAAGCCGTGACGATTAAAAAGTGGCTAGAAGTCCTTGGTGGTATGGACAATCCCTCGATGTCTTCAATCGGGGAACGCCTTGTCGCCTCCTGCGCGGAGAAGGACGAGAGGATCGCTGGGCTGGAAGCGACGATCCGCGGACTTCAAGACGACATCGCAAACGATGGCCCCGCTAAGCAGAATCTCACCGCCCACCTTTGCGCGAAGTCGGCACTCAATCTTTACGAGCAAAGGTGCGCTCTATATCGAGAAGCGTTGGTGCGAATCTCCAATTACAAAACGACGATGACGCTGGACCCGAACTTCGGGGTCAACATCGCCAGGGCCGCTCTTGATGCCCCGGTCGTGAAGGCCGAGGAGCCGTGCGCGGAGTGCGGCGGCGTCACGGCTACCGGAGAATGCGCGGCTCACTATCCAAAGCCATGCGAGTGCTTCCCCTGCCCGAAGTGCGCCCCGAAGGCCGAGCCCAAGGAGAAGCCATGCTGACATCGTTCTTTGTCGTTCTGATCGGAACCGCCGCTCCCGTTGGGTTCACCGACGCGACAGCCGCATGTAAGTACATCGAGAGTCGCCCAACCGGGCAATTATTCGAGTGGACGCACGGCGGAATTTCATCCTGCTATGCCATCGAGAACGGCTGTGCCCTAGCGGACAGGGCTCAACAGTCGGCAGGGATTTCTATGCGCTTGTCCGCCTGTACGGAGTGGACGACAACCGAGACAGAGATGCGGATTGTGCCCGCCCCCGCCTCCCCCTCTCCTTCGGGAGGGAAGAAGTGAAGTGCCGCGACTGTAAGGGCCCGAGGGATCGGCAGAAGGAGCGATTGCGTCCAGACATCTGCGCGTCGTGTTGGGCTGGCAGGCAGGCGTTCGCGGCTCGCCTCAACAGCGGCACCGTGACCGAGGCCGAGTTGAAGGAAAAGCAGAAGTCTCGCAACTGGGGCCCCGCCCCTGTAGCCGCCGAAGCGGAGGGTCAACCATGAAGGTAACTCAGTGGGGATACATCCACAAGCCGCAGGGCCGCGTCGTTCACGTCGCTCTTGATGGCGATACGGCTTGTGGGCTCATGGGAATAGCGATGCTCCGCGTTCAGCACGCTGACGCGAAGCCGGTCTGTCTGCGATGCGCCCGCCGTCGGCCCCGCCGCCCGCTGACCGGGCAAGGAGAGAGAGGATGAAGAACATCGTAGCGTTCGGACCCATCCGAGATGATGTCTTTGATCGGCACTATTTTTCAGTCACCGAAGCGCTGGCGAAGATCGGACTCGCTGTCCCCGAGAAAGACTTTTTTAGGCGTCACAGCGGGGAGATCATTTGCCTGACCGCCATCACCCGCAAGCCCCGCCGCTCCAGGAATGGGGGAGGGGGGTCCCCGAAGCCCGCGCCCCAGGAGCCGCCACGATGACCGCCGGCGCGATCAGCGGCCCGATGATTGACGAGGCCATGCCGCCGGCCTGCATCGCGGAGGCGCGCGCCGCCGTGGCCAGCAAGCGCGGCGCCTGGATCGACCGCGCCGTCCGGGCCATGCAGGCGCACAACCGCGGCATTGAGAATGGTGGCCGATGCCAGCACTGCGGGTCGCAGCGCGGTATCCTCTGGGAGCCGCCGCCGCTCCCCGCTGGCTGGGTCGCCCGCTTCCTGGCCGAGAGGTTCCCTGCGTGAACAGCAAGGGCTCGGCCCGCTCGAGGCGCAGCCGCCAGCTCCTCCGCATCACCGGCCTGCGCAAGGCCAAGCACCGCGCCTACTGCTTCCGCTGCAAGGGCCTGACCAAGCACGGCGTCGGCGGCGGCCGCTACGTCTGCCTCGAGTGCCCGGAGGCTCGATGCTCCACGTGAAGATCGACAAGGACGGCTGGTACAGGATCGCGCGCAAGGGCCGCGCGCTGCCGATCCGGCCCGGCTTCGACAACCTCTACCGAACGAAGACCGGCGCGCTCGCGGCCATCCGCGCCATCCGCCGGCGCCGCGGCGGCGAGCAGAGCGCGCACACCTACATCCGATGAAGCGCATGATGGGTCGCCGCGCCCCGCAGGACCGCGCCTCCGCGAAGCGGATCAAGGCGCCGCCTCCGGAGGCCGTCCTCGTCCCGGTGGCGACCGGCGTCCAGCGCCGGCCATGCTGCGGCGAGATGGCGTCGAACTGCGACGACGACGCCGATTGGTGCTGCAGATGCGCCATCCATCGCGTCTGGTGCGAATGCCCATACGACCTAAAGGACGGCAGCTCTACATGAAGCACGACCCCGTCGCGCACTGGGTCCGCCGCTTGAACCAGCTCGGCCGCGCCATCGACGAGCGCGCCAAGACGCGCGCCGTCACCGACGCCACCCGCGAGGCGATCACGCGCCGAGCGAGGATCCGCTGGCGGAGCCTGGCCGCTCGAGGACCGCGGCCGTGAACAAGCGGCAGCGGAAGAAGGCCATGAAGCGCATCTTCGCCAGGATCGAGGCGCACAACCGCCGGCCCGAGACGGCCGCCGCGCTGGCCGCGTGGGAGGCCGAGGCGGAGCGGACCTGGCCGGCGCGGCGCGCGGCGATGCTCGAATCCCCGTATCCCATGGCGGAGCCAGAGGAGCACGGCCTCGGCCCGTGGCTCGAGGCGGTGGAGCGAGGACCGCGTCCATGAGCGAAGAAAAGAAGAAGGACTGGCCCGAGCTTCGCACTGCGATCGAAAAGGCGATCGCGGACTCTCCGACCATCCCCGTCGATTTCACCGAGATCAAGCGCCGTCTCTCGTCCGCCATCGCTCCATTCATCTCCAATGATCCAATCGGAGATCACGTCAACATCCGCGTGAGCTGCGAGCCACGACCAGAGGACCAAGTCCGCCGCGCTCCTGTTGTGACCGTGACGATGACGCCGAAGACCGAGTGGGGCCGCAGGCTCATCAAGATCGCACGAGGCGAGTGGCCGTGAGCGACGAGATCAACCGCCGCATCCGCGAGTGGAACGCCGGATACGCGCGTTCCGGCCTGACCGTGCGCGAGGCAGCCGCCGAACTCGGATACCACTGGACCCACGTCTACCGCCTCATCCGCGGCGGCCAGCTGCGCAGCACCGGTGCCTGGTTCCGCCGGCGCATCGCCCGCGCCGAGGTCGACCGCTTCGGGGCCAAGCCACCGGGATCCTACTCGCGCGACCCGTTGGCGGACGAGACGCTGCGCCGCGCCCAGGCCGCGCTCCGCGCTGCGGTCCTGGCCGAGATGGCCGCTGGCCGCGCCGAAGCGGCCGCCGCGTGCGCGGAGCGACCATGATCAGGATCCTCTTCCTTGACTTCGACGGCGTCCTCAACAACACCGCGTGGTTCGAGGCTCGCCACGCGGAGTGGGTGCACGACGGCAAGCTGCCAAAGCTCGACACGCCCTACAACGAGCGCGACGACCTCGACCCAGAGAACCTGGCCAGCCTCAAGGACCTCCTGGAGCGCGTCCCGGGCCTGCAGGTGGTCGTCTCGAGCAGCTGGCGCAAGGGCCGCTCGGTCCCGCAACTCCGCGAACTTCTCTCAAAATCAGTTTGGACGTCGCGCGTCATCGGAGTCACGCCGTCGCTAGAGAGCCGCCTGCGCTTCGAGGAGATCCGCGCCTGGATCGAGAACGCGCCCTTCAAAGTCAACCGATTCCTCGCACTCGACGACGACACCCACGACATGCACCAACTTGGCGACGACTTCCTCCACGTTGATCGCCGGCGCGGCCTCACCTCCGCGCACGTCGAGAAGGCCGTCCGGCACTTCCTCGACCCTTAAGGCCCAGCCAACACCCGGGTCTCCTTCCTGCGACAAAAATATTGTCTTCATTTGACATCGCCGCCCGCGCGTGGTAGAGTGTGCGCGTGAGCCTAGCGCATGAAACATTCTGAACTCTTGACCGTCGCCCCGGTGAGCGCCGCGCTGGGCTCACACCTACCTGGTGCCGCCGGGGCGGCGGGTCCGTTACAGCGAGCGAGCAGGTGAAGAAGATCCAGCCGACTGCGACCGGCAACCAGGACGCCTCGCCGCAGACCGGAAAAGGGCACGGCCACACCGAGATATCGAACGAACTCCTCGAGGCCATCTACGCCTACCCGTTCACCGGCGTCCAGTCGCGCGTCATCTGGTTCGTCGTCCGCGACTCCTACGGATGGAAGCGAAAGGAGACGCGTGGCTACGCGTTCCCGAAGGTCGCGGAGGAGATCAACGCGGAGCGCACCAGCGTCTTCCGAGCCTTCGCGCAGCTGCTCAAGATCGGCGTGCTGCAGCGCGGTGAGAACGGCGGGTGGGTCCTGGTCAAGAACTACAACGCCTGGGGAAACACCCCAGAGCTTCCTCTTAGCATCGTTGCTGGGAAGCAACGGTTGCTTGCAAGCAACGGATACACGTTGCTTGGAAGCAACGAAAAGCGTGCGTGCAAGCAACGGCGCGTTGCTGGGAAGCAACGCTATATGGAGAAAGAAAGGGAAAGAAAGAAAGATAGGGGCGCGGCGAGCGCCGCGCATTCTTCCGATCTTCCAAACGTGACCAACGACACGGCCAGGAACCGGGCGAACATGGGCCACCCGGACCTTCCGCCGGAAGGCGCCCCCGACTTTGGTCGGCTCGGGTTCAAGACGCGTGACGCACTCACGGCCACCTGGAACGAGAGCGTCGACCGGGAGCGGAAGCGAACGGCGTGCCGGAAGTGCCACGACCGCCCGCGAGCCTCGGATGCGTGGCCATACTGCCGGCCTTGCACCGCATGCAGCGTATGTGAGGCGAAGGCCGACGGCACGCGAAAGTTTCAGACCGGACGCGACGGGATCATCTGCACGACGTGCGCTGCGAAGAAGTCTTGACAATTTTTTGACGTTGACATAAAATCCACTAGGACGCAACGGAGAGCACCGCATGAGATCCTACCTCGCCATCATCGCCGCGATACTGACCGGCTGCGCCGGAGCGCCGCGCCGCGCGGCCGACTGCACCGAGCGGCCCCAGTGGACGACCACCGACAGCCTCAAGCGCGAGATCGGCATCCACGTCTGCTTCCAGCGCGACGGGGCGCTGACCTACGTCCTGCGCGTGCTCCCGCCCGCGCCGCCGGCCGTAGCGCCCGTCGCGGTTCCTCCCGCCGCCGAGACGTTCGCCAAGATCGACCGCGAGATCGACGCGGCCATCGCCCGCAAGCGCCGTGCGCAGCGCCGGGCCGCGGCCGGAAAGTGACCCCGGAGCCGACGCCGTCCCAGCTGGCCCACAGGCGCCGCCAGGCGAACCGGCGGAGGCGCCTGCAGATCGTGCGCGACTGCAACCGCGCCCAGGACATCCGCGACAAGAAGGCAGCCGATGAGCGCCGCGCGGCCGAGGCGGTTCGCGCGTGAGAGAGCCCATGGACGCGACCGAGGAGTTAGGCTGCGTCGTCGCCTGCTTTATCGCCTGCGCGGCGCTCGTGGCCGGCCTCGCGCTGTACGCTCTCTGCAGGGGGATGATCCGATGAGGCGCGTCCTCGTCTTCGCCGTCGCCGTAATCGTCGTGGCAGCATACGCGGCGTTCTACTGACCCAGGAGCCAGAGCCGATGAGCAAGCAGAAGGATCCGGCCGTCGTGCGCGACCTCAAGCCGTCACCGAATAACCCGCGTAGCATCAGCGAGCGCCGCGCCGCGCAGCTGGCCAAGACCATGGCCGCCTTCGGCGACCTCTCGAGCATCACGATGAACCGCCGCAGCGGCCACCTGGTCAGCGGCCACCAGCGCGTCAAGCACCTGCAGCCCAACGCCAAGATCGAGACCAAGCCGCACGCCGACGACGTCGGCACGGTCGCGGTCGGTCGCATCCTCAGCGGCAAGAACGCCTGGCCTTACCGAGTGGTGGACTGGGACGAGAAGACCGAGGCCGCCGCCATGGTCGCGGCCAACGCCGCCGGCGGTGCCTTCCAGGAGGACGCGCTCCTGCGCCTGGTCAAAGGCCTCGACGTCAAAGGCTTCGACCTCGACCTGCTCGGCCTCGAGGACGTCGAGGCGATCCTGGCCACGCCCGAGGGCGGCGCCGCGGACGACGTCGGCAGCCCGACCGCCGGAGGAAAGGCGACGGCCAAGCGCGGCGACGTCTGGATCCTCGGCGAGCACCGCCTCATGTGCGGCGACAGCACGAGCGCTGCCGACGTCCATCGCCTCATGGGCCACGACCGCGCCCAGATGTGCTTCACGGATCCGCCCTACGGCGTGAGCTACCAGGGCGACAACCACGACGTCATCATGGGCGACAGAAAGCGCGACGACGCGCTCTACGAGCTGGTCGCCGGCGCGCTCAAGCAGGCCGTCGCCTTCAGCGACGACACCGCCGCCTTCTACGTCTGGCACGCCAGCAGCACCCGCCGCGAGTTCGAGGACGCGCTGCGCGCCGCGGGCCTCTCCGAGCGCCAGTACATCCTCTGGGTCAAGAACGCGCTCGTGCTCGGCCGCGCCGACTACCAATGGTCCCACGAGCCGTGCTTCTACGCCGCCAAGACCGGCCACGCGCCCAAGTGGCACGGCGATCGCGCCCAGCCCACCGTCTGGCGCGCGAGCCTGCGCAAGCGCACCGGCGTCGCCACCACGCTCGGCACCGGCCTCGTGGTGACCGACGGCCGCAGCGGAACGCTGGCGCTGACGCCCAGCCTGGCCAAGGGCAAGAAGGCGCGCAGCGTGCGCCTCGACGCCGGCCAGACGCTGCACGTCGAGGTCGGCATGCCCGAGGCAGACGTCTGGGAGGTCGCGCGCGAGAACGGCGCGGACTACGTCCATCCCACCCAGAAGCCCGTCGAGCTGGCTGCGATCGCGCTGCGCAACAGCACCAAGCCAGGAGAGATCGTACTCGATCTGTTCGGCGGCTCGGGATCCACGCTCATGGCCGCCGAGGCCAGCGGCCGCCGCGCGCGCCTCATGGAGCTGGACCCCAAGTACGTCGACGCCATCGTCCACCGCTGGCAGACCGCGACCGAACGCACCGCGACCCGCGAGGAGTAAATGGCCGAGCAACCCGCGAAGCAGCCCGAGCAGGACTCCATCAAGAAGTTCTGCCAGCTCTGTGGCGAATACTTCAGCGAGGAGATCGATCCAAACCACAGAGAGGTGTGCCGGGACCGGAACAAGCCGTGACGACCGCCGCGCACCGCCGCCGCCAGGTCCACCGCGTCACCGCCTGGCGTCGCAAGAACCCGGGCCGCTCCAAGATGATCGCGGCGCGATGGTACGAGCGCCGGCATGGCTCCGCTCCAAAGCCATTCTTCCCCGGCCAGGCTCACGCCCACCGCTGCGTGCGCTGCCGCGGCCGATACGTCTGCGTTCATGCCTGCGACCCGGCAGGAGAGGGCCTGACCAATTCCATCTGCAACACCTGCTTCGAGGAGGCCGCGAGCAAATGCCCATCGTGAACCTGATCACAACTCTCGGACTGCTCGCAATTAACGGCTATGCATTCGCCGAGTCGCGCCGCCGCCTGCTTCGCGCGCTCAAGGCCGAGCGGGAGCTGGACCGGACCACGAGCACGATCGAGGAGGCCGTCACCGCTCTGCACGAGGAGCGCCGCCTGCACCTCGCCACCCGCGCCGAGAACGCCCGCCTGACGGCCCAGGTCAGGCGCATGAGCGAGCGATGAGGGCCCAGCACATCTTCACTATCGCCCACGCGCCAGCCATCTTATGGCTCTGCGCCGGCGCGCTGTACTTGCTCGCCGTCGTCGTCTGCGGCACGTTCATCTGGTGGGGCGCGAGCAAGGACCACGAGGAGCCGCTGTGAGCACCGCTCTCGCGTTCGTCGCCGGCTATCTGGCGCACACGCTCATCTGCTGGGTCTGGCACGGCGCCCAGCTCGACTGGGCCTGCTACGTCACCAGCGGCCGCGTCCAGCGGCCGGATGACGAGCCCCTGCCCGGGGCGCTCGAGCGCGCCGAGGCTCGCAGGCCAATGGTCGGCGGGCCCGGCGACGTGCCGCTCACCGAAGCGGAGGCGCGGTTCATCGCCGACGGCTGCCCCATTCCACCAGCGGCCCGCCAGCCTACAATGGCCGAGACGGTCGAGAAGATTAATCGACGGATCGAGAGCGAGATTATATTCGGCCCGCCCCCACCGCCTGCGAAGCCGGCCATCATGATCCGCAAAGAGGGAAGCTTTGGCTGGAGGCCGGGTTCGCACTATTGACGCGCGCTCGACGGTCTGATATCATCCTGCCGCGGAGTAGAGCAGCCAGGCAGCTCGTCACGCTCATAACGTGAAGGTCGCTGGTTCGAATCCAGCCTCCGCACCGATCTCGTCGTGGTTGGAAACAGGTCGAAGGCAGTTAAGACCCCAAGAGCGACACAGCACACGCGAAAGCGAAGACGCCTGCGGCTCGGGCGCTAAGGCGATGACTGGCTTAGGTGGACGCGCCCATAGTGTATGGGACAACGGCGAGAAGGGCCGCAGCGCACTCTCTCGGTGGGGGAAGCGGGCGGCCTTCGTTCTTTCGTGACGGTCTATTGACGACCGCTTGACCGGATGCTATCCTCACCGCGTGACCTGGCACAAAACGAGCGGCAAAACGAGCGATGGCCGATAAGCCCAGGGGAGCCGGAAAACCGTTTACGAAGAACGATCCGCGCCGCGCCAAGGGCGGCCGCCCCAAGAAGTCGGTGAGCTGGAAGCAGGCCGAGGACAAGCTGCGCGAGGCGATCCCACGCCTGCTCGTGATGGACAAGAACGACCTCCATGCGCTCCTCGCCTCCAACCCCACCGGCGCCGAGATGCTCGCCGCCAAGTACCTGCACGAGCACGCCGTCGAGGCCGTCAACCGATTCCTCGGAAAGACCGCGACGGTGCTGACCGGCGCCGAGGGCAAGCCCCTCATCCCGACGCCTCCCCCGCCGGCGCTGCCACCCATCGACTTCTCCGGCCCGCTCTGGACGCCGGAGCGCCTCGACGAGTTCATCAAGGCGACCGCCCAGGCGCTCAAGAAGCCGGCATGAGAGCCGCCCTCCTAGCCGCCCTGGCCGCGCTCTCTCTGACCGGCAGCGTCCGCGCCGAGGATCCGGCACCGACGCCGCGCCCGAAGGCCGAGGCCGCCGCGGCCGCGCTGCCCGCCTTCCCCGACCCCAGCACCTGGACGCTCGAGCAGGTCCTCGAGGCGAACCTCCACGCGCGCATCGCCAAGGCGCGTGCCTGCGCGGCCGCCGGAGACGTCCTAGGCTGGCTCGCGGCCGTCATGCCCGACAGCTTCCCGCTGGCCTTCTGCGACATGCACCGCTGGCAGGTCGCGCAGCGCCACGTCCCGTGGACCGCCCTCGAGGCCCCGCGCGGCCACTCCAAGACCACCGTCGGCCTCATCGGGATCCCGCTCTACCAGTCGCTCGTCGAGCCCGACACCTACCGCCACTACCTCATCATCCAGTCCAACGGCACCAAGGCCGACGCCGTCAACATCGCCATCAAGCTCGAGATCGAGGAGAACCAGGTCATCCGCGCGATCTACGGCGACCAGCGCGGCGCCGTCGTCTGGAACAACTCCCAGTTCGTCCTGCGCAACGGCGTCTGCTTCACCGCCGTCGGCGCCGGCACCAGCATCCGCGGCATCCAGTACCGCACCGTCCGCCCCGACTGGATCAACCTCGACGACCTCTACGACGAGGACGACATCTACAACCCCGAGGCCGCCCGCAAGAAGACCGAGTGGTTCTGGTCGACCCTCTTTCCCGCCCGCAACAAGACGCGCCCGCTGTCGAAGTTCAACGTCCAGGGCACCGCCATCAACGAGCAGGACGCCCTCTACCGCCTCGAGAAGGACCCGAACTTCACGTTCAAGCGCTTCACCGCCACCAACGAGGACGGCACCCCGCTCTGGCCCGAGCTGAACAGCGCCATCGACCTCGCCCGCGAGCGCGCCAGCATGGGCGACGCCTCCTACGAGCGCGAGATGGAGATGAAGCGCGGCTCCGACAAGGAGAGCATCATCAAGCGGGCCTGGCTCGCCAGCTGGCGCCGCCCCGCCTCCGACTTCCGCTGCGACAACGCCGCCGATCCGTACAGCCTGCTCGACGTCCGCGTCTGCATCGACCCCAGCCTCGGCAAGAAGCAGCAGGGCGCCGGCCCCGCCAAGAAGGCCGGCACCGGCGACCCCGCCGGATTCGTGCGCATCTGGAAGCTGCAGCCGCGCAACCTCCCGGGCGCCCTGCCCGTCTACTTCATCGACTCCCTACTCATGGAGCGCCTCGGCCTGCAGGAGCGCATCAACACCGCCAAGGAGTTCGTGACGACGAGCCGCCCTGATCGCCGCGTGCGACGCCTCACCGCCGAGGGCATCGCCGGCTTTGACGACTTCGCCACGCTGCTCAAGGCCGCCGTCGGCGTGCCGGTGGACTCCGTCGACCACGTCGCCGACAAGATGCTCAACCTCGAGCGCCACCAGGTCTACTTCCAGAACGGCCGCGTCTTCATCAACCAGGAGATCGACCGCCTGACGCTCGAGCAGATCGAGTACCAGCTGACCACCAACAAGCCCACCCACGACGACGGCCGCGACGCCATCTTCCTCGGCCTCGACGACGGCGGCCCCAGCATGGCCTCCTGGGTCAAGGCCGCGCCGCGGGTGCGCGCATGAGCGACGCCAAGCCCGGCGACGACTGGAAGGCCAACGACGCCGGCGTGCTCGTCCCGCCCGGCGAGGCGGCCAAGCCCGTGATCCAGCGCGCCGAGTTCGCGGTCAAGGTCGCCGGCTTCGCGCCCGAGCCGATCTACCACTGGGACGCCATCGCCTATACGGAGCGAACGTCCGCATATTTGCCGTTGTCGGAAAGGCCGTGTACAAGGCGCGAGAGCGCCGATGTCACCGACTCCGGCAAAGACAGCACCGTGGGACACGCGCCACGGAGGCCCCGGTGAAAGCCCGGGACAGCGTGCTCAATTTCGTCGCCCTGCTCCTGCTCGCCGCGCCGGCTCGCGCCACATTCACGCTCACGATCTCGACCGCGGGCCCCGTCACGCCGTCCGCCATCGTCACCAGCACCCCCAGCGGCATCGTCTGCCCCGGCACATGCTCCGCCGCCTTCGCCGCTGGCTCGACCGTGACCGTGGGCGAGGTCGCCCCGAGCACAATGACCTTCATCGGCTGGAGCGCGCCGTGCCGCAGCAACCTCCGCTCCTGCACGATCCGCCTGTCAGCCAACACGTCCATGTCGGCGACATTCGCCCCGCTGCTCGACGTCGCCATCGCCGGCACCGGCCTCGGCGCCGTGAGCATATTGAGCCAGCCGGTCTTCGCCAGCTCGGGCAGCGCCGCGACGCGCTCCTACGTCTACCCGACCGGCAGCACGATCATTATGCGCGAGAGCACCGGCACCGCCTCGTCCTTCACGGGCTGGTCCGGCGACGGCGGATGCGACACCGCCAGCACCTGCACGGTCACGCTCAACTCCTACGAGGCGATCACGGCCACCTTCGTCCCGGCCGCTGGCAGCACCTTCACGCTCGCCGTGCTGATCCCCAACGGCGGCGGCACCGTCACGAGCATCCCGGCCGGCATCGCCTGCCCAGGCGTCTGCCGCTCCACCTTCACCCCGCTCGGCGCCGTCACCCTCACGACCGCCGCCGCCGCCGGATATCGCTTCGCCGGCTGGGCCAACGGCGGCTGCAGCAGGAACCAGGCCTGCGTCGTCAACAGCACGAGCCCGCTGCAGGGCCTGGGCGGCCCGTTCTCGCCGGCGGCCTACTTCTACCCGGTGGCGCCGTGAGTTACGGAGGCGCATGAAAGAGGTCCACGCCCAGATCGTCGGCCCCAACGGCCAGCCCGTGCGTAGCGCTCCAGTCGGCGAGCTGTCCAACGCCCAGCTGCGCGAGCGCGTCGGCCTCCTGCGCGAGTCGCTCGCCCAGCGCCGCGGCCAGATGGAGAACAGCCTCGAGGGCCTGGCGGCCGCTCTGAGCCAAGGCCAGGGCCAGGACAACATCACGAGCATGACCCCGATGTTCACGTCCAACATCTACGCCCCGCTCACCGTCAACTTCACCCTGCTCTCCTACTTGTTCAAGACCCACGGCATCATCCGCACCCTCATCGTCGAGCCCATCGAGGACGCCTGGCGCGGCGGCCTCGAGCTGATGTCCAAGGAGCTGGGCGAGGAAGGCATCGGCGAGCTGGAGGACTTCCTCGAGGAGAAGGGAATCTGGGAGAGTGTCCGGTTCGGCCAGCGCTGGACCCGCCTCTTCGGCGGCGGCGGCCTCGTCATCAACTCCGGCCAGGACGACGAGAAGCCCCTCGACCCGCAAGACCTCAAGAAAGGCAACCTCGAGCTGTACGACGCCGACCGCTGGGAGTTCTCCGGCGCCTCCCGCTCCGCGCCATCGTTCCTGTTCTACGGCCACAAGCTCGACGCCTCGCGCGTGCTCACCCTCAGCGGCGAGCGCGCCCCGCGCCTGCTGCGCGCCACCCTCAACGGCTGGGGCTTCTCCGCCATCGAGTCCGTCGTCGAGGACTTCAACGTCTGGCTGCGCGGCCGCAACGTCCTCTACGCCATCCTCGACGAGGCCAAGGTCGACGTCTACGCCATCAAGGGCTTCGCCTCCACCCTCGCCGTGCCCGGCGGCCTCCAGACCCTGACCTCCCGCGTCCAGGCCACCAACCAGATCAAGAACTTCCAGAACGCCCTCCTCCTCGACAGCGAGGACGACTACAAGGTCGTCACCAACAGCTTCTCCGGCCTCGCCGACGTCATGCGCGAGAACCGCATCGGCATCTCCTGCGCCACCCGCATGCCCTTCTCCAAGCTGTTCGGCACCACCGCCGGCAGCGGCGGCCTCTCCAACTCCGGCGAGGACGACATGGAGAACTACAACGCCATGATCACCTCGCGCGTGCGCAGCCCCGCGCGCCCCATCATCCGCAAGATGCTCCGCCTCATGATGTTCGCCGTCTGGGGCCGCGAGTACGACATCGCCTTCGAGTTCAAGCCCCTGCGCATCCTGTCGGCCAAGGACCAGGAGGACATCGACGACAAGAAGCAGAGCCGCTTCGAGCGGCTATACGACAAGCGGATCCTGGACAGCAAGGAGCTCGGCGAACTCCTCCACAAGCACAAGCTGATCTCGATCCAGACCAAGGCGCAGCAGGGCCTCCTACCGATGAATCCGGAGGTCCCGACGACCGAGCAGATGTTCGCCGACAAGCCGGAAGGGGGGGAGAGCGATGGAGCAGGCAAAGGAGACGGTGACGGGAAGCGAGACGACGCCGGCGGAGACGCCTGAGAAGACGGTCAGCATCGAGCTCGAGTACACCGTGGCCACGAGCAGCCTGGTGATGCGCTCGCGCACGCCCACTATCGTCCTGGCCAGCGTCCTGACGCTCGCGCAGACGGTCGCCGAGCCGTGCGTCGTGCCGCAGAAGGACCCGGCCAAGCACGTCGTCTACCTCGAGTACAGCTTCGAGACCGACCTCGTCGCGGTACTCACCGACGCGCCGCCCATGGTCCACCGCGGCATCCTCGCCGTGGCCATTTCGATGCTCACCCAGAGCCAGGTCATGCAGCGCATCCAGGGGCTGGCGGCCAAGTCCCGCATCGTAATGCCGAACGGGGCGCGCGCCTGACCAGCGAGAACGCCCGCCGCAAAGTGCGCGCGCTACGGGCCACGGCGGCCGAGGGCAGCGGGGCCACGGGGCCCGAGCGCGCCACCGCGCAGCGCCTGGCGGACAAGCTCGCCCGGGAGTACGAGGGGACCTGGGTGGACAGGACGCGCGCCGCGAACGCCGCCGGCTTCTTCACGTTCACCATCGCCGTCGGGTCCCCCCGCCCGTAAAGCATGAAGACGCTCGAGGGCCAGGAGCTGCAGGAGTCCGACTACCGCGAGCTGCTCGCGGCGGTCGACCGCCTGCTCTGGGAGGTCGTCTACTCCCCGGTCGTGGACCTCGTGCGCCCCACCCTGCCGCGCGCCCTGCGCGGCGAGGTCTCCGCGCGCGAACTGCGCGAGTCCACGGCCGAGGAGCTCCGCAACGCCGAGGACGACGCCCTGCGCAAGGCCCTGCGCGAGGGCGCCGTCCAGGCGATCCCGGACCACACCGGCAAGGAGGCCATGTTCAAGGTCGCCAAGCCCGACCGCCGCGTCTCCGACGGCCTCAAGAGCTTCGGCTGCCGC
>JAZJZE010000009.1:314929-608712 GCA_040390065.1 bacterium | reverse complement strand
GGCAGCCCGCCAAGGCCGGCGCCGCCAAGATTGTGTGGCCGGAAAACGACCCGCAAGGGCGCGCCGCTTTGCGGCGGACGGCGTCGTCGGATCCGCCTCAGCGCGGCGCTGCCACGCCGTCGGCGAATCCTCCTAGCCCTCCTTGCAAACCGGCGCGCGCAGGCCTCCTGGAGGTGATGCAATGACCCCTAGTCCACGTTGCGGGCTTTCCAGAAGAACGCCAGCAGTGCCACCAGGACGACGAGGTGGATGAACTGGTGGTCCCACGCCTCGGCCACGCCAATCACGTCGCCGATGAAGTGAAGTCCCGTGCCGATGGCGAAGACGAGGGACGCCATCCAGCCGCCATTGGCCAGGCCTGAGTCGTCGCGGCGAGCCGACAGCGAACGGAGGAGCAAGATGCTCAGGATGAGCCCGCCGAGGTTGAAGTACGCAAGCGGATTGTCCCACTCCCACGTGAGGGTCGGCGTGCCTTCCGGGAAGAACGGGCCGAGGTTCACCATCGGCTGCGCGAAGGCCGCACCGTCTTCACAAGCCTACCGGGCCGCGACCGCCAGGCCCTTCTCGCGTGTGAGGGCAAGCCGTTTGGCGGCCTCGCGCAGCGTTTCCTCCTTCTTCGGGTAGGCGAAGCGGACGAGGTGCCGTCCCTTTCCGGCCTCGGCGAAGAAGCTCGAACCGGGGACGCAGGCGACGCCGACCTCTTTCGTCAGCCACATGGCAAACGCCGTGTCATCCGTGAAACTGCGTTCGTCGACGACCGACGTCCAGTCCGCCAGGATGTAATACGCGCCGTCCGGCCGGATGCAGCGGAAGCCGGCGGACGTGAGGGCTGCCAGCAGCATGTCGCGCTTGGCTTGGTACGTCTCGCGCAGCGACGTGTAGTACGACGGCGGCAGGCCCAGCGCCGTCACGGCCGCGATCTGCAACGGATGTGGCGCGCCGACGGTGAGGAAATCATGCACCCGTTTGATGGCATCCGTGATCGGCTTCGGCGCGGCCGTGTAGGCAAGACGCCAGCCCGTCACCGAATACGTCTTGCTGAAGCCGCCAATCGTCACCGTGCGTTCATGCATCGAGCCGACGGTGGCGAGGCTCGTGTGGTGCTTGCCGTCGTAGACCATGTGCTCGTAGATCTCGTCCGTCATGGCAAGGACATCGTGGTCGGTGCACAAGTCCGCGACGAGGCGCAGCGTCTTGTCCGTGAAGATGCGGCCCGTGGGATTGCCCGGCGTGTTGACGACGACGGCCTTTGGCTTCGCCGCAAACGCCTTCTTCATCGCTTCCTGGTCGGGCTGGAACTCAGGCTCGCCGAGCGGCACGAAGACGGGCTTGGCTCCCGCCACGACGGCGTCCGGCCCGAAGTTCTCGTAGTACGGCTCGAACAGGACTACCTTGTCGCCGGGATTGACGGTCGCAAGCATTGCGGCCATCATGGCTTCGGTCGCGCCGCAGGTCACGACGATGTTCTCGTCCGGCGCGGCGTCGATGCGGTTGAACGACTTGAGTTTCCGGCTCAGGGCTTCGCGGAGCGTCGGTGCGCCCCATGTGACGGCGTACTGGTTGAATCCGTCGTCGATGGCCTTCTTCGCTGCATCCATGACCTCGCGCGGCGGGTCGAAGTCGGGGAAGCCCTGGCCGAGGTTGACGGCCTTGTACTGCGCGGCGACGCGGCTCATGCTGCGGATGACTGATTCGGGGAAGTGCTGCACGCGGTCGGAGACGTACGGCGAGTCGATGCGCGGGGCGGGGATGCCCATTGCGCGGCGATGTGGCCGCCGCCTCATGAGATTGGCGGCGCTACTTCCTGTGATTGGGTCGCCACGCCGCGACCGTCGGCGGCGTCGGCATCGCCTTCTGCTGCGGGTCCTGCGTCGCCGGCTGCACGACGGTGGGGACGGGCACGATGCCAGCCCACACGGGGAAGTCCATGTCCTCGGGCTCGTCGCCGGGCGGCCCCGTGCGGCTCTTGCACGAGAACTCGTCGATGGGGAACTCGACCACGACGGTGCCGGAGAGTTCCTTGGCGTTGGGAAGTCGGATCGTGTCCCACCGCCCTGGAAGCAGCCGCTCGACGTAGACGGCCAGCACGTCGTTCTTGGTTTCGTCGGGGAGGCGTCGCGCCTTGCCGAAGAGGACGGCACTGCGGTAGTTCATGGAATGATGGAAGGCGGAACGCGCAAGGACCACGGCGTCGAGCAGGGTCACCGTGATGCACACCTCCTTGCCGGCGGCCAAGTGCTGCATCAGGCGGCTGGCGGTCGAGCCGTGCAGGAGCAGGCGGTCGCCGTCGCGCACGTAGCCGGTGGGGATGACGACCGGCGACGCGCCCTCGACGAAGCCCACGTGGCAGACGATGCCCTCGTCGAGGATCGCATCCAACGTGGCCCGGTCGTTGGCGCCGCGCTTCGGGATGCGTCGCACCTGCGTACGGGGGATGGCCACGGCCAAGCCAAGCCCGCCACGGATTTCAGGGCGACGGGGCAACCATCAAGGCGGCGTGGCGCGTGTGCGCATACGTGCCGGGACGCCTGACCCTCGGATTGTACAACTGCTACGACCCGAAGCAGTGGTACGACATCATGCGCGTCACCCTTGCCCGCGCGGGCCCCGTCGCCTTGGCGTTCGACGCGGACGTCGCCACGTTTGGTTTCCCGTTTTTGCAGGCACGCCGTCGCGGGTCCATGCGGTCGGAGGCGTTGCGCACGGCGCACGAAGTCGCAGATTTCGTCGCGTCGGGGACATCCATTGGCGAAGGCGGAGAGTACGTGCGGACAATCGTCGAGGCGAACCGCCTGCACATCCTGCCGTTTGGCGGGGAACGCGACGCCGGTCCCCGTGCCCTAGGCCGCCTCGTCGCCGCGACGCCGCAGCCCGACCCGGAAAAGGCCTGCACGCCGCTGGAGGTTGCCAAGCTCCTCGCCGCAGGGGAACCGCAGATGGTGCTCTTTGGGCTGGGACCGCGGGGCTTGCCGCAAGAGGTGCTCGACGCGGCGCCACGGCACCTGGAGATCACCGGCAAGGGAATCAGCATGGAGACGTCCACGGCCCTCGGGGCCCTGCCCGCCATGATCTCGGCCCACTTGCAGCACCTAAAGGCTTGAATCGGTCCCGCCCGGTGGGCATGCGTGCGTGGCGTCCTGGTCGCGGGCCTCGTCCTCGGAACGTTGTTTGCGGGCTGTATGCAGGCGGCAGACCAGTCGGCGACGGCGACGACGGCCCCGGACATCATCCTCCCAGACCCGCCGCGCACGTGGCCTACATGGAAGCCACTCGCATGCGACCCGAACCCGGCGGCGCTGCCGAGCCACAACGCGTTGCTCCTCGGGCCGTCGCGCTTCAACCACAGCGAATTGATCCGCCGCGTGCACTTGCTGACCGGGCTGCGAGCCGTCGACCGGTACTACGGTCCCGGCAACGCCTCCGCCGACGTGGCGGTGGACGCCTACTTCTGGAAGATCATGTTCGGCTCGGCTTGGCCTTCGCGCAATGCCGCCGAGATTGCGGCCAAGTTGCGCAGCTTCTCTCTCGGGCTCGGCTTCACGGAGGCCGACCTGGGGCCCGTGCGCCAAGGCGTCCTGCCATTCGATGCCGAGGGGATCGCCTTCTACATCCGGCCGGCCAACAACGATACGGCACCGCCGCTCGTGACGTACAACGCCTACGTCCAACCCGGCGAGGGCGGCGGCTGGGTCACCGAGATCCAACTGCCCGTCGCGTATCGTCTCGGCGCCAAGCCCGTGCTCAACATGACGCAAGCCGTCGACATTGCGAGGCAGTACGCCCAGTGCTCCGACCTGCCCATCGACGACATCCGGCCGGTCAAGCAACTCTCGGCCATCGCGCAGGAAAGCCTGGCATGGGACGTGCGCATCGTCACCGTGCACGGGACGCACTGCGGCGACGAGCAGTTGGCCATCCTCATCGATGCGGGGAGCGGAGCCGTCCTCGCCACCAAGGCCCCGGGTCCCTGTATCTAGAGGCTGTTTCACAACTGCCAGGGCGCCTGCGTCGTTTTCCGGCCTTCGCAATCCTGGCGAGGGCGGCCGCCGGCGGGCCGGCAGCCCGCCAAGGCCGCCTGCGCCAGGAGTGTGCGGCCGGAAAGCGACCCGGAGGGCGCGCCGCGTTGCGGCGGATTGCGGCGTCACTTGAGCCTCGGCGTGGCGCTGCCACGCGGTCGGCTCAACTTCCTAGCACTCCTTGCAAACCGGCACGCGCAGGCCTCCTGGAAGTTGTGAAACAGCCTCCAGACGCCCATGGCGCGGCGTTCAAACCCCCGCAGGCGTTGGCCGTGGCCGTGACGGGCCACAAGGGCGAACGGCGCAACCTCCCCGTGGGATTGGTGACGCAGGACTTCGCCTTGTACCACCGCCTGGTGCCGTTCCTCGAATCGCATGGCATGCCCGTCCTGGGCCTGCGCCCAGGCGAACCCGTACCGCCCTCGGTCCGGGCACTCCTCGGCGGCCCCGCGGATGACCCGCGCAGCGTGGCCCTGCACGATGACCACGAGACGACGCTCCTCGCCTTGTTCACGCACCTCGACCGCCACGACGGCCGGCCTGGCTACCGCTCGGTCACGTTCGGCGTCGACCCCGGCAAGGTGATCGGCTTGGCAGTCGTGGCCGACGGACACTGGCTCCTGGTGGGTCAGGCGCTCTCCGTCGCGCAGGCCGTCGGCCGCCTTGCCGCATGGGCCGATGGGCTTGTGGCCGAGCGTTGGTCCATCCACGTGGGCGACGGATTTCCCGACCAAGGACGCGAGCTCGTGGCAGCCCTGCGCCGCAGCCAGCCGGGTCGACCTGTCAGCCTGGTGCCCGAGCAGGCGACGACGCCGGGGTCGCCCGTCAGCGGCTCGCGGCACACCGACGCCGCCATCCACATCGCCCTGCGCTCCCCGCTGCCGTGATGTCGCAAGGCTCATCCTCGCAGACGACCGTCCAGGGCCGTTGGACGATGCGCGTTGGCCGGCGCTGCGGGCTGAACTTGAGGCGTTGCCGCAACGGCCCGCGTACCACACGATGCGCGGCGCGTGGCTGCGCGCGGTCCGCGTGGCGGACTTCATCACGCACGTGCGCCACAATGTCGCCGGCGTCCTGGCGCGCCTGAACCCGTACCCGAAACCGTTCCGGCACGTGGCGTTTCGCGCCGAGGACGGCGTGCAACTGGCTGGTTGGCTGGGCCCGCAGCACCGCACCAGCCCGAGCCCGTGGGGAATCGTGCTCGTCCCGGGAATGTTTGCGACAAAGGACGACACCGTGCACAAACGGCAAGCCATCCTCATTCATCGCCACTGGCGCGTGCCTGTCCTCGCCATCGATCTGCGCGCCTTCGGGGAATCGACGGGCATCGCCACCGCGGGATGGAAGGAAGCGCTGGACGTGCACGGCGCGGCGAAGTTCCTCATGCAGGAGACAGGCGTCAAGCGCGTGGCCGTCCTGTCCGAGTCCCTGGGCGGGGCCGCGGCCCTCAATGCCTTGGCGCACGACTCGCGCTCGGGGGCCAACATCCTCACCGGGGGCACCGTCTGCTTCAGCGCCTTCGTCGACGCCCGCGACGCCGTGCGCCACATCAGCGAGAAGCCGCCAAAGGGGCACCCCTTTCGCCAGGCCTGGGGTGGTTTCCGGCGCCTCCTTCTCATGAAGTCCAGCGGCGCGTACGAGCGCTACGACGAGTTCCTCGAGGACGCGGCCCGAGTCAACGGCCTTGCCTCCGTCGAGGAGTTGTACGACCTTGCCAACCCGAAATGGAAGGTCCCCATGATCCAGCAGCCAACACTCCTCGTGCACGCCATGGACGACCCCATCGTCCCCGTTCGCCACGCCCGCCGCATGGAGCGCTACGCCGAAGGCAAGCCCAACATCCAGACACTCATCGTGCCCTGGGGCGGCCACACGCAATTCGAGGTCCTCGATGCGTGGTGGTACTGGGAAGTGACGCGCAAGTGGTTCGGCGCCGTCAACGGCATGGAATTGGAGAACTTGGCGGGGAAGTGACGACGCTGCCGCGTGGGTGGGCCATGCGCGGCGTCCATTCACCTGCACGTCATGACGCGGACTTCGATGCCGCCTGCGTGGCGATGCCCTGGCACGGAACCGTGAAGAAGAAGGCGCTGCCCGGGCCATCGGCGCGATTTGTGTAACCGATCGTACCGCCGTGCAGCTCGACGATGCCCTTCGAGATGTACAGTCCCAGCCCCGTCCCCGATTTGCGCAGGCCGGCCTCCTCGTGCAGTTGGCTAAACGGCCGGAACAATCGCGCATGCTTGTCCTCCGGCACGCCGATGCCGGTGTCGCTTACGGTGACCGTCACGACCTGCGGCCCCCGGCGGACCTCGACGGCGACCAATCCGCCGGCCGGCGTGAACTTGAGCGCGTTGTTGAGGAGGTTGAGGACCACTTGCGACAGGCGCTGGTCGTCGCCGTCGACCGGTGCCGGCTCGGCGGCGCACGTCAGGCGGACGCCCTTCGCGGTCGCGGCCGTCTCGAACGCCTCGACGCATTCGAGGACGGTCTTGGCCAGGTCCATCGGGACCCGCTTCACGCTGAGCTGTCCCGACTGCAGGCGCGAGCCTTCGAGGACGTCCTCGACGAGGCGCGCGAGCCGCTCTAGATTCCGGTCCAAGAGCTCGACGGAGCGCAAGGTCTGCGGATCGAGGTCCGCCTTGCGGGCGCGCAGCATGTGCATCTCGGCGCGGATGGGCGTCATGGGTGTGCGCAACTCGTGTGCCGCCGAATTGATGAAGTCCGATTTCAGGAGATCGAGGTCGCGCAGCCTCCTGTTCTCTTCAGCCTCGACAAGGGCGCGGCGGCTCTGCTCCTCCGCCTTGACGCGTTCGGTAATGTCCCGGAAGCTCCAGACGCGCCCGACCGTCCGGCCGGCGATGCGCTGCGGCCGCGAGTACCGCTCGAAGACGCGGCCGTCCTTGAAATGCAGGAGATCGAAACTGTCGGCCTCGGGGTCCGCGTAGAGGGCCTTGACCTTCGCGAGGAAGGCCTCTGGAGCGACGAGCTGACCGACGACGAAGGCCAGCGCCCGGTCATCGTCGCGCGCCGCCGCAATCTCGGGCGGGATTCCCCACATGGTGAGGAAGTTCTTGTTCAACTGCACGATATGCCCGGCGCCGTCCGCGACCAGCAACCCGTCCGCCGTGGATTCCAGGGTGGCCTCCAGGACCGACGCATGGCGCTCGCGTTCGACCATGCTCTTGCCCAACTGGTCGCTCATGGAGTTGAACGCCTGCGCCACCTGGGCGACGTCATCGCGGCCCTCCACCTCGATCTGCACGCCGGTCTCGCCCTTTGCCATCCGTTCGGCGCCGGCCTTGACCTGGCCAAGCGAGCGTGTGATCTGGCGGGCCACGATGGCGGACACGAGAAGGGCGCTGCCGACGAACAGCACGGTGAGGCCGACGGTGCCCCAGATGACGACGAGATTGATGAAGCGGGCCCCGTCGCCGAGGGTGGACGAGAACTCGTGCTCGAGGCCTTCGAGGAAGGTGTTGAGGACCAGGATCTGGTCGACGGTGACATGGATTGCGTCCGGGTCCGGCGAGGGCGCGCTGCGTTGGGCGTGCAGCTGCGCGGCCAGTGCCAGCAGGGGTTGGATGCCGTCGTCTTCGGCCCGCGTCCAGATGGCGATGGCGTGGTCGATGTGCGATTCATGCCGGAAGGTCTGGAACAGCCAGATCATGTTCCCGACATCGCTCGGGTGGTTGCGCGCCTGGATGAAGCCGGCGCGCGCGACGTCGAGGTTGGGGGACGCTTTCTCCAGTTCAAGTCGCGCTTGGCGGTCACCGAGGGTGACGTTGAACTGCGCCATCGCGGCGTGGAAGGTCGCTTCGTCTCCGGAGTCGGCGTACGTGAGGAGTTGCACGACGGCCTCCTTCTGCGCTTTCGACCAGAAACCTTCGCCGTCGACCCAGGCTCGGCTGGCATCGACCGCCTTGACGCCATACGCCGTCACGGCTAGCAGGACGGTGGCATGCAGGAGGTGGACGATGATGACGACGGCGAGCTTGCGTGAGATGCGCAGGTTCTGCAACCAGCGGCCGAGGCCTCTGCGCGGCCTGCGTCCTCGAGACTTGGGGGAAGGCCGCTTGGCATCAGCCGGAAGGGGAGCGGGTGCCACTGCGAGTTCCCCAGGTCCGGGCACGCCCATTTGCATGGCGCCGCGCTATTTGGACGGAGCCATGTCACGCTGCGCCCTCCACCGGCCGCGCCACGGCTGTCCCCACCCTCCGTCGCACCCCAACCCCTTTAAGAACCGGGCCAGTCCCAGACCGGAAGCGAAGCCCCGCCGCGTGGGCCGCAAAGCCATCCGACGCCCATTTGTCGGACAAGGCAAGGACGCGGCACGTGATTTCCATGTCATCGCATGCCCCCATCCCGAAGGGAATGAAACTCAAGCTCGACCCGTCGCACCAGAAGATGGTCGACCTCAAGGCGACGTTTGCGGACCTGAAGCTCAGCCCCGCCACCATCGCTGCCCTGGACCGCATCGGGTTCCAGCATCCGACGCCCATCCAGGAGAAGACCATCCCCCTGCTGCTGCAGGGCGTCGACGTCATCGGCCAGGCCCGCACGGGCACCGGCAAGACGGCGGCCTTCGGGCTGCCCATCATCGAGACGTACGACCCGAAGCTGACGCACGTGCAGGCGTTGATCCTGGCGCCGACGCGTGAACTGGCGCTGCAGATCACCGACGAGCTCGAAAAGTACGCGCATGGACGCGAGTTCCGCGTCGTCTGCGTCTACGGCGGCGCCGGCTACGAAGTCCAGGACAAGGCCCTCAAGCACGGCGTCCACTGCGTCGTCGGAACGCCCGGCCGCATCATGGACCACATGGAGCGCGGCACCCTCGACCTCAGCCAGACCAAACTGCTGGTCTTGGACGAAGCCGACCGCATGCTCGACATGGGCTTCCTGCCTGACGTCGAGAAGATCCTCAAGTCCATGCCGGGCAAGCACCACCGGCAGACGCTCCTGTTCAGCGCGACCTTGGCCGAGGAGATCAAGGGCCTCACGCGCCGCTTCATGGTGCAGCCGCAGTTCGTGCGCGTCAGTGCGGACGAACTCACGGTCCCCGAAATCGAGCAGGTGTACTATCCCGTCGGCCGCCGCAACAAGCACTGGGCGCTCTGCCGCATCCTCGACAACGAGCCGGAGCAGGACCTCGTCCTCGTCTTCTGCGCCACGAAGATGATGTGCGACCGCCTGCGCGACGACCTGTCGCGTTGGGGCTACAAGGCGGAGGCGCTGCACGGCGACCTGCCGCAGTCGAAGCGCGAACGCGTCTTGGCCGACTTCGACGCCGGCCACGTCAAGGTCCTCATCGCCACCGACGTCGCGGCCCGCGGCCTCGACATCGACCGCATCACCCACGTCATCAACTACGACCTGCCGGAGACGGAGCCCGAAATCTACGTGCACCGCATCGGCCGCACGGGCCGCGCCGGCCGCAAGGGCAAGTCCATCTCGTTCGTCAGCCTCGACGACAAGCCGCTGCTGAAGCGCATCGAGATGCTCATCGGCCGCGAGATCCCGGAGTCGATGCCGCCCGAGAGCAAGGGCAGCAAGCCCGACCGCATCGAGCGCAAGACGGACTGGGACGAACTGGCCGACAAGTACGGCAACGTGCACGTGCGCGTCAACGCGGGCAAGGCCGACGGCCTGACACCGTTCCTGCTACACCGCCTGGTCTCGGACGCGACGCGTCTGCCGGACCACGCCATCCGTGACATCATCGTGCACCGGCACGAGGCGGGGTTCGCCGTCCCGAAGGACGCTGCCCTGTCGGCCCGCACTGGCCTGCAGCGCGTGAAGGTCGGCGGATACCAGTTGGACGCGGAGTTCGAGAGCCGCGAAACCACGGTCCGTACGGCCTAAGGATGGGGCCGTCGGGCAGAGTCGGCGCCGCCCAAGGGCTGCCACTGCGGCACGAACGACACGACCCCGAGTGTCAGCAGGATGCCGCTTCCCAGGAAGGCAAAGAGTGCCGCGAGCTGCATGGACGTCCCTGCCGTCGACATCTGCACCTGGCAGTAGTGGAACGTGTCGACGCAGAGCGTCGTGCCGGTGCTGTTCTGGATGGCTCCCTGCTGGAAGGCCCAGGTCCCGATGACCATGAGGAGAATCCCTACGATGGTGAACCACAGGCCGTGGCCGTGCTTCGGGCGTTGCGCGTCCATGCATTCCCTTCGACGGTCCGGGTGCTTGAGTCTTCTGGGCGTTGCGACGGTCCGCCTCAACTACGCTGTGCTGGCGGCAATGACGTCTAGCAGACCGAGCCGAGGCTCCACGACACGACGTCGCCTGGCGCAAACGGCTGGCTCGTGATGCCAAGGACGTTCGAGGAACCGTTGACCTTGTAGCACCAGAATGCCGCCGAGTTGCCTGTCACGTCGCCAACGCCGTCGATCTGCATGACCTGCTGCCCAAACGTGGCGTGCGGCTTGTACACGACGGGGACGTCGGTCGCCGCCGTCCATGCCACCATGAGGTCGTGCACGTTCGCGAAACTGGGGTGCGCAACGCTCTGGCCTTGGTAGTAACTCGCCGAGGCGCGGCCGTCGACGTCGATCCAGACGGCGTCGTTGCGATTGGCGTGCCCGGGAACGCCGCGGAAGTCCACCTGCATCGTCCCTTGCACGAGGCGGGTGACGACGAGCGAGTGAGAGGTCGGGACCTTGCCGTCGTCGAACGTCACCGTGACGTTGGTCTGGCCGGCCGCGACGGGGAGTGTCAGCGCGTAGGAGCCGCCCGCGCCGCGTGTGAAGGCCCCCGGGCCGGCATCGGCGTCAGCCTTGAAGGACAGGACGCCAGCGGGCGCCGTGCCGTTGATGACGGCGACGCCTTGGTGGACCGTGACGTTGGTCGGTGCGGAGAATGCGACGGTGTCGGACGTGGGGGCAGGAGGATTGGTCGACGTGACTGGGGGCGACGCGGGTGCGGAGGGCGTCGACATCGGCGCGATGCTCGTGAGAGTCCACGACACGGAGTCGGCCGCGTGCAGCGTGACGGCGTCCATGCCGACTTGCGACTCGGTGCCGTTCACTGCCAGGGACCAGTACGCGTTGGCGCCGGCTTCACAGGAGCCCTTGTCCGGCGCGCCGCCCACCTTGTCGAGGCAGAAACCGAAACTGAAGTGCCGCACGACGATGGGCGTGCCGCTGGCCGTTGACCACTGGACGAGCTGGTCGAAGGCCGTGTAGCTCGTGTGGGTGACGCCGTTGTCCCGGAAGTACGAATCTGCCGGCCGGGCCGCCCCATCGAAGGGGACGTCCGCCGCGATGTCCGCGTGGGCGCCGCCGAAAGCGAAGCCCACATGCGTCGACGCCGAGGGATGGGCTGGTGTGGAGCTGCAGCCAGCAAGGACGATGGCAAGAGCGATGGCGAGCGTGGTTCCGGTCAGGTTGGTCATGGTCGAGGTCTCCGAATGGCGAGCAAGCGCGTGGCGCCCAGCAGGGCGACGAGGGAGAAAGCGGGTCCGACGGCCGGCGACGTGTGCGCCGCGCCGTCAGGCGTGTGGTCCGTGGCGGCCGATGGCAAGGCCATATGCAATGTGACGACTGGAGATTCTCGGCCGGCCCCTTCCGACCTCACCTCGAGGACGTGGCTGGCAGAGTCAGGGATGAGGACGCGCCACTGCGAGCCCGCGTCACGGGAAATCCAGGAGCCGCCATCGAGGCGCAGGCCGATTCCCGTTGCGTTCAAGTCGCGCTGCTCGCCGTCGACGATCCAAGTGGCCTGCAGCAAGGGCGTGGCGGACGGAGCGCGCAGCGGCAAGCCCTGCCACGCGGCGACGGTTGCGGCCGACGGCGGCACGTCGACTTGCAGGGCCGCGGCGGCATCCAGGGTCTCGCCCGAATCCGACGTGTTGGTGGCCACGACGTGGTTCCCGTTGGCCGCGAGGACCGCCAGCCAGAAATGGATCGCCGTGGGTTGAACCGCAAGATTGGGCGCCTGCCATGTGACGTGCCATTCGCGTTGCATCGTGCCGGCCGGCCGGTACGTGATCTCGTCGTGCGATGGAGTGCGCAGGAGCTGCGGGTCGCCCGAAAGCCGACCAGAACTGACGGCCAGGTCGAAGCCGCCTTGCGGTTGCGGAGCAGGCATGCCAGGCGGGCCGCCAGTCACGCGGATCGTGAGGTCGTACGAGACGCCCAAATCCCATGCTGTAGGCAAGCCGTCGAGGTGTGCGAGGGCGTCATTCGTGGGACTTGGCGGCTGGTGGCACGAGACGCAAGTGAAGCCGTTGCGGCCCGAGAAGCCGGCGGAGTCGGCAAACGTCCCCGAGGCCTGTCCTGCCGCAAGCGCGCAGCCGTACAGGGCCAGGATGGCAATGGCCGCGCGGTTCAAGCCCAATTGTAGTTTGTCAAGGAAAATGGAAACCGCAAAAGGGTTGCCTCAAGGCCGGTTGAGGGACCCCGGCCGGCGGATTTCCTTCAAATAGAATCCTCCCGTCGCAAGCCCTCGTGGCCAAACCGCCCCAGCCGACGGTGGAGGATGTCGTAGCACTACTGCGAGACGTCGACCCGGAACAGGTCAAGAAAGTCCTCGCCCTCGGCAAGAAGGCCTGGCCGTACTCGTTTCCCGCCGAGACCGACCTCGCGAAACTACGGGCGAAGATTGAGGCCGCCTTCCAGCCCGGCGAGAAGGGCAACGCGGCCAAGAAGCGCCACAAAGTCGCCGGCCGATTGCGCGCCAAGCGCGGCTCCGGCGGCATCGCATTCCTCGACATCGAAGGCCAATCAGGCAAGATCCAGGCCATCCTCGACCGCGCCGAGATGGGCGACGCCGACTTCGATGGCGCTCTTCACCTGCTGAACGAGGGCGACTTCGTCGGCGTCAAGGGGTACCCGATGCGGTCGAAGCGCGGCGAGCCCTCGATCGGCGCGGAAAAAGTGACGCTGCTGGCCAAGGCCCTCGTGCCGTTTGCCGACCTTGGCAAGTCGGACAACCCCGAGTTGCGCTTCGGCCGGCCGTACCTCAACCTCATGCAGGGCGTCAAAGAACGCGCCGTGTTCCTCAACCGCGCCCGCATCACGTCGACGCTGCGCACGACCATGGAGAAGGCTGGCTTCGTCGAGGCTGCGATCCCGGTCCTGGAGAAAGTCTACGGCGGCGCAAACGCCAAGCCATTCGTGACGCACTCCAACGCAAAGGACGCCTCCATGTTCCTGCGCATCAGCCACGAACTGGCCCTCAAGAAGCTCCTCGTCGGCGGCCTCGAACGCGTCTACCACATCGGCCCGGCATTCCGCAACGAGGACATCGACACGACGCACAACCCCGAGTTCACGCTCCTGGAATGCTACGCCGCGTACTGGGACTACCACGACATGATGCGCCTCACGGAGAAACTGGTGCGCCAGGCGGTCATCGCAGTGCACGGCGCTCCGACGGTGACGCGCGAAGGGACGGAGTCACTCGACTTCGCCAAGCCGTTTGCCGTCGTGACCATGAAGGATGCCATCCGCGCCCACGGCGGCCCCGACCCGGACACGGCGACCGACGAGGACATCCAACGCATCCTTGCCGAGCACCACGTCGTGATCCGTGGCGGCTACAACCGCGGACTCGCCGTCGCCAAGCTCTTCGAGGTCTTCGCCGAGGCGAAGCTCATCCAGCCCACGTTCGTCATCGACCACCCGCGTGAGACGACGCCGCTTTGCAAGGCTCACCGCAAGGACCCGACCCTGGTGGAACGCTTCGAGCTCTTCATCGGCGGCCGCGAGCACGCCAACTCCTACTCGGAACTCAACGACCCGTACCTGCAAGCGAAGCTGTTCGCCGAGCAGGAGGCGCGACGCGCCGGCGGCGACGACGAAGCGCAGCCCACGGACACCGACTTCATCCAAGCCCTCAAGCACGGCATGCCCCCGGCGGGCGGCCTGGGCATCGGAGTGGACCGCCTGGTCATGACCATATTGGCCATCGACTCCATCAAGCAGGTCCTGCCCTTCCCTCAGGTCAAGTAGAGGGCGGCCGACGGTGGCATTAAGGACAAGACGCCACTGGACGGATTGAGGAATGCTCGACATCTTCCAGGGCATCGTGGATTGGTCGATCCAATTCCTCCAGCACTACGGCCTGTGGGCCATCTTCGTCCTCATGCTACTCGAGACCGGCATGATCCTGCACGGCGTTCCAAGCGAACTCATCATGACCGTCGGCACCCTCGCCGTCGTCCCCGACCAAGACCCCGCGGCACGTCTTCTGGCCGTCATCTTCGTCGGCACCATCGGCGCCGCAATCGGCTCCATGATCCCGTACTGGGCCGCCCTGTATGGAGGCCGACCCTTCATCCTGAAGCACAAGCGCTTCTTCCACATGGACGAAGCCAAACTCGACCGCCTCGAAGGAGTCTTCCGCCGGCCGAGCGGCGCCTTCCTCGTCTTCGCGTGCCGCCTGCTGCCGTTCCTGCGCGCCTTCGTCAGCATCCCCGCCGGCCTCGCCCGCATGAACGTCTGGCTGTTCACGTTCCTCTCCACCATCGGCGCCCTCCTGTTCAACTTCGTCCTCGCCTACGGCGCATACCTCACCGCCCGGCGCCCCGACAGCGGACCCGCCAAGGCCTACAAGGGCCTCGAAGCCTGGTTCATCGACCACTGGATCGCCATCACCATCGTCGCCGTCGTCCTCATCATCACGCTCCTCATCGCCTGGCCACGCCGGCAACACGTCGCCCGCCACTACAACCGCCTCATGCCACGCGGCTGGGAAGGCGCCGTCGTCGCCGCATGCCTCGTCGTCCTCATCTTCATCGCACTCTTTCTGGCCGCCCCCGCAGCCTTCCGCGGCTTCGTTCGTGGCTCGCAGCAAGAACTCGTGCAGGCCGGACAGGCCGAGTCCACGACGCCATGGCTCGGGCCGCTCCTCATCCTCTCCAGCCTCATCGTGCTCCTGTTCTTCATCGCCGCCGTACGCCACGAATTCGCCTACGTGCTATCGCGGATGGCCGGGAAGGGCGAACACCGAAACGGCGACGGCACGGGTGCCGACCCGCCGGCAAAGCCGGACAAGCCAGACCGACCCACCTAGCCGCGCACGCTTTTATGGACGCCCCGAGTCGGCGCGTTGCCGCGGGGCGACTTGCGGCACTGGGCCTATAGTGTAGCTTGGATAGCACAGAAGCCTCCGGAGCTTCAGACTCGAGTTCGAATCTCGATGGGCCCGCTCGCGTGCGGCCCGCGTAGCGCCGCGCGGGCCGGGAACATCGGGATTCGCCGAGGCCTCGGGGCCGAGGAAACGCTGCGGCCGCGCTCGCGTGGCCGCCGCGCCGAATCTCGATGGGCCCGTGTAGTCCCATACGCCGAACGGGGAAACGACCGGTCGGTCGCCGCCGAACCTATCCCGAACAGCCTAAGGCCCATGCCGGTTTCTATCATCCATGCGCCGCGTCGCACGCCTCCTGGCCCTCGCCTGCCTCCTCATCGCCGCCATCGCGTCCGCCGGTTGCTCCAGTTCCGCCGAGACGGTGACACACACGACGACGAAGGTGCTCACCACGACGGTCACGAACACGACGACACGCACCGTCGCCCCGGACGTGCAGCCGCCGGGAAAACACGTCTGCCACATGACGATCACGAGCGACCCGCAGACGCGCTGGACCTACGCCTACAACGCCTCGTGGGCGGCCCCCGCAGGCGGCCCGATGGGCTTCCGCCAACCCTCCATCAGCGTCATCCCCCGCAACGTCTGGATGAGCATCGACGAGGCGCAATGGATCTGGACCGAGGATGTCGGCGCCGGCAACGACCAGACCACCGTCCTGCCCGTCATGTTCGAACGCACCTTCGTCGGCTGCGAAGCCGCCCCCAGGGGCGGAGCGCGGCTTGCCATCACGGCGGACAACACCTACGTCGTCTTCGTCAACGGCCACTTCGTCGGCGTCTGCGGCACCGGCACATATGCCGCAAGTCCATCCCCCATCGAGGACGAAGCCGGCTGCTACACGTCCGTGCACACGTACGAACTGCCCGCCATGGAATCCGGCGTCAACCAAATCGTCGCCTACGTGTGGAACCAGAACAGCCGCGGCCACCTGCAATTCCAACTCGACCTGTAGGATTATCCGCCGCGCCTCGATGCAAAGGCATGCCCGCCAAGACGCCCCCGCCGCCAGACCTCGCCGCCAAGGCGAAGGCCATCGAAGCGACGATCGCCCAACTCGGCCGCGACGTCAAAGCCGCAGTCGAGAAAGCCGCCGAGGAGACCCAATACCAACTCGACAAGGGCCTCGCCAAAGCCATGGCAGACAACCCCGAACTCTACGCCGACATCCGGCGCACCATGCGACAAGCCAAGAAGGCCATGGAGAAGACCGCCAAGGCCCTAGGACTCGACGACCTCTAGCCGCCTAGCGCGACGCCCGGAAACGCTCCACGAGGTAATACGCCAACGTCACGGCCGCAAGCAGCAGGACCGGGCCCAAGATGAGCGCCAAACCCAACGCCTGCAACCCGCCGCTCGGCGACGAAACGAGCGTCGCCCCCGCAATCATCAGAACGATGAAGCCCAGCCACAGAAGCGGATAACGAAGCCGACGCTCCTTGGCCACGGCCCAAGCGACGACGACCACGCGTTAGAGGGTTGCGGGGTGCATCCACACACCTGGCCAAAGCGAATGGAAGGGCATCGGGACGTCCGTGGACGGTACCTTCCATCGTCCGCGCCCACCGCGCGGAGCCCGGCGGTTCCCATAGGGGCCTCCAGGAATCCGGAGGTTCCTATAGGAGCCTTCAGGACCCTGGAGGTTCCTTCGTCGGCCTGGACTTGCCTGGCCTTCAGGCTGCCGTTTTATCCGCCTCGCCGCCTCCCCGGCCATGCCTAACTTCCAGGTTGCGCTGGCTCCGTGGCTGCACTGTTCCTTCGACAAGGGGTGGTTGGAGCGGAATGTGAAGTGGAAGGATTTCGGGAATGGTTCGCGTATGGGTCGTCTTGGGCGGGATGGGAATGTGGGGTTGGTGTTGTATCACATTGCGGATGGTGCGCCTGATTCCGTGTTTGGGGCGCACACGCATGTCGGGGGGGAGATGTATCTGGTTTTGGAGGGTGAGACGTTCGATGATGCGGGGACGTATCCGGCGGGGACGTTGGTGTGGATGAAGCCGGGGTCGCGGCATGTTCCGAAGACGCGTGGGGAGACGTGGATACTCGTGTTGTGGCCTGATGGCGTGGCGGCGTAGGCCTATTCCTTGGGTAGGGGGCGCAGGCTCTTGCCGGATCCGGGGGCGGCGACGAGGTCGCCGTCTTCGATGACGGGTCGGCCGGCGAGGTAGGTGTGGGTGGGGAAGATGGCGGTGTGGCCGTCGAAGGGTGACCAGCCGCACTTGGAGTGGAGGTGTGCGCTGTCGACTTTCGTGGGGGCCTTGAGGTCGTAGGCGGCGAAGTCGGCTTTCATGCCGGCTTCCAGTGTGCCGCGGTCGGTGAGGCCGAGGAGTGCTGCCGGGTTCTTGGTGGCGGCGTCGACGACGATGTCGAGGGGGATTTTTCCTGCTTTGACTTGGGCTAGGAGGACGGGGATCATGGTCTCGACGCCGGGGACTCCGCTTGGGGCGGCGTGGAAGTTGTCTTCCTTTTCGACGGATGTGTGGGGCGCGTGGTCGGATTCGAGGATGGGGATCTTGCCTTTGGCGAAGAGGTCCCAGAGGGCTTTGCGCATGGTGGGGCTGCGCAGGGGCGGATTCATCTTGCCGTAGGCGTGCGTGAGGGGCGCGCCGGTGTCGAGGAGGAGGTGGTGCGGGCAGACGCCGGTGGAGAATTTGGCGGTGGTGGCGGCTTGCACGGCGTCGGGGCTGGCGATGTGGGCGATGTGGACCGTGGGTGGGCGCTTGATGCCGGCCATGGCTTTCATGGCGTCGTAGATGGCTTCGACTTCGGCAAGGGGCGGGCGGAGGGTGTCGTGGTCTTCGAGGCCGGCTTCGCTGCGGCGCAGGTGGGCGAGGACGCGGTTGGCTTCGGCGTGCAGGACGGCGGGGCGGGCGGCGTGGCCGGCGGCGGCAAGGACTGCCTGGAATTTGCCTTGGTCTTCGAGGAGGAGGTCGCCGGTGGTTGCGCCGAGGTACGTCTTCACGCCGACGGCGTACTTCAGCATCTCCGGCAGGTCGCCCGTGTACCAGGAGCCGCCGGCCCAGGCGCCGTAGTCGACGACGGATTTCTGTGCCATGATGGCGAGTTTTTCGCGTAGGGCCCGAGCGGAAATGGTGGCGGGCAGCGTGTTGGGCATGTCGGCGTAGGCGGTGATGCCGCCGAAGGCCGCGGCGGTGGAGCCGGAGAGGATGTCTTCCTTGTGGGTGTGGCCGGGCTCGCGGAAGTGGACGTGGATGTCGATGCCGCCGGGGAGGATGGCCTTGTTGCCGAGGTCGATGTGCGTGGCGAGTGTCGTGGACTTGGCGATGCGGACGATCTTGCCGGAGCGCGTGTCGATGTGCAGGACGGATGGGACGAGTTTGCCGCGCTGGTAGACTTGGCCGGAGACGGAGAGGTCGGCATCCGGGTCGTCGCGGCTGGCACGCGGGGCCTTGGATGGTTTGGCGCGGGCCTTGGTGGTTGGGCTGGGTTTCGGTCGGGCCTTCGTGCTGGAGCGAGGCTTGGGCGGGGCCTTCTTCGGCCGTGGCTTGGGCTTCGGCTTGGCCTTGGCCACTAAGCCAGCCCCCAGACGTTGATCTCGCCTGATTCGACGAGTTCGGTGACTGAGGCGGCGAAGGTGCCCATCCAGGCGCGCATGGCGACGAAGAACGCGATGAGGAAGCCGGCGAGGATGCCGTTGAATGCGATGACGGGGGCGGCGAGGGCGACGTCGTGCTTGCCGGCGGACAGGCCGAGGACGAGGAGCCCCACCTCCGAGCCCCATACGATGGTCAGCACGGCGGCGTACGCGACGGGCAGGTTGCGTCCAGAGCGGCCGCGCACCTTGCGGAAGATCTCGGCCACACTTTCGGCGGCGACGGCGTAGCGCATCCACTGGGTCCAGGTGCCGCGGATGGAGGCTTCGTAGCGCCGGATGCGGGCGCGTCCGGTGAGCCAGCCGGCAACGAGGCCGACGAGCAGGGCGCCGGCGTGGAAGGACGGGCCCTGCCAGTCCGGCAGGATGAGGTAGGCCAAGGCGAAGAGTCCGAGGGCGAGGACGGTGCAGACGACCACCTTGGAGGCCGCCGAGCGGCGGTCCGCGGCGAGGATATTGAGGAAGTGGCTCGCCACTCCTGTTGGCACGGTTTGAGGAGCGGTCGGCCTATCTTGAATCGGCCGGTTTGACTCAGGGGGAGCGGGCAGCCGGCCGGGGCGGCCTTGCCTGTGGGTGCCGACGCGTCAGGACACTGCCGCGGGCGGGGGCGGGTTGGGGGGGAGTGTGTAGGGGCGGCCCAGCCACCGCGCGAAGACGAGGAAGCCCGTGTGGCCTAGGCCGTCGAAGGAGGGGCGCGAGCCGCGCTCCTTCACTTCCCATTGGCGTTCGATGAGTTCCAGGGCGCGCACTTGGACGAAGCCCGCGGCCCGCAGCGTCCGGACCGTTTCCTCGAGCTGCGACACTTGCGGCGTGTAGCAGGCGATGGTCGCCCCAGGGGCGAGGTGGGCAAGCAGGTGGCGAATGGCGAGCCACGGTTCGGGGAGGTCCAGGAGGGCGGCGCGAAATGGTCCCCCTACGCCGGGCGCAATGCCTTGCGACGTGTCGCCGATGGCGATGGCGAGGCGCGCGCCAAGCCCTGCCGCATCGGCGTTGGCCTGCGCCCATTTTGCGAATTCTTCGCGCAGTTCCTGAGCGACGACTTGGCCCTCGGCGCCGACGGCCCAGCACAACGAGACGGTGGCTGCGCCAGATCCGACGCCCGATTCGAAGACGCGGTCGCCGGCGCCGATGCCGAGTTCGAAGATGATGCGGCTTGCGTCCTTCGGCGTGATGATCTGGGCCTTGCGGGCAATCGTGGTGGCCAGGTCGGCGCCGGTCGGCTGCAGGACGGCGACGTCCTTGGCGCCCACCTTGAGAATCGTACCGAAGGGCGTGCCGACGAGGCGGTCGGGGTCGAAGACGCCAAGTCCGCGCAGCTTGCGGGCGCCCTTGCCGTCGGCGTGGACGAGGTAGGCGTAGCCCGTGTCGGGTTCCATGAGGATGAAGCGCTCGCCGGGCACGACGGCGCGCTCGCCATGCGGCTCCTCCAAAGGCATCACTTCCCCGGCTTGGGCTGCAGCGCGGCCTGCAGCTTGGATTGCAGCGCA
Source organism: bacterium (assembly GCA_040390065.1). GTDB lineage: Archaea > Thermoplasmatota > E2 > JACPAO01 > JAHFTW01 > JAHFTW01. The sequence continues at coordinate 588,499 of JAZJZE010000009.1, read as the reverse complement.
GCCATCTGCTCTTTGGTCTGGCTCTCCTGCTTCTGGACGCGGGCGAGGCGCACCTCGAGGGTCTCGAGGTCATCCTTGAGGCGGTCGGCGGCGGCCTTCTTCGAGGGTTCCTTGACGAGCAGGGAGCCGACGCTGCGGTACACGGGCGCGTCGTCGGGCAGCGTGCCGAGGGCCTCGAGGGCTTGTTCGGATTCGGCCTTCATGGCCTCGAATTGTTGCCGCTGCTGCGCCGCCATCTGGTATTGCTGGTTGAGCGACTGCAGTTGCGCCAACTGTTGCTGCAGGGCGGGAGTGAGTTGCGGTTCGGCCATGCCGATTGCGACCCACGCCAGGTTTCTAAGGGTTCGGGAGGCCAGGGTCTGGCTCGACAGATTCCACCTCGGCCCCGTCCCTTAAGACCCCGAACCCGTTCGACTCGCTGGTGAACGCCGCATGGGGATGACCGAGCTCCTGTTCCAAGTCGAACTGCCAGAGTGGCCGGTGGCGGCATTCACCCGCGAAGTGAAGGATTCCAAGGTCATCATGAACCACATCCGGTTCGACGACGACCACTTCCCGACGCGCAACGTCTTCACCGTGCTCGCCGACCAGGAGCACTTCCCGAAACTGCTGCAGAGCCTGCAGGACTTCTACCAGAACATCACGGTGCTGCGCCGCGACCCACACGCGCTCTCGGTGCTCGTCGAGCCCAACCAGGACAAGATGAAGTTCCTCAAGGCGCCCTTCACGGCGGCCCTTCGCGCCCTCGGCCCGGACCGCATCCTGCGGCCCATCATCATCCAGAACGGCTGGATGACCGTCGGCATCATCACGGCGGCGCAGATCGAGATCGGCGAAATCATCCGCACGACCGGCGAGTCGTTCAAGAAGGCGGGCCTGGCGATGAAGCTCATCCGCTGGGGCGAGTACAAGCCGGAGGACCACCCCATCGGGGACTTCGAGGAGAAGCTCACACCGAAGCAGACGGAGATCGTCAAGATGGGCCTCGCCCTTGGCTTCTACGACAACCCACGCCGCTGCAACCTCGAGACTCTGGCGGGCGTCTTCGGCATCAGCAAGGCCGCCGCCCACAACCGCCTCAAGTCGGCAGAGCGGAAGATCCTCACGAGCTACTTCTCGTAGCGCGTCACACCCTCTTACAAGTCGTCGCGACCCCATTTCCTTCAAATCATCCCACACGTGTGGCGTCCCATGGTGGAGTCTCCGCCGCGCCAGCCAGCGCCGCGCCCGACCGCGGCGTCCGCGCGCCGTCCCGCAACGCCCGCCGCCCGCCCTGGTGCGCATCCGCTTGCCAGCCCGGCCGCCGCGCCGCCCCTTCTGCGCGCGGCCGCGGCGCCCGCCGAGCCCAAGTTCCAGCGGCGCGACGTCGTGCCATTCTGGATTGCCGTCGCCGCCCCGTTCCTCGTCTATTCGTCGTTCATGAACGGCTTCTCCAACATCAACCGCAGCGAGCCGCTTACCGGTCCGGCCGGCGCCGCCTATTCGACCTGCGTCGTGTTGGCCGGAGCCGCGGTCGTGGCCGCTGCCGTGTTCACGCGTCGCCACGCGATGCGGCTAGGAATCGCGGCGGCCATCGCAGCTGTCTTGGGGTTCTGGCTCGCCACCACCGTGGAGCAGGGCTACGGGCCCACCTTCTTGTTCTGGCCGTCGTCCGGCGGCGGCATCTTCGGGGCCATCGCGATCCTGTTCTACGGCGCCCTCGGCCTCGCCGTGGCGGGCGCCATCCTGATGGCGACGAAGGGCGGGTCGAAGGCGGCCGACGTCGTCGTCCCGGGCGGGGTCGGCATCGCGGCCGGCGTCGGGGGCGCTGCGGCCTACCAGTTGGCGACCCTAAACCACCAGGCGGACCTGGCGCGCCAGGCCAACCACATCCCCGGTGTGGAACTCGTCCTGCTGGTGGTCGTCCTCGGGGCCTTGGTCGCCTGCCGCCGGCGGTGGGCCTGAAGGTTTCCATCATCACCGTTAAGTAAGTCGCGCAGTGTCCCCGAGAACAACCAACGGAGCGTTGCCCATGACCCGCACAATCACCGAGAAGTGCATCGGCACCAAGGACACGAGCTGCGTCGACGTCTGCCCGGTGGACTGCATCCACCCGAAGAAGGACGAACCCGACTACGCGGCCGCCACCCAACTCTACATCAACCCTGACGAGTGCATCGACTGCGGCGCCTGCGAGTCCGCCTGCCCCGTCAATGCCATCTTCCCCGACGACGAAGTGCCGGAAGGGTCGAAGCAGTATACACAGATCAACGCCGACTACTTCAAGAAGTGAAGCGCGAAGCGCTTCCTTCGATGAATGTCGGAAATGATCCGAGCGCTGCCGGCGAAGTCGGCAGTGCGGTGATCAACGCCGACTACTTCAAGAAGCAAGCACCGAGGAAAGGAGCGAGCGCAGCGAGCGACGTTCTCGGTGCGCGCGTCCGGCGCAGGCCGGACACCGGGAGTGCGCAGCATTTCTGGACGCTGCGGCGGACCCAAATAGCGCGACGGACTTGGCCCTGTCCATGCGCGCCTGGGAAAGGTGAACCGCGTCGCCGTGGACCTTCCAGGCGTCTTCGTCCGCGGCGGCGCCGGTCTTCTCTATGCGGGCTTCGGCCTCTTCATCCTCCTGGTCGGTGGCCTCTCGCGCCGCAACCGGGCCCTCGGCGTGCTGCTGCTGTTCTCCAGCCTATCGCTCATCGCCATCAACGCCAGTTCGACCGACGAAGCCGTGGCCGCCAATGGCACCTTGGTCGCCGCTGCATTGACTCTCCCCGCCGTTGTGGCCGGCTGGCTGCTCTTCCGGGACCAGGTTCGCACGATGGCGGCGAGGCGAACGCTCACTCGCGTGGTCCTGGCCAACCTCGTCCTGGTCGCAGTCGGCTCCGCCATGCTGTACCAGGACCGCGCGAACGTCCATTCCACTTTCATTGTCCACATTGCCCCGCCGCTGCTCCTCTGGCTCTACTTCTCGCTCTTCGCCTTGTTCTGGGCCCTGTTTGCCGCGAGCGCCATGGCGTCGGCGGAAGCCCTGCGAGACCCGGCCTTGCCGGAGCGGCAGGCCAAGGCCCATGCCCTCCTCGCCTTCAACCTGGCGTCGCAAGGCGTCTTCGTTGCCGGCGCTGCCTTTACGCGCCTTGCGGTTTCCCCCTTGGCAGCGACATGGGGGTCCGTCCTCATGGTCGCCTTCGCCTATCCGGCCATCCTATGGGGGCTGCGCGCGACGGCCGGCCCGCATGGGAGACTGGCCCGCAACGTCGTGCTGGCGCTCGTTGCCTACGCGATGGCCGGCATCCTCTTCGGGCTCATCCCCGAGGTCTCCGCACGCGGCACCGCCACGGGAATCGTACGGATCCTCGCCTTTCCCCCGTTGGCCTACGCGGTCCTCCAACTCGATGCCTTGGGCATCGGCTTGCGGCCGCGCACCATCCGTGCCGGCACCCTCGCCTCCGTCGGGCTCGCGACGCTCTTCATCGCCGCTCAAGTCGCCCAGAACTTCCTCAGTTCAGCGCTGGGCCTGGCCCTGGGCGGCGTCGTCGCTGGCGCCGTCGTCTTCGCCATCTTCCCACTGCAGCGCCTGGCCGAACGCGCCGTCGAACGCCGCCGCCAGCACGCCGGCGGGGTCGCATCTCCGGCGGCCAGGTACCGTCGCCAAGTGGAAGTCGCATGGGTCGACGGCCGCCTGGGCGCCAACGAACGCCTGATGCTCGCCGAGGCGCGCAGGCAACTCGGCCTCGACGCCGACACGGCGGCTGGCATCGACGAGGACGTGGCCCGAATGGCCGCGACCCGAAGGCGCACGACCGGATGAGGGCCGACCGCCGCGGCTCGATCCGCTCAAGTCGTGCATCCGGAATCCTTTATCGCGACCCGCCTTTGGTGAAGGCGTGCAGCAGGAAGCCCACCCGCAACGCTCCATCGGACTGGTCACGGCGGTCACCATCATCGTCGGGGCCATGATCGGTTCGGGCATCATGATCCTCCCTGCGGACATGCTCGGCCTGCTGCCGTCGCCGTTGTGGGTGATGGGCATCTTCCTCGTGGCCGCCGCCCTCACGGTCCTCGGCTCGATGACGGTCGCCGAACTGTCCGGCATGTACCCGAAGGCAGGCGGCCAGTACGTCTACCTCAAGGAAGCCTTCGGGCCGTTCCCGGCCTACCTCTTCGGGTGGACGAATTTCTGGGTCATCCAGACCGGGACGATCGCCGCCGTGGCCGCCGCCTTCGCGACGGTGGCCGCCCGCTTCGTGGCGCTGCCGGGATACGCCGTCGACGTCGTCGCCGGTGGCTCCAAGCTCCTCGTGGCGCACGACGTGCACAAGCTCACGCCGGGGGATGGCACGCTGCTGTTCACGATTCCGCCGTACGGTCAAGCATTCCTCGCAATCGCGATCATCATCCTGCTCACCGTCATCAACCGGTACGGCGTCCGTTTCGGGGCATTCATCAGCAACGTGAGCACCTTCGCCAAGGCCGCTGGCCTGGCCTTGGTCGTCGTCCTGGTGCTCGCCTTCTACCACGGCGCAGGGCACCTCCTGTCGCCCGGCACGCCGCTGCACGCCGACGGCACACCGTTCTCGACGGGCGACACGGTGCAGGGATTCATGCTCGGCCTGCTCCTGATCCTCTTCGCGTACGACGGCTGGTACATGGCCACGTACGTTGCGCACGAGATGCGTTCCCCGAAGCGCGATGGCCCCCTTGCCTTGACCCTGGCCCCCCTCGTGACGACGGCCATCTACCTCGCCGTTGCAGCGGCCAGCCTGTACGCCGTGTCACTGCCGGACGCCTTGAGCATCTCAGCCACGCGCACGGACTACCTTTCTGGCAAGGCCGCGGAGAACGCCCTCGGCGCCGTCGGCTTCGGCCTCGTGGGCACGATTGCCTTGGTGTCCATCTTCGGCACGACAAACGCCTACGTGATGACCGCCCCCCGCATCGCCTACGCGCAGGCCAAGGAGGGTCTCTTCCTGCGCAGCATGGCGCGGTTGGACCCGCGCCACGGCACACCTGCCTACGGCTCGGCTTTGTGCGCCATTTGGGCTTGCCTGCTCGTCATGTCGGGCCTGTACGACGCACTCGTGGCGAGCGTCATCTTTGCGGTGTTCCTGTTCCACGTCCTTACGGCAGCGGCCTGGTTGAGGCTGCGCCGCCTGCGCCCGGACATCGAACGCGGCTACCGCACGCCCGGCGGCGCCGTGATCCCCGTCCTCTTCGGCCTGACGAGCCTGGCCATCGTCGTCGCCGCCTTGTGGTGGACGGAGGACCAGGCGGGATACCGGTACAAGGCCTTGGTCGACCTGGCCATCATCACAGTCGGCATCCCCTTCTACTTCCTCACGCGCCGCTCCTACCGGGCGGCGTCGGCCGTCGTCGCCGATAACCCTTGAGGGACAAGGCCCGTCGCGGCAGGGACAGGCGCGTCGCAACCTTGACGCCCCGCGCCCCGTTCGCAAAAGAGGAAAAGCGATGGCGGCAAGACCCTTCCTTGGCATGGACGCCAGACTCGCCCTCGTCGCCGTCGCGACGCTGCTTGTCATTGCGGGTTTCTCCGTGGCCGTGTTTCACGCGGCGCCCGACGTGCAGCCCGTCGCCCACGCAGCGCGACCGCCGGTCCCCGACCCGCCCATCCGCTTCGGCATGGACGCGCCGACGTGGCGACTGCAGGCGGAGGCAGGAGCGCGACCCGACTACGCGACGCTGTGGATCGGCCCGTGGAACCTCGCGCACGGGTGGCGTGATCCGAACCGCATCCTCGACGACCTGTACGCCAACAACGTCACACCGGCCATCCACTTCTACTACTGGGGCGACGACATGTCCGTGTCGTGCCTGGAGAATGGCTGCACATCGCCCACGCATGGCCTCGCGAAGGACCAGGCGGGCTGGCAACGCCTTGCCGTGGCGCTCGCCGAGACGATGAACAAACACCTGCACGGCAAGCCGGCTCTCGTCATCCTGGAAACCGAGTTCAACAAGGGCTCCGTCGCGACCTACGAGCCGCTGGATGGGTACCTGGCCGAGAAGGCGGACTACCTGCATGCCGCGTATCCACAAGCCACCGTGGTCCTGGCTTTCGGCAACTGGAACCGGGCCGCGTGGTCGACGTGGGACCGCGCGGCTGCGGCAAGCGACTGGGTGGGCGTCCAGGCTCTTGGCGGACGTGCGACGAACGGCCGCGACGACTACAACGGCGTCTTCGAATCGACGAAGTCCGCCGTCCAGGACCTGCGGCGGCTGTTTAGCAAACCCGTCTTGATCCAGGACGTCGGCATGTCCAGCTACCCGGGCGCCGACATGGCGCAAGCCCTCGGCCTCGAAGGCTTCTTCAGGGGACTCGACGAGCTACGCGACCTCAACGTGACGGCCATCCTCTACCGTTCGTGGCTGGACACTCCGGACAGCAGCACTGCCGAACACTTCGGTGAAGCCGAGAGGCACTGGGGACTCGTGGGCCCGAGTGGGCCAAAGCTTGCCGCCACAATTTGGGTGGATGGCGTCAAGGAGGCAAGGCGCTAGGCATCCTCTGGCACCCAGCGCGCCGCGAGTCTTGGCGCCACGGCCACGACGACGAGCGAGACGGCGCCGAGGACCAGGAACGCCGCCATGTGGTACGCGTGGGCGGCCGGGTCGTACAGGTAGAGGACGAGTCCGATGGTGATCGTGGGGATCGAGACGAAGACCGCGATACAGCGGATGAGGTTCGTGACTTTGGCGCGTTCGCTCATGGCTAGAAGGACAGCACCTTGCTCCAGTCGTGCACGTTCAGCAGGTAGATGATGCCGAAGACGAACACCCAGACCAGGTCGACGAAGTGCCAGTACATGGCCGCGACTTGCGGGCCCGCGTGGCGTTCGCTGGAGAACTGGCCCTTCATGGCGCGCACCCACATGACGGTGAGGATGCACAGTCCGCCGAAGACGTGCAGGCCGTGCGTGCCGGTCAGGATGAAGAATGCGGTCATGAACTGCGACGAGCCCAGGGTGTGGCCTTCGCGGATGAGGTTCATGTATTCGTTGACCTGGCCGCCCAGGAACACGAGGCCGAGCAGGATGGTGAGGCCCCACCAGTTGACGAATTTGCGGTGGCGGCCGGCAAGCAAGTGCTTCTCGGCTTGGTGGACGGTGTACGACGACGAGAACAGGAAGATGCTGAAGATGAACGTCTTCAGGACCGGCAGCGAGAACGCTTCGCCGCCTTCCGTCGTGATGTCGGGCCAGAACGTCGGGTGCGACGCCTTGAACGTGAAGTAGTTGGCAAACAGCGCGCCGAAGAGGAAGACTTCGGAGCTGATGAAGAGGAGCGTGCCGGCGCGCGGGATGGTCGTGCCGGTGCCCGTCTTGCTGTCCCACCAGTGGTAGTCCTGGACGAACCAGCCGACCAGGCTGCCGACGACGGCCAACAGTCCGAGGCCGAGGACGGCCAGGGCGAACATGCTGGGCATCGACGGGTGGAGGATGCGGTGCTCGGCCACGGCGGCGGCGCCGTCGGCGGGCGTCATGTGCAGCCCCTGCCCGACGGCCATGATGCCGAGTCCAAGGAGGAAGATGCTGAGGGCCAGCCAGAACGGCCACCATGAGCCGTGCGGCAGGTGCATGGCGTGGTCGTCGTTGGGGTGCGCAGCCTGGCCGCGGGCGTCGATGGCGGCTGCGAGGGCGGCGCCGTCCTTCCCGATGTCCATGCCGGCGCGAACGCTGCTCATAGCGGCGCCTCCAAGCGGGCGACCTTGCGAGCCTCTTGCACTGCAAGCGGCTCAGGCTCGTGGTCCGTGATGAGGCCCTGGCCTAGAACGACGCGGCCCTCCTCCCACAGTTTCCACTCGATGTGGCGCGCGCCCCCCCACGGATCCGTGGTGACGCGGACGTTCTTCGCCATGCTGTAGAAGTAGTTCACGATGAAGATCAGGACCGAGAGGCCGATCATGAACGCCCCGATGGTGCTGATCTGGTTGAGCGGAACCATGTCGCCGACATCGTCGTAGTTCACGACACGCCGCGGCATGCCGTTGAGGCCGAGCAGGAACTGCGGGAAGAATGTCATGTTGAAGCCGATGAACATGAGCCAGAAGTGCCAATTGGCCATGCGCTCGTTGTACATCCGGCCGTTCGTGAGGATGGGGAACCAGTAGTAGATTCCCGCGAAGATGCCGAAGACGGCGCCGCCCACCATGGTGTAGTGGAAGTGCGCCACGACGAAGTACGAGTCGTGCAGGGCGTAGTCGACGGGAATCGCGCCGAGCATGACGCCCGTGATGCCGCCGATCACGAACAGCCAGATGAAACCCAGGCAGTACTTCATGGGAGCGCGCAAGCTAATCTGGCCGCCCCACATGGTCGTGAGCCAGTTGAACACCTTGATGCCTGTCGGCACGCCGACCAGCATTGTGTTGAACATGAAGACGGCGCGCACGGTCGGGTTGATGCCGGTCGTGAACATGTGGTGGGCCCAGACGAGGAATCCGACGATGGCGATGCCCAGCATGGCGTAGGCCATCGACGTGTAGCCGAAGACGGGGCGGCGACTGAACTTCGGGATGACCTCGTTCACCACACCCATCAGCGGAATGATGAGAACATACACTTCGGGGTGGCCGAAGAACCAGAACAGGTGCTGGTAGAGGATCGGCTCGGCGCCCGAGGCAACACCGCTGAAGAAGTGCGTGCCGAAGTCGCGGTCCATGAGGAGCATGCCGAAGGCGACGGTGACGACGGGAAGCGAGAAGACGAGCAGGACCGATGTCGCCAGTTGCGCCCAGACGAAGAGCGGCATGTTGTGCAGTGTCACGCCGGGGCCGCGCATCTTGAAGATGGTGACCAGGAAGTTGACGGAGCCCATCGTCGAGGCCATGCCGAGAAGGATGAGGGCGAAGAGCCACATGTCGAGGCCGACGCCGGGGAGGTCCGTCGAGAGCGGCGGGTAGCCGACCCACGTGACGTTGACGAAGTCCACGCCCTTGAGGACCAGCGGGATGTACAGCAGCAGGCCGGCGGGCGGGATGAGCCAGAACGACAGGGCGTTGACGCGCGGGAAGGCCATGTCCTTGGCCTTGATCATGATGGGCACGAAGTAGTTGCCAAGCCCCGCCAGGGCCGGCATGATCCACAAGAACACCATCGTCGTGCCGTGCAGCGAGAACAGCTCGTTGAACTGCTGGCCCGTCACGTACTGCAGCCCCGGCTGGTAGAGCTCGAGGCGCATGAGGAGAGCCGCGATGCCGCCCAGGATGAAGAAGATGAAACCGGCCCAGAGGTACATGATGCCGATTTCCTTGTGGTCCGTGGTCGTCAGCCAGCGCTTCAGGCCCTTGCGGGGGTGGCTGGATTCACCGAGGACGAACTGGGCCGCGGACATGGTCGGGTGCCGCGACACAGGACACCTTCAAAACGGTGTTGACTCCCCGGCAGTGCCGCAGGCGTGCGCGCAGTGAACCATACGCTTTTGGACCCCCCTCCCGTGCGCCGCCCGAAGCGCCATGCGCAAGCTTTTCCCCGCCCTCCTGAGTCTCCTTGTGGCCTTCCTGGCGGCGCCGGCGTCGGCCGGCTTCGGCATGCCCCATGCCTTGACCTCGCGCGGCCAGCTCGTCGAGGGCCTGTACAACACCATCGCGCTGCTTGGCACGATCGTCTTCACCATCGTCTTCGTGTGGCTCGTCGTCGTCATCGTGCGGTTCCGCGAAGGGTCGGGCCACGGCCGCGCGACGCATGAGAAGGAGCGCCACAACTTGAATGCAGAGATCACCTGGGTCGTCATCCCTCTCATCATGGTGCTGTGGATCGGCTACGCGGCCTATGGCGGCCTCGTCCAGCTCGACCACGGCATCGACCCGAAGGACGTGCACATCGAGATCCGCATCACGGCCAGCCAATGGAACTGGGAGGCGGACTACGGCCACAACGTGCGCGTCGAATCCCCGGCCGACCTCACGGGCGGCCCGGTGTCTGCGGCCAACACGTTCTGGGTGCCGCGGGACGAGCCCATCCGATTCAACATCACGTCGGCAGACGTCATCCACGCCTGGCAAGTGCTGGACGCCAACCGCGCCTACGTCATGTTCGTCGACGCCAACCCGCTTGGGGCGAACAAGTACAACGATCAAACGGTAAGCCTCCCCGAGGGCGACTACCTGGTGCAGTGCAACAAGATGTGCCTCAATCCGGGCCACGCCTACATGCACGCCGCCATCAAGTCGGTGCCGCGTCCCATGTACGACATGTGGCTTCTGCACCACCAGCTGCAGGCCATGGAGCCCGCCGCCTCCGTCGTCATGGACTACGACGCCACGATCACGGCTACCGGCCTTTCCTTGACGGGCGACCAGACGGTGGTGAGTGGCGCGCGCATCATCCTGAACGTGACGAACCCGACGGCCCAGCCGGCCAACATCACGTGGAACGACCAGCCGTTCCCGTCGGCTACTCTGGCAGGTGCCGGTCCAAACAGCGTGCCTGCAGGTGGCCAAGCGTTCTTCGCGGTCGACGTTCCACCATCGGGCTCGCCCGTCCTAGGCGTCCAGTCCGCGGGCCATGTGGCGCACGTCACGTTCAACATCGTCCACGCGGAACTCACCGAGGTCCGCCTGGGCGAGTTCCGTCTCATCCCGGACCACGTTGACTTCACGGTCGGCAAGACGTACCTCGTGACCCTGAAGGACGTGCACACGATTCCGCACAACCTGTACATCGGCACCCACGGCGGCAACGTGCTTGCCAGCTCGGCGACGATTGCGGGCGGCTCGACCGGCTCATTCCTCTTCGTGCCCACGGCGGACATGAAGGGCAACTGGGAGATGTGGTGCAACATCACCGGGCACTTCGATGCGGGCATGCACGGCACCGTGACGATTTCGTAGGGCTGTGGGGCCGAGCGCGGCGAGGCCCCACGCGGGGGGTTCGAAGGGGGCGGAGCTGCGGCGGACGCCGCAGCGGCAGCCCCCCTCGTGCGTGCAACATCACCGGGCACTTCGATGCGGGAATGCATGGCACCGTGACGATTTCGTAGGGCTGTGGGGCCGAGCCGCAAGGGCCAAACCCGCGTCGATCGCTGCGCCGTCGTGCGCGTCCTCGTCGTCCTGGCAGCGGTCGCCCTCGCGGGATGCAACGGCGGCCCGTACGGGTCGAGCGGCGGCGCGGCGTCCTCGTCCACTCCCACGTCGTCCCTCCCAGGCGGCGGCCCCGTCATGAAGCTCGTCCAAATCATCGACGGACTCTCGCAGCCCCTCTTCGTCACGGAAGCCCCCGGGTCCGGGACGCTCTACATCGTCCAGCAGGACGGCCTCGTCGTCTCGATGCCGCGTGCCACGCCCGGCGCGACGCAGCACTTCCTGGACTTGCGGGGACAAGTGAGCGGCGGCGCCGAGCAGGGTCTGCTGGGTCTTGCCTTCCATCCACGTTTCGCAACCGGCGATGCTCGCTTCGTCGTGGACTACACCGACTTGCGCGGCGACACTCAGGTGGTCGAGTACCAGATGGTCGGGGGGCTCGCTGGCGGGACGGTCGGCCCCGTGAAGACGCGCACACTCCTGTCCATCGCGCAGCCGTACGCCAACCACAACGGCGGCATGGTCGCCTTTGGACCGGACGGCATGCTCTACGTCGGCATGGGCGACGGCGGATCCGGGGGCGACCCGCAAGGCAACGGCCAGGACCTCGACACGCTTCTGGGAAAAATCCTGCGCATTGACATCGGGCCACCGGGCGACGCCCATGCGGGAACCGTGCCGCGTATCCCCAGCGACAATCCGTTTGCCAACGGCGGGGGCCGCGGTGAGATCTGGGATTACGGCATGCGCAATCCTTGGCGCTTCAGCTTCGACGCGCAGACCGGCGACTTGTGGATTGGCGACGTCGGCCAGAACCAATGGGAGGAAGTCGACCTGGAACAGCCCGGCCGCGGCGGCACCAACTACGGCTGGAACGCATTCGAGGGCGCGCATCCATTCCGCGACGACGTCGACGCGTCGAGCGCGGTCCTGCCGGTCGCCGAGTACAGTCACGACGGCGGGCGCTGCTCTATCACGGGCGGGTACGTGTACCGTGGTTCGACGGTGCCGGCCCTCGCCGGCGCGTATCTGTACGCCGACTACTGCTCGGGAACAATCTGGGCCTTGACGAAAGCCGGCACGACCTGGACGCCGCGCGTCGTGCTCGAAACGGCTCTGCAGGTCAGCTCGTTCGGCGAAGACGCCCAGCGCGACATCTACGTCGTCGACCACGGCGGCGCGGTCTACCGAATGGCCGCGGCCTAGAGAGAAGAGGTTGCCCACGCAAGCGGAGACCCGGGTCGCCTTGCGGTTTCCCGGATCGGGCTTGACCTTGCCCGGACCCCCTGCCAGTCTGGCCGAAGCCAGTTCCGACGCCTTGCGGCGCCACGCCACGGCCACCCTTGCGGGTTGCCGTTCCCCGCGAACCTTGCGATGCGCGGTCGCCTTCCCCGGAGGGTCGGCGGCATCCATTCCGGGACCGTACTCGGTCGCCTAGGCCCTTCTTCGTTTCCGAAGTGGCGGGCCGCTTGCCCCGAAGGGCAATCCCGTTTGGATCAGGTCATGCCGTCGGCTTGCCTTGCGGTTTGCCGTGCAGCGCGTCGTTGCCGAAAGCCTGCAACTCTTCAGACGCATGCCTGGTTTGGTGTGGGGCGGATGCAGAGTCCCATGCATCTTCCCGGATGATGACCCGAGGCGTCCACGGAACAAGTCCGCGGGGCCCGACCTTGCGGCCAGAAGAACAGCCTGACCCGAATGCCAGACGATCCACCGCATCACGCTTCTTGCAAAGCGCGTCGTTCTCCGGCCGGTTTCCCGACTGGATCCCATCACCGCCTTCCACGAGGGAGGACGATGGTGCGGTTGGTGCACGGCGAAGGACCACCCGAAGGCGGCCCATCCATCGCAGTGCCGCGACGTCCCTTGCGGGACGCCGAGTGCCGTCGCCGACGGGGGAGAACACCGAAGTGCACCCCGCCGGTCCCGGCGCGCCCGCGGATCCGGATTGCTCCGAACCCTCGGGCGTCGGGGAGGCCGTTTCCAGCCCCTCCCACCGCGATGACCGTTACCCGCTTGCGCGGGCAAACACCCTGAATGGGCGGGGGATTAAGGGCATTTTCCGGAAAGCTCGCTACGGGTGCGGCCCCGGCTGCACGCTTCCTGTGCTTCCTTTGCAGCCGGTTGGATAAGACTTGCTTCGGGTGGAGGGGGAGCCTCGGCCGGCTGGGCGTTGGGACGCCGAAGCCGTCGGTCGAAACCAACCACCTCCCGGCCACATCATCCTGCGGCGCCGGCGACTTGCACGAGGTGGCCGCATAGTGGGGTGTGGGCAGCCTGGAAAAACAGTGAACCACATGAAAGGGCAGGAGACACGACATGGGTTTCCCTGGTTTCGGGTGGTTCACTGTTTTCCGAGGCCTCCCACACTCAGCGACGCCCTGCAAGCAAGATGAATCCCAGGCCCCCGGCGGCCCTCGCCGCGGCTTCGCCTCGCGGCTTGCCACGCCCTCGCTCTGCGCGCTTCGCGGCGCAGTCGCTCGCCCCGGCCGGGGGCTCGTCGGTGTCGGTTGCGTCCGTTGCGTCGGTTGACCGGGCGTCGCCCCAGTCTCCTGCCATTCCTTCACGACGTCGCCGCCGTCGGAGGACGACGGGAATGGCTCGTTGGCTTGGACACGTAGGTTCCCCGGCGGTTCGGTATGTTCTGTGCGTTCGGTGGTTCGAACCGGAGCAGGCCTGAACGTCAATCGGCGGAATCTGCTCCCAGTCGGAGTGCGTGCAGGACGTGCAAGAGCTCGCCCGAATGCAGACCGACGATTCCGCGAAATCTGTGGAGAAGTCGGGGCGGGCGCCGCCCCCTTCTTTCTTAAACCGACGCAGGCCATGGCCCACACCGTGCCCGAAGCCGTCGCGGAAGCCCTCGCCGTGCGGCGCCGTCGTTCGCGCTTCAACGAGATCCTCACCATCCTGATTCGCAACAACGCGTGGGGACTCCTGTCGACGGTCCTTCGCGGCAAGGCGCAGCCCGAGAACCTGGAGCCCGCGCCGGTGCGGACCCGGAAGCTCCTCGAGCAACTTGGCCCGACCTTCATCAAGCTCGGCCAACTGCTGGCCACGCGCCCCGATCTCCTGGAGAAGGAGTACGTCGAGGAGTTCCGTAAGCTGTACGACCAGGCGCCGGCCACGTCGCCAAACGAGGTGGCCCGCATCATCCGCGCCGAGTTGGGCCGCGACGCGAGCGAGGTTTTCGCCGCATTCAACCCCGTTCCCATCGCGAGCGCGTCCATCGGGCAAGTCCACGAGGCGACACTCCGGGACGGACGCCGCGTCGCGGTGAAGGTGCAGCACTCGGACATCGAGGAGGAGATGGAGGCCGACTTCCGCATTCTCCGGAGGCTGGTCACCTTCGTGGAGAAGACCTTCGCCGGCTCGCGGGTCTGGCAACCATCCGACCACCTGGAGGAGCTGCGCCTCATGATGGAGCGCGAACTGGACTACCGCTACGAGATGCGCAACACGCAGCGCATTGCGGACAACTGTCGTGGCAACAGCAAGGTCCGCATCCCGGAAGTCGTCCCTGAGCTGTGCAGCAAGCGGGTCCTCGTGATGGAGTTCATGGACGGCGTGAAGCTCACCGGGCCCCTTGCCCTGTCGCGCGTCGACGGGCCGAGTGTGGCGCGCATTCTCACGGAATCCATGGCGAAGCAGATCTTCGTGGACCGCGTCTTCCACGCGGACCCGTCGCCGGGCAACATCCTCATCCTGCCCGGGAACGTCGTCGCCTTCCTCGATTTCGGCGCCGTCGGCATCGTCTCGGAGCGCCGCGCGAAGACGATCTTGCAACTCATCACGGCGTTGGGCGGCGGCCACGTGGAAGGGACCGTCGAAGCCATCCTCGACCTTTGCGACCAGCGGGCGGAAGTCGATTCCAAGCGGTTGCGCGCCGACGTCGAGCGCATCATGGACTACATCGACCGGGAGCAGGTCTCGGTGGCCGACCCGGTCCTCATGGACCTCATCGTGGGCCTGGCGCGCAGCCACCGCATGCTCCTGCCCCCGGACTTCGCGCTCATCACGCGGGCGCTGTTCCAGTTCGAGGGCATCTGCCGAACCCTCGACCCCGACTTCGAGCTCGTGGAGGTCCTCGACCCGTTCGTGGCCGACGTCGCCTGGAAGAACATCTCCAGCCCGGGCGCGCAGAAGGAGATGGTGCAGGAGGCGCTGACAGAGCTTCTCAAGTTCGGCCGGACGTTGCCGCACACCCTCAACACGGTACTGCGCAAGATCGAGCGCAACGAACTCACGACGCGCGTCGAGGTCGCGGGCCTCGAGGGCATCAAGTCAGCGCAAGGCCGCGGTATCCTCAAGACCGGGTTCACGATCATGGCCGCCGCGCTGGTCCTCGGCCTCGCCCTCGTCTACTCGTCGGCGGCGCCGTCGGCGCGCGTCGGCCAATTCCTCTTCGGCGCCGGAGCCATCCTGGTCGCATGGATCCTCGTCATGGTGTTCTGGAGCGAGGGCTTCAAGGGCAACCGCGAGTGAATCTTGCGCAGATTGCTCTCCGGGCTGCCACGCATGGAACGCGCCGATTCGGTTCAGCCCAGATGCGCCGGCCGTCCGTTTCGTGCCGCCGCGTCGCGTGCGAAGCGTTTCTATCACGGTCGTCAATCTGATGGCATGAGCAAAGCCCTGCCCATTGCTGGAACCGTGTGCGCCGTCCTTGGCGCGGCATCCCTTGTCGTCGGCGGGGACGTCGTGCCGCTGGTCGACGTGGCGGCCATCATGGTGACCGGGGTTCTCGTCTTGCTTTCCCGTGGCCGAACCAACCTCGTCCTGGGAATTGTGACCCTTCTCGTCGGCCTCGTCCCGCTCCTCAACTTCCCGGTCTACGGCAACAACAAGACCATCATCCCCAGCGTCGGCGACATCCGCCTTGCCCTCACGGTCCTGGCTTGCCTCGTCCCCGTCGGCGTGATCCTGTACGTGCGCCGGCCGTCGCTGTCGCCCGCCTGGCTGTTCCAGGCCGGGCTTGCCATCGCAGCCTTGACGGCCATCCTGGCCTTCACGACCCCGGCATCCGATTACGGCGGCGCGGCGCCCCTCACCCTGTTTGCCGCGGCGCTTTGCCTCGTCCTCGCCTGGCCCATGGTGCAACTCATGATGGCTCGTCCCGCCGCGCAGCCCATGGCCGCTGCCCCACCCGCAGCCCCGCCAACCCCGAAGGCGGCCAGCAAGAAGGCGAAGTAAGGCGCCGCTGCCCTTAAGCGCCGCATCGGGTGCAAACTCGCGATGACCCTCCGAACCCTCGGCTGCGGCCAGGTCACGCCCGCGCACTTCGGCACGACTCAGACGTTTGCTGGCTGGGTGCACGCCGTGCGCGCCAAGGGCGTCATGGCATTCCTGGTCCTTCGCGACCGGACAGGGCAAGTGCAGTTCGTGTGCAAGAAGGAGGAGATGCAGGGCAAGGGCCTCGGTGCGCTCTTCGACCAGATCGTCGCCCTCACACCCGAATCCGTCGTGAGCCTCACCGGCCTCGTGCAGAAGACGGAGAAGGCGAAGGCGGGCTTCGAGGTCATCCCCACGGGCGGAAAGGTCCTCAACGCCGCCGCGACGCCGCTGCCGTTCGCCGTCTGGGACGACAAGATCGAGACCGGCCTCGACACGCGCCTCGACCACCGCTTCCTCGACCTGCGGGGCCCGCGCAGCAAGGCCATCTTCACCATCCGCGCCAAGGTCATCGAGGCGGGAACGACGTGGCTGCGCGCCAACGGCTTCACCGAGATCCACACCTCCAACATCCTCGGAGCCTCGTCGGAGGGCGGCACGGACACCTACAAGTTCGACTACTTCGGCAAGAAGGTGTACCTCGCGCAGAGCCCGCAGTTGTACAAGCAGATGATGATGGCCGGCGGCCTGGACAAGGTCTTCGAGGTCGGCTGGTACTTCCGCGCCGAGAAGCACAACACGGTGCGGCACCTGAACGAGTCCACGGCGTTCGACATCGAGCAATCCTTCATCGAGTCGGAGGAGGACGTCATGCAGAGCATCGAGGGGCTCCTCAGCCACATCTGGGCCGAAGTCGTGACGGAGACGCCGGACGAGGTCGCCGTCCTCGGCGCCGACGTCAAGGTGCCGCGCCAACCCTTCCGCCGCGTCCCGTACGAGGATGCGCTTGCCATCATCAACCAGGAACTCAAGGCCGCGGACCTCGACGCCGACTTGCGCATGGCGGAACTGAAGTTCGGCGACGACATCGGGAGCGCCGCCGAGAAAGTGCTGTGGCGTGCCATGAAGCGCGAGGGCCACGATTTCTACTTCATCACGAAGTGGCCTCTTGCCCCCAAGCCGTTCTACGTCATGCCCGAAGACGGCACGATGGACTCACGCCTGTGCCGCGGCTTCGACCTGGACTACCGCGGCGTCGAACTCATCAGCGGCGGCCAACGCATCCACGACCCCGTCCTCCTGGAGCAAGGCATCCGGCGCTGGGGTCTCGACCCGAAGGACTTCATGGCCTACCTCGAGGCGTTCAAGTACGGCATGCCACCGCATGGCGGCTGCGGCATCGGCATCGAACGGATTCTCATGATGATGCTGGGATTGCCCAATATCCGCGAAGCAATCCTGTTCCCGCGCGACGTGACACGGGTCACGCCGTAGACTTTCGTTTGCGGCAACCGCCATCGCGCGTTTCTTCGACAAATGACCGATATGCCCTATATGCCGTCCCGCGCAGGGACAAGGCAGGTGCGAACAACATGAACCATCGAACCATCGGCATCGCCCTCGTCGCGACGTTGGCAGTCACCGCCCTTGCCGGCTGCATGTCAGCCAGCGGGTCCACGGGCACGGCTTCCGTCTTCGTCAAGGACGCCCCCACCGACGACGTGACGCATGTGTACGTCACGTTCAGCAAGGTGCAGTTGCACCAGACCGACAACGATTCCGAACGCGAGGAGCAGGAGCGGGAGGAGAAGGAACGCGACGATGAATCGGCGCGCGCCAACGTCTCCGCCGCACCGGGTCACGGCCGCATCGCCATCAGCATCGAGGTCCAACAGGACAACGACACGGACAACGAGAGCGCCTGGATCACGGTCATGGACAAGCCCACCACGGTCGACCTGCTGGCCTTCAACGGCTCGGCAAGCGCCTTCCTGGGCGACGCGGACGTACCCGTCGGCGCCTACAACCAGATCCGCCTCACCGTCGACTCCGCGAGCCTCACGCTCAAGGATGGCAGCACGGCGAACGTGACCGTGCCGGGCCACAACCTGCGCATCAAGGGACACTTCACCGTCGACGACGGAAAGGAGACGAAGCTCACCATCGACTTCGACCTCGACCGCAGCCTCCACCAGACCGGCAACGGCAAGTGGATGCTGAAGCCCGTCCTGCATCTCGAGAGCGAGAAGGGCGACCGGCCGCACGACGACGAACGCCGCGAGCGCATGCGCGAACGCGACGCCGAAGACGAGCGCAGCCGCCACGCCAAGGGCGACGACTGAGAACCTCCAACGCTTCCTCTTCCCCTCGTTCCACATTCGTTTCTTCTCGGCCGGGAGACCTCCTTGGTGTCGCGCAGGATACCAGCAGCCGTTCCCCTAACCTCCGGCCTTAACCACTTCCACAGCGAACATAGGTTTCAATCTGGAAGCAGCGTCCGCCCGGTTAGCAGCCCTCCGGATGACTCTCAGGAGGGATGCCCATGTCGAACCAAGCGCACGCCCAAGACCCCGAACAACAGGAGTGGGACCAGACGGCCCACGAAGGCGAACACAAGGGCCAGGACCCGTTCCCCTTCGGCCACGACCCGTGGTGGGGCAAGCTCCTCATCCTGGTCATCGTCTTCCTCCCCCTGCTGGCCCTCGGCTACGCCGGGTGGCGCCTCTGGGGCCATGGCGTCGGCTGGCTCGAGATTGGCCTCCTCATCGGCGGCTGGCTCCTGACCGGCCTCGGCGTCAGCGTCGGCTTCCACCGCATGCTCACCCACCGCGCCTTTACCGCCAAGACCCCCGCGAAGATCGGACTCCTCATGGCCGGCACGATGGCCCTCGAAGGCCCGCCAGCCGGTTGGGCGGCAACGCACCTGCGCCACCACGCCAAGGCCGACCGGCCCGGCGACCCCCACAGCCCACTGGAAGGCTTCTGGCACGCACACATGGGATGGATGCTCAAGGACCGCATGGTCTACGGCGGACTCGCCTACGAGAAGCTCATGCAGGACAAGGTGGTCGCGTTCTTCACACGTACCTGGGTCTTCTGGACCACATTCTCTCTTGTGCTGCCCGCCATCATCGGCTACCTCGCCTACGGAACGCTTGCCGGCGCCTTCGACTGCTTCGTCTGGGGCGGCCTCATCCGCGTCGGCCTCATGCACCACACGACGTGGAGCGTCAACTCCATCGGCCACATGTCGGGCCGCCGCCCGTTCAAGACGAACGACCGCGGCGCCAACAACCCCATCGTCGCCATCTTCGGCTGGGGCGAAGGCTGGCACAACAACCACCACGCCTTCCCCAACGCCGCCTACATCGGCATGAAATGGTGGCAAGTCGACACCGGCGCATGGCTCGTGCGGCTCCTCGCATGGACGCACCTCATCACGCACGTGCACCAGCCAACGAAGGCGGAAAAGTTGGCACGCATGGCGCACTAGCCGTCGCCCACGCGAACCACGGATTGCACGGATTGGACTGATTCCTGCTTGTCCAAGCCACCGAGCCATTCCCGTCGTCCTCCGACGGCGCCGACGCCTTGAGGGAATGGAGGAAAGGCGAAGCGGGCCCCCGGTCGGGGCGAGCAGCCCGCAGCGCAGCGCGGGCGTGCGAGGGCGAGGCCAGTGCGCGATGCGTAGCGAGCGCGCGGGGGCCGCCGGGGGGGCTGGGATTCATCTTGCTTGCGGGGCGTCGCTGAGTGTGGGAGGCCGCGGAAAATAGTGCACCACCCGAACCCAGGGAAACCGATGTCCTGTCGCCTGCCGTTTCATGGGGTTCACTGTTTTTCCAGGCCGCCCAAACTCAAGCAAGCGGCCACCTCGTGCGCGTCGCCGCCGTCGGAGGTTGACGTGGCCGCAAGTTGGTTGGTTTCGATGGACCGATGCCCTACGCCTTCTCGGACGCATCCAATTTCTTGAGCTTGCGTCGGTACTCGCCGTAATGGTCCTCGGGACTGAACTTGGCCGGCGTCTTCTGCGCCGTCTTGCCGCCGCAGCGCGGGCAGGCCTCCTTCAGCGTGTACTCGGAGCAGGTGCCGCAATACCGCATGAGGGCGTTCGTCATCCTAGGCCTTCTTGACCTCGAGTTCGCGGTGGAAGGAGCCGGACCCGCCCGCCTTCTTGATGGCGTCGACGGCGCGCTCCGCCGCCTTCTCCAATTCCGTCTCGGCAATCTTGAAATCGGGCGCTCGGACGGTGACGCGGTAGTGCGGCGCCCCCATGTAGGCGACCTCGATGGTGACGTCCTCGAACTCGGACTTCTCCGCCTGCTTGAGCGCCTTGGACACGTGCTTCACGCCGTCGGGCAGGGGGCTCTGGATGTCCACGTAGCCGGCGATGTCGACGAACTGCGCCTGGATGTTCTCCTGCGCGAACGCCACGAACGACGCGACCCACGGACCCTTCAGGCCCTCTTGCTCCAGCGCCTCTGCGCCGAGTTCGGCGGATTCGACGAAGGCCTGGTAAAGTGTCCCGAACTTGGCGATGACGTCGCGGCCGAACGTGGCCATGAGCGCCTCGACCGTGGTCTTCTCGCGCTCCGCCATGATCTCGAGGAACTTGTCCGCCTTCTGCTCGTTCTTCCACGCCTGGATGGTCTCGCGCTTCTGGTGGTCGTTGACGGCCTTGATGCTGAGGTCGATATGGCCCTTCTTGGCGTCGACACCCATGACCTTGCACACGACGCGCTGCTTCTCGCGCACGTAGTCGCGGATGCGCTTCACCCAACCCGGAGCGACTTCGCGGATGTGGCAGAAGCCCTCCTTGCCCTTGTACTCCTCGAGCGTCACGAAGGCGCCGAAGTTCTGCACCTCGCGCACGGTACCGACGACGAGTTCGCCCTCCTCAGGGAAGGGGTTGAGTTTAGCCACGGTTTGGGGAGAAGCGTCTCTGATATCAGGCTTTAGGGGACCGGTTTTCTCCAGGGTTGTGCGCGATTGGGCCCTGGCCGCCGAAACCGTCGCCACTCTCGCGCTGATCCTCATCTCGGCCAAGGCCCATGGCCGCCAGA
Source organism: bacterium (assembly GCA_040390065.1). Lineage (GTDB taxonomy): Archaea > Thermoplasmatota > E2 > JACPAO01 > JAHFTW01 > JAHFTW01. The sequence goes on along the minus strand of JAZJZE010000009.1, from coordinate 567,319 downwards.
TCCGCCTCGAACGCGAACGCTTCGGTGTATGGCGTGTCGACTTCCGCGCCGACAACGACGCTCGCGTCGAAGCATTGTGGCGTCGCGACCGCGTCTGGTTCTGGGGGCTTTACCCGATTTTCCTGCTCGTTGGCCTCGTCGTCGTAGCGGTGTGGGTCAAGCCCGAGGGTGCCGCCTGGGCCGCATGGATAGCCGTCGCCGCAGGCTGGGCTCTGTGCGGCTCGTTCATCGCCATGGGTTTGGCCAGTTCTTTCCGGCTGATGCAAGCGATGAAGGAGGGCGTGCCGTCCGAGGAATGGCGCCGCGCGGGGCATCGGGAGAGCCTCCTTTGGTGGACCTTTGTCGCTGGGATTGGCCTCACGGCCGCCGTCCTATTGCTGGCTTAACGCGGCCCCACTGAAACAGGAATCCACTGAATCCACCGAAACCGCCCGCTACTTTCTGTGGATTCGGTGGATTCCAATGCTGGGCGAGCTCGGCGCGGGGGCCAAACCTTGACAGCGCTTCGACGCAGGATTCTGTGGATTCCAATGCTGGCCGAGCTTGCGCTAAGGGCCAAACCTGGACACCGTTGGACGCAAGACTAATCGAACGTGTGCGTGATTTCCGCCTTGAACTTGGCCTCGCCGCCGGTCGGCGTCGCAAGGGTTGCGCCGCAGACGAGGCAGTTGACCTTGGTGGCCGCGCGGTTGAAGGCGATCTGCTCGTTGCCGCAGTCGCCGCACTTCACTTTCACGAATTGAGCACGGATTGCGGTCATTTGCCCTTCACCTCGATGAGTTCGAACTTCTTGGCGCGGAAGGCGGCCGGCTGGTGGGCCTTCTTGCACACCTTGCAGACGTACTTCAGGAAGATGCGCTTCGTCGGCTTCTCGCGGCCCTCGGGCTTCGGACGGGGGAAACCCGTGTAACCGGAGGTGACCTTGCGGAACCGCCTCTGACCCCAGCTGAGTTCACTGGCGCGGCGTTTCTTGACGCGTTCGACGTCGTGGTCCTGGTGCTTCTGGCACTTGGCCGAAGGGCAGTACCGCTTCACGGTGCGGGGGAGTTTCATGGTATCACACCTTCGCCGGCCTTCCAACGGCGAAGACTGTCCCGACGTCCGCTCCCAAGGGATGCGGTGGCGGGGAAATCTACGGAAGGCAAGGTTGGCGACACGGAGGTGGTATTTAGCCTGAACGCCGACTAGTATACCGGCGTCGTCCGCTTCGGCACGACGGCCTTCTTCGCATACTCCACGAGCTGCGGAGCAAACTCGGCTGTCTTTCCCTCGGCGATGGCCTTCTGCACGAACACCACGACGACGTCGTCGTTGTTGGCTGTCTCGTACTCGTCGCGGATCTTCGTCATGTGGGCGGTGAGAAGCTTATCCTGCGCCGTCGTCAGGTAGCGGCGAAGCGTGTGCGCCCCGGCGCGGCGGCGTTCCGTGTTCTCCCGCGTGTACATCTCGCGAAGGTCGTGCGAGTTGTGGTACAGTTTCTCCGCTTCCTCATCCGAGAACGGCTGCTTGCGGAAGGGGGTGCGGTCGGGCATCGTTCTCGGCGAGTTTCGCGGGCCTATTTGGAGGTGATGTCGCGTCGCCCCCGAGACGACTCCTGGTCAACAGATTGAACCGATGAAACCGATGCCGACGACGGAGGCGAAGTCGTGACGGAAAAGCCGTCGTCATCTCGAGCATCTGTTGACCCGAGCGGGCGGATTCAGCCCATGTTGACGATGGCCGCCTTGTTTCGCCTCACCAGCAGGTTCGCGATGCTCGGCGGGACCGTTGCGAGGTCGCCGGCCTTGAGCAGGTACGTCTGCATGTCGGGGCCGACGAAAGGCGGAATGTCGCCGAGGGCCCGGATGGTGACCATCTGCACGGTTTGGGTGGTGTCGTGGGGGACGACGTGGACACCCGGGCCGCCGGCTGCCGTCGCGGGAGGAGGCGGTGCCACCGGGACCGACATGACTGGGGCCTTCGCGTCAGGCCGCGGCGGCTCCTGGATCGGCATCTGCACGGGCGGCGCCGTCGTCGCGCCGGGTGCGGGACTCGGGACCGGGACGGGCGGCGGCTGGAGCGTGGGCGGCGGCAGGAGGCCGTCGAACAACCGCGTGCGGGCGGTTCCAAGCGCCTGCAGGAAGCCATCGTACAGTTCGGCCTCGTCGGGCGTGACACCTTCCGGGCGCTTGCGGTCCTTCGTCGCAGCCAGGGCCAACATTGCGAGCTTGCGTTCACGCAAAGCCCAAAGCGACTCGGCGGCGTGACGAGCGTTCTTGACTTCGTCCGTCAGAAGCATGACCTTGCGGCTGAAGGGGTCCTTCGCCTGCTCGGCCCGGAACTCGTTCGTGACCGCCTCCAGGAATTCGCGCACGAGGAACCAGAAGCGCGCCGTCACCGGCATGAGTTTGTTGCTGCGCCGCTCGGAGCGCAGGAGGTCCTGCAGCATCTCGTAGGAGACCGCCTCCTTCTCCGCGTCGGTTGCGGCCGGTCGGGCGGAGGTGTGCGTGCCCTGCCGGGGTGCATCGCGTCCCTCTTCCGCCACGACCCTTTGAGCGGCACCGGGCGTTTAACGGTTGGTGGACGGCTGCTCCTGGAAAATCGTCCCGCCTTGGCGCGCCAGCCAGAAGACGGCGTGCGCTTTCGGCACGTCGACGGCTTCGCCCTTCTTCACGACGACGCGTTCCCCTGCCAGCGTCATCTCGGCGTCGTTGCGGGGCACGATGCGCGTCGGCTCCATGCTGAACGCGACCGCGTCGCGCAGCGGCTCGAAGGCGTCCAAGTCGTCGCGGCGCAAGGTCACGACCTTGAGCCCCGATTTGCCATGCAGGCTTCCCGGCAGGCGGATGAGGCGCTTCGTGTCCGCCGTGACGGGCTCGTCCGTCTCGCCTTTGGCCATCGGGATCGTGGCCTGCTGCAGGACGTGGTAACAGATGCGACGGATGACTGGGCCCTGGTCGACGAACCCTTGCTCGATGCGGGCCAGGGACTTCTCATCGAAGCGCTCGATGAACTTCGTGGCCCCGCCTTCGCCGATGCCGTCCATGCTGGTGAGCCACCGCTTGGCGTCCTTCTTTTCGGCATCGAGCACGTGCGTCCGCAACGTCTGGGCCAGCGTGCGCGTAAGGCGACCGGGCCATCCGGGCGTCCCCGCCGGCGCCATGCGCTCCTGAGTGAGCTTCTTGGTGCGTCCGGCAAACGAATCCGCGGCAACGGTGGTCTCCGTGATGAACAGCGACAGGTCCGGCTTTTCGGTGCCCTTCTCCGTCGGCACCTTGCCGGTGATGTAGTCGACGATCTCGCGCCGCGCCTTGGAATCCAACTGCATGAGGCGCTCCTCGATGACGTGGGCGTGGTAGCCGCGGCCGCCACTGAACGTGATCCACACGTCGTCTTCTCCGAGGCCGAAGTCGCCGAAGAGGAATTCGTCAAGAAGGCGCTTGAACTGCGTCTTGACGAGTGCGAGCTGCTCGGCCAGCGGCATCTCGTGGCCTTCCGCCTTCGCCTTCTCGGCTTCGACGAGGTGGTCGGCGTCCAAGTCGAAGATGAGTTCCGCGCCGAGCCACTGCTTGTCGAGCATCTTCATCTCGCCCGGCCGGCGGTAGTACGCCGTCGAGTAGTACGCCGAGTGCGGACCCTGCTTCTGCAAGTACCAATGCAAGCGATCGGCGTTCTCGTACGCGCGGTGCCGGACAAATGGCGGCGGCCCCGGCTTGTCTGGCCACAGGATGAAACCGAATTCGCGGCGCGTGAAGCGGTCCGGCATCGGTGGCGGGTTGTCGCGGTACCAATCGGCGTATTGGCCTTGCAGCCAGTCAATCGTCTTCGCGACGGCGGGGGGGAACGTGGTGGGCTGCGGAGGTTTAGCTGGAGGTTGCTCGGGCGCGGTTGGTTTCGCCTCGGGCGGAACCACCGATTTCACCGACGAATCGGATGCGTCAGGCACGCGGCACCTCGGCCAAGGGGCGACGGATCATCGCGGCATGCAAGGCCAATTCAGGCCAGAGGTACGACCCGGCCCACCACCACCAGGCCAGCCAGGCCCATGACTGTCCGTAGCTACCAATTGCCGTCGCCGCGGCCGCCACGGCCAGGCTCGCGTAGCTCACCCAGCGCGCCCAAGCCTTGCTGTTCCAGGCGCCCCACGCCGCGCATCCGGCCAGGAGGCCAGAGATGAAGAAGCCAATCGCCCAAGGGCGAAGGGAGAAAAGGCGCGCAAGGGAGACCAATATCTGAGTCACGCTGACGAGCGCAAGTAGTACGGAGGCCAGCCGCAACATGAACGTCGCCCGCGGAACATACGGCCTCGAGACAACGCTCAACCCTCCCTTTCCACTGTCGGTGCTCCGTCTGGACCCCGGCCGAGCCACCGAACGCACGGACTTCACTGGGCTACCCACGACACGTTCAACGCGCTCAGTGTTCTGGGCGATTCGGGGGGCGTCAACCACGCGGCACCGCCGCCCTAACCACTGAGCTCACTGAACCCACTGAACTACCGTCCGGCGTTTCAGTGCGTTCAGTGGTTTCAGTGGTTCGTTCCGTCGGCGTCACGGCCTAACCTCCGAGGCGGCGTTCGGCGTCATCGGCGGTATCGGCGGTTGTGACGGGGTCGTCGCAGCCAGAATCGCCGCCGCCTTCTCCTCGTCACGCGCCCTGAACTTGAGTTGCGCCCGGTAGTAGCTGAGCGGATGCTTGATCTTGAAGCACAAGCCGTCACGCTTGGCCAGGGGGCAGACGCCGTTCGTCTGCATCGTGCCGCAGCCGGGTGGCGTGTACGCCTGCACGGATTTGCCGCCCGTCACGTGCTCGATCTGGTAGCGTGACTTCTCGCGGTCGAAGTTCGGCGTCGATGCAAGGTAATCCAGGATGGCCTCGGAGTTCCAGCCAACGGTGTGCAGGAAGGTGGCGAAGGCGAAGCGGCCGTGGTGCGGCACGTTCTCGCTGCGCTTCAGGGACTCGAAAATCTCCTTGATGCACGGCGGGAACAACTCGGGCTTGACGGGACCGAAGTCGCCTTGGCTCCACGCTTCGCGCGCTTCCTCGAGCCGCGGAGCAAGTCGCTCGACCAACGGGGCGAGGGCGGCCTTGACCTCCTCCGGCAGCGGCTTGGCCCGCTCTGCATCGAGGTCGTCCGCGATGCGGCGCTTCAAGGCCTCCTCGATGAGTCTCGCCATGTCACTGCGGTCCAGCCACACGTTGCCGGCCTGCACGGGCCGCCGCAGCAGCTTCCATTGCGGCAAGTGCACGGGAGCCAGGCGGATGTAGGCCGAGAAGTGCATCCGCCATACGGAGTCTGTTCCCTCGGCCGGGATGCCGAGGGCGGCGGCGGCCTGCACGACGGCTTCGTCGTCGTGGTCGGCGACGATGCGGTCATGCACGAGGCGGGCTTCGGCGGCGGCGTAGCGCGGCACGACGCCTTTCTCGCCGAGCAGGACGATGAGCATGCGCGCGACCGGGATGGAGAGGAGTTCGAGGAGCCCGGTCCGTTCGTCGACGACCTGAGCCGGGCCAAAGCCGTCGCCGAGCGCGCCCTCGACGCGCTGCACCGCCCGGCTGCGCACACCCTGGTACAGGGGCGAACGAAGCACCGCATCCAGGTCAGGTCCGGCCTCGCGCACCGCGTCCCGCACCTCCGGCAGGAACGGGTAGAATGCCAGGCGGACCAGGTCGGCCACGCTTGGGCCACGCCGGCTTTCCCCTTCAGACTTTGGGGGGGTCAACAGGAGAGTTGCAAGTCGAAGGCGCCGTTGAAGCGGTCCAGGCCCACGTGGACCAGCCACATCCCCGCTCCGCCGGAGATGTCGCGCTCCTGCGAGTCCACCTGGTTGAGGTGAATCTCCGCGAGGACGATGCCGCCGGCGTCCTTGGCCACGAACGCGGCTCCGCCCAGATGGTACTCGGACAGGCCGACCTTGAGGTGGCCGGTGCCGCCACACGAGGCCGTGTAGTCCTGCTGGTGGCCCGTCGGGTTGTAGCGGACGTCGCCGTTGATCGTCGTCGTGCCACCGTAGGAGTCATGGACGTCGATGCGCAGCCGGAGGGGCGCCGAGCAACCGGCCAGGAGGACGACGATGGCGACGACCGCGACACGCATGCCCCGCTCATCATGAGAGGGTCTCTTGAACCTACGCGCAGGTCAGCCGGACCTGCAAGTTGCCGTTGGCGTCGTGGCTCGTGCCTTCCAGAGTCCACGCACCTCCCGGGCCGTGCATGGGCGCGGAGCCGTGGCTGTTGCTGGACAACGTCCGCTTGTCCGCCTGCGCGCCGGTCGGGTCGAGGACGCGCACGACCATGGAGCCGTGGATCCAGTTCTTGAGGTCCCAACTGAGGATAGGGTCGGGTCCGCAGGTCACGTTGTAGGTGAGGACGCGGTTGTTCGTGCCGTAATCACAATTGTTGTTGGTGCACGACTGGGTCGATTCGTTCCAGTCGATGTAGGCGTAGTGGCCGGAGAGGTTCTCGGGTTGTGGGGAGGCGCAGCCCGACGTGAAGGCGGCAACGGACAATAGCACGAGCAGGGTCGCCAGGGCGCGCACGTCCTCGCCATCGTGAGAGGCCTCATGAATCTAGGGGGCCGGCGTGCCGCTTAGACCTTGCAGTCGAGCTTGACGTCGAAGTCGCCCTGGTAGTGGGGCGCGCCCGGGTCGACCGTCAGCGTCCAGACTCCGGCCGTGCCGTTGACGTCCTCGTGACGGGTCGTCTCGCCTTGATTTACGGTCGTGACCGTGAAGACCAAGCGACCGGATGCGTCGCGCAAATCCACGGTCAAGGTGCCGAAACCGTTGGTATGGACATCCATGTGCCCGTGGGCGGCGCACTGGACATGGTCCGTCTGGACATTCGTTGAGAACCCGGAGCCGGAAATGTGGGCCGCGCCCGGCAAGGTGCGGTCCAGGGTCGGCGAACTGCCGCCCGAGCAACCGGCGACAAGCAGGGCGGCGACGACGCAGAGCCCCGCGGCGGCCCGCATGCCTATTCGCTCTCGATACGCGGCGCCAGAAGGTACACGATGTGTCCCGCCCCGTCCGCGATGTCGAACTCGATGCGGACGGGGTAGTCGGAGCCGAGGTGCAGCGTGATGGCGCTTGCGTCGCCGACGACCTTCGCCATGTTGCTGAAGTAATCGAGCGAGAAGAGGCTGCGCGACTTGTCCGGCGCCTGGATCTTGATGATATCGTCGCCCTCGAGCTTGAGGTGAACCTGGTCCGTGTCGCCTTCGGCGAGGAGCTCGAACGACTTGCCGTGCGCCACGAGGGCGATGTGGTCGGAGACGGCCTCCGAGGCGCGGATGCCGTTCTTCAGTTCGCGGGCCAGGACCGTGACTTGGTTGGGCAGGTTGAGGTTTGGCACTTTCGGGTCGTTGATGTTGGCCGTGTCGACGAGCGACATGCGGCGCGTGACGTGGCCGATCTTGAAGACCAGCTTGTGCGCGTCTTCCTTGTACTCGATGTCGATGGTGTCCTGGCCGCCGGCGAGCTTGAGGATGTCCTTCAGCTTGTCGAGGTCGACGCCGATGTCCATGTCCGTCGCCTTGTACTCGGCGAAGGCCTTCTTGCCAAGGCTGAGGTCGACCATGGCGACGTGGGCGGGGTCGACGGCCTTCAGGTTCAGGCCTTCCGGCGTCAACTGGATCTTGGCCTCGTCCACCAACGTCGACACGGCATTGAGAACGGTGGTGAGGACTTCGACTTTGACCTTGGCCTTGAACATGAACGCACCGGGATTGGCCGAGCCAAAGGAGGTTCGGACTTAAGCGTAAGCAACAGGCGAGGGATGGTTTCACATGGAGGCCGTGGCCCGCGCGGGCAAGCTGGGCGACTCAGGGGATGACCAAACTCCTTTAGAATCGCATTCGGATGGTTCAGTTCCATGGTCCGTGCGACCCTGGCCCTCTGTGCCCTTGCAACCCTGAGGCTGGCGGTCGTCCCCGTCGCGACAGTAGAGGCTGTTTCATAACTTCCAGGAAGCCTGCGCGCGCCGGTTTGCAAGGAGGGCTAGGAGGAGTTGCCGACCACGTGGCACCGCCACGCCGAGGCAATTCCGACGACGCCATCCGCCGTAAAGCGGCGCGCCCTCCGGGTCATTTTCCGGCCACACACTCCCGTCGCGGGCGGCCTTGGCGGGCTGCCGGCCCGCCGGCGGCCGCCCGCAACGGGATTGCGAAGGCCGGAAAATGACGCAGGCACCCTGGCAGTTATGAAACGGCCTCGAGGCGCAAGGCTCGGCGAAATCGCAGCCCGGGTCGGCCTCACGTACGGCGCTGCGCATTACCACGTCCGGCGGCCGGAGCAAAGCGGACTGGTGCGCGTCGAGGATGGCGACGGCCTGTCCGTGGTGCCCGCCACCGCCGCGACGGCGCCGGCCATGCCTGCCGCGGCCGCAAGCGACGTATAGGTCGGCCGCGACGCGGGGAAAACGCATTAAACGCAGCGCGCCGAGGGTCCATCATGAGCTTTGCGCGCGGTGTCCTCTGGTTCTTCGGCATCGCCCTCGTCGCCGTGGCGGTGGTCCTCGTGGCCATGCAAACCGGTCTCGCATGGGCGCCGTACATCCTTGGTGGCGTCGGCCTCGTCATCGTGGCGGCCCTGCTGCTGACGGCCCGTTCCGCCAACCAGCGGCACACGCAAAGGGCGACGCCGGCAAGCGTGACCGTTGTCGAGACCTACCGGCCGTCCGCGCGGCCGGCGCGCCGCCGGGTCTACACGGCACAGGCCGAGACGGAAGCGCCCGCAGCGGAGCAGCCGACGGCCGTCACGTTGCCGCCCGTCGCGCCTGGCACCACGCAATACACCGGCATCGCCCGCTCGGCGCTTAGGCAGCCCGACGGCTCCATCGTCCAAGGCACCGTGCGCACGGATTCCGTCGTGCAGCGCACGTCGAGCGGACGCAAGCAGGTCGTGACCCGCAAGACCAAGAGCATCTCGCGTCGGCCGGTGCGGGGCGTGCGCCGGACGCATACCACGACGCGCCGCGTCACGCGGCGTTCACGCTGAAGTGCGGCCTTGGGTCATCCGTAGTCGCGCCAGGAGTGCCCGCACTTGGTGCACTCGTTGATCTGCGTGGGCGGTTCGTCGGAGCGCCGCGTCTGCATGAGGTGGAAGTACGCCTTGTCGTGCTGGCACTTCGGGCACGTCGTCACCTGCTCCGGGCGGGCCTCGACCTTCTCCTCCAAGACGACACGGCGCTTGCCCTCGTTGGACTCGGTGCGGTGGATGTTGCTCGCCCCGGGGCCTTCCGACGTCCAGCCGCAGGCAGGGTTCTTGCACTGCAGTTTGCCGGCTACCGGGTAGACCAGCTTCTTGCAGTTCGGACAGAAGGGCACGGGTGGCTTGACTCCGATGCCCCACTTAGGGTTTGCCTCCGGGGGCATGCGCTAGCGCCGTTGCAGCGCGGAGCGGGCTTCGGCGATGCGTTGGTCGAGCCGTTCCTCGGCGCGCAGGTAGTCGCCTGCGGTGGCGCGCTGCACGAGGAGTTCGGCAAACGGCTTGAGACGGGCGAAGGGCCGGATCCCCTGCAGGCGGGGGGCCGCGGCGCCCGAGGCGGCGGCGTCGCGGCCGAGGACCGGGACCAGGGCGCCCACGTCGCCCATGCCGGGGCGGGCCTGCAAGTCGACGAGGTCCTGGTGGCGCACCGACTCCTCGCGCCGCAGCGGGCCCGTCGTGCGCACGACAAAGCGCAGGTTGGTGAACAGGTACCACGTGTTGCGGCGACGCCATTCTGCCCAGGCAAGCGCCGGCAAAGACAGGCAGGCCAGAAGGATGGGCAGCGCCGTGCTCGTCGGCATGTGCAGGCCACGGAAGATGGAGGAGCCCGCCATGATGGCAAGGAGCGCCGCGGTGCCCACGATGAAGGCGCGCACGCGTCGCCGCAGGAGGTAATGCACGATACAGAACGCCACGAGGGCGAGGACGACGTAGAATGCGAGCGCTTGGTCGTCGCCCCAGAAATGCAGCCAGAACTGCCAGTCGGGGGCGCTGGCCTGCGGGTTCTCCCAGACACCGCGCCACGCCGCGAGGGCCCAGAACGCCAAGCCGCCGACTGCCGGAACCAGCGCCTGGGCGTAACGACCGAGCCAGCCAGCGGCGGCAGGGCGCAACCGCAACTCCTCGTGCTCACCCGGCAAGAGTGGCGGCCCTGCCATCAGGAAGTCCACCGGTGTTGGCGGAATAAGGCCTTGCAACCGCTTCAGCCGCGGCGGCGTGGCAAGAGCACGAGGAGGGCCAGGGCCACGCCGGCCCAGATGGCGACGCTGAGGCCGTTGACCTGCACCACGGACAGCGTGTGCGGTGCGCGCAGGACGACCTGGGAGGCCACAAACGCGAGGGGGCCTAGCCAACCGAACGGCGCGATGGTGCGCGCCATCAGGCCCGTGAGCGTCCACCAGACGGCGCCGGCGACCGCCAGGACGATGCCGGTGAGCGCGATGGCCCAGAGCACCTCGAACGCGAACCAGTACGGCCGGCTTGCAGCGGCGACGGCCGTCGCCGCAAAATATGCCGCGTACAGGACCGCAAGGAAGGCGATGAAGATGAAGGGGTTCTGCCGGATGCGCGAGCGCAAGACGGCCACGTCGCCTTCGTCGGAGGTGCCGTGGAACCGGCTGCCCTTGATGTGGCTGGGGCGCGAAGAGGGCATCCCAACGAGCACGAGGGCGAAGACCACCGCTTGCGGCCACGCGGCCAGGTCGAGGCCGGCGAGCGCGCGCGCCAGCGCTGCCGGGAAGTCCACGAACTCATGGCGCAGCACGTCGACGGCCCCTTGCAGGCCCGCCCCGCCGTCTTGGAGCCCAAGCAGGTTGGGGTCCACCAGGAGCAGGAGGCCTCCCAGGACGAGGGCGGGCGGGATGAAGAGCGGCGCCAGCGCAGCCAGGAGGAAGGACAGGAACGCGATGGGCCCGCGCCGCATGCGCGTCGGAAGGACATGGCCCTGCTCGACGCCGGCGCGGAACTGCTTCACGCCGTGGCCGGACAAGAGTAGGACGCTTGCGTGGCTGAGCTCGTGCAGGAAGACGCCGAACCAGGACACGATGGAGTAGAGCCAGCGGGTGCCGCGCCAGCCGGCCAGTTTGACGAGGCGCCAGCGAAGCAGCTCGACGGACAGGATCTGCAACCGCCACAGGACCCATACGGCAATCGGGGCGAACGCGGCCGCCGCCCAAGGTTCCCAAGCCTGTCCCAACGCGACGCCGCCTGGCTACCCGCGGCTTGGAGGGTCGAGGTCGGCGCCGGCGCCGGGCACGGTGGGTGGGCGCCAGTCGACGAGCGACTCGAGCACGACTCGGGCCTCGGGCGCAACCAGGTCCGGCAGGCTGCGTTGCAGGATTTCCCGGAGGTGCTGCATGTCGCGCACCTGGAGGTGGGCCATGAGCGGGCGGTCCCCAGTGACGACGGAGGCCGCCGTCACGTTGGGCAGGCTGGCAAGGCGGCGCCGGAGTTCCGGCAGTTTGGCCGGGTCGCAGCGGGCGTGCAGGACGACGCTTGCGGGGAGGCCGGCGCGTGACCAGTCGATGTCCGCGTGGTAGCCGCGCAGCAAGCCTTCGCGCTCCAGCGAACCCATGCGCTCTCGGACCGTCGATTCGGAGCGGCCGACGGCCGTGGCAAGGTCAGCAACGCTCATGCGGCCGTCCTTCTGAAGGAGCAGCAGAAGCTGGACGTTCGTCTCGTCAAGGCGTGTCACGGCGGCCGACCCGTGGCCAGGGACACTGCCTTCAGACACAAAAATGCTTGCTCGTGGTTTCCCCCCATGGACGCTGCCGCGGAGCATCGCGTCATATACCACCGACCTGCTCCTCCAGCCGCTCCATCTGGGTGATGTGTCATGCGCCGATTTGCCGTCTTTGCACCCCTCGCCTTGGTCGTGTCGCTCTTGGCGGCTCCCACCGCGACGGCCGACCTGTCCATCTCCGTCGACGACTCGGATGGGTACACGATCGACGCCTACGGCGGCCAATCGCTGGACGCGCCGCAGAACGTCACCATCACGGCGGCCAACGCCGGCTACCGCGTGAGTTGGGACCCGCCAAGCAACGTCGGCGGACTGCCGCTGACAGGATACACCGTCTACCGAGTCCCCGGGCCGGACCAGGAGGGCCAGACGATATCCATCCAGCTCAACCCGGCGCGCACTTCCGTCCACGATGCGTGGGCCGACGACGCGGACACCTACGTCTACTTCGTGACGGCGACGTACGGCAGCGCCGCGCCCTCGGAAAGCATCCCGTCTCTCCCCGTCACGAACAAGGATGTCGACAATTACCCCCACTGCAGTGTTGCAAGCGTCTACACGTCGCCGCCGTACTACGACGTCCATGTGTCCTGCCTGTTCCCGCTTCCGGTGTAGCATGCGCTTCCAGGCCGCACTCCTCACCCTCGTGCTCATGCTGCCCTTGGCATCGGGCGAGGGTCCGCCAGCCATCCTGCAGGCCAACGTCGCCGGCGCCTCGCTGGGTGGGTCGGTCACCGTGGATGGTTCCCTGTCCGCATTCCACTCGACCGGGGATCCGGATGTGCCCGTCAGTCTGCCGTTGCCGCTGGGCCCGCCCCAACCAGCACCCGCCTCACGCCTGCCTCCGGCACAGCTGCGCTTGTCTGCCCGGACCCTGCATCTCGAGACAGACGTCGAGACGGCCATGGGCAGCCCGTACGCCGGCGCCCCAGACCGGCACACCGAGCCTCCCCTCGACGTCACGGATGTGCATCTGGCAACGCGCGCAGTCCGGCAAGGTTTCTTGTTCTTCGTGGCGCCCTTGCCGGGACGTCCGCTTCCCACGGTCCACGCGCAGGCCATCTCGGCCAACCTGGCACCGACCGATGCGGTCGCCAAGGAGCCGGCACGCCGCGTCCCAACGGACCGCCCGTCGCTCGAGGCCGGGGCCTTGCCGGGCGTGGCCATCGGCAACGACGGGCTGCGCGACGTGCGCATCGAGGGTGACTTCGCGATCACCCTGTGGGAGTGGGACGTCTCGATTTCGTCCGGCGGGGACGTCGTCACGGCAACATCGGGCTACCAATACCAGCCAGTAGTCCCTTCGGCGGGCGGCTACGACACCGTCGGTCGCTACGAGGAGCGCCAGATCTTCCTGGAGGTGCACGGGGCCACGCTGGACGCCATCATGCCCGTGGGATCCGCGACGGGCTTGGAGCTTCGCCCCGTCTCGGGAGCCGTGGACGGCCGCATCACGCTGGAGACGCCGCAGGGGACGGTCACCACGGCGGACGGCGTGCGCACGCTGCGCGACGGCGACTGGCTCGAGGGGCGCTTCGTCACGGAGTTCTCCGGATTGCAGGCGGGATCCTTCCTCCTGGACGTCAAGGGCAACCCCACGGCCGCGTCCGTCGACGGCAGGCCGGCGTCCTTTGGGTCCGCCCCCTCCGGGTTCCCCATCCTCCCGACGGCGACGGTCGCCCTCGTCGTCGTCGCCGCCGCGGCCGCCGCTGCCTGGTCGCTGCACCGGCGGACCCTGCGGCAACTCGCCACTGCCAAGCTCGCCATGGAGGCGGGCGACTACGAGGGCGTGATCGCTGCGACCAAGCCACGCATGCTCCGGCTGCGGCGCTACGCCGCCGCGGTGCGCACGCAGCTCGCCGTCGCGCAACTCCTGACCGACCGGAGCGAGGCCGCCGCGCAGACCCTCGAGGGTTGGCGGGGGAGCGACGCCACACGCGACTACCTGTGGGCCTGCGTGCACGCGGCGCGCGGTGAAGCCACCAAGGCCGCCGCGAGCCTGAAGGCCTGCATGGACCGCGACCCCGTGCTGGCAAAGCAGCTCATCGGCGACTCGCTCTTGTCCAACATGGTCCGGCCCGACCCGCGCTCGGAAGGATACACTTAGTCCAGGATGCGGAGCTTCGTCGGCGTCCCCGTGTGGTCGTAGCAGCGCCAATCCTCCGGGCCGTAGGGGTGGCCGTAGATGATGTGGATGGAGCCATACTTCTCGAAGAGCGCGAAGTCGGCGTCACTCGGATACGGGTGCGGACTCGGGTGGCTGTGCAGCGTGCCGTTGATGCTGCGGTCGACGGGAAGCATCTGGAACTGGAAGATGGCGTGCCGGTCGCCCTGGATGGTGCCGGGGACGAGGATGAGTTCTGTGATGATGCCTTTCTCGACGCGAAGCATGGAGCCGAACTCCTGCGGGTAGCTCGCCTTGGCGCATTCGGCGGCCATTTGCAGCACCGAGCGTCGGACGCCCTTGATGGTCGGATGCTCGACGGCCTCCTTGCTCCAGTCTTCCCAGTACTCCCAATACTCCTGGTCGGTGAGCGACTGCAGCCAATGGTCGTACTCGTCGTCCGTCCACTCCTCCTCCGGCAAGTTGCGGTAATCGGCGCGGATGACGCGTTCACGCAACTTCCGTTTGCGGCCGAAGAGGCCCATTGTTACCTCGTCAACTTGGTACGCACACGTTCGTAGAAGCCGGAGCCGAGCCGGATGAAGCGAGCCTTGCGCGGCGAGGGCGCGATGCGGACCTTGGCGCCGGGCGCGATGTCGAAGCCGTGCTGGCCGTCGACGACGACGCGCGCCTGCTGCTCGCCTTGGGCGGAGTCACGGTCGAGCAGGGTGACCTCGACGACGGCGTCGGCGGGGACGACCCAGGGCCGAGCGGAGAGGCGAAAGGGCGCAATCGGGGCGAGTACGGTGCCGTGCACGAGTGGATGCACGAGGGGCCCACCGACGGACATGGCGTAGCCCGTCGAGCCGGTCGCCGTGGACACGATGATGCCGTCGCCGCGCAGCGTGTCGAGCATTTCCCCCGACACCGTGATCTGGAAGCGGATGAGTTTGGCGATGCGGCTCGTCTGCAGCGTCACCTCGTTCGTGGCGTCGGGCAGCCGTGTCTCGTCGAGCCAGGCGGACAGCTTGTCGCGTTCCTCGATGCGGTAGTCGCCGCGGATGACCTGGTCGATGCCTTGCGCGGCTTGCGGCGGCTCGAGTTCGGACAGGAAACCGATGGCGCCTGCATTGACGCCGAAGATGGGCTTGTCCGTGTGCGACAGCGCGAGAAGGATGGTGCCGTCGCCCCCCACGGTGAGAAAGATGTCCGCGAGGCGGTCGAGCTCCTCGAAGGTGTGCGGCTTGTCGCCGAAGGCTGCCGCGAGGTCGTGCTCGACGAGGACGGTCTGGCCGCGTTGCCGCAGGTGGTCGCGCACCCAGGTTGCCTCCTTGCGGATGTGGGGAATCCCGGCCTTGCCGACCAGGGCCCACACAAGCGGCATTGCCCCGGGCTCGTCGAGGCTGGCCTCGCCGCGCAAGAGTGGCCCCGTCATGCGTCCGGACGGTGTGCGCACGGGCAAGCGCATTCCCGAGACGGCCTGGCGTGCCTCGGCGCTGTGGGCGGCGCGCACGGCGCAGCGGGCCGACATGTCGAAGGGCACCTCCAGGTCGCGACCGGTGAGTGGATCATGGACGGAACCGCCCGCTTCGCGCACGAACAAGGTCGCGGCGGCGATGTCGACGACGCGCAGCCACGGCTTGCGCACGATGAAGGCATCCATCGCGCCGGTCCCCACGAGGCACATCTCCAGCGCCGCAGAGCCGAGGTCGCGGATGTGGTGGTTGCGGTTGGCGTGCGCTTCGGCAATCTCGGTGTCCGAGTAGT
The DNA here is from genome assembly GCA_040390065.1 of bacterium. Taxonomy (GTDB): domain Archaea; phylum Thermoplasmatota; class E2; order JACPAO01; family JAHFTW01; genus JAHFTW01. The sequence goes on along the minus strand of JAZJZE010000009.1, from coordinate 551,742 downwards.
CGGCGATGATGCCAACCATGACTTCATCAGCGTGGAACGGCGACGGCTTGACGGGCTTACCGTTGCACCATGCCCCGTTGCCGCGCACGGCCGTGTACGTGTCCCCCGTCACGAGGTTGCGAACCACGCCGGCATGCAGCGTCGAGAGGGCGCCGCCCTTGTCGCCGATGGCGATGCTCGTGCAATGGAACGGGATGCCGCGGCCGGCGTTGCGGGAGCCGTCGAGAGGGTCGACGACGGCGATGAGGCGCGAGCCTTTGTCGACCAGGCCCACCTCCTCCGACAGCACGGTCAGGCCCAGTTCAGCCGCCTTGGCAAGAATCGCGGTCTCGAGTTCCAAGTCGGCCTTCGACGTGAGGTTGCCCCCGGCGCCGAGGCCGACCTTGTCGTGCCGGTCGCTGTTGTCCGCGATGCGACGCCACGCCACCGTCGCGGCGTCGGCCAGCAGCATCGCCAGTTGCAGCGGGTCATGCTCCTCGGCCGGGGCCACGCTTGCGCCACTACGGGGAGGGGGTTTAGGTCTTGGGTTGCCTGCCCGCGGCGTGGCGAAGCGCACCGACCCCGACCGGCGCAGTCGCGGCGCCCACTTCCTCGACCCGGCCGGGTCGGCGGTGGCGCGCATCGTCGAGGCCGCTGCGCTGCGGCCCGGTGAGCACGTCCTCGACGTGGGGGCCGGCGCCGGCGCCATCACGCGCCTGCTGTGCACGGGCGTCGCTCCAGGCGGGTCGGTCGTCGCCGTGGAGAAGGCGCCGGCCCTGGCGCAGTCCCTCGAGGCACTCGCCCTTCCGGGTCTGACCGTGACGACCGGTGACGCCCTCAAGGTCCGGCTGCCGGCGCGCATCGACGCCGTGGTGGCAAATCCGCCCTACCGCATCATTCCGGGTCTTCTTGCGCGCCTGCTGGAGCACGGTTTCGGCCGCGCCGTGCTGGTCATGCCCCGCGAACTCGCCGAGCGCTTGACCGCGAAGCCAGGCGACGAGGCCTATGGCAAACTCACCGTGCAGATGGCGTTGCGGGCCAAGTCGAAGGCGCTGTTCCCTCTTCGCCGGCACGACTTCCATCCGCCGCCCGACGTGGCATCGCATGTCGTCGCCGTCGTGCCGAAGGCGCCAGACCCGACCGTGGATTTCGCGTTGCTCGATGTCGTCCTCGATGCGGCCTGGTCGGCGCGCAAGCGGACGCTGCGGCACAGCCTTGCTCCCCTTGCCGGCGACCTCGGGTTGCCGTCCGCAGCCATCACGCAAGTGCAGGAGCAGCTGCAAGTCGGGGCTCGGACCGCAACCCAGGTGTCGCCGTGGGAGTACGGCCAAGTTTCGGCGGCCCTGCGGGGACTCGTGCCCTAGTTGGGCTGCGGCGTCCCGCGGCGGTAGTACCAGCGGAAGGCGTAGTACATCGGGACGCCAGCCGCGATGATGGCGAGGCCGAGGAAGCGGTACGCCATGCCGCTTGCGTCGAGCACCGCTTGGTAAGTGAGGTAGCCGGCAAAGAGCATGCTCGCCGCGATGTACGTGAGGGGGATCCAGGGATAGAGCGGCACCTTGTACGGTCGTGGCAAGTCGGGGCGGCGCCGGCGCAGGACCAGGAGAGCCACGGCGCACAGGGAGTAGAAGAAGAGCGAGACGAAGACGACGTTGTTGGTGAGCTGGTCGAAGTCCAGAAACAGCAGGAACAGCACGCTCAGGATGGCTTGCCCCCAGATGGAGTGGCCGGGGACATGGTGCCGGTTGACGCCGCCGAAGAAGCGCGGGAAGAGCCCGTCGCGCGCCATGGCGTAGTAGTAACGCGGCCCGGAAATCGTGATGCCGTTCAGGCTGCCAAGCACCGAGACGAGGATGGTGGCGGCGACGATGCGCAATCCGGCGTCCCCGAACAGCACGGAGGCGGTGTTGCCTGCGACCTTGCTCGCGTCGCCGAAGCCGGCGAACTTGCCGTCCGCGAAGCCCTGCAGGCCGAGGACATGCATGTAGCCGAAACTCAGGAGGATGTAGAGCACGATGACCGCGCCGATGCCGAGGAGCATTGCGCGCGGCAGGTTGCGCGACGGGTTCTTGATCTCGGAGCCGACGGTCGTGACGTTGGTCCAGCCGTCGTACGCAAACAGCGCTGCGACGAGGGCCAGTCCGAAGAATCCTGCGAGGTCGAAACCCTCATGGATGACGGGGGCGGCGGCCGCGGCCTGCGTCTGGTATGCTGGCGCGTCGAACAGGCCCGGCACGGGGGACGCGGAGTTGCCCAACCAGAAGAGGGCCGCCGCTGCCAGGAAGACCATGAGGGTGCCCTTCAGCACGGTCAGCGACTTCTGCACGTTGCCGCCGAGGCGCAGGCCGAAGTAGTTCAGGATCGCGATGAGCAGGATGACGCAGGCTGCGATGATCTTGGCCGACCATTCCGGGTGGTCGGGAAACAGCGGCATCCAGCCGCCGGGGCGCAACTGGTTGAACTGCGTCGCGAAGGCCAGGGCAAGAGCCGCGGCGGAGCCTGCGAGGTTGACCGTGAAGGTCGTCCAGCCGGCAAGGAACGCGGGGAGCGGGCCGAGTCCTTCGCGAAGGAACACGTACGGACCGCCGGCGCGGGGGAACATGACGCCCAGTTCCGCGTACGTCAAGGCGCCCATCAAGGTGAGAAGGCCACCGATGACCCAGACGAGGATGATGAGCCAAGGCGACCCGGCGCCGGCTGCCACGCGGTTGACACCGATGAAGATGCCCGAGCCGATCACGATGCCGACGATCATCGAGACGGCGCCGAAGAGGTTCAGGTCGCGCCGCAGCCCGCCTTCCGCGGGCGGCTCCTCCGCCGTCGTCGTGGGTGCGGCGGGCGGCATGGCCATCCGCCATGGGGCGCGGTGGCTCTTGACGGTTGCCCTTCAACCTTTAGGCGGTGGTGCCGAGCCACTTCCCGACCGGGTCTTGCCAACCTACGTCCTTCTGCAGGTTCGTGAAGTGGATGCCGTCGAGGCCCATGTGCAGGAGGGTGAACACGACTGCGAGCACGGCGCACGTGTAGTGCACGACGCGCCAGGGGCCGTAATGCCAACTGCGGATGAGCGGCAATTGCCATGCCCCCGTCACGCCAAGGGCTGCAAGTGCGAGGATGCCGAGGCCACCCCACAGCAAGCCCAAGGTCCATGGGAATTCGGCTTCGTGGATGAACAAGTACGTGTGTGCGGCGGCGGCGATGAGGATGAGGTAGCTCGTGAGGTTGTGGAAGGCGATGCGGCGCTGGGCACTGGTGAGGATGCGGTTCAGGCCGCGGCGACTGGCGCTGCCGAAGATTCCGCCCGTGACGAGGCTCACGACCATGACGAAGGCCGTGAAGTAGCCGACCGCCTCGCCGACGGCCTTCTCCGTGATGACCAGATGGTCAACCTCCAACGCGGTGTCCGGCGTGGGCGTCGTGTTGAGTTGGATGTTCGTAAGCGGCGGTGGTCCCCCGGTGTCCGTCGTGGGGGGCGGTGGCTGGATGGGCACGTGCAGCGTCTGGGTGAAGGCCCAGTCGTCGACGGCGTTGAACTGTGCTGGATGCTGGAACGAGGCGACGGCGTTCACGGTGAACACGAGCTCTTCGCCGACGTGTGGCGGCGCACGCACGAAAAGGTTCCACGTCAGAGTGGTCGAGTGAGGGCCGTCACTCTTGCCGTCGAGGCGCGCCGTGGAGCCGACGAATTGCGTCCGGTCGCCGGTCAGGTTGAACCAGGCGTCGATGGCGATGCTGAACCCCTGCTCCTCGAGTGCCGCGGCATCGGGCTTCGTCGAGAAGCCGGCTTGCACGGCCGCCACCGACCAGTTGCCGTAGCCCAGCGCGCCGATGGTGTCCGCGTCCTTCGTGTGGAACACCTCGGGCAGGCCCTTTCCGGCGTTGTCGACGGAGCGCGCGGTGGCGGGCTGCGCGAAGATGCCGTCGCCCCAGATGCGCAGAGCAAGGTCGGGGGCGTCGGCGCCCGTCGTGCGCGTGGGCGACAGCGTGACGCGGATGTCCGTGGCGCCAGCAGGCACGGGCAGTTTGAGCACCGTCGTCCGTTCCGGCTGGTTGAGTTGCGTCGCGGTAAACGGCAGCGAGCCGTCGACGTGGACGCCAGTCACGGGCGCGGGCGGCGGCTGGAACGCCAGCGACGGCGCCTTCGACAAGTCAAGGGTGCCCACGATGTTGTGCAGGTTTGCCAGCCAGTCGTTGCGCACCTCGAGGTTGAGCGGTGTCGGCGTCCCCGGGGCTAGCGCCAGGCTGCCCGGCGGATGCAGGGAATACATCACCTTGAGCGGCGTGCCCTCGACAGTGCCGCCGACCTTGTGGCACGTCCAACAACGGGACGATTCGAGATCCGTAGGGCCACTGGTCTGGGCCTGGCCGAGCGCGACGGCGACGATTGCGACGGCGACCAGGACGCCAAGACTTCGCAGCCGCCCTCCTGCCACAGGCGACCACCTGGGCGGCGGAGGATAAGCGTTCTCGAATCGGTCGGGAGGCGGCCTGCTGTTGGAATCGTTCCAGTCATCTCGCCGGCAGATAGATACCCCCCCCCCCCGCCTTGGCAGCGTTTGGCCTCACGGTGGGGTCAGGACAAACGCAATGACCAACAACTCTATGCCCAGGATGTTCGGCTTGATTGCAATGGGAATGCTCGTATTGACGGCGCTGCCGGTGTCCGGGACGCCGGACGCAGCCACTATCTGCCAGACTCTCTACGGCACTCCTCCTGCCCAGTGCATCACCACCACTGCCGTTGCCTGGGTCATCCTGCACCCCTACGGAAGCGGTTGCAGCGCCGAGTGGTTCACAAGCGTCAGTGGCTCGTCGACCCTCGCCGATTATGACTACGAATACGGCGTCTCATACTACACCCACACAACGGGCGTCAACGTACCGGGCGCAATCGACCCTGGCACGCACCAGGACGGCGCCGCAAGCCACCTCATGAACACGGGGGAGTCCATTACGGCCTATGCCTCAATCATCGGCCACTTCCACCTTGTGGTTGATCCCTCCGACGGCGCCGAACAGACGGCCACGGCAACATGCTAGGCCGGCTGCTCCTCCCCCTCCTCTTCCTTGGTTTCGTGCTGGCAGGCTGCAGCGCCCACCGGCCTACCAATGAAGCGAGCCTCCCGCCAGAATCCGACTCCTCCAGGGCGCCGGCAACCCAAGTGGTCGCGGGGACCAATCAGGGACACGATACGCCGCAACTCATTCCCACCAGCGGAACCCTGCGCCGAACCGTTCCGGGATTGGTTTGGATTGACATTTCGTTTCCCGCCGGAGGGGACCATATGGATGGCGACCTGCGGTTGTGGGTCAATTGGACGATGCCCCCGAAGTCCACGACCAACCAGATTTTTACGGTGGGATTTGGCGGGCCCAGGTTGCAAGGAGCGGAATGGCGCGACTGTTGGGGCATGATGTCCGAGCTCACGACTGGAGCGCCACCGATGACCGCCGTCTGGGTCGGGGCAGGCGCCAAGCAAGCCAACGCCACAGGACCCGGGCCTGACATGGGCATCCTCCAGGGGACCGACGGAAGCAGGATATCCCTCGTTGTTGACGTAACCCGCGAGGGATGGAAAGCGGCGCAACGCATGTGCGGCCCAGACGCATTTGGGCACATCTTCATGCTGCTGTCCACGGAGCTTGCGGCCCCCCCAACCCTGCAGGGCCACTGGAACAACACTGCCTTGTCGGTTTCTTACGGCGACGCGGAGGGAGTCTTTCTTGCGAAACGAAGCGATGCCCAGCAGGGTGCTCAAGTCGGCGCCGCATCGGCCGGCTACGATGTGCAGGCCAGCGCCATGGTGCAACTCGACCGCTCGCTGGGAATTGACGGGAAAACCCTCGTCCTTGGCTTCCTGCCGTTTTCCTCGGTGGGCCCGCAAGGAACCGGCTTGGAAAACGCCACGGACGGCCATGCAAGATATGTCCGCCCGGATGGAACCGTGGAGACCGTCGCTCCGCCCGGCATCATCGAGCTGGAGTTCTCTCGACAATTTGGACCCTGGTCCTTCCAATACGACTGGTCGGCGCCGGCGCATCCTTACCCCTCCCCACTGCTCTTCGGCACGACCTTTACGCCGGCCACGAACGGCGTCCAGCCGGCGTAGCCCTCGAAACCCTTTATCAACCCCCAACTGTGCCCGGCCCGAGGAGCCGTATGAAGGAACAGGCGGAGATCCGCGAACTGAAGGAAGGCCGCTTCGTGTTGATCGACGACGAGCCGTGCAAGATCGACTCCATCGAGAAGTCCAAGCCGGGCAAGCACGGCGCCTCGAAGGCCCGCATCGAGGCCCGCAGCATCTTCACCAACGCCAAGCGCACCCTGCTGGGCACCGTCTCGGACAAGGTCTGGGTCCCCATCGTCGACCGCCGCCAGGCGCAGCTTCTCTCGTTCCACGCCGGCACGGCGCAACTCATGGACAAGGAATCCTTCGAGACCTTCGACATCCAGGTCCCCGAGGAGTTCGCCGAAGGCCTCGTGGCCGGCGCCGACGTCTCCTACATCGTGGCGATGGGCCGCCAGATGATCACGAAGATGTGAATCGCTTCGCGATTCACACTTACGCCGTCTCAGCGTCGCGGACGCTCCGCTTCGACGGCCAAGATGTGCCCCTCGTCGCCTCCGGGCGCCGAGGGGCCTGTCCGGGCCGCCTCAAGCCAGGACGGTCAATTCGGCCAGCTTCGCATCGATGAACTCGAGCAGCACGGGCAGCAACGCATCCGCCTGCGCCTGCGTCCACCGGTGCTCGTCGATGTCGACGTCTGCGGCTGGATTGACGAGGTCGCCCATGAGGCCGTTGTCGTCTTCCTCGAAGTTGGTCAGGGTGAGCCGAGTCGGCTTCAGCCAGTGCGGTACCATCGCGGGCAAGTCGTACGTCGTGCCGGCGCTCTGCAATCGGGTGTGCCTGGTGAGGCGGTAGGCCTCGCCGTTGTGGAAGCGGTCGCCCTGCGGGTCGCGCGTCGCCTCGTAGATGGAGTGCTCGAAGCCGCCGAGAAGCAGCGTGCCGCGGATGGCGCCGCCGTGGTAGTGGATGGTGCCGCGGAACCGGTCGCTGAAACTGCACCAATCGGGGTGGTAGACGTGCATGCTGCGGCACTTGCCGTCGCAGCGCGGCAGGCCCCACTTGAGCATGTCCCCGTATTCCTCCATGTCGGCCATGCCTCGGTCCAACAGGACGGCCTTCGCCTCCGTGAGGAGTTCCGCCAGCCGCGCGGGAGATGCCTGGTGTTCCCGAAGGGGATGGAACGCCAGGTCCGGGGCCATGGCCATTCGACGGCCGGACAGAACATAATCCTGCCCGTGGCGGCCGCCCGGGCCGACGTGGGCTCCCGCCACCTGTTGTCTTCGCCACCTATTCGCACGGCTTGGCCAATTCCCTTAAACAGGCGCGGCCAAATCCAGGCCGCATGCGTGCGGGCCGGTTGGGCGTCGTCCTCTCCGTCGCTGTCGTCGTTTGCGGCTGTACCGGTACGCCCCAACAGTCATCGCCCCCCTTGGGCAATGTTCAGCCGATGGCGGCATACGTTGGATGCCCGTCCTTGCCCGGCGGGACCAACGTCACTTGCGAACCACGGCCGCACTCCATCGTAGACGTTCTCGTCGAGGCGCATCCACCCCTGGATTGGTCCTGCCTAACGTTCGACGATCAACGCCTCCCCGTCGGGGCCGATTTTCCCGATTGGTACACGTATTACGGTCGAACGCCCGTCCGGCCCGACGAGCCGCCGGATCTGTTGGGTCACCAGATTGGAGTGCTGTACAACGCTACGCGGCTGACGCACGATGAGGTCCGCGGCGCCGTGCAGCTTCGCACGGAGAACGCCTCGGTTTTCTTCACATGGACGGGCCCGTCTGCTGGCTTCGTGAGGTTTCCCGTCGATCTGACTGACCCAAATCCGTGGCTCCTCGGGGTCCTGTATCCGGCGAATTGGACTCCTGCTCAGGCGGAGCCGTCGGGAGGTTTCCATGCGGCCAGTGACAACTGGACCATCGACGATGTTGCTCCGGTCTGGACCGTCGGTAAAGTGGGCGACGGGGGCCCGGCTCCTAATCCGGAGGACTTGACCTTCCGGGCCGTCATGCGCGTGAGCCACAGTGCCACTCCGTACTTCTCGTTGGCGTCGCCCACCGGCATCGCCATCCGGGACCCGAGGCCGTACCCCGGCATGGCGCATTGGGAAATGGGCCGGATGCATCCCTACAACGCGACCATGGACGACGGCTTGCATCATTTTGCCTCGAGCCTCCAGCCCTTCATGACGTTCGACGCCGAGTTTCGCGACGTCAACAATCCTCTGTACATCTCATCCTCTCGGTCCCTGTGCGCCTGTCCACCTGCACTGACCCCCACTGTGGAAGGCGCCCTCTGTTTCCTTGGCTTCCCTCCGCCTTCGACACGAGGGACCGAAGGCCGGTTCGTGACTTCGGTGGCGTCGCCGAGCCCGGACGCCACCTGGGCCGCCGCCGTTTGGCCGCGTGGCGGCGGTCCCCAAACCCCTTAGGCAGGCCACAGCATCGCCAATCGTGGTGGCCGAGTCTTTCCGCGAGCGTCTCGTCGCATCCGCGAAACGGGCCAACTCGTGGCTCTGCGTCGGCATCGACCCTGACCCGCAGCACTTCCCCGAGGAGTTGCACGAGGAGGACACTCTGGAGTTCTGCCACTCCGTCGTCGAGGCCGTCGCCGACGTCGCCTGCTGCGTCAAGCCCAACGCGGCCTTCTTTGAAGCCCTCGGAGATATCGGCCACGACGCGCTGCACGGCCTCATCGAATCCATGCCGCCGGGACTCCCCGTCATCCTCGACGGCAAGCGCAACGACATCGGCAACACGGCGACGAAGTACGCAGAGGCAGCATTCGACGGACTCGGCGCCGACGCCGTGACGGTGACGCCCTACCTCGGCCGCGATACGGTGGAGCCGTTTGCCCGCTACGCCGACAAGGGCGTCTTTCTCCTGGCGCGCACCTCCAACGCGTCGGCCGGCGACTTCCAAGACCTGAAGGTTGACGGCATGCCGCTCTACCAGGCCGTCGCGCGCAAGGCAATGGAGTGGGACCGCGAATTCCACAACCTCGGACTCGTCGCCGGCGCGACCTATCCCGACGAGCTTGCTCAACTGCGCGGCATCTGCGGCGACGGCGTCCCGCTCCTGATTCCTGGAGTCGGCGCCCAGGGCGGCGATGCCAAGACGAGCCTCGAGAAAGGCGGCGACGGCAAGGGCCGGTTCGCGGTCGTCAACGTCGGCCGCACCATCCTGCAAGCCGGCAAGGGTCCCGACTGGCGCAAGCAGGTGCAGACGGCGGCGCACAAGTTGGCGGCCGAGATGCCGTTTCGGTGACGCGCCGACGACTGGTCAACAGATGAAACAGATGGAACAGAACGCGTGATGACCTCCCTGCGCGGCTGGCCTCGGCGGCCGGCTTGTCAACGCGGACCCGGAGGGTAGCAGCCGAGCATCCTCAGCGAGCGCTGGTGAACCGGAGCGCAGCGACGGTTCGCCAGTCACGTATGCTGGCCGGCTTGCCGGCCAGCATGCGGCGCAGCGATGTTGTGGCGCGATGCCGACCGGCCGCCGTCTCCGCCCAGGGGTCTGGGGCCGGGAAGGCCCCAGCGTGGGCATCCGTGTGCGAACGACATGACGGGTGAGCCTCGCGAACCCGTCACGTCGCGGCGGACGTGATGTTGAAGTTCCGCTTGGGAATCCGTTTCATTCCGACCCATACCCAGATTCCGGTCCACAGGAGCATCCAGCCGACGGCGACGAATACGTTGGCGTCCGCGGACGTCATGCCGCCGATGGTCGGGTCCAGGGAGCCCGCGATGGAGAGGCCCCAGTACGTGATGGTGAGGTAGCTCGAGGCGCCGCCGAGGTGTCCGAAGGGGACTTCCCATGCCAGGAAGATGATCAGGTTGGCAAGGAAGTGGAAGCGGGTCGTGAGAAGGCTCACGAGCCCGAAGAGCGCCGCGAAGAGGGCCGCAACCAGCGCCGCGGCGACCATGGCCACGGGGATGACCTGCAAGACCAGGAGCGGCGCCCCGATGGTCGGCGGATCCGGCACGGGTACTGCCAGCTTGTAGGGGATCTGCGTGTGCATGCCCCACGTCAGCGCCGCTGCGAGCCGGCACAACCCGAAGAGCAGTGCCTGCACGGCGCCGAGGGCGGCGGCCGTCAGGATGACGGGCAGCGCCTTGGAGGCGTACAGCACGCGGCGCGGAATCGGCCGGACCAGGAGATACGTGAGCGTCCGGTCCTCGACCTCGTCGGCGAGCATGCCGCCGGCAAGCAGGAGGGCGACGAAGGGCACGGTGCCAGTGAGGATGAGGCCGCCGACGACGCCGGTGTACTGTGGCAGGAAGACGCTGCCGGGCTTGTTCTGCGTTGACGCCTCGTTGGCGAACATCACGATGCCGATGACCAGTGGCACGAGGCTCGCAAGCAGTGCGAAGAGGAACTTGCGGTTCTGCCGCAAGGCGCGGAAGCTGAAGCGCACGAGTTCGGGGTGGAAGATGCCGGCGAGGAAACCCGCCTTGGAGGTCGTGCCAGCCATCAGGTCCCCTCCGCCAGGTAGCCGAACAGGCTGTCGAGGTCGGCGTCCATGGTCTCGATGCCCTGCAGGCCCCACGCCTTGCCGCGTTCGCCGTGCAGGCGCTCCAGCGTTGCCTTGAGGCGCGACGTTTCGAGTTCGACGGCGCCGCGGTGGATGCGTACGGACTGCACGTCGTCCCACGACGACAGGTCCGCTGCGACGACGCGTGGCGCCGAGGTCTGGATGCGCACGCGGCTTGGGATCTGTGTCAGCGCGTCCCGGACTTGTCCTGCGTCGCCTTGCGCGACGAGGCGGCCGGCCGCAAGCACGGCGATGCGGCGCGTGAGGCGTTCGACTTCGGGCAGGATGTGGCTGGCCATGAGGATGGTGCAGCCTTCGTTGGCAAGACTCTGCACGCGGTCCTGGATGCGCCGGCGCGCGATGGGGTCACAGCCGAGAAGCGGTTCGTCCAGGAACAGGAGGTCCGGGCCGTGCACCAGGGCCTGCGCGAGCTTGACGCGTTGCCGCATGCCCTTGGAGTACGTCTTGATGGGGCGCTCCCAGCCGTCGACGAGCCCAAGCGCCGTCAGTTCCGCTTCGGCGGCTTGGCGGGCGGCGCCACTGGACATGCCGGACAGCATAGCGAGGCTGGCGACGAATTCCGGTCCGGTCATGCGTTCGTAGAATGCGTCTTGCTCCGGCACGAATCCCATGCGCCCGATTGCGGCCGGGTTGTCCCAGACGGGTTGGCCAAACGCGGTGACGGCGCCCAGGACGGGTTGCACGTGACCGGTGGCCGCCTTCATGAAACTCGACTTGCCGGCGCCGTTCGGGCCCACCAGCGCGGTGACGCCTGGGTCGAGCTCCAAGGTGACGCGGTTCAAGGCGACCACGTCGCCGAAGCGGCAGGTGACGTCCTGGAATGCCAGGGGCTTGGCGTTCACAGGATGGCCTCCACGCGGCGGATGCGGCGCACGGTGGCGCCAAGCAGCATGAGGGTCGTTGCCAACAGCAGACCGTAGGCGATGGCGACGGCGAATCCGGATCCTTCCGGTACGGCGTCGGCAGGATTGGGCGACGAGCTGTGGAAGCGCATCGTCATGGGCCGCTCGAGCACGAGGCCGATCCAGCCGAAGGGGCCGAACAGGCTCTCGTATGCGCCCTTCGCGCCGAATTTGGCCATGGCGCCGATGACGCTCCAGGCGCCGAGGAATCCAAAGGCGGCCAGTCCCGCGTGCCAGCCGCGGCGCGTGTAGGCCGACGCGCATAGGGTCACGGCGATGCCAAACGCGAGGACGACCGCGACGCCGGCGCCCACGACGGCGGTGGCGTACAGCCAGTCGGCAAATCCCGTGAGGTGCGTCGCGTTGTAGGCAGCAAGAGCATCGCCCGCAAGAGGGTTGCCAGCAAAGTCCGTCGGCGTCCCGGCTGTGCTTCCGAGGAGCATGCCGAGAACCATGAGCGCCAATGTGGGAAGGAGCGCCAAGGCCGCGAGCAGGCTGACCATCTGCATTGCCTTGCCGCGCAGGTAGTCGTCTGGGCGAAGCGGCCGGCTGAAGTAGAAGAGCGGCGCGTTGAAGCGCAAGTCATCGGCAAACAGGGGCGCGCCGACCAGGATCAGGGCGACGACGGCGACGGCGAGGAAGAAGAAGACCGTGGCAAGGATGGTGCCCGGGTCTGGTGCGGTGGTCGCCGAGACCATGCTGCGCGACAAGCCGGCAAGAAGGAGGACTTCGGTGATGACGATGCCGATGCCGAGGGTCGCAAGAAACCAGGTGCGCGCCATGCGCAGGTAGCCGTACTTCATGATGACGCGCCACGCCCGTTGCGGGACGTAGCCGGCGTCGGCCTCCCACGTCCGCAGGCGGCGTGTCTCGACTTGCGTCTTCATGGGCGCACCGCCAGGCGGTCTGGCTCGAGCCGTTCGAGGACCGCTTCCTCCACGCCGACCGTCGCCGGCACGACGCGGCTGAGGACGCATCCGGCCTTCGTGGCCAGTTGCAGAAGCTGCGAAGCGTCCTTGGCTGCGACCTGTGGCCCGGCGTGGCCGGCGCGCACCGTCAGGCCTGCCGCCTTGCACGCGTCGAGGAAGTCATCGGCTCCGCCCAGCGCCTGCACGTCGAACCAGGTGCGGTTGGCGTGGCGCTCGACCAGGCGCGCCTGCACGGGTTCGACCGCGACGAGCTGGCCCTCGCGCAGAACGACGGCGTCCTGGCAGACGGCTTGGACGTCAGGCAGGATGTGTGTCGACAGGATGACGGAGATGTCCTTCTCGCGCGACACTTCGGCGATGAGGTCGAGCATGGTACGACGGGCGCGCGCGTCGAGGCCGTTGGTGGGCTCGTCGAGGATGAGGAGCCGCGGGGCGTGGACCAGTGCGGCTGCGAGTTTGACCTGCTGGCGCTGCCCGGTCGACAAGCGATTGGGGGCATGCAGGCGCTCCTCGCCCATCCCGACGGCCTGGAGTGCCTCGGCGGCGGCTTCGTGGGCGCGGGCCGGCGACATGCCGCACAATTCGGCGGCGAGGCGGACGGTCTGCGCCGGGTTCAGGCCGGGCACGACGACGTCGTTCTCGGCCATGTAGCCGACGAGGCGACGGACTTGCATCGCCTGGGTCGCGATGTCGAACCCGAGGACGCGGCAGCGGCCGGACGTCGGCGGCAGGAACGCGAGGATGGTCTTGATGAGCGTCGTCTTGCCGGAGCCGTTGGGTCCCAAGAGGCCGTGGATTCCCGGAGCCAGTTCGAGGTCGATGGGCCCGACGCCACGCACGGCGCCGTAGTGCCGCGTCAAGCCCTGCAACTCCAGAAGAGAACCCTCGGCCACGCAACCCACCGGCCCTGGGCCTATACATATGCGCTGGTGGACCGCTTGGAACGAAGCGCCTCCATCGCCATATAGCGCGCTGCCCATGGCCGAGCGTGCCCCATCCCGGCGTCGAGGTCCGCCCCAGCCGCGGGCCTCGCAACAGCCTCCTGTACTCGTTTCGCGACGTCAGCCGCTGGCGCGTCGGCTGGAACTGGGTGTGGCTGCGCGCCGCCAACCGCATGCCGTGGTACGCCGCGCGGCGAGGGTTTGCGCGCGTGGCCGGGGCCCACATCGGCCGGGACGTGAGCCTTGGGCTCGACGCGCAGATCGACGTGCTCTTCCCCGGTCGCATCCACATCGGCGACGACTGCGTCATCGGCTACAACACCACGATCCTCTCGCACGGGTACACGCATGGGACGTACCAGCTCGGGGACGTGCACATCGGCAAGGCGGTGTCGATTGGCGCGAACTGCACCATCCTCGCCGGCGTCACAATCGGCGACGGCGCCGTGATCGGAGCCATGAGCTTGGTCAACCGCGACGTGCCGGCCGGCGAGTTCTGGGCGGGCGTGCCGGCCAGGCGTATCCGCGACCGTTACTAGCGCCGGCGGCGCATCGGGCGCTGCGTCGGATGCGGGATGGCGTCGACGCGGCGGTGCAGTTCGTCGATGGTGTACGCGGACTGCGCCGGGCGCTCACGGAGCGTGACGGACGGGTGCGGGGTCGGCGCAATGGCGTGGCTGGGCCGCGCTGGTGTGCCGCCCCCATTCGTGTGGCCGTTGCCACTGTTTGGATTCCGTGCCGTAACGCTCGCGGCAAGGACCGGGGCGGCGGGCGTGGGCGATGGCGTCGAAGCCGGCGCTGATGGCGCATCGGGTGCGTGGCCGCCTTCCATCGCTGCGGCGCCGCCGACGCTGCGGGTCTGGCGCAGGGGGATCTCCTTGAGGAAGAAGACGGCGACCCAGCCGAGCAGCATCACGGGTGCTGCGAACAGGAAGATGTGCGCGATGGTGTCCGCAAAGCCGCCGGTCACAATGCTGTGCAGGGGCTCGTGGTACTGGTGCACGGCCTCGGGGCCGACGCGGAAGCCTGACTTGATGGGTGTGAGGTCGACGGTCGGGTCCCCAGCTGCGGCGGCGAGTGCCTTCGGGATGAGCGCGATGATGCGGCTTGCATAGTAGGCGCCGAACAAGCCGATGCCGACGACGCCGCCGATCTGGCGCATGAACGTGTTGGCGCTCGTGCCGATGCCGAGTTGGCGCGGCTCGAGGACGTTCTGCACGGCCACGACGATGACCTGCATGGTGAAGCCAATGCCGGCGCCCAGGAGGAACATGCCGAAGCCAGTGTACCACAAAGGCGTCGATGCCCCGATGGTCGAGAGCCATAGGAGCCCGCCGGCGCCGACGGGCAAGCCGATGAGTGGCCAGATCTTGTAGCGGCCGGTCTTGCTGACAAGGATGCCCGAAATCGTCATGGCGGGGAACATGCCGGCCATGAGGGGCAACATGAGGAGGCCCGACAGGGTCTCGGACACGCCGGTGCTCATCTGCAGGTACGTGGGCAGGAAGACGAAGCCGCCGAACATGGCGGCGCCCACCACGAAGCTCACGAAGGAGCCGAGGGCGTACGTGCGGTGGCGGAAGAGGCTGAGCGGCAGGAGCGGCTGCTTGACCTTTGCCTGGCTATAGACGAACAGCGTCGTCACGACGACGCCGACGGCAAGCAGGATCGTGACGACCCAGTCGCCGAGGAACGTGGCGACGCCGGCGCTTGGGGCGACGCCGCCGATGGGTGCCGCGTCGCCGACGCCGGGGAACCAGCGCAGGTTGTATGATTGGTCCCAGCTGGCGGGCTGGCCGGCCCACAGCAAGCCCAGGATCAAGGAGCAGGTGCCGAGGGCCATGAGGCCGAAGCCAAGGAAGTCGATCTTGCCGGGCTGCTTGTGGAAGGGTAGGCGCAGGACGATGCCCGTGATGAACAAGGCCGGGATGCCGATCGGGATGTTGATGTAGAACACCCAGCGCCACGGCGCGATGTTGCCGATGTGCATGTGCTCCACGATGAGGCCGCCAAGCAGCGGGCCGATGATCATGGCAAAGAGGAACACGGAGCCCATGAGGCCCATGTACTTCCCTCTCTCGCGAGGGGATAGGATGTCGCCGATGATGGCGAAGGCGAGGCTCATGATGCCGCCTGCGCCGATGCCCTGCAGGCCACGGGCCAGGACGAGGAACGTCATGCTGTTGGCAAGGCCCACGAGCGCGGAGGCGCCAAGGAATGCGCCGATGGAGATCTGGAACAGCAGCTTGCGGCCATAGATGTCCGACAGGCGGCCCCACATCAGGATCGTGATGGTGCTCGTGAGGAGGTACGAGGTGACGACCCACGTCGCCTGGCTCTGGCCACCGAGGTCGCCGACGATGCTCGTCAGGGCCGTCGTGACGATGGTGTTGTCCAGCGCGGACAGGAACATGCCGAGCATCAGGCCCGAGAAGATGATGAGGATCTGGCGGTGGCTGAGCTTGCTGTGCGTCGCACCAGGGTCGGCGGCTGGGCCGCCTGCCGGCGTGGGGGCCGGCGTCGTTGAGCGGGCGTCGCTCATGCGAGTACCTCTGGGGCGTCGAGTGCGTTGTCCAAGTGCGTGAGGGCGGCGGCGATGGCGCCGCGGTCGCCGGCGGACAGTGTCGCCAGCCGTTCGGCGAGGCGGGCGCGCACCGCCTGGCGGACGCGGTCGAGGACGCGGCGACCTTCGGGGCTGACGACCAGTTCGACGCGGCGGCGGTCCTCGGCTTGCGGTGTACGCGCCACCAGGTTGCGCTCCACCAGGCCGTCGATGAGCTTGCTCATGGCGGGCGGGCTCACGCCGACGTCGTCGGCCAGTTCGGAGAGGCTGGTGCCGGCGGAGCGGTGCAGGTGCATGAGGGTGCGAAACTGCGCCATCGTGAGGTCCGTGCTGGTGCGCATCTCGGTGCGGATGGCGCAGAGGATCTGCAACGTGGTATCGACGAGCTGCCCGGCAAGCGTGTCGGCGGAGGGGTTTGCGGCCATGGGTTGGACCCCTGTGAGCCGTGTCCATGTTTAATCATGTCGGAGGTTAAGCATTGAACAGGTTCACGGTCGTGCGAACGCGCGGGTCGTCATCCTCAAGAGCCGGCCGTGCCTGGCCATCCCCATGACCACGGTGCCCACCGCAGTCAACGTCGCCCGCTTCTCGGCCGTCCTGGAGACGCCTGCTGCCGAACCCGCCCTCGCCGTCGGCCACTTCGCCGCCCGCCTGGCCTTCGAGACGGACCCCAGCGACGTGCACGCGGATGTCCAGAAGGGCATCGCCGGACTCGTCGTGGTCGACACCCGCCGCCCGGAATCCTACGCCAAGGGTCACGTCCCGGGCGCCGTCAACCTCCCCTACCGCCACATCACGGCCGAGTCCACGGCCCGTTTGGACCGCAACGCCACGTACGTGTGCTACTGCGCCGGCGTCGGCTGCAACGCCTCGACCAAGGGGGCCCTGCGCCTGGCAGGCCTCGGCTTCAAGGTCAAGGAGATGCTCAACGGCATCGAGGGTTGGCGCGAGGAAGGCTACCCCGTCGCCACGGGCAACGAGCCCGGCAGCCTCAACTGAAGGGCTTGCGCGTGATGCGGACAGCCCCGGCGGGCAATCCCCACGCCCCGTCCTTGGCCGCGTTGGCGTAGGTCTCGAGTTGCGCCAGGAGGCCGGCGACGTCGATTCCCCATTTCGTCGGTGCACTCGCGGCGAGGCGTTGCCGCACGTTGGCCCAGTGGTTGGCGACACCGCGCTCCACGCGCTTGTCATACTGCACGAGCATCGCGGCCGCCATGATGATGCCCTGCACGAACAGCTTCTCCTCGCCTTCCAGTCCCATCCAAAGCGGTTCAAGCGCTTCATGGGCGTGCCAATGATGGCCCTCGTTGAACAGCCGCAAGCCCTCGTCGAGGCGCGCATCACGCCACGGCTCTGCAACGGGGCTTGCCTTCGGGTGCCGGCGCAGGTTCAGGGGACCGGTCACACCAAGGCCAGCCGGCGCGGGGACTTGTGCGTTGGGGAAACGGTTTGAGGGGGAAGGCCCTTGCACCGGGCGTGGCGGCAATTGACGAGGGCGCGATCCGAGTGCTCATGGACGACATGGGTGGTGACCGCGAAGTCGTCAAGGAGCTGATCCAGGCGTTCCTTGAAGAGGGCCCGAAGCAGTTGGCGGAGGGTCGCGCCGCCATCGGCATGAAGGACATCGTGACGGCGCAGCGCAGCTACCACACCCTCAAGTCGACGGCCGCGACATTTGGTGCTTTGGAGCTTGCCGCCCTCTGCAAGGCCATGGAGCAGGGAGCCAAGGGCGGGGCAATGCCGACGGCGGACCAAGCCGGCCAGGCGGAACGCCTCTTCGAGGCGGCCCGCAAGGAACTCGTCAGCCGCCTCGCGTAGTCGGCACGTCCCCAACAAAACCGCGACGTTCATGGCCCCGGCGCATCCATCCCAGTCGATGCGCATTTCGCTCCTCACCATTGTCGCAATCGGGACGCTTCTTGCCGGCTGCGGCTCGACCACGCCCGTCACGCCCGGCGCCGCAGCGGGTGCCTGGTCGGCGTGGGGCGGCCCCGCCGTCGAGGAGGGCCGGACGTATGGGTTCATCCCCGTCGGCCCGGACGGCTACGGCCCGACGCTGCCGTACGTCGGCCTGGACCGCGACGGCCACGTGCTGTACGTCGGCTACCAGATCCGCATGAACGGGAACGGCGCGTCGGAGTCGGCCGTCATCATCCCGCAGAACCTGTCACAGTGGCGACCCATCGTCGAGCCCCTGTTCTCGGACGGCACCATCTACGGGGCGGCCGGAGGCCCGGATGGGGTCCGCATCGTCGAGGTGCGCACGGCCACCCTTTCGGCCAGCGACCGCGATGCCGCATGGCGCGCCATCGACGCCGCCCTTGCCCGCGCGCAGGACCCAAAGCCCGTCGGCATCGCCGACTGCGGCGAGGTCATCGTCCGTGCCGGGGACCGCATGGCGCGGCTCAATTGCGGTCAAGGCGACGACGGGTGGATGTCCGTCATCCAGCAGATGGACCTGCTGCGCGACTGGATCAAGCCACGGCCGGGATGACGGACAAGTAGCCGGGGTCGTAGGCGGGAAGGTCGAACACGGCAGTCATCCAGTCGGCACTGGCGGCAAGCTGCTGCGGCTCCGGCGCGGCCCCCACGGCCTGCGCGGCCTCGGCGATGCGCTTCAATTGGCGCGGCCCCGCCGTCAATTCCAGCGTTGCATCCTCGTGGTCAGCGGAGGCCGCCACTTGCGCCAGAAGGATGCCCAGTTCCGGCATCATGATCTCGAGCAGACGCACGTCGCCCAGTTTGGCTCCGAGACGGATGGCAAAGTCCGGCCGCGGCTCGTGCAGCTTGCCTTTCGTCTCGATCTCCACCTCGGAGAAGCGCAGAAGGACGCCGCCGGCCAAGCCGAGTTCGAGGCCGCGGGGAAAGTGCAACCGGGAGAGCGTGTCCGCGTCGCCCATGTCTCCTGGAGCCACCTGCCTGGACAAAGGGTTGCCGGAAGCGTTCGGCGTCGCACCCCGCCATCGCCAAGGCCATGAGGACCCCAGCGCTGGGCGGCCTGTGCGCCTCGTCGTCGTCGCCGTCCTCCTCGTCCCCATCCTGGCCGGTTGTACGTCCGAACCGACCGGCGTTCGCCGCCTCGCCGACGGCTCCCTCATCCCCGACGCCGCCGCCGTCCCATCTGGCGTCCCGCAGGGCGCCATCATCGCCGCCGTCGTCAACCGGACTGCGGGCGGCATCGCGGGCTGGAGCTCGGGCGCAAGCGGCGTGCTCGTCTTCTCGGACGGCACGGTCCTGCGGCTGCAAGGCCAACCCTGGGGCGTCGCGGGCCGCACGGGCTGGTGCGCGGCCGAGGTGCAGCAAGCACTCGAGGTGGCTGCTCGTTCGCTCGGCCGCAACGGCACCATCGATTGCGGGCGCGACCTCGTGGCCGACGCCCGCATGGCCATGATGGGCCCAGATGCTTTGTCCGCCATCCGCGACGACCTTCAGGCCATGGCGCCAGCCACGGTCCCCGCCACCCGCCAGACGGCCGACTGCTGCGACCGGGTCTTCACCACGCGGCACCTCTGGGTATCCGGCGCCGAGACGTTCCTTGTCGACGAGCAGGACGGGCCGCCCGCCCCGACGAGCCCCAACGCCGATGGCCTGCTGGTTCGCCTCTCGGACCTCGGCGCCTGGGCGCGTCCGGTGGGCTGATGCGGCGCTTCGTCACGGTCTCGCACACCGGTGAATCGTCGGGCGACTGGAGCCTGAACGAACTATCGGCCGCGGCGGGCCGCGTCGACGTGCTGTGCCGCAACATGCAAGCGGCGTTCTTCCTGAGCCACGGCCTGCGCGAGGACGTCGAATCCTACGCCGTTTTTGCCCGCAGCCCAGTGCGCCAGAAGACCGTGCGCATCGAGGGCGCCAAGATCCAGATGCTCAACCCGGACGAGCGCTCCACGGCGGCGCGCCTGCAGCAGGCCCTCAAGGCGTCATGGTCCGTGCCCGATTGGAAGGAGGTGCAGCGCGGCCTGTCCGTCGCGGCCTTCGGCCTGGAGGAGCTCCTTGTCGACCTCAAGGGAAAGGGGACGTTCGTGCTGCTCGACCCCGCCGGGGCCGCCATCGATTCCTGGATGCCGCCGGCAGACCCTATCCTGCTTCTTTCCGACCACGTGCCGTTCAGCGCGGCCGAATATCGCGCCATCGAGGCGGCCGGGGCGCAGCGCGTCAGCCTGGGCCCGCACTGGTACCACGGCAACCACGCCATCGCCGTCGCCCAATGGTGGATGGACCGCCGGCAGGCCCCCGTTTCCTCTGATGCGCGCAATGCAAAGGATTGACCGCGGCACGTTTCGGCGTCGGCCGTCCGTCTCCGCGAAGCCCATATACCTGGAGGTGGAGTCCGAGGCCGTGGCCTTCCGGGCACGCACCGAGTGGACCCATGGCGGGACGACGGAGTCGGTGCACGCCACGCTCGGCCGCTACGCCATCACGTTCTCCCCCGGCGCTGAAGGCCGCCTACCATACACGGACGTCACGGAAGTCTGGCAGTACGGGTCGTACATCCACATCCGCTTCCCCGACGGCGAAGCCAAGATGGACATGCAGGAGCAGCGCCGCGCCCGCCGCTTTGCCCGCAAGATGGAAGACGCCCCGTCCCCGCTGGAAGTCCTTGGCGCGCGCCAGGGTGACGCCGTCGCGGTCGTTGGCTTGCCTGATGCGTGGGTGTATCGGCTGTTGCGGCGGCGGCGCCTGCAGGAAGCCGTGCGCGCCCCGGCCGGCGTCGACATGCTCGTGGTCGGGGTCTCGGACGAACGCAGCCTGGCGTCCATCGGTGCCTGCCTCGCGACGCTGAAATCCGGCGGCACGCTCTGGGTCGTGTACCCGCGTGGGCACCGCGAGATCGGCACGGAGGCCGTCGCCAAGGCGGGTCTCTACTTCGACCTCGATGGCGAACTGGAACTCCAGGTCTCGAGCCGGCACGCCGCCCTGAAACTCGTGCCGCGGCCCCCCGTCCCCGTCGCGTCCTCATAAGTGGCGGCCGGCAACCGCTTAAGGGCCCCGGCCGTTCTCACCGTTGCCATGGAAGAGCCCCTGATCCTCATCGTCGAGGACAGCAAGGTGCACCAGCGCCTTCTCACGGAGGCATTCCGCCAATCGGGGTACACCGACCGCTTCGACATCCAGGGCGACGCCGCCGGTGCGTGGGCCAGCGTGGACGCCATGCTGCGTTCACCGCGATCGTTGTGGCCGCGTTTTGCCGTCGTCGACATCGGACTGCCGGGCATGTCGGGCATCGACCTCGTCGACCGCATCCGCCACGAGGGCAATCTGGCGCGCTGGCCCATCATCATCCTGACCGCGTCGACGGACCCCGACGACCGGGCCGAGTCCATGATGGCGGACGCCACGGCATTCTTCAGCAAGCCATCGGCGCCGGGCGGGTACCGCCAACTCGCCGTCGACATCCTGGACTTCCTCGGCGCCGACATCGGCTGGCTGGGGAAACCGCCGCACGCCTCCCCGGAACACGGCACGCCGGCCAAGCGCCCCATGCGCCGTTAGCGGCGTTCACTCCAAGTAGCCGTCCGCCCTGGCAACAGCCATGGGAGACGAAGTCGCCGGCACGGTCACCGTCGGCGGCCAGAAGGTCAACGTCAAGGGCGACTTCGCAAGCGACCACGTCACCTTCAGCGGCGGCCGGCGCGGCGAGGTCGCCTACAAGCTCATCGATGTCGTCTCCACGGCCAAAGGCATCCTGCGGTTGCGCGTGGACGGACTCATCATGGAGTTCCCGCTCGGCCAGAAGGTCGACCGGCTCGCCAACAAGATCCGCAAGCCGCCAAGCCTCATGGACAAGCTCGGCGTGAAGGAGGGCGTGCGCGTTGCGACCACCGGCGCCGTCCCGCGCGCCCTGGAGAACGAACTCGGCAAGACCGCCACCATCCCACGGACGGGCGGCACCGTCGACCTCCTGTTCTTCGGTGTGCGCGACGTCGCGGCCCTCGATGGCCTTGCCGCAGCGCGCAGCCGCATCGGCGACACCGGCGGAGTGTGGGTCATCTACCCCAAGGGAAAGCGCGACATCCGGGAATCGGACGTGCTGGCTGCCGGCCGGGCGGCCGGCCTCAAGGACATCAAGGTGGCGCGCATCTCTGCCTCGCACACCGCGCTGAAGTTCGTCGTGCCGGTGGATGAACGCGCGACGCACGCTCCTGGCGTTCCGTAGAGGCCGGAGGAGGCGCAGCCCGCCCGGAATCCGTCCTCCCTTTCTCCGGAAGGATTCAATCGGACTACCGCCGCGGAGCGGGAGGCCTTTCCGGCGTCCCGGACGGTCGGTTTACTTCGTGTGCCTTCAAGAAATCCCGGACAGCCGCTGCGAAAACTTCGGCACGGCTTCGGTACCCCCAGTCATTCGCCTGGACGAATGCGTCCACGCGCTGTACAAGCGCGTTGGGGAGGGCCAGGGTTGTGTAGCGCCGGGATGGCATGAAGCGTTGCACCGGGAGGCCTAGGAAAAAGGAGGGTTAGGAACAAATGAGTCATAGGTACCTAATCCAAATAACCCGATCCGCCCCGAGCAACGGGTGCTTCGAAGCACCGTGGAGATTGGATTTGTGGCCCGACACCTGCTCGCATTGATTGGACTAGTTCTCGTTGTGATGTCCACATCCCCCATCCTGCCCGGCACTCAGGCATTGGTCCAGCCAATGGGGACGGCGGCCGCTCGTCCTACGGTGGGAGGCTGTGATTCGGCCACCGACACCGGCATGTCTTGGACTGCGACGGCCTCCGGCACCGACACGTCGTCGACCGATTGGAAAGTCACCACGACGATTGATTGGACTTCGTCCACATCGAGTGGTCGTGACGTCCGCCAGGAAACGTTCGCGGCGCCGGCGGGGGGGAGCACGACCGCGCATCCCGTCTCCCCCTACTGCGGGCCTTGGACGGGTTGCCAGGCCGTCAGCCAGATACAGTACTTCGATACCGTTACGCAATCTTGGCAGCCGGGACTTGCTGTCACCCATGCGACGGCCATTCCCGCCTTTTGCTTTCCGCCCGGACTTGGACCCCTATGCGACCCAGACCAGCAAGCCGGGAATGCGGACAGCACGAACCTCGGGCCGGGCCTGAACGGAAACGCCGAGTTCGAGATTGCCCTGGTGTTCAACAACCCGTGCTGGAAAAAGGGCACGCCTGCTGCCCTGGCTTCGTTTGACACAGGATCCGCCAGTCCAGTTGTGGAATTGGACTCCCAGCCGTCGGCGGACTGCAAGTACGATCCATCCCGAGACATCTATTGGTACGATTTCACCATCAGCGCCCATACGCAGAACGTCACCTACCGCGGGGGTTCCTTTGGTTTTCTGGAGCGTTCCAGCATCACGTTCCATGTTCCCCACCGCACGTATGGGCCCATTCGCTACAATGATTGGTTCGACAACTCGGGAGGAGCGGGATCAATCAAGTGTGATGCGGGCCTTGCCAGCGACGTCTCCTCCGGCATGACGGACTACAACACGTGGGCTGCGGCCCAAGAGCAAGACAGTGCCACCCGCACCCTGCCGGTCGACGGCGACCTGAGCCTGCTCAGGGACGGCACGAATCACTGGATTGTCGACTTGCCCGGGACAGGAACCGGAATGATCCACATCCAGACGGCACGGCAAGGGCCGGTTGTCGGGCCGTATGCGTGGTCATTTGACGATGTCGTATGGACGGCACACTCGCAGCCCCCGTTCGACGCGGTCGTCCTCGCGCAAGGATCGAGCGTGCTCTTTTCCCCCGTCTAGGGGTGCGGGCATCCATGCCTAGGCGCGTTGTCTTCCTTTTCTTCCTGCTCCTCCTTCTCGCTGGTTTCTCCGGCTGCTCGGGAGGCAAGTCCGGTACCGATGTGTTTGTGGCCGGATTGCCTAGGTTTTCTGTCACAAGCGCTGCCCATGCAAGCGGCCCGCTGAGTCTCTTGACCTCTCCTGCAATAGACGCGGAATGGCGGTTTGTCGGTGTCCAGAAAACCGTGATGGACGTACACGGCCATAACGCGACGGCCGTGGAAGTGGACGCGACAAGGGGTCCAGACGTCGTGTCCTACTACTTCGCCCAACATTCAATGGAAATCCTGGCCTATGCGATCAACGGTACGCCGGGGAATTTCTATCCGCCAACCCAGTGGCCAAGCGTAGAAGCCTTTCTGCCGTTTCTGCCAATGCGCTTCAGTGAAGTCGATCTTGTCCCTGGTCAACTCTACGCAACGACCTGGGTGGGTTACGATGTCTCGGTGGAGGTGCTGGATGCCCTCCACTGGCGGCTCCTGGTCACCTTCGAGAAGGAAGGCTCCTTGCTCAACGTCTCGTACCTCTACTCGTTTGCGCCTGGATTCGTGGTCCCCCTGTCCCTTGTCAGGGAGCAGGAACGGGGCGGGCACCCTGAAGAACGTTACATTTGGGCATTGGTCTCGGTTGCGAGGAACGCGGATTCAGGAATCCAGGCCGACCCATCCATCGCATCGCTCTGGGATGCCCCCGGCGCGGGCCCTCTCGAGACGTATGCAGACCACCCGCCTGGCGGACAACCCAACGCGATGCCCGTGTCAATAGAAGATGCCCTGCGGTTCGCCCATCATTGCCATGCCATCGATTTCGGCTGCGACGGCACAATTCCGGCCTTCTTCGAGCAGCATCCTCACTCGACCGTCGTGCGGGCACGTGCCTACGGAGACCAAGTGACCGTGGGCCAGGGGTCCCTCAGGCATGAGTTCCAATACAATTGGGAAATCCAGGTCATGGATTCCGACATGTCATCCATCCGTTTCCTCGTTCAAGTGCCAAGGCCTACGGCCCCCGCCGATGCTGCCCAGCCGTATTTCCTCACTCGCGGCGACGCCGGCCCCCCACCCCAACTGGCCGGCAAGGGATTGGGCATGGTGACCCTGTCGGTCTTTTATGCGCCCTGCGCGGAGATGGCCAATTCGGAAAGGCTGGAATTGGATTTTGACGGCGCGGCCATCGACGTCCCGCGCATCACGGTCGGCGGCGTTCTCCAGGTTCCTGAATCGCTTCTTTCATGCGCCTTGAGGACCGGCACATCGGCTCTGTCCCTTCGCATCATGGAGGCTCATACGGGGTTCCTGCTGTATGCGACCGGCTGTCCAAGCGATCGTTGCCCACCATCGCCTCTTCCAGGCCGCTCACGGTTCGACTGCGCCCCATGTGGCCGCCCGGCGGTCACGTTGTGATGCCATTCCCGCTGAACACCCGCTGGAGTACGTCGGTTCCGTGGGACGCATCCAAGGTGCACGCTACCCGCTTGCCGCTCGTGCGGGCCGGCAGCGGTCGTCGTGCTGGGCCGCGGGGCACTCGATGTCCTGCGTCAGGCTGCCGATGGCTTGGACCGCAGCGTGGTTCGTGCGAGCCTCCCCCGTGTCATCCGCCCACACGACGACGACGTGGCCCCACTTGTCGCGGCCCATTTCGAAGAAGTCGCCGAGGTTGCGGCCCGACGTGCAGCCCGTGCCGCCGGTGCAGATGGGCCCGACGTGGTTCGGCGTGGCGGTCACGGCCACGGTGTCGGCTGCGCCCGTGTGGACGTCGTCCACGAAGGACACCATCGGTTTCCACGTCGTGTTGGCGGGCGCGTCGTCGGGCTTGAACGTCCCCTGCGCCGCGTCGTAGGCCACGGCCAAGTGGTCCGGCGACCCGGCCACGACCCATGGGAAGGCCGCGCTCATTCCCGGCGGCGAGACGACGATGGGATTTCCCCACGTCTCGGCCTTGTCCTCGGAGTGGCTGACGAAGATGCGCATGGCGCCGCCCTGGGTCTCCGCCCAGGCGTAGTACAGTTCGCCACCCGTGTCGACGGCAATCGTCGAGAAGATGGCGCCCGATGTCTCGCCCGACGGCGTCGCGTGCACGATGTGTTCCTGGAAACTCCCCGCGCCGTCCGAGGAGGTGTAGACGCGTTGCACGGTGCCGCCACCCGGGCCGGGCCCATAGGGGATGTACAAGGTTCCATTGGCGTCGACGACCGCGTCCCCCGCGATGCCGTTCGGGCCGTTGGCCGGGCCGCCGGATGTGCCCGCCACCTCGACGGGCGGCAGCCACGTCTTGCCGCCGTCCGTGGATTTTCCGACCTCGAGTCCGCCAACGCCGTCGTTGTAGACGAGGAAGACCGTGCTGGGGTCGCGCACCGCGAGCCAGTTGCGGTCGGCGTCGGGCAGGTACCCCGCGGTGGGGAACGCCGTCCACGTCTTGCCGCCATCCGCCGAGCGCGACACGGATTCGCCTCCAGTCACGTAGGGCGCGCCAACGGCGGGCAGGGACGGAATGGCGCTCGGCCGCCATTGCCCGGTGAGAAGGAGAGTCCCGTCACCCAGTTCGTCGAGGTCGGAATCGCCGCCGCCAAACGGATAATCGGCCTTGCCCAGGTACGTCCACGTCGTGCCGTTGTCACGCGTCACGAAGAGGCCGTCGCCGCGCTTGTTGGCGACCTGCGTCGGCTGGTCGTACGGCGGCGCCGACCCGAGGACCGTGGTGAAGTAGATGGCGCCGTCCTTGGCGACGAGGATGGACGGCTCGGAGCCGAAGCCGTCTGGGGCGGCGTTGGGTGTCGTCGCGTTGGCGAACGCGTGGCGAACGACCATGGAATCCGGCCCATCCGACATGGTTGTCGTCGCGGGCGCGGAGCAACCGGCAAGGATGAGTCCAGCCATCGCAACGACGGGCCAGTGGAGGCGCACGACGCCGCGACCGGGCATGCGGCGCTTGAAGGTTGCGTCCGCCGGTCAAGCGGCAACCCCAAACGCGGCGCGGGCATGCAACGGCGTGGACAAGGACGCCCTCAAACGCCAAGCCGGCGAGGCCGCAGCGGATCTCGTGCGCCCCGGAATGGTGGTCGGCCTCGGGACGGGCTCGACGGTCAAGTTCACCATCGAGGCGCTCGGCCGCCGCGCCAAGCAGGGCCTCGATTTCGTGGGCATCCCGACGAGCCGCCAATCCGAGGCCCTGGCTCGTTCGCTTGGCATCCGCCTCACGACGCTCGACGAGACGCCACGCGTCGACCTGACCATCGACGGCGCGGACGAGTTCGACCCGCGGCTGCGGCTGATCAAGGGCGGCGGCGGTGCGCTCAGCCGCGAGAAGGTCGTGGCCCGCGTCAGCCGCAAGATGGTCGTCGTCGCCGACCCTTCGAAACGCGTCGAGCATCTCGGCTCCACGTTCGCGCTGCCGGTGGAGGTCCTGGACTTCGGCAAGCGCCCTGTCCAGATGCACCTGGAGGAACTGGGCGCGGCCGTCCGTCTGCGGCGCGACGCCACCGGCCAGACGATCCTGACCGACAACGGCAACCCGATCCTCGATGCCAAGTGGCCGCGAATCGATGACCCGGAGCGCCTCGAAGTGCAGCTCGAGACGTTCCCAGGTGTCGTCACGTGCGGCCTGTTTCTTGGCTTGTGCAGTGCAGTCTACGTCGCGGAGCCGGGTGGCGTGCGCACCCTCACGGCGTGAAGGAATCAGGACAGTGACTTGCGTACGAGGCGCAGCGCCTGCTCGAAGTCGGCCACCGTGCGTTTGCCCTGCTCTTCGTAGTGCCGCCTCAGCACGGCCGGCGAGACGGCGAGGTGGTAGCGGTGCATGGGCCGACCCTTGCCGTGGCCCGCGATGGCGTCTGCCTCGACCCAGCCGCGCCGCCGCAGGTCGCGCATGCCGACCGAGACCTCGGGTTGACGCAGGCCGCTCGTCTCGACGATTTGCCTGGTGCCCAGTTCCCCTTCCTGGGCAAGAAGGGACACGAGCACGGCTTCCACGCGCTTGGCGCCAAGGCGCTGCAGGGCGGTCTGGAGTTCAGGGCGGCGCTTGCGCACCATGGGACATTGTTTCTGCGCCGAGCTATTTTTCCCTTGTCTTGGTGGCCGGCCCGTCCACGGCACAGCCATGGCCTATGGCGCCCAAGCGGACGGTTTTAAAGCGGCTGGCCGTCGGCGACGCAATGGACAAGAACGACAAGCCCGGCACCCTGGTGGAACCCGGCACGCCGCTGGCTTACTCCGAGGAGCTCCTCGCAGGCGCCGGCACCTACGACGATGGCACCCAGATCCGCGCCGCCGTCTACGGCACCCAGCAAGTGGATCCCCAGACCATGACCCTCTCCGTGCAGCCCGCCGGCAAGTCGGTGGCCGCCATCGAGAAAGGAGACGTCGTCATCGGCATGGTGACCTACATCAAACCCGAGACGCTGGCCTCCGTCAAGATCCTCGCCGTGCGCGGCAAGGAAGGCCGCTCCATCCTGCAGCAGGTCGAAGGCACGCTGCACGTCAGCAAGATCGACGCGCGCTACATCAAGGACGTGCGCGAGGAATACGCCTGTGGCGACTACATCCGCGCCAAGGTCATCGGCATGAAGGGAGGCCCCCAATTGGCCACGGACAAGCCGGACCTCGGCTGCGTCAAGGCCTTCGGCCCCTCAGGCGCGCAACTCGTCCTCGACGGCCGCCGCCTCAAGGACCCCGAGACGGGGCGCGCGGAGCAGCGCAAGATGGCCTCCGACTACGGCTCCGGCCAGGTCTGACGGTCTCCGGCTGCGCCGCGGATTCCGCGGCCCATCCGCGTTTCATCCCTGACGGAGGATTGTTGCCCACCGCGGCAGCCTTATCTTGGACGCGACCCGTGTGGCGGTGCAGATGAGCACGGCTTTGGCACTCGGCTCGCGCGGAGGGGCATGACCCGCGTCCGCATCGAGGACATCCACAAGCGCCTCGGCACGAAGAAGATCCTGAAAGGTGTGAGCTTCGACGTGCGGCCTGGTTCCATCGTGTCCCTGGTCGGGCCGTCGGGATGTGGCAAGACGACGGTCTTGCGCTGCATCCTGGGCGAGCTCATCCCGGACCACGGCCGCGTCTACTTCGACGGCCAAGACGTCACCCTCACACACGTCGAGAAGCGCAAGGTCGGCATCGTGTACCAGAATTACGCGCTGTTTCCGCACATGACGGTGGCCGAGAACATCGGCTATGGCATGAAGATCCGCCGCATGGACCCGGTGGCGATCCAGAAGAAGGTCGGCGAACTCCTGGCATTGGTGAAGCTGGAACGCAAGGGCAACGCCATGCCGGCGACCTTGTCCGGCGGCGAGCAGCAGCGCGTCGCCCTGGCACGCGTGCTTGCCGTCGAGCCGCGCCTGCTGCTTCTCGACGAAGCCTTCACGGCCCTCGATGCCACGACGCGCGTCGAATTGGTCCACCAAGTACGCCAGATCATCCAGCGCCTCCGGCTCACGACCATCCTCGTCACGCACGACCAGGAGGAGGCGTTCCTCTTTGCCAAACACGTCGTCGTGCTCAACAAGGGCGAGGTCGTGGTGGAAGGCGACCCGGAGACGGTGATGCGCAACCCGCACCCGTTCGTGCAAGACTTCGTGCGCATGCTCGTCTTCCACAGGGCCACCGTGAAGGAGGACCGCAACGGCAACCGCTACGTGGTCGCGCAGGGCGGCGCCCGCATCCCCGTGTCGATCGACTCCGTCAACGTCGGCGACGAGGTGCACGTCATGGTGAAGAAGGGCCCCGAGCGCGAATCCGTGGAGGTCTGGCCCATTGCGGCGACCTAGCCCGACCGCCTGGCTCCTCGTGGCGTTGTTCACCGTCGCGGCCGTCTCCGCCCTCGACCTGCGACGCGTCGAAGGGAACACGTTGGTCATCTACACGACCCCTGCCCTCAAGGACGTCCTCGAGAAGGCGATCGTCCCCGGCTTCGAGGCGGAGACAGGCATCCACGTCAAGCTCGTCTACCTGGCCGCTGGCGACGAGTACTACCGCGTGCTCATGTCACGCGACCGCCCCGAGGCCGACGTCTTCCTGCACGCCTCGCCGCTCTACCTGGAAAAGGGGTTTGCGGCGGGGATCTTCGAGTCGCACCCGGGGCCGCCCGGAACGGAGCAGTCCGACACGCCGCAACGGCGCGCCCCTGACGGCGGCCAGATCTGGACCGCGTTTGCCCAGAGCCCCCTGGTCGAGGTCTACACGCCCGCACTCGCCGCCCCACCGGACCTCGCCCTCACGCCAATGCGCTTCGGGCTGCCGCACCCACTTCTGTCGAACAATGGCGTCTACGCGGCAATGTTCTTCGAGACGCTGGACAAGGAGGCCGGCCAGCGCGCCGTCGAGCACACCGTCGTGCAACCCACCAACGCACGCGCCAACATCGGCGGCGTCGCCGACGGCTCGTTCGACGTCACTCTCGGGTACGAGGCCGTGGCGTCCCTGTACCAGAAACAAGGCGCGAAGGTCGCATACACGCTGCCGCGTATCCACGGCGAGGATGCCACGACCATGGTGCTGTTTGCCGCTGCGCTCGTCAAGAACCACCCCCACCCCGGCGGGGCGCAGTTCATCGACCACCTCTTCTCCGCCAGCGTCCAGGACCAATTGGCGAGCGTCATGCTGCGCCCCACGGTGCCCGGCCATGCGGGGGCTGGTCTCGACCTCACTGGTGCGCGGATCATCGAGTATGACTGGTCCATGTGGGCAGACCTGGAAAGCGCACTGCCGGCCTACCAGGTGAAAGCGTGACCGCCAAGCCAAAGCCGCCGCCGCGGGCACCGCCCCAGCCGCCGCCGCGCCCGCCACAGACCGGCCCGCCGACGGTCGTGCGCATGCCGGTCCCAAGTCGTGCGCCGACGCCCGCACCCGCGAGGCCGCCAGTTCCCACGGGCCCACAGCCGCCAGCCCCTCAACCCGCCCGGCCTCAGGCCGCCATCGTGCGCCCAGCACCGCGCCCTCCCGGCCCCGGGGAACCCGTCGGGCGCGGCCTTCCCCCCGCACGGCGCCCTTGGCTGACGGTGCGCCAGAACGTCGGGCGGCTCACCTGGACCATCTTCATCTGGGCATTGTTCGCCTTCTTCGTCCTCGGCCCCCTCCTGACGGTCGCCGCATTCAGCCTCTCGCCATCCATCTTCCAGGGCCTCGGCGGATTCACCGGCCACTGGTACAAGGAACTCTTCAGCAAGCCCGCCCTGTACCAGCCGCTGTTTCGCAGCTTCGAAGTGGCCACCCTGGTCGTCTGCGTGCAACTGTTTCTTGGCACGCTCATCGCCTACGCCACCGCCCGGCGCCGCATCTTCGGATCGCAGGCCATGGACGCCATGAGCAACCTGACCATCGCGCTGCCGAGCGTCGTCGTCGGCCTGGCGCTGCTGTCATTCTACGGCCCCTACGGCCCCATCCACGCGCTCACGGATTTCCTCTTCAAGAGCCCCATGTCCTTCACGTGGACTCTCTGGATCGTGGTCTTTGCCCACGTCCTCGAGACGTTCCCCTACATGGTGCGCACCGTCAGCACCGTCCTCGAACAGATCCCCCCCAACCTGGAGATGGCCGCGCGCAGCCTGGGAGCCGGCCGCTTCACGGTGTTCCGCACCATCGTCCTTCCCCTCATCAAGCCGGGCCTGCTGGCCGGCGGCGTCCTCGTCTTCAGCCGAAGTGTCGCCGAATTCGGCGCCACCATCATCGTCGTCTCCGCCGTCCTCAAGACCAGCCCCATCGCCATCTACGAGTTCGCCGAGGCGGGCCAACTCGAGCTTGCCGCCGCCTACTCCGTCGTGCTCATGGTCGTGAGCTTCGGCATCTACCTCGTCATGCGCCGCCGCATCATGAAGAAAGGCCTCGCTATCCAGTGATACGGAGTGCTTTCTCCGGCTCGGCCGGCCATCCGGCCCGGCCCCAAGCCTTAAAGAACACCTCCTTGTCGCGAAGCCCATGAAGCTCACCGTCATCTCCAGCACCGCCAACGAATTGGAGATCGAGGTCGTGGGCGAGAACGAGACGCTCCTCAACCCCATCAAGCAGGCCCTGCTCGCGGACAAGGACGTCGACTTCGCCGAATACATCATCGAACACCCGAGCCTCTCCACGCCGAAGATCTTCGTGCGCACGAAAGGCAAGGTCAAGCCGGACGTCGTCCTCAAGCGCACCATCAAGTCCCTGATCGGCGAATTCGACGCGCTCGAGCACGCGTTTGCAGCCGAGTTGAAGAAGCGCAACTAACGTCTGACGCAAAAGTCCCCTGACGCCGGGCTGCCCGGAGCCGACCGTCTGCGTCGTCAGGGGCCCTGGCCGTACCTCCAGTACGCCTGCGGGCCCCTTCCTAGCAGCCGGCACGCTGCGGATTGCCCGGCGGACAGGCTACTTTTGCGTCAGACTCTAGGCCTGGACATCCAGGAAGCCGCGGAAGACCGGCCAACCTGCGGGTCAAGACCGACGCGCCATTCCCACGTTCCTCCGACGGCGCCGACGCCTTGAAGGAATGGCAGGGAGGCGACGCAGCCCCCGGTCGGGGCGAGCTGCCCGCGGCGCAGCGCGGGCGTGCGAGGGCATGGCAAGCGGAGCGAAGCGATGGCTGGGGCCGCCGGGGGCCTGAAAGAGCTGGAAGCCACCGAAAAACGCGGAAAGCGACCTTTCCACTCTTCGGCGACTTCGCGGCCTTTCAGGCAAAGACGGCCTGGGAGAACCGGAGACCACGGGAAAACGAGAACGCATTCCGTTTCTCTCCACTTGATTCCTGTTCTCCATGGCCTCCCACACCCAGCCACGCGGCCACCTCGTTGCCCGCGCCGCCGTCGGAGGATGACGTGGCCGTCCCCTGGCCTTGAGGCGCGCGACGGGTGCCGTTTGCCATGACGGAAAGCCCACCGATGCCGCCGTCCGGTCCGCTGGACGCACCCGCAAGTCCCCCGCGCTTGACCTTTTCACGGGATGCCTCCTCGCCGCCTCGTTGACGCGACCCGTTCCACCCGACGAGGAGCGCGCGCTCGGCCTCGCCTCGTACCTCACCGCGACGGCCGGCATCGGCGGCAAGCTGCGCGGCGAGCCTGAGGACTTCGTCGTCATCGAGACCGGAGAGGGCCCCAAGCCGTTTGCCGAGGGCGCCCATGCCGCCGCGCGCATCCGGCTGAAGAACTGGGAAACCAACCGCTTCGCAGGCGAGGCCGCAAAGCGCCTTGGCATCTACCGGGAGCACGTCGCCTTTGCCGGCATGAAGGACAAGCGCGCCGTCACGGAACAGTGGTTCACGTTCAAGGCCCCCGTCGCGGACGTGGGCAAACTCTCCACCCTCTCGGACGTCGAGGTCCTGGAGACGTACGCGACGCGCAAGGCCCACTTTGCCGGGGCCCACGAGGGCAACCGCTTCGTCATCCGCGTGCGCGACTCGACGCGTGATACCGTCGCCGTCGACGCCGCGGCCAAGGCCATCGCCGCGGAGGGCGGAGTGCCGAATTTCTTCGGGCCACAGCGCTTCGGCGGCTCCTGGCGCGCCATCACGCACCTAGTCGGCCGCGCCATCGTCGACGGCGACCTCGAGGAAGCCGTCCGCCTGTACTGCGGTAATCCGGTCGCCGGCGAACGCGAAGAAGCACTGGCCGCCCGCGCCGTCTACGAGACGACCCGCGACCCAGGCGCCGCGTTGGACGTCTATCCGCGCCACCTCGACGGCGAACGGGCCATCCTCGAACGGCTGCTTCGCAAACCCGGCGACTGGCGCAACGCCCTCGGCGCATTGCCGCCGAACCTGCTGCAACTCTTCGTCCACGCCCACCAGTCCTACCTGTTCAACCTCATCCTCTCCGCCCGCGTCGAGGCCGGACTCGGCGTTGCACGGGCCCACGTCGGCGACCGCGTCATGGGCGTGGACGAAGACGGCACCCACACCCACCTCGTCACAGCGGCAAGCCTGGAGCGCGTGCAACGAGAACTCGACAAAGGACGCGCAACCCTCACCGCGCCCCTCGTCGGGCTCACCGTGGAGATGGCGCAAGGCCGCCCCGGCGACGTCGAGCAGGCCGTCCTCGACGACGAAGGCGTCCACCCGGCAGACTTCCGCGTCCGCGAACTCCCCGAAATGGCCAGCAAGGGACGGCGCCGCGGCATCCTGCAACCCGTGCGCGACCTCACCGTCTCATGGGTCGACGGCGATCCGGTCTTCGCCTTCGCTCTGGGCAAGGGGTCCTACGCAACAGTCGTGCTGCGCGAATTCATGAAAGCCCCGATTGGCGACTACTGACCGGCCGTCGGGGGTGTCGCGGGCGCCACGTTCACTTCCCTCTGGCAAAGTTGGAGGAACCCTCGCGGACGTCCATGGCCGTCCAGGCCCGTCCGCGGCCGTCCTGGCCTGCGGTCCAATCCTTCGATTCCTTTGTGGGCGTCGACGTCGTCGCAGGAGGGGCGGAATCGGTCGTTGGCGTTCGACAGGCAGGGGAGCGTCCGCCCCATCTGTTGAAGCCGCGGCCCCCACAGTGGCCGCCACGCGTCGGACGGCTTGGCTCTGTCCTCTGGAATCCCGCAGGCGTCACCTGAAAACGCTTTACAGGGGAATCCCTGCCGGCCTTCCATGGCAGACCCCCTGGCCCCCCCTGACGACTTCGCGGCACGGCAGCGCCGCTTCTTCAACCTCCTTGGCGTCATCTTGGTGGTCGGCGTCGCCTTCGCCTTCATCTACGGTCTCGGGTACCTGCCCGGAGCAGGTGTGCTCAACCTCGAGCAAGCCGCCCGCACGGCCCTGTTGGCCATCGTGGTCGTGACCATCATCCTCACGCTCTTCCTCACTCGTGTGGGCGTCATCTTCGACATCGACAAGAAGGTCGACAAGATGTTCAAGTTGGAAGCCGACCGCCTGGCCGAGGCTCGCAAGCGCGAACTCGACGAGGCCCGCGAGTTCCGCGACGGCCTGCGCCGCGACTTGGCCGGCATGCGTGACGACATCCGCAAGGAGTTCAACGCGTGGGACTCGCGCATCCAGGACGCCGTCCGCGCCGCCAACCAGGCCATGAAGATGGCCCAGGACGCCATGAACCGCGCCCTTGCTCTCGAGAAGGAGCCGGCCTACCGGAGTGCCATCGAGCAGATGCAGAAGGACATCGCGAGCCTGCTTGGCGACGTGAAGGCCCTGCGCACCGCCGACAAGGTCAACTCGCCCCTCTTGCAGGAACTCAAGGAGCGCGTCGCCGCCCTCGAGTCCGGCCACAAGAAACTCAACGTCCGCGTCGACGAGACGATGGACTCCATCGAGCGCCGCGACATGGAGCACGCCGCTCTCCGGCAGACCCTCGACAACGAGGTCGCCAACCTGCGCAAGCGCGAATCCCTCCTGCTGGTGAAGCAGAAGGAGATGGAGGACTTCGCCATGGACATGCAGTCCAAGGCGGAGAAGCAGGCCGTCGTCCTCAAGCCCGGCGAGGAGAAGCAGCACATCATGGAGATCGAAGGCATCGGCAAGGTGTACGCCTCACGCCTCAACGCGCAGGGCGTCATCACCATCCCGCAGCTTCTCGCCGTGAACGCCGAGAACATCGCGCAGACCATCGACGCGACCCCCGAACTCGTCGCCGAGTGGCAAGCGATGGCGAAACTCATCCGCCTCAAGGGCATCGGGCCCCAATCGGCGGAAGTCCTCGTGAAGGCCGGCATCCGCAGCGTCCAGCAGTTGGCCGCCGAGGACGCAACGGCGCTGTCCAACAAGATCCGCGAATTGGAGCGCAGCCGCAAGGTCCGCATCCAGGGCCTCGACATCACCCCCGTCGTCGCCAAGCGCTGGATTGAGACGGCGCGCAAGGGCGAGTACGACAACGGCGTTTGAACGGGTTCTGCGGAACCCGTGCCAACGGTGGCTGGGGAACCGACGACGACGTCGGGGGCCCTCCGGTAAACACTCTTTGGTGTTAAACCTATTTTATGGGTGGGGGAGGTTCGGAACTGGGCTTCGGGGGGTTCCGCTTTTTCCATACGTACACGAACGTACGGACGGAGGAGACCCCCCATAAAGGGGGGTCTACGAACGTACGATACGGTAGAGGCCAGTATGAGAAAGGATGTGGAAACACGCGTGAAGACGCGGGTTTCAGAAGCATCCACAAAGACAAGAAGAACTGGCTTAGCAACCCAAGAGCCCCTGGCCGAACCATTCGGCGCACCGCCCCGGAAAAAGGGGGAAAAGGGGAGGGCTGCCCGGATCATCATACGGGGACCCCTTGCGACTTGAGGAGCCACTCCAGGACGACATCCAATTCAGCCACGGCATCGTCGTGGGTGAAGTCGGAGCTGTGCAGGCACGTGTCGCAGGCGTCCATGACGGCCTGGTACGCCGGAGCGTACTCGCCGCGCAAGTGGTCCAGGGCGGCATCGTCCAACAGCCCCATGAGTTCGAGGCGTTGCCGGTCAGTCCAAGTCAAGGGTCAGCACGCTCCAGTCGCGTCTAGGCGGTTGCCTCGGCTTCCTCCGCTTCGCCCTGCTTGCCCTTGGCCTTGACGATGCCGCGGGCCGCCTCCGTGGCGGCGTCGTCCCAAGCCGCCATGGTCTTGCCGGTCCAGTGCCCGCACAGAGTGCTCCAAGTCCCGGACTGGCCATCGAGGCTGCGAGCCACGCTCAAGGCGAGCACCAGTCGCAGCAACTCAATCGGCGTCGAGTGCTGTATGAGGTCCTGGCTGGCGGCTTCGCCCTCATTGTTCCACGCAAGGAAGCCTCGCAGGCGTTCCACGGGGACGCCCGCCGCCTCTGCCAGGGGCTCGATGTCGTTCTCGTCGATGCCGACTTCCAGGGCGTCCAGAAGGGGGCTGGCCAAGTCCGAGGCCTCAACCTCCTTGATGTTGCCGAGGCGCGAAAAGGCGGCCTCCCGCAGCGCATCCCGTTTCCATTCGTTGGCGGCGTGTTCGACTTCGAGTTGCCGCTCCCGGCGCCGAATCCGGCGTGCCTCGTCGGCATCCTCCTTCGGCTTGGCGTCCTTTTCCTTGCGGCGCTCCAACGTCGCCTTCGCCTTGTCCACGAGTCCATCAAAGGCCGCAACGTCGAGGACCAGGACAGCTTCACCGAACTGGGTCTTGTGTTTCACGCAAGCCAACTTGCCGGCTTGGCCCTCGAAAGTCGGGAAGGCGTTTCGCACTTCCCAGAGGCGGTTGCTCGTGGGGTCCCTGGCAGCGTTGGCCTTGACGAGCGCCTTCTTGACGTCCTCGAAGAAGCGGGGAGCGGAGCGCATCGTACCCTCAGTGTCCTTGTCCTCCGCCACCTTCAAGCCAACTGCCAAGGCGTCGGGGTAGGCAGCAAGGCTGGCAAGGATGCGGGCGTGCTCCGCCGCGAATCCATCGACACCGACGCGTTTGGCGACCTGCTCCGGAAACTCCAGGAGTTCCAATCGGTTTCGCAGGGTGCCGGGCTTGATGCCGCACGTTTGCGACAAGAGTTGCCGCGTCATGCCCGGATTCTTCAAAGCCGCGGCCAAGTAGCGTGCTTCCTCGTACGGCGTTGCGTTGGCGCGTTGGAAGATCGTCGCCACACGGTACAACCGCGCCTCCTCCTCCGTCAAGGGCTTGACGAGGACCGGCACGGCGTCCCAGCCGAGGCGCTGCACAGCACGGAATCGACGGTGCCCATCCACGACCTCGTACACGTCGGCTTCGACGCGTCGCACTACCACGTCTTCTTCCAGGCGCGTGGACTTGATGGATTGCATCAGGTCCTTCAGGGCGGCTTCATCGTAGTTGATGCGGCCATTGTCCGGGGACTCGCGGACTTGGTTGACGGGAACGAGCAGCTTCTCGCCACTCGTGGCTGGCACTTCAGTTTCAATTTTCTTCATGGGTTTCACCTGGCATTCGCTGGGGAAGGGGGAAAGGTCGCCGCAATGGCGCTCACGATTCAAGGGGAGGCTTCACGATTCCGCTGTGGCCTCCGTTTCTTGGTCGGTCACGCCGATTGCCGCGGGCTGGGTCCAGCTGCGGGTCAAGTAGTCGGTGGCGCGTTGCGCCTGGCTCGCGGCAGAGATGAGTAGGCCGCGGTCGTTCTGGAGTTGCTTGAGCCAATTGTCGAGGTAGCTTGCGGACTGCTCGATGGTGTCGTTTTGGATGCCCGTCAAGGCGCATAGGAAGCCGGCGCCCATTTGGGCCACCAGTTCCTCGCGGCTGTACGATTCGTCCCCGAAGCTCTTCGCGTCGCGCAAAGACTCGCGGTCGAGGCGCGACTGGTGGCCCGTCCAGTGGGTCAGTTCGTGGAAGAGGATGGCGTAGTAGTCCACGCTGCGAGCGAAGTCCTCGGGCCGCGGCATCCGAAGCACGTCACGGGCCGGGTTGAAGGCAGCCACGTCGCCGCCATGCCTAATCTCCGGCGTCGGCTGCACGGCGGAAAGCAACCCTTGAGCGACCTCAATGGGCTCGAAGGGCGATGGCGATTGGCCGAGTCTGGCGGCGTCGATGCCGTCCACGTCAACGGCGTTGAAGACGTGGAAGTACCGCACGAAGCCAACCTCATGATCCTCCACGGCCGCCCCGTTGTTGCCTTTGACCAAGCGTTGCCGCGTCTGCGTACCATAGAACAGGATGGGCACACCCTTGGCCCCCTGGCGCACCTGGCAATCCATCAGGCGTGCCTGATTGAAGGTCAGCCAATACGGCGTCGGCCCGAACAAGCCGAGCGCGAATGCGTTGATGCCGGAGTAGGCTCGACCGGTGGCGAAGTTGCGAGGCCGATCCGCATCGCTCCAGGGCTTGTGCCACGGCGCAACGCCTTCGCGGAGCTTCCCCATGATGGCGTCGGTGACCTTCGCGTACACGGCCTGGCGCGCGGATGACATTAGAACACCCGCTGCGAAGGACACGCCGGATGCGCGCAGTCGCCGCCGGGACAGGCGCGTCCGCAAACGGAGCAGACTTGGATTGTCTTGGTGGTCATGCCAACACCACCTGCAGGCGGGAGGCAAGAGGCAACTGGGCCACCGCGGGTGCCTGGACCGCGTATCGTAGTGACCGCACGCCCCGCACCGCCTGCAAGCCGCCGACAGCCACAAGGCGGCGGAGGCGCTGCTGCGTCGTGGAACGCGGCCAACCCTGCGCCTCGAAGGCGGCAAGAACGACGTTCTGCATGCAGGGACCGTTGGCCTGCACGAACGCGTAAAGGGCGGCCAAGCCGGGGTGAAGGTTCATCGCCGCCTTGGCGGGGTCGTCCACGATGGCGTCGGTGGGGTAGAACAAGCGGCGAGGGCCAAGCGCCCTGTCCGCCACGAGGCCACGTCGCTTCAGGATGCCAAGATGGTGCGCCAGCGTCCCGGTCGGGATGCAGGTTCCTCGTGAAAGGGCGCGGAAGCCTTGGCCCGGATTGGCCTCAACCCAAGCCAGGATGCTGGCCCGGCGAACAGTGGCCTGGTTCGGGCCCATTTAGGCACCTGCCTGGGCACGGTAGCCGGCGAGGGCGGGCAGTCGGCCGCCGAAGCGCGCCACGGACTGGGGTTCCTCGACGTCGTCTTGGTCATCGCTTGCCTCGCGCCGCTTTGCGGCGGGGCGTACGGGGCGGCCGGCATCGTCGCATCCGATGCTGCGTGTCGGCGTCGAGGTCACGACTCGGCCGGCGGCGCTGGTTCGCAGGCGCATCGTCACTTCCGCCGCGCGGAGCCGGTCGCCCGAGGTGGGCGTGTGGACGGCTTCGCCGAGCGGCATCTCGTCGTCCGTTGCTTCGCTTCGGAAGCGGCGTAGCCAATCCGCCGTCGGCGCGCGGTCCGTCGTCATCGTGGCAGTCGTCGTCGCGTCGCGGCACGTCTTGCAGCGCGCCGTAGCCGGCGCGTAGTCGTGGGCCAGCAGGATTGTGGCGCCGCATTCAAGGCAGCCTGCGAGGCGGGCGCCCGGGATGCGGGGGCAGTGGGCTCCGTGTGGCTGGGGCACGGGGCAGGCAGTTCGGTGGCACTCGTCGGCAAATTCTGGTGGGGCCATGGGGCACCGAGCCGGCTTTAGCCCCGCTGCGGCAAAGGGCGTGAAGGCAAAGCACGCCACCCAAAGCGCATGCTGGCCCCAGCATGGTTGGGGTGGCGGGCGAAGCGCTCACGCTCTTGCCGGGCGGGGTTTACCGGGTTGGGGCCCGGCCCCACCAGACTTGGCGGCGGGTGCGCCGACGCGCCGGGGCCCCGTGACGCAATCC
Organism: bacterium; assembly: GCA_040390065.1. Classification (GTDB taxonomy): domain Archaea; phylum Thermoplasmatota; class E2; order JACPAO01; family JAHFTW01; genus JAHFTW01. The sequence goes on along the minus strand of JAZJZE010000009.1, from coordinate 511,934 downwards.
CACGGCGACCACCCGCAAGCGGGTGCGCATCCTGCGGTTGCCTCAGACGCGGCGACGTGAATCCCGCGGGGGCCCGTAGTCAGCGATTGCCCGTCGCGTCCAGAGGACGTTGGCGGGTGCGTTCACCGGTGATGTGCCGTCACCGATTCTTCGCAGGCGCCAGCAGGCGCCGACCGCCTTGCCGGAGCGCCTACAGGCGCGAAGGCCCCCGGCGGCGAACACTTAATGCCCAACCGATTCCCGGATTCTCGATGGCGGCCGAGCGGCTGCACATGGAGGTAGATTCCGCCGATGTCTCCGTCCACGCCACCGGAAATCCGAAGGACGTCAACCCGACCACCCAACCGCAGGACTACGCGGATGCGACGCTGCAAGGGACGGCAACGCGAAACAGCTTCCGGTGGAACGTCTTCCCCGTGGACGGCGCTCCGCCGCCGTCCGTAAAGGCAACCTGCCAATCTACCAGCGCGTCCGACGCGTCGACGCTGCAACGCGTACCCTACGTTAATGCTGCGCGTCCCCCGATGACGCGTTCAATCGGCGCCGCGCTGGCGTGGTCCGGGTGCATTGGCGTCGTGGAAATTGCCGGCTCGTTCGTGCTGTCCTTGTGGAAATGGAATGCAACCTTGACCGCCAATGGCCAGACGCAGGATGTCCAAACGGGCCCTCAACAATCCCCCCTCCTTCCTGCCGCCGTGCCCGACATGTCTCAAATCTTCGGACGCGACGTGGAGGTTTACCTCTACGTGACCAATGGGCGCCTCATGGTGCCTCTCGGCATGGTGCCGCCTACCTTGCTCACGGATGGGGACGCCAACCTTGGCACGACGGGGCTTGCGTTGGAGTCGGCGGTGGGGAGTCTCGACGTAGGCGGCGCCTCCACCGCCCTGACGGGAAACCACCTAGTCGTCTCAGGAAATCTGGCGGCGCGTCTTGCTGGCCGCGGCACGTCCCTTCCCATCACTGCTGCCTTGTCCGGCGACGGCGAGGCCGTTGTAGACGGCCACGCGATTGTGCCATCCCGCAGTTCCGCCAGCCCTGTTGCGTGGCTGTTGTGGCCTGTGGCCGGACTCGCCCTGGTCGCGGTCCTGGCCTGGCCCACCGTTCGATTCACGCAACGCCGAATCATCATTCACCGCCGCCAACCCGGTCATGACCCCGTCGCTGCTGCCAAGGGCGGGGAGTACCGGGAATGGGCCTATGAGTTGGTCAACCAACGCCGATTCGCGGAGGCCCTGCGCCAAGTAGACCGGGCACGCGATCTTGACCCTACAGACGCGGAAGCAACCTTTGTTCGCGGCTTATGCCTTTCCGGCTTGAACCGCATCGAGCAAGCGTTGCTGATGCACACGGAGGCCGACTTGTGGTTGCAGCAGGAAATCCGCCTGGGAATCGACTTGGTTCCCCTTCGCGCCGAGAATGCCTACGAAGCCGCGCGCTGCTGCGCGAGCCTCGCGAGCGCGCGCGACGCGCACCCGCATGCAGAGAAGGCTGCGGAGTGGCTTCGCGTAGCCGTCACCTTGCAGGCTTCCTATGCGGTGGATGCGGCCACGGATGTCTCATTGGCGCCCGTCCTTGCAAAGCTGCAGAAGGGCGGGGATTGGTGGCTTCAGCCTTAGCGGCGCCTGGACTCGTCCAGGAGTTCCTGGTACAGCAGCCACATTGTGGTATCCTTGAAGGGAACTTTCCCGTCTTTGCACGCCTGACGAAGTGCTTCCTGTTCGTCGCGCAAGTGGCGAAGGGCAAACTCGACGGCGTGCGTCATGCTGCCAAACGGGCCACCAGGCGCCAGGTTGGCGTCAATCCACTTCAACAAGTCGCGGTCGACGGCGACGTGGATGCGATCCGTGGAATCCGGAGTGCTGCCTCGAATCTTCGTGCGACCCATACTCAAACCTGGGACAAACTCTATGTCTTGGCTCTACGTGGGCCATTTGTGGGCCACGTTGGCATCGACCTTGGGCGTGGGGCACCGACCACCAGCCGCAGCACCGCTAGGCCCACACGCGTAGAAAAGCCGATTGAACAGGTGACCCCGTGAACCCCAACCTTTCCCGAGTGCTACCCGCCGTTGCATGCGCTCTAGCGTTCCTCCTCAACGGCCTTGGCGGACCCGCCGACGCCCAAGTGCCACCGACGCCCAACCTACCGCCCTTGCCAAACATTCCGCCCCTGCCGCACATCCCGCCCCTGCAACCATTGATTACCAACGTGACGAACCAGCTCCCCGGCAACCTGACCTCGGTCGTGTCGGCACCCGTGCAGCAAGTCGACGCCACGGTGGCATGCGCCCAATCCATTGCGGGCCAGACGACGAAGACACTCAACTCCGCCTTGGCCAACCCCCAGGGAACCGCCAACAACCTTACATCCACACCCCTTGGCGTGAAGGTTGCGAAGTGCGCAAAGGCGTGCTCGCTACCCTCCGCGCCCGATCCTGGGCTCGGAGTGAAGCCGGCGCTGCCGGATGCGTGCGGCGTCATCCAATCCATCCTGGGCACCTCCGGCCTTGCGAACCTGGTCGCCTCAAAGCCCAAGGTCATCCCCCACCCAATCGGTTTCTACGTCGAATCCACCATCCGGAACCTCGGCGGCCAACCGGCGGCCGTCGTCAACGTGACATTGGATGTCTCCATCCAGGGCAAGTACTCCATCTTCCAGCAGGTAGCGTACGTGCCCATCATCAAGGCCGGCCAGAGCCAGGAACTCGTCTTCAATTGGACATCGGCCCTGCCGGGCATCTACGACGTTTCCGTCTTCCCCAACTCCAACCACGTCACTCTGGAATCGAATGATGCCGACAACGTCGCCGCGACGCACTACGTGATTCCGAGCGCGCCGTGGCCATCGAATTCGACGTTCCGCATCACCGACGCCGCGGCAATTCTTGACGTCCTCAAGAATGCCCCCATCAAGATGCCAGCGACGCCCAACGGTGTCCAAGTCGACCTCAACGTGAGCCTGCTGACCCCAACCCTTCTTTCCACACTCTTTGCCGGGCCGCCGACCTTGAATGCGACAACCGTGTTCCGCGCTGGGGCCATCGTGAACCTGTTGGGAAACGATTGGGGTTCGTCGCGGCCCTTCGTCGTCATGGACGGCCTGGGTGGCCCCTACGTCAAGTTCACGACTGGCGGCGGCGCCATTACGGACTTCTCCGCAATCACCCTCGGCTCAAGCAGCCTCTACACGATTGGCAACCCGGCATCCGTGCAACTTCTGGACCGCGCGATGGTCGTGGACTTTGCCACGCTCCCGACGGCCGTAGCAAGCACCATCCCGGCCATCGGCCTCAACGGAACCGTCGACCTTTCCGTCGCGGCCCCGTCGGACCACTTGGCCGTTGCGTTCGACGGCGGCAATGACACGTCGGGCCAGGACGTGGCCTACAATACGACGTGGCTCAACGGCATGGGATTTAGCGGCTACGCCTTCCGCAATGAGGACAACTTGACCCTCGAAACGGAAATCTCCAGCGATGGGCTCATCGTCGTCCACGTCCCCCACTTCAGTACCGTCTACACCTTCGATGACGCAAACGGATTCGTAAGGACAAACGACCAACCCCTAAGCGACATCCATTGGGACGCCTGGAACCACAACGTGCAGCTCTTGTCCAACATGAACGATGCCTCCTACGAGGACTTCAGCCGGCCCCTCGACGCGCCACTGACCATGCAGGACACCTTCACGATTACGGAGAACTGGAACGTCGAGAGCCGGCAGGGGGGCACGCGTTTTGCCGTGCCATTCTACGTGGGCCCGGCTGACGGAAACGGCGCCCTTGGCCGCTACAGCACGCTTGCCATCTTCTACTACGACTACACCTCGGACTACGTCGGCAACCCGACCGGCTACTGCATCTCGTACAACCCCGCATCAGGACCGCCCCCCGGCTGGGCCTGCAACGTGGGCACTGCCGGCCCGGGCTCCCAAACCGACCCCCAGCAATCGTTCAAACTGACATACACGGCCGCCGCCAAGACCCTGATCTTGGAGATCACGGACAGCACCGGAAAGAAAGTCCTGACATGGAGCCGCCAAGTCGGCACGACCGCAGGCGACGAATTCCAGTTCAGCACGATTGGCATGCAAACCTACGGCAGCACGGACTTCGCCACACCGTCGGGAGGGTGGGGCTCCGTCCAGGGCTCCGTCGACAACATCATCATCACGAAATCCTCGCCCACAGCCAACCAGGCAACAAACCCGTCGCCGTCGAATCCGCCCTCGCCGCCGGCCTTAGGCCCGCCCAAGGTCTGCTTCACCGTCTCGGCGGAAGGGACCAGCCATTCCGTGGTTCACGTCGATGCGTCGTGTAGCTACGACCCGTACAGCCGCGGCCAACTCACGTACGAATGGGATTGGGGAGACAACCTGCCCCACACGTACAGTGGCCCGTACGCGGACCATACCTACCCATGCAACCTTCCGCCGGGAACGGACCAAGTCATCAACAGCTACCAGATTCGACTCTGGGTTAGCGTAGGCTCCGACAAGGCGCAGACCGTCAAGAACAACTTCGTCAGGGTCATGGACGCCGACGGCGACGGCCTCAACAATTGCGAGGAAGACTACTGGAAGACCAGCGACTCCAAGGTTGACACGGACTTTGACGGCTTGAGCGACTACAACGAGGTCAAGGGCGTCACGATTCAGGTCTACGGGGTGTACAAGACGTACTTCACGAATCCCCTCAAGCAGGACACCGATGGCGACGGTATCGGGGATTGGCTTGAACTTGTCTCAACACGCACGAATCCAGTAGACCCCGACACGGATGGCGACGGCGTCAAAGACAGCATCGACCAGGACCCGCACGCGGACTTGTCGATTCGAGCACACGTCACGCGGTATGCCATGATTCAAGGCGCCGGAAACGCGTATTACGAGTTGTGTTGGAGCGTGACGTGCGTGAACAATCGCCAGGAAGAGACCAATGGTCAAGCGGAGGCCGAACCGGCGTGGACGGACCTCGCGGTCAACGTCCCGGACCAGTTGTGGCTGGTCGGCCCCACTCTCAACCTGTACGACGATGGATTCATTGCACCCCATCCAATCAACATCGGCCCGCATCCGGAAGCCTATCCGGGCTGCACGCTGGTCTATAGCATGCAGACAGGCACGTGGTTGGGCGACGACGTTCCAGCCGACGGAAACGGGTACGGTCACTGCAAGGGCTGGGGCGTGGGCGACTGGGTGGAAGGGCAATTGTGGTTCTACTTGTACACGAATGGAAAGGACGGTGACAAGATTCCCTTCGCGCTGGAAATGAAGGATCGCGAGTCCCCGTTGTCGCAGAGCGTCTATGCATATCCGACTGTTGCCAATTTCGTCGGCCTCAACCCGTTCATCAATGACGGCGCTTCCGACTACGACCACGACGGCGTCGCGAATTGGGACGAGGTCCGATGGGGACTCGACCCCCATGTCAAGGACGTGAAGGGCTTCGACGTCGACGTAGCGGTTCCCTGGTGCGAGGCAGCGGATTCGGCATGGATGAAATCCCTCCAAGGATCCATAAGGACGGCCAGCGACGACCTCTGGGATGCCACGTCAGGCAAGTTCCTGTTTGGCAAGGTCACCATCCACACGTGCACTGGGAGTCAATCAACTGACCCGGAATGGGTCAATGCGGACATCCAGATTTTCCACGACAAGGCCGACAATACGGTCGGTCATTGGTTCATGGCGAATGTAGGCGGAATTGATTTCAAGAAGGCAACTGATCCGGCCTGTCAGTCCGTCCCATCTACTTGCCAGTTCAAGTTTGCCAATCTTGGTCACGTCTTTATGGCCATGTCGGAGGCAAAGGACGTAGGTGTCCAGGTCGACGGCCCTCCTGGAAACAGGTGGGCCAAGGACCTAGCACATGAATGGGGCCACTACGCGTTCTACCTCCAGGATGAGTACAAGGACCACAACGGAAAAACGAATGCGAACACCCACTGCTACGAGCACGGGGACTCGAACCAGTACGAGACCCTGATGGATGGCAGTGCGTATGATCCCGGCCTGGAATTCTCAGCCGAAGGCGATTACAGCGCCACGAACGTACCGCCTTCATGCGCCAATACCATGCAATGGCAGACCACTCCGGGACCCAACCATTCCGCATGGTTTACCATCTTCAACCACTATTCGACGCAAGTCGACATGAGCCTGATGAAGACGAACGCCGGCATCTACGATTCCGGCTACCACCCTGCCTGGGGGCCGCATGAATCGGTTGGCGACAGTTTGTGGAGCTGAAACAATGAAACACGCAACCATGCAAATCACGGCTCTGTCAATCCTTGCCGCGGTTCTACTGGCCGGCTGCGGTGCTCCGCCCGTCCCCGATGTATCACGCACGGCGAACTCACTTACGAGCCAAGCAGGAAACGCAGTCGGCAATCTGACACACGCCTACATTCTCGTGGGGGTCAGCGTCACGGACCAGTTTGATGACAGCGGAGCCATCTACGCACGCAGCGAGTACTTTTCGTACTATTCGCCGCTTGATCATTACGCCAAAGTCGTCCAGGTCGGGGACGCGGGAACGACGGTCCGCCAGGCGCTAGCATCTACAAGCATGACTGTCGTGGCGCTGCCCGTGGCACCCGTTCTTGATCCAAACAACCAAGGCGCGCTCAACTCGACCCTTAGCACCCTGTCGTCCCTGCATCCCTCAATCACGAATCGGACGACGGTGAATTACTGGTTGAGTACTGTGGACAAGGATTCTGTGTGGACCGTTACGACCAATTTCCTGGGCAACGCCACGAACATCCGCAAGTTCCTCGATGTGGACACCGGGAAAACCTTCGGCCTCAACAACACGTTGCCCACCCCCGGTGTCCCGGCAATCAACCTGCCGGGCCTCAACTTCACGTACTCTCGGGATGTGGCTGACGTGCAAGGCCAGTTGTGGTCGAGCGACGCAATCCTTGTCGCAGTGGCCGCCCCCGAAGGCAACAGCCTGGATAACGCGGGACTCTTCCAGGAAATCAAGTTCGACTCCTTCGAGACCACACAGCAGGCCTTGGTTCCGCCGGACCTCGCGCCTGGAGACGGGACAGTGCCCGTCTGGGGCTTCCTGTACTTCAGCCAAAGTCAGGGAAAACTGTTACCGATGTACGTCTATGCGACGGTCTTGGCAGTGCGAGGCGACGCGGTGACACCTTACTTCCCCGCTGTTCACTACCTGCAACTATCAATCGGTCACAACATCATCGACTCCACAACGGCCGCGAAGCACGTGCGGCCCCCTTTGTCTGGGCGGTTCGTTGAATCCTACTCGATTGATAGAAATCAGTACATGAAGGCCTGGGGCCTCAACTACGGTCCGTGGGACGGCCCACCGGAATTCGTCCTCGTCAACGGAGACAATTCTGGCGTCGAGTGCTACCCCACGACGGCCTGCGCCTGATGGCACAGAGGATGCGGGCGAAGAAAGTTGGCGTCTTGCGCTGTAGCGCCTGAATGTTGTTTGGCTGCAATGCCCTGGTCACTTGCTGACGGCGTGCAAGAATTGCTCGTGCTTTACGGTCTCGCGTCTGGAAAGGCCCGCTTGTACCAGGCGGGCCAAGCGGTGTCGCGTCGTTGAACTTGACCAGCCCCATTCGCGCGCAGCGTGGCCCACGATGGCCCACTGGCTAAGCGGCGGCTGCAGGGTAAGCCACGCCAGGAGTGCAGCAAGGGCAGGCTCTCGCAGCAACGCCCCGTGCACGAAGCCTGCGGCGTGGCTGCCTGGGTAAATCGCCCAGGATCGGCCGTGGTGGCGAATCATCAGATGCTCGGTTCGTGCAAGGTGCCTGACGTGGACCAATGGTGGCAACCCGGATACCGCGCCTGCCCCATCGACGACATGACCGCCATCAAGACAGTCCAAATCGACACGAAAGGAGCCTGGCTATGACACGAAAATTCCGCCAACTCGGCAACCAAGCGCCCCATGGGGCCAAGAAGAAGCAAGTCACGATGAAACACTTCGTCATCGCCGCCCTCGTCGTCGGCGGCGTGTGGTTGCTTTTGCCGCACCAAGCCACCCCGCCCAAGGCCGCGGCCAGCACGCACGACCCGGGATGCAGCATCACCGACCCATTGCACAGTGTGCAACGCATCGTCGGCGACACGCAAGGCTGCATTGCCGAACTCAGAAACGGCCTCCCAGGAGTCGCTGGCACCGGCCAGACCGTGTACATCCGCTTCGACGGCACCGCCTGGACCGAGACGGGAACCACGATTCAGAACCCCGCCGCCAAGACGGACGCCGCCAAGGTGTACAGCAGCGGCGCCGTCGCCTTGCAGGTCAGCATCCACGACTCCTCCGGAACGGTGCTCTTCACCACGAGCGCCAGCCGCGGAAGTGCCGCCTTGATGCAAGTCGACTACACTGATGCAAGCGCCGCCGGTGTGACCATTGAGGACTCCGAGCGAGGAACCTACGAGGTGCCGCTCGTATGACGTTCCAATCGAAGTGGCGCACGTGGCCACCATCATTGGTCGGAGGCGGCATCGCGGTCTTGGCGTTCTGGTGGGCCAGCGGCCTCTTCCTACCCTTGCCGCTCCTGCTCGTCATGATTGGTGCCTTCTTCATCGTGGGCCGCCAAGGCTTCGCCGCCGCAGCCGGCGGCGCAGGCCGAGCGCCAAGGGGGCGTTAGCATGCAATTCGCAATCGCCGCGTTGGCCTGCCTGGCATTGCTGGCCTTGGCTGGTTGCGCCGGAAAGCCCGGCGAAACGAAGGTCACAGACGCCTCCAAACTGAAGGACAAGCACTACGAGATCACCTGCCACTTCACTACGGACGGAAAGGACGGCGGCCAGCACGCGGCCTTCACGAGTTGCACCGGCGGTGCTCTCAAGGACGGAAGACTCGCCGCCGCCGAAGTCACGTACGCGGGCATGGACGACTCCACGGATGGACACGCGGCCAGCCTGGCCGGCAGCCGCGTCGGAACAACCGTGTACTACCCGACGCCGGGCGGCAACAGCGAACCCTCCTATTCCGCCTACGTCGTGGACAAGGCCGGAGCAGGCGCCTTCGACGTGGAAGTCCACTTCCCCGTCGATCCGCAAGGGCTCGGCGCCTACGTCGTGGACGTCGAGGCGTTCCAGAACGACGTCTCCAGCGGTTGGACCACGTTCTGGATGCCGCAAATGAAGGACCTCGCCCCAGTCTCGCATCGCGAGGAAGTCAACCTCACCACGGGCGCATTGTTCTGAGACAGCGATTGCTCGGAGGCAAATCATGGCTCGCTACCAGCTCGCACCTGAAGTGAAACTCTACGGCGGCTCCGCATTGTGCGTTGCCGCCGCAGCCGCCGCAGGGTTCCTCGGCTACATCGCCGACACGCCCTTCCTCACCTTCCTCAGTCTAACCTTCATCGTAGCCGCAGGCTACGGCTTCATGAACCAAAAACCCCGGAGAAAACGCCGATGAATCCTCCACCACAGAACCGCTTGACCCTCCTACTCAAACCAGCGCCACCGCCCCCCGCGGTTGCTCCGGGTGCAGCATGAATAGACGGCCCGCCAACATCCTGGCAGCCTTGCTCCTCATCCTCGCCACCGTTGCAGCAGTCACCGTGTCAGCGCCCAGGGCCAACGCCATCATACCACTTGGCATCTGCGACCTGACGCCAGCACCAGTTGACATCGCTTGCTACGCCGTCAGCGCGTGCCTGGACGACCCCGTTGGGTGCATGAATCCAGGATGCACGTTTCTCGACCCGCCATGCTGCGTAGCCCGCATCGGGCGTCCAGGTCTCGCTCATGTTGTACATCACAGCGTCGTGCAAGCGCGTCAGGTCGGGCCCATAGACAGCGTGGACGCGCCGGTAGAGGCCCTCGTTTGGAACCGTTGCGTGGAACGACCCCGCAAAGACAACGTGCAGGTTCCCCTGTCCGTCCAGCCCGTATCCCTCCCCTGGTTGATACTCGTACAGTCCGGCGCAGGCCTGGCAGTTCGCCGCGATGAACACTGGCTTGCTCCACGTCCGACCGCCGTCGTGACTGTGCAAGACGCGAGGGCCATCGGCGCCGTAATGTTCCTGCAGGATCATGGTCACGTTTCCGTCTGGACCCTGGCCTATCCACGGGTTGTCCTGGTAGTCTCCCATGCCAGGGATGGGCGCCAGGTCTTCGAATGCGCCCGATGTCGCGTTGTATTGCCAAATCTCGGCCTCGAGGGTGCAGCCGATGGTCGCTTTCCCGTCGACTCGCGCCAGCCACGAGCGGTAGTAGCATGTTGGGGGGAGGTCAACTGCCTGCCAAGTGGCGCCGGCATCGTGGGACACGCGGGCTTCATCGGGCTGGCCCGCGCCGTTGAAGGTGGCGACGATGGTGCCGTCGGCAAGGACCATGCCTTCCGCGAAGTCCTGGAATTGGCCCCAGCCGAGCGTCGTCGGCTTTCCCCACGTCACGCCAAGGTCTGGCGTCGAGACATGGAAGATGGTGTAGTTTCCGCCCGCCGAGGGAGAGTTCCCGAACGCCTTGACGGGGGAAGAGGGATACGGGGCCTCATGGGTCGCGCCGCCAAAGAGATGAAGCACGCCGTCGGGGCCGAAGGTGAGGCCGCGAACCATGACGTCGTCGACGCCCGCCAATTCGGAGGCTGGCTCGAGCGTCGGAATCTTTGGCAGGTCGACGCGTTTCCATGTGGACCCTCCGTCCTGCGTGACGAGGAGGTAGGTCTCGTAGAACCGCGCCGTTCCCGCGGGCCCGGCCCCGACGTCTGTCGGCTCGATGCCGTACATCGAGAGCACAATCACGTTTGGGTGCTTGGCGTCCTGCGCGTGGCCCCATACTGCACCACCGCTCGCCGTGGTGCCCGCATGGATTGTGCACACTGGAAACTCGCTCGTGGTGCTGCTGCCAGGCGGGCAGTCGTACGTGACCTGCCACGGACCCGCCGAGGGCGGAGTCGTCGGCCCGACGTGGACGGGATCGGACGGTGTCGAGCATCCAGCCAACAGGAGAAGCCCCGCAAGGGCCAGTGCGCTGCGTGCATGCATGCCTCAGGCTAAGGCCTGCCCTACTTGAACGCCGTCGGACACTCGTTGGTGTTCGCCGGAACTCACTACGCCCCGAACCCGCAGTAGCCGCAGATGGGCTTCTGGCCCGGCATGACGTTGACCACGTTCTTGCATTGCGGGCACTGCAATCGGCGACCGGCTGCGGGGGCTGCCGGCGCCGGCGTGAACGCCATCGGCGGCGCGGGCTGTCCGGGCATCTGCCAGCCTGCTGGGCGGTTGGCTTGGCTCTGTTGGGTGGCGAGGCTGCCGAAGCCGACGGCCGCGAGGATGGCTGCCGTGAGGAAGGCTGCGAAGGCGAGGATGCAAATCCAGCCGGCGATGTAGATGAGGATCAGTCCAGTCGACACCAGGCCGTCCGATGAGGTTCCGTTGTCGAGCGCCTTGAGGTAGTCCAGGCCGGTGAGAAGGTGGCTGATGCCGCCCAGCAGGGCCGCGCCCGCGAGGACGAAGACGTAGCTCACGCGTCCGGGGCCGCGCACGATGGCCGCGACGATGGCGGCTGCGCCGACGGCAAGAAGTGCCATGCTCGTCAGGATTGCGGGTGTGTTGGAGCTGCTGAGGTTCGCACCGGCAAAGGACGCCGCGCCGACCGACCGCGACCCGGATGTGGCAATCATGGAGGCGATGAAGAACAGGAACGCTCCGACGGCGCCCGTGATGCCGCTGGCCAGGCGCTTCTGGGGATCCGGTCCCCATAGGACGCCCGCGGCGATGCCAGCGCCCCCGGCCAGCATCATGATGATGGACGCCGTCTGCGCGTTGCCTGCCGATGAACTGGCGTCCAAGACGAGGATGGCGATGAAGACGATGAGGCCCGTCGCGGCGACGTACGTGCTGTAGGCCAGGACGGATGGGCGCAGGTTCGGGCGGCGCCCGCGCAAGAGCGTGAAGGCGTTCATGCCGATGGTGACGCCGGCAGCCGTGATGACGAGGGCAAGGATGAGGAAGAGGACGAGCACAGTGGTGAACTTCCCCGTGTCGAAGAATTGCGAGAACTGTCCGATTTGCGAGATGGTTTGCAGCCCCTTGATGATGAGGAGGGCAAGCCCGATGCCGGCGAAGGCCATGGCGCCTCCCATCAACGCGCCTGCGCTCACCGATGCTGGCCTGTGCATGTCCCGCTTGTCCATGACCATGTTGGCTGACGCACCGGCGCCGGGGGATAAAGGCTGGCCGACCCGGCAGCGGGGGATGCGGGGGCGCCTACTTCTTCTTGGAGCCCGCGAGGACGAAATGCGCCAGGAGGGCCTCGATCTGGATGCGCTCGTTGGCGCCTTCGACCATGCGGAACTCGGCTTCGCCGACGCGGTCCACGAGGGCCACCTTGAGGGCGTCGGGGACGGTGAGGTCGAAGACGCTGCGGTGGATTTGGCGGATGACGTCCTCGCCCGAGAGGCCGTACTCGATCAGTAGGTCATCCAGGTTGTTGCGGGCTGCCATGAAGTCGCCGTCGAGAGCCGTTTCGAGGAGCTTCTTGACGTCCTCCGGCCGCGCCGTCGAGGTCGTCTTGTAGATGGCGTCCGCGTCGATCTTGCCCCCGAGGGTCGCCGCAACCTGCAGCGTGTTTACGGTCTTTCGCAGGTCGCCTTTCGCGATGAAGACAAGGGCGTCGACGCCGTCTGGACTGATGTCCAGCTTCTCCTCCGTGGCGATGCGCCGGATGAACTTCTTCACCTGGTCGACGGTGAGCGGGCGGAAGCGGAAGACGGCGCAGCGGCTCTGGATCGGGTCCATGATCTTGGACGAGTAGTTGCAACTCAGCACGAAGCGCGTCGTGGCCGTGTACTTCTCCATCGTGCGCCGCAACGCCCCTTGCGCCTCGTGCGTCAGGGAGTCCGCCTCGTCCAGGAAGACGATCTTGAATCCCTGGTTGTCTGCGGTGCCGACGCGGGCGAACTCCTTGATCTTGCCGCGCACGATGCCGATGCCGCGCTCGTCGGACGCGTTCAACTCGAGGAACCGGCCGGCCCAGGAGTCGGAACCGAACAGGTCGCGGGCCATGGCGATGGCGCACGTAGTCTTGCCCGTGCCCGGCGGCCCGGCGAACATCAGATGCGGGACACTGCCGGTCTTGACGTAGGCCTTGAGGCGTTCCACGGTGTCATCCTGGCCGACCACCTCGGCCAACGTGCGCGGCCGGTACTTCTCGACCCAGATGTCCTTCATCGTCGCCGGCACCCCTGGAAGCGTTATCAAGGCTCCCCGGAGGCCACGCAACGCACGTAGTTTTCTACTGGGACGGGCATGCAATCCTGATGGTTGTCCATAAGGTCGGACAATCACGGCCACGGCATTCCCGCCCCCCGCTGCAATGGCGGGTGCGCCACTGGCTGCGCGCCGCCCAGACGAGACGCGTGTCCATCAGGCCGGACCGTTTCGAGGCCGCCGTCGTGGCGCGCCGCTCGGCGTGCCTGGCTGGCGCGCTCATCGCCTTCGCCGTCGGCTTCTCCGCCGACGACGTCCACGTCCTGCGCCTTCCCGGCTACATCGTCGGCTCCGTCGCCGCCATCTTGATCCTGGCCGTCGGGCCGCTGCTTGCTGGCCGCTCCTTCGCCTTGGCGCATCGCGACGACGACGATGCGCGCTTCACGGTCCGTGCGGGCCAGGCGCGGCGGCTGGGTGCCCTCGGCGCCCTGGTCACCTTCGTGCTGTTCCTGGTATGGCTCGTCTTCTTCACCTCGGGGGTGCCGCCTTGGGCCGCCTGATGGCGATCCTTGCCGTGCTGGCCTGCTGCCTGCCGGTCTCGACGGGCCAAGTCCCCTCGCCCGACACGGTCGGCAAGACATTGCATCCCATCCTCGACCCCGTCGTCGCCCAAGTCCTCCCTCCAGCGGAAGTGGCCAGCGGCGAGGACCTGCACGGCGAAGACATCGCGGCCGTCCTCGACCTCGACATCCGCAACGTCGACGACGACGTCGTCGGCATCGTCTTCGGCGGAGGCAAGGTCGGGGCCGACGCCGTTGCCACATTCCACCTCGACTTCCGCGCCGTCGGCGCAGACCGCCTCGACGAGGCCATCCGCTCGGGCACCGGCGACGCCAACGCCAGCCTGCGCAACTCCTTCGGCGTGCCCGCGAACCGAACGGCCCTCACCGCGGAGGAAGTGCGTCTCGTCGGCGCGGGCGAACTCCTGGCCCTCTTCCAGGCCTACGAACTCGGCGCGGCAAAGCGCTACCTCGAAGCCTCACTGCCCGGGCTCACCGTCCTCGACTTGTCGGGCGCCTGGAGCAACACGTTGCCGGCAAGCGGCCTGCGCTCCGGCCACCTGCCCGGCGTGCCCGACCCAAACAACCCGTACGCCACGGTCGGCCAACCACCCATCCCGCCGCTGCGCGAGCCGCCGCTGGTCCTCGATGCTCGCGCCCGCCTGCAGTACCTCGACCGCTTCAGCCTGGTCGGCATCCTGCAACGCCCGGACCGGCCAGACACGGAGCGCGACCGGCTGCAAGCCCGCATCGAGCATGCGCAGAGCGACGCTGTCACCGACCGGTCGGCCTTCCGCCTGCTGGGCCTCAAGCAACTGCTCGACGTCCAGGTGCCGCCTGGCTGGCGCCTGGCGGTCACCATGACCGTGCCGCAGGGCTTCACGATCGAGGGCGCGACGGACGAGATCATCGTCTCTTCCGACCACCGGAGTGCCACCTACCATGCCAGTGGCGACGGCCGCACGACGGCGGTGTCGCAGGCCGCGGTCGTCACGGTCTCCAACCGCTACATCGTCACCATCACCGTCTTGGCCGTGGCGCTCTTGGCCGGCTACGTCCTGCGACTTCCCATCGAGATGGCCGGATTGCGCATTGCCTACGCGTTGCAGCGGGGGACCGTCGTGCGCGGCCCGTCCGCCGCGGAGCGCTTGCGCCGCCGCCTGCCCTTCACCGCCATCCGGCCTCGCCCCTGACGGCTACAACCGCGCCACCGAGTGGGCCAACGCGAAGATGGCTCCCGGCAGGAGGGCGATGACGACCAGCCACGCAAATCCCACGGCGCCCTGCCACACGAGGGCGTGCTTGCGGACGGTGCGGCTCGTCATGAGCCGGACGGGAAGGGCCAGGACGAGCCACGATAGGGCGACCGCGATGGACTCGAAGAGCGCCAGCGAGAACACGGTCCCGGCCGTGGAGCCATCCGTCAGGGCCGAGAGGGCGCTCGTGCCAAGGGGCGCTGCCATCACCAGGCGGTCCACGGCGAGGAAGGCAAGTCCGGTCGCGACCCACCAGACAAGCCGGTCAAGCCGGGGGCGGACCGGTGTCTCACGCCGCACGGCGAGCACGAGGATGGCGGCACTCCACAGCAAGGCGCCGAAGAACCACGGCGGCCCAAGCGGCGGGCCGCCCTCCACGGCGATCCCCTGGCTTGCGATGACGAGGCGCGGCTCGCCCGTGCCGACGAGATGCGCGCCATCGGCCTGCAGTTCGAGGTGGTCGCTGCGCACGAGCGCCACGGCGGTGCCGTCGAGCGGCACGCCGTTTGCCGTGCCTTGCAGCCGTCCCAACGCGGCGCCGTTGATGAAGGCGGGAACGCGGCCATACTCGTACAGCAGGCCGCTGACATTGCCTTGCGGTTCGCGCGCCTCGGGGCCACGCAGCGCCGATTCGAGGGCGAGAAGGTCGAACGGCCGGTACGCCTGCCGGAGCGCATCCAGGTCGGCCGGTGTCACCACGACGTGCACCGTGCCCCAAGTGCCAGCCACGCCCCCGGCGAGGAAGCGGGCCGCCGAGCCGTCGTGCAGGAACGCGTAGCCGGTCCCGTTGTACGTCCGCGTGCCCTTGTCGGTCGTGACGAACACCTGGTCCGCGCGGGACGTGGGTGCCATGCCAAAGAGCGCGCCGGGCCGGGTGAGCAGGATGCCGTCATCGGACAAGACGAGTCCGCCGCCGCGTTGGGCGAACGAGGCCAGGCTCGCGCGCGACGTCGCCGCCACGGGGGCGGTGCCGACGCTGGCGAGCATCGTGCCCGGGCTCAACGCCAGTTGGCCGTCCGGGAAGTGCTCGCCTTGCGGGCACGTGGCGTTGAGTCCGCCCAGGATCGTTGCAATCGTGGCAGGCAGGGCGTCTTGAGCTGCCGTCACGGGGCAGACGGTGAGCGTGCCGGGCTCGAAGCGGACCTCGCGTGCCCCCACGAACGTCGCGTTGGTGACGGCGCCGCCCGGCAGGTCGAGGTGCCCGGCCAGCATGACGCCGCCAGACACCGAGAAGTCGACGGGGATATGGAGGTCCACGGGTTTCGTGGCTGCCCCGCTGGCCGACGCGGCCGCAAGGACGATGCCCAGGACGACCGCCGCCGCGCGCACGAAGCAACAAGCCGATGCCTGGTCAAATCCCTTCGCCAATGTCGCGCGCGACGCCGGCCATGCGCGTGGCGGGAAGGATGGCCAAGAGCCGCGCCGAGCGGCCCGCAAGTTCGCGCAGGCGGACGGCCATGTGCTGTTCGCGCAGCCGCTCGATGGCTGCAAGGGGCTTGACGCGCGTCTGTTGCGCGTCCCATGCGGCGGCAAGCGCATACGCGTCCGGCGCCGCGGCGAACTCCTCGGCGAGCAGTTTCTTCTCGCGGCTGTTGGAACGGATGAGGTGGCGCACCTTGACGAGCCGCGTGAAGGCTTCCGCGTGCGCGGCGTCGTCCAGGTCGATTGCGACCAGCGGCACCGCCGCCGCAGCGGCGAGGCGATGGGCCGACTCGAGGTCTGGGCTGGGGATGCGCGTGGGGCCGAAACGACCGAGCAGCTCGAGCAGCCGGACCGAGGCGGCATCGAGGCCGGCGATTGGACGGTCGTCGCCTGCGTCCAGGCGCGGCATGGTGCGCGGGCGGGGGTCGGACAGGGCTTCGATGCCGGCCGCGCCGGCCCCCGGATCGCTCATGCGCCGGCGCCCCGCGGAGGGCGGCGCTTGGTGGGCGCCGATCAGGGCTTCGGGCTGCGGGGCCGACGCAAGCGTCCCCAGGGTCGCCAGGTCCTCTGGCGGGATGCCGAGGGCCACGCGGTCGGGTCGGTGCGCGGCGAAGGCCGCGTCGATGCGGGCCGCATCGGGGACGAAGCCCGCGATGGTGCCGACGACGAGGACGTCGCATTGCCCAAGGCGCAGGCGGGCTTCAGGCGGGGGCACGACCGGTTCGAGGGGTTGTGCGTCCATCAGGTTTGCGGCGCGGCTTCGCGCTTGCGGCGCCGTGCGGCGATCTGGGAGGTCATGAACATGATGCCGGCCGACCCGGCGAGTCCGACGAGATGGATGCCCACGGCGAACTGGCTCGCAGGCCCGCCGATCGACGGCCGCGGCACGTCTGCGTCTGCGCCGCTCAACCAGAGCCGGATGACGGTCGGCCACGTGACGGCGCTGAGGGCGGTGGCCGCGGCGGCGACGACCAGGCAGTAGACGAGGCGACGTGGCTCGGTCGCCCAGGGCTCGGCGGCAAGGACGCGGTCGGCGATTTCGCCCGCAAAGGCCGCCTCGATGGCAAGCGAACCGGCAAGCGCGCCCCAGACGATGTACGTGCCCGGCGGGTCGAGAAAATGTGGCACGCCGATGGGGAACACGCAGTCCAGAAGCAATGCCAGGACGGGTGCTGCGAGTGCGGCTCGCGGCAGGCGTCGCGGAGAGTCCACGAAGCGGCCACCTCCCCATGTCCTATAAATCAGGCCAGCCCATCGCACAGCCATCCACAGGTGCCCACATGAAGATCGACATCGGCAGTGAGGGCAAGATCCTCGGCACGAAGAAGGTCAGCCCAAACGGGCAGGTCTCCGGTCTTTCGGAGTATGCCGGCGAGGAAGTCCTCATCGTGTACCCGGGGCCGCGCGAGCCGCGCATCCGCAAGGACGCCGAGGACTACCTGCATGAGATCGAGCAGGCGGTCCAGGGCCAGATGCGGGGTGCATTCCGGCAGTACAAGGTCCTGAAGGCGCGCTACAAGGACGAGGCGGCGGCGACGGCGGACTTCATCAAGACCAAGAGCCCGAAGTCGTGGGAGCACCTCATCGAGAACGTCGACGACTGGGTGAAGGTCCAGGTCGGTCGCGTCGAGAAGACGGTCGGCAAGAAGCTGGGCGAGGACGAGCCGCCCGCCCAATAGCGATGGCTCCCCCCGGCCCACTCCCGCGCCCCAACCCCGCCTTCGCCTGGAGTGGAAAGGCCGGAATCTTCATATGAGGCCGCACTGGGTCCGTCTTGTGCGCCGGCGGTGGCTAGTCGTAGCCTGTTTGCTCCTTCTCTTCATGGGCGGAGCGTCCGCGCTAGCCACCTGGGGCGGCCACCGCGACTCGTTGCCGACGTCCACGCACGTCGCCGCCTCCTCGACGACAACGACGGGCACCGCGATCGAGCCGGGGATCCTCGTCACCTGCCGCATCGAGTCCACGACCGGGGACGTCGGCCTCGCGGGCGCGACATGCCGCTACCAGTTTGGCGCCGCCGACATCGTCAAGGTCGCGCCCTTCAACGGTGCTGTCGAGCGCATGATGCCTCCGGTGCGCGGCAACATCACGGCCAGCGCGCCCGGCTACATCTCGCAGACGCATGAGATCCAGACGGACGAGAACGCGACGGAGACGTTCCTGCTCGAGCCATTGCCTCGTGACGTCAAGACGCCACCGTCGGGTTCCACGAATTCCACGCAGCCGCCGGGCGGCCAGGGCGGCGGCTCGGGCTCGAACGGCGGCTCCAACCCGCAGCGCACGAATCCCGAGGCAAGCGGCGCCCAACCGCCCCCGTGGCCGCCGACCCCGCCAGCACCGCCCCCGGGCCACTGGGAACGCCAATGGCGTGCACCGGTCCCCGTCTCCGCCGGCGGGTACGAGCCGCACGTCGCCGTCGACAAGAACGGCATCATCTACTACGCACCCACCTCGCTTCTCTACCGGAGCGTCGACGGCGGCGCCACGTGGGAGGACGTCTCCCCGCAGATGCCGACCGCCCTGCCCACATCCGGCAGCGACGATTCCGTCTCCATCGCCCCGGACAACTCCGTCTGGTACAGCCGCTACTGGGGCTACCCCGACGCCACCATCGGCTGCACCTCCAACGACCTCAAAGACGGCGCAGCCACGTGGACGTGGACCTGCAACAACAACGCCGTGGCCGGCGTCACCGACCGCATGTGGATCGTCGGCAAGGACAGCCTCACGGGTTTCGTGCAAAGCGGCGAGGGCCTCACCGACCCGCAGTGGACGAAGACGACCGACGGCAGCGCCACCTACCTCAACTGCGCCACCTCGCAGACCGTCACCCAGCACGGCAACCTCGTCTACGACGACGTGAACAACAAGGTCTGGCAGATCGGCTACGGCCTATCGCTCCTGCGCGTCGACCCGTGCTTTGCCGACATCGAGCCGACGCCGATCGGCGTGCCGAACTCGCTGGCCCTCCCCTGGGTCTCCATCTACAAGGGCCGCATGTGGACGACAGGGAACCCGGTCTTGGCCGACGGTTCCGGCATGCTCGTCGCGGCTCGCAGCTTCGACGAGGGGGCGACGTGGCAACAGTTCCCCATCGCACTGCCGACGACGGTCGCCAGCATCACGCACTCCTACATCGGCTATGGACCAGAGGACCTGGCCGGCAGCCACACCGAGGGCGACACGGCCTATCCGGGGTCTCCGGGTGTCGGCCGGTACGTCGCCATCGTCTACTACGGCAGTGACACGCCTGGCACTCCCGCGACCGCCAACATGGGCGACTGGTCGCTGCACGTGGTGCACGCAGAGCTCGCCGACGGGCCTGCGCCGACGTGGATCGACGACACGGTCGTCCCCTTGGTTCACACCGGCAATATCTGTACGGGTCTGTTCTGTGAACAGAACGGCGACGACCCGGCGGCGCGCTTTGCCGGCGACCTCATCGGGGCTTGGGTCGACCAGACCGGCCTTGCCCACTTGGCCTACCAGGACGACACGAGCGGCACGGGCATCGCCATGTACGCACGGCAAGACTGGGTGTACGTGACCCCGCCATAACGCAGCATTTGGAATGCCTCGCGCGGCGCCAGAAGCCCGTCAAGCCAAGCCCATGGGGCATTCGTCGACCAAGGCCAAGCAGCGACCGGCCACGTCAACCTCCGACGGCGGCAATCGGCGGGAGGTGGCCGCGTGGCCGAGTGCGGGCAACCTGGGCCAACAGGAACCAATTGGAGAGAATCGGAACGCGTTTCCCGTTCTCCGGTTGGTTCCGGTTCTCCGAGGCCGCCGTTGCCTCGGACAAAGGCAAGCCGCTCAAGACCGTGGGAACGCCTTGTCCGAGATTTCGAAGGGCCCTGCGCGTCCGGGTCTTACTTCAGGCTGCGGCGCAGCGCTGTGAGAAGCTTGGATTCCGTGTCGCAATCGACCTGCAACTGCTGCAGGATGGCCACGTCTTGGGCCGTCTCGTCGTCGCCGGGGTTGACGCGCACGGCCTCGCGGAAGGCTTCGATGGACTTGGCCAGCAAGCGCGACGCTGGCTCATCGTCCGCTGGATGGCCCATGCCGGGTCCGCCGGGGACGGCGCCGGAGCGCGCGAGTGCGATGAGGAAGTTCGCCAGGCCGACCTGGTAGTGCGTCTCGGGGCTGGCCGGGTCCATGGCTTGCGCGTCGAGCGCTGCGGACAGGCAGGCGGCGTAGTTGCCGACGCCCATTTCGAGCATGGCCTTGCGAAGCATGCGTTCGGCGCTAGGCCCATGGCGGCGGATCTCGAGGTTCAGGGCGGAGAGGACCTGGAAGTTCTCCACGTAGTCGAGGTTCGGCGCTTCAACGAGTTGGGTCAGCAGTCGGGTTCGCATGGTTTCAGTTCTCTTGCAGGCAGTCCTTTCTTGCGGAGCCAAAGACTCCAGACCATGTGGGCGCTTTCCGGAGGGATAAGGCTTCTGGCAAGATAGTTGAATGGTCGTGCCCGAACGTCCATTCTTGTACCGCGGCAGGAGTTTCGACCGAGGCAAGAAGGGTATCCGCCGCCAGGAGGTAAAGGGGCTCAGGGGCAGCCCCGAGGTGGCCTTCGCTTTGCCCCACCGGTGGCCTTTTCTGGCCCCAACATCCGCCCTTAAATGTTCTTCCTCCATCAAGAAATCCCCATGAGCGACCCGGCCGTTCCTGCCCCCAAGGAGGGCGGTTCAAACCAGACGAAGGTCGCCGTCCCAGAGCCTGCTGCCAGCCTGCCGCCGCCCTCGGAATGGATCCTGGCGGAGCCATTTACCACCACGGCGGACATCGCCGTCCCCCAGAAGCTCATCGAGCAGGTCATCGGCCAGGACCACGCCGTCACCGTCGTGCGCAAGGCCGGCGAGCAGAAGCGCCACGTCATGCTGATCGGCGACCCGGGCACGGGCAAGTCCATGCTCGCGCGGGCCATGACCGAATTCCTGCCGAAGGAAGAGCTGGAGGACGTCATCGCCTACCCCAACCAGGAGGACCCGAACACGCCGCGCATCCGCGTCGTCCCGGCCGGCAAGGGCAAGGAGATCGTCGATGCGCAGAAGTTCGAGGCGCGCAAGCGCCAGGAACAACGCAGCGTCATGCTCAACATCTTCATGCTTGGCATCATCGCGCTCGGCATCTGGCTGGCGGTCATCCAGCACAACGCCACCATCGCCCTCATCGCCATCGGCATCGCGCTCATGCTCTACCTCTTCGGCCGCTCGCCCGCAATGGGCGCCGGCCGCACCGTTCAGATGACGCCGAAGCTGCTCGTCGGGCACGACCCGGACGAAGTGGCGCCCTTCATCGACGCGACCGCCGCGCACTCGGGCGCGCTGCTTGGCGACGTGCGCCATGACCCGTTCCAGGCAGGCGGGCTCGAGACGCCTGCGCACGACCGGGTCGAGGCTGGCGCCATCCACAAGGCGAACCGCGGTGTTCTCTACATCGACGAGATCAACACGCTCGGCCTGCAGAGCCAGCAACATCTTCTCACGGCCATCCAGGAGCGCCGGTTCCAGATCACGGGCCAGAGCGAACGCAGCTCGGGCGCCATGGTCAAGACGGAACCCGTGCCTTGCAACTTCATCCTGGTCGCGGCCGGCAACGTCGACGCCCTGCAGGGCATGCATCCCGCCTTGCGTTCGCGCATCCGCGGCTACGGCTACGAGGTCTACGTGCGCGACCAGATGGACGACACGGACGAGAACCGCCGTAAACTCGTCCGCTTCGTCGCCCAGGAAGTCCACCGCGACGGCAAGATCGCCCACTTCGACAAGGGTGGCGTCGCGGAGATCATCCACGAGGCCCAGCGCCGCAGCGGCCAGAAAGGCAAGCTCACCCTCCGGCTTCGTGAGCTCGGAGGCCTCGTGCGCGTGGCCGGCGACATGGCGAAGGAGGAGCAGGCGACCGTCACCACGGCGGCGCACATCCTCAAGGCCAAGTCGGTCGCCCGCAGTCTCGAGCAGCAGATCTACGACCGCCACATCGAGCACAAGCAGAAGTACCAACTCATCAACGTCGAAGGCGCCGCCGTCGGCATGGTCAACGGGCTGGCCGTCTTCAGCGCGGACGCCTCGATGAGCGAACACTCCGGCATCGTCATGCCCATCGTGTCCGAAGTGACCCCTGCCTCGTCCCGCGGCGAAGGCAAGATCATCGCGACCGGCAAGCTCGGCGACATCGCCAAGGAGGCCGTGCAGAACATCTCGGCCATCTTCAAGAAGTTCCTCGGCGAGGACGTGTCCAACCACGACGTGCATATCCAGTTCGTGCTGGCCCACGAAGGCGTCGAGGGCGACTCCGCCAGCGTCTCCATCGCGACGGCCGTGCTGTCTGCCATGAGCCGCGTCAAGATCCGCCAGGACCTTGCCATGACGGGTTCGCTGTCGGTGCACGGCCGCGTCCTGCCGGTGGGTGGGGTCACCGCCAAGATCGAAGCGGCGGCCAAGATTGGCATCCGCACCGTCCTCATCCCCGAGGCGAACCTCATCGACGTGCTCATCGAGGACGAGTACCGCGACAAGATCAAGGTCATCCCCTGCATCACCTTGAACGACGTCCTCGAGGCGGCGTTGGTGGATTGCCCCGAGAAGAAGGAGCTCCTGCGCAAGCTGGAGGCCCTCGGCGGGCAGCGCAACGAGATGACGCCCAAGTCCGAGCAGGGCCGCAGCCCATCCCTTGCGGTGAAGACGCCGAAGCCCGTTCCGACGGTCTAGCGGCGCCGGCAAGGACCATAACGCATCGACTCCATCCGGAGGCGCAACCATGCGTGGCCTCGTCGTCGGACGCTTCCAGCCGCTGCACATCGGCCACGTCCACCTCATCCAACAGGCGCGCGAGCAATGCGGCACAGTCGTCATCGCGGTGGGGTCGACGAACGCCAAACCGAATGCCCGCAATCCCTTCTCGTTCGAGGAACGCAAGGCCATGCTGCAGGCTGTGTTCCCGGGCGTGCCGGTCTTCGCGGTCCCGGACATCCATGACCGCGAAGCCTGGGTGGCGCACCTGCTGGCCATC
This sequence comes from bacterium, assembly GCA_040390065.1. Taxonomy (GTDB): domain Archaea; phylum Thermoplasmatota; class E2; order JACPAO01; family JAHFTW01; genus JAHFTW01. The sequence continues at coordinate 488,528 of JAZJZE010000009.1, read as the reverse complement.
ACGGGCGCCGTGGACCGCGTCTACGGCAACGACGACAACTCGCAGAGTCTCTTCGAGGCCGCGCACGTCGACGTCGCGCGACCGGGCCTTGAGCGCCGCGACGAATGGGAGGGCACCGCGATCCGCCGCCTCATGGCGGAGGACGACCCCGCCTGGCGAAAACATGTGCCGCCCGCGGTGGCAGCGCTCCTGCTAGACTGGCACGCTCCGGAACGCATCCGGGCGATGGCTGGCTAGTAGCCCAGATAGTCCGATTGCATGTTGCTTTTCCAGACCTCGAAGGCTTCGCCGCACTCCTCGCGGCGCTCCAGGTGCGACAAGAACGCGATGTTCACGGGTTCGCCGGGCACGATGGGCAGGTCGTCGTGGCAGAACAGGCATTCGCGCGGATTGGGCTCCATGGCCGTTGTTCTGTCGTTGGTGCGGCATAACGCTTGGCCATGCGGCATCCGGCCGTCCTTGCATGGTCCATTGCCTGCGACGCAACGGCCGAATCGGGCGGCCCTCGACTTTGGGTGAGGAACGTTTGGCGCCCTCTGCAAGCTCCGTGACCGCGCATGCGCGCCTGCCTATCGCCGTCGTCGCGGCCATCCAGGTCGCGCTCGCCATCGCGAGTTCCGGCTGCGTCCTCTGGAGGCTCCCGGATCACCATGGCTGGGAAGCACTCGACAGCGGCGAGGTCGTGGTCGGCGCTTGGCTGGGTTCCTGGCCGGCCGACGGCAACCCTGCCATCGACCAATTCCAAGACAAGGCAGGCGTCCGCCTCGACGTCGTGGACGTCTACCTGGACTGGAACACGCCGTTTGCCAATGTCAGCCACACCTTGCACCACATCGCATCGCGTGGCGCCGTGCCCGTCCTGACCTGGGAGCCGCAGGGACTCACCACGGTCGACATCCTCGACGGCCACAAGCAGATTCCCCTGCGCGACGGACGCCGCATGGCGATGGACGACTACGTCGCCGAATTCGCCGAAGGGACGTGCCAGGCCGCCCATGCCGCGCAACAACCCATCCTCGTCCGCACGCTGCACGAGATGAACGGATTCTGGTTCGCCTGGGGCATCACTTGGAAGGACGGCCAGGGCCACACGCCGAACTCCATCGACAACTACCGCCGCGCCTGGATCAAGGTCCACGACGCCTTCACGAACCGCTGCGGGAGCGACGTCCGCTTCGTCTGGGCGGTCAACCACTTCAGCCTCGGGCAGGGGGCCACCTTCACGAACGCGTATCCCGGTGACGCATACGTGGACTTCGTCGCCATCGACGGCTACAACTGGGGCGCCAATGCGAACTGGGGCTGGCAATCCTTCGACGACATCTTCCATGACTCCTACTGCGCCGTCACAGCCGCGACGACAAAACCGCTGTTGATCGCCGAAACCGCGTCGACCGAGCGCGGCGGCGACAAGGCCGCCTGGATTGGCGACATGTATGCCAAACTCCACAGCTACGGCCGCATCCGCGGTTTCGTGTGGTTCAACGATGCCAAGTACGAGATCGAGAGCCACCGCGACCTCGACTGGCCGGCCGATTCGAGTGATGCGGCCCTTGCCGCGTACGCCGCAGGTGCCCGTGCCATCACGGATGGTCGCGGCTCCAGCGCCACGCCGGTGGCCCAAGTACGCTGCTGAGTTCGCATCACGGCAAACAACCGCACGGAAACGGCGGATTGGAGCCCCCTTTCGGGGCCGGCCATCGGATGTTTGCGCGTCGGGTTGCTGTTTGCGGCAATCGAGAGTGGCGGTCTTCGACAAGACTTTCAATCTGGGGGACCATCGAAAAGGACAGCATTGATGGTGCCCTTGCACGCGGCCTTCGCGCCGCGGACCCGCCGGCAAGGCGCCGCAAAGGGATGACCCTTGACCCAATTCGTGAATGCCGTCCTAATCAGTTTCCTGGCCCTCTTCGGCCTCCTCGTCCTGGTGGTCGTGTACACCGGCAACGGCGGACCCGCTGCCGAGTCGCGTTCGGTACCGTCGACCAGCACGACGTCCCAGGAGATGCCCTCGGCGTTCCGCGTGGCTGCCGTGCAAGCGCGCTGGGACACGACCGACCCCGCCGCGCGGCACATCGTGGTCACTCTCGTCTTGCAATCCAACGGGACCATGCCCGGGCGCGCCACCGCCGTGACCTACGAAGCCTTCTCGCATGGGCGCAGCATCGCCGCCGCCAAGGTGCCGACGGGCGTGGACCTGGCCCCCGCCCAGCAGACCTCTTTGTGGTTCGTCGTGCCTCTCGGCGCCAACTTCGTGCCCGCCTGGTGGGATGCATACGTGGCCGCAGACGAATCGTCGGACCTGTCCATCAAGGGCCTCGTCGAAGTCGCCGATGGAGGCGCGGGCCAGTCGCCGCCGTTCTCCATCTCCAACGCTTGGACGGGAAACCTGGCGGACACCGTCGCGGCCGCTGCGCACAACTGTGCCGACGGGCATGCGGAGGTCTGCCTCGACGCGGCCACGGCCAGCTGGCGAAACGGATCCCTGGACGTGAACCTGCGACTGCGCAACCCTGGTGCCGATGTCGTCGTGGTGCGCGGCATCGATGCCGCCCTCGACCTTGCCGGCAACGCCGTGGCCTCCGGTACCTCGGACACGACATTGCGCATCCCGGCCGGCGGCACCGCCTCCGCCCATGCGACGCTCGGTTTCTCGCGGGACGCAATGGCGGCCTGGTGGCCTGGGCATGTCGGCCGCTGCGAGACGAGCCCCGTGGTGCTGGAACTCATCGTCCAGGAAACCCCGGACAACGCCACCGCCCCGGTTCCGCCGCCGGTCCACTGGACCTTCCAGGCACACGACTTCGCAACGCACCTGGTCTGCCAAGAGGGCGCCTGATGCAGGTGCTGGCCCTCCCCACGGGCATCCAGAAGGTGGCCGCCGATTCCGCCATCCTGCTGCTCGTGGGCGGGCTCTCCATCCTGTCGCTGATCATCCTTCTCGTCGTCCTGCAGAACCTCTTCCCCGAACGCAGCCAGAGGCCCGGCCGCGCTGCCCGGCCCGGCAGCCGTGAGCTTCGACCCATCGCGGGCGCGCCGCCGCCGCGCCGACCGGCCCGCCCGACGGGCAAGCGCCGGCACATGCAGTCGGCGACGCATCCCCCCGTCGACCTTGCTCTTGCGCGGGTCATCGAGATGAACCTCGGCGAGCCGCGGCTCCTGCGCTCCGTCGACCACTTCACGCACCTGCGCCTGTACGGATGCGCAAGCTGCACCGCCGGTGTGCGAGGTTTGGAATGCTCGCGTGAGCGCAGTGGCGTCGAGTTGGCGTTCCGCGAGGTCTTCGGTCCCCGCGTCGCCGTCCGCGAGATCGCGTGCCATGGCCGCGGCGCGCCCGAGTGCGACTTCGAGGTGGACGTGTGACTTCTGCACCGCGTCCACCAGGCGCGCTCCTCGTGGCGGCCTTCGGGGGTGTCATCGGAGTCGCCCTCGGTGCGCTGGGCTTTGCAGCGTTCTGGGCGGCAACACATCCAGGGCAGTCGCTGGCCGAGGGTTTCGCCGACTTGTCCACCCGTGGCTTGTTCGCGGGCGCCGCCGCCAATTTCACCCTCGTCGGCGGCTTGGCAGGCTTCCTCGTCGCGGGCCTGCTCGTACGCAACCGCCTCGTGGTCGGCATCATGACCGGAATCGGCCGGACCATCGTCATCGCCCTCGCGACGGCCTGCGGGGCCGGAGTCTCGCTTGGCGGCTACATCGGCTTGTGGCTGGCCCGGCACCAACCTGCCACCCTGACCCAGGGCCTCGAGCATGCCCGCGCCGCAGTGGCAGACCGGCACGACCCCATCCTCCTGTTCCTTCTCATCGGGGCGGTCGCCGGCACGGTCATCGGCCTGTACGCGGCGGGTGGCTCCCTGGTTCGACGCGGGGCCCGCATGCTCGCCGGCGGCCTGGTCGGTGCCCTCGCAGGCCTCACCATTTTCTGCGTCGCGTTCGTCATCATCTTCTATCCCTCCATCCCGAACACGCAGGACGGTGTCGAGCACCTGGCCACGGCGCTCTATTCGTTCTCGCCGGCCGAGTTCCTTTTCGTCGGCATCGCCGCGGCCGCGGGGGCGCTCTTGTCGCGCTACGCCTGGCGGCTGTACGGCATCCTCACGATCGTGTCGCTTCTCTTCGTGGTCCTTGGCTACATCCTCTACACGACCTCGATCACGCTGCCGGCCGTGCCGCCGGACCAGGCTTGGCTGTCCGACTCGCTCTTTGCCGCCGAGCTTGCCAGCCTCCTCATGGTCCTGCTGTACAGCTTCTACACCATCGACGTCGCGGCCCGCAAGCACTGGCGGCGCACGACCGAGGAGGCCATGTTCTCGCCGTACTACCTCCCCAAGGTCGCGATCCACGTCCCCACCTACAACGAACCACCGGACCTCGTCATCGGGACACTGCAACGCCTGCTCGACCTCGACTACCCGGAGGACCGCTTCATCATCATGGTGGGCGACGACTCCACGGACGACGCCTGCCGCAATCCCCTGCGTGCCTTCTGCAAGGGCCACGGGGTTGCCTACCTCCACCGCCGCGACCGTTCCGGCTACAAGGCCGGGGCGCTCAACATGCTGCTGCGGCAGACGCCGCCGGATGCCAACCTCGTCGCCGTCGTCGACGCCGACTACCACGTCGAGCCCGAATTCCTGCGTGCCACCGTGGGCTTCTTCGTCGACCCGGAGCTCGGCTGGCTGCAGACGCCGCAGGATTACCGCAACCGCCACCAGTCGTTCCTTACGGAGCAATACTATCTTGCTGATGCATACTTCTATCGCACGATCCTGCCGAGCCGCAACGAGGAGAACTCGATCATCTTCTGCGGCACGATGGGGATGCTGCGCAAGCGGGCCGTCCAGGAGGTGGGCGGCTGGGGCGAGAAGTACATCACGGAGGACGCCGAACTGTCGGTCCGGCTACTGAACGCAGGCTGGCGTTCGCTCTACGTCAACAAGACCTACGGCCGCGGCCTCATTCCGCCGACGTTCGAGGGCTACAAGCGCCAGCACTACCGTTGGGCATTCGGCGGCGGCCGCATCCTGCGAGGCCACGGCCTACGGTTCCTGTTCGGCCGGTTCACCTTCCGCCAGCGCCTGGATTACCTCGTGGGCAACCTCAACTGGTTCGAGGGGGCCTTCATCTTCGCCATCTCACTGTTCGTGCTGGGCATGGGCGTGGCCGACGCCGCAGGCCTCGAGATCGTCACCCACCACACGGACGAGGTCATGCTGGTCGGCCTCGTCCCTTTGTTCTTGCTGCTGGATGGGCTGACGCGCGTGCACTTCGTCCTGCGCCGCAGCATCAACCTCGGCTTCGGCGGAACGCTGCGCATCCTGGGCATGTGGTTCTCCGTCAAGTTCTCCAACACGCGCGCCGCCCTCAAGGCGTTTCTTGGGTTCTCCATCCCGTTCCTGCGCACACCGAAGGCGCCCACCTACGCCATGCGCCGCGGCGAGGCGTTCCGACGCGCCCTCCGCATCACCATCTTCGAATCCGTCATGGCGATCCTCCTCCTGCTGACGTGCGTTGCCGTCGCGGTGCGCAGCGCCACAGGCAACGAGCCGCACGGGGCCGCCCTCGCCGTCGGCCATCTGCTGCTTGGCTTCTGGCTGGTCTACTACGCACTCCTGTTCAGCGCAGCGCCCCTCTACGCCTACAAGTCCTTCGTCAGCACGCGCCCGCAAGACGGCGCACCCGTCCTCGCCGCCGGTGCCGTGTCCCCGACGCTGCCAGTCGGCGCCGACGAAGTCGAGTTCCTCGTCCAAGATAGCCCGCCCCAGGAAGTGCATGCATGACCACCCAACTGCCCAACACACCGAAGCCGTCCGCACCTGCAATGGTCTCTGCCGCGATGCCAAATGCTTCGCCGGCCAGGCCCGCCTCATCACCCCCGATGCCCGTCGCCACGCGCCCGGCGCCGTCCGGCCTGCATCACCCCCCCACGCCCGCGATGGATGGGGCGAGCTTCCCCACCGCCGGCACGAGGCAGCCAGCCCCGATGTCCGATGGCAGCATGGCCCACGCGACTCCCATGGCCGCCCATCCGACGGCCACCGGGGTGGGGGATGGAACCAGTTGGGTCCATTGGCTCATGCTGGCGGGCCTCGCTGGGCTGGCCCTCATGCTGCGTCTCGTCGATGCGACCTCCAGCCCCGTGATGGGCGCCGAGGACCCGTACCGCCACATGGAACGTACCTGGGACCTGCTCCAGGGCAAGTTCTCCTTCAGCTATCCCCCCGGCCTGCAGATCATGCTCGCTCCCTTCGCCTTGGCAGGCCCGTCGGTGTTCTACGCCGCAGCCCGTTTCCTGCCGTCGCTCTTCGGCGTCTCCATGGTGGTCGGCGCGTTCGTCCTGTGCCGCCGCTACGTGCATCCGGCCGGCGCCTTGACGGCGGCCGCCCTGCTTGCCGTCATGCCCGAGACGATTCGCCGCACGGACATCCTCTTCCCCACGGCCGTCGACCTAGGAATCCTGCCGTGGCTCCTGCTCGCCGTCCTCATGGCAGCGGACGGCTCGCGGCGCGCGCTCGTCACGGCCGGCGTCCTTGGCGCCGTCGTCCTCGTCGTGCACCCGTGGCTCGTTGCCCTTCTGCTGCTGCCAATGGCCGTGTTCACCCTCTGTGTGCTCTGGCGCCGCCTGCCCGCGTGGCGGACCCGGCTGGTGCTGGCCGCGTGCGGCTTCGCTGCGGTGTGCTTGGTCTCTCTCGCCGTCCCCGCCATGGCCGACCTCGTCGTCGGGCGCGGGTTTGGGCGGCTTGCGCAGTTGGCATCCCATCCTTCGTCCATCAACCCGCTTCCGGTGTTCGTCGACCTCCCTGCGATGCTGACGGTGCCTGCGTTGTTGCTTGGCGGCGTCGGGGCCGCCCTGGCGATTGTGCGCCGCAGCCGGTTCTCCCTGCTGGCGCTTGGCTTGGCCCTGTTCATGCTGCCATTCGTCCTCGTCGACTGGTTCGGCATCTGGTACATCCCGCACCGCACCGTCGCGTACCTTGCCATCCCGCTTGCGATGCTGGCTGCCCTACCCGTGGCCGAACTCTTTGCCATGGCCTCGAACTCGAAGCGCAGCGCCCGCGCCGGCTTGGCAGTCGGCGTCGTCGCCCTCACTCTGGCCCTCACCGTGCCCACCGCCATGGCCACGGCGCCGTGGTACCGCATCTACGAGAGCGATGACCTGCAGGCGTGGGGCGCCCTGCATGACCGGGGCACCGACTACGTGCTCGCGGGATCGTGGCAGGCGCGCACCGGCTACCGTGCCTTCACGGCGGGCGACGCGCAATTCAATCCAGGCTTCTTCCAGGACCCAACCGTGCGCGACTACGAGTTACGGCAACATCCCCACATGGTCGTCCTCGTCGACAAGTACACGACGGCCGCTGGCCTGCCGACGGGCTTCCTCTCGTCATGGCACGAGGTCGGCCACTGGGGCACGACGGCGGCGTACACACGGACGTAGTGTCCCTGTTCGTCATGCGTGTCCATGTTGCAGGCGGCGCGACTTTGCGGCCGCGGCAACTTCGAACCTTGTACGACAACCACTTATACGGTCCGCCCCAAGAGGAAAACCCATCCGCACGGCCACGACCGCCCCCAAGGCGAACCGCGGCTGGAGCAACCCTTCCCCCCACCGGAGGTCATGCCCATGAAGTCCATCGCCGTCGCTCCCGAAATCCTGGTCAAGCCCGTCCCCGCCGACCTGCCGCGGCACCTGCTGTCACCGGAGGCCCTGCGCTTCCTCGTGGGCCTGCACGAGCGCTTCGAAGCGCGCCGCCAGGCCGTCCTGCGCCTGCGCCGCGAGCGCCAAGCCGCCATCGATGCCGGCGCGCCACTTGCCCAACTTGAGGCGACGCGTCCGATCCGCGAGGCCTCGTGGCGCGTCACCCCGCCCCCGCCGGACCTGGTGGACCGGTGCGTCGAGATTACGGGCCCAACGGACCGCCGCATGATGCTGCATGCGCTCAATTCGGGAGCGCAAGTCTACATGGCCGACTTCGAGGACGCAACGGTCCCGACGTGGCGCAATCTGCTGGAAGGCCAAGCCAACCTCATGGACGTGGTGCGCGGAACGATTGCCGCCCCGACGTCCGGCGGTGCTCCTCGCACGTTGGCGCCGCACCATGCAACCCTCGTCGTGCGCCCTCGCGGCTGGCACTTGGATGAACCCCGCGTCGCCGTGGGCGGCCGGCCCATATCGGCCAGCCTGTTCGATGCGGGACTCTTCATCTTCCACAACGCCCAGGCCCTCCTCTTCCACGGCTCCGGGCCGTACCTGTACCTTCCCAAGATGGAGAGCCACGTCGAGGCCAGGCTGTGGCACGACATCTTGACGGCAGCCGAGGAGTCGCTTGGCTTGCCCCGCAACGCCGTGCGCACGACCGTCCTCATCGAGACCCTTCCGGCCGCCCTCGAGATGGACGAGATCCTCTACGAGCTTCGCGAGCGTTCGCCGGCCCTCAACGCCGGGCGCTGGGACTACCTGTTCAGTGCCCTCAAGACGCTGCGGGCGCGTCCTGGCTTCGTCCTGCCCGACCGCGCCGACCTGACCATGACGCAGCCGTTCATGTGGGCCTACACGCAACTCTTGGTGCAGACGTGCCACCGCCGCGGCGCCTACGCCATCGGGGGCATGGCCGCCTACGTCCCGAGCCGCAAGGACCCGGCCCGCAACGAACTCGCCTTGGCCAAGGTGCGCGAGGACAAGGTGCGAGAAGCCGGCCAGGGATTCGACGGCACATGGGTCGCGCACCCCGACCTCGTCCCCGTGGCGCTCGAGACGTTCCGGACCCACATGGCCGAGCGCACGAACCAGTTGCACGTGCACGGCGACGCACGCATCGGCGCCCCGGACCTGCTGTGCGTCCAAGTCCCAAGCGGCGCCGTCACGCAAGCGGGGCTGCAGTCCAACGTTCGCGTCGCCATCGCGTATCTTGCCTCCTGGCTTGCTGGGACGGGCGCCGTCGCCATCGATTCCCTCATGGAGGACACGGCGACAGCCGAGATTGCACGAGCGCAAGTCTGGCAATGGGTGCATCAGGGCGTCGTCCTCGAGGACGCGCGGACCGTCACGGCTGACCTCGTGCGCGCCGTCGCTCGCGACCAATTGATGGCGTTGCGCGCCGATGATTCGCTTGCACCGGCGGCCCGGGCGCATCTCGACGCGGCCCGCTCCTTCTTCGACCTCGTCGCCTTGCAGGACCCGTTCGTCGAGTTCCTGACCATTCCCGGCATGGGCTTGCTGAAGGAGGATGCCCCATGACGCCGCCGACGCCGGGCACACCGGCCGACGAGGAGGCTCAAGCCTTGCAGGAGTCATGGGCCTCCGACCCCCGCTGGGAAGGCCTGCGTCGTGACTACACGGCGCAAGACGTCGTCCGCCTGCGCGGCAGCGTGCAGATCGAGCACACGCTGGCCAGGCGCGGCGCGACGCGGCTCTGGGACCTCCTCACCACGTCGTCCTTCGTGCCTGCTCTTGGCGCCCTCACGGGGAGCCAAGCCGTCCAGATGGTGCGCGCCGGCGCCCCAGCCATCTACCTGTCGGGTTGGCAGGTTGCGGCCGACAACAACCTCGACGGCGAGACGTATCCTGACCTCGGACTGTACTCCGTCAGCAGCGTTCCCGCTCTCGTCGAGCGCATCAACAAGGCCCTTCTGCGCGCGGACCAGATCGAGTCGGCGCACGGCATGCCGTCCACGGATTGGCTGGCGCCCATCGTCGCCGACGCGGAGGCCGGCTTCGGCGGCCCCCTCAACGCCTTCACGCTCATGCAGCACCTAATCGAAGCGGGCGCCGCCGCGGCGCACTACGAGGACCAGTTGTCGTCGTCGCGCAAGTGCGGCCACCTCGGCGGCAAGGTCCTCGTGCCAACCTTGCAGCACGTGCGAACGCTGCGGGCGGCGCGGCTTGCGGCCGACGTCATGGGCGTGCCGTCGCTTCTCATCGCACGTACCGATGCGCACGCGGCAAACTTCGTGTCATCGGACACGGACACGCGCGACCAGGCGTTTCTCACTGGGCGGCGGACGCGCGAAGGCCTGTTCGAGACCCGACCGGGCCTGGATGCCGCCATCCACCGCGGGCTGGCCTACGCCCCCTACGCCGAAATGTTGTGGTTCGAGACGAACGAACCGGACATCGAGGAGGCGAAGCGTTTTGCCAATGCCATCCACCAAGAGCATCCGGGCAAGCTCCTGGCTTACAACTGCAGCCCGTCGTTCCATTGGGAGGAGCACCTCGACGCCGCCGAGATCGCCGAATTCCAGCCCGCCCTGGCGGAACTCGGGTACCGATTCCAGTTCGTGACCCTTGCCGGCTTCCATGCCATGAATGCCGCGGTGTACGGCCTGGCATCGGGCTACGTGCGCGATGGCATGACGGCGTACGTCAAACTGCAGCGCGACGAGAAGGCCCTGGCCGCCTCTGGGTACAAGGGCTTCGCCCACCAAAAGGAGGTCGGCGCCGGTTGGTTCGACGAAGTCGCCCGCGTCATCGCCCCCGGCGACTCGTCGGCGGTCGCCTTGCCGGGTTCCACCGAGCATGCGCAGTTCGCCGAGCCGAAGGCACCGGTTGCCAGACCTGCACGGCCCCGGCCGCCACGCAACGACCTCTAGGCTCAACTTCCGAAGCGCCGCTTGCGTTTCTGGTACTCCTCGATGGCACGCATGAATTCCAGGCGGTTCAAGCCCGGCCAGTAGACGTCGGCGAAGTACAACTCCGCGTACGCCAACTGCCAGAGCAGGAAGTTGCTGATGCGCTCCTCTCCGGAGGTGCGGATGATGAAGTCCGGGTCCGGCAAGTCACCCGTATAGAGGCGTTCGCTAATCGTGCGGTCCGTGATGTCGTCGACGGCCAGTTTGCCGGCCCGCACATCCGTCGCGATGGTGCGCACCGCCTCGACGATCTCGGCGCGGCCGCCGTAGGCGATGGCGACGTTGAACGTGTACGCGTCGTAGGCGCGGGTCGCCGCCATCACGTCTTCGGCCGCGCGCCGCACGTTGTGCGGAACGAGGGACATGTCGCCGATGCAGCGCACGCGGATCTTGTTCTTGTGGACGCGGGGGTCGACCGCCATCTTGCGGAAATTGTGCTCGAACAATTCCATGAGAAGGTCCCGCTCGGCGTCGGCGCGTTGGAAATTCTCGGTGGAGAAGGCGTAGACCGTGAGGACCTTGATGCCGAGTTCCAGGCACCAGTCGAGGACGTTCTCCAGGCGTTCCTGCCCCGCTACGTGGCCCATGCGGATGTCGTCCAAGCCGAGTTGCTTGGCAAAGCGGCGGTTGCCGTCCATGATGATGCCGACGTGGTGCGGCACCGCGGCCGTCCGGATGCGGGTCACGGCGCGCCGGGCACGGACGCGGTCGATCCTGGACACGACCGCCCATGCGGCTTTGCTGTTGGCCAGGCGGCGGGCGGGGCCGCGAACGACGCGGTACTTCAGGAGAGCCTTGGCAAGGTCGTCAATCTTGGAACCTGACTTGCGCTCCACATCGTCGATGTTCGGCTGCGCCGGCGCAGGGGTCGGTGCGTCGCCGTCGGCCACGCCATCGTGAGCGGATGCCGGTTCTTGAGGGGCACTGTGCCGGTCAGCCGGGCTTCGTGGGAGGTGCGGCGTGGCCGTTGCCGTTCTCCGCCGTCGGGGCGCCGTGCAGGAGGCGCACCATGCGGAACTCGTTCCAGCCGGTGACGACGCGGATGTGCTTCGGCGCCGTGGCGTCGAGTTCGGGGTCGCCGGAGTCGATGTGCAGGCCCTTGAGCCCCACCAGTTTTTCGGGCGGCGCAACGACGCGCAGGTTGTCCCAGCCGACGACGCGCAGCACCTCTGGGCGGAACACTTGCGTGCCTCGCCCGAGAAGCATGCCTTGGCCGCCAATGGTGCTCAGGTAGATGCGCACGGCGCCGCCCTTGGCCTGTTGCGCTGCCACGAGTTCGCCGATGCGGCGGTCCGACAGGTCGTTTGCGACGATGCGCGTCCCTTGGATCGCGTCCACGCCCAGGAGTGTGGGCGTGCCCCAGAACTGCTTCTTCAATGCCAGGCAGACGGACCCCGCGCCGACGAGGTTGAGGGCGGCCTGGTCCCAGTCGTTGAGGGTCTGTTCCACGAGGGGCTCCATCGGCGTGTCCGACGAGGTGGCCACCTTTCCCGCCTGCACGGCCGGGGACATCGGCACCTTCAGCATGCCCTTCAATTCGATGTCGACGTGACCCGTCCGGTAGGCCGCTTCGTCGAGGTCCGTGACGTCACGCGCGATGGTCTCGAATCCGGGGCGGAGCTGTTTCACGAGCCATGCGGCCTCTTCGACGTCGTGCGTGTACACTGCGCTCGTCACCTTCACGCCTGCGGGCACACCGAGGCAGGGCACCGTGTCGTTCACGGCGCGGCTCACGTCGGCTGCGGTGCCATCACCGCCCACGAAGCACAGCAGTTGCACGCCGGCGTCGCGCAGGGCGGTGGCGGCGCGCTCCGTGTCCGTACGGCTCGTCTTTCCGAGTTCCAGCGACGCATCGGCAAGCACGACCTTGCCAGCGGGCGCTTCTTCGTGGCCCATCACGCCTGGCACGGTCCACCACTCGACCGCGTCGCCGACGAGACCCACGAAGCGCTTGGCCCGCTCCGGCGCCGTCGGGGCATAGCCCGCCGCCAGTGCGTCCTTCCAGTTGAGGTCGGACCCCTTGAAGGCGCCGGGCCCCCCCAGTCCGGAGACGGGATTCACGATGAGGCCCACGCGGAGACGCTCGCTTTGGGCCATCGGCCTGTCGTGCTAGACGCGGATGCTCTTGGACGTTGCGCCGCGCGCCCGAGTCGGAGCGACGATGAGGGGGATGACGGTCCATCGGCCGCATCCGCGTCATCGGTGGTTCTTGGGCGGCTACCCTTCCAGCCGGTCCAATGTATGCCAGCGCAGCACCAGTTTCCTCGCGGCCGTCGCCTCGTCCAAGCGCTTGACTGGCGTCGTGTGCGGCGCCGCATGCACCAGTGCCGGATCCTCGGCGGCGATGGCCTTGATGTTGGCCACGAAACGGTCGAGCTCCTGCTTGCTCGCCGATTCCGTCGGCTCGAACATGATGGCCTCGGGCACGAGGAGGGGGAAGTAGACGGTCGGGGCATGCTGGCCGTAGTCGAGGAGGCGCTTGCCGATGTCGCCGGCCGTGATGCCGGTGCGCTTCTTCAGGCCCGTGGCGGACGCGACGAATTCATGCATGCTGCGGCCGGGGTGGGGGAAGTCGAGGACGCCCTTGAGTTGGCCTTTCACGTAGTTCGCGTTCAGGCACGCCATCTCGCTTGCACGAGTGATGCCGTCGCCACCGAGCAGGCACATGTAGGTGTAGGCCCGCACGAGGGCGGCCGACTGGCCGTAGGAGGCCTTGATCTTGCCGACGGATTGCGGGTGCCGGTCCATGCCCTCTGCGTCGAACGTCCCCGCCGAGGTCTTGCCGATGCGCGGCACCGGCAGGAACGGTTCGAGCCGCCTCTTCACGCCGATGGGACCTGCACCGGGTCCGCCGCCGCCGTGCGGGACGGCGAACGTCTTGTGCAGGTTGATGTGCACGATGTCAAAGCCCATGTCGCCGGGGCGAACCTGGCCCGTGATGGCGTTGAGGTTGGCGCCATCGTAGTACAGGAGTCCGCCCGCGTCGTGGACGAGCTTCTGCACTTGCTGGATGTTCTTCTCGAAGATGCCCAGGGTGTTGGGATTGGTCAGCATGAACGCCGCCGTCTTCGGCCCGACGGCAGCCTTCAGTGCTGCGAGGTCGACGAGGCCGTCGGGGCCGCTGGGAATCTCCACGACCTTGTAACCCGCCATCGACGCCGTTGCCGGGTTCGTGCCGTGCGCCGTGTCAGGGAGGATCACTTCGTCGCGGTGGCCTTCGCCGCGCGATTCGTGGTAGGCCCGCGCCACGAGCAGACCGAGGAATTCGCCTTGCGCCCCGGCGGCGGGTTGCAGCGAGACGGCGTCCATGCCCGTCACTTCCGCGAGCCAGCGCTCCAACTCGTAGAAGATCTCCAGGCTTCCCTGGACCGTGCGCGGGTCCTGGTTCGGGTGCAGGAGGTTCACCATGCTCCATCCCGCCACCTCGTCGCAGGCCTTCGGGTTGTGCTTCATCGTGCACGAGCCCAGAGGGTAGAGCGCCGTGTCGTTGCCGAAGTTCTTCTGCGACAGCTTCGTGAAGTGGGCGACGGCTTGCGGTTCACTGAGGCCGTAGTCGCCGCCCGTCTGCTTCGTCGCGTCGTACTGCAGGGATGCGGGCACGCGCTTGGAGAACGCCTCGTCCGCGGGCCCTTGGTTCGTGCCCGTCTGGCCGGGGCGCGCCTCCTCGACGACGAGCGGGACGTCGTGTGGAATCACCATCAGGCTGATGCCCGCTTTTGGCGTGGCCAGTCCCGTCATCGGGTCACCGCCTTGACTTGCGGCAGGAGAGCCTTGGCGAGGCGCTGGTAGTCCTCCTCCATGTGCACGGGCGTCGAGCCCCATAGCAGGCAGTCCTTCATGGCCGGCAGGTCGGCGCCAAGGTTCCAGCCGATGTGCACGCCGTCCTTGAGGGCGCGTTCATGCACATCGCGGAAGTTCGATGCAGGCGTGACGAGCTCGTTGTAGGTGGCGCCACTGAATCGGCGGTTGAAGCCGGCGGAGGCGAGCGTCGATTCGAGGCGCGCTCCGGCGGCGAGGTTCTGCAGCCCCATGTCGCGCAGCCCACGGCGCCCGAGCATGGTGAGGTGGATGGCGGCCTGGATGGACAAGAGTGCCTCGTTGGAGCAGATGTTGGACGTCGCCTTGGCGCGGCGGATATGCTGCTCACGCGCCTGCAGCGTCATGACGAAGCCGCGCTTGCCAGTCTCGTCCTTGGTCGCGCCGATGATGCGGCCGGGCGCCTTGCGCACGATGGCCTCCGTGCAGGAGAACATGCCGAGCAGAGGGCCGCCGAGGGCGGGCGCGCCGCCGAAGCAGGAGCCCTCCGCGACCACGATGTCAGCGCCAAGCAGGCCCGGCGGGGCGGAAACGCCAAGGGCCGTGGGATCGACGTACATCACGAAGAGGGCACCAGCCGCATGAGCGGCCTCGCCGACCTTCTTCGCGTCTTCCTCGAAGATGCCGAAGTGGTTCGGGTTTTCCAGCAGCACGCCGGAGACGTCGGGCCCGAGTTTGGACCGTAGGCTTGCCATGTCGGCGCGGCCCGTCTTGGCGTCGAAGCCGTAGGTGTCGAGCGTGATGCCGGGGCCGACGGTGTAGTTGCGCAGGATGCTGCGCTTCTCCCACGACAAGTGCCCGGGGACGAGGAAACGCATGCGGCCGTTGACGCGCGTCGCCATGAGGGCCGCTTCGCCGAGCGCCGTGGGTCCGTCGTACAGGCCCGCGTTCGTGACCTCCATGCGGGTGACGTCGCAGATGAGCGACTGGTACTCGAAGATCGTCTGCAGGAGGCCCTGCGAGACCTCCGGCTGGTAAGGCGTGTAGGCCGTGATGAATTCCTGCCGATGCGCGACGGCCTTCACTGCGGCGGGGACGAGTTGCGGCTTGAAGCCGCCGCCGAGGAAATTCGCCATGCGCTCGTACGAGTGGTTCTTGTTGAGCAGGGTTCGCAGGCGGCGCACCAGAAGGCGTTCCGGCTCCGCGGGGGGCAGGCGAAGCGGCTTGGCGCGCAGGGCCGCGGGGATGTCGGAGAACAGGTCCTGGGCCGAGCGGACGCCAGCGGCGCGGGCGAGTTCGGCTTCCAGCTCATCGTTGGGGATGAGGTGCACAAGCCGCCCAGTCGAGAACAGGAGAAAAAGCCTGGCAGGCGGCGGCCTTTTCTTCTCGCAGCCCGGTACCATCCGCATGCGCTGGGTCGTTTTCCTGGCCCTCATAGCCGTGTTTGGGCCCGGATGTTCGTCCGGGCCCATTGCCCGCGGCGCGCCGGCGATGGCTTGCGGTGATCGGATCTCCTACACCGATTCGCAATACGGGTTTGGCTACTGCCACCCGACGACCTGGATGCGCTACGTGCACGGTGGCGTCGTCGGCTTCGAGGCCCCGATGGAAGACTCCGCGGACGGATTTCCCGAGAATATCAACGTGGTCACGGAATTCCTGCCCGCAGGGACCACGCTGGCCCAATACGTCAATGCAACCCTTGCCCAGTTGCCTGGCTTGGGTTTGACGCCTGCCGCGCAAGGCCCCTTCAACGGCGCCCTCCAGCCCGGCTGGCGAATTGAGTACACTGGGTCCAGGGGCGGGCGGTTTCTCCACAACGACGCGACGGTTTTCGTCCATGCCGACCTGGGGTACGTCATGACGTTCAGCGCGGAGGAAGGCCACCGCGACAGTGCGCGCCCAGATGCAGAGGCGGCGGCAGCGTCGATGCGGTTCGTGTAGACGCGCCGGGTCAGTGCCCAATCGCCTTCTGGTACGCCTCGGCCGTGAGGAGCTCCTTGGCCTCGGCCGGGTCCGTCATCTGGATGCGCACGAGCCAGCCCTTTCCGTACGGGTCCTCGTTGAGGGTCTCGGGCTTCTCTTCGAGGCTGGCGTTGACGGCGATGACCTTGCCGGCCACGGGCAGGTAAAGGTCCGACACGGACTTGACCGACTCGACGACGCCGAACTCGTCCTCCTGGCCGAACTCGTCGCCGACCTTCGGCAATTCGACGAAGACGATGTCGTTCAGGGCCTCCTGCGCGTGGTCCGTGATGCCGACGGTGGCCTCGCCGCCTTCGATGCGCACCCATTCGTGGGACTTGGTGTACAGGAGGTTCGCCGGCGTCTCGGACACAAGCCGCGGCACGGGGGGACGGCATTTAGCCCGTTGCTCCGACGGACGCCCGTCGTCGGGTTGGGGCGGAAAGCCCAAGAAGGAGGCCAGTGTCGCGCGCCTTGCGGGCCCAATCCCGCCAGCGCCCTCTTTCACCGAGCCGGGACTCAATGGGTTTCTCGGGACTTCGTCTAGCTCGGTTGGGCGCCAGACTGTAGATCTGGATTACGCCGGTTCAAATCCGGCAGTCCCGACTTTCCCCCCTTTTCCCTTCCGTTTCATCGTTGGCTATGTGGGGCCGAGCGAAGCGAGCGCCCCACGACGCGCCGGTTTCGAAAGGGGCGCAGCCCCTTCGCGGGGCTCTGCGTCTAGCTCGGTTGGGCGCCAGACTGTAGATCTGGATTACGCCGGTTCAAATCCGGCAGTCCCGACTTTCTCCACCTTTTCCCACCATATACTCGGGAGCCTTGCGGGGCTACACGCAGGCGGCCTTCCGCAAGCGCCCGCCGGAACCCGGCCCCAGCGCGTTCGCCTTACCGCCTGCCGGGCGTCTGCCTCCCAATCTGGTAGCCTCTACTATACTACAGTGGAGTTCAGGTGCCTTCAGGTGCCTACATGTTCCTTCAGGCGCCTCCAGGATGCAACCGGCGACTCTGGGCAACGGCCCCTGCTCCGCCCTGCCGATCATCGGCCTCCTGGATGGAATCCACCGGTCCCACCGGAAGGGCACCTTCTGGGCCTCTCCTGGGGGGGATTTCGCCCCTTCCTGGGAGGGCCGCCAACAGGAGGAAAATGCCCTTCTGGGCGGAGACGAAAATGCCCTCCTGTTGCCCTCCTGTTGTGTTTCGGCAAGGTTATAGGGGTCGCCCTTCTGTTGGACACTGGGGGAATCCCACCTATGCCGTACGAACACAAGACCAAGAAGGGAACCTACGTCCTCGCGACCCGCAACGTCGAACTGAAGGGCGGCCGCAAGCAGCAGATCTACTTCTTCTGCAAGACCGGCGCGAAGCTGAAGCCGGGCTGCAAGTGGTCCGAGATGCCGGCCGGCAAGAAGGTCGGCATCAACCAGCGCACGGGCCTCCCGTTCCTGGCCAACAAGTAAGCATTTGGACCATCAGGTCCAAGTGCGTGGCGTGGCCCGTATGGGCCCGCCCAAGTTCCCTTTTCCTTCTCTCTCCAATCTCTTTTCGGCTACTCGGGTTTTCCTTGCAATAGGTCGCCGTCGGTATCCGGTTTCGGCTCGGCCTCGGGCCCAGGCTTGCGCAACTCCCACAGTGTCACGGCCACGCGGCCGGCCAGCATGGCGGAGAACAGGAACAGGGTCAGCACGAGGAGCAGGGCCCAACTGACGCGGGGTTCGTCGAGGATGGCGCGCAAGCCCAGGACGGCCGCGACGAAGAAGCCGGACAGGACGAAGGCGGCCCCCCAACCCATGAGGAAGCGCAGGACCAGGAGGACCGCGGGAGCGGCAAAGGCGGCGACCGCCCAACCCCACGACCCGTAGATGATGAGGCGCGCCATCAAGATGGCGAGCAGGAACAACAGCACGCCGAAGCCGACGAAGCGGGCCGCACCCGGGGGCCCCTGGCGCGGCGCGTCGTCCACGCTGGCGGCGAGGACGGAGGCGGGATGAAGATTGGGGCGGACGGCTGGCCGGCAAAGGTTATTGTTACATGCGCTCCTCTTTCACGCGAAGGCGGGAAATGGCAAACCACTCATCCTTGTTTGTCGCCGCGTGTTCCCTCGCCGCGATTTTCGCTTCGGGGTGCTTTGGGCATGCGAATTCTGGGGGAAAATGTTCGTGGGCGACCTGGTGATTCATCCCCGCCCCAACATTCTTGGGCCCAGCATCATCTTTCTCCCTTTGGCAATGATATCTGTCTGGGACGGGATTGTTTCAAGCGAGCACGTTGGCCCGGTCCTGTTCGCGTTGCTGTTCGGTGGCTTCTATGCATGGTTCCTGTGGTCCGTGCTTACAATGGAAATCCGCCTTACGGAACGGACCGTTTCCATGACTTATGCTTTCAGGAAAAAGGTGCTCAGGTGGGAGGAAATCGATGAGTTTGCGATCGTGGGCGCCGGCGCGTCGACTTCCTTGGCTCTAGTTGTCGGCCTGAGACTACGGTCCTCCTCGGGCCGAGCCCTGGTCATCCGGATTCGACGGATTTCGGCTGCGCAGGCGGACGCGCTGCTGGGCCACATTCGTGCGCGTCTGCCGGCAGGCGTAGAAAATGGGTCGCGAGCCTAGGGCCTTTTCGAAAGGGGCGGCCGCGCCTCCATGCGGCGTCGGCTGAAGCGGAAGCCTGCGCCGGTTCGGGCCGTTCTCATGGGCGTCATGGCGGGATCTCTTGCATGTTGGGTGGCTGGAGTAGGGAATTCACGCTACCGCCCCTCCCTTTGCCGCGCAAAGCCATGGGCTGCGTACCCCTGGCGCACGATGAGGAATGTTCGTGTGCGGAGTGCGGTGACTGGGAGCGCGTCTTCCTGGACGACTTCGATGCCCAAGCCGGTCTGGTTCGGAACCTGAACGAAGTTGAATAGCGCCGAAACCGTAAAGGGCAGGCGGGCGTGCCGCTGAATTGACTCCCTCGCCTCAGAGCGGCTGACGGTAGCCCGCAAGGGTGGCTGAGGAAGATCCCCACACCAGCGCCGCAAGGCGCAGAACGGGTCGGCAGAAGCTGGAGCCTGGAGACGGGCTGGATGAGACGCAGAAACGACACAGTCGCGGGAATGGGATGATGGACTTGGTCCTGACGTCTCTTGCGGATTTGTTGAAACGGTCATCGTCCCTCGGGGTGCAAGTCCATGCGACGCGTAGTCGGATGCCGCTTGCCAGACATTCGCGAGAGTGGCTGGGAAACAGAATGGGGTCTATTCGAGGCTGGGGAGTCGCCTTCCATCAACGTGCCGACGTTCCCGGCGGGTGCCACATGGATTGGGGCCGGCGGGCGGTTGACTGTTTCGGCGGCTACGGCTCGTCGTCCAGAGGGAGCCAGCCGGCGGGTTCGTCGACGGCCAACCAGCCCGGGTGCGGGTCGGTGGGCGGCGGGGGGGCGGGCGCGGCGTGCGGGGCTTCCTGCCGCTCCGGGGCTGCGGGGGGCCGCCATGCGGGTTCGAGTTTGCGCAGGTACGACTCGGCGTCGGCCACGAATTCCAGGAGCAAGCGACGAGCGTTGCTGCCCTGCTTGAGTTGGCCCGCGAATTCCGACGATGCGTCGACGCGGATGCTAGCGGGTTCGTCGAAGAATGCGATGGTCAGGATGCCGGGATTGCCCATGATGTCCGTCGCGATGTCCGCCTCGAGGATGCCGCCGGCCGCCGTGTCGAACATGGTCACCACGGGGAGCCGGTTGCGCTGCAGTGACAAGCCGTAGGCAAGCACGGCGCTTGGGTACGGGACTGCGTACGTGCGCTCGCTCGTTTCCGCCTGCTTCGTCCCGGCGCGGCGCATCATGGCGTCCTTGCCATGCAGGAGGCTCTTGATGAACGCCGGCGAGGCTTTGTCGCCGATCTGCTGCGAGGCCGGCGCCGCCAAGTTGACGACGTCGTCCTCCGACAGGCGGGGCAGTGGGCGCGCTTCCTGCAGGCGCGGCACCTTGCCATCGAGGATGTCCTTCAGCCGGGGTCGTCCCGGCGCGTCGGCCATGGCGGGTCCAACGGCGCCGGATTCTTCTAGGTTGGCGACGGGCCTGATGTGGCCACGGACCCCACGCCAAACGCTAAGCGCCGTTCGCCGTCGGCGGCCCCACTTGAAGGACGCCCTCGCCGCCTTCTATCATCGCCACCGCGTCGTGCGCGCGCCGACGCGGCAGCCGGGGCCGGAGGTGCCCGTCGAACTCGTCTGCTTCGACATGGATGGTGTCCTCATCGACGTGGGCTCGTCTTGGGTGATGGTCCACAAGCATTTCGGCGTGCAGAACGAGGCGAGCCTGCGCGGCTACCTCAACGGCGAGTTCGACGACCGGGAATTCATTCGGCGCGACGCCGCCTTGTGGCTGCGGCTGAAGCCGAAGATCCGGCGCAGCGACTTCGAGGACATCTTCCGCGTCCCGCCGCTCATGCCCGGAGTCGAGCACACCATCGCGGCGCTGGGCGCCCACGGTGTCGAGGTCGCAATCGTGTCGGGCGGGGTCGACGTCATGGCGGAGAACCTCGCGAAGCGGCTCGGCATCGAACGTGTTGCCGCGAACGGCTTCGTCTACGATGACGACGGCCACATCACGGGCGAAGGCGTCGTGCGCACTCCGTTGAACGACAAGGCGGCACCCGTCGTGCGCTTCGCCAAGGAACTCGGCATCCCCCTCGAACGCGTGCTGTGCGTCGGCAATTCGCTGCCCGATGTCTCGATGTTCGAGGTCGCCGGGCGGTCCGTGGCGTTCCATCCGGAGGACGACTACACGCGCGAGCATGCGACGTGGACGATCGAGGGGGGCCCGCTCGACCAGATCTTGCCCTTCGTGTTCCGTCGTACCTGACGGGCCACTACGGAGGGCCATCCTGCGGCAGCGGGGCTGCCCCGCGTTTGCGCGAACGCGACACCTGCGAACGGACGAGCCACGAAAACACGAGTGCCCAGGCCACGAAGACGATCCAGCCGGCCTCCGCGTGCGCGCGAAGCAGTGCGTCCGTTCCCCACCAGTAGCCAACGGCGACGAGCAGCGTGAGGCGCAGAATGTTGGCCACGTAGACGCCGATTAGGCCGACAAGACTCCACATGCCCAGGGCCCTCCCACCGGGGCGTTCGATGAGGCAGTACAAGGCCAGGACGGCCGTGAAGACGGCCATGGCCTCGACGCCGGAGCAGGCCGCGCCGACCTGGACGTCCAGCTGGCCTCGCGGCGTTGCATAGATGAGATCCTGGCCCCGCGCGACGGCGTGCAGTCCTGCGAGGTTGGCCAGGAACGCGAGCGGCACGAGGAGGCCGAAGGCGACGAAGGTTTCGACCGGCGTCGCCCCGAAGGCGTCCTTGAAGGTGGCCTGCGCGCCCCAGACGGCAAGGGGAGCGGCCAGCGCGACGAGGATTGCGGCCGCGACGGTGGCCAGCGGGACCTGGTCGCCGCGCCATGGAATGGTCCTGTGGGTCGCAATGAGGGGAGCGCACGCGACCAACGCGAGCCCCGCGGCAAGGACGGCGGCCTTCGTCACGTTCAGCCCGGTGTGCGCGAGGGCGGTCCCTGCGGCGATGGCAACGCATAGTGCCATCCCAACGCAAGCGACGAGGGTGGAGGGCAGGTGCTCGACGTGCGGAAGCCGCGGTGACGAGACGAGGAGTGCGGCGCCGAAGAAGGCCAACGCGGCGCCGACCAACGGGTCTTCGTGCGGGGATGCGCCAAGAACCATGGAAAGGCCCCACCCGAGGATTGCCAAACCGATGTAGGCTCGCGCGCTCGGCGCTGGGCTTGGCTGCGGCTGCGGGTCCGCCGGTATGGGCGGAGAAAGGGTGGAAGAGAGGAGGAGGGGCGGGGTCATCCCATCAAGGCCGGCGGCGCAGGATGAGGAACGCTCCGCCGAGGGCGGCCGTCGTGCCGATGGTCAGTGCGGTCGTGGTCGGGAAGACCGGCACACTGGCGTTGGGGCAGTCGACCCAGAAGACCTTGGTCTTGGCGTGCTGCTCGTTGCTCGCGGACACCTTGTAGTGACCGGACGGCAGTGAGAACTCGCCTGCGACGAAGTGGTTGCCCGTCGCATCCGAGTCGGCGTCCGCTGTCCAGTTCGCGGCGAGGACCTCGCTGCGGTCGCCGGTTGGCGGCCATGCCTGGATCGAGAGCGTGCCGGAGGCGGCGGCCATGTTGAATCCCTCGACGGAGAAGCTGCAGCCGACGTGCGGGTCGTTCGACATGTTCCCGGTGTCGCTGTCGTCCTGCACCTTCACGGTGCCGGCGTTGCCATCCGCGACGACGGGAGGGGCCCAAGCGGCGAGGCCCGCGAGGGCCAGGGCGGCGGCGAGCCAGAGCGTTCGTTTCGTGCGATGCGTTTGCGTCATGGCATTCCCATTCTGGGCGCCTTCGCGTAAAGGCTGTCAGGGACAACGGTCGGCATGGCAGGGGCATTGCTGGTGGCAGGTACCTGCCCGCACCCGGAAGCCTATAACCTGCGCGACCGCGTGGGGCGTTCCGTGCAGCAGGAAGCAGTCATCATCGACGCCTGCCGGACGCCCATCGGCCGCGCGTTCAAGGGTTCGTTTGCGAAGACCCGCAGCGACGACCTGGGCGCCTGGTGCCTGGAGGGTCTGCTGTCTCGAACCAAACTCGACGCCAAGCACGTCGAAGACCTGCTTGTCGGCTGCGCCATGACGGAGGGACCGCAGGGCTACAACGTCGCGCGCCAAGTCGGCCTTCTCGCAGGCCTTCCAGACGCGTCCGGTGCCGCGACCATCAACCGCTTCTGCTCGAGCTCCGCCTACGCCATGGCCTTGGCACACAGCACCATCCAGTCGGGCTGGAACGATTGCCTCGTGGCAGGCGGCGTCGAGACCATGAGCATGATCCCCATGGTCGGCATGACCCCGGAACTCTACGTCAATCCCCGCATGTGGGACCGCCGCAAGACGTACTACAACGCCATGGGCATCACGGCAGAAGAGGTCGCCAAGCGCTACAAGGTGCCGCGCGAGGACATGGACCGCTGGGGTGTCCGCAGCCACAACCGCGCCGAAGCCGCCCAGAAATCCGGGCTCTTCGATGCCGAGATCGTCCCCGTGACCGTACCCGGTCCCGACGGCAAGCCGGTCGTCGTCTCCAAGGACGAGGGCATTCGCTACGGGTCCACGTACGAAGCCACCGCCGCCCTCAAACCCGTCTTCAAGGCCGACGGCGTCGTCACCGCCGGCAACGCGAGCCAGATGTCCGACGGCGCCGCCATGAGCCTCGTCACGAGCGCCAAGTTCGCCCAGGAGCACAGCCTGGAGCCGAAGGCCGCAATCCTCGGCGCTTCCGTCGCTGGCGTCGAGCCCGAAGTCATGGGCATCGGCCCCATCCCCGCGGTGCGCCGCCTTCTCAAGCAGACGGGGGTCAAGGTCGCGGACCTGGCGCAGTTCGAGATCAACGAGGCCTTCGGCAGCCAGGTCCTTGCCTCCATCCGTGAGCTCGGCATCCCCGAGGACATCGTGAACCCGAACGGCGGCGCCATCGCCCTCGGCCACCCGTTGGGCGCAACCGGTACGCGCATCGCCAGCCACATCCTCAACAACCTCGGCCGCAAGGGCGGCGGGCTGGCGATCGAGACGATGTGCGTCGGCGGCGGGCAGGGCTACGCCATCCTGTTCGAAGTGTACTAGCGCCCGACGCAACGCTTTCAAGGGGGCGCCCGCGTCGGCGCATCGTGCGCGCCATCCTCGCCGTCATTCTGTTCGCCTTCGCGGCCTTGGCCGGATGCACGTCGTCGTCGGTCCCGGAAACCACGTCAAGCCCCGTCGTGTGCTCCAGCGCCCGTGTCGGCGACGGGACCGCTGCGTTGTCATCCTGGGATACGGCGCCAACTGCCGCCAACCCGCAGCCGAAGTCCGTCACGCGCCTTGAGTTCGTGGCGCGCCTCAACGACTCGGCGGGCGTGCCCTGGCCGACTGGCTCCGGCAACCAAGTCGCCGGCGACTACGTCTTCGGCTCGGCCCTCAACCACGTCTTCTTCATCGCCGACGTGCACGACCCGATGCACCCTGTCCTCGTGTTCAACTCGACTGGCCGGGAAGGCAAGACCGAATACGCCCGCAAGGCCGACCTCATGCCGCACCCCGACGGCACCCGGACCCTTATCCTGGCCACCGGCCGCAACCACTTCGGCATGCAGTTCTGGAACGTGACGGACCCGCGCCAGCCGGTGTGGCTGTCGAACGTCGAGCTCGAAGGGGTCAACAACCACAACCTGGCGGTCGTGCCGGGCACCGAGTACGTCTTCAACGCACCGTCGTCGGGAATGGGCAACGGCAACGAACTCATCGACGCCCGCGACCCTTGCCACCCCGTCGTCGTTGGGAAGTTCGGCATCTACGGCTGTCATGGCATCACATTCCACGGAACGCTGGGCCAACCTAAGTTCCGCGCCTACTGCGCCGGCGTCCAGGCGACGGAGATCTGGAGCCTCGACGGCTTCGACCCCGCCAAGCCCAACTTCGGCATCACGGTCCTTGCGACCGTCGACAAGACGGCGAATCCCCTCATCGGCACACGCGGCTTGCACCACTACGCTGGCTCCAACGCCGCGGGCACGGTGCTCATCATCGGCGACGAATACTCGGGCGGCGGCCAGCCGGGCGCGTGCTTCGCGTACGAGCCAACGACGGGACTTGCCACGCCCCTTGGTGCGTTGTGGTTCTACGACGTCGCGAACGAGGCGTCGCCCGTGCTCAAGGGCTGGATCAGCCCCCCCACCATGCGGCCCCAGGACGAACCGGTCCCGCAAGTGCCGACGGAGCCTGACGAGACGCCGGGCGCTGGCTGCACGGCGCACTTCGGGACCCTCGTTCCCGGCGAGGAGAAATTCGTCATCGCCTGGTACAACGCCGGCGTCCTGCTGATCGACTTCACGGAACCGTCGCATCCGGCCATCCTGAGCCAGTACCGGGCCCCTGGAATCAACACGTGGAACGCGCGCGTCTGGAACGGCTACGTCTTCACCGGGGACATCGGCCGCGGCATGGACGTCCTGAAACTAGCCTGAGACGTGGACGACACAAGCCTCTTGAAGCGTACCTGGCGTCGCCGGAGCCATGTCCCTGCGACTCCTGTCGGCCGCGGCGCTGTTTTTTGCGCTGTTTGCCGGCTGCGCCCAGACCGAGACCACGACCACGACGACGGACGACCATGCGGCAGCCGTCAACCTCCTCGCCGGACCCGCTCTCTGGGCAGACCCGCAGAACGCCCCGCACGCCAAGTGGGGCTGGCCGACCCTCTCGAACCCCGCCATCGGCCCCCTGCCGTCGACGCCTGACGGCTGCATGGCCCGCACGGCACGCAACGCCACGACGCCGTACACGACGGGCTGCCTCGCTTGGTGGAACCCGATCAACGGCACGGCTCTTCCGGCTCACGTCACGGGCATGCAGCACCTCCTGCAGGTCGGCGGCAACGTGACGCAGGGCGCAGGAATCGCACTCTTCGGCCGCATCGCCGTCGTTCCGGAGGACGGCTCGCAGGCCCACTTCGTCGACATCTCCGACCCGACGCACCCCGTCCCGCTCTCGGCCATCGACACCGGCGGCCGCGGCGCCGCCATCATCGCCTACCCGAACGGCAGGCTCGTCACCGTCATCTCGACGAGCCCGGGCTTCGACGTCATCGACTTCACGGACCCAGTCCACCCGGTGCAACTGGCAGACGTCTCCCCCAGCGAGGGCGGCCACAAGCTGGGCGTCGTCCCCGGCACGCCTATCGTGTACAACGCCGGCTCGAACGGTGGCGAAGCCTCGAGCCCGATCAACCCGCTCGGCCTCGGCCCCGGAACGTGCAGCGCCTCCATCACGAACTGCGTCGGCTACACCTCCATCTACAACCTCACCGACCCGGAACACCCGAAATTGGTGCAGGAATTCAAGAACGGCTTGTCCTGCCACCACATCTTCTTCTGGAACAACGCGACGCAGAACAAGTTCCGCGCCATCTGCGCCGGCATCCAGTACACGCAGCTGTGGGACACGACCGACCCGGAGCACCCGAAGGTCATCGTGTCGATCCCGGTGCACTCTGGTGTTGCCAACGGCCCGAGCAACTCCGCCTCGGTCGAGATGTTCAGCCACTCCGCTGGCATGAACATCAAGGGTGACGTCCTGTACGTCGGCGACGAGTCCGGCGGCGGCGGCTTGCCCCCCGGTTGCGCAGCCAGCGCCGCCGTGCCCCTGGACGGCTCCTCGGCCGGCACTCCAATCGGCGCAACGTGGTTCTACGACGTCTCAAACGAGGCGAGCCCGCAGGTTCTTGGCTACTTCGAGCCACCCGTGCAGCCAACCACGTACGCGGGCACCGACGGCCAGATCCACTCGGCCAGTTGCACGACCCACCACGGCCGCATGGTCCCGGACATGGAAGGCCGCGACCTTTTGGCCATGAGCTACTACGGTGACGGCGTCATCCTGCTCGACTTCACGAACGTCGGCCCCGGCGTCGTGCCGAAGATGATCAGCCAGTACCAGGACCACTCGAACACGTGGGAGACCGCGTACGACAACGGCTACCTTTTCACCGGCGACTTGAGCCGTGGAATGGACGTTCTGAAGCTCATCTGACGAGACAATCGATGATGGTGCCCGGTGGGGGCGAAAACTGATTACCCCCCCCCCGTCTACAGGGCTTGGTGAGTGGAGATTGAAGGCGACTTCGTCGAAGGTTCGTGTGGCGTCTCGAATGGTTGCAACGTTCGTCGCAATTGCGCTCGTCGGAATGCCTGGGATTTCACCAAAGCCGGTTGCGGCTGCCCACCCGTGCGAGGCGGCCTGGGCGCTGCTCATCAGCAAGGTGCCCCCACTCGCAACACATGGCGATCCCTGCTGGGGAATGCCTCCATGCTCTGACCCCTCGGTGCAATGCCCTCCAGTCCCAGGCTCGCCGCCACCGCCACCACCTGCGAATTGTTCCGGCTACCAGACGGGCTCTCCGGATGAGCGCGAATGCCTGGCGCTCCACTACGCCTCATACCTCGCCCAGGAAATCGTGCTCCCGATTTTGCAATACGCTGGTGCCCTTTCGGAATCTGTTGCAGAGTACGTGTGTGCACCGCTGGGCGGGTTGTCGCGGTTTGACCCCAGCCTTCCCCACCTTGAGGCGTTGTGCCAGTCCGCCCGATCGTCCCCCTGCCTAGTTGTGGCGGCTGTTTGTGACCAAGTCCTCACGGCACGCGCCTTCGTGAACGCAACGGTTGAAGCCGTAGGCGTACTAGTCGAGCCGCAGCTTGATGCGGCAGCCAATGCAACCGCAAATCTGCTCTACAACAATTTCCCCCAGCCGACCGACCCGCTGCCGGGTTCCGATGGTCGATGCCACCGCAAGGAGACGACGCAGGCGGCTGGTCAATGGTACCTTCGAGTGAATGCGCCCGCTCTTGCCTCCAAGGTCGTGTCCGCCAATTCATTCGCCATCGTGTCCCTAGCACTCCCAATCCTAACAAAGGGGACCATTGGCCAAGTGGCTTGCTACGAGGAGGGCCAAATCTACGAAAACCCAGCCACGCGCGTCTATCCCAACTGGGACCAAATGCGACGTGATCATGCGACCTGCGCCGGGAAGGATTTCTATCGGAACGTAGCAAAGGGCGCCGACGTCTTTCTCTGGGGGGCATCGGAGGCCATTGGAGCGACGTTCCCGGAAGGGCTGATAATCTTGGCAGGCGGCGTTGCTTTGGGCTTCATGGCCGATTGGTTCGGGGATAATGCGCAGAAGGCCTGCGATAGGGAGGCTTGGGAAATTGCGAATGGCGGCTACCTTGACTGCGGCGTCGAAGGTGTAAAAACCTACTGGGGCGGGGCGAACAACAACACCTTCACAAATGTCCCAGTGGCCATCGGTCCGCTGATGGTTGCCGGCGCCAGTTCCGGAAACGGGTACAGCGACACGGCCGCACAGGGCCTTAACCCTTATCCGGTCTACCATGATCATGGCTACGTGAAAGGGAAACAGGTGTGCATTGACGCCTGGGACCAATCTCGAATCGCCGCTCGGGCCCAGTTTGCATTGTGGCAGAACACACATTCTGACGATGCATCAGGAACAAATGTGTCGGTTTCGGGCAGTCCCGTGCCGGCCGCCTACGTGCCCGGGGGCGGGGCCATGGCCTGGCTGAACGCGTCCCTTGCGGTGACGGTGTTTTCAAACAACCCGCCCATTCCGGTTACGGCCATTCCCCTCGCTCACGGGGTCTATTGGACGGCGGGCAGTTCCGGCACAGTCCTCATTGACTGCACTGGTGTGGCTGACTGCAAGAATCTCCGGCTCGTCGTGCAGCTTACCGACTGTGGGGCCCAAGTCCTGACGGTGGCCCAGGCCGCCGTTGAGTATCGGTTTACTGGTGGAGAAAAGTGTGCGACTGGATCGGCTTACATCGAGGGCTTGGGCACTAGTTTCCCCATTCCGCTGGTTTCAATCGACGGCGACTTTTCGGGCGACCTGGGCGCTGATCATGCATATCCGTAGAACGCTGGTGGCCATTGCGGTGGCGATTCTCCTTGGCGCTACGGGTTGTGTTCAGGATGAGAGCTTGGCCGGCCCGCACGTGACAAGTCACCCCCCCGATCGGGCCCCTGGCCGCAGCTTCCGGCTAGACGAGACGGGGAGCGAAAGCGAGATTCTCTTCCGTCTTAGCGACCAGGATTATTCAAACTCCACCGTCAACTATGCAGTCCGGTTTGCTACGTCCGGGGTTGCCAACGTCACCATTTCAGGGGCCGTAGGCAGCGTTGGGCCATCCAGCGATTGCGCCGTCGCCACAGCGGCACTAAACCCCGGCCCCGCCATGGCTCCGGCGGGTAACAACTCGGGTCTAGTTGCGTCGTCCCGCGCTGATTCACTAGTAGTGGCGGCCTTTGCCCATGGAGACTACGAGACATCGGTAGCCGCGCAATCGGGGCCAGCCGGCCCGTCTGCAAATCCCGGCTCGCCAGCACGTACGTTTACAGGGACGCCAATCCGTATCATGCAAGGGCGGAACTGGACGGTCGATGGTGGGGATACGATTAACGTACAACTGGGGGGCCGGAGCCCTTCGTACGGCGTCCACGGAACGGATTTCCAGGGTCACAGTAATCAGCTTTCCTTGACCATCCGCTCCAGCGCAGCAGTGCAAGTGACGTACCTACCGCCGACCGCGATCCGATGCGGCGTCGGGCTTGATCGGCTTGACGGCCCGGCCGCCTGGGCCCGCGGCTCTTACGCCGAAGTCACTCATGGCGGCACGGCGGAACTGCAAACGTCCTTTGGTAGCGCAATGCTGTTCATCGACGATCAGGCAACAAATCCGCAGGACGCGGAACTGCGGTTCTTCAATTCGACGATGCACGTCGAGTCGGCAACCGTGGTTTTCCAGCAATCGTCCCGGGAGGTCGGACTTGTCGGGATTGAATACGGCGACTGGCTTGCGTACCCCGCTGAGAACGGCCCAATTCTTCTTCTTGCGGACTCATTTTGGCCCCGCATGGACGTGAAAGTCTACGACTTTCGTCACAACGGATTCCTTTCGGAGCCCCGTCCACCTTATTCCCTCTCGAGGGGGTGACCCGTGAAGCCGGTGGCCCGGGTACAATCACGCGTCGCCCCCGCGATTGTTGCGCAAGAAAAGCACCTACAACGCGTTGCAACGTTCTTCTCGGGGATGGTACTTCTCGGCGTGTCGGGGGCCTATCTCGGGTCGTTCCTCGCCGGCCTGTGGCTCGGGCGCGAAACGTCGATTTTCGATCGCTTCTATGCGTGCGCGCTCGCCACGGCTGGCATCGCCGCCGGTGTGTTTGCTCTCTGGCGTTTTCGGCCCCGCCGGCCGGCAAGGCCGGACCTCGAACTTGGCTAGACACGAGTGCCAGGGTTCGACAATGAAGTACCTGGCCACAAGGCCCTAGAAGGCGGTCAGGGGGCCCCTTTCAAGCCTTGTCCTTGGCCACGTACGCCCCGCAGTCGGAGTACCCGCGCTGGCGGTAGTATTCCTTCACGCCGACGCCCGCGATGACGAGGAGACGTCCGACGCCCCACTCGGAGAACGCGACGCGCTCGGCCTCCGCCAGCAGTCGGGCACCAAAGCCGCGGTGCTGCCACGTGCCCTCGTCGGGATCATCGGATTCGCCGAGTGCCAGGGCCGTGCCGTACACCTTGAGCTCGCGGATGAACGCCACACCGCCCGCGACGCCTTGCGTTTCGGCCCGGTGCGCGTCGGGGCCGACGCGGCGCAGACGCAGGAACGCCGCGACCGCATCCGCCTGCGCATCCTCGAGACTCAGGAACGTCTCCATGGCGCCGCTCGCGTCGTAGTCGCGACGGACGAGCATGAGATTCTCGGCGTCGACGGGCCGGCCCTCATCGGCCCGATGGCCGGCCTCGCGGCAGCGGATGCAACGGCATGAGGTGCCCGCGGCGGCCATGCGTTCGTGCACGATCTGCCGCAGGTTGGAGTTCATGACGCCGGCTTCCACGTGCGTGGTCGGGATGTCCCGGTCCACGCGTTGGATGCGGCAATACTCGGGAACGAACGCCTTGCCGCGGGCAATGACCTCGGCGGCCTGCGACGAGTCGTACGGGTGGTATTCGCCGCGCTCCCATTGCCGCTTGAGAAGCGTCTCGCCCTCCATCACGACCAGCGTCGGGTAGATCTTGAGCATGTCCGGCCGCCAATCGGCCTCCGCAAACAGGCGCCGCATGTCCTCGACGTCAGCCTCCGGGTCCGGGTCGAGACGTCCGTGCGTTGTGTCGGTTGCGTCCGTGGCATCGGTTGACGGGTGGCGGGCGCGCCGCAATCCAGGCATCCCAAGGTCGCCTGCGGCAACCTCGTCAAGCCGTGCCTTCCCCTGACGGGGAAGCCCCGGCATCTGAAGGTCGCCTGCGGCAACCCCGTCAAGCCGTGCCTTCCCCTGACGGGGAAGTCCCGGCATCCCAAGGTCGCTGGAGGCGACCTCGGAAAGCCGTGTCTTCCCCTGACGGGGAAGCCCCGGCATCATGTGTGCACACACTTTGAATCCGGCATCGCGCGCAATCCGCATGGCATTGCGCGAATCGTCCAACGTATGGCCCCGATGCGTGGCCAATAGGACGCCTTCGTCGAGGGTCTGGATGCCGACTTCGACGCGTGTCGCCCCCAGTCGCAGCATCCCGTCGACATGCGGCTCGAGGCACCAGTCCGGCTTTGTTTCGATCGTGAGTCCGACGCAGCGCGATGGCGCACTCTCGTTGGCGTGCATGACCATGGCCAGGCGCCGCAGGCGTTCGGCGTCGCCTTGCAGTGACCACTCCGCCTCGCTTTGCCAGGGCAAGTCCTCGTCGCTTGGCCCATCGTTCAGGCCCGCGTAGGTGCCCGCCGCAAACCAGTCCTGGTAGGCCTGCTCGCGGGCAGGGAATGTCCCGCCCTGGACGACAATCTCGACCTTGTCGATGGCGTGCCCGTTGCGTTGCAGCTGGGCCAGGCGTCCACGCACGATGCGGTACGGGTCGTAGGCGTGGCGGATGGCGCGCATCGTCGACGGCTCGAAGCCGGTGTAGCTCTGGGGCACGCCGACTTCGGGGCCGCCGGGGCAGAAGGTGCACTTGCCGTGCGGGCAAGCGGCCGGGCTCGACATGACGGCCACGACGGCGACACCGGAGCGCGAGCGCGTCGGCTTGGTGCGAAGCAGCGCGGCAAACCGCGTGCGCAGGTCGGCAGGAAGGCGATGCGCGACGTCGGCATCCGTGGGGGCGGCAACGCCGAGGCGACGCGATTCGCCAAGCTTCGTTTTCTGCAGGGCCTCGCGGTCACGGATGGAGCCGCTGCGCAGGCCTTCGGCCAGCTTGGCCGCGATGGCGCCGTCGGCCGGCCCTGGTGCCTGCACGCGTCGACGACGGCGACGGTCCACTTGTCAGTTGCGCCAACTGCGCGGCGTGAAGACCAGCAGGGCGGCGAAGATTTCGAGGCGCCCCATCCACATGAGCAGCACGAGGACGAGCTTGCTTGCGGGTGAGAACGCCGCCGTGCCAAGCGATGCCGGGTCCCCGAACCATCCGCCGACGTTGCCGAGCGCCGCAAGGGCCGTGCCGGTGGCACCGATCAGGTCGAGGCCAGGTTGGAACAGCAGGAGGAGGAAGGCGCCGAGCAGCCAGAGGCCGAGGTAGGTGAAGAAGAAGGCGATGACCGCGCTCACGGCCCCTTCCGGCACGACGCGGGCGCCGACGCGCAGGGGCAGGATGGCGCGGGGATGCAGCATCTGGCGCATCTCGCGGCCGACCAGGCGAAGAAGGACGAAGGCACGAAACGCCTTGATGCCGCCGGCCGCGGAGCCCGCCGTGCCGCCAACGAGGACGAGCACGAGAAGGACGAGGACGCCGGCCGCGGGCCACCCCGCGTGTCCTGCCCCAAGACCGGCTCCCGTCGACAGCGAGATGGTCGTGAATGCTCCCTGGTGAAGCGCTTCGCCAGGCCGCCAGCCGTGCCACGCCAGGACGAGCGATGTCACGGAGATGGCCACGAGGGTCCAGACGGCGAAGAAGCGCCACTCGGGATTGCTGAGGATCGGCCGCGCCTGGGCCCGGCGCACGAGCAGGAATGCCAACGTGAAGTTCGTGGCTCCGGCCACCATCATGAGGGCGACGAGGGCCTGTACCCATCCGTCCTGCAGCGACGCAAGCATGCCAGGGCTGGCAAAGGCACCGTTGCCGTACGCCGCGAACGACCCGACCATGCCTTGGAACAGCGATTCCTTTCCGGCGACGCCGAGGCGAAAGTGGATGAGCAGCGCGAGGGCGGCGACGAACAGGATCGTGATGATGCCATACATGCGCCAAAGGCCGCGCGCTACTTCCGCGACCTTGGGCTTGATGCGGCTGGCCGTGCTTGCCCCAGCCTCGCCGCGAAACAGCTGCAGGCCGCCGTGCGTCAGTTTCGACAGCAGCGCGACCGTGAGGATGATGATGCCGAGGCCGCCCAACCACTGCGTGAAGGCGCGCCACCAGATGACGCTCGCGGCGGGGTTTGCATCCGGCGACAGGGCGCTCGACCCCGTCCCGGTCAGCCCGCTCATCGCCTCGAAGAACGCGTCGATCGGACGGGCAATGGTGCCGGACAGCAGGAACGGCAGCATGGCGAAGGCCGTGACGACGAGCCAACCGACGGCCATGGTGAGGTACGCCTCGCGGTCGAGCAGGTCGTCATCCTTGACGCGTCGCGTCGCGATGCTTGCCGGAACCCAGAATGCGCAGCACGCGGCGAATGCGGCCAGGAAGTCCAGCGCGGTGCCCGGGGCAGGGACGCCGAAGATGCTGGCGTCCCATGGCTCGTAGGCGAACGCGATGAGGATGGGCAGCAGGAGCGCCACGCTGAAGAGGCGCGTGATGGCCGCCACGGCCGAGAGGATGCGGGCGACGCGGATCATGGGGTGAGCAGGCGCTCCAGTTCCTCGGCCCCTTCGTGCAACGAGAAGGCGATGACGGTGTCGTCCGCCTCGACGGAGTCCTCGCCGCGCGGCAGGATGACCTGGTCGCCCCGCACCACGGCGGCGATGATGGCCGACTCGGGCAGGGCGAGTTTCTTGAGCTTCTGGCCGATGGCAGCGGCGCCTTCGCGTACACGGATGACGATGAGGCGTTCGCGGCCGACATTCTGCAGAGCCACCTCGTCTGCGCCGCCGTGGACTTGCCGTAAGATGGCGCCCACCGTCGACAGCCGCGGCGCGACGGCGAGGTCGATGTCCATCTCCTCAAGGAAGCCCTTCAACTCCGGCTGGTTGATGAGGGCCACCGTGAGACCGACGCCGAGCTGCTTGGCCATTAGGGCGCCAAGGACGTTGTACTCCTCGACCTTCGTGGCGCCGACGAAGGCGTCGAAGGTGTCGACGTTCTCCTGGATGAGGACGCGGCGGTCCGTGACGTCGCCGTGCACGACGAGGGCCTTCTGCAGCTTCTGGCCGGCCGCTTCCGCGAGCTTCGGGTCCTTCTCGATCAGGACCACGTCGCGCTTCGACTGTTCGAGCAGACGGGCGAGTTGGATCCCGACGCGCGTGGCGCCGGCGATCATGACGCGCTTCACTTCCTTCGCCTCACGCGCTTGGCGGGCCTTGCCGATATAGGTCTGCACGTCGCGCAGGACGTCCGGGCTGGTCAGAGCCATGAGGAGCCGGTCGTGCGCCTGGAGACGGACTGCGGGTTTGGGGATGATGGCGTCGTCGCCCCGGTAGATGCAGAACAGGTGGAAGCCCGGCGGCGGTTCGACCTCGTCTAGGCGCTTGCCCACGACGAAGGCGTCCTCGGTGACGCGGCCCTCGGCGACGAAGACCTTGCCTTGCGCAAAGACGTCGGCGTCCATGAGGCGCGGCTGGTTGAGCATACGCTTGATGCGGATTGCGGCCACCATCTCGGGGCAGACGGCGGCGTCGATGCCCATCTTGGCGTACTCGTCCGAGTCGGGGACGTTGAGGTAATCCGTGTTGTTGATGCGTGCGATGGTGCGGGCGCCGTACGTTTTTGCCAGCGCGGCTGCGACCATGTTGACCTCGTCGTGACCGGTGCACGCGACGAGCAGTTGGGCTTCGCCGATGCGGCACTCGGCCTCAAGCAGGGCCTTCGATGCCACGTTGCCCTGCACCGTGAGGACGTCGAGGTCCTGCAGCCGCTCGAGACGGTCCGCCCGCTCGTCGACGACGCACACGTCGTGCCCCTCGTCGCGAAGGGCGCGCGCCACGTTGGAGCCGACCTCGCCGGCGCCGCCCACGATGACATACATGGCTGGCTGCCGACGGGGCCTCATCGGGATAAGGCAAGCGGTGCCGTTCCAGGAGGCCCCCGCGAAACCGATTCGGCATACACAGGGGAGGTGCGCGTCATTCAGCCGGCGCGGTGGGTGGTGGTCGCGGGGTGCTGCAGCGGCTGTCAGCGCGTGGTCATTGGCTCAGCGAGGGCCGTGGTGGCCGGGCCGACCCACGCCTTCGCCCATCTGGCCGCGTTCATGCATGCCGTCACGGCCTTCACCGAGGGGCGGCACGGGCGGTGCACCCGCGGGCTCCAGTGAGGCGATGCCTGGGCCCAGTTGCAGGCTGAGCGTGTTGCCGTTGGCCGACATGGACGAGCCGGGGGGCAGCACGAGATTCAACTTGATGGCACCGATGGTGACGGTCGCGCCGGCGGGGCTCCAGTCGGCAACGGCGTCGTGGATGACGACCAGGGCGTCGGCCGGGAAGGTAATGGTCGCGGCCGTCCCATTGCGGCTTGCAAGGAGGAGGCCGGGTCCGTCGCGAGCCATGAAGCGCACGTCGTCCGTGGCCAACGCATAGTCGCGGCGCACGGTCTCGGAGCCGCCGGCGAGGGCGGGGATGGCGATCGAATCGACGAGCCGGGTGGACGTGCCGTTCACGGTGAGGGTGAAGGCCGAGACCATGCCGGTCGCGGCGTCCACGTTGAAGGCGATGCAGTCGCCGTTCACGGCGCCGGAGCTCTCGCTGAGTTCGCCGGGCGGGCATCGGGTGGCGTCGTTTGCGGCTGCGGCGAAGGGGCCGCCAGGTGCGCCGCCGAAGCCATGGGCCGCGACGGCGGCGACGAGTCCGGTGGCGAGGATGGCGACGATGCCAAGTCCTGCGAGCATGCGTTTTCTGTTCTTGGGTGGCGGTGGGTCCATGAGGATCACTCAACACCGCCACGGCGGCCGTCGGCCATGTCGCCTCCGAACAACTCGTCTAGGACAACCGTCTAGAGGTTGATCCCGAAGTCCTGCATGGCGCGGTCGATGCGGCGCAGTTCCTCGAGCGCCTGGTTGCCGCGCGCCGTCATGGTCCATGTGATTCGTTCGCCATCGGCTTGGCTCTCAATCAGGCCGTGCGCTTCGAAGTCGGCCAGATGCTCCTGGACCCGCGCGTGCGTGAGGTTCACGACCGTTGTAAGGCGCGTCACCCCGACGGGGCCCTCGCCCTGGATTGTCGCCAGGATCTCGGCGACGACGCGACCGCGCGACCTGTACGGCTTCGTCATTCCCTGGGCCCCGGCAGGACTTGCACGAGGAGCACGATGCCGACAAGGCCGAGCACGTCGCCCATCCCGGTCCGGCCCATGCCGGGCTGGTGCAGCAGGGTAAACAGCAAGTGGCCAGCAAAGAACAGGAAGAAGCCAATCGCGACCTGGACGGCGCCGGCGCTGCGGCGTTCGACGTGGTTGACGAAGGCGCGTGCGGCGAGGTAGAGTGCCAGGCCCGCTTCGAGTGCGAGCATGGCGGGAAGCCACTCGCCCACGGCAGCGAAGGGAATGAACGCGGCCATCGTGAGCGCGGCAGGCGGCCGACGATGCCCGAAGGCCCAGACTCCCACCACGAGGCTGGCAAGCATCAGGGCATGCGCTCCGACCACGAGGATGTTGACGTTCTCCGGGCCTTCGGGCCGAAAGAGTCCGGGTCCGAAATGCTCGCGGTCGGTCACGTTGAAGGCGGGGTCATGCCGGCTTGGCCCGAAATCCGTCGGGGGTGTTCCCAATTGCATCTGCCACGCGGCCTGCAGGAACACGGCGCCGGCAAAGAGCGCAAAGAACCACGCCAAGGCGGTGAGGCGGCGGTCCTTGGCAAAACGTTGCAGTCGAAGGCATCGGACGGCGCCGTAGCCCGCCACGACGGCGGAGGCAAGTTGCACGGAGGCGCCCGGCAGGGCGCGCAGAAAGGCGTCCAAGTCCACGCCGGGCCATGCAGGAGGCGGTGTATTTACCGGTGCTGGAGGAATTGTTCGGAAGGCTCCTCCCGGCGCGGCTCTGGCAGCCTCATGCGAAATCCCCGAGGCATGCCATGAGCGCCATCGCCCGCGGCGCCAAGAACGCGCTGCGCAACCCCGGCCGTGCACTCGCGGTCACGATGATCCTCGGCCTGAGCCTAGGCCTGGCGCTCACCATGGCCATGTCGCGTGCCGCCGTCGACCACAGCATCGGGGACGCGCGGTCGGCCGCGGACGCGCGCATCGCCAACGTCAATGGGGCGTTTGCCAATTCGTTGCAACTGCGCCCGGCAAGCGGAGGCGGTGCCTTTGGCGGCTTTGGCGGTCAAGCAACGATGCTGCAGGCGAACATCACGGATGCGGCATTCGTTCCCCACGTGACCGAACTCGCGCAACTCCTCATCCGCCAGGTCCCGGCGACCAACACCAGCCTCGTCCCCGTTTCCGGCGGGTTTGGCGGCCGGGCTCAGGCCTCGCTTGGCCCGTGCGACGTGCCACCGCCCCAAACCGGCGGCGACGGCGGCCGCGGTTTTGCTCCCGGCGTCTCCGTCCTCGGCGCGGATGACCTCAACGTCATCGCCGGCAGCGGCGGCGGCACGGTCGCCATCACGCAAGGCAGCGCGTTCAACCCCAAGACGGATTCCTCCTCGATCCTGCTCGGCTGCGTGCTTGCCAAGTCCAACAACCTTGTGCCCGGCTCGTCCGTCAGTTTGTACGGCGTGAGCCTCACGGTGACCGGCATCTTCGACACGGGCACCCAGTTCAACAACCGGGGCGCCGTCACGGGTCTCGGAACCCTTCAGGCGCTCACCAACAACGTCGGCGTCGTGTCCCAGGCGGTCGCCGTCGTGGACTCGCCGCAGAACCTGAACGCCACGCTCGCGGCCGTTCGCGTCGTCGTGGGCAGCGACATCGACGTGACCAGCCAAGCCGACAGCGCGCAGGCCGTGACGCAGGCCATCCAGACCGCTGACCAGGCGCAGGAGGCTTCGCTCTCCACCATCAGCGGCATCGCCGCGTCGAGCATGGTCGGCGCCGTAGCGGCAAGCGGCGTCATCATCCTTCTGACGATGTTCATGATCGTGCGCGAACGCCGCCGCGAGATTGGCGTCCTCAAGGCCATCGGTGCCTCGGGTGCGCGTGTGGTAAGCCAGTTCGTCGCAGAAGCCCTGACATTCGCCATTCTGGCCGCCCTCGTCGGTGGCGTCGTCGGGCTGCTGAGCGGCAACGGCGTCGCCAACATCCTCGTGAAGGCCAACGCCCAGGCGACGCCCAGCCCGGTCATGGCAGGCGGTCCGGGTGGCCGATTCGGCGGCTTCGCGGGCGGCCCCGCCGTGCAACTTCCGGCCCCGACAGTGCAGACGCATATCGACCCGGTCCTGTTGCTCGTCGGCCTGGCCGTCGTGGTCGGCATCGCCGTCCTCGGCAGCGCCATCCCTTCATGGGCAATCTCACGCATCCGTCCGTCCGAAGTCCTGCGAGGTGAGTGACGTGATCTCCGTCCGCGACGTGCGCAAGCGCTTCGAGACCCCAGCGGGACCCGTGGACGCCGTCGCCGGTATCAGCCTGGAGATTCCCGAGAAGTCCTTCGTCGCCATTGTCGGCAAGTCCGGCTCGGGCAAGAGCACGCTCCTGTCTCTGCTCGGCGCGCTGGACAGCCCGACATCGGGTACGGTCACGATTGACGGCGTGGACATCACGAAGCTCGGGGCAGGCGGTTTGCGCAAGGTACGCTGCGAGAAGGTGGGGTTCGTCTTCCAGGCCTACAACCTTGTCCCCAACATGACGGCCATCCAGAACGTCATGCTGCCCATGGAGTTCGCGGGTCTTGCCCCAGGCCGCCGCGTCAAGCGCGCGAAGATCATGCTCGACCTCGTCGGCCTCGATGCGGACAAGCACGACAAGCGCCCCGGGAAGCTGTCGGGCGGCGAGCAGCAACGCGTCGCCATCGCGCGTGCCTTGGCCAACAAACCGAAACTGATCCTTGCCGACGAACCCACGGGCAACCTCGACAGCGAGACCGGCAAACGCATCATCGACCTGATGAAGCGCCTCGCCCGCAGCGAGGACATGACCGTCATCGCCGTGACCCACGATACGGCCATGGCCCAGCAGGCGGACCGTTCCTACACGATGGCCGATGGACGGCTGCAGGGAGATGCGACGACGGCTGCGGGCGTCCGCGCCCCGCCTCGTCCACCGGCTCCCCCACGTCGCCCGTGACGCGATCCTCAGACAAACGGCGTCTTCACGATCGTCGCGGATTGGGGCTTGCCGCGGACGTCCACGGCGACCTCGTCGCCCAGGCCGGCCCCCTTGACGTAGCCGAGGGCGATGCCCACGTTCAGCGTCGGGCTCAGCGTCCCGGACGTGACCTCGCCGATGGTCGCGCCGTCGCCGCGTTGCACCTTGTAGCCGTGGCGCGGGATGCCCTTCTCCTGCCGCAGGCCCACGAGCCGAGCGTAGTCGCCGGACTGTTTCTGCGCAAGGAGACGGGCCTTTGCGAGGAAGTCGCCGTTCCAGTCCATCGTCCACTCGAGCCCCGCCTCGATGGGTGTGCGTCCGCCCGCGAACTCGTTGCCGGCGAGGCAGTAGCCCTTCTCCAACCGCAGGGTATCGCGGGCACCAAGCCCGATTGGCCGGATGCCGTGCGCCTTGCCCGCGGCCATGAGATGGTCCCAGACACGCTTGGACTCCTTGACGGGGACGTAGAGTTCGACGCCCTTCTCGCCCGTGTAGCCCGTCCCGGAGACGAGGCAGCCGGCGCCGCCGACCTCCATCTCGGTGATGTGGTGGAACTTGGGCGGGGCGGACGCGGATGCCGCCGCCAGGACTTCCTTGGCCTTGGGGCCTTGCAGGGCGAGGATGGACCAGTCGCGCGTCACATCGTGGACGGTCGCCTTGCCGTGCGCGCGCAGCAAGTCGCACGCGGCGACGTTGCGGCCGGCATTCGGGATGACGAAGAAACGCTCCGCATCCATCTTGAACCAGAACGTGTCATCGAGGATGGTGCCGTCCGGATTGAGGAAAACGGTGTACTTGCCCTTGCCAACCGGCCCGCCTGCCGGATCCGACGGCGTCACCTTGGCGAGCGCCGCGGCAGCCGCCGGCCCCGTCACCCATAGGTTCGACATGTGGCTGACGTCGAACAACCCGACGCCCTGCCGCACCGCGAAGTGCTCCTCCTTGATGGAGCCGTAATGCACGGGCATGTCGTAGCCCGCGAACTCCACGAAGGTGGCGCCGGCTGCGGCGTGCGTGTCGTACAAGGCGGTCCGGAGGGCCACGCCGCGGCGAGCGGGGGCGGCATCATAATGGCGGCGGCGCCGCCGCACCACACGAAGCCTTAAGCCGCGACCAGACCAAACAATGGTATGGCCGGGGAGGAGGCACTCGACGCATGGTGCCCACGCTGCCAAGAGGTCCGCCGGCACGACATCACGGGCCCAGGCTCGTGCAAGTGCCGGGTCTGCGGCCACGTCGAGCAACTGGCCGCGCCACTCGATCCAAGCCACCCGCGCTAGGCGACTGCCCTTCGGACACGCTTAAGTAGAAACCCTAAGTCGCCGCATCATCCGCAATACGGGCCCATGGGGTAGCTTGGATATCCTTTAGGCTTGCGGAGCCTGCGACGAGGGTTCAAATCCCTCTGGGCCCGCTCTTTCTCCTTCGCTCGGCTCAGTCGAAAGCGAGGCTCCCGCCTTCGGACCTGTCGGCCTGACGGCTTCGGCCCTGTCCACGGCCTGCGGCCGAGGGCTGTGGGTCCGTTGCGCGCCTGTCGTTGCCCGTCTGCATGTGTCCGGACCACCTCACGGGTGCGGCGGCGTATAGTCGTCGCCGACACACGTCCCGTCAAGGGGCGTCAGGGGGTTCTCGTTGGCGCATAGCGTAGGCTCCAAGTCGTCCGGGATGCCGTCGCCGTCATCGTCAGGGTCGCAGGCATCGCCGACGCCGTCGCCGTCTTGGTCGGCTTGGTCACCGTTCGGGACGCCCGGACAATTGTCCACAGCATCGGAGACGCCGTCATCGTCCGCATCGTCGTCCGCTGGCTGGCAGTCCGGCTGGAAGCCAACGTCCGGCGGCGTGCACGGAACCAGGCAGTCAGGTTCGAGGCCGACGGCAGGCGGCGTGCACGGAACCGGCGGCGTCACACAATTCGGCTCGTAGCCGACGTCCGGCGCCGCACAAGGCACCATGCAATCCGGCTCAATGCCAATCTCCGGGAACGTGCAGGGCGTCGGCGGCCCCGAGCAGTCGGGCTCGAAGCCGACATCGGGGGGTGTGCAGGGAGTCTGGCAGTCGGGCTCGAGTCCGACTTGCGGCGGTGTGCAAGGAGTCGGGGGCGTCGTGCAGTCAGGCTCCACGCCGACATCCGGCGGCGTGCAGGGCACCGTGCAGTCGGGCTCAAGTCCGACTTGCGGCGGTGTGCATGGCGTGGGTGGCGTCGTGCAGTCAGGCTCGACGCCGACATCGGGCGGCGTGCACGGCACGAGGCAGTCAGGCTCGACGCCGATTTCGGGGAGCGTGCATGGCACCGGCGGCGTCACGCAGGCCGGTTCGTATCCCACGTCAGGAGCGGTGCATGGCGCGTGGCAATCCGGTTCGATGCCGATGGCCGGCAAGGCGCACGCCACGGGGGCCGTCTCGCAGACGGGCGTGCCCATGACGACGACGCCTTGCGTCGGCGCGGGACAGAAGTCGACGTCGGCGCAAAACGGCCCGACCGGAGTCACGATACCAAGGCCTTCGGGGCAGTACCCGAAGCCGTTCGGCCAGCACAGGACGACGTACGTGAAGTAGGCAAGGAGCTGCCCCGCGCAGGCCGGCGTCGAACACCCGTAGACGAGGGCAGAGTCGTCGATGGTCCCGACCGGCGTGTCGAAATGCACCATCGGGGCGCATTGGGTGCCGACGCCGGGGGCGTGGCCGCACTGCTTGTACTCGAGGAAGTCGTGGACGTAGCCTGTGGCTGGGACGCTCGCGACGTCGGCATGTCCCACCACGATCATGTCGTCGCAGGCGGCCCCGTCGCCGTGGCAGGCTCCGGCGTACGTGAGGGATGCATCGGCGCCGGGAACGGCGGCTAGGACACTGGCAGTGCCGTCGACGCAGGCCCCCGGGTCGTCCGGGTCGATGCAGACCTTTTGGTCCGATCCGTCGACGGTCGCCGGCCCAAGGATGACGGGCCCGCCCGTGCCATTGACTCCTGCCTGGCAGCCCTCGCTGAGCTGGGCCCAAGGAGCCGCCGACGCGGCAGGCACGGCCGGCACGAATGCAGCTAAGATCACGCATGTTCCAACAATCGTTTGCAGCTTCACACAACCACCAGCGGCCACCCTGCGGCCAATCCGGCTCGATGGGATGGGGCATTGAAAACGCGTTGGCTACGTCGGGCCCGAGAGGCGACCCATGTCGGCCATTGCCGTGCGCGAGGGGGTGCCATGGCGAAACCTTCAATCGTCATCCTCCACCTGGCACCATCCGTGCCGGGCCTTCGGGGACTTTCCGCGGTCATGGTCGTCGCCGTCGTGCTCGCCGGCTGTGCGGGGCATGGCAAGACGTCATCGTCCGATTCGTCCTCGTCGACGTCCGCGCCCGCCCCGCCCGCGCCGCCGCG
The DNA here is from genome assembly GCA_040390065.1 of bacterium. GTDB lineage: Archaea > Thermoplasmatota > E2 > JACPAO01 > JAHFTW01 > JAHFTW01. The sequence goes on along the minus strand of JAZJZE010000009.1, from coordinate 445,883 downwards.
CGTCAACGTCGCGGCGCCGCAAATCGGTCAGGGTCAGCTCTTTGCGACCGGTCACGCCGCGGGTGAACCGTCCCTGGCCGTGACGTCCGGGGGCAGCGTGTACGTGACGTCGCTCGAGGTCTCCAGCGTGCCCGGCCAGGCGTTTGGCGATATCCGCACCGGCCTGCTGCGCAGCGACGACGGCGGCAAGACCTGGCTCGACGTGTCGCCCAGCTTGCCCGATCGTTCCACCTCGCCGCAGCCCAGCACGTCGGACCCTTTCTTCTACCAGGATCCGCTGACTGGGCGGCTCTTCGTGCTGGACCAGCAGGGTGTCAGCTGCAACCTCCTGTCCACCAGCACGGATGGCGCGAAATCGTGGAACCCGCCAGTGCCCGCGTGCCCGACGCCGCTCACGGACCACCCGAGCCTCGTCGCGTCGCCGCCACTCACGCTTCCAGCTGGGCTCTATCCGAACTACGTGTACCTGTGCGAGAGCACGGTCGTCTCCGTCGCCTGCAACCAAAGCACGGATGGCGGCCTCACCTTCGCCGGCATCGCAGCGCCGTTTCCCGTCCCGGACGACTGCAGCGGCTTGGTCGGCCACCTGGCGGCCGGCCGCGACGGCACCGTGTACCTGCCGAAGAACGAGTGCGGTGTCGTGCAGATCGGCGCGACCATCGACGATGGCACGACGTGGACGGTCAGCTCCATCGGGGGCGCCAAGACGGCGGCCGAGGCCATCGATCCGGCCATCGCCGTCGATCAAGCCGACTCCTTGTACGCGACGTTCATGGACGACGCAAGCGGCATCGTCGTCTCGCGCAGCACCGACCACGGCAAGACCTGGTCGACGCCCGTCGGCATCCTTCCCGCCAACCTCACGGCGGGGAACCTGCCGGCCATGGCTGCAGGGACGCCGGGCCTCGTCGCGGTTGCCTACTACGGCACCGAATCGGGGGGCGGCTTCGGCAACGCGTCGGCCGTCTGGGACGGCTACCTGGCGATCGGGGACTTCACGCAGGACCCCGTCGTGTTCAGGACGGCACGCGTCGGCCCCGTCGGCGACCCGCTCGTCCGCGGGCCATGCGGTCCCGGGCGCTGCCAGAACGTCCTCGACTTCATCTCCGTGGCCTTCGACCCAGAGATGAGGGCATGGGGCGCATTCGTCGACACGTGCGTCGAAGCCTGCGCCGCGGCGGGTGGCACGTCAAGCCAGAGCAACGCCAACGCGGGCGTCGTCGCCATGTGGGATGGCCGGTAGCACCTCGTGGCGTGAACTAGCGCATGAGGTCCACGGCGGCGACCATCTCGAGGACGACATCGTTGGCCTTTCCAGGCGTCGTCGCGTCGAGCATCTCCTTCGTGACGCCGAACGCCGACAACTTCGTGGGCGTCGCGGCCGCAAGTCCGTCGTCCTCGACGAGGCCAAGGGTGTGCACGAAGTGTTGCAAGGCGTCCATGCGCTTGGGGCCGAGGGCGACGACGACGGCCCCGTCGCTTCCTTCCTTCGAGTCGGGCAAGCCCATCTTCGCAAGCGCATCCGAGATCTGCCGCTCACCGGCCAAGTAGCGCACGAACTCGACCTCGAGGGACTTGGCGTGCATTCGCCCCTCGGCTTGCGCGCGGTTGGCGTGCAAGGCGGCGCTACGGATGTGGGCTGCGCCCAAGACGCGGTCATGCCGGACGACTTGCAGTGGTGCGATGCGGTTGGACTTGCGCGCCGTGAACAGCGCGTCCTCGAGGCGGATGGGGCCGCGTAGGGCAGCGAATGCGACTTGCTCGTCCGGGTAGTCGTGCATCACTCGAACCTCTTCAGGGAACTCTGGCCGACGGCGTCGACGGGGGTGGGCGCGGGCGGTTCCGGAATCGGTCCAGGCTTGTCGCCGACCTGCTTCAGGATGTCGGTGGCGAGTTTCACGCCGAAGCCGGGTAAGGCGGCGATGCGCTCGACCGGTGCGCCAGCGAGGGATTGGGGGGTGCGGAAGCCGGCGGCAAACAGCGTACGGGCCCGGATGCGGCCGACGCCGCGCAGGCGGATCATCGGCAGCAGTTCCTCCTTGATACCGTGCTCCAGGCGAAGTCCCAGTTCCGTGATGGCCGGCGCCCAATCGGGCCGCAGCGAGCGTGCCAGTTCGCGGAACGCGTGCAGCAGCCAGGAGCCGTTGTCCAAGCGCATCCGGATGTCGCCGGGCCCGATGCCGAAGCGCTCCTCCAGTGTATCCAGATGGATCTCGGCCATCCAGTCCAGCAGCAGGAACGCCGTCTTGGCGAAACTCATGGCGCCTTCCAGGTCGCGCCCGTCGGCCGCGACGAGGAGTTCCTCGTGGTGGCGCCAGAAGCGCTCCTGCACCCAGTCGTCGCCCTGCTTGAGGTACAGTGGGAAGAGGTCAGGGCAGCCCGCCACCGTCTGCAACAACCCGAAGGGCGTGGGCTGGGCATCCTTGTGCTCCAGCGCCTCGCGCATGCGCATGGCCGAGAACGGGTCGATGTACAGGTCGCTCGTGCGCCGGCCGAAGGGCGTTGCGACGAGGCGTTGGCCTTGCGGCTGGATGAAGTCGTTGTCCTGCAGGAAGCCGACCACGTCCTCCAACCTGTCCTGCACGACCCATTCGTCGGTCTCCTTGGCCCAGAACGTGCCGCCGAAGAACACTTGCAATCCGGCGATGGATTCGCAGTAGCCGCCCGCGATGCTGGCCAGGACGTGCGTGCGCAGCGGGCTCTCGGCTCCGAGCTTGGAGGTGACGGGCTCCGGGTCGCCGCGCAGGTAGGCGTCGACGACCATGTCGCGTTGGTCCTCGGACTTGACGACAAGCACTGCCTCGCCGAAGGGATCGTACCGCGGCCGGCCGGCGCGGCCCATCATCTGCTTGACCTCCATCACCGGCAGGGGGCGGCTGCCTTCACCCATCTCGAAGCGCGTGAGGTCGCGGATGATGACGCGGCGCGCCGGGGTGTTGACGCCTGCGGCGAGTGTCGGCGTAGCGCACAGGACTTTCAGCAGGCCTTTTCGGAATGCGCCTTCGACGAAGCGGCGCTGGCCCGAATCGAGGCCCGCCGTGTGGTAGCAGACGCCCGCCGCGGCCAGTAGTCGCAGCTTCTTGGCCGTGGGGCTTCCTTCGCCAGCGTCGTCGAGGTCGCCAACCGCATCGGCCAGTCGCGCGAGATCCGCGGGAGTGAGGAGTGCACGGACGATGCCTGCGAGCTTCTGGGCCTGCGACTCCGCCGACTTGCGCGTCGAGACGAAGACGAGGCACTGGCCGCCGGACTTGATTGTGTCCTCGACGAGGCTTGCCACCGGGTCACCGCCAGCGGGCAACGTGCGCGGTTTCTGGCCGAGAAATTCCAGGCGGTCGCCGCCGTACGTCCCGATGTGCAGCGTGACGGGGCGCCACTCCGACGTCACCAATTCGGCGTCGAGCCAGGCCGCCAGGGCCTTCGAGTTCTGCACCGTGGCGGACAGGCCCACAATCTGGGCACTTGGGATGATGGCCCGGAAGCGGGCCAGGATGACTTCCAAGGTCGGGCCCCGCCCGGCGTCGTTCAGCAGATGCAGTTCGTCGACGACGAGGCAGCCGATCTCCTGCACCCAAGGCGTGCGGTGGCGCAGCAGGGCGTCGGCCTTTTCGCTCGTGCACACGATGACGTCGAAGCGGCCCAAACGCGGGTCACGTTCATCCAGGTCGCCGGTCGCGATGCCCACCGTGAGGCCCATGGACTCGAACGCCTGCAGTTCCTCGTGCTTCTCCGAGGCCAAGGCGCGCAGCGGCACGATGTAGAGCGCCTTCTTGCCCGTGGCCAGCCAGCGGTGGGCGATGGCAAGATAGGCCACGAGGGATTTTCCCGAGGCCGTGGGAATCGCGACGAGCGTGTTGCGGCCTTTCTGGATGGCGCGCCAGGCCTGCTCCTGGGGCGGGTAGAGTGCCGTGATGCCTTGCCCCGACAGGACGGCGGCGACGCGCCGATCGATGCCGAGGTCCTCCAGGGGCACGGCGCGTCCACAGGGGCCTTCCCCTTAACGGTGGTGGACGGGTAGGCAAACGCTTCGTTGCCGGGGCCACAGACTTGAATTTGGGCGCCGGATGGACTGGGGCATGCGCCTCGCGGCTACCCTGTTGTGCGTTGTTGTCGTGTTCCCGCTTGCCGGATGCTTCGGCGGCGAACCATCCTCGTCCTCCTCCTCGTCGTCGTCGACCACGACGTCATCCTCGAACGGTGGCCTGGACACGGTGACCCTGCGCGACAACTTCTTCGACAACGGAAACCGCTCCGTCTCGATTGGGACCGCCACGACGTTCCGCAACGACGGCGCCCACGCCCACACCGTCACCATCCACCACGTCGGCGACCCGCTGTCCGGGACCCTTCTCAACCAGACCCTGCAGCCGGGCCAGACCACGATCTTCACCTTCGTGGCCAAAGGGACGTACCACGTCTGGTGCCGCTTTCACGGGACCATGACCACGGGCATGGCCATGGTCATGACGGTCCCGTAGAAGGGCCGCGGGGCGGCGGATCTCCGCCGTCACATGGCGTCGCGGCCGCGGCGGGCCAACGCGGCGAGGGCGATGACACCCGCGACCATGAGGAGGCCGGCCGGCGGCGCACTGTACGTCGGCCCGGCCTGCGTGGAGGTGATCTCGCCCGTCTTGGCGTCCATGAACTCGAGGGTGACGCCTTGGTCGTTGCCGACCGTGCAGCCCTGCAGGAGGTCGGCCGAGGAGTCGAACTGGGCGGTGACGTCGATGGAGTAGGGCAGGGCCAGCAGTCCGACCGCGGCCTGCGGCGTGGCCGGCCCGATGTACACGACCGGGCGGTCCGGCCCGAGTGGAGTCGGCGTGAAGCAGAAGGTGCCCTGGCTCGTGTCGTCCGTGTCGAACCCCTCCTTCTGCAGCCCGGGCGAGGTCGTCTCGTCCCGGCCGTCCTGGAACGAGCAGTTGTCCGCGTCCCCGCCGTTGAGGTCGGCCGCGACGCCGAAGCTGGCGATACCCTGCGCGCCGTTGGTCCACGACAGGGTGGCGGAGAAGTGGCGGAGGCTGCGCGTGTAGGCTTCGCTCCAGGCGGGGTCGGCGTTGAATTCGATGGGGTGGGGGTCCCACTGTACGTTGGTGTACGGGGGCACATACAGGGTCGCCTGCGGGCCGGACCACATCCCGTCAAGCATGACCGTCAAGCGGGGCTGTAACAGGCGCATCGTGAGGTCCACGGGCGCCGTGCCGGCCGGGATCTCCTGGGCCGTCATCTGGGACATGGTCGCTAGGGAGCCTGCTGCTACGATGCGCAGGGAACGGTCCGACGGGACGTGGGCCGTGAAGATGCCGGCCGCGCTCTGCAGGGCCAAGACGCGCAGCACGATGTGCGACGACGTGGCGTTGACGTCGGGCCACACGCCATCACGCGGCCAGAGGACGTGGATGGTGCGCGTGTCTGGCCGGGCCACGTCCTCCAGGACCGTGACCTGCAGCAGCCTGTCCCCAACGCCGCCTTCGGCCGGCGTCCCCACCGCAGCGTAGGTCGGCTCGAAGGGGACGTGGCACGGTGGCGGCGCCACGCAACCCGCGAGGAGGAAGAGAGCCACAATCGTCGTTGCAGCAAGCAGTCTGGACTCCACGCCGCGCAATCTGGCCGGCGGGTCTTGAGCCTTGGGGTCGCGACGGCGGCCACCTTCAAGTGGCGCCCCGGCCTGCCGGCCGCCGTGGACCTCGCCACCACCGTCAACGGCGTGCGCTTCCCCAATCCGTTCCTCCTTGCAAGCGGCATCCTGAACGAGACGGGTGCCAGCATGGCCCGCGCCGTCCGGGAGGGCGCAGGCGGCGTCGTGACGAAGTCGATGAGCCTGCAGCCGCGCAACGGCCACCCGGGCCCCAACGTCGTCGAGGTCGAGGGCGGCCTCCTCAACGCCATGGGCCTCCCGGGGCCTGGCCTCGACCACTTCGCCGAGGAAGTGCGCATCGCCCAACGCGCGGGCGCCGTCCTCGTCGGCAGCATCTTCGGCGGCTCCGCAGAGGAGTTTGCCCACGCAGCGACGCGCATGGCGGCGCTCGGAACGCCGATCCTCGAACTAAACGTCTCCTGCCCGCACGCCAAGGGCTACGGCTCGGAGATCGGCTGCGACCCGCTGCGTCTCGAGGGCGTCGTGCGCGCCGTCAAGGCAGCCGTCAAGGTGCCCGTCTGGGTCAAGCTCACGCCCAACACGGATGACGTCGCCCGGCTTGCCAAGGCGGCAGTCGACGCCGGCGCCGATGCGCTCGTCGCCACGAACACCCTGAAGGCCATCGCAATCGAGCCGGACGTGCGGCGGCCAGTCCTGGGCAACCGCGTGGGCGGCCTGTCCGGGCACGCCCTGAAGCCCGTCGCCCTGCGCGCCGTCTGGGACTGTCATGCGGCCAGGCTCGGCGTCCCCATCATCGCTTCGGGGGGCATCTACACTGCCCGCGACGTCCTCGAGTACGCGATGGCCGGGGCGAGCGCGTTCCAAGTCGGCACGGCCGTCATGCACGAGGGTTGGGGCGTCTTCCGGACGATTGCCGCGGACCTCGAGGCGTGGATGACGCGGGAGGGCGTGTCGTCCATGGCTGACATCTGCGGTGCAGCTCACGTGCTACCCGCCGTAGTGAGCAAGCAGGTCGGGACCGCCGGTTGACGCCTTACGCGGAGACGGTGACCGTGCCCGTCATCCGCGCGTGGACCTTGCAGTGGTAGGCAAATGTGCCCGCGTTCTGGAACGTCTGCGTGAAGGAGCCGCCGCTTGCCAGGTTGCCTGAGTCGAAGGCGCCGGCGTCGGCGGTGACGGTGTGCACGACCGTGTCCGTGTTCTTCCAGGCAACGCTCGAGCCGACGTGGATGAACACCTCGACCGGGTAGAACCCCGCGGCGTTGATCTTGACGTTGACGGTCTGGACGGCGACGGTCGGGCCGCTCGAACCGGAGCAGCCGGCGAGGATGGAGAACGTGAGCACGACCAGAGGGATGGCGACGGCAAGACGCATGGGAACGCGTTCGCACTCGCGGGAGCCTCTTCAACGTTGCCCGGGCGGGTGCCGCTACGCGGTGACCGTGATCGTGCCCGTCATGCTCGCATGGAGCTTGCAATGGTACGCGAAGGTGCCGACGGCATCGAACGTGTGGCTGTAGCTGCCGCCAGCCGCGATGTTGCCGGAGTCGAACGAGCCGTCGTTGGCCGTGACCGTGTGGGTCGCGCCGCCAGTGTTGGTCCACGGCACGGCGGAGCCCTTGTGGATGTTGACCGTGGTCGGGTTGAAGTTGAAGTCCCGGATGGCCACGGCCGAGTTCTGGTCGCCGGACGGGTTGGACGTCGTCGTGGAGCCGGAGCAACCGGCCATCACGGTGACACAGAGCAGAAGGAGGGCCGAGAGCAGGGCAAAGCGCATGGGGAACCAAGCCGCAAGCAACGTCGCCCACTTCAACGTTGGTGCCGCCCACGGTTGGGTCGGGCCCGTGCGCCAGCGTTAAGGCAGCCACATCCGTGGACGCAGCGTGCAGCCTGGGCCGGTCCTGGCCGTCGAAACGCGAAGCGGCCGCGTGCAAGCCGTCCACACCGGGCACGCCATCCTGTTGGGGCGCGACGGCCATGTGGTGCGGTCGTGGGGGACGCCGGAACAGCCGACCTATTGGCGCTCGGCCGCCAAGCCCTTCCAGGCGCTGCCGTTCGTCGCGTCGGGCGCGATGGCGTCCTTTGACATTGGCGATGCGGAGTTGGCCGTCGCGTGCGGGTCGCATGCCGCCGAGCCCATGCACGTGGAGGCGGCCCTGCACACTCTCACCGCCGCCGGCCTGCAGGTGGCCGACCTCAAGTGCGGTGTGCATGACCCAGGGGCGCTGGCGGGGCCGATGCCGGCCGGCGGCTGGACGGCCATCCACAACAACTGCAGCGGCAAGCACGCCGCCATGGTGGCCACCTGCAAGCACCGCGGCTGGCCCGTCGATGGCTACCTGGAGGCTTCGCACCCGCTGCAAGTCGAGATCCGCGGCTGGGTGGCCCGGGCCGCCGGCCTCGACGCGGCGGACGTCCCCTTCGGCGTCGACGGCTGCAGCCTGCCGACGTTCTTCCTGCCAGTTGCGTCGCTCGCCCGCTCGTTCCAATGGCTGCAACGTTCCGGCGAGGCCCCCGCGCTTCGCGTGCTCGAGGCCATGGCGAACCGGCCCGAGATGGTCGGCGGCACGGGCAACTCGGACACGGACCTTCCGCGCCTGACCGAGGGCCACTTGGTGTCCAAGTACGGCGCGTTGGGAGTGGTCGGGGCCGTGGACCGCCGGACAGGCGAAGCCATCGCCGTGAAGCTCGATGCCGGCACGTCGCAGCCAGCGCGGGCCGTGGCACTGGCCGTCATGGCGGAGGCCGGCTGGCTGACGGAGGCGCAGGAGGCCTCCTTGGCGCCGCACATCCGGCCGACGTTGCGCAACCATGCGGGACTCGAGGTAGGCCATGTCGAACCGCAACTCGCCGGGTCGTTGGACGAGTAGCGTCTACAGCGCGTTGCCGACTTGCTGCGCCGGGTACCCTGCGGGAACCGGCTTCGACCAGATGCGCTTCGAGGTTGCGTCCTCGCCGACGACTTCGCCGTCGCCGACGATGCAATCGACGAGCTTGACGCCTGCCTTGACTGTCACGTTGTCGCCCAGGACCGTCCGTTCAACGAGGCAGTCGGGGCCGATCCAGCAATCCTTGCCAGCAAGCGAGCCGTCGAGGCGGGCGGATGCGTCGATGCGGCAGCGCGGTCCAGCCACGAACGATGGGTCGAGGAGCCGACTTGCGGCAAGCAGGCGCGCCGGGTCGCCGACGTCCACCCACTTGCCATCCATGGGCATCCCGTAGAAGCCGCGGGGAATCAAGTGCGGGAAGATCTCTTTCTCCATGGACACGAGTTTGCCGGGGGTGATGAGGTCGAGGACGTTGCGTTCGAGAAGGTACGCTCCCGCGTTGATGAGGCGGCTCGGCGCGAGGGCAGGGTCCTTTGGCTTCTCGACGAAACCCTTGATGGGGATTGCGCCCGTCTCGACTTGTTCGCCGGGCTCGATGACGCCGAAGTTGACGACGTCGGCGGCCGGGACTTCCTTGAGTGCAATCGTGCCGGGGCCGCCGTGCGCCTTGTGCGCCCGCAGCATGGCGCCGAGGTCCATGTCGGACACGATGTCGGCGTTCAGCACGAAGAAGCGGTCGCCGGTCAGGTTGCGCTCGCAATTCTTGACCGCGCCCGCAGTCCCCAGCGGCTCATCCTCGCGCACGACGACGAACTCCAAGCGCTGGCCCTTCTTCGGCTCGCGGTCCTGGAAATACGCGCCAAGCGCCTGCGCCTTCCAGTTAACGGCCACGATGACGCGGTGCACCTCGGGCGGCAAGCGGTCGAGGACCCATTCCACCATGGGGCGACCCGCGACCGGCAGAAGCGGCTTCGGGCGCGTGTACGTAAGCGGGCGCAGGCGAGTCCCATAACCGCCGGCGAGGAGGATGGCATCCATTTTCACGTCGGGATGCGCTGGAGGATTTTAGCGCGACGGCGGGTGTGGGAGGCCCCGGATTCCAGGGATTTGGAGGATTTCGGGGAATGCAGTGGACGAATGGAATGATTGGGACAAGCTCTTGGGATAGGAGCGCAGGGCAGACCGTGGGAGGGCGACGATGGGGACCCTAAGGCGTGCCGCCCATTTCTCCGGAGCCGGCCCGTGCTTTATAGACAGAATGAGGTCGCCGGCCATGGACGCGCAGCGGGTATGCCCCTACTGCCACAACCCGACGACGCCGCGTCAAACACCTCGGGGGCTGCAATGCCCCATGTGCCTGAACACGGGACGTGTCCAGGTTCAGGAGGTTTGGGCCCCAGCGGCTCAGCAGGCACCGGCCGCGCTGCGCCAAGCCGTCCCGACGCCTCCCGCGGCTCCGCTCCGGCCCCTTCCTGCGCCCCCGCAAGAGCTGGTCTTGGCCGGCAAGGCCCAGGGGTACGGGATTACTGGCTGGGCCCTCTTCCTTGTCTCCGTGGCTGTCGCCTTCTTTGCGCCCACGAGCAACAACCCCCTGCGTTTTGTCGGCACGATTGGGCTCGGATTCGGCATCGCCGCGTGGACCGAAGGACGAAAAGCGCTCAAACAGATTGGTGCGGCCAATGGGGGGCTTACGGGCTACTCTAAAGCCGACCGTGGGCGCCTCTTGGGGAAGACCCTGGTGCTGATTGTCCCTATCGTGGTGGTTGCAGCGGTGGTCGTCTTTGTACTCGCCACCAACGTTGCGCCTGTTGACAACACGCCGTTGGACTACAGCCTCCTGACTCCCCCGGCCGGTGCGCGGGTTCTACACCAAAGTCGCACCGACCAAGTCGAGACCGGCACGTATGCCCATTACGATTTCGTGCTCACAGAAGCGGCTACCTACACCTTCGCGTACGTGTCGGGGAATCACGACCCGGTCGACCTGTGCTTGGCGTACCCGTCTGACGCGCAGGCTTTCGGAAACCACCAGTCCGTCAACTGCTTTTTCGCCGAATCCTCCAAGGTTCAAGGACGCCGAAGCGTCTCGCTCCCTGTCGGCAGCTATTCGGTCTTCCTGGCGGAACACGATGGTGGGTCGGCGTCCGTCACGTCCAGTTCATGGGTGCGGTGATGGTTTTTTCCCTATGAAAGGCGCGCTCTTCCTGATTCTCGGCGTGCTTTCCACGAGCCTATCGGGGTGCGTCAGCGACGGCCCTTCTAACCTGCACGAGGTTCCGCCCCCCTACGTTGCCCCTCCGCCCGTCAATCCTCCGGTAAGCGGACCTACGTACAGCCAGGCGGCGCCAACCACGTCTCCTACGTCGGCCCCCGCCACGAACTCGCCCGAAGGCCATGGCCCCTCGGCGTCAACGCAGGACTCGTCGCGATACTATTCGTGCACGACGCCCACCGATTCCTCATCAGACCAATCGGCCTCCCCGCCGCCGGACCCGTCCGCGTACAAGCAGCTTCACTTCGCCTGGACCTACGGTGGAAAGGATTGGACTTGGGACCCGTTGATTCCGACTGAGGTAAAGGCTGTGTTCCAACAGCGGGATCGCACGTACAACGCCTACAACTTTGCGGTTTTCGCCACGGACCCCTACGAGGCCCCATTCATTTCAGCACTGGTTTGTCTCCTCGAGAGCGCTGGGGCATCCGAGGGGTACGCCCCCTGGCAAATGGCTGAGTTCACGCTGCATTTCGTTCAGGCCATCCCGTACACCACGGACCTCGCGAGTTCCGGGTACGACGAGTATCCGCGGTTCCCAGTCGAAACCGTGTACGACGAAACAGGCGATTGTGAGGACACCTCGATTCTGTTTGCCAGTCTCATGGCAGGACTCGGATACGGGGCGGTTCTGCTGCAATTCCCACACACGAACCCTGACCCAGATTCCAGCAACTCGCCCGGCAGTCCACACATGGCGGTCGGCGTCCTGGCCGACCCTTCCACCCAAGGTTCTTACTATGACTACCACGGGGGCCGCTACTACTACGCGGAGACGACGCACGGCGCCTACCAATACTATGGCATTGGGCAAATGCCGAAGATGACGAAGGGCTACTCGGCAAACGTACTGCCGCTGACGCCGAAGGCCGTGCTGTCGAACCTCCACTTTGACGCGCCCGACTATCAGAACGGCGCTTGGCACTTCCACGCAGAGGTTACGAATGTCGGAAGCGCGCCAGTGACAGGGCTGACGATGATGATGGGCTTTGACGCGGGGAATTCACGCGTGTGGAGCAAGCAAGTCTATTCTCAGGGGGATACCCTGCAAGCGGCCAACGCCTTTGCCGTAGACTTCTACCTCCAGCCGCCTCCTGCCGGGCACTATACTCGGGCTCAGCTTTGGGCATGGGGTACCGACGCACCTACAGTGGAGGCCGACGGCGAGTACTACCAAAGCTAGAGGGCTTGACGCGAACCTGGCCCAAGGCACGGGCGCCGCACCCCCTCCTTCCCCCCATTTTCCAGAAGGCCGTGGTTTCGTGCCCCACCGGCCGCGGATGCAATTCCCCGGAATCGCCAAAATCCCTGGAATCCGAGGCCTCCCACACCGTGGGTTGGCCTCCGTTCAGGCTTGCCCTCCGGCTTAAATCGCATCGCGAAGTCGCCGCACGCGTGAGCCTGCCGCTGGAGGTCGTCGCACGTCGCTTCTGCCTGCAGAACGCCGTCCAGCATGCGGGCAAGTGCGAGCCAAAGGGCCTCGTCGGCCGCGTCATGGGGGGCCACCCGGAATTCCGTACTGACCCGCGCGCCGTGGCCGCCGCCCTGGACGCCGCCGGAGCAGCCGTGAATGCGATGAGCCTGGACGAGCAAGTCGCAGCGCTCTCGGCCGAGGCCCCGGAACTCGTCAACGTGCAGAAGAAAGAGCAACGAAAGGGCCTGAAGGAATTGCCCAACGTCAAGGGCAGGGTCGTGATGCGATTCGCGCCAAACCCGAATGGCCCGCTGTCGTTGGGGCATTCGCGCGGTGTGTCCATTCTCGCGGAGTACCAGCGCATGTACGACGCAGAATTGATTCTCCGCTTCGACGACACGGACCCGCAAGTGAAGCCGCCGTTGTGGGATGAGCGCCGCGGCTGGAACGGCTACGACATGATCCGCGAGGACTTCCTCTGGCTCGTCGGGCGCAAGCCGAGCCGCGAAGTCACGGCGAGCGACCGCATCGGCATCTACCAGGCTGCTGCCGTGGACCTCATCAAGGTCGGTGGGGCATACGTCTGCGACTGCGAGGCCGAGGAGTGGCGCGCCAAGAAGGAACGGCGTGAAGCCTGCGTCCACCGCGACGCTGCGCCCGCCGCGAGCCTTGAGGGTTTCCGCGCGATGGTCGCGGGTGAAACGAAGAAAGGCGGCGCCGTGCTGCGCGTCAAGACCGACATCGCGCACAAGGACCCGGCGCTGCGCGACTGGACGGCGTTCCGTGTCATCGCCGACGACGCCGTCCACCCGCGCGAGAAGGCGGGCCAGATTCCGCGCCACCATGCGTGGCCGCTTCTCGACTTCGAGTCCGCCATCGAGGACCACCTTCAAGGTGTGACGCACGTCATCCGCGGCAAGGACCTCATGGATTCGACGCGCAAGCAGAAGTTCCTCTACGACCACATGGGCTGGACTTACCCGGAGACGCTGTACTGGGGTCGCGTGTCTGTGCACGAGTTCGGCAAGTTCTCCACGTCCGGCATGCGCCGCAGCATCGAGGCGGGCAAGTTCATGGGTTGGGACGACCCGCGGCTTCCCTGCCTCGCAGCACTCCGCCGCCGCGGCTACGACCCCGGCGCCATCAAGGCCTTCTGGGTGTCGCTTGGCCTGACCGAGAAGGACATCGCTGTGTCGCTTTCGAACCTCGACGCCGAGGATGCAAAGGTCATCGACCCCGCTGCGTCGCGCTACTTCTTCGTGCCAGATCCCCAGGAATTGCACGTCGAGGGGCTGCCGGCCCGCGTCGCAAAGCCCCTCGTCCATCCGAGCCACCCCGAGCGCGGGTCACGCGAACTGCGGGCATCGCGCGGCGTCTACGTCTCCATGCGCGACTTGGCTCCCCGGCTGCGCCTCAAGGACTTGGGCAACATCAAGACCGAGCCGAACGACACGGCAGTGTACGATGGGGAAGAGATGGACCGCAGCGTTGCCATCGTGCAGTGGCTACCGGTCGACCAAGCCGCGCCGTTCATCGTTCTCAAGCCCGAGATCCTCGCCGAGGATGCCCCCGACGACGCCATCCCGGCGCTGCAGGAAATCTCCGGCATGGTCGAGCCCGCGGCGACGGCGCACGTCGGCAAGGTCGTTCAGTTCGAACGCTTCGGCTTCGTGCGCATCGAGTCGGCCGAGCGCGGCGTCTGGTTGCACGCCTGAAGGCCTAGTTATAGCGCGTCTGGTGCCGTCCGCTGGTCAGCAGGTCGCCGAGCCACACGCCCACGATGAACAGAAGCGACAAGATCAGTGCCGTGATGATGATGCCTACGGCGTCGACGAGGCCAAGCGCCGGGTAACCCGTGGCGGCGCCGATGAGCGCCACGACGACGGCGACCACGATGCCGATGAACAGGCCTTCGCGGAACATCGCACCTTTGTTCTGCCATCCAGGCTTCAACAGTCCATAGAGTAGGCCGATGAGGAACGTCACCAGGCCCCAAGGGATTGCCATGCCAAACCCTTCGCCGACCGCCCATTAGAACAGAGCGCCAAGAATGTCCCGCGGACTCCTGCCTAGGGATAAGGGTCAAGCGGTTCCTTGCATTGGTCGTCGTTGAAGCGGTACATGTGGCCTTCGACTTCGGTGTCGTCGGTGAAGCCGTCGAAGCCGCCGCGGTTTCCAATGTAGGGGTCGCCGAGTTTGGCGTTCAACATGGGGGGACGCATGTGGCCGGTTGCAGGCGTGTGCAGGGGCCAGGCGAGGGCGCTAGATTCGTGCCAGTCGAGGAGCGTGACGCGGCCGTCCTTGGCCCAGGCAAAACGGTGCTTCACGTCCTGTGTCGTGTTCTGCACTTGCAACCGGCTGATGCTGACCTCTGATTGTTCGCCGCCGTCGGGCTGCCAAAGCAGGTGGACCGTGTCGCCGTACGACGCCGAGATAGCGGCGTAATGGGCGGGCATGCTCAGGTTCGTCTGCATGAATGCCACGACCTGCGGGTCGTCGACATAGATGGCGTTGAGGCTTGCAAACCAAAACCAGTCACCCAGGCGGCATCCTTGCGGAATGGTCTGGTTGGTATGACCCTCCAGAATAAAACGGACGGGCCTTTCGAGGGGACCCCAGCTCATGCGTTGGCACTCGAAGAAGTTTATTCCCAGCTCGCTTCCAGTCCCGTCAGTCCCGCCCCAACTGGCAATCGGATGGGCCGGACTCGTGTAACCCTCCCAACCGACCGAGGTTACGAGCATCTTGCAGGCGTTCCACGTCGTAAACTGAAGATCCATCGGTTTGAATTCCGTCGGCGGCGCGGGCGGACTGTCGGCCGGTTGCGTGCCTTCCACGATTGGGCCATTGTCGCCCACGTGCTCGTCGGACGGCCGCCCGGACGGTCCAACACAAGCCGAGAGACAAACGGCCATTAACAGGACGGTGGGGAGGCGGAACCGGGACTCTTGCGCTAGCATCTGGTCCCCCCGAGATCTTGGGTCGTGCTGATGACGTATTCCCCCACGCTGGGGATGCCCGCAATGATTGGGTCTTGGTCACGCGGCCCGCGTGTAGGCAAGTGAATCAGGAACGGATAACCCTCTTTGGCCCCACCGCTCGTCACGCCAAACGGGTAGGCCCCCGTAGGCCCCGGGACCGGCGGCCCTCCCGCCCGGAATTGGATACAGAGCACGCCGCTCAGTGGGATGCAGGTTTGAACGTCGCCGGCGGGGTCGCTCGGTGGGTCGGGCAGCCGCGCACGCCATTGAGTCACGACCCCCACGAGGCAGTTCCACGTCGCTGCGGCGTCGCCCGTCAGGCCGCAGACGTCGCCCGGCGGTGAGGCTGGCGGCGTGCACGCCGTCTGGTTCAGCGCGTTGACGGCGGTGCTGACGATGCCGACGATGGTGTCCTGAATCGTCTCCGGACCGTCCGCGACTGCGCCCGGCAGGACGAAAAGGAACATGGTGGCGGTTGCGGCGAGTCGGCTTGCGTTCATGGCGGCCCGGAGGGTCCAATGCGGCGTCCTACTTAGGTGGCGTCGGACATTGGTTGGTGTCGACTCCGCCAACAGGAGGCGGAACCGGGCGGGGACTCACCGCGCAACTACATGAATCCGCCGGGCCGTCCCCCTCCTGCCAATAACGATTTTCGGGAAATCGCTACTGCGTCAGGTCCACGTCGCCGCCAAGTGCGGCTCCAGCTCCGCGTACGCCTTCTCCGCCGCGGCGCGGTCCGTCGTCTTCAGAAGCACCTTGCCGTCGTCGTAGCAGGACGATTCCACACCTTTGCGGACGATCAGGATGATCTTGGCGTCCACCACGACGGCGTAGCCACCGGCCACGAGGCGCTGCTTCAGGCCAGCCATGTCGACCTTGCGCCGCGACTCCGGCGTCGCCGTGAAACCGGCAGAGGTCGCACACGGGCGCAGGAGGGCCACATCTGGCCCACGGCAACCCCCTTTTAACGGATATCGCGTCGGAGCAACCGTGAAGGCAGTCCTCCTCCTATCCGGAGGCTTCGATTCCCCCGTCGCGGGCCGGATGCTCGTGGACCAGGGCGTCGAGCTCGAGGCGCTGCACGGCTCTTTCGAGCCCGTGACGGACGATGCATCCGTTCGCAAGGCCGAAGTCCTCGCGCGCCAACTAGGCCTCAAGCGCCTTTGGGTCGCGAAAATCGGCGAGAGCCTCGGCCGAGTGCCACACGACAAGGAAGCCCACCGCTACTATTTCCTGCTGCAGAAACGCCTGCTGTACCGCCTCGCGGACCAACTCGCAGACAAGGTCGGCGCCGGCGCCATCGCGACGGGCGAAAACCTCGGGCAAGTCTCGAGCCAGACGATGTCGAACCTCGTCACTCTGGAAGGCGCCGCCCGTCGTCCGATTCTGCGTCCGGTCCTCGGCCTCGACAAGACGGACATCATCCGCTTGGCCAAGGAATGGGGTTCGCACGACACGAGCGTTGGCCCCGAACTCTGCGACCTTCTCGGGCCAAAGCATCCGGCGACCATGAGCGACGCCGCGGTCGTGGCGGAGGCGGAGCACCGCGTCAAGCTGGACGTGGGCCTGCCGGACATCGAAGAGCGCGTCCTGTAATCTTGGGCGGCTTGTCCCCGGCATCGGTCGCGCGAAGCAAGGCCGACACGCAGCCCGTGTGGTTGGCTGCGCCGACTGGGTGTGGGAGGCCTGTGAGAACAGGAATCAAGGTAAGAGAAGGGGACTTGGTTCCTGTTCTCCGTTCGTCTCCTGTTCTCCCCGGCCGCCTTTGCCTGAAAGAAAGAAAAGTCGCCGAATCTTGGAAAGTTCCCTTTCCGCTTTTCTCTCGGGCTTTCTGGTCTTTCAGGCCCCCCGGCGACCCTCGCGCACGGCGTCGCCTCGCGCGCTTGCCATGCCCTCGCTTCGCCGCGGCTGCGCCGACGGCGTGCCCGCCCTGACCGGGGCCCTCCGAGTCCCCAACTTGGATTCCCTCGTGGAAGGCGTCGGCGTCGGAGGTTTGACGAATCCGTCGCTGGCCTTTGACAAGCAGCCGGCATGCACGTGCGTGGCCCCTGTCTTCGGGACGTGTCCCGCCATGGACCCCTTTTACCGGCGTGCGGGCGTCAGGTCCGCCGGCGCAGGCTCAGGGCGGCGACCGCGAGGACCGTCATGACGAAGACGGCTTCGGGAGCGCCTGACTTCTGGCTGCCGCCCGTCGTCGAGCTTCCGGGAGGCTGGCACTCCGGGCAGGGAGGCAGGCCTGGCGGGGGAGGCGGCGGCGGATTGGGCTGCGGCGTCGGCTGCGGCAGCGGCGCGTCGGCCGAGTAGAACGGGACATACACGAGGGCCGGCATGAGCGCGAAGTTGTAGAGGATCGGTTGACCGGCGCCTTGCGCCACCGGCAAGCCAAGCGGCAACGGGGCCGGGTGCGGGCTCGGTACGAGGCTGAAGCGCAGGGCCAGCTTGGCGTCCTTGTCAATGGTCTTCTGCACGTAGTGGTCCTTCACTTCGTCGTCGAGCACGAGGATGTACTGCGACTTGCCGACTTGCGACAGGCCGTAGACCAAGAGCTGGCCGGCGATGTAGGCTTCGGCCTGCGTGACGTTCGTCGGATCCGGCGGGATGAGACTGGTCGGGTTGGGCAGCGTCGTGTTGTGGTACGCAAGGTCGATGGTGGCGCCAGCCAGCACGTCCCCGGTCGGTCCCACGTCGCTGACTGTGTACGTCTTGGGCAAGGCCACGAGTTGCACGGTCAGGTTCCCACTCTGCACGGTGGGCGACTCAGGCACGTACAGGAGGACGAGGACGGGGCCGAAGATCTGGCCCGTGTTCAGGCTCTGGTTGAGCATGACGAACTGCGTCGGGTGGGCCGTCTCGACCGCGGGGAAGACGACGCGACTCTGCGGTGAACTGTTGTTCTGCGGCCCCACGAGGTCGAGGGGGCATGGCGCGGTGGTCGTCAATTCCCCGTCGCCCACGGCGGCACCGGTCGGGGCCGGCGAGCACCTGGGCAGGTTCGGGTTCGAGGGGAAACTCATGTCACGCAGGAACAGGTACACCGGCCGCGAGCCGGCGTCGGCCACCGGAGCCAGCACCGCAGCGCAGGCCATGGCCGCGATGACTCCCGTGGCCGCAAGACGCGAAAACGACATGATTGTCCCGCCCTGTGCAGCCCGCGCATAAATACTCTTTCGCCAAAACCTCAAAGAGAGAAGGTCGGCCCCCTCCTGGAGCGGGCCCTGCCAACGCCATCGGCCTTTTACGAAACGCAGGCTTGGGCGCAACCGTGAGCCCCGCGCGCCCGGCCCGCCGGACCGAGAAGGCCAAGACCCCCCGTTCCCCGGCCAGGGTGAAACGGGCCGCCAAGACGACGGCTCGAATGCAACGCGTGTACGCCTTCGAGGAGGGCGACGCAACCATGAAGGCGACGCTGGGCGGCAAGGGTGCCAACCTCGCCGAGATGAGCCGCATCGGGCTGCCCGTTCCCCCCGGCTTCACGCTGACCGCCCAGACCTGCATCGAGTACCAGAGACTCGGCCAGTTCCCCGCCGGCCTCGAGGAGGACATCTGGTCCGCCCTCACCGCGCTCGAGCGCAAGGCCGGCACGCGCTTTGGCGATGCAAAGAACCCGCTGCTTGTGTCCGTGCGCTCCGGGGCCGCCATCTCGATGCCGGGCATGATGGACACCGTCCTCAACCTCGGCCTCAACGACGCCACCGTCGAGGGTCTTGCAAAGGCGACCGGCAACCCCCGCTTCGCCTACGACTCGTACCGGCGCTTCCTCACCATGTTCGGCGACGTCGTCCTTGGCTTGCCGCACTCCGGCTTCGAGGACCGGCTTGCTGCCACCAAGCGCAAGGTCGGCACCGACCGCGATACGCAAGTGCCTGCGGAGGCGCTGCGGCAACTCTGCGACGAGTACAAGACCTACATTCGTGAGAAGACAGGCAAGCCCTTCACGCAGGACCCACGCGAGCAGCTCGTTCTGGCAATCGAGGCCGTCTTCGCTTCGTGGAACAACAAGCGCGCCATCACGTACCGCGAACTCAACAAGATCCCGCACGAGATGGGCACGGCCGTGAACGTGCAGATGATGGTGTTCGGCAACATGGGCGACGACTGCGCCACCGGCGTCGCCTTCACCCGCGACCCGTCGACGGGCGAGAAGGTGTTCTACGGCGAATTCCTGCGCAATGCACAAGGCGAGGACGTCGTCGCGGGCATCCGCACGCCTCGTCCGGTTGCGCAACTCGGCAACGAGATTCCGTCTGCCCACAAGGACCTGCTTGCCGCCGCCCGCAAACTCGAAGCGCATTTCCGCGACATGCAGGACGTCGAGTTCACCGTGATGAAGGGCAAGCTGTACATGCTCCAGACGCGCACCGGCAAGCGCACCGGCTTCGCCGCCGTCCGCATCGCCCTCGACATGGTCGACGAAGGGCTGCTCGCCCCGGAGGAGGCCATCCTGCGCGTGGCCCCCGACCAACTCAACCAGCTCCTGCGGCCCATCTTCGATCCGCGCGAGAAGGAGGCCGCTCTCAAGGCCAACCGCGTCCTCGCCAAAGGCCTGAACGCCGGACCCGGCGCCGCCACAGGTCGCGTCGTGTTCTCCGCCGACGACGCCGTCGAATGGCACCGCCGTGGCGAGCACGTCGTGCTGGTGCGCGACGAGACGAGCCCGGAGGACATCCACGGCATGCATGCCTCCGAGGGCTTCCTCACGGCGCGCGGCGGCATGACGAGCCACGCCGCGCTCGTCGCCCGGCAGATGGGTAAGGTGTGCGTGGCGGGCTGCAGCACGCTGCGCATCGACTCGCGCGCCAAGGCGTTCGCCGTCGGCGATTCACTGGTGCGCGAAGGCGACTGGATCTCCATCGACGGCTTCACGGGCGAAGTCATTGCAGGCAAGCTCACGACGCTGCCCAGCGAAGTCGTCCAGGTCCTGGTCGAGAAGCGCATGCATCCCAGCATGGCGCCGACGTTCCGCCAGTTCGACCGCCTCCTTGCGATGGCCGACAAGGTGCGCCGCCTGCGCGTGCGGGCCAACGCCGACCAGCCCGACCAGGCCGAGACCGCCATCGCGTTCGGCGCCGAAGGCATCGGACTCACGCGCACGGAGCACATGTTCTTCGGGCCAGGAAAGATCGAGGCCATGCGCGAGATGATCCTCGCGGAGACACGCGCCGAGCGTGAAGAGGCACTGAAGGACCTGCTTCCCCTGCAGCGGGCCGACTTCGAGGGCATCTTCCGCGCCATGGGTGCCCGCCCCGTGACGATTCGCCTATTGGATCCGCCATTGCACGAGTTCCTGCCGCACGAGGAGAAAGAGCAGCGCCAGATGGCACTTCTCATGGGCATCGGGCTTCCCGAACTGCAGGAGCGCATCGAGAGCCTGCGCGAGTCCAACCCGATGCTCGGCCACCGCGGCTGCCGCCTCGGCATCACGTATCCGGAGATCACGCGCATGCAGGCCCGCGCCATCATCGAGGCGGCGTGCACGGTCAAGCGCGAGGGCATCGACGTGCATCCCGAGATCATGATTCCCATCGTCAGCCACGCGTCGGAGTTCATCCACCAGGAGACGCGGGTGCGGGACGAGGCCGCCAAGGTGTTCGAGGAGCAGGGCATCAAGGTCGCGTACTCCGTCGGCACGATGATCGAGTTGCCGCGCGCGGCGCTCACGGCGGACGAGATCGCCCGGCACGCCGAGTTCTTCAGCTTCGGCACCAACGACCTCACGCAGACGACGCTCGGCATCAGCCGCGACGACGCCGCCAGCTTCCTTGGCCACTACATGGAGGCGAAGCTCATCCCGGCGGATCCCTTTGCCACGCTGGACCAAGCCGGTGTTGGCCAATTGGTTCAGATGGGGACGCAGAAGGGCCGTTCGGTGCGCAAGGACCTCAAGGTCGGCATCTGCGGCGAGCACGGCGGCGACCCGGACTCCGTGAAGTTCTGCCACCGCACGGGCTTGGACTACGTGTCCTGTTCGCCGTACCGCTTGCCCATCGCACGCTTGGCTGCGGCGCACGCCGTCCTCGAGGAGCGCAAGGCGGCGGGCGAGGTCTTCGAGCCGCGAAACGGTGGCAACCAGAAGGCCGTCGCAGCGTCGGCCACGCGCAAGAATGGCAAGGCCAAACGCACGTAGGGCCGGGCTTAGGCCAAGTGGTGGTGCGCCACGATCGTGAGGTGGAAATCCTCGACCACTGCGGTGTCCGGCGCGACGCCGTCGACGAACGGCCGGAACTCCCACTGGCTCTGCTTGGCGTACGGCCCGTCGCCGTAGGCGCCGACGTCGATGCGGTACGTGCGCGTGTTGCCAGTCACGGTCCCCGGTTGCAGGTGCTGGAACGCGCGGCCCTCGGCACCGTGGTAGCTCAGCCCAACGGTCTGTGGGCTTCCGTACGTGACGGTCAGCGTGGCCTCGACGTACAACGTGTCTGGCGGCACGATCGTGCCGTCGCGCGGCACCTCGACTTGCGGGCACGACAGGCCATCGCAGCCCGCGTCGCCCACGTCCTGCAGGTAGGCGAGGCTGCGGTCGACGTCGACCAGGCTCACCGTCTCGTTGCCGCCCCAACGGTCCGGGTGGCCCGGGTACAGCGGGATAGGCAGGCCGCGCACCGCCTCGACGTGGACCGTGACGTTGGCCTTGAAGCGCAGCGCGCTCAGGTCCGAGCGTTCGGAGGCGCGGAACTGGAACAGCCACGCCGACAGCAACTGGTGCGGCAGGTCGTCGCGTTCGTTCGTGGTGTTCAGGATGACTTTCTGGCCGCTTGCGATGTGCGCCGCCAGCGCCGGCTGGTTATCCGCCGCCGACTTGTACCAGAGTTGCGCGTCTTCGTAGAGGTCGTCCTGCGCCGCGCTCCAGGTCATGGTGACTTCGACCTGGGATGCGCCTTGAGGGATTACGTGCCCGGAGTCAGCGCGGTAGTCGTAGATCGGCACGTCCCTGCCGCTGGCAAGGCCGGGGCCGGGATTCGTCGGCCAGCCGTCCATCACCACGAGCCGCGCGGCGCCGCCCCAGTAGTCATGAAGGTGGGGCAGGTTCGCATTCGTTGCGTTGAGGTCGGCGGAATAGTCGCCCGGCTTCGTGACGACTATCTGGCCGTCGTTGGGGGCGTCCGTCGGGGCGGAAGGGCCACTCGAACAGCCGGCAAGGGCGGATAGGGTCAGGGCGAGGGCCACGACGATGCGCAGGGACACACCGGCCGACCAGCGCACCCATTATTTCTTCGCTGTGGCGGCAATCCGACCCTTCCATGCCTTCGCCGGAAAGCCTAAGGAGGATTTGGGACGAGCTTCGGGCATGACCGCATTCGACGGTGAATGGCGCATGCCGGATGGTCGTTGGGCCATCGTGCGCCACCTCGACCGCAGCGATCTGGCCCCCCTTGCCGACGCCATCCCCGACTGGGCCGCCGGCGCGGGCAGCGCTTCATAAGCTCCCAGGAGAGGAAATCCTTTGCAGGACGTGCAAGACCTACCCAATCTCCTTTAGAATGTCCTGCAGTTGGTCTGCCACGGTCGGCACCCGCCGAACCAGTGGTCACCGTGGACAGTCGAGCCCTCCAACCGAAGCAACCCCGCCTGCGCGCCATCGGCCTCATGGCCGTCCTGGTCCTGGTCGCGCTGCCGGCCATCCCCATGGCCCAACTCCATGCCGTCGGCCCTGCGGACGCGTCGGCGACGCCCACCTCCACGAAGTTCGGGGCGTCCGGCGCCCGGATGTGGAGCAACTACGACATCGCGACGTACACGGCCGTCGGCGAAGCCGGTCCGACTGGCGCATGTGGCTGCGAGCCCACGATGGGCGTCGACTGGGTGCACGGCAACGGCAAGGACGCCATGTACCAGGCCTACACGGCCACGTACTGCCTGGCCTGGGACGACCTGGTGTCCATTGGAGTATCGCCGACATTGACGGTCACCCGCTGCACCTCCCCCTTCAACAACAACGTGGGCGCCTGCCCTGCGCCGCCGACGGTCTGCATCCCGCCCAACTACGACCCGATCATGTACACCGACTTCGATGGCGGGCGCACGTTTGCTGGCGGCCTCGTCATCAACCCGTTGCCGCCGCCCCCCGTCAGCACCACGGTGTGCCCGCTCCTGCCTCCGCCGGCCAACGCGCCGTGCGGGCCCCTGACGGGTTGCAGCAACCTGTCGTTCACCGACACGAACGACGGCGTCATGCACAATGCCCCGGCGCCCGACACGACCGCGTGGCGGCCCGTCACGGATGCCTGTTCGCTCCCGGCATTCGACCATGAGACCATCGCCGCCGGCCCGTGGGCCTTCCCGCCGCCGCAATGGGCGACACCTGGATCGCGGGCGACGTACTACTGCTCCCAGGCCGGCACCATCGCGTGTTGGCAATCCTACGACGGCGGCATCACGTTCGCGCCGCTCGACGGCGACAAGGACCCGAGCCACGGCGACTGCACGGGCCTGCACGGCCACCTGCGCATCGGCCGCATGTACAAGGGCGACGACGTCGGCGAATCCGGCAGCGACCCGCAGGACGGCTTGGGTTACGTCTACCTTCCAAGCAAGGCCTGCAGCCTCGGGTCGGCGGCTGCGGCTGCCGCGTCGGCCGTGGCGCCCCCCTGCCTTGGCGCGCCTGGCATGTTGCCGTGCAAGACCGGCTTCGTCTACAGCAAGGACAACGGCCTGTCCTGGACCGTGGTCGAGCGGCCGAGCACGAGCTCCAACGCGTGCACGACATCGCCACTCCCGGCGGGTCCCATCCTCAACCCTGGCCACATGGATCCCTCGGTCGCGCCGTCGCTTGACAACGGCTGGGTCTACCTCGGCCAGGGCGAAGCGGCAGGCACGGCGGGTCAGCCCGGCGGCGCCTACGTGGCGATGACAAAGACGAACGGCGTGACGTGGGAAGACGTCGGCGTCGGCAACGGCGCCTGCACCGGTACGAAATACTTCAACGTCGGCGCACTCGTCGGAGTGCAGCAGGCCACCCTCTCCGAGATGATTGCCGGCGACGATGACCGCGCAGCCTTCGCCTTCCTCGGCAGCACCTCCTCCACGGTGGATTACGACAATCCGTGCAGCGCCTCACCGCACGTCTGGCACCTGTACGTCGCCCTCACGTATGACGCCGGGCGCACCTGGACCGTGGACAAGGTCACGACCGACCCCGTGCAGCGCGGCGACATCTGGCCGTATGGCGGCTCCAAGACGTGCCGCAACCTCCTCGACTTCAACGACATCGTCACCGACAAGCAGGGGCGCGTCATGGTCTCCTACACGGACGGCTGCACGGGAACGTGCGCGGGCCCGACGGGCACCGCAGCCTCGTCGACCTCGGGAGATGCCGCGGTGGCTCGTCAGACGACGGGTCGTGGTCTGTTGAAGGCGTATGACATTCCGGATCCTCCGCCAACGCCGTTGCCGGATGATTCTTCGTCGCCCAGTTCCGCGGGCCCCGTGCAGTATCAACCGTATGGGCCGGAAGTGACGGATACGAATGACCAGGATGGCGATGGCGTCATCGATGCCAACGACGACTGCAAGACCGTCCCCAACGCAGACCAGAAGGACACTGACATGGATTCCTTCGGCGATGCGTGTGATGCGGATGATGATGGCGATGGTATCCTCGATGGTGCCGACAATTGCCAATTCGTCCCTAACGCGCAGCAACTCGATGCCAACCACAACAAACTCGGTGACGTCTGCGATGCGGATGCGGACGGCGACGGCAAATTGAATGCCGCCGACGATTGTTGGCTCATGCCGAATGCGGATCAAGTCGACTTGGATCGCGACGGCATCGGCGATGTTTGCGACAAGGACCGCGACGGCGACGGTGTCCCCGACTCCAGCGACGCCTACCCTGATGACCAGTCGCGTTGGAACGGCGACCTCGTGGATGCCGCGGGCGCTCCGCAGACCATCGGCGAAGACCACCGCCCCATGAATGGCGTCGAAGCCAAGACGGCCGGCAGCACCAGCAGCATGCCCGTCCTCATGATCGCCGGAGCCCTCGTCATCGCAAGCATGCTCGCCCTCATGCTCCTCATGCTGCGGCGAAAGTAGGAGGATGGCATGGCCGCCCGTTGCCGAGGCACCGCGGAGCGGGAGCGCCGCCCGACAGGAGGGGCCCCCAGCCCGAATGCAAGTTCGACGACCTACCCAATCGCTTTTAGAAGGCGGTTCCGATGGTCGCATAGGCTGGCGACCCAGCCCAGGCTCGACGTGCAAACGAACGACGTCTTCGCATCGCATTGGCGTGCTGCCCGCGCCGCCGTGGCAGCGACGGCCTTGCTCCTGCTCGTCGCGGCATCACCCGTTGGCGCCAACGTCCCCGCCGCGGCCTCGGGTGTCTCGTTCGTGTGGAGCGACGAAGGCTCCGGCTGCACGGACCGTCCTGTCTTCTTCGACGAAGCGGTGCGCGGCACCGTGGCGGGCCTGGAATGGCAGTTCGGCGACGGCGCCACGAGCGGCCTGACTCCTGTGCGGCACGTCTTTGCGCAGGCCGGCACGTACCAGGTGGCCCTCACCGTCCGCGACACGCAAGGCCGGCTCTTCACGACGGTCCTCCTAGTCACCATCGGCGCCGACGCCGGCTGCCCAGCCCCGCATTCTCCTGGCGCTTTCCCGTGGAAGCCAAGCGACGGAACCGATCCGGCTGCGGCGGCCGCCGACAGCGACCATGACGGCATCCGCGACGGCGACGACAACTGCCCGATGGTCGCGAACCCCATGCAAAGCGACGGCGACGAGGATGGCATCGGCGATGCGTGCGATGCTGACCGCGACGGTGACGGCATCGTCGACTCCGCGGACAACTGCCCGGACATCGCCAACGCGGGCCAAGACGACCTCGACGGCGACGGCACCGGCGACGCGTGCGACCACACGATGGGCGCGGCACTAGCGACCAGCCCCCACGAATCCGCATGCGCGGCGTGCGACGCCGGAACGCCGTTTGCGCCGCCCGACGTCGGCTCGCCTGCCGACTCACGTTCCGTTCCCTTTGGCGCGGTGGCCGCGCCGCCCGCCCTCCCACCGCCTCCGCCGATTCGCTGGGAATGGGTGGCCATCGGCGTCGGTCTCAGCGCCGGCGCAGTCGGAGTGGCCGTGCACCGCAAGCCGACGCTCTGGCCGGCCCTCTTTGGACTCTTTACGCGCTTGTCGGGCCAGGACGTCGCGGAGCACCCAGTGCGCCGCATCCTGCTGCAATCCATCACGGAGCAGCCGGGCATCAACTTCGTCGACCTCGTCGCCGCTGCCGGAAAGGGCCGGGGCACCGTCGAACACCACCTCGGCGTCCTGCAGACGGCAGGCCTCGTCCGCAGCGAGCGCTCGGGGAAATTCCTGTGCTTCTTCGCCGCCGGTGCCGCGGGAGCGGGCGCTGCGCGCGCCGTGGCCTTGCGCCCCGAAGTCGCCCGCCAAGTCGTCGACCTCGCGGCCCGGCAGCCCGGCATCGGCCTCGCCGACGTCGCCCGCGAACTCGGCGTGGCGTACTCGACGGCTGCCTACCACGCCCGACGCCTCGATGCCGCCGGCGTCATCACGCTCGACGACAGCCTGACACTCAAGGCGGCTGCGTAGGCCGGCCCCCGTGGTGTCCTTCAAATAGGGGGTCGAAGTCGGCCATTTGCCCGCAAGGGCCATGACGCATCGGTGACCCCGCTGCCGAAGGTGAACCCATGGAACTCAAGATCACGCACAAGAAGGACAACGCCATCCTGGCCCGGCAGGAAATCCAGTTCAGCCTGCGCCACGACGGCGAGACCACCCCGAGCCGCACCCAGGTGCGCCAGCTCGTGGCCGGCGAACTCGGCACCAAGACCGAGAACGTCGTCATCGACGAGATGCACTCGTCCTACGGAGTCGGCGCCACGAAGGGCACGGCCCGCGCCTACAAGTCCGCCGACGCTGCCCGCAGCACCGAGCGCGTCCACCTCCTCAAGCGCAACCAGCTCTACATCGAGAAGCCGAAGAAGGAAGGCAAGGCCGCCGAAGGCGACGCCAAGCCCGCTGCCGCCAAGCCCGCGAAGAAGGGGGCCTAAGCATGGCAGGCTCCGGCAACGCCTCCAAGTTCTACACCATCGAGGGCACGAAGCTCGTGCGCACCCACAAGGCGTGCCCGAAGTGCGGCCCCGGCGTCTTCCTGGCGCAGCACGACAACCGCAGCCACTGCGGCAAGTGCGGCTACACCGAGAAGAAGGCGTAGTCCACCAAGCTCGATCTTTTTCCCCTTCCTCTTCCCTGTTTTCGACGGGTCAACCTGCATGGCTTGGCCATCCACGGATTCGTCAAACCTCCGACGCCGCCGACGTCCACAAGGGAATCCAAGATGGCGAAGCGGACCGCCCCCGGCCGGGGCGAGTGCCGGCGAGGCGAAGCCGCCGCGCGAGGGCTTGGCGAGCCCGCGGCGAAACGCGCGGGCGAGGGCCGCCGGGGGCCCTGCCAAGTCCCGGGTGACCGCGCAAGGGCGGCCTCGGATTGCGGGGATTGCGTTGCGATGATTGGGATTTCGCGGTTGACCACCCAGTCCCAAGAATCGCCGTTTGCATCCCCGAAATCCGAAGGCCGCCCACACTCCGCCCGCGGATGAACCACTGAACTCACTGAACCCACTGAACGCCCCGCCCCGTCGGCCTCAGTGAGCGCTGTGAACCCAGTGGTTCGTGCGGAGCAGAAACCAGGAACGCGGCCACGCCCGACTGGCCCGTCGAATCTCTATAGATTCCAATTCCTCGATGCGTCGCCTTTGACCGTCACGCCCGCCAATCTAGGCATGATGAACGACACACAACACCACGAAGCCATGATGGGTTTCAAGGCCCCTAGCTGGGCCAACGACTGGTGCCCGCATTGCGGCTGGGATGCCAAGTGCGCCCAATGCCGCGCCTGGATGGACTAGGATGGGGCACGCCCTCAACCCGAACGAGTGCCCCGGATGCCGGCGCGTGCTGCGCTGGATGCCGAGGAGGTTGCGGACGATCTTGCAACCTCCGGCGCGGCGACCGGTTTCTACAGCTTCGCCTGCCGCGACGCCGGCCGCTTTGCTGGCTTCTTCGCCTTGACGTCCGCCCACACGAGCGCCTTGCCGACAGCTTTCATCGCGTCCGTGTTGTCGAACTTCGCCGAGCCCACGTCGGGCGCAAGCGGATACGCGACGAGCTCGTCGTCCGAGGGGGCCTTGAGGCATTCCCACAAGGCCTTCTTGCCGTGCCTTGCGGGATTCAGCCAGACGTCGACCGCGTCGTCGGCGAGTTGCCCGATCATGCGGTCGTGGAACGTCGCCACGAACTTGTTGGGCTCGATCGTGACGAGGGCGAAGGCACGCGTGTCCTTGGCCTCCCAGTAGCCGCCAACGAGGGCGGGCACGGCCATGGCGGCGCCGTCGGCACGCTCGATGCGGTACGGCCGCTTCTCGCCGTCCACCTCGGACCATTCCAGGATATACGAGACCGGGGCAACGCCGTGGTGGCCCGCCTTGCCGAACATCGGCGCCCACATCTTGCCTTCCTCCAACTTGTCGGCGCGGGCGTTGAAACTGGAGAACCTGCGGCTGAACCCGAAGACGTGCCGCTCGACCGTGGGCTTGCCGTCCTCGCCGACGTAGAGCACGGGCGAACCCGTGTGCGGCCGAATGATGGGCCGGTCCGCGTCGGCCCAGACGACCTGGTAGCCGCGAAGAGCGTCGCGCTTCTCGATGTCGGGGCCGCGAAGCCCGATGACGCCGGCCACGACGGTGCAGTGGCACACGGGCTTATGCGTTTGCCGCGAACCTCGACGGTAAACCGGGCGGCACGTTGGTCTGGCCATGGTCACGCAAGCACAACAGATTCCCGGCAAGCGCGAGTACCAACCGCATGACTACGAACGCCTCATCGGCACGCGAGGCTTCTCCGAGCCGCTGCTGCGCACCCACTTCGAACTCTACTCAGGCTACGTCAAGCACGCCAACAAATGCCTGGAGCTCCTGCGCGCGACCGGCGTGGACCCGTACGCGGCGGGCGAGGTGCGGCGTCGGCTGGTCTGGGAGTTCAACGGCATGCGCCTGCACGAACTCTACTTCGACGGCATGGTCTCCGGTGGCCGCGAGATGACGCGCGATTCGCCGCTGCGGCAAGCCCTCGTGGCCGAGCATGGCTCCCTCGAGACTTGGTGGGCGCGCTTCCAGACGGTCGGCGGCCTGCGGGGGATCGGTTGGGCTGCGTTGTGCCACGACCCGCAAGCGGACCGCTTCATCAACTGCTGGATCAACGAGCACGACGCCGGCATCTTTGCGGGTACGACCCCCATCCTCGTCCTCGACCTCTTCGAGCACGCCTACATGCGCGACTACAACACCGACCGGTGGAGCTACATCAACGCCTTCAACGCCGCCATCGACTGGACCGTCTGCGAAACCCGACTGAAGCAGAGCCGGAAACTGGCGCCGCCTGGCGCCCCCGCGGCCTAGCGGTCGGCGCAAGGCTTTCACGGTTGCCGCGGTGGCGCACGCGATGGACATCCGGAACGTCACGGTCGTCGGCGCCGGCAACATGGGCTCAGGCATCGCGCAGAGCTTCGCCGCCGCGGGCTTCGACGTGACCTTGAACGACGTCGATGCGGCCGCCATCCAGCGCGGCTTGGACCGCATCACCGCACCGCTGCAGAAGCGCGTCGCCGACGGGAAGATGCCCGCGACCGAGCTCGATGGCATCCGCGCACACCTCAAGGCGCAGCCCGACCTCGCCGCGGCCGTCGCCGCCGCCGACCTCGTCGTGGAGGCCGTCTTCGAGGATCTCAAAGTCAAGCAGGATCTTTTCGCGCGCCTCGACAAGGCCGCGCCTGCGAAGACCATCCTGGCGACGAACACGTCCAGCTTCTACGTCAAGGACCTGGCCACCGTGACGACGCGCGCCGACCGCGTCGTGGGCCTGCATTTCTTCTTCCCCGCCGCGATCAACAAGCTCGTCGAGGTCGTGAAGGGCCCCGCCACCAGCCCCGAAGCATTCGCGGCCGCGTATGCCGCAGTGAAGCGAGCGGGCAAGACGCCCATCCAGACGTCCGACGCACCGGGCTTCGCGGTCAACCGCTTCTTCGTGCCGTGGGTAAACGAAGCGTGCCACCTGCTGGACGAGAAGGTCGCGGACATTCCGACGATTGAGGCCGCGGCAAGGGAAGCCTTCGGCATCACGATGGGTCCGTTCGAACTCATGAACGTGACCGGCGTGCCCATCAGCCTGCACGCGCAGACGACGCTGCACCGGGAGCTTGGTGCGTTCTACGAACCCGCCAAGAGCCTCAAGGCCCAAGTCGAGAAGAAGGCGAACTGGGACTTGGCCGGCGCCATCGCGGAGGCGAAGACGCCAGCCGTGGCCGCTCGCCTGCGCGGCGTCGTCTTCGGCATCGCATGCCACCTCGTCGAAAGCGACGTCGCGACAATCCGCGACACCGACCGCGGCGCCACGATCGGCTTGCGCTGGGCGGCCGGGCCGTTTGCCATGATGAACAAGCTCGGAATCCAGCAGGCCCTGGCCGAGGTCAAGGCCGTCTCGCGCTCCTGGTCGCAGGCGTTCCCCGTACCGCCGACGCTGGAGCTGCAGGCCCGCAACCAGCAGCCGTGGCCGATGCCGACGGTCGTCCACGAATCCCTCGACGCGGGGACGATCTCCCTCATCACCTTCGACCGGCCGGAAGCCCTCAACGCATTGGCGCCGCACGTCTTGCATGACCTCGAGCGCTGCCTGGACGCAGTCGACGCGGCACGCCCACGCGC
Source organism: bacterium (assembly GCA_040390065.1). Lineage (GTDB taxonomy): Archaea > Thermoplasmatota > E2 > JACPAO01 > JAHFTW01 > JAHFTW01. The sequence goes on along the minus strand of JAZJZE010000009.1, from coordinate 415,074 downwards.
CGTCGTCGTCACCGGCGAAGGCAAGGCGTTCATCGCCGGCGCAGACATCCCGGCCATGCGGGCCATGGACGCCGCGGCAGCCCGCGCGTACACGGAGTTGGGCAACCGGGTCATCGACCGCCTTGCCGCATTGCCGTGTCCCGTCATCATTGCGGTGAACGGCTTCGCCTTCGGCGGCGGCCTCGAACTCGCCCTGGCCGGAGATCTCCTGTACGCGAGCGACAAGGCACAACTCGGCCTGCCCGAGGTGGGCTTGGGCATCCACCCCGGCTTCGGCGGCACGCAGCGGCTGCCACGGCGCGTCGGCCTCGGCGTGGCCAAGGACATGGTGTACACCGGTCGCACGGTCGGCGCGGCAGAGGCGAAGGCCGTCGGGCTCGTGAACGACGTCAAGTCCGGCGCCGAACTCCTCGACCACTGCCTCACCATCGCACGCACGATTGCCGCCAAGGCTCCGCTTGCCGTTGCCGGAGCGAAGTCCAGCATGGACCGCGGCCTCGGGCTTGACCTCGCGACGGGTCTGCAGGCGGAACAGGAATCGGTCGTGCTGCTGTTTGCCACCAAGGACAAGGACGAAGGATTGTCGGCGTTCGTGGAGAAACGGGCGGCACGATTTCAGGGCAAGTGACGCGGGACCCTCGGCCCATCAACAGATGCAACAGATGGAACTGATGCCGCTTTCCCATCGGTTTCATCTGTTCCATCTGTTGACGCGGCGACGAGCCAGCAGCCCCGCCAGCAAAGCCCTTTCATCCAGCAGCATCCTCTCGGAGGCGTGGCAGCCGCGAAGTGGGTGCTCGGCCAGGTGAATGCGCCCAGCCCCGAGGTGCCGATGCTGCGTTTCCTCGGCGACGGCGACGGCGTCGCGGGCGTCGAGATCCCCAAGATTGCACCCGAGATGTTGCGCAAGGCGTTCCGCACGATGCTGCTGGTGCGGACACTCGACAACAAGCTCACCAATCTGCAGCGCCAAGGGCGCATCGGGTTCTACGGCGCCTGCACAGGCCAAGAGGCAACGCCGATTGGCACCGCGATGGCGTTGCGCGACGACGACTGGCTCTTCCCCGCCCTGCGTGAAGGCTCCGCGGCGCTGTACCGCGGCCTCAAGATCAGCCACTACGCGGCGCAGTGCCTCGGCAACGAGCACGACTTGCAGAAGGGCCGGCAGATGCCGTGCCATTACATGGACCGCAGCATCAACCACGTCTCCTGGTCCAGCGTCATCGCGACGCAACTCCCCCACGCCGCCGGCGCAGCCTATGGCATGAAGCTCAAGGGCACGCAGCAGGTGGCGGTCGGCTTCCTCGGCGACGGCGCGACGAGCGAGAACGACTTCCACAGCGCCCTCAACTTCGCTGCGGTCACGAAGGCGCCATGCATCTTCGTCTGCCAGAACAACCAGTTCGCCATCTCCGTGCAGCACGACAAGCAGACGGCCACGAAGACATACGCCGAGAAGGCGCAGGCGTACGGCATGCCGGGCATCCTCGTCGACGGCAACGACCTCGTCGCCGTCCACACGGCCGTCACGCAGGCGGCCGAGCGTGCCCGCGCGGGCAAGGGCCCGACACTCATCGAAGCCCTGACGTACCGTCTCGTGCCCCACTCGACGAGCGACGACCCGACGCGGTACCGTGACGAGGGCGAATACCAGAAATGGCTCAAGCGCGACCCCGTCGAGATCCTGCGCCGGCACCTGCGGTCGCGCAGCATCTGGAGCGAGAAGTGGGAAGAGCAGATGCAGTTGGAACTCGACCGCGAGGTCGACGTCGCCATCAAGGAGGCCGAAGCCGCGCACCTGCCGCCCCCGGAATCCATGTTCTACGACGTCTACGAACACGTGCCCGACCTCCTCAAGGACCAGGCGCGAGCCTTGCGGGCTGCGGTCGACAACGGCCAATACGAATGGCCGCCGAAGCCGCACTAGCGCATCCTTCTTCCCCTCCGGTGTCGTCGCCCGTCCATTGGCTGAATCACGTCTCGCCGTCGTCGCAGCGCTCCTTGGCAATTTGCTCATCGCCGTCGTCAAGCTCGTGGCTGGCGTGCTCGCCAATTCCGCCGCAATGCTCGCCGAAGCGGCGCACAGCTTCTCCGACGTCGGCAACCAGCTCCTCCTCCTGTTGGGCATGGCCCGCTCCGAGCAGCCTCCCTCGGCGGAGCATCCCTTCGGCACGTCGAAGGCTGCCTACTTCTGGCCGTTCATGGTCGCCATCCTGTTGTTTGGCGTGGCGGGTGCCTACTCCGCCTTCGAGGGCGTGGACAAGATGCGCCACCCGAACGACGTCGGCGATCCCAAGTTGTCCCTCATCGTCTTGGCCATCTCGTTTGCGATCGAACTGGCGAGCCTCAGCGTCGCCCTGCGCGAAGCGAGACGTGCAGCGCTCAAGCGGGGCGTGACCAGCGTGCGCGAGTTCCTGCGCGAGAACCGCGACGCCTCCATCCTCACCGTCATCGTCGAGGACGCGCTTGCCCTCATCGGTCTGCCCCTGGCCGCGGCGGCCGTGCTCCTGACGTACTGGACGGGGGACCCGATCTGGGACGGACTCGGCAGCGTCGCCATCGGCTTGCTCCTCATGGGCTTCGCCTTCTTCCTCGGCAATCAAGTCAAGGGCCTCCTCATCGGCCGGGGCCTTGGAAAGCTCGAACTCGCCAAGGTGACGCGCATCTTCGCCGAGGACCCGGCCGTGGCGCGTCTTGTGAACCTGCAAAGCATGCACCTCGCCCCGGAGGTCGTGCTCCTTGGCGCCGAGATCGAACTGCACGCGGACGTCTCTGGAGGCCAGGTGGCCACGATCCTGCGGCGCCTGGAGGAGCAGCTCATCGACGCCGTGCCCTCCCTGCGCTACGTTTACCTCGAACCCTCGGGCCGGTCGTCGCTCGACCGCCTGACGGCTCCCCCCAAACGCCCGACGCACACGTAGCCGTCCGTTTGGTCCGCCGGCTCCGTCTTGAAATAGACGCGTCCCGTTTCACTGTCGTGGCCTCGCCGCAGGACGATGACCTGGCGGCCGCCGTCGACGACGGTCTGCGGCAAGTCGTCCTGCAGGGAGTGCGCCTGCTCACGGCGTGGCTTGCGCCGCTCTTTCTCCTGTTCTCGCCGTTCGATTGGTTCTACACGGAGCCGGCCCCGGTCGGCCACATCTCCGCCGTGATGGACCTCGCCCTAGCCGCCGTCTTCCTGGGCGTCTTCCTGGCCGTGCGCCGCGCGGATGCCGCCGCCCGGCGCGCCAACCTTGCCGCCGGCCTCATGGGGCTCGCAGTCGTGCCGTACGTCCTCGTCAACGTCTGGACGGTCGCCACCCCGGTCCAGACCGCCGGCCTGGCGCTTCTCCAAGTGGGCATTGCGCTCGTCCTTCTGTCTTGGCCGTGGGTCATCGCCCTCCTCGTCCTGTCCAACTTCCTCTGGGTCGCGGAAGTCGCCTGGGGTCTGCACACGGGCCACCTCGCGGCCTCGCCGGATTGGGCGCAGTACGGCTACATCCTGGCCAGCTCCACGGTCATCGCCGTCGTTGCGCACGGCGTGCGTTTCCGTACCTACAGCCGCCTGGAGGGGTTGCGCCTGGCGGAACATCAGCGGCGCATCGAACTCGAACACGCGCAACTGGCGGCCCGCGACGTCGAGACGATGCGGCGCGTCAACGAACTCAAGACGCATTTCATCAACACCGCCGCCCACGAACTTGCGACGCCTATGACTCCCATCCTGCTGCAACTGAGCGTGCTTCGCGGGGCGTCTGCCGGCATGACGGAGGAGCAACTGCATTCGCTGGGCGTCCTCGAGCGCAACCTCCACCGTCTGCGCGACCTTCTGAAGGACGTCTTGGATAGTTCACGCATCCAGGCGGACCGCCTCCCCATGGCGATGGACAGAGTCGATTTCTCCCGTGTCCTGGACGACGCTGCGGCGGACTACCACGAAGTCGTGCGCATGGCCGGGTTACGGCTCGAAGTCGACGTTGCACCGGGCCTGTGGGTGCGCGGCGATGCCGATCGCCTGCACCAGGTCGTCGGAAACCTGCTGCACAACGCCGTGAAGTTCACGCCACGAGGCGGCCAGATCCGCCTCGCTGCCCGCGCCGAGGCAGGCCACGCGGCCGTCGAGGTCATCGATTCCGGGCTGGGCATTGCCGCTACAGACGTGCAGCGCTTGTTCTCCCCGTTCGTTCAGGTGCATGACTTGGGCGCGACCACCGTCGGCGGCAGCGGGCTTGGACTGTACATCAGCAAGGGCATCGTCGAGCACCAGGGCGGAGCCATTGGCTGCCGCAGCGACGGGCCCGGCAAAGGATCGGTGTTCTGGATCCGGCTCCCGTTGGCTTCGGCTACGACCCCTTGATGGTCGTCGCGACTTCCTTGCCGACGGCCGAGCACTTGTACGCGCCGCCGAGGTCGTACGTGAAGACGCCGCGCTTCAGGCAGGAGGCCACGGCTGCTTCGACCGCGGCCGCTCCCGCCAACATGCGCTTGTCGCCCTTCTTTGTGCCGACGTGCTGCAGCATCATGCCGGCCGTCAGGATGGAAGCGTATGGGTTGATCTGGTCCTTGCCGGCGTGCTTGGGCGCGCTGCCGTGCACGGGCTCGAACATGGCGTGGTGGTCCCCAATGTTGCCCGACGCAGCCATTCCCATGCCGCCCTGCAAGACGGCGGCGAGGTCGGTCACGATGTCACCCAGCATGTTTGGCGCCACGACGACGTCGTACCACTCCGGATTGCGGACGAGGCTCTGCGTGAATGCGTCGACGTACGCGTAGTCCCGCGTGATTGCCGGATGCTTGACGCCGACCTCGTCGTAGCAGGCGCGGAACAGGCGGCAGCCGGCGCGCACGTTCGACTTGTCGACGCACGTCACCTTGGCCGCATCCGTGTTGCCCGGTGTGGACGGGTGGGACAATCCAGCGGCCTTGCGTTCGGCGCGGCGTGCTTGGGCGGCTTCGAAGGCTCGCTCTGCGATGCGCGTTGCGCCCTTGCGCGTGATGACGCGGGCGTCGACGGCGACCTCCTCGATTCCCGCGCGTTTCAAGGCGCCTCGCGTCGGCGTGTACGAACCCTCGGTGTTCTCGCGGAACAGGATCATCTCGACGTTCTTGGGCTCCCAGACCTGCATGAACTTCTCCGAGACCTTGTGCGGCACGCCGGGGAACAGTTTGCACGGCCGGACGTTGGCGTAGAGGTCCAGGCCGAGACGGAGGCCGAAGATGACGTTCCAACCCGCGATGTTGCCATCCGGCAGCGACACGCCGGGCCAACCCACGGCGCCGAGCAGGACCGCGTCCGCCTCACCGCAGGCCGCAAGTCCGCCTTCCTGCCATTCGTGGCCGGTCTTGGAGTAGTACTGAGCGCCGCATTCCACGTGTTGGATGTCGAGGTGGAAACCGTGCTTTTCCTGCACGGCCGCAAGCACGTCGTGTGCCGCCGCGATGACTTCCTTCCCGACGCCGTCGCCGGGGGCGGAGACGATCTTGGCGTTGGCCACGGTTGCGGGACCGAAGGGCGACCTTTAACCTGGCGGCCCCCGAATGCTCCTGCTTATGGCCCCCGAACGGCCATCCAGGCCGGTGCCCCGCGTCGTGATGGCCATTGCCATTCTTGTCCTGGCGGGCTGCACGGCGCCAGCCAACGTCGCAACCTCAGGGACGAGCACGCAGCCCTCCACGTCGCTAGCACAAACGACGGCGCCTCCCGTGGATCCCTTGATGCCACCGCCCGCTGCGAACGCCACGACCCCCGGTCCGGGTCGGGAGGTCACTTGGCACCTTGGCGCAAGCGGGGACTGGATCCCGAGTGGCACACCGCCGCCGTGCCCAGACCCGCTCGTGCTGGCCACACCAGTTGACCTCGGCGTGGCGACGGCCATCCTGTATCCTGGCCAGGTGCGCGGCAACGCCTTCAAGCTGCACGGCGGCTTCCGCTTCGACAACAACACGGACAACAACGTGACCGTCCGTTTGCCGTTCGACGCCTACGTCGTCCGGGGCACGCACGCCATGCGCAACGGCACCGACATCGGCGCCCCCTATGGCCTCGAAGAGCAGGACGGATTCGAGTTCATCGCCCCATGCGGCATCATGTACACGTTCGGCCACCTGCGTCGCTTGTCTCCGGAATTCCGCGCCATTGCGGACGCCCTGCCGCTCATCATCGGCTTCAACAAGACCCAGTACTACGATGTCGATCCGCCCGTCCATGTCCACGCAGGCGACCTTCTTGCCACCGCGGTCGGCTTCGAGGCCAACCTCAACGTCTTCGTCGATTTCGGCGTGCTCGACCTGCGCCACACGAACGGCAAGACCCTGCGGCCAGAGTGGTCACAGTACAGCGACGGCTTCGACACGCATGCCGTCTGCTGGCTCGATTGGTTCGGCCCGACGGATTCCGCCAAGGCGCGGGACCTCCCTGGCGGCTCGCAAGAGAGCGGCAAGCAAAGCGACTACTGCTAGCAGGCGAAGCACTTCATGTGGATGGGCTGGGGCGAAAGGACCGCGCCGCTAGAGATGATGGGCAAGTGCAGGACTGCCATGCTGTACGTCGTGCCGGCCGCCTGCGATGGCGTGTACTCGAAATCCGCCATGTCTTGCGTCTCCTGCCGCGTCGGATCTAGCCCAACGACCAGCTTGAGCGAATGGCCTGCCTTCAACTCGTAGTCCATCGGGTAGAACGTCAGGTTGAACACGGCCACCGGGCCGGGAACGTAGCCGCTCGGGCCGGACAGGTCGGCCCTGAGAGCCGGCCGTCCAACGGCGTCGTTGAGCCAGGTCGTCTTGCCTTCACCTACGTCGTAGAGCGCCGCGAGGAGGACTGGGTCCGGGCCGGTGGTCGATGCACCAATACTCACGTAGGGGACCCCGGCGATGCGGGTACCGTTTCCCAGCCCCGCAATCGTGTATCCGTCGGCCGGGACCGGCGAGATGGAGGGGATGGACAAGTCTCGCCCCGCCGGCGGCCACGTATCGTCATGCCGCCAAACCTTGTCGCTCCCCATCACGTCGAAGCCGAGTTCGTTCTGGATGCCCGTGTCGATGCCCTTGAGGTACCAGTCGAGCCAGCGCAGCATCGTGATGTTCCAGTCCGTGCGCATCGGGTACAGGTGGCCGAGGTTGTCGGTCTCCTGGTGAAGCCAGCCCTTCACTTGGATGTGCTTGGCCTGCAATTCCTCGACCCACGGGTCGATGTTGTCCGGCTTGACGTTCCAGTCCTGCAGACCGTGCACGAAGAAGATGGAGCCGTTCCACGTGCTTTGGGGCAGGAACTTGACCCAGTCGCGTTCCTGCCAGTAGGCGTCCTTCATGCCGTCGGCCGCGGTGCCGGCGCCGGAGGCGTTCTCCTTTGGCAATTCGACACACGCCGCGTCGTCGATGACGCGGGCCAAGCTGTCCTGGTCCTCGTCGGCGTTGCTCGTGCCGTCCGAGTGTGTGCCAAGACCGGGCAGACCGTACTCGTCCAGCCCCTGGCCTGCGCCGTACATCGTGTTGAAGGTGAGGCCATTGTTGTACACGACGCCGGCCTTGGCGTTGTAGCGGTACATGTCCGTGATGCCGGACACGTGGAACAACGTCTTCAGGGCCGGGTGCGGGAACTTTGCGATGAGGCCATTCTGCGTCGTGGAGTCGTAGGACTTTCCGCCTGCGCCGACGTTGCCGTTGGACCACGGCTGCTTGGAAAAGTAGTCGACGACGTCGTAGGCGTCCTTCAATTCCTGGTCACCGCCGATCTGGAAGCAGCCCTCGCTGTGGCCGGTGCCGCGGACCGCGGACAAGACGACGGCGTAGCCACGCGGCACGTATTCGCTGATCATGTATTGCGCGAAGTGGTCACCCTTGTTCATCGCCGAGTCGCCCCAGTAGGGGCTGAAGTTGATGAAGACGGGGACCTTGGTTCCGTCCGCGACGTCGGGGAGGTACACGGCATTATCCAGGCGCTTGCCGTCCACGGACGAGGAGACCCAGACCTCCTGCGGCGCCTTCACGGCGTACTGCGCCTTGGACAGGATGGACAGGTCCGGGACCACCTTGGCGGTGGGGGTCGAATCGGTCGAGTCCGTGCCGGAGCAGCCCGCGAACGCCGTGAGGGCGAACAGGGCCGCAAGGGCGAGCGCCATCTTCATGACCAAAGGCCAGACGTGGACGTGAAAAAGGGTTGTGGATGGCCGGCTTGCCGCCCGGGCAGGCTAGCGGCCACGCAGGCGGGCAATGCGCTGGTCGATTGGCGGGTGCGTGGACCAGACGGAATTCGCATTCAGGCGGCGGAATGGGTTGTCCAGATAGAGGCTGGCCACGGTGCGGTCGCCGCGGTTGGGCGTCGGCTGGCTGGCAGCGATCTTCTCCAGCGCCGACGCGAGGCCTTCGGGGTTGCGCGTGAGTTCCGCGCCCGACGCGTCGGCCAGGTACTCGCGGCGGCGGCTGATGGCGAAGTACACCATGCGCGACAGCACGACGCCGAGGATGACGAAGGCGATGGCCGCGAGGAAGATGAGAATCTGCGCGCCGCCACCGCCTTCGCGACCGCCCCGCCGCCCGCCGCCGAAGAACAGGGAGCGCACCGCGATCTCGCCAATCATGGCGATGAGGCCGATGAGCGCGATGGCGTACGTCGTGACCTTGATGTCCTGGTTGCGGATGTGCGACAGCTCGTGCCCGATGACGCCCTGCAGCTCCTCCTGGTTGAGCCGCTTGAGGGCTCCGGTCGTGGCGCAGACGATGGCCTCTTTCGGGTTGCGGCCGGTGGCAAACGCGTTGATGTCGTCATCCTCCTGCACGTACACCTTGGGGACCGGTCGGATGCCGGCCGCGATGCTCATCTCCTCCACGGCGTAGATGAGGAGTTTCTCTTCCCGGACGGCGGGATTTGCCGGCCGCGCCCTGGCAGCGGCCAGGATGGCGGGCACGGACGATGCGCTTGCGATCGCCAGGTACAGCAGGCCGAAGACGAGGGCGAAGATGCCCGTGATGATGGGCGGCGTGTGCAGCAGGATGCCGACGGCGAAGACCATGCCGGCCAGAATCAGGAAGACCAAGACAAAGAGCCTGACCGTCGCCACCTTGTTGTGGCGGATCTGCTCATCGAGCATCATGGCCATGCGGACTCAGAACGCGACCTTGGGGACGGCCTTGGACGCCTCGGGGACGGCCAGCATCTGGCGCGTCGTGCGCGAGCCTGCGAACCACTTGCCCGGGTACGTCTGGATGGCGTTGTTGTAGCGCAGCACCGAGTCGTTGTAGTTCTGGCGCGAGAACGCGATGGTGTTCTCCGTGTGCGACAGTTCGTCCTGCAGTTGCAGGAAGTTCGTGTTGGCCTTCAGTTCCGGGTAGGCCTCACTGATGGCGAACAGTTTGCCGAGGGCCTGGTCGAGGATGCCGGAGGCGGCCATCTTCTCTTGCGGACTCTTGGCCCCGATCATTGCGGCGCGTGCGTTGGAGACGGCGGTGAAGACGCCCTTCTCGTGGGCAGCGTAACCCTTCACGGTCTCGATGAGGTTGGGGATCAAGTCGCCCCTGCGCTGCAGCTGCACGTCGATTTGCGCCCAGGCGTTGTCGATGGCGTTTCCGTACCGCGTGAAGCGGTTGACGGCGCTGAAGAAGTACAGAATGAGGATGACGACGAGGACGACGAGTCCGATCCAGAGCCATTCGAGTGCCATGGGCTTCGAGTACCGCATTTGTAGGGCCTGGAGTTAAAATCGACTGTTGGTGGAATCACGCAGAGCCAAGCTCTTCAAGCAGGGTCCGCAACTTGGGTGGGATTGTCATCGAGGCCCGCGCCGCGTAATCGTAGCCGACCTGGACCGTCTTGACCAACGCAAACAGCGTGCCCGACGCCCGGTCGCGCACCTCGTAGTCGAAATCCCAGGACTTGCTGCCGAACCGACTCACCCACATGCGCACTTCCAGGTCCGCCGTCTTCGGGATGGGCGCCTTGTAGTCGACGTGCGCCGAGGCGATGATGAACGGGAGGTTGGCCATGCTCGTCCAGCCCTTCGCGGCGAACCAGTCGCAGCGCACGGTCTCGGCGTAGGTGAGGATGACGGCGTGGTTGACGTGGTCCAGCGCATCGATGTCGCGGAACCGGATGGCCATGGACTGCACGTGGGGCACGGCCGCCAAGAGACCCTCGCGTCTTCTCAGGTTTGCGGCCACCTTCGGCGCCCGTGGCAGCAATAAGGGGCCACGGCATGGCGGGTGGCATGACGCTTGCCGACTCGCACGTCAAGGCCCTGCTCAAGGAAGGAACCGACCGGACCGGCACGCCCCCCAGCGGCGCCGATTGGCGAGTGGCCCCCGAAGCCATCGCTGCCGCCAAGACAATGACGGAAGAGTACCTGCGCAAGCTCGGCGAAACGGCAGCCCGCAATGCCGCTGGCGCCAAACGCAGCACGCTCAAGGCCGACGACCTCGTCACGCCCGCGGCGCCGGACCCAGCGCCTGCTGCGCCGCCAGCGTGAGCGACCTCTAGAGGCTGTTTCATAACTGCCAGGGTGGCCTGCGTCGTTTTCCGGCCTTCGCAGTCGTGGCGGCGCTGGCCACCGGCGGGCCGGCAGCCCGCCACGGCCGGCGCCGCCAAGAATGTGTGGCCGGAAAACGACCCGCAAGGGCGCGCCGCTTTGCGGCGGACCGCGTCGTCGGATCCGCCTCGGCGTGGCGCTGCCACGCAGTCGGCGAATCCTCCTAGCGCTCCTTGCAAACCGGCGCGCGCAGGCCTCCTGGAAGTTATGAAACAGCCTCTAGTCCTGCTTGAAGTCCGCCTCGGGCGGGTTGCCTGCCGCCTTGTGAACCACGTCGCCGCGTTTGGCGAGCTTGTGGCGCACGATGTTGACGAGGCCCCCCGCGTCCAGGATCTCGATGGCCTTCGCCGAGAGCGGGATGCCCTTCGTCTGCTTGCCGCTCGTCTCGTTGCGCACGACGCCGAGCTGGAGGTCGACCGCGACGGAGTCCCCGTCCTTCACGAAGTCCTTCGGCATGTCGGGGCACTCCATGACCGGCAAGCCCACGTTGATGGCGTTGCGATAGAAGATGCGCGCGAAACTGCGGGCGATGACGACGGGAATGCCTGCGCCGAGCATCGACAGGGGCGCGTGCTCGCGTGAACTCCCGCAGCCAAGGTTGTCGCCCGCGACGAGGATGTCGCCAGCCTTGACCTGCTTGGGGAAATCCTGTCGCCAGCCCTCGAGGATGTGCTCCGACAGACCCTTCGGGTCGATGATGGTGAGGTACTTTCCGGGCGTGATCATGTCCGTGTCGACGGAATCGGGCAACGCCCAGGCCCGCCCGGAGAACTGGGTCTTGAAATGCATCTGGCTCATCAGGCGGGCCCACCCGGATGCGGGATATGGGTTGTGCGGTCGGCCTCCCCTATACGAATGTTGCCCCTTCTGGTTATCTCCTGGAACACCGAGGTTGACAGGATGGCAAAGAGGGCAACCATGACGCAACGCGGCAAGGCCCCGCCCCCCGTTGCGCCCCTGCCGCGTCTCACGCCGCTGGCCGCCGACAAAGCGAAGCGGCCGTACCGGGGGCGCTCCGAAGTCTTCGATCCGTCGAGGTTCCCCAACCTTGGGGCCAACCCCGCCTTGGAGAGGGCCCTCTTCATCCAAAGACGCCTGGCGGCGGGCTTGGACCGTGCGGCCGCCGTGGCCGAAGCCGACGAACGGTTCGGCCCCCTCGTCCGCCCCGCCTCGGCAGCCAAGCGCCAACGGCCTACCCGCCGCAGGAAGGCCCCAGCGCCCGGCCACCAGCGCAAGGCCCGCTAGCGGCGCGCCGACGCCAGGGCGGGCAGCAAGATCTGGTCGAGCCGCGATTGGCCGAAGCTCGATGGCAACGGCGCAACGAGATGTTCGAAAGGCGGATTGAAGAACGGCGTCGACAGGGGAAGGCCAAGCTGCCGAAACGCCTGGCCCAACGCCTGCTGCCACTCGTCCTGCCGTAACACACTGGCAAAGAACCGCGTCAGGTCCTCCCACGGCGTCCCGACGAGCCGGTCGAACAAGGGAACCAAGGCGGTCTCCTTGCGCTGGAATCCCCGCGAGTTCACCCAATGCACGCCCGCATCGAGGAATGCCTTCGCCACGGCCTGCGCGTCATGCGTCGTGGGCGGACACGCCGGCGTGTAGTTCGCAAACGTCACAATCCCTGCGTCCGACAGGCGCTTCAGCGTCCGCATCCGGGATGCAATGGCGGGCGCCTTCGGCTCGATGGCCCGCCGTACCGCGTCATCCAACGTCGGCACACTCATGCCGACGCGAACCTGGCTCAACTGCGAAAGGAGGTCCAAATCGCGCAGGACGAGAGGGCTGCGCGTCAACACCTCAACCGGCCAATCCCTGCGGACGAGTACCTCGAGGCACCGCCGCGTGATCTCGTGCCCCGCCTCCAACGGCTGGTACGGATCCGTTGCCGTCGACAGGTACACTGTCATCTTCTTCGCGCCCTGCATCGCCCGGGCAAGCCGCGTCGGCAAGTCACGCTTCACGATTGCGTACGAGCCCCAACGCCGCCGCTCCGCCTTGATCGTGTCCGGCACGTAGCAGTACGTACACGCATGCATGCACCCCGAATAGGGATTCACAGACCACGCCTCCCCCGTCGTCGACCCACCAAACGTGAAATCGTTCAAACCGCCGGCACCCGCGGACTCGAGGACATCGCAGGCGCCGTAGGCCGGTCGGTCGAGGACGTCCTGGCCGAGACGCAACTGCGACAACGGGCGCGCCCGCGACAGCGTCGGATGCACCTCGTCGTTTCGGTAGCCGGGAATCGTCACCATGGTTCGCTGACACGTAGCAAAGGTCCATGGAGGCTTTCCAGGGGGGCGCGAAACCTTTCCTGGACGATACTTCAGGCGCCTGAAGGAACCTTGCCTTCAGGAAGGAAACCCGCCGCTATCTGGCCTGACTTTAGCCCTCCGGCGTTGAACCCAACGCCATGCCTTTGGCCGAGATGCGCGTCAACGGTCGTCCGCCTCGGCCGACGCGGGTGCGGTCGCCTAATCCGCGCTGCTCGACGTGTCGTGGGACTGGCGTGTTCTTGCCGGCGGGGAAGGCGGTGGTTGTGCCGTTGCGTTGTCCGCGGTGCCAGGGTTCGCAGAGTGTGCACGTGGTCAAGTTGGATTATTGAGGGCGTGTTCCCAGCCGTGCCGTCAAAACGGCCGGTTCCGCAACGACGAACATCGCGGCCGCCGCGACCATCAGTGCGACGCCCACCGCCAGGCCGATGGTCGATGGGATGTGGTAGGGCCAGGGCGTGGCCCCGCACCACGTCCAGGTGCAACCCGAGGCCGCCACGAGTGCTTCAGCGGTGCGGCGTTCGGGGCGCGACCTTTGGCGAGCCCCCGCAAAGGCCAGCATGAGAACGCCGGCCAGCAGCAGGAAGGCCGCGATGGCGCCGATTGCGGTGAAGAGTATCACGGCGGCGATGCCTTCAAGTTCGTGAGTCTCAAGGGAATAGGTGTACGCATTGTGGGCGATGAACACGCCAAGAAAGGTCCCAAGGGCGGTCAAGATCGCTCCAAGGGCAAGCGCGGATGTGGTCTTGCGCAGGTGTTTCTCGGCGGGTCCCCTGGTGGCCGGCGCGCGGGCTTCGCCCGGGTCCTGGCGTTTCACGCTGCGACCTTCTTCCTCAATTCTCCGTCGGAATAGTACTCGCGCGGGTCTGTGAGTTTGCCTTCGAGCGCGGTCACTGCGGCCGTCGCGGGGCTCACGAGGTACGACATGGATTCGGGGTGTCCCATGCGTCCCTTGTAATTTCTGTTCGAGGTGGAGACGCAGACTTCTTTCTCGGCCAGGACGCCGCCCATGCCGCCGAAGCAGGCGCCGCAGGAGCTGGGGTTGAAGATGCCGCCGGCTTCCGTGATGGTCTTGATGATTCCGGATTCAAGGGCTCGGAGGTAGATGCTGGTGCTGGCGGGGAAGACGACGAGGCGTGTTCCGCGTTTGACGTGGTTGCCCTTGAGGATGGCGGCGACCGTTTCGAGGTCTTCGTAGCGGGCGTTGGTGCAGGAGCCGATGAAGACTTGGTCCACCTTGGGGACGTTGACGTCGCGGACGGGCTTGACGTTCTCCGGGCTTTGCGGGCAGGCGACGACGGGTTCGAGCGTGCCGCAATCCAAGGTGTAGGTCTTGGCGTACGTGGCGTCCTTGTCGGCGCGTAGGCCGGAGTGGTTGCGGATTTCTCTGCGGCGGCCGCTGGCCATGGGCGTCGCGTCCAGGTAGTCGAGCGTCTCGTCGTCGCAGGCGATGACGCCGGCCTTGGCGCCCATCTCCGTCGTCATGTTGGTGAGTGTGAGGCGCTGGTACATGGGCATCGCGTCGATGGCGGGGCCCTGGAACTGTACCGCTTGGTAGCGGGCGCCGTCGTCGCCCATCTTGCCGATGAGGCTGAGCACGACGTCCTTGCTTGCGACGGGCTCGGTGAGTTCGCCGGTGAGTTCGATCTTGATGGTGGGCGGCACGCGCATCCAGAGTTCGCCCGTGGCGAAGACGGCGGCCATCTCGGTCGGCCCGATGCCGCTGGCGAAGCAGCCGAGGGCGCCGGCCATGTTCGTGTGCGAGTCGGTCCCGACGACGAGGTCGCCCGGCAGGCAGAAGCCCTCCTCGGCGAGGATCTGGTGACAGATGCCCTGGCGGCCGATGTCATACAGGTGCGGCAGCTTGTACTCGTCGACGAACTTGCGGATGCTCTGGTGCATCTTCGCCGACGATTCGGAGGAGGCGGGGATCCAGTGGTCGATGGGGACGACGATGCGGTTCGGGTCCCAGACCTTGGTGGCGCCCATCTCCTTGAACGGCTTCACGAGTTGTGCGAGGGCCTCGTGCGCCATGGCGACGTCGACCTTGCAGTCGACGACCTCGCCGACCGTCACGGCCATGTTGCCGGACTTGAGGGCCAGGATCTTCTGCGGGAGCGTCATCCCGGTCATGCTGCTGGCGACGGGGGGCCCGCTTAAGGGGTTTTACGACCGGGTCAAGCGGCTGGAGGGGGCGATGGAGCGCCTTGTCCTTCGTCTGCGGGCGGGGTTGGCTTCGGCGCGGCGACGGGCGCAGGTTTTGCGGGGGCGGGCGCCGCGGCGGTAGACCTGGCAGGGGCGGCCGGCGCGGCCGCTGCGGCATCGACGGCGTCGCTGATGCTTTGGCGCAGCGCCCGCGCGAGCATGTCGGCCAACGTCTTTGTCAGGGCCTCGATGAGTTGGGCCTTGTCAGGAGTTACCGTTGCTGGTGAGGCGTTAGGGGCCGGCTTCGGCGTCGTCGATGCCTTGGCGACCGGTTTGACTGCAGGTGCGGCGGGCGTGGCGGGCGTCGGTTGTGGTTGGGTGGCGGCCGCTTCGGGCGCGCCTGGGCTCGGGGGCGGGGTCGCGCGGCTTGTGCCGCTTGCCGGGGCGGGGTTGGCGTCCCCTTGCTCCCACGGCTGCACTGTGTGGCCTCCCACCTCGCCGGGCGGTCGGCTACGGCCTGCTGCGGGGGGTCGGGGTGGTCGAGCCGAGGCGGCTGGCGGCGCTGCGGCTGGCGCTGTCGGCGGCGTCGGCCGAACGGCGGTGGCGGGCTGTTCGGCCGGTGTGTCTGGCGCGGGAGCGGCAGTAGGTTGGCTGCCTGCCGGAGCGGCGGGCTTGGCGGGCGCTGGCTTGCCCGAGGTCGGCTGGTTGGCCTTGGCTTCCGTGGCCTGGGCATCCTCAAGCGTCATGGGTCCATCTCTGCGCCGTTGCCCTACTCAAGGGGCCCCGTCGCGGCAAGGCCCGGGGGGAAACCTTGAGATAACGGCCGGAATGGGAAGGCGCCGCGCCATGGAGTTCGACGTCTTCTTCTCCATCTCGCAAACGCCCGTCGACGGCGTGACGCCGGACGAGCGCACCATGCTTGCGCACTTCTTCCAACAAGTCGAGGCCGCCGACCGCTTGGGCTTCGGCGTCGCCTGGGTCGCCGAGGCGCACCTTTCCACGGAAGTGCAGAAGCGCAACCGCAAGCCCGTCGTGCCGCATTGGCAGGGCGAAGTCGGGCTCAACGTCGACATCATGCAGACCGCGCACGAAGTCTTTCGGCGCACCAAACGCATCGACGTCGGCTCCGCGGTCCTCAACCTCCTGCAGTCTGGTGGCCCCGTCGCCCACGCCGAGCGCATTGCCTACTTCCTCAGCCTGCACGGGTTGGACCCGAACGAACGCCGCCGTCTGCACGTCGGCTTCAGCGCAGGCCGCTTCGACTTCCAGAACCGCGCCTACGGCATCGACCCGCAAACGCCACTCGAGAAGGCGTTGCCGTTTGGGCTGTGGAAAGGCAAGGTCTTCGACGAAGCGGCCGAGATCTTCGCTCGACTGCTTGCGGGCGAAACGATTTGCGGCGCGGACATTCCCCTTCGCAAGGTGACGCGGAAGGATTTCCGGTCCGAGGAGGATTGGCAGAAGGCCCTGGCCGCCGCCCAGACGACGGGTCAACAGATTGAACAGATGGAACAGATGTCAGGCACTTCATCTGTTGTTTCTGTTTCATCTGTTGAAAAGCCAGCGTCGGCGAACCCCGAAATCACTCTGCCGAAGCGCTTCGTCTTCGAGCACCTCAAGATTGTCCCCCAGGAATTCCGCCGCGACCTTCTGCAGCTCGTCGTCGGCAGCCACGACCCCGCCGTGCACGAACTCGTGAACCGTTTCCTGCCCGCGCACGTCGCGAACCTGAGCATCACGCCAACACCCGTCATCGACGCGACGCACGAACGCATGGCCAAGGCGTTCCACAAGGATGGCGGCAAATGGAAGCGCAGCTACATGCCGCGCACGGTGCTCGTTTTCATCAACGAGGAGCCCGGCTTGACTCCGGCGCGGCGGACAGCGGCGGCGCAGACGGAGGCGAAGAAGGCGCTGCATGCGTACTGGACCGCTTTGGAGGGAACGCTGGACCCGAAGAAGACGGAGACGGCTGCCGACAACGCCGTGATTGGGACGGCGGCGCAGGTCGCCGAGCAGATTCGCGCACGGTATCATCCTGAGGACCGGTTGATGCTGTGGTTCGATTTCTTCAACCATGATTCCGCGCGGGTTGTACGGAACATGGAGGCGTTCATGGAGAAGGTGCGGCCGACAGTGGCAGCAAGGACGGAGCCGGCATGACCCGCCAAACCAAGCCACTGAAGCCACTGAGCTCACTGAACCAGACGCGACGTTCAGTGCGTTCAGTGGTTCGTTCGGCGCCGAAAAACGGCCAGCCCCAAAAGTCCCATCTCCAAACCGGCCCCGGCCGCGAAATGTATCCGACGTCGCCGCTGGGAGAACAAGTCAAAGGCATCCCAACCGGCAGAGACGTGGAATGGGAGCCGCTCGTCGACTACCGAAGATACGGCGTGTCGGAAACAACAATCCACGGCGCCGTGGCGTGGGCCGTTGGGGGCAAGGACGGAAAACCGGGAAAAATCATCCATTCCTTCGGCGGCAACGTCCTGTGCTATGGGCGCTCGATGATGAAGCCGCTCGTCATGAAGGTCTTCGCCAAGGAACTCGCGGGGCTGTCGTGGGAGCAGAAGGCCATCTCGTGCAGCAGCCACAACGGCGACACCGAGCACGTCGCGGCGGCGCAGAGCATCCTCATGCCGACGGAGTGGGGCCTCATGCAAGCCCCCCTGGATGTCCCGCTCGTCCAGTTCGGACGACAGGTTCGCCGGCCCCGGCGTTGGTATCACACGTGTTCCGGCGAGCACGCCGCATTGATTCGGGGTTGCAAAGAGAAGGGCTGGCCGCGCATCGGCTACCTCCTGCCGCAGCACCCGTGGTTCCAGGCCTACCTCGACGAAGTGCGCCGCTTCCTCGGCAAGGATTGGCAGCCAGCCCGCGTCGCCCGCGACGGCTGCGGATTGCCGACCGCGTCGAACACGGTCAACGAACTCGCCCTCCTCTATGCCCGCCTCGCCCAGGAACGCGACGAGGACTGGATCTGGGAGGCCATGACGAAGAATCCCGACCTCGTCGGCGGCTTCAACCGCCTCGACTCCACGATTCTGAAGGCCTGCAAGGGCAAGGTCATCGCGAAGGAAGGCGCGGACGGCCTCCTCGGATTGTCCATCGTGCACCCCGATTACCCCGACGGCCTCGGCGTCGTCGTCAAGATCGCGCACGGCTGGAACCCGAGGGCCACTTGGTACGTCGCACGGGCCATCCTCGGCGTCCTCGGATTTGAATTGAGGAATCCCTATAAATTGAACCGGCAGAAGGCGTTCCTCGTCCCCGGCATCGTGCCGACCAAGTACGCCAAGAAGTTGGAAGCGATTCCGACGTGGGACGACTGGGACCCCAACGACGACCGCTGGTACTACGACTGGAACGAGTGGGCACCCGAATGGCCGGCGCCGGGGTGGGGGCCGTGATGTCGCCGGCAAGAACCTGGAGAATCGTGGCCGTCGCCTTCGTCGCCCTGGCTCAACTGGCCGCGTATGAGGCTCTTGTCCGCCCGACCGCCACGAACCGTTGGCTCGACGCCCTCGCCATGGAGGTCATTTTCCTCGGCCTCGCCGCAGTGTGTTGGCGTCTTGCGGCAACGGCCAAACCTCGGCCCGTCGTCAACCGCGTAATGGTCGAGCGGTCGCCCCCACTGCCCAAGGGCACCGGCCCCCTTCATGGCCTACAGATTGCGGCCATCGTCGTCGCTTGCGTCGGCCTGCTCTTCACGGTCCTCATCGTCGTTGCCGCACGTGGCCGGCCCAGGGCGGACGCCGTGGAATTCCCCGTCGCCTTCGGCCTGGGGTTCGGCGCAGGGGCCGCGGTACTTTGGTGGTCGGGAGGTCGCGCCCGCCGGCGGAGGCCAGCCCCATCCGTGACGGCGCCCGTGCCGGAGCCCGTGGCAGCGTGGCTTGTGGGCGTTGCCTTTGCGGCCCTTGCCACCACCGTGCTGGCGGCTCTTGCGCCGGCCTTGCCAAACGCCCCGCCCACCTGGTTGGTCGTACCGGTTGCCATCGCCTGGCTCCTGTCGGCCTTCGGCGGCGTGTGGGGCGTCGCCGAGGCAACAATGCGCCTGCAGGGTGGTTCCTACCACGCGCGAAACTGGATTGCTCTCGTCGCCGGCGGTCTTGCCGTCCTCATTTTCTTCGCCGAGTTCTTCCTCAGTTTCCCTGCTGGCTCGGCTCCTGCGGCAGGCCCCACATGACCGACGGCTTCGATTGGCTCGAGAAGGACCGCAAGGTCGCCCAGAGGGACTTGGCGCGCGCGTACGGGTTCGCCAGGCGCGACGCCCAACGGTCAACCGATGCAACGGATACAACCGATTCCACCGCTTCGTTCCGGTCGGCACCTGCTGCATCTGTTGATGGGGCGGTCGTCGACGTCGGCAACCTCATCGCCGGCACATCAAGACCCGCAGCCGACGGCCGCACAATCTCCGTCATCAATCCCGCCACGAGCAAGGAAATCGCCACCATCCCTCGCAGTGGCACGTCCGACGTCGCCGCAGCCGTTGCTGCCGCGAAAACCGCACTCCCCGCTTGGTCCGCGACGCCACTCGCCAAGCGCTGCGCCATTTTGACGAAGGCCGCCGACCTCATCGAGTCGCGCATGGACGAGTTCGCGTCGCTCGAATCGCGGGACACCGGCAAGCCCGTCAAGCTCGCGCGCAGCCTCGACGTTCCGCGTGCCATTTCGAATCTGCGTTTCTTCGCCGAGTTCGCGGTCGCTGAAGGCCGCATCGAGCATCCGATGCCGGGCCATCTCAACTACACGGTGCGCGCCCCCGTCGGCGTCGTTGGGCTCATCACGCCGTGGAACCTGCCCATCTATCTCCTGTCCTGGAAGGCGGCACCGGCCCTTGCCATGGGCAACACGGTCGTGGCCAAGCCCTCGGAATTGACGCCGCTGTCGGCCGACGCTCTCGGCAAGGTCCTGCTGGAAGCCGGTCTGCCGCCCGGCGTCTTCAACGTCGTCCACGGTCTCGGCCCCGAAGCCGGCCAAGCGCTTGTCGAGCATCCTGAGGTGCGGGCCATCTCCTTCACCGGTGGAACGGCGACGGGTCGCCGCGTCGCGCAATCGGCGGCGCCCCACCTCAAGAAGGTCAGCCTCGAACTCGGCGGCAAGAATCCGACCATCGTCTTTGCCGACTGCGACATGGACGCAACCGTCGAAGGCGTCGTGCGTTCCGCGTTTACGAACACCGGGCAAATCTGCTTGTGCGGCTCGCGTATCCTCGTCGAGGCGAAGGCCGAGAAGGAGTTCACGAAGCGCCTCGTCGCCCGAACCCAGCAGATGAAGGTCGGCGACCCGGCGGACCCGGCGACGGACCTCGGCAGCCTTGTGAGCAAGGAGCACCGCGCCAAGGTCGAGGCCTACATCACGATCGCAAAGGCAGACGGCGGACGAATCCCGCTCGGTGGATCCCGCCCCAAGTTGCCGACGCCGTTCTCGGACGGGGCGTTTCTGGAACCGACGATCGTGACCGGTCTGGCGCAGTCGTCGCGCTGCGTGCAGGAGGAAATCTTCGGACCCGTCGTCACGATCCAGGCCTTCGCGGACGAGGCCGAGGCCGTCCGGCTCGCCAACGACGTGCGGTATGGTCTAGCCGCCAGCGTCTGGACGACCGACGCCGCAAAAGCCAAACGAGTTGCCGAGGCTCTCGACACCGGCATGGTCTGGGTCAACTGTTGGCTTGTGCGCGACTTGCGGGTGCCCTTTGGGGGCATGAAGGAATCGGGCGTCGGGCGCGAAGGCGGCCGCCACTCACTGGACTTCTTCTCGGAACCGCGCAACATCTGCGTGAAGGGCGGTGCGCCATGATGCGGCTGGCGGTCGTCATGGCCTTCCTGGTTCTCGGGGCAACCGTGACGCCGCAGGCCGGCGCCGTCACCCAAGGCGACAAACTGGTGCTCTACATGGACCGGGGCGACCAAGCGAACTTCGCCTGCGGCCCCTACAACCTTATCGCGGAGCCGGCGGCGGACTCCGGCTCGTGCGGCCAGGGATTCGCCGTGGCAGCCGCCGGGCAGGGAGGGGCGCCCCCCCACATGTTCAATGGCAACGGCACGGACCTCATCCTGAACGCCACCGGCCAAGGGACGGCGTTCCTGCGCTTCTCCCCGCTCCTTCATCCCGGCGTCTTCGAGGTCCAGGTCGACGTCACGCATGGCCAGACCCTCGTCGCGACGGGGAAACGGTTGTGCGATGTCGCGGACATCTGCGACGTCGCCTTGGCCGGTCCGGGCGCTGCGGTGCCCTTCCTCGAGACCTCGGTCGCCGTTCGGTTCCCCACGATCGCCGCCGTGTTCACGCCTTCCATGGTGTTTGGCGGCTCAGACCCATCGCGCATCGAACTGGCCGGCACCTGGGGGCTCCCTGTCGTGCGCGCCAACGTGACGGCCTCCGCGCTCTCGCTTTTGCCCCCATCGGGGGACATCGAATTCCACGTCGGACAGGGCTCCCAGCGCTGCCTGGCCATCGCCCTCACTGCGCTGCCCTCCGCTTCGTGTCCCGTCGGGCCGGCTCCAGTGTTTGCCAGCAAGGTCCTGAGCGACTACTGGGATGCGCCGCGTGACTTGCATGTCGGCGGAACGGCAGACCTCGTCATCGGCCTGGCAAGTGTCGGCAATGCGACGCAGCCGACCGCGGGTTCAGTCGACCTGCGCGTCACCTTGTACGTGAGTGGGCGCGGCATCCCAGGCGACGCCACGTGCGCGTACTCCACGTTGCCCGCGTCGTGCGCGGTGCACCTGTCCGGTCCGGCGGGCGCCATGAAATGGCACGACAGGATGTTCCTCGACATCGACGCCGACGCGCACGGCCAACCCGTGGCCATCGGCGGGGCGACGACGTTGCTGTTGCACAACCTGACGTGGGCCCCGGACGGCACGGCAGCAGCGCAGGTGGCGCCGGCCGCTTCGAATGGGACGCCCGCGTTGCCAATCCCCGCGGCCGTCGCAGCCGTGCTCTTGGCAGGCCTGGGCGCAAGAGCGCGCCGCTCGAAGGCAGAAGAGGCGTGACCGGCGAGAGCTGGCGGGCGATTCCAGGCGCGGGCCACGCGTGAGCTGCAAGGAACCGGCGATGATCCTGGTCCAGGAGCAAGCAACCGGGTCGGCGGTGCCTGCCTCGGCCCTCCCCCTCATATGGGTGACGGGAATGCCCCTGGTCGGGTGCCCAACATGCCCACATCCAACCCTCCGACAAGCCTGCCCAATGACCTCAAGACGGAACTGACGAAGACCTTCGGCATGGTGCCATCCTTTGCCAACGTCCTGCAGCCCAACGAATTCCGGCTCTGGTGGGCCGGCCTGCGCGACTTCCAGCTGTCGGACAAGACGGCGCTCTCCGGGAAGGTCAAGGAACTAATCGGCCTCGGCGTCTCCGCCCAGATCCCGTGCCACTACTGCGTGCTCTTCCACACCGAAGCGGCTCGCCTCAACGGCGCAACCGAGCAGGAGATCCAGGAAGCCGTCTTCATGGCCAGCCTGACGCGTCAAGGCTCGACCATCCTCAACGGGACGGCAATGCCGCAGGCGACATTCGACAAGGAACTGAACCAGATCGTCGCCTACCTGAAGGCTCAGGCGCCCCCGACGCCGACGGCGGGGCGCCCCGTCGTCACGGCCAAGAGCCGCTAGGTGAACATCCCGCGCACACCCTCTGGAAGGGACGCGAGCTCCACGGCGGCCAGCAGGCGGTGGTGCTCCACGGTCGCGGATGCCCCCTCGGGCAAGGCCGCCGCGATTGCGATCTCGGCGGTCAGCAAGAGCGGATGCCCTTCGCGCGGTCGGCCCTGGACTTCTTCTTCGCGAAGAAAGGCGGCGGCACGTGCCAGGGCGGCTCGGCCACGGCGTGACACCTGGACGGGGACGCCGTCGTCGAGGAGACCCCAGGCCACCAAGTCGGCTTGGGCCTCCGCCAACCCGGCTTCGTCCACGGCCACGCATGGGGCTCCCCCTTCAAGGTTGCCTCCTGGGACCTGGCGGGTGTGGGCGGCGTTGGCAAACCCACGCCTTATGGGCGCGCGCCTCGGAAGGTGGGGCCATGGAACCCCAAAGGAGTTGGCGTATCGGGGATACCGCCCTTGGCATCATCTTCGAGCCACCGCATGGGTGTCCAACGTGCCACGGGACCGGCGTGTTCGTCGCTTGGGCGAAGACGCAGAGCGTCGGCGTGCCGTGCCCGCGCTGCCGGCATGCCCCGTCGATGGGCGCCATCGGTCAAGCGGATGCCAACGAAGCCCTGCACGTCGTGTAGGCGCCAGCCGGCCACGTAAGCGTGGGCCAGGCCGGGTCCAAAACAGTGATACGGCAAGCGGCGGTCGTCTTCGGCGATGGCACGGCAAGCCCCGCGTGGCAAAGCCCAAAATCGCCCCCAGCCGACGGCGCAGCAAGGCCGCATCGTGGCCGGTTGCCTCTCGCCGCATCCGCCCCACCTCGTCTACGCCGACAACCCGCCAGAGAACGAGGCGACGGCCGAGTGCGGCTGGGAGCCGGTTCGGTGGGGCTACGAACGGCTGCGGGCAAGCCTCGACCGCAAGATGCGCGAATACGATGTCATCATCGTGCACTCGCCGCATTGGAGAACCCAAGTCGGCCACCACTTCCTCGGCGTGAAGCACTTCTCGAACCTGAGCGTCGACCCGATCTTCCCGAACCTCTTCCGCTTCAAGTGCGACATCGACGTCGACGTCGAGCTCGCCGAGGTCATCGAGAAGGAAGCCCGCGGCGCCGGCCTCGTCACGAAGATGATGCGCAACCCGGCATACCGCGTCGACTACGGCACCATCGCGGCGTGCCACATGGTGAATCCCAAGTGGGACAAACCCATCGTCGGCATTTCATCCAATGGTTCGTATAAATATTACAGCAACGACGTCGGACAAGCCCAGCAGAAGGCCCTCGGCGAAGCGACGCGCCGCGCCGTGGAGAAGTCGGGACGCCGCGCCCTCCTCCTCGCGAGCAATTCCATCAGCCATCGGCACTTCACGCGCGAAGGCGCCCTCCCCGAAGACATGAGCCAGGAACGCATCTACCACCACGGACAATACCTGTGGGACATGCACGCCATCCGCCTCATGCGCGAAGGACGCGCGGCGCAGCTGTTCGACGAGATGCCGGACCTCATCGACGACGCGACGAGCGAGGCCGACGCCGGTTGCCTGTCCTGGTTACTTTCCGCACTTTCGTACCCAAAGTACCCGGCGGAACTGCACGGCTACGGCACCGTCATCGGCACCGGCAACGCCGTCGTGGAGTGGGACCCTAATCCGGAGACGCGGCGAGTCACGCCGAGGGGGCGGACGTAGATGGGCGTCCCAGCCGCCTCGCGAACGAACCGGGCTGCAAGACGTGCAATCGTGGCTGGAATCGTGGTTGGCGTCGCAAGCTACGGGGCTCTCTTCGCTTGGTCGGTGGCACGCGAAGTCAGTGGCCGCTCCGCAGGCTGGTACGAGGGCGGTGGCGGGACGTTGCTGGCCGTACTCACGGCACTCGTGGCGGGCGCGGCCGCGGGTTGCCTGGTTGCCATCGCTGCGCGCTCACCTCGCCGGGGGGAAGCGTAAATGACCCGCAAAACCAAACCGCAGACTTTACAGAAACCACAGAACACGCGTTCAGCGGGGTCTGTGCGTTCCTTGGTTCGTTCGGCCCGTGGCTCGTCGAGTCAACCCGTGAAACAGATGAAACCGAACGCCGCCGCGGTCTCAGCGCCATCCGCGGCGCAGTCGGTGAACGGGCGCCCAGGCCTCATCGCCGCCTTCATCGTCCCTGGCCTTCCGCACCCCTACCTCATCCCCGAAGCGAATCCGGCGTACCAACGCGTCCGCGACGCCTATGAGTCCGTGCGCGCCGAGATCAAGCGCCTCAAGCCCGACCTCCTCTTGCTGTACTCGACGCAGTGGCTCTCGGTCATCGGCCACCAAGTCCAAGCGCGGCCGGCGCCGGAGTGGAACCACGTCGACCCCGAATGGCATGAACTCGGCTCCATTCCGTACAAGCTCCGCATGGACCCAGCCTTTGGCAAGTCGTACGTCGAGCACGGCGAGAAGCGCGGCCTGGAGATGCGCACCGTGGACTACCACGGTTTTCCCATCGACACCGGCTCCGTCGTGGCCCTCAAACTATTGTCGCCAAAGAATGAAATTGCGGCCTCGATCGTGTCGTGCAACATGTACGCCGACCGCGCCGAGACAATTGTCCTCGGCAAGGCCGCCCGCGACGCCGTCCAAGCATCCGGCAAGCGCGTCGTGGCAATTGCGGTAACGGCCCTCAGCAACCGCATGCACACGGATATCATTCCCTTCGCGAAGGACCGCATCCATAGCCTCAAGGACGACGAGTGGAACCGCAAGTACCTGGAATTCCTCGGCAAGGGTCGCCTCGAGGACGCGAGCCAACTCGCCCGCGAATTCTCCGGTCAAGCCAACGGCGACCAGAAGATGAAGGCCATCTGGTGGCTGTCCGCCGTGATGGGCGCCAGCAACCACTACGACGGCAACGTGTTCGCCTACGAGCCCATCTACGGGACGGGCGCAGCCGTCGTCGGTCTCACTCCGACTTTGAAGGCCACGGCCGACAAGGAGTTCGACGAAGACGACGCCGAATACTTCGGCGGCGACCGCAACGTCCTCTCCTCCGGCTCCGCGGGCGGCGCAACGCAACTCAACGTCCTCACCATGGAGGAGGGCGACAAGTGGGAAGGCCGCATGCCATCGAAGACGGAAGGGCCGCGGGGCGGCTCGCCCTTGCTGCAGGAAACGGCCGCTGCCCGCCCTACGGGTCAACAGATGAAAGAGAAGAAACAGATTTCGTCATCTAGTGCATCTGTTCCATCTGTTGACAAGTCAGGCGTCGTGGCGACGAGCAAAGCCCCCAAACCCTACGCCGCCTACGCCCACGCCCGCCGCGTCGGCGACCTCCTGTACCTGGCCGGCATCGGTCCCCGCCACCCGAAAACCAATGCGACGACCGGCGGCCCCGTCCACGACGCACACGGCAAACGCCTCGCCTACGACGTCAAGGCGCAGACCCGCCAATGCATCGAGAACATCAAGACCATCCTCCAAGAATCCGGAGCCAGCCTCGAAGACGTCTTCGACGTCAGCGCCTTCCTCATCGACATGAAACGCGACTTCGCCGACTTCAACACCGTCTACAATGAGTACTTCGGCAACATCCAGCCAGCGCGCACGACAGTTGAAGTGCAAGCCCTCCCTGGCCCCATCGCCGTGGAACTCAAAGTCGTCGCCAAGATGCCAACCAAGGCGCACCCATGAAGTCCGGCTCCTGGCGCGACGTCCAAAGCGCCGCCCGCGCCGCGGACCGAGCCGCCGACCGCGCCGCCGCCGACAAGGGACTGCCAGGCATGCCCAAAGAGGAGCTCGTCCGCTTCATCGACATCTCCCCCCCCATCAACGACGCAATCAAGAACTGGCCCGGCGACATCCCCTACAAGATGGAGAAGTCATCCGACGTGCACAAAGACGGCATCGACATCGGCAGCATGCACACCTCCTTCCACGTCGGAGCCCACACCGACGCCCACCGCCACTACGCCACCGACGGCCCGGACGCAGCCACCATGCCCCTGACGGCATACTATGGACCCTGCCAAGTCATCGAGACCACGACTGCAAGGGGCAAGCGCATCCTCCCGGCTCACCTCACATCCCCCATCACGACGCCACGCGTCCTCCTCAAAACCGGCACATTCCCCGACCCCACCGAATGGAACGAAGACTTCGCCGCCCCCGACCCAAAACTCATCGACCACCTCGCCGACGCCGGCTGCATCCTGGTAGGGTTGGACACACCCTCCACCGACCTCTTCGCCTCCAAGGGCCTCGAAGCCCACAAACGCCTCTTCGCCCGCGGCATGGTCAACCTCGAAGGCCTCGTCCTGGCCCACGTCAAGCCCGGAACATACACCCTGATCGCCTTGCCCCTACGGCTGGAAGGCGCCGACGCCAGCCCGGTGCGGGCCGTGCTTATCCCATAGCCGGCGCCTGGCCGCGCCACCAACCGCTGTGCGATTTCGGTTCCCCCGCCGCGAGGCTCCTATAGGAACCGCGCGGTGCCTATGCCATGGTCCGCACCACGGATTCCACCACCATCGAAATTCCCGCCTATCTTCGTGATCTCATCGCGCGCCATCGTTTGCATCCGCGTCAGGCGTTGCATGAGGTGGTCGAGGAGGCGTTCTTGTTCTGGGAGGAGCGTGGGGGGTGGGTGGGTTTGCCGGGTCCTTGGTCGGGCCAAGCGTCTTAGGTGGCCGCGGCGTGGGGGCGGCGTGGATCTTTCTTTGAAGGGTCGGCATGCGCTTGTTTGCGGGGCGTCGGCGGGGCTTGGGCGTGCCGCGGCGGTCGAGCTGGGGCGTCTCGGTGCGATTGTGACGTTGCTGGCGCGGCGCGAGGGCGAGTTGCGCGATGCGGCGAAGGAGGTGTTGGCTGCTGGGGCCAGCCATGTGCATGTCTTGCCCTGTGATTTGGAGGACCGGGTGGGGTTGCGTGTCAAGGTGGAGGCGCATGTGCGGCAGCATCCGGTGCACATCCTCGTGAACAATCAGGGGGGGCCGCCGTCGTTGCCGTTGTTGGAGGTGTCGGAGGCGGATTTGTTGAAGGCGTATGGGCGTATCCAGTTGGCGAGTCATCTGTTGGCGCAGATTTGTGTGCCGGGGATGAAGGCGGCGGGGTATGGTCGTATCGTGAGCATTTTGTCGACGTCGGTGCGGGAGCCGATTGTCGGTCTTGGCATTGGCAATGCGATGCGGGCGAGCATGGCGTCTTGGTCGAAGACGCTCAGTAAGGAGTTGCCGCCGGGGATCACGGTGAATTGCATTCTGCCGGGGTACACCGACACGGAGCGTTTGAGCGAGCTGAGTGACGCGACGTCGAAGCGGACGGGGAAGTCGGTGGCGCAGGTGCGGCAGGGTTGGATCGATGCGCAGCCCGAGGGTCGGTTGGGGCGCCCGGAGGAGATTGGTGCCGCGGTAGCGTTCCTTTGTTCGCCGGCTGCGTCGTTCGTACGTGGTATCGTGATGCCGGTGGATGGCGGGCGTCTGAATTCGATTTAGGCTGGTTCAGGCGAGGGCTGGGAGTTGGACTTCGACGAGGCCTTCGCGGACGCGGCATGCGTATGTGGTGAGGTTGCCGGCCCATTCTTCGCCCGGGCGGGGTCGGCCGGTGGCGAGGTCGAAGGTGGCCGTGTGTTGGGGGCAGGTCAGCAGACGGCCGGCGAGGGTGCCTTCGGCGAGGTTGCCGAATTTGTGGGGGCAGTGGAGGGTGGTCGCGTAGACGTCGTTGCCTTGGCGGATGATGAGGACGCTGACGCCGGCGATGGTGGCTTCGTGCGGTCGGCCGTTGGGCACGTCCGTCAGGGGGAGGGCTGCGTGCCAGCCGTTGCCGGTCATTGTGGCCGACTTGCCTTGGCGTATAAAGGGTGCGCCGGCTTGTTCGTGGGAGTGGGGCTCATGGCCAAGGCTTGAAGAACGGGGCGTTCCTGGGCGTGGTATGGCCCAGAATGCGCCCGCCCAGACTGCCTTGAAGCTCTCGCCGATGGCGAACCGTTTGGTGAACTATGGCGTGACGCCGAATGGCATCGCGGTCATCGAGTTGGCAAGCGACTCGGCTGGTGCGCCGCTCAAGGAGGGCGCGTCGGGGCCGAACACGTACACGCATGAGATGATGCGGGACATCGACGAGGCTGTGCTGAAGGCGCGCTTCGATGACAATGTGCACGTCATCGTCCTCATTGGGCACGGCGAGAAGTTCTTCTCGGCGGGGGCCAGCATCCAGATGTTGAACAAGGTCACTCCTGGCTACAAGTATTTCTTCTGTTTGCATGCGAACGAGACGTTGAGCCGCCTCGAGCAGACGCCGAAGTTGGTCATCGCGGCCTTGAATGGCCACGCAGTCGGCGGTGGTTTGGAGATTGCCATGGCGGCGGATTTGCGAATCGCGCGCAAGGATGCGGGCAAGGTCGGGCTGCCGGAGATCAACTTGGGTGTGCTGGCCGGTACCGGGGGCACGCAGCGCCTGGCTCGCCTCGTTGGCAAGCCCAAGGCCATCGAGCTCATGGTGACGGGCAACAACATCAGTTTCGAGGATGCGAAGAACCTCGGCATCGTGACGGACATCTACCCGGGAAGTGCTGCGGATTTCCGCCAGGCAATCCTCGACTACGCGGGCCAGTTCAGTACCCCGAACAAGGCGGCCATGGCGGCCGGCCGCATCAAGCGCGCCGTGCAGTCCGGTGCCGAGATTCCGTTGGAGTACGGCTTGGCCTTGGAGCGCGAATTGCAGGCTGAACTCTTTGGATCCAAGGATGCCAAGGAAGGCATCGCCGCGTACGTCGAGAAGAGGGTCGCGAACTTCAAGGGGAATTAGGGCGCGCGATTCCTTCAAGACACCCGCCTCGCCTCCGGCGGCCGTGGGCATCCAACACGTCGTCGCCGCCATCCTGCTCCTGCTCTGTGTCCTTGCCGGCTGCACGACACCAGCCCCGCCGTCCCCCCCTGCCGACGACGAAGCCGCCGGCCTGGCGTTCCTCGAGGCCAACCTCGTCAACGACCACGACCACTCGGACCCGGCCGCGCATCCTGGCGCGTCGTGGCACATGCATGACGTCTTCGAGTCCACGCTCCCCATGAACGGCTCGGGGTCGACGTCGCCGCCGTCGGAGTTCACGATCTGGAGCCACTATGCATTCGTGTCGTTGTTCCACCCGTCGGCGGGCTTCGTCATCTTGGACATCGCCGATGCGGCGCTGCCTCGCGAGGTCGGCCGTTTCGATGCGGGCACGGCGGACACGAATGACGTGGAGGTCAGTGCCGACGGTCGCTGGGCCTTCGTGCCGACGATGCCTCTCGTCACGGCGGAGAACGACGCGGCCGGCGGCGGCTTGCCGTACATCGGCGACGGCGGCCTCCAGGTCGTCGACTTGGCGGACTTGTCCCACCCGACGCTGGCGACGTTCTGGCGCTCGCCTGGCTCCACGGTGCAGGGTGTGCCAGGTGGAAACGGTTGGCATCGTCTCGATATCGAGGTCATCGGGGGTGCAACGTACATTTTTGGCACGAACAATGCGCTTGCGCAGATTGACATCGTGCGGTTCGACGCGACGCCCGCGCCGCACGTGACGCCTGTCGCGACGTACCAGAGTCCGGAAGGCATGCAGGCCGCCCTCAATCGCCAGGACGGCTTCTCCTCCTACAACATCCACGACGTCACCGTCGACCCGGACCCGCTCAGCGGCAAGCCCCTCATGGCCGTCGCCCATTGGCGGGGAGGCGCGCACTTCGTCGATGTCTCCGACCCAGCCAACCCCAAGTTCCTCGGCAAATGGGACGCCTTCACCGTCGTCATGCCGGGCAACGTGCACAACGTGGAGTTCACGGCCATCGAAGGCCACCGCATCGCCGTGGTTGCCCCCGAATATCCGACGAGCTATCCGCGGCAGGGCATCCTGTGGATCGTCGATGCAACCGATTTCGTGGCGCCCAAGCTCATCGGGACGTGGCAGCTTCCGGGATTACACCCGGCGGAGGGGGGCACGTACATGTTCTCCACGGACCGCACCGAGATCCGCAATGGCACACTCTTCGTGCCGCACATGCACGCCGGCCTCATCGTTCTCGATGTGTCGACCTTGGCGAAGGCACAGCAGCCTGTCATGTTGGGCTTCGTGCAACCGCACGGCCGGACGGCAATCCCCTACCTGGGCTACACGACGGACCCGGTCGTGTACGATGCCATCCCGAGGGGGAAATACGTGTACTACACGGACCTTCTCGGCGCGTTCCACGTTGCTGAGATGGACGAGTCCGTCGTTCGCGGCAACGCCTGGTGACGCGGCCGACCGTCAGCGGCGCGCAACGGTGTCCACAGTGGCGCGTTCCTCGGGTGGCCGGAGATCCAAGGTCGCTGTCAGCCGCTTGGGCGCCACCTTGCGGTACGCGATGTCGACCAGTTCTTCGACTTCGGCCCAGTCGACCTTCTTGCCGAAGACCATGGTCGTCCAGCCGTGTTGGCCGATGTAGTGCGTGCGCTCGAAGCGCGGATCCTCGAGGAGTTGGCTCTGGTCCATGAGGGTGACGTTGAAGGCCATGCCGTCGCGCACGTTCTCCGCGCCGTACGAGGCGAAGGGCTTCTTGCCGACCTTCCACCAGGGTTCGCCGAATTGTTCGACCTCGACGACGCCGGGGTACTCCATGCAGATGCGGCGGACGCGTTCGAGGCGGCCGAGGTCCCAGGCGGCCCGCTTCTCGGCCTTGATCGCCGCCATCTCGGCCGCGAAGGCGGCGCTGCCTTTGCTCGTCTTGGGGCTCAACGGGTCACCTATCCGCGTCCTACGGAACCCGGAGAACTATTTGGAGGTCGTGTCCGCGGTGAGGGGGTCTAGCAGGCGAGGTGGAAGTGGTAGTTTCCGCTGAAGGGGGTTCCGACGAGGCCGGAGCCGCTGCGCACCGCTTGCACGGTCCAGCCGCCGGAGGCGCCGTGCATCGACTCGGCGCCGGCGTCGAAGGAGGACGAGTAGGTGTTGCTGAACATCTGGTTGCCGCTGCCGTCGGTCACGGTGATGCGCACCTGGCCGTTGTCGATCTTGCCTGAGCCGGTGAGCGTGCCGTCCGAGTTGCAGCGCGCGGTTTCCGAGTGCGTGCCGTTGTCAGTGCCGTCGTAGGAGACGTCTGCGGCGCCGCCGGAGTCACCGCCCCCGAAAACGCAGCCGGCAAGGGCCACGAGGGCCAAGGTGGGTGCGAATGTGCGAAGCATCGCTTGTGTGTCGTGTTGGCCGGTTTTTCTACGTGCGCATCGCGGCGACGGCCGTACCGGCCCGCGCGTTTACGAACCCCAAGCCCTTGACCGCCATGGTGTCCTATGGCTGACCCAGTCGTCCACTTCGAGTTGCCCGCCGACAACGTCGAGCGCGCCCAGCGCTTCTACAGCAAGGCCTTCGGCTGGAAGGTCAACTCCGTGCCCGGCATGGCCTACACCCTCTTTCACACGACGCCGACTGACGCGCAGGGCATGGTCGGCACGCCGGGGAACATCAACGGCGGGATGATGCAGCGGCAGGCCTTCGTGCAAGCGCCGATTGTGACCATCCAGGTCGCCGACATCGGCAAGTCACTGCGCGAGGTGGAAGCGAATGGCGGAAAGGTCGTGCGCGGCAAGGAGTCCGTGCCTGGCGTTGGCTTCACGGCGTACTTCCGAGACCCCGAGGGCAACACGCTCGGCCTCGTGCAGTCGACGCGTTAGCGCAGGGCCACTTTGTCGCCGTCGACGCGGATGGCCCGCATCGCCCGGACCGGGAGCGCGTGCTGCTTGGCGACGGAGGCCGCCTTGCCTGTTTTGTCCACGAAGACGAGGACGCCCAGCGCCTTGATGCCCATGGCTTCGAGCGTCGTGAGGATGCCGCGGAGGGTTCCGCCGGTGCTGACCACGTCGTCGACGATGACGACGCGGTCGTCGGGCCAGGCGTCGTTGATGTGCAGGGCGGCTTCGCCGTAGCCCGTCTCCGCGAAGGCGACTTCCTCGCCTGGAAGGTCGTAGCGCCGCTTGCGGATGACGGCGTACGGGATGCCGGTCTCGAGGGAGAGGCCGGCAGCCAACGGCAATCCCATCGCTTCGGGGGCAAGAAGGAGGGTCGCGCCGGCCAGGATGTCGCGTTGCTGGGCGGCCCATGTCACCCATGTCCGCAGGAGTTCCGGCTGGACGCGCGGCACGCCGTCCATCAGCGGGTGGATGACGTAGGGGTAGCCCTTGCGCTTCATGACTTCGGCCTCGAGGAGGCTGCGGTCGACGACGTCCGACGGGCGGGCCGTCCGCTTTGCAGGCGAGGCCGGCTTGGAACGTGGCTTGGCCTTGGCCTGGGGCTTGGATTTCGTGCGCGCCGGGCGGCGGGCCTTCACGGCAGGCACGCCTCCAACTCGACCAGGAACGCGTCGATGGTCTTGCGCGTCACGTGGGGCTGCACGACGATGCGCAGCGCGGAGAAGCGGGGAATCACGTTGAGGCGGAAGCCCCGGGTTGCAAGTTCGGCGGCGAGACCCGCGGGGTCAGCAGCGCGGAAGGTGACGACGGCCAATTCGGGGGAGGCCACCAACTCGCAGCCGAGTTCGGGTAGCCGCGCAGCCAGGTATGCGGCGTTGTCCAGGCAGGTTTCGGCAAGGCCGGCCAAGCCCGCGCGGCCCAGGTGGCGGTGGACGGCCCAGGTCGCCGCCGCCGCGGAGCCGGGGCGCGTGCCAGAGAGCGTCGACTGGGTGTCCGTGGAGACGTACGGCGACTTGACGGCCGTCCGCGCCCAGTCGCGGCCGTCGCGCAGCATCAGGACGCCAGCCGGAATCGTGGCCATGGCGCCCTTGTGCGGGTCGACCGCGAGGCTCCAGACGCCCGCGAGTCCCAGGTCGAAGCGCGCGGGTTTGCGGCCGGCCTCCTCCATGAAGGGCAGGAGGTAGCCACCGTAGGCCGCATCGACATGCAGCAGGACCTCGTTGCGGGCGCACCATTTGGCAATCTCCTCGACCGGGTCGACGAGGCCGAGTTCCGTCGTGCCCGCGATGACCAGCATGAGGGCCGTGTCGGGGCCGACGGCCTTCGCCATGGCGGCGGGGTCGGCGTGGCCGGCGGCATCCGTCGGGACGGTGACGAGTTGCATCTCGAGGAGGCGGGCCGCTTTCTCGAAGCTGAAGTGCGCCGATGCCGGCACGATGACTTGGCGCCGCTTGGTCTTCTCGCGGGCAATCCAGCAGGCTAGGATGTTGGCCTCGGTTCCGCCTGACGTGAAGCGGGCTTCTGCCCCACGCGGCGCGTTGAAGAGCTGCAGCATGTCCGCGAGGGCTTCGCGTTCCAGCCGGGCCGAGCCGGGGAAGTGCGCGGGGTCGCCCAGGTTGACCTCGGAATACAAGGCGTGGGCGGCGCCAGCGACCTCGTGGGGCGCCGTGCACATCGAGCCCATGATGCTGCCGTCGGCGAAGGTCGCGTCCTCTTTTCGTGCGCGTCTGAGCTCGCGCATGACCTTCGACTTGCTCCAGCCCTCGGCCTGCACGGGACCGTCGAGAGCCGGGGGCGATAAAAGGGGGGCGGCGGGGGCGAATCAGGAGCAGGCCAGAGAGTCCTTTCACCAACCTCTGGCCGACGCTCCTTAAGGTTGCCCAGGGTTTGATGCAAGCATGCGCTCCCACCTTCTCTCTGGCCTCGCCCACGCCGGCGTGCTCGAATACGGCCGCGGCCGCGGCGGCATGGCGCTGCGGGCAAGCCCCCGCTTCCTCGCCCACGCCGAGGACACGGCGGCTCGTCTCGGAGCGCATGCGAGAAGCGGGCCCGAGGCCGTGCTCGCCGCCGCGCTTGCCTCATGGGACGACGACGGGGCCGGACTGCGCGCTGCAGCCCAGTTCCTCGCAGACTTCCTGGCCGAACGCGATCAGCTCGGATCCATCCGGCCGGTCTTCCCCGTGCTCGAACACTTCGCGGTCGAGGCGTAAGCCCCCATCCGTGTCGACGCCGCCTGTCGGATTCGAACCAACGACCCTCAGATTAACAGTCTGATGCTCCACCAGCTAAGCTAAGGCGGCATGATGCGGAACCCCGAAGGGGCCCAGGCGCGGCCGACTTAGGCCTCTCGGATAAACCCTGCGAACGGGCCGAAACGCGATGGCAACCCTTTTGGATGGCCGAACCCCATGGCCACGTGTGCCTTCCCCCCGCTTACCGGCCTTTGCATAGGCGTCCTGCGGGGGTAGCCAAGCTCGGCCAACGGCACCCGACTTAAGATCGGGCTCTTCGTGATTCCTCGGTTCAAATCCGGGCCCCCGCACTTTGCCCCGGCGTCTGCTGTCGGTTGGCTCAGCGCGCCGCCTGCTCGTTGAAGATCTTCTGGAAACGCGCCTGGGCGCGAACGGCAAAGACCAGGAGGATGGGTGCAAGTGCCAACGTGATCAGAGCGACCAGTGACAGGCCACCATCCCAGGCGTCCTGCGCCGTCGTGCACGGCAAGTGGTACTCGCAGTGGAAGACGGCGCTGGCGACGACGAAGGAGGCCACGCAGACGGCCACCATGGCGGCAAAGGCCAACCAGAGCCGGTTGCGGCTCAGGCGAAGCTCCTCCAGCATCGGCGTCAGCGCAGTGCGTTCCGGGGAGGGTCCGTCCACGGCGGCTAGCGGGCGCACGGGGTCTAAACGGTTTCGCACGGCGACGCGGGGCGGCCCACGGGTGGCGGCGCGTAGGAATCGGCCCACAAGGGCTTAGGCGTCCAGGCCGATCATGCCGCGGAGTCAGTGCATCCATGCGCCTCACACGCCACCTCTTGCCCCTGGCCCTCGCCGCCGCGAGTCTCGCCGCCGCCGTCGCACCCGTTGCATCGGCATCCGACTGCCTGTCCACCGACACTTGCGTCGGCTACTGTGTCGCCCCGAGCGCCACATGCTCGGACGGGACCACGACGCACCAGGAGTGCGTCTTCGCAGGCGATCCCTCGCAGGCGGTCTGCCAGGAAGTCCCGCTCTGCCCCATGGCGCCGTGCCTGCCGCCTTCTGGCTGGTACGACACGTGCGACCTGACCAAGGTCGAATGCACGGGCAGCCATCCGTACAGCGTCTGATTGCCCCAACGGTTTTCCTCGGCGCCGTCGTGGCCCGACCATGGGCCTCGAATCCTTCTTCGCGTGGGCCAACCGCTTCAAGCTCGACGGCCGGCTCCTGCTGCTCATCGCCTTGGCGGACGTCGCCGGCATCGTGGGCGGCTGGTACTACTACGCGGACGTCGGCCAGTTCGACTTGGCGCATCCGCTGTGCGGCGCCGGTGCCGAGCAGTACTGCACGCCGTTCTGGGCGTGGCCCCTCGTGGCCGACTCGCCGAATGCGGTCCTGGTCATCTTCGCAGCCCTGCTTCTGTACCGCTTCGCCGGGTGGCGCAGCAAGGCCCTGGACGCCGCCGCCTTCACGCTCAACATCTACGTCGGCTTGTGGACGACCGCGCTCTTCTTGTCGTACTCGTCGACCATGGGCACGTATGCCGGCGGCGCCAACACGTTGCTGTTCGTCACGCACATGGGCATGCCGTTGCAGTCACTGATCCTGACGCAAGACATGCGGCGCGACAAGTGGAGCCCCGCCGGTGTCGCGGGCGTGCTGGCGCTGCTTGCGCTCTTCGTCGCCATCGACTACTGGGGCCCGCACTGGCATCCGGCACCATTCGTCGATGCCCGCGCGGACGACGTCGTGCATTGGGGCGGCGACGCCTTGCTGAAGGTCGAGTCCGTCGCGCTCATGCTCGTTGCCGCCGTGGCCTGGCTTGTCCTGTGCCGTCCGCTCAGAGGCCGTGGGCCGCAAGGAACGGTTTGACGGTCCCCGCCGGATTGGCCGTCGCAACGATGCCGTCGGGCAACAAGTCGCGGTAGGGCGGCCCGAGGAAGCGCTCGTCGAGCAGCAGGACGGCGCACTTGTCCGTGGCGCTGCGGATGGGGCGCCCCATCGCCTGCAGGACCTTGTTCACGGCCGGATAGGTGTAGCCGTAGGCTCGGCCGCGGCCCGGGAAGCGGCCCTCCAAGTACCGGATTGTAGCATCGACCTCGAGGTCGGGCGGTGCCAGGGGCAGCCCCACCACGACGACGGCGGACAGCAGGTTGTCGCGGAAGTCGATGCCCTCGGCAAGTGAACCGCCAAGCACGCCGAAGAGGATGGCGCCCTTGCGGCGCCGGGCCCCCTCTAGCGTATCGAGGACGCGGTCGCGGTCGCCCTTGCCCCAGTCGGGGTCCTCCACGACTGCCTCCTTGTCGGTGCCGACGGCATCCACGGCGTCACGCACGTCGCGCAGCACCGCGTAGCTCGGGCAGAAGACCGCAAGGTTGCCGCGCGCGGCCTGCGCCGTTTGCGCGATCATGTCGCCGATGCGCCGCCACAGGTCCGGCCCGCGGTCGGCAAAGCGTGTGGTGACGCCCTGCGCCACGACGACGAGGCGGTGCTCTGGCGGGAACGGGCTTGCATACGAACGCACGGTCGTGCGGGCCGCGTCGAGGCCCAACAGGTCGCGCACCATCTCTGGTGGCCGTAGCGTGCCGCTCATCAGGATCGCCGAGTGCACGCCTTGGAAGACCATGCGGGCGGGGATGCCTGGATCCAGCAGACGCAGCTGCAGCGTGGGCGGCCCGCCCCCATCCCATTCGACGAAGCGCAACGCGCCGCCGCCAAAGCGAGCCCAGTCCTCTAGGGCCTCCTGCAATTCCTCGGCGTGCACCACGGAATCGGTTCCCTTGCGCACCTTCGCCGCTAGCCGCCCAAGGTCCGTGGCCATGTCGGCAAGGGCGCGCTGCGTCGAGAGTAGGCCGCGACCGCGCGCCGCCTCGAAGGCCGCACCCAACTGCGCCACCTCGAGGCGGGCGACGCGGCGCTCGTCGGAGCCGAGCTTGGCGGCCTCGTCAGTGCCGGCGGCCACGGCTCGTGCGGCAAGGTCGGCGAGTCCTTCCCGCAGGGCGTCGATGTCGCGCTCCACGTCGCGGGCTTTCTGGTCGCGCGCCTCGGAAGCGACCTGGTCGAGCAGGAACGGCGACACGCGGTGGCTATGGCCTTGGCGGATGCGGTCGGGGAGGTTGTGCGCCTCGTCGACGATGACGACGCAATCGGACAGCTTCAAGCCAAGGCGCTGCAGGGACTGTTCGCGGATGTCGGAGAACAAATGGTTGTAGTCGGCGACGACGACGTGGGCGGTCTTGGCGGCTTCCAGGGCGACGAGGTGGGGGCAGAGGTGCGCCTGCTTGGAGACGTGCATGAGTTCCTCGACATGCAGGACGCCGTCGCGCACACGCCGCAGCACGTCATCGCCGACCTCGCCGAGGTACGAGCACGACTTGTTGCGCGTCTCCGCGCCGCAGAAGTCGGGGAACCGTCCGGGATGCATGTCGCGGGCTTCAGGGCGCAGGCACATGTCGCGTTTGGCGACGAGGTCGACGAGGCTGAGTGCTGCGCCGCGCCGGTCGCGAATCAGGCGAACCGTCTCAACGGCGATGCGGTGTTGGCTCTGCCGGCTTGTCAGGAAAAGCACCGTCTTCTTGGCCGCGATGGCTTCCTGGATTGCGGGGGCGAGGCTGGCGGCGGTCTTGCCGATCCCCGTCGGCGCCTGTGCGACCAAGTGACGCCCCCCTTGCACGGCCAAGGCGACGTCACGCGTCAGGCGCAACTGCGAGTCGCGGATGGCGTCGTGCGGGAACAAGCCGAGCTGGGGATGCATCTGGCCGGTGGTGTGCGGCGTCCACGAACTTGCCTGCGGCGTCATCGGCGGGTCGAAGCGGCTGGCACGCTGCGCCTGGCCGCCGAGTCCAGCGCCTTCTGCGAGCGTGGACTGACCACCCGCCTGCGCGCGTGCCTGCGCGCTGCAGCGGATGCAGACGAGAGCGCCCTGCTGTGGCCGCATGAGGCCTTTGCAGCGAGGGCAGTACGCAGCCACGCGTCGGCGAGTCCGCCCTCTCTTATGAAACGGCCCTTGCGGGGTGAAGGTTCTCGCCTGCGTTGCGCCCGCCTATTCCTTCTGCTTCTTGAGTTCCAATGCCATGTGCTGCGCCTGCAGTTCCGTCAGCACCTCGCCGAGGCCGACGCCCTTCGTGCGCAGCGTCACGAGCAGGTTGTAGAGGAGGTCGGCCGCGCCGGTCTCGATGCTGCCCTTGGACTTGCCTTGCACGATCTTCGTGAGCTCGTTTGCCTGCTCGACGAAGGCCCGCAACGCCTCGATGGGTTCGGCCAGGAGCGCCGACGTCTTGCTGCCCTTTTCGGGCGTCTTGGCACGCTCCTTCACGATGCGGTCGAGCTCGCCGAGGAAGCCAGCGGGAGGCACGGCGCGGTCGTCGGTCCAGCAGGTCCCCGTGTCGCGGTGGCATGCGGGGCCGTCCTGTTCGACGAGGGCCAGGACGGAATCCTTGTCGCAGTCGACCATGAGCTTGACGAGGCGCTGGGGATGGCCCGACTCCTGGCCTTGCGTCACGGGCTTGCCCGTGTTGCGGTTCCAGTACGTCATCTGCTTGGAGCGCAGTGTCGCCTCGAGCGTCTCGCGGTTCGTGTGGCCCAGCGTCAGCACGGCACCCGTGCGGCGGTCCTGGGCGACGACGGGCAGCAGGCCTTCGCCATCCCATTTCAGTTCGTCGAGGTTGACGCCCTCGATGACGGCCCCGGAGCCCTTCACCTTGATGCTGGCGCGCAGCATCTCGAGGTCGGCGGCGCTGAACTTGCTTGCGCCCTTGGCCACGACCTGGACGCCTGGGTCGACCTCCGCCGTCTGCACCGCCTTGGGCTTGACGAGAACGGGCTCGCCATCGTCCACCGGCAGCGTCTTCTGCAGCGGCTTGGCGGCCGGGGCATCGTCCTCCAGGTCCTTCCAGTCGACGCCGCCCTTTGCGGCCGACGGGGACGTCTTGGACTTGACCTCCGGCTCGTCGGATACTTCGGCGCTCGCTGCGGCCATGGCGGCGAGTCGCGCGTTCATGGGCTTGGCATCGGGCGGCGCGCTTGCCGCCGGTGCGCCGTCGGCTTTCCGCCCGGCGAACTTGTGGACGGCCGCGCGCCTGGGCTCGAGCGGCTCTTCGCGGGGTTCCGGTCGCAGCTTGCGCTTGCCTGCGAACTTGTGGATGGCGGGGGCCTTGGGGCTGCGGCCCTTCGCTTTCGCCTTCACCCGCCGCTTCGTCACATCTTCACCCCGGCGCCTGGATGAGCCGTGCTCGGTCTTAGAGGGTTCCCCTTCGATTCACTCGTCCGGGTCGGCTCCGAAGCCTGGCTCGGGCAGACCCTCGTCTGCGGCCGCGGCCAGAAGGACGGGCCAACGCGGAGGTGACGGGTAACGGGCCAGCGCCTCCTCCAGATCGAGGCGGCCCTCGTAGACGCTGAGGCCGAGGACGGCGCCATCGATGCCGGCGGCAGCCATCATGTCTAGGTCAGCCAGCGAGGCGTCAGGGGCGGCCACGACGAGCGGCGTCACTTTGAGGGCGCTGCGCAGGCCAGCCAGGATGCCGTCGTCGGCCTTGCCGCCGACCGGCGTGAAGATGACGGCCGCCAGTCCGGCGTCGTCGAGCCCCGCGGCGAAGGTGACGGCCTCGATTCCGGTATCCGTCGTCCAACCGTCGACGACGAGGTGGCCGGCCCGCGCGTCGAGGGCGAGGACGATGCGCTTGGGGAAGATGCGGGCAAGTTCGCGCAGCCACAGCGGGTTGCGCACCGCCTGCGTGCCGACGATGACGCGCTCGACGCCGAGGTCGAGGAGCTGCTGGACGTCGGTCATGTGCCGGATGCCGCCCCCGAACTGCACGCGACTGCGGCGGTCCGACAAGAGCTTGCCGAGGTGGCCCCACTGGTTGCGTTCACCAAGGGCCGCGTCGAGGTCGACGACGTGCAGCCAACGCGACCCTGCCTCCTCGAAGGCACGTGCCTGCGCCTCGGGGCTTGGGCGCTCCAGGGCGACGCGGTGCGGGTCGCCGCCCTCCAGTTGCACGACGTGGCCGTGCCGCAGGTCGATGGCCGGGTACAGAACCATCTTGCCGCTCACGGACCTGGTTAGCGGGAAGGCCTAGAGGTGGCTTGCGGTCGCCGGGGGAGAAGGCCTGCTTCTTCGGCTCCCAGGGCGAACTCCGCCAGCGCGATGCGCAGACACGCTTGCACGACCGGCACGGCTCGCACGGCGATGCAGGGATCGTGCCGCCCGGTTGCACGCAACGTCGCGCCTTCCATGGTCTCGAGGTCGACCGTCGCCTGGTCGCGGCCGGGCAGGGTGCTGGTGGGCTTGATGGCGACGCGGCCCCAGATTGGCATCCCTGAACTGCGGCCGCCGAGGATGCCGCCTGCGTGGTTCGTCGCGGTCGCGACCTTTCCCGCCACGGCGAGGAAGGGGTCGTTGTGCTCACTGCCACGCATGGCCGCAGCCGCAAATCCGGCGCCGAACTCCACGCCCTTGACGGCTGGAACGGCAAAGAGGAGATGGGCCAGGTGGGACTCGATGGAGTCGAAGAACGGCTCCCCAAGCCCCGCTGGCAGGTCGTCGGCTGCGAACTCGACGGCGCCGCCCAGTGAATCGCCTGCCTTGCGGGCCTCCCGGATGCGCGCGGCGAACGCGTCCTCCAGGTCCGTGTGCGCCGTCATGACGGTCGAGCGCGGGACCCGCTTCAGCATGGTCGTGACGTTCGTTGTTCCGGCCGGTCCTGCAAGGTCATGCACTTGCTGCAGGTGGGCGGCGCAGCGGATGCCATGCGGGGCCAGGATCTGGGAAGCAATCGTCCCTGCAGCGACCAAGGGCGCCGTCAGTCGTCCCGAGGTGTGGCCGCCGCCGCGTGGATCGTTATGGCCGCGCGCCGCCACGTGCGCCGTATAGTCGGCGTGGCCTGGGCGGGGCATCCGCGCCGTCGCCTCGTACGGCCGCGAGTCGGCGTCCTCGTTGCGGATGAAGATGCAAAGCGGGGCGCCAGTCGTGTGCCCGTTGAACGTTCCCGACAAGATCTCCGGGATGTCGCGTTCACGCCGGGCACTGGTCAAGGGCTTGCCTGGGCGGCGCAGGTCGAGGTCGCGCTGCAGGGCTGGGGCATCGATGGCGAGGCCGGGGGGGACGCCGTCCAGCACGACGCCGACGCCTGGGCCGTGCGATTCCCCGAAGATCGTGAGGCGCAGGCGTTTGCCGAAGGAGTTCATGCCGGCACCTCGACGCCCGCGGCGACGCGGGCCCCCAGGGCGCGTAGGGCGTCGTGGAATGCGGGGAAACTGACTGCCGCCGTCGCGGCGCCGCCAATCCAGCTCGCGCCATTGGCGGCCAAGGCTGCGATCGCGAAGGCCATGTGGATGCGGTGGTCGCCCGCGGCGTCGACGACGGCGCCGTGCAGCGCGCCGCCGGTGACGACGAGGCCGTCCGGCTGCGCGGTTGCCCTTGCGCCCATTGCTCGAAGACCCAAGGTCATCGCCTCGATGCGGTCGGATTCCTTGCCCCGCAGATGGGCGGCGCCAGCCAGCGTCGTGGTCCCCCGCGCGCACGCCGCAAGCACCGCCAGGACGGGGAACAGGTCCGGCGTCTCGCGCACGTCCATGGCGCCCGGGCTGGAAAGCGGCCCCCCATGGCACGTCGTGGCATCCGCCGCCGTCGTCACGTGGGCCCCAAAGGACCGCAGATGGTCGACGATGCGCCGGTCGCCTTGCCGGCTCTGCGCGTCGAGTCCGTGCACCGTCACGGTCCCGCCGGTGATGGCCGCGGCGGCGAGGACAAAGGCAGCGCTCGACCAGTCGCCTGGAACCTTCAGGTTCGTGGCGCGAACCTCCTGCCCGCCGGGGACGTCGTACGTCGGTAGGCCCGCCGCGTCTTGCCGGAAGGCCAGGCCCGCTTGGCGCGCGACGTCGATGGTCAGGTCGAGGTACGGCCGCGACGCCACCGGCGCCGTCACAGCGATGCGCGACGGCCCTTGCAGGAAGGGCGTGGCAAGGAGCATCGCCGAGACGGCCTGGGAGCCTGCCGCGCCGTCGATGCGCAGCGGCCCGGGCCGCAGAGGTCCGGTCACCACGAGGGGCGCGCGGCCGGCGTCGCTTCGACAGGTGGCGCCTGCTTGGTGCAAGGCGTCGACGAGGGCGTCGTTAGGTCGGCGGCGCAGTGACGTGTCCCCAGTCAGCGTCGTCGCGAAAGGCAGGCGCGCCGCCGTCGCAGCAAGCAGGCGCAGGGTCGTGCCGGAATTGCCGCAGTCGATTGCGGCTCGGGAAGGCCGCAGCGTCGCGGGCAAGAAGCGCACCACGCTGCCCTCGAAGGACGGCCGGAGTCCCAGGGCTTCCAGGCCGTGCAGGGTGGCCATCGTGTCGTGCGACAGAAGAGGCGTCGTCACCGTGCAACCATCGCGGGCCTGCGCCGCCAAGAGGAAGGCACGGTGGGTCACCGACTTGCTGGGCGGGGCGGGCAGCCGGCCATCGACACGGCCTGGCAGGACTTGCACGGCGTCCGTCGGAGGGTTCACGCGTCGGCCTCCACCGCGCGCGCCCAACGCCAGGTTCCGCCCGGCACCTCGGGGAGGCTGGTCGGCGCGTCGAACAGGGCTGCGACCGCGGGACCAGTGCCGGACAGCCCGGCGCCGAGAGCGCCATGGCGTAGCGCCGCCTGCGCGGGTCGGCGGTCCACGGGGAGGCCGAGGCGCTGGTAGAAGGCAGTGAAGACGTTGCCGTTCTCCGTCATCGCGCCGGGGATGTCCCCTGCCGCGGCCAAGGCGACGGCGTCCTGCAATTGCGAGGCGAGCGTGGTGGCGGCGGCGCCTGCCAGTGCCGCCTTCGGCAACGCGGCGTCGGGTACCCAGACGGCGACGTGCCAGGGGCGGATGCTCAGGCTGCGCAGGACCAAGCGCCGGGCATTGTCCGTGATGTGGGCGCCGCCGCGCACGACTGCGACCTGGTCATCGTACGCACCCGTGATGGTCACGCCGGCGGCCAGGCATGCATCCACCGCGGCGTGCTCGAGCTCGCCGTCTGGCAAGGGCTGGCCGAGCGCCTCGTGTGCCGATTGCAGCAACGCCGCGGCAACGCTGGACGAGGTCTTGAGTCCCCGCGCCGGAGGAAACGCCGCCCGGATGCGCGGGGCGAGGCCCGTGGGCCATCCCGGCACGCGGTTCATTTGGGCCTCGACGGCCTGCACGAGGCGCGCGTCGATGCCAAGCGGGGGGGACGGGCCGGCGGCCCACTCGGCCTCGGTCATGGCATCGATGCCCAGCGAGCAACCGATGCCCGTCGCGGTCGCGTTCAGGACCGAGACGGCGCCGAAGACGCGCGCATGGCCCAAGCGGTGCACGGCCAGGTTCACGCCACGGCCTCCAGCGTGCGCGGACGCAGAGCCTCCGCCATGGCAGCGCGGTCCGGCTCCTTGCCGAACCAGAAGCGGAAGGCGTCGACGCCCTGTTCCAGGAGGACGGTGCGCCCATCGACGACGGTGGCGCCCGCGGCGGCGGCATGGCGTTGGAACGCCGTCGGGCCGGCGGTGTAGTTCGCCTCAATGGCCAAAGTGGCGCCCCGGAGTTGCGCCGCCGGAACCGGGCTCTCCTCGCGCACGACGCGGCCGATGGGAGTGGCCTGGATCCACACGGGCGCACGCAGCTCATGGCGCTGCTCCCAGGCGGTCCACTTTGCGCCGTACCGCTTCGCCATGGCGGCGGCCCGCGTCGCATCGCGGCTGGCAAACCGGACGGCCGCGCCGAGGTCGCGCAGGGCCCACGCCGCCGCGCTCGCAAAACCGCCGGCACCCAACACGACGGCCGGCGCACCCGCGTCGACGTGCGGCTCGAGGAGGCGCCGCAGCGCCGTTGCATCGCTGTTCGTCGACTGCGCCCCCTGCGGCGTCATGCGGACGCAGTTCGCGGCGCCGACGGCTTGCGCTACGGAGTCGGGCGCCGCGGCCCGCGCAGCATCCGCCTTGTGCGGCATCGTGATCGACGCGGCGCACAGGCCGATGCGGGTAGCGGCGTGCAGCGTCAGCAGCAAGGCGCCGGGGCTTGCTGGGACATCCAGGGCGCCGAACCGCTCCGGGCGCCCCGCGGCGCGCAGCGCGGCGTTGTGGATGCGCGGGCTGAGGCTGCCGTCGATGGGGTGGCCGAGGACGGCAAGCCAGGAGCGCGGCCCGCCCGTCGGGTCCAGGTCCGGCTTCGTGAGGC
This sequence comes from bacterium, assembly GCA_040390065.1. Lineage (GTDB taxonomy): Archaea > Thermoplasmatota > E2 > JACPAO01 > JAHFTW01 > JAHFTW01. The sequence continues at coordinate 370,550 of JAZJZE010000009.1, read as the reverse complement.
CCCAGTCGTCCCAGAGGGCCGCAACATCGCGGACGTCGGGTTGGCCCTGTGCCGCGGGCGGGCTGTCTGGAGCGTGGCCGTACGTTGCCTGGTTGCCGACGATGGCGAGAAGGGCTCGCAGCGGTGCGCCGCCGTGGCCCGTGGTCGAGACGATCGGGTGACCGCCGCGGGCCGCGTGGCCGCTTGCCAGTTCGAGGGCGCGCAGCGTGTCGGTGTAGCTGTGGCCCGCGAAGGCGAACTTGTCGAGGATGCCGCCTGCGTCCTGGGCTGCAGTGAGTGCCTTGAGGCCGTCGTCCCGGCAGGGCGTTGGGCCGACCACGTGCGAACTCACGATGATGGAGCCCCCGGTCCGCGCGAGTTCGGCAGACAGCGGCGGCGTTGCCACGTCCGCCTCGATGTCGGCATGCGCAAAGCCGGCAGCCAACGCCGAGGCGAGCAGTCCCACGCGCACTTGTTCGTCGCCCGAGAACGCGCCGCCTTGGCGCAGGGGTCGGAGGGTCGCAACGAGGGGGACTGTCGCGGCCTCGGTCAAGGCGAGGAGGGCGTCGGTGGCCGCGTCGGCATCGGGAGGCCCAGGCCAGAGGGCGTCGAGCCGGATCTCGGCCGCGTCGACGCAAGCCGGTAGGCGTCGCAGGGCCCGCACGGCGTCGTCCAGGAGTGGGGTCGCGATCGAGGCCACGAGGCGGTGCATCAACGCTCCTCCACGTTCTCGTCGACGGCGATTCCGGCGTGGCGGGCGGGGGCACCGGCTTGCACGAGGATTGCATCGCCTGGCTGGACGCGCGTGACCGGCAAGGTCGTTCCGTCCGGGCGAACCAGGCACACGGTCTCAGCATTCTGCAGGGCGACACTTGCGGGGCCGCCGGGCGTGTCCCAGTGCACGATGAGGTGCGGGCGGCGCTCGATCTTGACGCGGCCCACGGTGACCTGGCGGCTCGTGCCGTTGCGGTGCACGGCGAGAACGGTCTGGCCGGCGGCGAGTTCCGACAGGTAGCGTGTGGTGCCGTCAGGGCCGAGGAGGTAGCTATGCACGGCGCCGGCGTTGACCCGAAACGGCCGGGCGGCGATGAGGCCGTTGGTGGCGGTCTCGGCATGCACCAAGGCGAAGCTGCGCGCGGTCGACCCGACAAGGAGCCCTTCGCCTTCCTGCAGGAGGCTCGTCGTATCGACGCAGACCCGGTCGCCGACGCCGCCATCGTCGACCTTGGAGATGCGCGCCGCCGCGAGTCCTGACGTCAGGGTGGGTGAGCCCTGGGGGGCAGGTGCGGAGGCAGGGCTTGCAGGAGATGGTTCGCGTTCGCGGGGTTGCGGGGCGGGGGTCGGTGCTTGGCTGGCCCGCGCTTCGCGCAGCAGAAGGTCCGTCGCGAGCACTTCCTGCGGCGAGGACGGGACGAGGACGATGCCGTGCACGCCGCGCTCCAGCACGACGGCGCACAACGCGGCGTCTCGCGCCGACCGGGTGCGGGCAAACAGCGTCCCGGGCCGGTCCTGGCGCGCCGCGATCAGGTTCTCGAGTGGGATGATGCGGTCGGGCCCTTCGTCGACGACGATGACGCCGGGAGCCGTGGCCGCCTTCGCCTGCGTCTTTGCGTCGCTCACGTTGGCAATGCGGCCGACCTGCCGCTTGCCGTCGAGGAGCCGGTTCTTGCCGTCCACGGCGAACGTTGCCAGGCCTGCGCGTTCGTGGTGCGCATCGTCCTTGGCCAACAGGACGCGTTCGGCGCCGACGTCGCGGATGGCGTGCAAGTACGGCAGCCGCTTGTTGAGGGGCACGTCGCGCAGGTCGATCCAGAGGGGGATGCGACTCAGGCGAACACCTTCGCGATGGCGGCCACCGCAGCCGCCGGGTCCTTCTGCTGGAAGGCGTTGCGCCCGATGGATACGCCGCGGGCCCCGGCCTTGCGCGCCGCGCGCAGGTCGGACAGGAGGCCCGGCATGGGGCGTTGCGCGCCGCCGGCCACGAGGACGGGCACGGGGCAGCCCGCCACGACGTCGGCGAAATCCGGGCAGAGGGGCACCTTCACGGCGTCGGCCCCAAGCTCCGCGCCAAGGCGCGCCGCGTGGGCGACCAGCGCGGGCGACGGTGGCTGCTGGACATTTGGGCCGCGCGGGTACATCATCGCGACGAGCGGCATGCCCCACTCCGCGCAGGCGCCGCTCACCGACCCGGCATCCTGCAACTGCCTCGCCTCCGTGGCGCTGCCGACGTTGACGTGGATCGACACACCGTCGCAGCCGAGGCGCACCGCCTCCTCGACACGTGCCACGAGGCGTTTGTCGTCGGGGTCAGGCGCCCATGCCGTGCTCGCCGAGAGGTGCAGGAGGATGCCAAGGCGGTCGGCAAAGGGTTCGGCGAGCGGGATGAGGCCCTTGTGCATCGTCGCGCACGAAGCGCCTCCCTTTGCGGCGGCCGCGACCGCCTTGCCGGGATTCACGAGGCCCGCGATGGGGCCCATGGAGACGCCGTGGTCGAGGGCCACCATGAGCCAGGCGCCCGACGGCGTCGTCAAGCGGCCCATGCGAAGCGTACGTCCCGCCACGCGGCCGCCCAGCGGGGCATCTTATATCTGGATTTGCCGCGCCTCCGCCGGGCCACCGGGCCTGGGTGCCCGACTCGGCACAAGATGCTCGCGAACAAACGGTTAAGTGCATTTTTGAGCAATGGTCACCACATGTGGCAAGTCCTCATCGACCATTTCCGGCGCTTCCCAGCCCAGGAAAAAGTCGTCCGGCTCATGATCCAAAACGGCCTGCGCATCGACGGCGACCGCGTCCTTGCAGGCACCATCGAAGTCACCGACACCGCGCTCGCCCGCGCAGCCGGCGTCGACCGCCGCATCGTGCGCTCCACCGTCGAGACCATCGCAGCCAACCCGCAGTTGTCACGCGTCTTCAGCCGCTTCGCCCCCACACTCCACCTCAAGGACGTCGGGCCAATCATGGGAGCCGGCGTGCTGCAGATTGTCGCCTCCGACGCCAACCAACCCGGCATCCTCGCCGCCGTCAGCCACGCCATCGCCGAAGCCGGCCTCAGCATCAAGCAAGCCATCGTCGAGGACCCCGACTTCACCGACGAGCCCGTCCTCTTCGTCGTCACCGCGACGGCAATTCCCGGCACCCTCATCCCGACCCTGCAGCGCGTACGCGGCGTCAAGTCCGTGACCGTGCGCAGCCTCGAGCCGCTGCCCGCCAAGGCGTAACCCCCCTGGCGGCATCGCTAAAGCCCGACACCAGCCTGCGCGACGCAAGATGGATGACTGCCTCTTCTGCCGCATCGCCGCCGGCAACCTCCCCAGCGCCGAACTCTACCAAGACGAACGCGTCTTCGCCTTCCTCGACATCCACCCGCTACGGCCAGGTCACACCCTCCTCGTCCCCAAGCGGCACACCGCCAAACTCGAAGACGCCAGCCCCGAGGACGCAGCCGCACTGATTGCAGCCGCACGCAGACTCACCAAAGCCCTGGGCAAAGCGACTGGAGCCACCGACGCGACACTCGCCATCCACAACGGCCCCGCCGCCGGCCAAGAAGTCCAGCACCTGCACATGCACATCGTCCCGCGCACGAAGGGCGACGGCGGCGGCCCCATCCACGCCGCATTCAAGGGCACCACCACCGCCGCCTCCGAAGACCTGCACGACCTCGCCATCAAAGTCCAACGCATCGTCGGAGGCAACTGATGGCCGCCTTCAGCTGCACGGTCGACGTGCGCTTCAACGACGTCGACGGCATGGGCCACGTCAACAACGCCCTCTTCCTCACCTACCTCGAACACTGCCGCATGCGCTTCTTCACCGAAATCGCCGGCTCCACCTCGGAACGCGACTTCCCCTTCATCCTCGCCCACGCCGCCCTGGACTACAAGAACCCCATGAAGATGAACGCCCAACCCCAAGTCAAGATGTGGACCAGCCGCATTGGCGGCAAGAGCTGGGACTTCGACTACGAGATCAAAGACAAGAAAACCTCCATCATCTACGCCACTGGCAAGACCGTGCAAGTCGCCTACGACTACAAGTTGGAGAAATCCGACATGCTCGAAGGCAAGCTGCTGGAGTTGGTGAAGGGGCTGAAACCGTGAACTGGGCGGCCCCGGTCGACTGGGTTGGCGGGCGGCTTGTCCGGCCGCGCCTGCGTCTGGTCGTCGTCGCCGCCGCCATCGCGGTCGCCGTCGTCATCTCGCTCGACACCTTCGCGGAGCGCTTCGCACCCGGCGGTCAGACCGACACCGAATGGGCGGTACGCGAACGGTGGGAAGGCTGGCTAAACCTGGTCAAGGCCATCCCGGCCACGCTTGCTGCAGGATGGCTGGGAGGCCTCGTCGGCCTTCTCGCATGGCGCCTTCGACGGGCCTGGACCTGCCGTGGCATGGAACGCGCCGCGACAGGTTGGCTTGCAAACGGGCGCATCACGAAGTCCCGCTGGATGGCCTTCAAGCAGGCGCTGCCAGGCGCCCCCTCGCCCCGGGCAATCGGCGCATGGAGCCTCGGCAGCGCCGCAGCGTTCTTGCTCGTCATCGGCGGCTTCAACATGAGCTCCAACGGGAAGGCCTGTCCCAACGCGGCCGTGCGCCCGGTGATGTGCGACGCGTGGGGGGATGTCGCTGACATGATGCATGCATGGGGGCGCGTCGCCCTCGTCGTCGGAGCCAGTCTGGCGGCCTACGTCGTCGCCGCCGCCATCGCAGGCCGGCACGATTTCGGCCCGGGAATCCGAACGGAATTCGAACGCCTCGCCACCGAAGCCAGCGGGCCGGCCATTTGACGGCCCGGCCGCATCATGGCACGGGCGGCCTCCTCCCGTAGTCCCACCCGCCCATATCCTCCCAATAATCCAGCATCGCCTCGACCAGTTCCCAATACGATTGCCGATGATGCTCCTTCGCCATGCGCAGGCGGTCGTGCAGGATGCGGGGGATTTCGATGGAGGCGTAGTCGATTCGGTTGGGCATGCGGGCTCCGCCTGGACGTCCGTGGACGTGCTTGGCCGGCCATGGACGTCCGCGAAAGGCCAAGTCCGCGTCGAAGGGGCAAGTGAAACGCCACCAGCACAACCCATAACCCCTCGCACCGTCGCCCCATCGTGTCCGAGCCGCAGCCGGGGGACCGCATTCGCATCACGACGGCGGATGGGGCGACGTTCGATGGTCTTCTCATGCCGCGGCATTCGTTCAGTGGGGAGGGCATCTTGACGCTCAAGTTGGATAATGGTTACAACGTCGGCTTGGCGCGTGCGGGTGCAAAGGTCGAGTTGGTGGAGAAGGGCAAGCCGCGGCAGGTCGAGAGCAAGCCGGTCGTGGATGACCCGTCGAAGCCGACGATTGCAATCCTGGGTACGGGCGGCACGATTGCGTCTTTCATCGACTACCGGACGGGCGGTGTTCACCCGGCGACGCGGCCGGAGGAGTTGGCGGCTGCGGCGCCGGAGTTGTTCGGCTTCTGCAACATCCGCGCCGAGGTGGTCTTCAACATGTTCTCGGAGGACATGCAGCCGGAGCATTGGGCGAAGATTGCGGAGCGGGCGGCGTGGCACCTCAATCACGGGGCGCGTGGCGTCGTGATTCCGCATGGCACCGACACGCTTGCCTACACGGCGGCAGCCCTGGCCTTCGCTTTGCGCGATTTGTCCGGTCCCGTGGTCCTCGTGGGCTCGCAGCGTTCCAGCGACCGGCCGTCGTCGGATGCCTCCATGAATCTCCTGGCTGCGGCGCGGGTGGCAGCGACCACGGACCTTGGCGAAGTCGTGGCGGTGCTGCACGGTTCGTCGTCGGACGATGTCTGCCTCGTCCACCGGGCGACGCGCGTGCGCAAGATGCATACGAGTCGGCGCGACGCTTTCCAATCCATCAACGTGCCCCCGATCGGCCGCGTCGAGGCGGGCGCCGTGCGGCTGGATCGGCCCTACGTCAAGGCAGGGAAGGGGTCGACGTCATGCGATGCGCGCTTCGACGAGAAGGTGAGCATGATCCTGAGTTATCCGGGGTTGTGGCCGCAGCACATCGAGGACGTCGTGATCGACGCCACCGTCATCGTCGGCACGGGGCTTGGGCACATCGCGCGGCGCTGCCTCCCCGGCATCAAGGCGGTCATCGACAGGGGGGCACACGTCGTCATGGCGAGTCAATGCGTGAGCGGCGCCGTGAACATGAACGTCTACTCGACTGGCCGTGACCTGTTGCAGATGGGTGTCATCCCGGCACAGGACATGTTGCCCGAGGTGGCGTACATCAAGATGATGTGGATCCTCGGCCACCCCGAGTGGGCCAAGTCGCGCGACGAGGTGCGGCGTCGCTTCTTGTCCCCAGTTGCTGGCGAGATGGATGCGCCTATCGACGTGCGGGCCTTCGGTGAAGCGCACGCGGCGCCAGGGGCCAAGGCATGACGACGTTAGGAGACGACGCGGCACGCGCGAGCCAGGCGGCGAAGCTCGATTACAAGGCCATCGGCTTCCGATGTGGCCTGGAGATCCATCAGCAGCTGGCGACGCGCAAGCTGTTCAGCCCCTGCCCCAGTGACGTGGTCGAACCCGACGACGTTGCCAGGCGCACCGTTGCGACCGTGGAGCGGGTGCTTCGCGCGACCGGCTCCGAGCTGGGCGAAGTCGACGCAGCGGCAGCGGCCGAGGCGAGGCGCAACCGTCGCTTCCGTTACCTCGTGATGGACGGCCTGTCGAGCCTTGTCGAATTGGACGAAGAGCCGCCTCACCCAATGTCGACCGATGCTCTCGACGTGGCACTCACCTTCGCGGGCCTCGTAGCCGGCCGACCCGTCGACGAAGTGCACGTCATGCGCAAGACCGTCATCGACGGCTCCAACACGTCGGGCTTCCAACGCACGGCCCTCATCGCGACCGGTGGCAAGCTCGACGTGGAGGGTGGTGACGTGGGCATCTGGACGATGGCGTTGGAGGAGGATTCGGCGCGCAAGCTGGAAGGCGAAGCCGACGTCGTGACGTACACTCTCGACCGCCTCGGCATTCCTCTTCTGGAAGTGGCGACGGCGCCGGACATCGTGGACCCGCAGCACGCGCAACGGGCCGCGGCCCGCATCGGTGCCCTGCTTCGGGCGACGGGGCGCGTCAAGCGTGGCCTCGGCACCATCCGGCAGGACCTCAACGTCTCCGTCGGCGTCGGTGCCCGCGTCGAGATCAAGGGCTGCCAGGACCTGCGCGCGATTCCCCGCATCATCGAGGCGGAGTGCCGTCGGCAATTGTGGATGCACCACGTGCGGGAGGAGTTGAAGCGGCTCGGCGGCGCGAAGGCCGACGTGCCTCACGATGTCACGGCCGCGCTGGCGGCGACGACGGCGAAGGTCGTGCGGGAGTCGTTGCAGCGCGGCGCCGTGGTCATGGGAGTACGCCTCCAGCACGGCGCGGGACTCCTCAAGGGGGCGACGAAGGACGGGCCCCGCCTCGGCCGCGAACTGGCCGACCACGCCAAGGTCTCGGCCGGCGTCAAGGGTATCTTCCACAGTGACGAGTTGCCAGGCTACGGCATCACCCAGGCCGAAGTCGACGCCGTGCGCCAGCTTCTCGGGTGCGGTGCCGCCGACGCGTTCGCGTTGTGCGTCGAGAAGCCTGCCATCGCCAGGATGGCAGTGGCCGCCGCAGCCGCAAGGTACGTTCAGGCGGCGAGTGCATTCCAGCAGGAAGTCCGCGCGGTGCAGCCGGACGATTCGACGCGCTTCATGCGGCCCATGCCGGGAGCGGCCCGCATGTATCCGGAGACGGACGTGCCACCAATTCTCGTCTCCGCGGCGACGTGGAAGGACGTGAAGGGCCGCCTCCCGCCGAAGCCCGAGGAAAAGGTCGCCCTGTTCGTCAAGGCAAACGGCGTCAGCAAGGACATCGCGCAGCAACTCGTGGCCGACGGCATGGAGGCGGAATTCCAGGAACTCGTGCAAGCCGGAGCCGAGGGCCCTCTGGCGGCGCGCGTCCTGCTGCAGTACCTTCCGGAACTCAAGACGCCCGACGCGGTGCTCGCGCATCTGCCGGGGATGTTTGCCGCCCTTCGCGCAGGCAAGTTCGCCAAGGAAGCCATCCCGGACATCCTCAAGGCCCTCGACGCCGGGGAGAAGAGCCTCGATGCCGCCATGGCCAAGGCTGGAGCAGGATCGCTCGACGCGGCCGCCGTGGACGCCGTCATCGCCAAAGTGATCGCCGAGCGCGTCGACTTCGTGAAGGCAAAGGGAATGGCCGCCATCGGTCCGCTCATGGGCCCCGTCATGGCCGAGTTGCGCGGCAAGGCGGACGGGCAGTTGATCTCCGCGAGGTTGAAGGCGGCGCTGGAGAAGGTGGCGCACTAGCCCGAAGCGGAGACCACGGCGCGGCTAGGGCGGCGCCGTCAGTGGTGGCTCGGTCAGTACCGGCCCTGCGACTACGTCGCCAAACCCGGGAACGCGACCCAGAGGCGAAGGCCCGAGCGGACTGCCCCACCAATTCAAGGACGCGTCTACCGGGTCGGAGGCGCTTATTGCAAACGGTTCGTTCCCTTCGAAGGACGCGTTACGGACGCTTCGAAGGGAAATCCCCGCGTTCGGGTCAAGGGCGCCGGTGGCTCCAAACACTAGCCCTCCGACGGCCGGAACCGTTGATGGGGGGGTCGCGGGATTTGACGCCATGAAACCATTGTGCATGAAGGCAACACGATTGATACGGACCACGGGGCCGGTAGCCCGAAGGCCGGCATACGAGGAATTGATGACCTCGCCGTTCGAAAATGACTTTCGCCCACTTCCCACCAGGCTGGAGTTCAGGCCGATGCCGTTGTCCAACAGGGAGAAATCGTCGAGGTCGAGGTCCAGGCTATCGTCTTGGATTCCGATGCGGCAATCGGAAATCGCCAGGTCCGAAATGCGGGCTGGAAGCCCGACAAGAAATCCAATTCCTTCACCTGGCCGGTCCCCGCGGCACCCCGATATCCTGGTCCCGCTGGCGGTTAGGGCCGATTCTCCGCGACCAGCCCACAGGATGATGCCGGCGCGGAGGCAATCGATGCTGACGCGGTCGATTGTCCCGCTTTCGGGCCAGGCCTCAATTCCATAAGCGTAGGAAGAGATTGACACGGCGGACAGGTCAAGGCGCTTCAACTCGGGGCATATGCCTCCGCCTAGCCCCGTTCCATCGCTGGCCGTGTGGCTCGTTATTCGAAGGTTTGCAATTTCAATAGTCGCCCTTGGGTTGGCATGGCAACAGGAAGGCAAGCCGAGCCCAGGGCCCGTCGCGCATGGATTAGGTTTGTCGGCGTCGCTGACAAATGGCGAATCATGAGGCGAATAGAGGCGGACGCCATCCGTCCCGCCGAAATGAATTGACCTGTCCCCCTCAGGTTCCAATATCTCCGGATTTCCGCCGGCCGTCGTAACAGTCACATTCGCCAAAACGATGGTTCCGGAGTCAGCATCGATGCCAATACCTTGGAGGACCGTGTCCACTTTGACGTTTCGCAGCACGACATGGCAGGCGTCGCAATCCGTCATGTGAATCCAAATTCCCCAGCGAAGACCAACAATCGACGCGTTCTCCACGACAATCATAGCCGCTTGGGGGCCGAGCGTCAAACCGGAATCGGCGGGCTGGCCGTGGATCTCGAAGTCATGGAGGCGGATTCGTCCCAGTCCTTCCTCGCACGGGATTCCGGGGAAAGCGGTGCAGCCATGGTCCTCGCCTCCGTAGCCCCCGGGGCCGGCGCAGCCGGCGACCACGCAGAAGACGAGCACCGCAATCTGCGCTAGTGCCGGCCTCGCCACAGCCGCAGCAGGTTGGAGAGAGGGGAAAAGGGCATCCATGAGGCGGCTCCTAGAGGGCGCAGGCAAGGCCGAGGCCCGGCGCCGCGCACACCGCTCCCTGCGGGTCGATGGTCTTCCATGAGATTCCAGATGAACCTGGATAGTCGGCTCCTTGGCGCGCGGCAGGCGACCCGATGACAGTCAGAGGATCATTGAACCCCCACGAGGCCCAGCCATCGATGAGGTGAGCGGTGACGGTTTCGGGGGCTGTATTTTCGTCCCCATCGGTCAGGTCCTCGTAGCCGTGTCCGCTGATTCCGGCGGTAATTGGCTTCTGTTGAGCGGGCAGCTGGGTATCGCAGGTGTTGCTGGGCGGCCCCAGGTATGAGCAGTCGCCTTGTGGTTGATCACGGCCTGCCGGATCCCGGAGTGTGGCACGTCAGCGATGGCAACGTCTCCGCGATGGTCTCGACCGCGTACGCGTTCCCGGCCCGACCGGCGGACATCGGTTTTGACTGGACTCCCGCCTCCCCGGTCCCCCGCATGGCAGCCACGTGGCGGACCCCGGCGGGCATGCAGTCCTCCATGAGTGCGGACGACCCGGAGTTGAACCCCAAGCCAAGCCACGACATCATCCGCGTCGTGTGGATCGCCGGAACGAACGTCACGCTGCTCGACCTTCGGGAAGAATCGACCTTCGGGCTCCAACCCTATGTCGTGACGGGCACAATGAACCCGCCCATGCTGTACAGCCGGCTCGGCCAGACCGCGTACGAAGGGCGTGGACTCGTGCAGCCAAGCTACCGCCTGACCGGCACGTTCCACAGATTCAGTGACCTCGAATGCAAGCACCCCATTGCGCCGTAGTCCTCGCCATTCTCTTGGCCACCGCGCCGCTTCTTGCCGCCGGGGAGCCGCAGGCCTCGCTTGACTTCGCGCTTCCCGCGGCCTTTTCGGGCAACGCGACGCTTTCCGGCGGTGCGCGCCTGCTGCTGTTCACGGACGCGGCGGCTGCGCCGTCCGTTGTGGACGTCCACCAAGCAGCCGGCGCCGTCGTGACAAACCACACCGTCCAGATCAATTCGTATTACAGTCCGACATCGGGCGGTGTCGACCTGCCGGGCCAGGGTGGCGACACGAACCTGACGGTGGCGGGCACCGGCGAAACTCTGCGTCTCGGCGGTCGGTCCTCGTTGTACGTGGAGGCGAAATCCATATCGATTCACGTGGCCGGCGGCGCCGCCGAACTCGCCGCGAAGGCAAAGGGACGGCCGTTTTCGCAACTTGTACCAGAAAGCGGCCCTTACGACCGCCTTTTCCGTGGCCGCGCCGGGCAGGACGGTGACGTGGTCGGCCGCTACGACTTCTTTGGAGCTACGGGATTCGCCTATGAGGTGCAGGCGACCGGAGTCCGGACCGTGGAATGGTTCAACGCCACCGTTGCCTGCGACGCGTCGCCTTGTCCCGATGGCGGCGGCCTGCAGAGGCAGGACGTGCGGCTGCCACCCGACCAACTGGTGCAACTTCTTTCGTACAACTACGAGGAACTGGCAACGACCGGCGGTTCGCTTCACGCTGCCGGCGTCGTCGGCCTCGCCCTGCTCGGCGGCCCGTCTCTGACGCTGGACGTCGACGGCTGGGTCCGGCTCCCGCTCGCAAAGGGTTCGACCGACTGCGACACCTGCGAGTTGCCAGAGAACCAAACGCTGCAAGCGACGGGCACCCTGCGTCTGGACGGGATCCATCAAGCCGGGTCTGGCCGGGCCAGCGCCGGCTTCTCGGGCACCGTTCGGACCGCCAAGTACGATGAAGCCGCGATTGCCCCCGGGCTGCTTCTTGGCGCCTCTGTCTCGGTCGCCGTCGTGGGCGCCGTCGTCGCAGGCGTCCTCGTCGTGAAGGGACTCCTAGCTGGGTTCTTCACGCGTCGCCTGCGCGACCCACTTTCCCATCCCGTGCGCAATGCCATCTGGGCCGTGCTGGCGGCGAATCCGGGGGCGACGCTGCGCGAAGTGGCGCGCATCACGAAGTCGTCGCCGAGCCAAGCCAATCACCACCTCGGCATCCTGGTGCGCAACGGCATGGCCGTGGAGCACTTGCACGGTTCCACCCGCAGGTTCTTCCCCAAGGCGGCGGCGAAGCAGGGTTGGGAGCGAACGGTCTACCTTCGCGAGCCAGAACTCAGCCTGCTGCACTCCGTCGTCGCCGCTTCCCCCGGGCTGACCCAGAAGGACATCCTCGAAGTCATGGTGGAGCAGCATGGCTGGAAGCGCACGACGGCGCAGCATCGCCTCAACCGTTTGGCCAAGGGCGGCCTCGTCCACGGCGAACGCCAGGGGCGCTCGGTGGCGTACGTCGCTGCGGAGTAGCGCGGCCAACGGCTAAGACGCCGTCCCCCTTCGGCTGTTTCCCCGATGCGTCTCGTCCTCGCTTCGCAGTCGCCTCGTCGTTCCATCCTGCTCAAGTTCCTGGTCGACGACTTCGCGGTGGCGCCCACACCGGTCGAAGAGGTCGCGCCGCGGGCGCTTTCCATCGCGGAAGCGGTGTCAGTCATCGCGCGCAAGAAGGCGCTTGCGACGAGTGAGAAGGACCGCGGCGCCTTCGTGCTCGCCGCCGACACCGTCGTTGCCTGCCGCGATGAACTCGTGGACAAGGCCGTGACGCCCGAGGAGATGCGGCAGAAGCTCGCGTTCCTTTCGGGCACGACGCATCAAGTGTGGACCGGACTCGCTCTGGCGTGGGATGGCCGTGCCGTCGACGCATCGCATGCGGTCACAGCCGTCTTGATGGAGCGCATGCCCGCCGCCGTCGTGGACGCGTACGCCGACTCCGGGTTGTGGCAGGGCAAGGCCGGCGGCTACGGCATCCAGGACACGATGCTTCAGCCCTACGTCCGCATCCAGGCTGGCCCGTGGAGCAACGTCGTCGGCCTCCCCCTCGCGGCCACGCGTGACCTGCTGCGCCGCAACGGCATCACGACGCGCGACCCACCCGACGAGGCGTGGCTGCGGGACCACAACCCCTTTGAGTCTCCGTCCGGGTCGCCCAACCGATGAAGACCGTCGCGGCGACATTGTTTGTGGTGCTGGCTGCCGCTGGTTGCCTGCAGCAGGACGAAAACGGTCCAGACTACACTGCGGTGAAGGGCTTCGTCGATGCCAGCGCAGCGCCGGTGCTGCGCGTCGACCACGACGACCCCGCCGGCCACACAAACGCGCACCTGCATCAAGGCTCGGCCAACATGGCCCTCGTCGGCTACTCGAACGCCATCGACGACTCCGGCGACCCCGATCGCATCCCGCCGCACGCCACGTACACGGAGATTGCCGTGACGCAGCAGTACGCGTACCTCGTGGCGCAATCGTCGGACGGCTCGTACGGCGGCTTCAGCATCATCGACCACACGGACCCGAGCCAGCCCCACGTCGTGTCGCACTTCTCCGCGCAGGGCGGCGCCGACGTCGAGGTCAACCCCGAAGAGACGCTCGCGTTCCTGTCCACGCAGCGCAATAGCGTGCAGCAACTCGCCGGAGGCCTCGCCGCGCAAGGCACGCCCGCGGCCGGCGTCGGTCGCGGCATCTACGTCGTCGACATCGCGGACAAGGGCGCCCCGAAACTCGACTCGTTCGTTCCCCTGCCGTACAACGGCCCGCACACCATCACGTTCTTCCGCCACGCCAACGGCAACGACTACCTCCTCGTCTGCACATACGACCTGGTTGCAGATCCCGTGACCGGCGGCATCGCGAGCGCCGTCCCCGTGACGCAACGCCTCATCGTGTACCTCATCCAGTCGAGTCCGCCGTCGCCGGTGCCAGGCGCCCCGGTCCCCAAGGTCGGCCTGTTCCCCGTGGCCCAGTTCCAGATCGTCCAGTCGCCTCCGGCCGGCAAACTGTATTTCCCGCACGACACGTCGGTGCAGGTCCACCCCTTCCAGGAAGGCCGGACGCTCATCGACCTAGCGTACTGGGACGAGGGGCTGCGCATCCTGGACTTCTCCAACCCGCCGCCACCAAGCGCCGCCGCGCCCGACGCGCTGCCCATGCTGGCCGAGGTCGGCGCCTTCACGGACTTCGCGCCGAGCGCCTTCAACAACATCCACTTCGCCAAGGCGTTTGCGACGCCGATGCAAGTCGCCAGTCCCGACGGCCGCTTGCACACGGCGCAAGTCACGGTTGCCGAGCCGGAGATCATCTCGGCGCCCGACGAGACCGGCCAGATCACCTTCATCGACACGTCCGACCCGAGCCACCCGTCCGCCGTTGGGCACTGGACGCTGCCGCCGCAGAACCCGCCGCTTGGCGTCTCGGGCCTGAACTTCAGCCCGCACAACTTCGACTTGTGGGACGGCAAGGTCGCCCTCGGGCACTACCACGCCGGCGTATGGGTCATCGATGCGTCCAGCCCCGAACACATGAAGGATCCCGTCGAGGTCGGCTTCTACATGACCGCGAAGCCGCGGGCCGCGTCGCCGACCATGCAGCCGGATGTCTGGGGCGTCGTGCAGAACCAGGGATTGCTGTACGTGAGCGACGAAGCGACGGGCCTCTACATCCTGCAGTACACCGGGCCGTAGGAGTGTCCGAGTCTGCGGTCGTCGTGAGCCGAATGACCCGACTGCGGCCGCTTGTCAACAGATGGAACAGATGAAACAGATAGAGGTCATTCATCGGTTGCATCTGTGGTGTCTGTTGACCCGTCGGCGGGCAGCGCAAGGCAATGAAGGACCACCCCCTCGCCGCCGCGTGCCCAACGAACCCGCCCTGGTCCTCTCCGGCGCCGGTTCGCGGGGCGCATACCAAGCCGGCTGTTGGAAGGCGTTGCACGAAGCGGGAGTCAAGCCGGGCCTCGTCGTGGGCACGAGCGCTGGCGCCATCAACGCTGCAATGATCGTGCTCGAGACGCCGCCCGCCGAGATGGAGCGCTGGTGGACGAAGCTGCGCACCAAGGACTTGATGCGCGTACGGCGCGATGTCTGGCGGTGGCGGGGATGGCTCGGCTTCCACGACGCGGCGCGGCTGCGGCGCCTGCTGGAGGGCAACATCGACTTCGCCGCCTTGCGCAAGGCGCCAACTCCCCTCCTGGTCACGGCCACCGACGTCGAAGCCGGCGCTGAAGTCGAGTTCAAGCACACCGAACTCACGCCGGACCACCTTCTTGCGAGCGCAGCACTCATGCCGGGCCTGCCGCCGGTACGCGTTGCCGGCCGCCTCCATGCCGACGGCGGGCACTGGAACGCTTTCCCGCTTCGCCACGCCGTCGAACGCGGCCACCGGCACATCGTCGCGCTCCTGCACGACCCGTGGCAACCCCATCCGGAGCCGGCCCCCCATGGCCTTGTGGACCTTCTCCGCCGGGCCAGCGACGTCACGTGGCACAGCCAACAGGCCCACGCCATGGAGGCCCTGCAGATACGCACCCGCCTCGTCCCGGAAGACCCGATGCACATCGAACCGTTCGAGTTGCAAGTGCACGCGCCGGAGCCGCCGCTGTCGAGCCTCATCCTGCGCTTCGACCCCGAGGATGCGCGACGCCTGTACGCTCTTGGCTATGACCAGACGAGGAAACGGATGGGCAACGCGCCAAACCCTTGAGAGACGCGACTACGGGTAAGGGTCGATGGGCTGCTTGCATTGGTCGTCGTTGAAACGGTACAGGTGGCCCTCGACGTCACCGGAGCCCGCGATGCCCCCAATTCCCGGATATGGGTCTCCCAGGGCCGATGCCAGCATGGGGGGTCGAATGTGGCCCGGGGTCGCGATTTCCTGGGGCAGGTAGTTGGCTCGAGTAATCTTGAGGTCGAGGAGCGAAACCTTTCCTGCTGTGACCCATGCAAGCCGCTCCGTGTCCGTGCTTCCGGCCTGCTTCGCGAGAATCTGGCCCGTCGAGACGTCGGACGTCTGACCGCTTTCCGGCGTCCAGGTCCATGTGGCGTTGAAGGACACGCCTGCCACGCCCCCAGTTTCGACAGCGACGGTCGCCATGTGAGCAGGCAGCCCGAGTTGGGTAGCCAAGAACGTCACGACGTCGGCATCATCGGTCCATAGGCCGTTCACGTACTGGAAAAGTTCCCAACTTCCCTTTTTGCAAGTGACCGGCAGCGTGGCGTTGGTATGCAGTTCGAGGACGAAGTTGAGCGGGCGTTCGAAAGGTCCGAGGTGGAACCGCTGGCACGAGAAGAAGGACATTCGGACGTCACTTCCGAGGCCGCTGGATGCACTGGACCAATTCGCGGGTGGGCGCCCGGGGTTCGTATCCGCCGGCCACGTGACGCCGGAGGTCAGTTGGTGGCATCCGTTCCACGTCGTGAAGTTGAGGTCGTCCCAGGTAGGCGAGGTCGCGTTCGGGGATGGCGCTGGCGCGGGTTCGGGTTCGGGACGGGGGGCGGATTCAGACTGTGATGAAGTGGGATGCGGTTGGCTACAACCGGCAACGACGGCTGCAAGCACAACACAGAGGGCAGTCAGCTGCCGGGCCGCGCGGGTCAGCAATGTGTGCCGCCCCCGGAATCTTCCAGAAGCCGATACGCGCCAAGTCCCGCCAGCCCGGGGAGGCGGTGACGGCCGTCACTGCTTACCATGAAGTCCTTGCCGAGCATCCCGCCGCCCGTCGAAACAATCAGCGGGCTGGCCCAGGCTTGGATGGGTTCATTGGACCCAAGCCAAAACTCCACGCAGTAGACCCCATCAAGACAATTCGCCACGTCCTCGCGGGCCTCGTCCGGTCCTGGTGTGCGGCTGGCCCATTTGTCGACGACTCCGAGAAGCCAGCCAACCGTCGTGTTGCCCGTCTGCCCTGGGCAGTCGCCGACTTGCGGCACGGTCGGGGCGAGGCATGGGGCGTCGTCGAGGAGTTCCGTGATCGTGATGATGGCGTCGACGAAGTCATCAGCCGCTGGTGTCGCGATGGGGTCGGCGTGGGCGGGCCCGATGGGCACGAAGGTGAGCAGGAAGGCGGTGATGGGGAGGGCGAGGGAACGCATGGGTTCACGTAATGGTCGAGTTGGCGCTCCTTCTTAGCCTGCGTCGGACAAGCGTTGGCCTTGGCCCGTGCAACGGGAGGAAAGGGCGAATCCGGCTTGGCGTGCCGGTACTTGAGGCTAGCGCGGCATGGCGTGTCTGCCGATGCCGATTTGCGGGAAATCGCTAGACTGGCTTCACCCGCTCCTCGCGCATCCTTTGCGCCTCGGCTACAAACAGACGCGACGCCGCCTCGCGCGAAACTAACCGTGGCGGCCGCGGCGCAGCGCCATGGCGATGAGGCCTGCCGTCAGGGCCGCCGCCACACCAGCCGCGATGACGAGGGTCATGCCAAGGTCCTCGAACGTCGAGCGCACAGGCGCTTGGCTGGCCATCCTTCCAGTGGTCGCCGACGCCGGGCCTGCGGCCGCAGGCTGGCAGGCGTCGCCGACGCCGTCGCCGTCTGCGTCCTTCTGGTCCGCGTTGGGCTTGAGCGGGCAGTTGTCCAGGAACGCCCCCGCGTCGCCGACGTCCGCGATGCCGTCGCCGTCGATGTCCGCGTCGCAGGCGTCACCGATCTGGTCGCGATCGCGGTCCGACTGGTCCGGATTGGCGACGGTCGGGCAATCGTCGGTCGTGTCAGGCGTGCCGTCCTGGTCGCCGTCGGGAGCGAAGGTGCGGCGGCCGCGAGCACCGTCGGCGATGCGCGTAGCCGGGCAGGCGGGGTCAGGCCCGCACTCTGGGTCGCACGCGTCGCCGACACCGTCCCGGTCGGTGTCCGCTTGGTCGTGGTTGGACGTGGCGCTGCAGTTGTCGGCCGAGTCGGGGATGCCGTCGAGGTCCGCGTCGGGGGCAGGCTCGGTCGAGGGCGCAGCCACCCGGATGCTGAGGCACGTCGTCGCCGTCAGCGTCGATCCCGCCTCGTGCACCGTGATGGAGATGCACGGATAGGTGCCGCGCTGCGAGTCCGTCGGGATCCAGGAGAAGCAAGGGCCCGTGAAGCTGGCGCCCTCGGGGAGACGCTCGACGGTGTACGACAACGCACCGCCGAGGCCTGGGTGGCCGACGGCGCACACCTCGACGTCGTCGCCGGGGAGCACCGTTCCAGGGGCGATGGCATCGATGGTAGGCGGGCAGGAGACGAACGACACGATGACCTGCTGTGTCACCGTGAAGCTCCCGCCGCTGCCGTCGCTGGCCACCAGGGTCACGACCTTGGCACCCTCCGTCGTGTAGGTGTGGCTGACGGACGATCCGGAGGCGGTGCCCCCGTCGCCGAAGTCCCAGGCCCAGGAAACGAACGGGCTGGCCGGTGTGCTCGTGTCGCTGAATTGGTACGTCGCCGAGTTGCACGACTTGTCGACGAGCGAGGCGGAGAACGAGTACTGCGGCTTGGGCGGCTGCGTCGGGTTCGGCTGGATGCCGGAGGCGCAGTTGGAGGCCGGGTCCACGACGGCGTGGGTGTGGATGTCGTCAACGAAGACGGCGGAGTCCAGCTTCATGTCGCTCGCGTCGAAGATCGAGAGGAAGAGCGCATGCGGCCCCGGCGTCACGGCCTTGCTGGCGGAGAAGGTGTCGGAGCCGCCACCGTACGGCGTCCCGGCAGCCTTGCTGGCGCTCATGTACGTGAAGCCCAGCGAGTTGATCGTGACGGCCACGCCGGGAGAGACGTAGGCGAAGTTGTCGGGGGCATTGATGCTGCCGCCCGAGACGATCCACGTGTCCGCGTCGACCTCCGCCAGGAAGGCGTCGTTGAACTACGAATTGACGTATTCTGGGAACTCTTCGCTCAGGAACTGGAAGGTGAACGTCAGGCAGTTGTCGCCCGGGGGCACCTGCACGTTGATGCGCTGCACGACCACGTCGTTGGCGCCGCGCTCGGTGGTGCCGCTGCAAGTGTTGGCGCCGGCGGAGGGAGTGTTGGCGTCGGCCGCGTCGCCCGTCGTGAGCAGGCCGAAGGCGGCCCCGTCTGGCACCCCGAAGCCCGTCGTGATGGCGGCGTCCGAGGTGCCGGCCGGGGTCGGGTTGGCGGCGACGGCGGTGCAGCCGACGGCCGGCACGCCGCCAGGGGCCGGGTAGACTGTCCACGAGGCGCTTGTGACCAAGGCATTGGCGCCTTCGCCACGCGTCATGGCCGTGGCGACGGCGAGGGCGCCCCCGGCCACGCTGCTGGAGTATGTCGTGATGGTCGCCGAGGCGGGCACGGCCTGCAGCAGGATGGCCATGGCGCACAATGCGGAGAACGCCGCCATGGTGCGAGCCGACCTGCCTGAGCCCCGTCGCATGCTGGAACGGCAGGCCATCCCCTTGGAGTCCGTAAAGAGTTTCCGGCCGATATGTGCAACAAGGGTTTGGGCCTGTCAAGGGGCGCGCGGCTTTCACTTACCTCATCACCAAGCCTTCGTTCGTTGCCCTCGTACCTGGACATGTGTGGGCCCCTCTCCTGCAGCCCGGCCTTGCCTTGCTGCACGGCTCCGGCCGCGACGTGCGCGGCTTCAGCCAGGAACTTGCCCACTTCGCGCTGCGGACGCATCCGGGCCACGTGCTCTGGTGCGACGGCGACCACGGCTTCGACCCCTACGATTTTGCCGAACTGAACCTGACGCGAGGCCTTGCCGCCGACGACGGCGCCCAACGCATGCTCATCAAACGCTGCATGACGCCGTTCCAATGGGACACCGTGCTCACGAAACACTTGCCGGAAAAACTCGCCCAGACGGAGGCCAGCCTCGCCCTCGTCGTGCCCTTCGACCGCCTGTTCTCCACGGACGAACTGGCCGACTGGGAAGCCGAGGACTACACGCGCTACGCCGTGCGGCACCTCCGGAACGTTGCGCGCCGCCACCGCATCCCCATCATGCTCGGCCTCGACATGGCGCGCTGGTGGAAGTCGCACCCCGTCCTCGCACAGCTTACGTACGACGCCGCCGACGTGCGCTGGAGCGTCGCCGCGACGGCAGGGCGCTGGCGCGTCACGCCCGAGATCGGCGTGGCCCTCGACCCGATGCTTGCCCACCGCACGACACTCCTCGACTACGCCGAGCCTGAGCCCGTCCTGGAGCGCCCCGTGGCGTTGCACCCGCACAGGCCGACGGAGCGGCGGCTGCAACAAACGTGAAATCCCCCACCCCTCGTCGCCGTGTGATGCGCGCCATCCTGTTTGCGGCCCTCTCCATCGCCGCCCTCGTCGTCGCCGGCTGTTCCGGCAACAACGGCAACACCTCGACTTCCAGCACGGACACGACGCCCCCGCTGCCTGCGCCGGGCCAGGTCCCCGTCGTGCACCGCGCCGATGGCGTCATCGTGGATGCCAGCCAATACCCCGGCGACATCCCGGTCATGGCCGAGCACTACGTCGCCAAGCGCGGTTCGGGCGAGCCGACCATCGGCGTCAACGCACGCGGCGCCGCCATCTACCCCAGCATCGAGTTCGACGCCGTGGCCGCCATGCCCGGCGCAGCACCTCGGACGCTCATCTACATCTCCACCGACAACGGCACGACCTGGACCGACCGCACGCCGACCATCGGCAACGCCGGCGCCGTGGCCGGGAACCCGGTCAGCCTCGACCCGTTCGTCTACGCCGACCCGGCAACGGGCCGCCTGTTCACCATCGACCTGTACGTCGGCTGCGCAGACCTCAGCTACACCGACGACGACGGTGTCACGTGGACCACCAACCCGATCGCCTGCGGCATCCCCGTCGACGACCACCAGAGCATCGCGGCCGGTCCCGTCGTGGCACCCGCCGTTCCCAACCCGGTCTACCCTCGTGTCCTGTACTACTGCGTCAACCAGATCGCGGCCACGAGTTGCTCGCGCAGTCTCGACGGCGGCCTCGACTGGGTTGCCGGCGCGCCGCCGTACCCCGGCGCGACCTCCGGCCAGGGCGAAGGCGGCCAACCCGACTTCTGCGGCGGCCTGTCGGGGCACGTCTACGCTTCGCAGAAGACGGGCACCGTGTTCCTTCCCAAGGGCCAGTGCGGCTTCCCCGAAGTCGCGCGCAGCACCGACATGGGCACGACGTGGACGCAGGTCGTGGTCGACGGTACGGCCGGCATTTCCGGCCACGACGGCTCCGTCGCCGCGGACGCCAACGGCACGGTCTATTACTTCTGGCTCGACGGCCAAGGCTTCCCTCGCCTCGCCGTGAGCCACGACGACGGCCAGACGTTCGAGGCCAGCATGAACGTCACCGCCCCCGGCGTCACGGCGGCCAAGTTCCCGGCCGTGACGGCGGGCGACGGCGGCCGCATCGCCTTCCTTTACGTCGGCAGCACCGTGCCGGGCGGATTCACCGCCAAGGACGCGGCGCTGGCCAATGCGACGTGGAACGGCTACCTGGGCTTCAGCCTCGACGCCGACAAGCCGGACCCCGTCTTCGCTTCGGTCACTGCCAACCCCGTCGTGGATCCGTTGAAGCGCGGCGCGTGTGCCGGCCGTTGCAGCGGCATGTTCGACTTCTTCGACATCCAGATCCACCCCAAGACGGGCCAAGTGTGGGTGTCCCTCGTCGACCTGTGCAACGACACCTGCGCCACGCCGACCGGCACGGCGAAGGACACGATCACGAGCCGCGGCGCGGTCGGCGTGCAGATGGGCGGAACGATGTTGCGCCGGACGCCCGTGGCGGGTTGAAGCCTCGCTGACCCCTCTTTGGCCAGCGCCGGGAGCCATGCCTAGCGATTTCCGGAAAATCGCTATCAGCGGGACGGAAACCTTCCATCGGTTTCATGTAGTTGCAAGGCAAGTCGGTCCCCGCCTGCGCCTCCTGTTGGCGGAGTCGACACCAATGGTTGTCCGACGCCATCTAAGTACGGTGCAGCAATCTCACCTCCGGGCCCGCCATGAATGCCAGCCGACTCGCCGCAACCGCCACCATCATGCTCTTCGTCCTGCCCGCCGCCGTCGCGGACGACCCCGAGACCCTTGACCAGGCCGTCGTGGACGTCGTCACGGCTGCCATCAACGCAATCAACGCGACCGCATGCAATCCGCCGGCCCCGCCACCCGGCGACGCGTGCGGCTTGACGGCCGACGCGGCGGCGACGTGGGACTGCCTGCGCGACGTGGTCCGCAATTGGGCCGAAATCCTGCCCGCAACGCCAGCCAATCCGGTCGGCGACCTGACCAAGTGCACACCACGCGTCGGCGTGTTGTGCCTCCAATTCAAAGCCAACACGGGCGGCGTCCTGCCGGGTCTTTCCCCTTTCTTCCCTGTTTCCATTCACACTGGCGGTCAGATGAAGGGCAACCCGTTCCTAGTTCATTTTCCGGCAGGCCCGAACGATGAACCCCCCTCGCTTACGAAGTTGCCGACCCCCGGCCAATACCGGCTCGGCCTCGGCACGTCTCCCGATAGCACGGAGTGTTGACCATGCAACCACCGTTGCGGGCGCTTGGTTTCACTCTACTGCTCCTTGCGTCCGGGTGCATGACGACTTCCAAAACAATCCTGTCTTCCTCTTCACCATCGACAGATGCGACGACCGCGACGCCACCCTCCGTGCCGATCGGTTTCGAAAACGCCACCGATCCTCTCTTCACGACTTGGAACGCTTGCCGCATGTTCGAGACATCGGAGACCTGGCCGGGCTCCACAAACCCGGGCGGACCGCCTGCGAACTGGAGTGGAACCTCGGGCCCTGGCAGCGAACTCGGGGTCGCACTCTTCGATTGCGCGCGCGTGCAGTGGGGCCCCTACGAGCGACCGCTGCAGTTCATCCTTGAGTTGCACACCAACATGACCACGCCTGCCGCCTGCCGCCGAGGTCAGTTCGACAATTTCTACATCCTGAATGCAATCTATGTCGACGACGCGAACGTCACCCGATTCCTGCGCGATGAACTGGGCTTCCCCGCCTTGAACACGGCCATCAACGTGACCTTCCAGGGCGACAAGATGGCAGCCAGTTGGAGACCCGAAGGCGGAGAGGTTTCCGAGGTCCAAGATCAGCGACTGCACGCCTACGACTCCCCCGAAAGCATCATCCGGCGGGTCGCCTGGGAAACCCACGGACACGTTTCTCTCCTGGATTGGACGGCGGCAAGTCAAACCGCCCAGCCTGGCGTAGTACCCGCCACCGGCCATATGCGCCCCCCTATGCTCCAGTCGAAAATGGGAGACCCTTACATTGGGGGCCGCGGCGGGTTCGACGGCTTCACCGACGACACCGAAGTCGAAGGCCACCTGTACCGCTTCAACGACGACCAATGCAAGGCTCCAATCGACCCGTATCCGTAGTCGTCGGGCCCCGTCGCCGGGCGACCCGACCATCCCGCCACGACACCCGCGTCTGTCCGATTTCGCGCGGCCCCCGGGCATGGTCAAGTCCCTGGCATGCCCATGGTCGTCGCATGGGCTTGACCCTACAACTCGAACCCCTGCAACCGCAGCCCTCTGTCCCCTCGACCTCCGCGACCGTCAACGCCCGCCTCGCCTCGCGGCGCCTTCCGCGCTCGGCGACGTCCAAAGTCGTCATGCCTGTGCGGTACTCCGCGTGGCTCCAGGGTGACCTGGGCCGCGCGCTCTCCGGCATGCTGGAGGACGCCTTGGGCCCTTACGAGGGTCTGCAGATTGGTTTCCTGCCGCGCGCCTTCGTGGTCGAGGCCGTCGAGGACCCCGGGCCATTCGTGGAGGCGTTGTACCGCGCCGCCAAGGAACTCGAGCGCCGCGTCGAAGAGAGGTACCCCGTGTTCCACCACCAGATCGGCCCCGTCTGGACCGGCACCCTGCAATCGGTCTTCGCCTGAATCACTTCTGCGAAGTCAGGACGACGGCGAGGCCGGAGATGACGAAGATGGCGACGATGGCCAGGAGGATGATGCGGTTGCGCAGGGTGCGCCGGGCTTCCTTGTCCACGCCGCCGAGTCGGAGGCGCCCGTGATGGGCTTTTCGGTCGCCCCCCGCCTTGCGACGCTAAAATCAGGTTGAAATATCCAAGGGGGTTGGCCAAGCCATGGCCTCCCTTGCGGACAACGAGACCGTCATCCGGTTCCTGCACATCCTGTCGGGCATCACCTGGATTGGCATGTTGTATTTCTTCAACCTCGTGAACTTGCCCCTCCTGAAGTTCCAGATGAAGAAGCCGTACGAGGCGAACATGGCCGAGAAGGTCACGGGCCCAATCACGGTGAAGACGCTGTTCTGGTTCCGCTGGGGCGCCGCCTTCACCGTGCTCTTCGGCCTGCTGCTCCTCGGCGTCGAGCAGATGCACATGTCGAGCCTTCCGGATGGCACGGCCATCACGCAGTGCCCGGACGGCACCGCCGGTTCCGGTTTGGCCTGCTACTTCTTGCACAACGGCATGACTGGATACGCCATCTCGATGGGCATTGTCCTGGCGCTCGTCATGGCCTTCAACGTCTGGTTCGTCATCTGGCCGCGCCAAAAGAAGATTCTCCTCAACAACAAGGCCATCGCCGCCTCCACGGACGACGCCGAGAAGAAGCGCCTCGGCGACGAGAACGCGCCCCTGGTCAAGACCGCCGTCCTGGCCAGCCGCCTGAACACGTGGTTCTCCATTCCGATGCTTTGGGGCATGGTCTTCGGCGCCCACGGCTACTCCCGCGGCAACACCTTCAAGGACTGGTACTCGCCACTGGCCGTGCTCGGCCTTGTGCTCATCCTGATGTGGATGTACGCGACGGTCAAGCCGAAGCCGGCTGCGAAGTAGGCGGCATCGAGACTTCGAGGACCTGCCAGCCGGCCTTGCGGGCACGGCGGCGGAACTTGCCGCGTGGATTCACTGCCACGGGGTGGCCCACGGCTTCCAGCATGTGCTTGTCCGACCAGTGGTCCGAGTACGCCCAGCAATCCCCCGAGCGCTGTCCCGCGGCGCGCGCGAAGGCGTGCAGGATGTTGGCTTTGTCAAGGCCGAAGAGCGGGCCGTCGACGCGCCCCGACAGCTTGCCGTTGCGTTCGCGCAGCCGGCAGCCGATGAGTTCGATGCGCGGGTCGATGGCGTCGATGACGTGGCGCACGAGCGCTTCCATCCCCGTCGTGACGACGACGACGCGGCGACCCGCCGCCAGGTGGGTGCGTACGACGCCAGCCATGTCCGGGTACAGGCGCGGGACGAGGATTTCGGAGGCAAAATCGTGCATGAGCGGGTAGAAGTCTTTGCTCGGCACGCCGCGCAGGCCCTTGTACGATGCCCGAACCAGCGTGCTGCGCCGCACGGCGCCCAGTTTGTAGAATGCGGCCTCGATGCCCATCCACGTTGCAAACGGGACGTAGCGTAGCCACAGGCGCAGGCGTTTCCAGCGGTGGCCTTCCAATTCGTGGCGCCGCCACAAGAACAGGTACCAGCCGAACAGGGGGCCGGCGTCGCCGTCGATGAGCGTGTTGTCGAAGTCGAAGAAGGCGATGCCGTTTCCCGGCGCGTCGGTCACGACGGCACCATCCAACGGTCCAGCCAGGCCGCCGTCTCGTTGGCCAAGCGCTCTCCGTCGACGTCGCGGAAGCAGGAGTGCCCGCCGCCATGTTCGATGAACTCCTTGGGACCTGCCAACGCGCCGAAGACGGCCCGCGTGTGGGCGGGGCGGACGGCGCGGTCATGGGGGCTGCTCACGACAAGCACGGGCTTGCGTACCTCGCGCGCCCACGTGGAGGCCGACATCGTGAGGGCGGGACGGTAGTTGGCGAGGCTCACGCGGCCGAGCAGGAACGCGTCGGCGCGTGCCGCGCGTGCAGCCTCCTTGGACACGAAGAGCTTCTCGTAGCTGAGTTTGTAGGGAATCGTCCCGGCCGCCTTGCCCTTTGCCATCTTGCGTTCGGCGCGCTTGCCGATGACGTGGTAGCCCATCTTCTCGAACCACTTCAGTTCGTCAAACAGCCGATCAAGCGGATGTGCGGCAACGCCAGCCTGAAACAGGTCGGTGCGAGCCATGGCGGCGATGGCGTAGGCGCCACCGAGGCTGTGGCCGACGATGCCGATGGGCTTTCGTCCGAGGCGGTTGCGCAGCACGGCCGCTGCTGCTTCGATGTCCTGGACTGCTGCCTCGACGGAGGTCCGGCCGCGCTCGCCCTCCGAGCTTCCGTAACCGCGCTGGTCGAAGGCCAAGACGTCGTAGCCCGCCCGTGCCAGTCGGGGCGCGAGCCCGCCGAATTCGCCCAACGACGAATTGAATCCGTGCACGAGGACGACGCCCCCCTTCGCGCCCCCCTCGGCTTCATGCAACTCGCCGTGCAGCGCCTGGCCTCCGACGCTGAAGCGGATGGCTTGCACGCATTGGCCATGCCGTCGGACCTATCAAGTTGGCGTCCCAACCCTTTTTCCCGCCGCCACGGTCGCCGCGCCGTGGCCGATCCGCTTGCAGCCTTCCGCGCCGAGGTGCAACGCCTCGTCCTCGGGGCGGCGGCCGCGCTCGGGGTCACGGTGCCGATGCCGGCGCTCGAGGTCCCGCCAGAGCGGGGCATGGGCGACCTCGGCCTTCCCTGCTTCACGTTGGCCAGGGCGCTGCGCAAGGCCCCCGACGTCATCGCCCTCGACTTGGCCAGCGCCGTCCCGAACGAAGGCCGGACGTGGGTGGCGAAGGTCGAAGCGCAGGGGCCGTACGTCAACTTCCATGTGCACGCAGGCCGCCTCGCGGACCTCGTCCTCTCGGACCCGGCCGGAGCGCTGCGCCCCGCGCCCAAGCGGCAGAAGGTCCTCCTCGAGCACACCAGCGCCAACCCGAACGGCCCGCTGCACGTCGGTCGGGCCCGCAACCCCATCGTCGGCGACACGCTTGCCCGACTGTACCGCGCCGCCGGTTACGACGTCGAAGTGCAGTACTACATGGACAACCTCGGCCGCCAAGTTGCGACGTTGTCATGGGGCCGCTGGGCACTCGACCCCGCCACCCTGCCGCCCGCAGGTCGCGACAAGATCGACCACGACCTCGTGCGGTACTACCAGGCCGCCCACGAAATGGCCAAACAGGATCCGGACGTCGCAGCCCAAGTCAAGGTCCTCGTCGAGCGGCTCGAGTCGGCCGACCCCAAGGTGCTCGACAAGGTCCGCATGGTCTACACGGCCTGCTTCGACGGCATGCGCGAATCCCTCGACCGCCTCGGGGCGCACTACGACTCCATCAAGGACGAATCCGACGTCGTCCTGGATGGCTCCGTCGCCGACACCATCGCGCGCCTCAAACGGCTCCCCATCGCGGGCGTCGACGACAACGGCGCGAACTTCCTCGACCTCTCCACCCTCCTCAAGGGGCAGAAGGACAGGTTCTTCTTCACCCGGGGCGACGGCACCTCGGTCTACGCGACGCGCGACATCGCGTACCACGCGTGGAAGGCGCGCCACGTGGGCGACGGCATCCTCGTCGATGTCCTCGGCGAGGACCACCGTTTGCAGAGCCTCCAGGTCGGCGCCGCCCTCGACGCGCTCGGCGTGAAGCGGCCCACCGTCGTGTTCTACTCGTTCGTCAGCCTCCCCGAGGGGAAGATGTCGACGCGCGCCAACCGGGTCGTCTTCGTCGACGACCTGCTGGACGAGGCCGCCGACCGCGCCTACGAAGAAGTGCACAAGCGCCGCGGCGACGACCTGCCCGAAGAGTCCTTGCGGGCGATTGCCGAGGCGGTCGGCGTCGCCGCCGTGCGCTTCAACATCGCGCGCATCCAGCCGGAGAAGCCCATCGAGTTCCGCTGGGAGGAAGCCTTGAGCTTCGACGGCGACTCCGCGCCCTACCTCATGTACGCCTACGCGCGGGCCGCGAGCCTCATGCGCAAGGCCGAGGCCGCCCACATCTTCGTGCCGCGCATTCGCGATGCCGCGACGGGGCCAGGTGAAGACCGCTTGCTCGCCGTGGTCGCACGCTTTGCCACGGCCGCTGAGGAATCTGTGTCCCGGGTTGCCCCGCAGCGCTTTGCCGCATATGCCCTCGAGTTGGCGGGGGCCTTCAACGAGTACTACCGCGACCACCGCGTCATCGAATGCGAGGACGCGAAAGTGCAGGGCGTACGCCTTGCCACGGTGGCGGCCGCGCAGGAAGCCATGCGGGCTGCGCTTCAGGCGTTGGGCATCCCGGCCCTGGACGAGATGTAGCCCACGCCCTACTGGATGTACCCGCCTCGGACCCATGCCACGACCTGCCAACCCGGCGACAGCTCCATCGGAGCCACGTCCGCCGTCAACTTCCCCCACCGCGAGGTTCCGACGTAGTGCATTTCCAGGGCAGGCGCCCCCTGCGGTGCATCGACCCAGAACGATTGGCCCCGCGCCTCGTCCGTCGTCCATGAGGCGCCCATGTAGGCCTCCGCACAGCAGCCGTTGCCGCCGCTTGCTGGCCGGACCGAGCAGGACGTGACGCGGCCGTTCCCCATGCCGTGGATTTCCAGGACTTGGCCGTACGAGGTGTTCTCGAGGGAGGCGCTCCAACCGGCGGGCATGGTCAGGTTGGCAAGCCAGTCGCCGGGCGTTGTCGCCCGCGGCCCCCCATGCAGCGGAACAGCAACGACGAAGGCGCCCTGGGCCCTGATCGACCAGGCGATCGTCTCGGTCGACCAGTCCTGGCCCGGTTCGTCTGCGGGTGTCCGCCGCATGCATCCCTCGTCTATCGTGTCCGATTGCAGGCAGCCAGGAGCGACCGACGCCATAACCAGGAGCAAGACCGAAAAGCCGCGGAAATCCATGTCGCGTCGTGGGTCGGTGGTCCGATAAGCCTTGTGCAGGCATCGGGACGCTAGCGGCGACGCAGTCCGGCTGCAACGAGCAGCGCACCGACCAGCAGGGCTGCGGCGAGAGCGCCAAGCATCCACGGGCCTGCGCCGTCCCAGATGGACCATGCCCTCGGCGCCTTGCCCGGACCAGGCAGGTCGTTTCCTTGCGCCACTGCGTCACTGGCCTGGCAGGCATCACCCACGCCGTCGCCGTTGGCGTCCTTCTGGTCGGCATTCGCCTTCGCCGGGCAGTTGTCGAGGAATGATCCGGCGTCAGCCTGTTGCGCAACACCGTCGCCGTCAGCGTCCGTGTCGCACGCGTCGCCGAGGTGGTCGCGGTCGCGGTCGGCCTGGTCGCGGTTCGGCATGGCCGGGCAATCGTCCGTCCCGTCGGGGACGCCGTCGAGGTCGGCGTCCTGCAGAGCAGCCTTGCCTGGCCCCGTGCCCGCATCGCCCGTATCCACGCCGCAGACGGATGCCGACGCGTCGCAGGACTCGTCGCAGGCGTCGCCCACGCCGTCCTGGTCGATGTCGGCTTGCTCATGGTTGGGCCACGACGGACAGTTGTCGGACGAATCGGCGATGCCGTCCAGGTCCGCATCCTGCTCGGGCAGCGAATCGGGGGCCCGCACTCGGATGGACAGGCATGTCGAGGCCGTCTCGGTCGACCCGGTCTCGGCCACGGTGACGCGCATGCACCCATAGTTGCCGACTTCCTGGGGCCCCGGCACCCAGTCGAAGCAGGGATCTGCGAAGGTGGCGGTCCCGGGCAGGCGGTCGATGCTGAAGCTCAATGCCCCGCCGCGGCCCGCCGTCCCCATGGCGCAGGCGTGGATGGTGTCGCCGGGGAGCACGGTCATCGGTGTGAAGGGACGAATGGCGGGCGGGCAGGAGTTGAACGCCACGAACACCTTGTCCGTCGCCTGGTGCGGATTGCCGACGTCGTCGACGGCCGTGAGGATGACCGTGTACGAGCCCGGCACCATGTAGGTGTGCGTGACGGTTTGCCCCGAGCCGGTGCCGCCGTCGCCGAAGTTCCAGGACCAGCTCACGAACGAGCCGCCGGGCGTGCTTGCGTCCGCGAACATGAAGGATTCCGAGTCGCAGCCCTTCTCGTCCAGGCTGGAGGCGAAGGTCGCCTTGTACGTCTTGGGCGGCGGCGGGCACGTTTGCGGGCCCCAGCGCAGGATTTGGTTGGACGCGGTCTGGTCGCCGCCGGCCAGGATCCAGGCGGCGCAGCCATCCCAAGCGATGCCCATCTCGTCCCGCTTGTCCGGGAGCGCTCCGACCTGCGTGAGGGTCGTCGTGCCGGGCGTCCACTTGAGAATCATGTCGCTGAGGGGATCGCCGCCAAACAGGTACGCGTCCGTGCCATCGAACACCGAGGCCGAGTCGACGAGGGAACCGATGGCTGGCCCCGTCAAGGCGACCGTCGTGACCGTGCCGGCGGCGGGGTCGAAGCGTTCGACGAAGTAGCCCGGCGCGGCGCAGGGGAAGTAGCAGGAGTTGAAGATGTCCATGTACGTCCCGTCCCAAACCGAGGTTGGGTCGAGGGTGGACGTGGGCAGCGTCGTCGCCAGCAGGGTCGCGGTCTCGGTCGCCGGGTCGAACTGCGCAATCTGGGTTCCGGCCGCGACGTAGACCATGCCGTTGGCCAGCACGGCCGTCCCGTACAGGGCGGGGAAAGGCAGCACCGCGGGCAAGATGGTTGCCGTGTCCGTGACCGTGTTGTAGCGCACGATGCGGTCGTCCGGGTTGAGATTGGAGCCGCCGAAGGTGTAGGCGAGGTCCCCGACGCCGACGGCCGTCGTGCAGTGCCAGCCGCTTGCGGTGGTTGCAGTCATGGTCGTGGCGACGTTGCTCACGGGGTCGTACCGCACGATGCGTGTCGGCGCTGCCGAGCCGCCGAAGGCGTAGGCCGCCGTCCCCGCCCACGTTGCCATGCCGCACGTCTGCGCGTTCGGCATCGTTGCCGTCATGATTGTGAGGGCGTAGGGCCCGGCGGCGTCACTCGATGGCGCCAGGCCGGCAAGCCCCGCAGCGATGACGACGGTGACGCAAATGGTGTGGATTCGCATTCGTGTCTGACCTGGCTTGATGGACAAGCCGTGCGGCGGCACAAAAGGTTGTTCGTGCACACGATGTCGGATCGAACGGGCTACCGTCGCCGCAAGCCAGCTGCGCCCACCACGGCCGCCAGGACCAGAGCGAGGCCAAGGGCGGCAAGAAGCCAAGGGCCTGCCCCGTCCAGGATGGAGCGGACGCGCTCGACGGGTCCGGCGGCCCCGGCACCGGAGCCTGCTGCCGTTGCGCCCGGCACTTGGCAAGCATCGCCCACGCCGTCGCGGTTCGCGTCCGCTTGGTCCGCGTTGGCCCTGCTGGGGCAGTTGTCCAGGAATGCGCCAGATTCGGCGGTGTCCGCAACGCCGTCGCCATCGAGGTCCGTGTCGCAGGCGTCGCCGAGATGGTCGCGGTCGCCATCCGCCTGGTCGCGGTTCGGCATCTCTGGGCAGTTGTCGGACACGTCCGCCACGCCATCGAGGTCCGTGTCGCGCGGATGGGCAGCCGACCCAGGGGCACCATGGTCGTCTGCGGCCGCGCCGCAGGCCGTTGCTGGGGCGTCGCACGCGTCGTCGCAGGCGTCGCCGACCCCGTCGAGGTCGGCGTCCCCCTGTTCATGGTTGGGCCACGACGGACAGTTGTCGGAGGAGTCGGCGATGCCGTCGAGGTCGGTGTCCTTCTCGGGCTCCGTCGGGGGCGCTCGCACGCGGACGTACAAGCAGGTCGACGCCGTGTCCGTCGAGCCGGCTTCGTGGACCGTCACGCGTTGGCAGGCGTACGTGCCGACGTCCTGTGGTTGGGGTGTCCAGTCGAAGCAGGCATCCACGAACGTGGCGGAACCCGGCACGTGGTCGATGGTGAACGACAAGAGGCCGCCCTTCCCGGCGGATCCCGTGGCGCAGACGTGGATGGCGTCGCCCTGTAGGACGGTGATGGGGGCAAACGGCTGGATGGTCGGCGGGCAGGGGTTGAACGCCACGAAGACGCTGTCGCTCGTCGTGTGCGGGAGTCCGTCGGTGTCCACGACCGTGAGGGTGACGGTCTTGGATCCTGGCACGGTGTAGGTGTGGCTGACGGTCTGGCCCGTCCCGCTGGAACTGTCGCCGAAGTCCCAGGACCAACTCACGAACGAGCCGACCGGCGTGCTTGCGTCCTTGAACGTGAACGTCTCGGAGTCGCAGCCCTTCTCGGTGAGACTGGCGCCGAAGGCGGCCTTCTTCGCGATGGGCGTGACTTGGCAGGAGGCGGGAGCCCAGCGCAGGATCTGTGCCGACTGGGACGTGTCGCCGCCACCAAAAAGGTACGCGTCGCAGCCGGTGAAGACGTGACCGATCTCGTCGCGCGGCGCGGGCAGGTTGCCGACCGCCGTCAACGTCGTCGTTCCCGGCGTCCATTTCAGGATCTTGTCGTTCAGCGGGTCGCCGCCGAAGATGTAGGCGTCCGTCCCGTCGTAGATGGCGGCTGCATCGACGAGCGACGTGCCTGGCGGGGCCGTCAGCGTCACGGACGTGACTGTGTTTGCCACTGGGTCGAAGCGCTGCACGTAAAAGTTTGCGCTGGGACAAAGCGCGAAACACGAGGAGAAGATGTCCATGTACGTCCCGTCCCAGACGGACGTCGGGTCGCTCGTCGGGTTGGGAAGGGTCACTGGTAGGAGCGTCGCGCTCTCGGTGTTTCCGTCGAACATGGCGATCTGGTTCACGCCCGCCACGTAGGCGACGTTCCCGACCACCTGGGCTGTCGGGTAGGCGGCGTTGAAGGGCAAGACGGCCCCCAGCACGGTCGCGGTGTCGGTCCCCGGGTTGTAGCGCACGATGCGCGTGGCCGAGCTGGCGGGGGAGTAGCCGCCGAAGACGTAGAAGCGGCCGGGCATCCAGACAGGGTCGCTACAGTACCAACCGTTCGGCACGGTTCCCCCCATCACGGCCACTGCGTCCGCGACGGGATCGTAGCGCACCACCTGTTGCGCGTTATTGCTGCCCCCGAACACATAGGCATGCACGCCGTCCCATCCCGCCATCGCGCACGCCCGCGCCGTCGGCAACGTCGCCGTCATGACGGTGAGCGTGTAGGGCCCGGCCGCCGCGGCGGGCTGGACCACTCCCGCCAGCGTGGCAAGAGTCACAATGGCGATGCAAACGACTTGGATGTGCATGCCTGGCTCGACCCGACCGACGCGCCATTCCCACGCAGACTCAAAAGGCTGTTCCTACAGGGCCCGCGGTGCGTTACATCTTCTTGACTTGGTACTCGACGATGCTCTCGAAGACCGCACGGCCGTCGCCGACGTCGTAGCCGAGGCCTGCGTCGAGCCCTGTGCGCGTCCAGTCGGGGTGACCGTGGCGCCAGAAGACGCGTTCCGGGTGCGGCATCATGCCGAAGACCGTGCCGTCGGGATTGCAGATGCCTGCGATGGCGTGCGGTGCGCCATTGGGGAGCCACGGGTACGCCGGCGCCTTGGAGCCTTCTGGGTCCGTGTAGGTGAAGACGATCTGGTCCTGGTCGGCAAGGCGCTTGTAATCCTTCTCGGAGGCGAGCAGGAACTTGCCTTCGGCGTGGCTCGTGATGACGGTTCGCACCTGGTTGTGCGGGATGCGTGCCGTGAACTTGCAGTTCCCTTTGTTGACGTGGCGCAGCAGGCTGGGCCGGCATTCGTAGTGGCCCGAGTCGTTCAGGTGCAGCACGGCCGTCGGCACGTCCGTCATCGCCTTGCCGTCCAGCGCGGGCAGGACGCCGAGTTCCACCATGATCTGGAAGCCGTTGCAGATGCCCAGCATGGGTTTGCAGGCCTTGACGAACTCCTTCAAGTCGGGTGCGAGTTTGGATTTCATGCGCGCCGCCAGGATGGCGCCAGCGCGGATCGAGTCGCCTGCGGAGAAGCCTCCCGCGATCCACAAGCCGTCATAGTCGGTCAACTTGCGGCGCTCGTCCCGGCTGACGTCGTCGCCCGTCAGTTGCTTGAGGTGGACGATCTCGGCCTCGACGCCGACGTCGCGCATGCATTGCGCCGACTCGTCCTCGGAGTTGGTGCCCTCGATGCGCAGGACGGCCCACTTGATGTCGGATTTCCTCACGCTGCGACCCCCATGAGTTTGGGCAGTGCGGTCCGCCAGGCCTCGCGGCACTTCTCGGCGGAGACGCTGAGGAGTTCGTGTTTGCCGTCGGTGACGATGACGCGGTCGCGGCCGATGACCGTGCCCAACGGGTACAGGAGCTTGTCGACCGTCGGCTTGTCGAAGAGTGCGCGGAAGGCCTTGTCCTTCGCGGCGGGCACCTCGACGATCCAGCGCGAGTTCGATTCGCTCCACAGTTTGTGGTCGCTGCGCATCGGGCCAGGATTCAGGTCGCGTTCGTCGCCGAAGGCGCCGATCTTTGCGAGGTCCACGTTGGCGCCGAGGCGGCCCGAGAATGCCATCTCGGCAAGGGCGACGCCGATGCCGCCCTCGGAGCAGTCGTGCGCCGCGACGACGAGGCTGGCCTCGATGGCGTCCACGAGAAGGGCGGCGGACACCCTGAGGATCTCCGGGTCCGTCTGCGGGACGCGTTCGCCCTCGAGGCCCAACTTCTCCATGTACAAGCTGCCGCCGAGGTCGCGGTACGTGTGCCCGATGAGGTACAGTTTGTCGCCAGCGCGCTTCAGGTCCATGCTGGTGGCCTTGGCGAAGTTCTCCAGGATGCCGATGCCCATCACGGTCGGTGTGGGCGGGATTGGGCCTTGCGGGCCTTCGTTGTAGAGGCTCACGTTGCCTGAGGAGTACGGCACGTCGAGGACGCGCGCCATCATGCCAAGGCCGCGCGCCGATTCGTCGAGTTCCCACATGCGTTCCGGCTTCTCGGGGTTGCCGAAGTTGAGGTTGTCGCACATCGACGAGATGCGTGCTCCGACCGCGGCAAGGTTGCGCACCGTCTCGTCGACGGCTGCGGCGGCGCCCCAGAACGGGTCGCGGCTCGTGTAATTCGGGTTGACGTCGCACGAGATGGCAAGCCCCTTGTCGGAGTCGTGCACGGGCTTCAGCACCGCGGCATCGCCGGGGCCCTCGTGGCCAAGGACGCCCTGCAGCGGCTTCAGCACCGTGTTGGCGCGCACTTCGTGGTCGTACTGGCGGATGACCCACTCCTTCGACATGACGTTGGGATGTGCCATCATCCACAGGAGGACCTTGTTGAAGTCGGTCGGCGCCGTGAACTGCCGCCACTTGGTGCGGTCGATCGTGCGTGCGCTGACGGGTCGGTCGTACACGGGGCCGCCGGTCGAGAATTCGAGGTCGAACTCGAGCACGACCTCGCCGTTGTGCAGGGCGCGGTTGACTGGTTGAGGGATGACGGTGCCGACGACGGCCGCCGGCACGTCCCAAAGCTTGGCCACGTGCAGGATGGCTGCGACGTTTTTGGGCTTGGCCGTCACCATCATGCGTTCCTGCGACTCGGAGACCCAGATCTCCCACGCCGCCATGTTGGGAAGTTTGGTGGGGACCTTGCCGAGGTCGATCTCGCAGCCGAAGCCCGCATCGTAGGCGAGTTCGCCTGCAACGCACGACAAGCCGCCGCCGCCGAAGTCCTTGCAGCCCGTGACGAGGCCCTTGGCGATGAGTTCGAGCGTGACGTGGATGAGGGGTTCCTTGAGGATGGCGTCGCCGACTTGGACCGCGGAGCGCGAGGCCTCCTCGGACGCTTCCGACAGTTCCTCCGATGCGAATGCGACACCGTGGATGCCGTCGCGGCCGGTCGGGTTGCCGAGATACACGAAGACGTCGCCGGGTCCGCCAGCGCGGCTGTGCGTCAATTGCGACTTGTGCAGGATTCCCACGCACCCGACGTTGACGAGGCAGTTGCCCGTGTAGCCGGGATGGAAGGTGATGCCGCCGGCCACCGTTGGGATGCCGACGCGGTTGCCGTAATCGCGGATGCCGGAGACGACGCCGGAGAGCAGGAAGCGGGGATGCTTCACGCCTGCGGGCAAGGAATCGATGGGGGTGTCGAGCGGCCCGAAGAAGAGGGGGTCGATGAGTGCGACGGGCTGGGCGCCCATGCACACGACGTCGCGGATGACGCCGCCGATGCCCGTCGCGGCACCGCCGTACGGCTCGATGGCGGACGGGTGGTTGTGCGACTCCAACTTGGGCGAATAGTACCAGTCGCCGTCGAAGGGCAGCACGCCCGCGTCCTCGCGGCAGATGATCTTGTCTTCGGCGATGCCGTAGACGTGGCGCTTGAGGACGGGCTTGGACGACTTGTAGCAGCAGTGCTCCGACCACGCCTGGCCGAGTGCCTCCATCTCGACGTCGGTGGCCTTGCGCCCCTTGCGCACGAAGTAGTCGCGGGCAGCGCGCATCTCCTGCACGCTGAGGCGGATGCCCAGGGCCTTGCTGCACGCTGCGAGCGCGGCGTCGTCCATGGACGCAAGGTCGAACTCCTTGACGCCTGAGCGCCGCCGCACCACGTGGCGCTCCCAGGACAGGGCCGGGCTTGCCGAGGTCTGGCCTTCGAGGATGAGCCGGTTCACGATGCGCTCGGCTGGGTTGACGTCCGGCTTGCGGGCAGGCCCGTCGGCGTATCCGGGATTGGTCGGGCTCTCATGCACGGTCCCGGGCACGCGCAGTCCAGCGCCTGCCTTGGACTTCGGCAAGCGGACGGGTTTGCCCGGTCGCGCGCCAGCGAGCCCCCCTGCGCGGTCGCGGCCCTTCGCGATGACTTTCATGACGCCGGCGCCGAGGTCGCGGCGGGCGCGTTTCTGGTGCTTGGCGTTGCGCTCGCGGCTCTTGGAAGCGGAGTGCACGGACGCACCTACAGGACCTTGATGGAGTAGTCGTGGATGACCGGGTTCGTGAGAAGCCGCCGGCACATGCGGTCGGCCTCCTCCTTCGCCTTGTCCTTCGAGGTGGTCTTGAGTTCGATGCTCCAGATGCGCGTCGTGTGCACGCCCGTCACGCCGGCAAAGCCCAGCAAGTGCAGCGCCTTCTCGGTGTTCTTGCCTTCTGGGTCGGAGATGCCGGGTTTGAGATGGACCGTGACTTGTGCCGTGACCATGACGTGCCTCGGGCCGCGCACCGGGGGGCACCGTATATCGGTTGCTTTGCACAGGTGCAAACCCAACCGGAGGCTCCAAGCGTGCCCGCGCCCTCCAGGCCGACGTGGCCCAGCGCAACGAGGCCCGCGAGATCGTCTACCGCCTGCATGCGGGGTCGGGCAGGCCGACGCAGCTGCCATTGCTTCTGTCCGCGGTCGGCCGGCACCTTTCGATCGAGACGAGCGTTGCCCACCTGGACGACGATGGCCGCGTCTGGCGCATCCTCAACGTGCACGGGCCCCAGGCCGAGGTCGCCGCCGCCCGCACCGCCTTCGAATCGTACCGCCCGGCGCACGTCGTCGAGAAGGAGATCTTCGGCGCAAGCGCACGACGCCTCATCCTGTGGTACAAGTACAAGGCCACGGGCGCCGCCGCGGCCTCGCAGACCGCCCTGGCCTTCCGCCTTCTCGGGCGCGACACCGTCGTCACGGATGTGACGCGGGCCGGCATGCTCACCATCCGCGTCCTTGCGCGCAACCGTGGCCGCGTGGCCGAGTTCCTGCGTTTGGCCGAACGCGCCGCCGCAGGCCACGGCTTCGAACTGCTGTACTTGGGCGCGCCGCGCGAAGCCGACGTCGCGGCGCTCACGCCAAGCGAGGAGGAGACCGTGCGCGATGCCTGGCAGGCGGGCTACTTCCAGGTCCCCGGCCGTGTCGACGTGCGTGACGTCGCCAAGCGGGGTGGCGTGTCGCCGTCGACGGCAAGCTATCGGCTGCGACGCGCCGTCGGCAAGCTCGTGGCTGCGCATCTCGGGCCGTGAGGCGCAATCAGGCCGCAGCGTGCCGGCCCGTCCCCGGCCCCAGCAGGTTGGCAAGCGTCGTGAGGCGCACGGGTTTCACGAGGAAATCGTCCATGCCCGCATCGGCGCAGGCGCGCCGGTCGGCGGCGCGGTTGTGCGACGTCAGAGCGACGATGTACGGACTCTGCGGGCCCAAGGCCGCGTGGATGCGTCGCGTCGCATCCCAACCGTTGCAAGTCGGCATCTCGATGTCCATGAAGACGAAGTCGTAGGGCGTCTTGCAGGCCGCGGCCACCGCCTGGTCGCCGTCGATCGCAACGTCGGACGTCCATCCAAGGCGGCCCAGCATCCTCTGAACAAGTCCCCTCTGCACGGGGTCGTCCTCCACCAAGAGGACGGCCGGGGGTTTGGCCGCCGCTGCATCCATGCCCCGCGCTTGCCCCCTGGACTTAGTTAAAGCGCCCCCGCAACCCTCTAATACGCAATGTTGGGCAAGGGCCGCCGGGCCTCGGCAAGGGAACGAAATCCTTCAAGGCCTTGGTGCCTCGGCCCCGCGTGGGCAACGCCATCGCCGTCATCGCCATGGGCTTGGCCCTCGCCGCCGCCGGCTGTGCCGGTCACGCCGAGGATGCGAGCACCTCCCCAGCTGCGAACGCACCGACCGGGCCGATGCCGCCGGCCACCAACGCAACCCTGGGCATTGCCAACGTGACGACGGATGGATTTCACTTCCTCGTACCGCCGCTTCTTGGGCTGGGGCCGGCAAACCACACGATCCTCACGCCCAAGGGAGCGACGTACCAAGCGCAGACGTTCACCTGGAACGCGACCCTGCACGGCAAGGGCCTCGTGACGGGGGCCGAGATCGACCTGTTCCTGCGCATCACGGGAACCCAAGTCCAGGCGGGCGGGCAGGATCCGGGATGCACGGCCACGGCGACGTACTACTTCACGCACAACGCCACGCAACGCGGCTTCGTGGGCGGCTGCGGCTCGCTCGGCCTCGGCACCGTGACGCCCGGCGATCGGGAACTCCGCTTCGCGGCTCCGCCCGACGCGTTTGCCACGCCGCAACTCGTCGGTCCCGGCGATGGTGTGGTGGTGCAGGTCACGCTGCAACTGGAGAACGCCGGCTTCGCGCCGACCTGCTACATCCTGGGCGGCCCCGACTGGGACTCGAACGTGCGCTTCATCGGCCTCAACGAGACCGTGCCCAGCACGCCACCTGCCGTCTAGGCGAGACGCGCGAAGCCGCCAGGCGTGAGCCGACTCTGTGCCCGGGGTGACTACGATGCCGCCGGGGATGGCCGAATGGACGGCCCGGCAAGCGGTTCGACGTGGTCGAGGTCGCGGCCAAAGGTCTCCGGAAGACCCCATGCCCCGACGTTGGCGACGAGCACCGTGGCGGCAAGGAGGGCGACGGCGGCGCCGGCAGGATGCAGCGCCCCGGTCAGCAGTGCATAGGCGGGGGCGAGCACGACGACCGAACCGCGCGCCAGGTTTGGCACGGCGGTCGCGACGGTCGCGCGCAAGTCGGTGCCGAATTGTTCGGCGCCCATCTGCACGAAGACGGCCCAGTATCCTGCACCAAAGCCCATCGCCGTCACCGCCGCGTAGAACATCCAGGCCTCGCCGCCGCGCAGCAGCAGGATTGACCCCCCAGCCGCGATGGTGAATGCGAGGAAGGCCAGCACCGCCGTCCTCCGGCTGCGCGCAAATTGGCTTAGCGTGCCGCTGGCCAGGCTGCCGACGGACGCGGCCACGTAGCACAGGAGCACGGCCGTCGGGGCATCGACCGCGCCGCGGATGCCCAAGTCCGTCGAGATCTCCGGACTGAACGTGACGAGGATGCCGACGACGCACCACAAGGGGACGCCGATGACGGCCGTGAGCACGAGGCGGCGAAGGCGGTCGCCGTTGCCGCGCAGCCAGTCCCACCCGCCGGCGCGCGGCGTACCAAGGAACATGCGCAGGTCGCCGCGCCGGGCGTTGGGGGCGATGCGGGCAAAGAGCGACGATTCGGCGATGCGCAGTCGTGCGACGAGCAACGTGATGCCCATGAGCCCGCCCACCACGTACGCGATGCGCCAGTCGAAGGCCTTGGCAACGGCGAAGCCGGCCGCGGCGCCAAGGATGCCAACGGCCGAGACCACCATGGTGCCGTACCCGCGACGCGCCGCCGGCATCGCTTCGGACACGAGGGTCACGGCGGCGCCGAGTTCGCCGGCAAGCCCGAGGCCCGCGATGAAGCGCAGCGCCGCGTAGGACGGCACGTTCCAGACCCACGCGTTGGCCAGGTTTGCCGCCGAGTACAGGGCGATGGAGCCGTACAGGATGGCGCGCCGGCCCCGCCGGTCGCCAATCACGCCCCAAAGGATGCCGCCGAGGAGCATGCCGCCCATCTGCCAACTCAGCAGCTGCGCCCCGACGGATTGGATCTGGACTGGGTCGGTGACGCCGAGGTCCTTGAGGCTCTGGACGCGCACGATGGAGAAGAGAATCAAGTCGTAGATGTCGACGAAGTACCCGAGGGCGCAGACGACCACCAACCGCGACGCGACGCGCCCGCTCTGCGCCATCAGCATCGGGCAAGCCGCCACGCATTTATACCCCCTCCAAGTCGCCCAAGCCATCCAGGTGTCCTGATGTCCCTCTGGCAAGGCAACTCCATCCGCAAGCCCTCCGGCGGCCGTCTCATCCAAGCCCGCGGCAAGCGCCGCTTCGAGGTCGCCCCCGAAGACGCCGAGACGAAGCTCGGCAAGCACAGCCAGAAGCTCGTCCGCACGAAGGGCGCCCACCAGAAGGTCAAGCTGCTCGCGACGGACTCCATCAATGTCATGGACCCCAAGACGGGCAAGGCCTCCAAGGCCACCATCAAGACGGTGACCGAGAACCCCGCCAACATCCACTACGTGCGCCGCAACATCCTCACGAAGGGCGCCATCCTCGACACGAGCGCAGGAAAGGTCAAGGTCACGAGCCGACCGGGCCAATCGGGCGCGCTGTCCGGCATCAAGGTCGCCTAGGCGGTCCCCGATGGTCTCGAAGGGCGAAGCGGGCTTCGTCCTATGGCCCCACTACTTCGACGCAGCCCTTACGCGCAGGCAAGGCAGGCGCGTCAGTGAAGCCGTCGCCGTGAAAGGCCCCGACGCAGCGTGGATCGAGACTGCAGCCAAGCGCCTGAAACTCGACCCGCGCATCGAGGACAAGGCGGCGCACCCCTCCGTGCCCTACGAGCGCTCAGGCCGCGTCGTCGTCTCCAAGCAAGGCTCCAAGGAAGCCGTCATCCGCCTCGTCGCGGCGAAACTGCACGAGATGCAGGCCGCAAACGAATCGCGCTAGCCCGCCAGAGGCCCCCGAAGCCAGGTCGCCGCGCGATTTCCACAGCCTCCGACGGCGGCGACGTCCCCGAGGAAATCGAAGGATGCATCAAGGGCCCCCGGTCGGGGCAAGCGAATGCGCCGCGAAGCGCGCAGAGCGAGGGCGTGGCAAGCCGAGCGAAGCGATGGCTGGGGCCGCCGGGTGGCCTGAAAGACCAGGAAGCCACGGAAAAACGCGGAAAACGACCTTTCCAGTCTTCGGCGACTTCGCTGTCTTTCAGGCATGGGCGGCCTTGGAGAACCGGAGACTACGGGAAAACAGGAACCCATTCCCCTTCTCTCCACTTGATTCCTGTTCTCCAAGGCCTCCCACAACCAGCCACCGTCGCGAACCCCACAAGAAGTGCTTCAACCCGAAGCGGTCCCATCGGCGGTGTCGGCGTCATCGGTGTCATCCGTGTTCTACCCCGGGCCGAAGCGGCCGAGCCCGTACGGTCTACCAAGCGATCAGGCCCATGCGGGCGAGCCGTCCAAGGCGTCCTGCTAAGGCTTCTTCGTACCCGCCCCGACTTCGTCTTCCGCGCGTGCCGCTTCGAGGACGCGCTTGCCGACCACGAGGCCGAGCACACCAAACAGGATGGACAGAAGGAACGTGATGACGGCCATCGCGGCGAGGAATTCGGACGTCGGCGTGAGGAAGATGTTGCATGATGCGTGCGTGCCGGCGTCCACGGTCCGGTTGGCCTCGACGACGGGGGCGTACGGGCCCGTCGTGAGCGTGGGGACGGGGTATTGCCCGCAACCCGTCTGGCCGCCCAATCCGCCGTAGACGAGCCAGACGCAAAGCAGGATGAGGCTGGAGAAGAACAGTTTGTTCATCCAGATGGCGCCCGTCCGGCAGGCCCGGTACGCAACGCCCTCCTCGACGGTGAAGCGCGATTCGCGCAGGATGGCCGGCTTCTCGGGTGCTCCGGCCTCCGCATCGCTCATTGTGGGCGCCGACGCAAGGCCCCGCTTTAGCCTCTGCTGCCAAAGCCAAGTGTTCAAGCCGCGCCGTCGCCTGGCGGCTGCCGTTGGCTGCGAAGCGCCCGCCCGTCCTGCTGGTCCACGGCATCCTCGGCCAGCAGCACCTGTACTGGAACCTGTTTCGGCATCGCCTCGGGGAGGACGGCTTCGCCGTGCACGAGTTCCGCGCGCCGCGCTACATGTTCGGTGACTTGCGCCTTGCGTCACGTGAATTGGCCAAGGACATCGACACGGTCCTTGCGAAGGAGGGCGCGGCGCATCTGGACCTCGTGTGTCACAGTGTCGGCGGTCTCGTGGCGCGTCATTACCTGCAGAGCCGCGCCTCCCGGGGCAAGGTCGGCCATCTCGTCATGCTCGGGACGCCGCACCGCGGAACGCAGTTGGCCGCCCTGCTCTCCGTCGCGGCGCCCGTCGCGCGGCAGGCGAGCCCGGGCTCGGCGGTGCTGTCCGAACTGGAGCGCCGCGGCATCCCCGGCGGTGTCCGTGTCACCAATTTCTGGAGCCCCGTCGATGGCATCATCGTGCCGGGCCGCAACTCGCGCTTCGAGCAGGAAGGGGTGCGCAACGTCAAGGTGATGAGCCATCACTGGGGCTACCTCTTCAGCCGGGGCATCTACACGAAGGTGCGCAACGCCCTCTTGGATCAGAAGTAGGGATTGCCGCGTTCGACCTTGAGCTGGTCCAGCGCCTCTTGCACCGTCGACTGGATGCCTTGTGCGGCGCCATGCACGGCGTCATGGTCGCCCGGGTCCTGGCCGGCAACGTCCACGGGCGGCAGGAAGCGGATGCGCCACTTCACGGGCTTCGGCATGAGGTTGCGCGGTACCGGGATCGGCATCTTCAGCAACTGCTCGTAGGAGTCGATGGTCCGGTCGACCGGGTTCGACTCTTCGCCACCCAGGATCGCGACGGGGACGATGGGCACCTTCTCGGCCATGGCGACGCGCACGAAACCGCGGGCGAATTCGGAAAGCTGGTAGTTGGAACCCGGTCGGAAGGCGCCTTTCTCGCCCTCGGGGAAGACGACGACGAGGTTTCCCGCCCGCAACTCGTCGGCCATCGCGTCCTTGCTGACCTTCGTGAGTCCGACCTTGGCGGCAAACTGGGCCGTCTGCGGCGCAACGAACCACGCCTGGTGGACGAGACCGCGGGGGATGCGGTGCACTTCGTCATGCAGGATGAGGGCCGCAAGCGCGTAGTCCAGGCCAAGCCAGCCCGTGTGGTTTGCGGCCAGGATGGCGGGTCCTTCCTGCGGCACGTGCTCGAGGCCGTCGACCTTGAGGCGCGTGTAGCCGCGCAGAGCCCGGATGTACGGCAGGATCTTGTCCAGGAAATCCAGGTCGAGCGTGTCGGCCCGTGCAGGGTCAGATGCTCGGGCCATGGCTCGTCGCAGGCCGGCGGGGGTCTTTGCGCTGCCGACGGTGGCTACGCGGCGCGTCGGCGGCGGACGGCGGCTAGGCCAGCAAGGCCGAGGAATCCAAGGAAAAGGCCGGAGCCGTCGAAGCCTGGACTCTTCTTGCTGCCTTGCAACTCCTGGACTTGTCCCTGCAGGGTTGCAACCTGGGATTTCAGGTCGGAGATGTCCTTGGCCTGCGTGTCCTCGGTCGAGACGGCGTTGGGCCACATCGTCGCGCCGCCTTCGGTGACGTCGTGGGCCGGGCCGTCGTGCGTGCTCATGAGGAAGTCGACGCTCGTGTGGTTGACCATGCCCGTGATGTGGATCTTGTAGGTGCCGGCCTTCGTGAGCGTGAGTGGGTACGTGTACCAGCCGGGGCGGTCGGTCTGCTGGATGAGGCCGCCCGTCAAGTCGAGGGTGCGGTCGCCGAACGTCAGGAGGACGTGCATGGGCGGGTTGGCCAACGGCTTGCCTGTCGAGTCGACGCCGTCCAGGCCCGTGATGGCGTGGCCCTTTGCGTCCATGACGCCGAGGTCGAGGCCGGTCTTCTGGAACGTCGACACGGGCTCATACAGGAAGCCGAAGGAGAACTTCGCCTGGTACCCCTCGGGGATGCCCGTGTTGTACTGGATCGAGTGCGCGGTCGCCGCGGGTGCGACGAAGGCCAGAACGGCCAGGACGGTCATGGCGCGAAGCGGGGCCATGCGGATGCCACGCGCCTCCCCGAGATAAAGGTTGGACAAGCGAAACCGGCCGCGGGCCGGGGGGGTCACGGTTCGATGCCGCGCATTGCGAGTACTTTCCCCTGATATCGAATGGCGTGGACTGTCTCGTAGTGAAGCGCTTGGATTACGCGCGCCTCGTCTCCGTCCCGCACCTGAAACGAGGCGGTGCCAGAATCAATGGCCGTCTGGAGGACGGCCGGCAGGTCAGGACTAATCTCGGCCGCGGCCTCCCGGGTAAGGTTCAGCGCCGGCATCGGTTGGTCCGTCAGCGTGAATTCCATGGTGAAATGGTGAGCGGGCGAATCAAGGATTTCGTGAGCAATAACATACGCCGCGACGCCTGCCACAGCGAGCGAAAGCCCGACCCCCAGCCAAATCCACGTTCGATCCGCCATGGTCAAATCGGATACAACTTGGTGTAGGAATAGTTCTCTAAGACGCACTCGGTGGAACCCACCCGGCATAGAATCTTGTAGTAGTACGCGGCCCCATTGTTCATGAGGTTGTCGTGTCCTCCGCAGCCATAGTTGTTCGAGGGATGGCTGGGTTCCCCGGTATTGTGCGTCAGTTCGTGGTGCACGGCCAAGGCCAGGTGGCTGGTCTTGTCCGGGGCATAGGAATCGGACCAATAGAAGTCCTTGGCTGTGACGGCTAGGGCGGCCTCGTGATTGTCTGCCGTGCCATGGGTTGCAAGGTCCGGACCGGGGGCGCAACCAGAAACGCCACCTCCCGGCGCGTTCCAGGTTTGAAACAGGACGTAGGCGTTCGGTCCCGGTCGATACGGAACCCACCCGGTAAAGGTTTTCAGTCCGCTATCACCAAGTCCAGAACCCGCGCCTCCGCACTCGTATTCCCAATACGTGTATGGGGACACGTTGATTCCGTCAATCACGACGGTAATCAGCGTTTCATCCTCCCACATTGATTCGCCTGCGTTGACCGCGCTTGCAATTCTTGACGCGAAATCGCCTGCATAGGTCGGGTAG
This sequence comes from bacterium, assembly GCA_040390065.1. GTDB lineage: Archaea > Thermoplasmatota > E2 > JACPAO01 > JAHFTW01 > JAHFTW01. Next base: position 325,895 of record JAZJZE010000009.1, on the reverse strand, counting down.
TTGTGGTCCGCCCACGTCTCAAGGACAAGTTTGTACTTTGGGTCGGTCTTCAGACCGGCCGGAAGGGGTGGAATCCCACCCGGCGACGGCCCCTTGCGGCACGGTAGGGACGGCGCGAAAGCAACGTTGGCCGCAATCTCAGGACACGACGTTGGCTGGCACACTTTTTCGACGGTCATGCGCCGGTCGGGAGCGGAAATGCCGCTTTGGTCCGCCGACCTTTCGTAGCTCCACGTGCAATGCAAATCAGGCGTTCCCGCTGGCGTCACGACGACGCCCTCCGCCATCCCGTAGATGCCATCGGGCGAAACGAGGAATCGGGCCCAGCTGCCATCGATGCCGCTGACACTCCCCTTGTAGGTGTGCGCGTCGAAGGTTTGGGTGGTGAAAGTCCCGTTTGCGTCCCAGTAGCGGATGACGTTTCCGCCGGGGACGAACAGGTCCGTCGTAGTCAGGGCGAAGGATTCGGTGGTGTTGGCGTCGCCTGGCAGCGAAAGGGTTCCGGCCAGGCCCAGGGCGGCCACCGTTGCCGTCGTGTTGCGGATAAATTCGTACGAGGGAACATAGGGTCCTGTGGTGGTGGAGCCGACCGACGCCATCGTCAGGCCGCCGTGGTCCATGCCGTTCGGCGTGGCCACGGTGTCTGGATGGCTGACTTGGACCATAAATGCAACCAAGCCGAACGTGACGACGACGCGCAACCAGTTCATGGGGCTGCGACCGCCCCCCTCCGTCCTAATGCTGCCCGTTCGGCCTGTCGCATCCGAGGTCAGAGGTGGGGCCCGGCCGACGCCGCGACCGTGACCGACATGCGGTCTTCCTGGAACATCGAATGCGCGACCGCGATCTCGGCCTTGCCGGAGATGGTGTCGGGGAAGCCCATGTACGTGTGGTCGCCGGCGGAGCCGATGCCGATGTAGTCGCCGATGAACGGGAAGCCGTCTTGGTGGATGCCGAGGTTGCCGTCGAAGCTCATCGACGTCACGCGCTCGGTCGTCCAGTTCATGCCGCCATCCATGGAGTACGCGTGTTCGGCGTCGATGAGGTTGTGGTCGGGGTCGTAGGCGCGCGAGAGGTAGACGACGTGGACCGTGCCCTGGCCGTCGACGCTGACGCGGGGCATCCATTGGCCGTCTTCGCGGTGCAGCGTGTTGACGAGCACGGGGGCGCTCCAGGTGTCGCCCTTGTCGCAGGAGCGGCGCACGTAGATGTCGCTCGGGCCGACCGTCGCGTTGCCGTCGACGGTCTCCTTGCCGCCCCAGACCGCGTACAGGCAACCCTTGTGGGCGCTGGTTGTCGTCTGGTCGGCGGCGAGCTCGACGAGGGTGCCGGTGCGGTACTTGGGCGTGTAGTCGCCGTGCTTCTCGAGGCCGTCCATGCCGGTCCAGGTGAAGACCTGTTTGGGGGTGCCGAAGGTCATGCCGTCGTCCGTGGACTTGGCGAGGACGGCCAGTCCGCCGGAGTTGAAGCCGGCAAGCCAGGCGTACGTGATGCCCTTGGCCGAGCCGTCCGCGACGCCAAAGACCGCGCCGGCGCCGAGGCCGAGGGGCGAGATCTGGTTGGGGAAGTAGACTGGTGGGCGCGAGACCTGGGTCTGCGCGTGGTCGACCCCGACCATGACCACTTGGCTGGAGACGCCGCCCGTGAGCTGGTCCCACAGCGTGAACGTCGTGCCCGTCACCGGGTTGACGCCCATGCGCATGAAGTCGTGGAAGATGGCGGTCTCGTCGCCGACGTGCATGAGAAGGATCTGCGGGAACGTGGCACCGCCGTCGTGGCTGATCGCCTGGTACATGAAGCCGCCCTCGGGCAGGGCGCAGCCGGCGGGGGAGGCGCAGGTCGGGTCGCCGCCAGGGAGCGGGCGGTACGCGTACGCCTGCAGCGAGTAATGCAGCGTGCCATCCGGCTCGAAGGCCAGGATGGGGTCCGTGATGCATTGCCAGCCGTAGAGCGCGTCGCCCGGCATGCGGTCGGCGAGCTTCTTGCCCACGTACGTCGTGTTCCAGTGCTTGCCGCCGTCCTTGGTGTATTGCGCGACGGCCCACACGCAGGGCTGGCCGTTGCGACTGGAGGCGAGGGCGTCGCGGTCCTTCGAGGCCACGACGACGTTCATGGAGTCCTTCGGGTTGACGGCGAGATCGATCTCGGCCTTGGAGATGGACGGGTTGTTGCTGGCGAGGGCCAGGCACGTCTCGTTCCAGTTGGCGATGGCACAGTCCAGCACGTAGGGCATGGCCGGTGCCGGCGGCTGCGTCGTCGTCGTGCTGGTGTCGGTCGTGCCCGCGCATCCGGCGAAGGCGGTGGCCACGAGGAGGCCGGCGAAAGTCAGGAGCTTGGCGTTCTGCATAGCGTCCGGCGAGTCCCTGGAGGGTTTGAGCGTTATGGAACCCCGGCTTGACCTGCGGCGCGTCGCAGCGGAACCGCCCGTCCTTATCCGCCGCCGCCATCCCAGGCAGCGTGCCCCAGGAAGGAGCCCTCATCGTCGACGGCGACAACGTGCCCCCGGAGACTCTGCCGGTGCTCCTCGACCACATGCTCAAGGACGGCCCCGTCCCGCACCGGCAGATCTTCCGCAACTGGCGCAGCACCAAGGACTCCAAGAACTGGGACGAGCAGTCCAAGCGCCTCGCCTTCGAACGCGTCGATCGCTACAAGACGACGGAGGGCAAGAACGGTTCCGACATCGCCGTCGCCGTCGCCGCCATGGACCTCCTGCATGCGGGGGTCCGCCGCTTCTGCATCGCCTCCGGAGACACCGACTTCGCCTCGCTCGTCGAGCGCCTGCGCCGCGGCGGCGCCCACGTCACCATCGTCGGCCACAAGATGGACGGCGGACTCCTTTCCGAAATCTCCGACTTGTACCTGGACTGGAAGTCGTTGATGCCGGGTGGCCGTCACACGCCGGCGTCGCCGCGCGCCCCGCGTCAGAGCCGAACGCCGCCGCGGGCGCCTGCCACGCATGCGCGCCAGGCGCCGCGCGCCCCAGCCCATCCCGCCCCGCGCCCGACGCCGCACACGGCGCCGCCGCGCGGTGGCCGCCCGCAGGGACGCCCCAAACCGGCGCCCGCGCCCAGGCCGACGCGCAGTGCGGCAAGCCGCCCGCAAGAGCGCCCGGGGCGCACCACGGACGGAGCGGTCCTGCCGGCGCTGCGCAGTCTGCTTCTCGACGCGTACGAGGTCGCGCGCACCGACGGTGAAGTCGACGCGGCAGGGTGGGTCGCCGTCGATCGCCTCGGGCAGCTTGCCCGCAGCGTCGACCCGGCCTTCACGCCGGCCAAGTACGGCCTCGGGGGCCGCACCAGCCTGAGTCGCGTCTTTGCCCGCCTTCCAGAGTTCGCAGTCGAGGCCGTGGGCCGCAGCGGCAACAGGCAATACCGGGTGCGCCGCGTCGGCTAAGCCGGTCGCGACCGGGTGTCGTTTCCACTCGCTGTTCACAGACGCTTTAAACCCGGAGCGGGTCGTTTGCAGCCGTGGCCCGCGTCAAGGCTCCGGAACGCCCGCAAAGTGCGCCGGCCAGCCCCGCCGCCTCGGCGCCGAAGCCGACGGTCGTGCTGCGGGCCGGTCCGTCGCGCCGCAAGGGCCTCCTGGTCGACATCGCGACCGGCCTCGTCGGCGTCATGCTCATCGTCGGCGCCGTCGTCCTCGTCGACGCTCTTCCGAAGACGGATTACCCGCCCAACCAGTTCAAGGTCAGTTTCACGACCGCCACGACGAACCTCACCGCCCAGTCGCACCGCCTGAGCGAGACGGAGCAGAACTACGATTTCTCCTTCGAGGTGACTGAGGACGACGTGTACCAAGTCGACCTCATGGTGAATTTCACCGACGACCTCAAGGCCAGCCTGCCGGACAAGTTCCGCTACGAGATCCGTCGCCCCGACGGTGAGCCGGCCGAAACCCGCGGTGGCATCCTGGTCAACGGGTTGGCGCAACTCAAGGCCGGGTCCAATACCGAATACGAGTCGACGCCGGCATCGGGCTTCCATAGCGTCACCATGACGCCCAAACCGCAGGACGCCATCGTCAAGGCCATCCAGGGCGCAACGGCCTCGGACGTGGTGCAGGCGCTGGAGAAGAAGAACCACCTGTTGACGAAGGGGACGTGGAAGGTGCACGTGACCCTCGACTCCGCCGGGGATTGCCCCTCCGTCCCGCCACCGACCGTGCCGCCGTCGCCCCCGACGGACGACGACCTCAAGCGCATCTCTGCCTGCCAACAGGACGCGCAGGCGCACGGCACAGCCGGCAACGCCGGCAAGGAGGACACCGGCAACAGCTTCACCGTCGGGGTTTTCTCCTACACCCGCTTTGTTGTCAATGCGGAGTGTTTCCCGGATGGTTGCAACTGATACGGTGGTCGGCGTCGCAGGCGCCGTCGTGCTCGCCCTTGTGATGGTCGGCGTCTTCGTCTACGAGTACAACAATGCCCCGGCGGCCGCCCCGGGAGGCGGCACGTCGGAAACCGCGAAGCTCGCAGCCTTCAACGCGGCCTACAGGACGCTCAACGCGACGGACGACCTCGACGGCGACGGCATCGCCAACTACCTCGACGCCGACATGGACAATTTCGGCGGACCCGACGCAAACCAGACCGGCGACCTCGTCGTGCACGTCGTCAAGTCCGGCTCGGTGATTGGTGCCACTCCGCCGGCGACCACGTCCACGGCCATGCTCCAAGTCATGATCGGCCACGGCAACTCCGGCATCCGTGGCTTCCTCAACTACACGACCGCGACCCCGGCGCCGGCCTCCAATCCGGCTCTCCAGGGCGTGCTGAAGGGCGCGGGCCCAGACGACACGACGACGGGAGCGCCGGCGATGATGGCGCCCGGCTCGATGGCCGCGAGTTGGTCGTTTTCATCCGAGAAGGGCTTCATGTCGGGCAACGCAACCTTCACCGTGACCGAGGCCAGCGCGGTGCCGACGCAGGCGACCTCGTTCAACGCCGTGTTCATCCTGTCCTACGGCGCGGCCAAGCCGCACGTGGCGACGGTCTAAGGGGCAAACCGCAGAAGCGCGGCAAGTCCGCCCATCTGCTGCAGCCGCGAGCCTGACTCGTGGCTCGTCGCGATGACGTGGATGCGGGCGCGTTCCGATTCAGCGCGGCGCATGAGGTCGACCCATTTGCCGCTGCGGACCTGCATGTCGGACACGATGAGGTCGTCGACGGCGCCGGCTGCGACTGCGGCTTCGACCTCCGCCGGCCCGTACGCGACGGCGCCGTCGCCCTTGGCGATGCGCGCAAGCATCTCGTCGACGAGTTCCGCTTCGCGCTGCACCCGGTGGCCCGCGGCGACGCGTTCGACGACGCCGCGCCGGATGGCCTCCTGCAGGCCCGCCCGGCCGCCCTGCGACGTGCCTTCGCTGATGGCGCCCTGCGCAAGTGCCGGTTCCTTGTCCTTCACGAAGGCGACGAACTCGTCGCGCCACCAGCCGGGTCCCACGATGACGAAGGGGATGTCCGGTGGGACGCGGAAGAGCTTGAGGCTGCGCGCAGCTTCCTGGTAGAAGGCAAGCTTGGCCGCAGCCGCGCCGGGGTGGCGCTTGCCCTGCCCGGCCGACGGCAGGCTGCCGAGAAGCTGCAGGCCATAGGACTTGAGGAGGGCAAACTGGGCCTCCGAGTCGTCGATGGCCAGCAGGAGGACTTGGGGGCGTTGCGTTGCGGCCACGGCTTCGTCGACGAGACGCAACTGCCATCCCGCCAAGGCATGGCGCTTCTGCACCATCACCTCGTCGCCGGGGCGCAGCGCCAGCGTGTGGTGCCGCCCAATGTCAGTGCCCGTCTCGATGGGGCCTAGGACGCGCAGGTGGTCGTCGAAGTCGTGCCACTCGACGCTCGTCGCGCGCACGCCAAGGCGCACGGGCCGCTTCTCCATCTTGCCGTCACGCAGCTTGTCGCCGGTCGCCTCCGCCGTGCGCACGGTGTCGGCCGTCACGCGGTCACCGTCCTGCACGAGGTTGCGCAGGGTCCACAAGTCGTCGAGCGTGTCGAGGCGCAGGTGCAGGAAGCCCTCCGCGACGTCCTTCTTGAGCAGCCTCACGGGGAGCCCCCTTCGACCTCGTCCAGGAACGCGACCGGACCGGCCGGAAGGACGGCAGCGGCCTCCTCGTTGGTCACGCCGAAGCGCTCGACGAGGTCTTGGGCCGCATCGCTCGGCTCGACCGGGCCCGGGACGACGTGCAGCATGCGTTTGGCAAACGGCGCAAGCGCGGCGCGGGGCCCGCCCACGAGTTTGTCGAAGACGCGCGGCCCGGGCGCTTCGTCCCGGCGCAGCGGCGTGCCGTCGGGGCGCAGCACAACCTTGGCGATCCACCAATCCATGGGAAGGCCCGGTTCGACGTTGCGCTTGCCATGCACCATCCAGGCGCCGCGCGGCACGTATTCGCCACTCGCCGGCGTCTTGGATACCTGGTTGGCGTTGACCCAGTACGCCGTCGCCGGCCCGAGTTGGCGCCAGGCGCGGCTTGCGCAAACGGCGAATTGGCACGCGGCGCGCAAGTCGTCGTTGGAGATGTCCTTGGCCACACCTTCGGCCGGGCGCACGACGATGCTGGGCGCGCCGTGGATCTCGGCGTGCACGTAGCGGTCGCCGTCACGCAGGTACTTCTTCACGACGGCATCGTTCTGCGCCGCGTTGCGCCCCCCGACCGCGACGAGGCCTGAGGGTGTCAGGGTCCAGCGGTACGACTCGAACCAGAAGTGGCGGCTGACGCGCTCGGCGCGCTGCGACGCGGCCCCGAATGCATCCAGTCCCTTGGCGGCAAGGTCGCGCAGTTTCTGCTGGGCGTCTTTCGCGGCGTGCTCGGCCCCGTCGCGGCGGGCGCGTGCGCGCTTGGCGGCGGCAAAGCACGAATCGGCATTCTCCTGCACGCTGCGACGCAGGTCGACGGCCACGTTGCGCACCGAGCCGTCCAAGGCCTTGACGGCGATGACGGCCGTCCCGTCGTGCGGCCGAAGCTCGGGGACCTGCAGCGCGAACGGGTTGCGTTCTGCCCGGCCCTGAGAGAGCGTGTCGGCAACGGCGGCCCACGAACGGTCCTCCCGCGCCTTCTGCAGGGCGTCGAGGATGCCTTGGACCTGCGGGAAGGCCGCGTACAGCGCTTCGCCGTCCGCGCGCGCTTCGGCCTCCTCGGCGCGAAAGGCGTCCATGGCCTTTGCGACTTGGTCCACTTGACGCATGATCTTCGCCTTCGCCTCCTCGAAGCGCGCCGTCCGTGGGTCGTCGACTTCGTCCTCGGACGCCGACGAGGAGCCGCCAACGAAGATGGATTCCAAGGCCTCATGGAAGGTCGGGGCCTCCTCGAGACTGTACGCCGGGGAGGGATAGCGCAACATCGGGAATGGCACGGCATCGACCAGTTCCGGGCCTTCCGCCTTGACTTCGTGCACGAGCGCCGGAGCGAGGTCGCGGCGTTGGATGTCGTTGCCGAGGCGGGCGATGGCCTCGTGGAGGGCCGTCCATTGGGCGTCGCTCGTATCCGCGACGGCCTGGTTCTTGGCGACCCCGGAGCGCAGGCACAACTCCTCGCCCCACAGCGGCCCGAATCCGAGGTCAAGGGCCAGGAAGCGCACGACGTCCCGTTTGCCGGTCGCGGCCTGCCGGAGTTCCGCCAAGGGCAGCCCGAAGGGAAGCGAGGCGCCGGGCGGAGGGGCGTACGTCTCGCCTTTGCGCAGTCGCCGGGAGCCGAAGTCGCCGCCCTTCATGGGCAGCGTGATGACGCCCGCCGCATCGAGGAGCAGCAGGTTGCCATCCCCGAACAGCTCGAAGACGAGGGCGCGCTTGCCGTCGCCGCGCTCGAGGTCCATGCGCACCAAGCGGTCGAAGCCGATCTGGGCGAAGCCGATGACGCGGCTGTTCTCGAGTTCCGTGCGCAGGATCTGCGCCACCATGCTGGGCTTGTCCGGGTTGTCCGGCGGCCGCGTCGTGGCGGTGAGGAACTTGCCGAGTTCGAACAGGAGGTCCACCCGGCCCGTGCCCTTGCGGCGCAGGCGGAGGAGGATCTGCTCCTTGGCCGGCTGGTAGGCGCGGTCCAGGCGGGCGCCGACGACGCGTGGCGCCAGCTCGGCCGCCAGGGCTGCCACGTCGACGTTCGTCATGCCGCTCTTCATGCTGGGCAAGCCGGTTCACGGCGCCCCGCCTTTTTTAAATGGACCTTCCGTCGCCGCGTCCGTGGCCAAGGACGAACCAGCGGGCGAGTACGAGTTCAAGTTGCCCGACTTCGACGAGGACCAATTCATCCACCGCGAGATGGTGTCCTTCAAGACGACGTCCATCCTGTTCGTCTGGGGCATCGTCGCGGCGGCGGTCAGCTGGGCCGCCTACTCGATGCGCGGCGGCGACGCCAACACCGGCTGGCTGCTCGGGCTCATCATCTGCGCCGTCTCCGGCTTCGCCCTCAAGTGGCTGTTCCCCAAGTTCGGCGCCGACATCTCGCACTTCAAGCGCCGCGAATGGACGGGCACGGGCTTCATGTTCTTCTTCACCTGGCTCGCCTTCTTCATGGTGGCCATCAACCCGCCCATCTCCGACTTCGCCGGGCCGCAGGTCATCCTCGGGGCCGACCCACCCATCCAGCTCACGAACGGCACGGTCAGCCTATCCATGCTGGCCATCGACAACGACCGCGTCGCGGAGCACCACCTCGAGATCACCCGGGCGGGGGACTCCAATCTCATCGCGGCGCCCGTCAGCGGCGGATCCGGCGGTGTCCAATGGACGAACGTGACGCTGCCCAACGGCCACTACATCGCCGCAGGCATCGCAACGGACGGCCACGGCCACACGACGACGACGAAGGTCCACTTCAACGTCACAACGCCTGGCGGCGACTTCCGCATCGAACTGCCGCAGCCAGCCGTCCTCAGCGCGACCTCCAGCATCCGCGTCCACGTGGGCGCCTTCCCCCCGTGCGACGGCGCCAACTACGGCCGGCACCCCTGCCTGCGGACAGTGGGACTCCACCTGGCAAACGGCAATGTCGTCGCCATGGACGCCGACGGCGAACGCCCCGGCGACTGGAAGACCGACGCCAACTCCAAGGGCTGGTCGCGCGGCGTCAACAACTTCACCGTCGAGGCCCAGTTCCTCAACCACTTCGAAGGCGCGCACTCCATCCCCGGCGGCCGCATCGTGCTGCCCACCACGTACTCGGTGGACGTGACCGTCGACGCAGGCAGCCACGAAGCCGGCGTCCCCGGCGACCTCTCCAGCCGCCAGCTGGTGGTGCCGCACCTCGAAGTCGCGGCCCTCCTCGTGGTCCTCCTGGTCGGCGCAATCATCGCCCGGCGCCACCGCTGAAACTTCTGCGCAACGGGGCTCGACGTGCTCTGCCGCTTCGCGGCACTCGCACGCCACCGCTGAAACTTCTGCGGAACCGGGCTCGACGTGCTCTGCCGCTGCGCGGCACTCGCACGCCACCGCTGAAACATCTGCGGAAGTTTCAGCGAGACGACCACGTTCCCCTAATATCGTCGCCGAGTGCTTAACCCCATGCGCAACGCGCCCCTCTTGGCTTGCCTGCTGACCGTCGGCCTCCTGTTGGCCGGTTGCGGTGGCAAATCGTCCGGAAACGATGGCGGTGCCTCGCCTCCCACGACGACCCGCCCCCCGACCACGACTCCCCCACCGACCACGACCCCCCCGCCGCCGCCCCCGACCGGGCCGGGATCCATCGCCGTCGACTTCACGAGGACCGTAGCCGACGGCGCCGTGCCCCTCTCGGTTCCGATGCGCGTCGCGGCCCAATTCAAGGACAACTCGGGCAAGCCAGTCGACCCTCCAAGCGCCGCGACGTGGAGCATCAAGCTCGACCCGGCCGTCGGCTCCCCGCCATCCGGGAACGCCGTGCCCGGGACCGCAACCGTGTCCTTCACGACGCCGGGCACGTACACCGCAACGGCGACGGTCAAGGCCGACGGCTACACTGATGGGACGGGCACGATGACCATCGTCGCGAAAGCCGCCGCCCCGGTTCCGCCCATCTTCTCCGACGGCGCCGAGACCGACGCGAGCCAGTTCACCATCACGAGCAACGAGCTTGTGTTCATCCTCGACCCGGCGTGCGGTGCACCGGTCGACCCGCTCCAGTGCACGCCCACCGTCCAGGAGATGCAGCAGGCGCCACCGCCCATGGTGCAGAACCCGCCGAGCCAGGACACGCCCAAGTGGCGCCAGGACACCGCGAGCTTCCACGGCGGGGCCAAGGCCTGGTGGTCCATGTACCCGGACAACTACCGCACCCGCCTCACGACCGTGTCCATCACCGTGCCGGCCGGGGGAGCGACGTTGAGTTTCTGGGTCAAGGGCGGCGCCGAATCCAACGGCGTCGACGGCCTGCACGTTTACTCCGTGCCCGCAAGCGGTGCCGCGACGCTGCTGAACTACACGTCCGGCACCATTTCCGCCTGGACGCTGAAAGTGGCCAAACTGCCGGCTGGCGCGCAGAAGATCGAGTTCCGCTTCGACGCCGACCCGAGTTGCAGCACCGAAACGAAGCCGCCAGTGAACCCGTCCGTGCCCGTTCTGGGCTTCACGGTGTGCGGCGCCGGCTACGACGGCGGCGGCATCTGGCTCGATGACATCCTCGTGCGCGCCGGGTGATGCGGTCCCTGGCTTCAAAGCGCTTACATACGACCCCGGTTTCGAGCGTTCGCTGAGCCCGAGTGGCGCCGTCCTGGCGCCGCACAATCCGGGGTTGTGGGCTAGCTTGGTATACTTGTAGGTTCGGGACCTATAGACCGCGGTTCAAATCCGCGCAACCCCATGCAAGGAAAAGGAGGAGCGAACGAGCGTAGCGAGTGCGACGACGTTCCTTGCATGCCGAAGGCGCGCGCGAAGCGCGGCGCCGAGGAATGCCTGCGCCCGCCGAGCGAAGCGATGGCGGTCGGCGTAGGCTCGGGGCCCTGATCTTGGAGGAGCGAACGAGCGTAGCGAGTGCGACGACGTTCCTTGCATGCCGAAGGCGC
>JAZJZE010000009.1:0-314829 GCA_040390065.1 bacterium | reverse complement strand
GCGCGAAGCGCGGCGCCGAGGGATGCCTGCGCCCGCCGAGCGAAGCGATGGCGGTCGGCGTAGGCTCGGGGTGATGACCTGGGAGGCGCCGACGAGCGAAGCGATGGCGCTTGGCGTAGGCCGTGCCGGAGCTAGATGCGGGCGGTGATGCCTATCGTTTGACTTCCTTGGCGGCTTCCTCGGCCTTGGCCAATTCCTTGCGTCGCCTTGCCCTGTCGAACTCGTCGTGCATTTCGCCGACGAGTTCCTCGACGAGGTCGTCGCCGGTCACGATGCCGAGGTTGCGGCCGTAGCCGTCCTGGATGACGGCCATGAGGCGGTGCGCCTTCTGCATCTGGACCAGGAGCTTGTCGGCGGGCAGGTCGTGGTTGGCGTAGATGACGGCGCGAAGCTCCAGGGTCACGGGGAGACTCGCGAGTTCGTCGTCGCCGTAGTGGAGCAAGTCCTTGATGTGCACGACGCCAAGCACGTTGTCGAAGCGGCCGTCCGCGACGATGATGCGGCTGTGGCCGTGCTTGGCGGCGAGTTGGGCGGCGGCTCCGAGGGTCGCGTCCTTGTTGACCCAGTGGACCTTTGCCGCCGGCGTCATGACCTTGGCGACGTCGGTCTCGGTGAAGTCGAAGACGTCGCTGATGACGCGTTGCTCGAAGTGGCGCACCTCGCCGCCCTCGACGCCCATGCGCACCAGCATCTCGATCTCGTCCGAGGTGATGTAGGGCGCCTTGCTCGTCGTCTTCTGTCCCAACAGGCGCGTGATGGCCTTGGCGGTCCCGCCTGCCAAGCCGATGAAGGGTTTGAGGATGCTTTCGACGACGCGCAGCGGACGTGCAAGGGCAAGGGCGAATCCGAGCGGGTGGTTGACGGCCAGGGTCTTCGGGACGAGTTCGCAGAGGACCAGGACGACGACGGTCACCGACACGGTCGCGATGAGGGCGGGGAAGCGGTCGATGACCTGTTCGGCGATGGCGGTCGCGAGGGCGGCAGCGCTGATCGTCACGATGGTGTTGCCCACCAGCACCGTGGAGAGGATGCGTTGCGGGTCGTCGAGCATGTGGTCGAGGCGGCGCGCCCGGCGGTCGCCTGCGTCGGCTCGCTGCCGGACCGTGACGCGGTTGACGCCGATCATGGCCGTCTCGCTCATGTTGAAGAACATCGCGGCGGCAAGCAAGGCCAGCAGGGCGACGAACTCGGGCACGACGGCGGGCGGCAGCATCGGGGGGATTCGCCCAGGCGGTTGCAGGCTTAAGGCTGCGCAGCGCGGCCGCGACCGATCGAGCTGCTGCCCCGCGTAGCACTGCGTGCCCGCCGCGGGGCCGGCTTTGCAGGCGGCTCCTCGGGGACGTTCACGACGGAGGACTCGAGGACGGTCTTCAGCACGACCATGGTGCTCGTGCGCTGGATGTGCGGCAGCGACAGCGTGCTCTTCACGAGGTCGTCGAGATCCTCGCGGCCGCGCAGGCGCACCAGCACGAGGCCGTCCCATTCGCCGGTCACGTCGTACACGCCGAAGATGCGCGGGTCCTTGGCGATCGTCTCATGCACGGCGCGCACGAAGCCCTTCTCGATGCGCAAGCCGATGACGGCCGTCAGCGTCCAGCCGAGTTGTTCGGCGTCGGCCAGCACAGCGTACCCGCGGATGGTCTTGTCCGCCTCGAGTTGCCGGATGCGGCGGTTGACCGTGGCGAGGCTGAGGCCCGTGCGTTCGGCGACGTCGCGGTGGCTCGCGCGGCCGTCCTTGGCGAGTTCGCGCAGCAGCATGCGGTCGACGCGGTCGAGGCTCGGCGGCGAAACGGGCGTCCCATCGGCCATGAAGAATCGCAGCATCTTGACGCATTTGTACCATTTGTTTTGACAAAGCGGAGCATTAGGCTCGCATTGACCTATATTTCCGGTGCAACTGAATCCTTATCATCCTGGCCGCGCTGGGCCGCTTGCCCCGGGAGGGGATGTGCATGGTCGTATTCGCCGAATACATCTGGATGGACGGCACCTCGCCGACGCAGAAGCTGCGCTCCAAGACGAAGGTCGTGGAGATTGATGAAGTGAAGAAGGTCAGCGATCTTCCCCTGTGGGGCTTCGACGGCTCCTCGACCGGGCAGGCGCCCGGCGACAAGTCCGACTGCGCGCTGCACCCGGTGTCGTTCTACAACGATCCCATCCGCGGCTGGCCGCACGTCCTCGTCATGGCCGAGGTGTTCCTTGCCGACGGCAAGACGCCACACCCGACCAACACGCGCTCCAAGCTGCGCGAAGTCGCCAAGAAGTCGGCGGCCGCCGAGCCGTGGTTCGGCATCGAGCAGGAATACACGCTGTTCCGCGGCATGCAGCCGCTCGGCTGGCCGGAGAACGGCTTTCCCCCGCCCCAGGGCCCCTACTACTGCGGTGTGGGCGCCGACGAAGTCTACGGCCGCGAACTCATCGAAGCCCACACGGAGGCCTGCATCGCCGCGGGCCTGCGCCTGTCCGGCACCAACGCCGAAGTCATGCCCGCCCAATGGGAATTCCAGATTGGCCCCCTGCCGCCGCTGGAGTGCGCCGACCAGATCTGGCTCGCCCGCTGGCTTCTCTACCGCCTGGGCGAGGAGTTCGGCATCACCGCCACGCTCCACCCGAAGCCCATGAAGGGCGACTGGAACGGCGCCGGCGCGCACACGAACTTCTCGACGAAGGCGATGCGCTCGAAGGGCGGCATGAAGGTCATCGAGGACGCCTGCAAGAAGCTCGGCGCCCGCCACTACGACCACGTCGCCGAGTACGGCGCCCACAACACGGAGCGCCTCACCGGCCGGCATGAGACCTGCAGCATCGACCAGTTCCGCTACGGCGTCTCCGACCGCGGGGCGTCCATCCGCATCCCGCTTGCCACCGCGCAGCAGGGCATGGGCTACCTCGAGGACCGCCGCCCGGCCGCCAACATGGACCCGTACCGCGTGACGCGCCTCATCCTCGAGACAACCGTCCTCAACGCCAAGCCGGTCCTCGGAGGGCCCGACACGAAGAATGGCGGCAGCCACGGCAAGGCGGCCACGATTCTGACGGCGGCAACGCGCGCGCATTAGGCCCGCGCGGATTCCCTTCCCCCCTCTCCCCCCTTTTCTTGCACGACCACGATGGGCGGGCGACTAGACCTGTGCGTGGAACAATTGCCCGACGCCGAACGTGATGAGGGCAGCCACCGCACCGAAGAGCGCCATCTCGCCGCCGGAACGGACCGGCGAAAGGCCCGACAGTTTGCCCTTTGCGGCGCCAGCGACGAAGAGGCCCGCCACCGCGAAGGCCGATGCTGCGGCCAACGCCGACTGCCCGAACGGCACGAAGAAGGGCAGGACGGGAAGGATCGCGCCGGCCAGGAACGCGCCCATGATGAGAAGCATGGCGGCCACCGGCGAGCGGTCGGATTCGCGGCCGATGCCGAACTCCTCGCGCATCATGAACTCGACGAAGCGGTCCTCGCTTGATGCCAGGTGCTGCACCATCTTCGCGGCGACGTCGGGCGGGTAGTTCTGCTCCTGCAGCATCTGCCGGAGTTCAGCGTACTCGAGGTCGGGGTACGTGCGGATGTGCTCGCGTTCGCGGCGTTCCTCGGCTGCGTAGTACTGCCGCTGCGACTTCGTGGAAAGGTATTCGCCAAGGCCCATCGACAAGGCGCCTGCGATGGAGGCCGCAACACCGGCGACGGCGACCGACTTGGCGGCAAAGCCTGCACCGGCGAGGCCCGCGACGAGGGCATACACGGAGACGATGCCGTCATTCAGGCCGAGGATGAGGTCGCGCACGTAGTTGCGGTAGGGGGACTGTTCCGTCTCCTCCGTCTGCGGCGAGTTGAGGCGCGAGCGTGGTGGCGCCGTGTGCTCGGCCTGCAACTGCGGCAGCGTCTTGGGCGGCAGATCCGTGGATGGGGCTTGCCCCTCAGGCATCATCCGACCGAGGCCCTTGCGCTTGAAGGCCGTGCCGATGAGGACGGGTTGGGGTGGCGCCGTCGTTCGGCCTTTTCCCAACCTGACCAAGAGGCTTATTCCGGGCCGTACCCGGTTCTGTCTGTGCGCGGCCTCCTCGTCATCCTTCTCGTCGTCACCATGCTGGGAGCCGGATGCGCCACCCCCGCGGCGACGCCGGGCGGCCATAAGCTGGAATCCGAAGGTACGCCCTCGACGGCGGCCGGCGGCAACACGCACGCCCCTTACACCCAAACGACGTCCCACCGCATGCCCGCGCAGCCGAGCAGCCTTTCGGCGCCGCCCATCACCGACAACATGACCGTGCACTACCGGGGCGCCGGTCAGGACCTGTGGCTGCGCCTCCGTCCCACCATTTTCCTCGACGCCTATGGGCAACCCACATACGGGCACGTGGCCACCGTGAACTGGACGATGTGGAATCGCCAATGGACCATGCACTATGCCCTCGGCCCGTGCATGACGCCCGTCTGGGCGCTGCAGGACGGCCACGACGGCCAGATGCTCGAGTTCGCCGCCGCCGGCGACGTGAGCCACTTCAATTTCCTGCCGGGTTTCCTCCTACGGCACAACGGTACGGAGGCGCCGCCCCCCAATTGGCTTCCCTTGAACGGAACATCGTACGGCCTGGATGTCGGCGACTACCCGGGCTATTCAGCCGCATGGTGGCACTCTTCGTCGTCTGGGGCCATGCCGCCCGAAGGCCGGCAAATGGTCCTCGACATCGTCGCATGGAAGAGCGAAGCCGTGGGGACCGGCCGCCTGCCGTCCTGGGTGGAGATGCCGCGGCACAACACGTTCGAGGATGTCAAACACCTCGCCCTCGACGCCGCCAACTTGACGACATCAGGAAAGCCTATCGCGCCGTGCGCTGCCTTCGCGCCGGCTCCCAATCGCCAGGCGACGCTCGCCCTCACCGCCCGGGCAACGCGGGAGGACCCGCCACACGCCTGGTCCTTGCATGACATGATCGCCTACGCGGAGTCCGACACCTCGCTTGCAACACTGCAGGCCTGGAAGGACGACCCAAAGACCCTCATCTACGAATGGATTGGCAGCCAGAGCGGCCACTTCGAGCCGTCCCCGGGCGTGGTCGTGCAAGATTCCTACACCTGGCAGGTCATGTACGGCGGGCCGCAACGCAATCAGGCATTGTACGTCACCTGCCAACACACCGTCCAGCCCGTCGTGCCTACGGCGCCGTCCGGCACCAAGTGCTCGGAGTACACGGTTGACAAGGACCGCCTTCGCCGGATGCCACCGCTTGACTTGGCAGCAGAGCGCATCGTCGCCTATGATGCGCCCTTCGCACTCTACAAACGCCTCTACCACGCGGACGCCTGTGCGATGGACTTGACGTACAACGGCCTGTACGGTCTTGGAATCGATACCCCGATCCTGCCTGCATTCAGGCTCAGCTGCGACCCGCCGGCACCCGAACTCCTCCTCGATGCCCACACGGGGGCGATGCAACGAATCTACGGCCGCGTCCCCGACGAGTTCCAGCAGCCACCGGAGCCGTGGGGCCAACCTTGAAACGTGGGACGTCCTGGGACGCCTCATGCCCAAGACCGCCAAGAAGGGAAGTCCCAGCAAGACCGCCCGCCCGAAGGCCAGCGCCAACGGGTCGCCCTGGCCGGTCCTGCAAATCGCGCTCGACGAAGTCAACCTCGACCGCGCCCTGCAGTACGCCAGGGAGGCCGTCGCGGGCGGTGCGCAGTGGGTCGAAGCGGGAACGCCCCTCATCAAAGCGTGTGGCCTCGACGCCGTGCGCGAACTACGGCGCACCTTTCCCGGCCAGACCATCGTCGCCGACATGAAGACGATGGACACGGGCGCCTTCGAGACGGAGATCGCCGTCAAGGCCGGAGCCGGCGTGGTCGGCATCCTGGGTGCTGCCTCCGACGGCACGTTCAGGGAAGCTGTGAAGGCAGCCCGCAAGTACGGCGCCAAGGTCTACATGGACCTCCTGAGCGTGCCTGACAAGGTGAAGCGCGCCAAGGAGGCGGAAGCGATGGGCTGCGACTACGTGGCCTTGCACATGGGCGTCGACGAGCAGATGCGTGGCGCCAAGCCGCTCGACACCTTGCGCGCCGTCGTCGCCGCCGTGCGCATCCCCGTCATGGTCGCCGGCGGGCTCAACTCGGAGACCGTCGGCGAGTGCGTCAAGGCGGGCGCCAGCATCGTCATCGTGGGCGGGGCGCTCACCAAGGCTCCCGACATCAAGGCCGAAGCGCGGCGCCTCACCACGGCGATGCGGCAGCGCTCCGTCATCCGCACCGACCTCTACAAGAAGTACGGCCAGGAGGAACTGGCCGCCGCCTTCGCCAAGTGCAGCACGTCGAACATCTCCGACGCCATGCATCGCAAGGGCGCCATGGACGGCGGCATCCAGCCGCGGCAGACGGGTGTGCGCATCGCTGGCCGCGCCGTGACCGTCTTCACGGCGGACGGCGACTGGGCCAAACCCGTCGAGGCCATCGAGGCAGCCAAGCGCGGCGAAGTCCTCGTCATCGACCAGCGCGGCACGCAGACGGCCATGTGGGGCGAACTGGCGAGCCATTCGAGCCAACTGCGCGGCGTTGCGGCCGTCGTCGTCGACGGGGCCGTGCGTGACATCGACGACATCCGCGCCATGGGCTTCCCAGTGTGGTCGCGCTGGGTCGTGCCAAACGCTGGGGAACCCAAGGGCTTCGGCGAGATCGGCGGCGAGGTCCGCTGCGGCGGCCAGACCGTGCGCTCCGGCGACTGGATCGTCGCCGACGACATGGGCGTCGTCGTTGTCCCGCAGGACGAGGCCCAAGAGATCGCCAACCGCTCCATCGAAGTGCATGAACGCGAGAACCGGCTGCGCGAGGAGATCCGCCGCGGCAAGACTCTGTCCTCGGTGCTGCACCTGAAGAAATGGGAGAAGGTCGTGGGATGATGCCGCGCCAGGCCCGGGCCGATGCCGCATAGGGCGTGCTGCTTTCCCATCGATTGCACGGGAATGTACAGTGCAGCCTGGGGATGTCCCCCGGGGACTTCAGAAAGGCTATCTCCGGCACTCAGGCTCCTGCACGAGGATGTCGGGGAGGTCAAGGTCGTCGTGGGCGTGATGCCGTCGTGAACCTCGAGCGTCGTACGTTCCTGGTCATCTTCGTCACCCTGGTGGCCGCCACGGGTCTGGCTTTCGCGGTCGCGCAGGCCGCCGTGTTCCACAGCGTCCAAGCCCTGGAGGAGAAGCGGGCGCACGAGAACGTGCAGCGCGTCAGCGAGGCGTTGCAGTACGACCTCGACCGCATGAACGACGGCGCGGGCGACTGGGCCCACTGGGACGACGCCTACGCGTTCGTGCAGGGCGCAGGGCCCGACTTCGTCGACGCAAACCTCGTGCCGGGCACGTTCCACCTCAACCACGTCGACGTGATGATCTTCTTCGACGCGGCAGGCCACCCCGTCTCCGCCTTGGCGCACACGCCAGGCCAGGATTCGTTGCACGCGGCGCCCGCCGACCTGCTTGCCGGCCCGCTTGCGAATCCGCTTCTGCGGGCCGGGCAGCTCAACCAGTCCACGAGCGGCATCCTCATCGCGTCCGGTGGGCCCATCATGGTCTCGGCATGGCCAATCCTGCCCACGCACCTCGACGCAGCGCCGGCGGGCGTCCTCGTGTGGGGCCGTTTCCTCGACGGGGCCGAGGTGAACGACTTGGCCCGGCGCACCCTGCTCGAAGTGTCCGTGCGACCATGGCCGGACGTCGCGGCGCGGCCAGGCTACGCAGAAGTCGCGCAGACGCCGGACCAGCCTGTCATCGAGTTGGAGTCGTCCTCCGCCTTGGTGGCCACCGCCCCGCTGCATGACCTTCTCGGCCAACCGGCGCTCGCACTGGAGGTGCGCATGGACCGGCCGATCTACCAGCAGAGCGTGCAGAACCTGGCGTTCGGTCTTGCCTCGACCATCCTTGTCGGCGGCGCCATCCTCGTCCTCATCACCACCATGCTCGACCGCAGCGTCTTCACGCCGTTGCATCGGCTGACGCGCGACGTGGAGGCGCTGGGCACCGGCGCCACCGGGGGCCGCGTCCGCACCATGCGCGACGACGAGATCGGGCAGCTCGCGGCGTCGTTCAACCGCCTCATGGGCCGCATCGACCGCGACAAGATCGACCTCGAGCGCAGCAACCAGGACCTACGCGACTTCGCCGCCGTCGTCAGCCACGACCTGCAACCCCCCCTGTCGACAATCGCCCTCAACGCCGCCGTCGTGCGCGAGCGCGAACGCAGCCGCCTCGACCCGGATGCCATGCAGCGCCTGGAGCGGCTCGAGACGACGGCCCTGCGCATGGCCCAGCACATCCGCTCCATCCTCGACTACTCCCGCGTGGCCTCGCAGGCGGCGCCGATGCAGGAGGTCAACCTCAACGACGTCATGGAGGAAGTCGTCAATGACCTGGAGGAGCGCCTGCATGCCACGGGCGGCCGCATCGAGTACCGTTCCCTGCCGAGGCTGCCCGGAAACCGCACGCAACTCCTGCAACTTCTGCTCAATCTCATGGGCAACGGACTCAAGTACCACCGGCCCGGAGTGCCGCCCATCGTCAAGGTGCATGCCGAGCCGTACTCCGACGGCAAGGGCTGGGTCGGCTTCCGCGTCGTCGTCGAGGACAACGGCATCGGCTTCGACCCCACCGAGCTCGACCGCATGGTGCGGCCCTACACGCGCCTCGAACACCGCGTCGAGGGCTATGGCCTCGGTTTGGCCACGTGCCACAAGATCATCCAGCGGCACCACGGCCGCCTCTCGGCGCACAGCGTACCGGGGCAAGGCTCGGCGTTCCTCGTGGACTTGCCCGCCACACAGCCCGGCGACGGCGGGCACGCGCCTGCCCCTGCTGAAGCGTAGGCCTGTGGTGGTCTACGCCGCCGAGCCGGCCGCGCCGGATTCACGGTTGATGCTGCGCTCGATGAGCGCGCGCTTCACGGCCTGGATGGTGCGCTCCGGGTTTGGCGGCTTCGGGATGAATTCGCCGACACGCGCCTGGTTGAGTGCCCCCATGGCGGTCTCGAAGACGGGGTAGCCCGTCATCATGATGCGCGGGACGTCGGGGTGGTGCGTGCGCGCCGCGTCGAGGAAGTGCAGGCCGTCCATCTCCGGCATGTTCTGGTCGCTGATGATGAGGTCGACGGACTTCGAGCGCAGGATGGCAAGGGCCTCCACGCCGGACTGCGCCGTAAGCACATGCGTGTTCGGCATGTACGTGAGCAGCAGGTCCCGCAGGTCCTGAAGGAACGTCGGGTCGTCGTCCACCAGCAAGATGGTGCTGGAGGGCTCCGGCGGCGTGGGTGCTGGGCTCTTCATGAGCGGTCCAAGGAGATTGACGCCCGAGCCCCATTTTAAGGGTGTGGAAGAGAGATGACGTGGGGCAAAACGTGGCCGCGCGGCGAAAAACGCTGCAGTGCCACCCCGTCAGCGCCCTTGCGGCCACCCTTCTGCGCGTCTTTCCACCGGATTCCAGGAGGCGGGGGTCGCCTGGCTGGCGGAATCTACACCGGGCGCGTCGCCTTGCGGCTGGGTCCTACACGGTTCGCGTCGCCTTTCGGCTTGGTCTTAGACGGTGCGCGTCGCCTTCCGGCTCCGCAGGGTGTCCTGGACGACGCCGATGAGCTTGTCGGGGTCCATGGGCTTCGTGAGGAAGATCTCGACGCGCGCCTCGTTGATGGCCTCGATGGCGAGTTCCAGGTGGGGAAACGCCGTCATGAGGATGCGGGGCACGTTCGGGGCCTTCTGGCGCGCCAGTTCGAGGAACTTGAGGCCGTCCATTCCCGGCATGCGGTAGTCGCATAGAATCAGGTCCACACCGCCCTGGTCGAGCATCTTGAGGGCGTCGGCGGCGGAGCCCGCCGTCTTGCATTTGAGCCCCGTCACCGAACTTTCCAGAAGCGCCTTGAGCGAGTCAAGGATGTCCTCCTCGTCGTCCACCACGAGGACGGTGGCTCCACTGGCTGCGCTTGGCGTTGGTGGCGTACGGCACTTCCTGCTCCGGCATGGGGGCTGGGGCGTTCAAGACGGCTTTGCAAATCATTTATAGGCGGCACGGCCCGGCGAGCGTGCCGCGGCAATGGCCACGCGTCCGTCCGCCTGCAGATGCCCAGGAGGCGGCCCCGCCCGCCCCACGGCGGCGGTCCCCCTCTTATCCATTGCGGCCCTCCCTTAAGAGTCACACGAAGCAGATGGGGGTCGGATGCCACCTACCACGGATAGGCTGCCCCCGGCCGTGGCGCCGATGGGGCTCTTCGGCGGGCTCCTTGACCGTTTCACGGAGATTGTCGGCGACGGGCCGAGCTACGCCACCTTCCATTTCGCCTCGCAGCAGGAGGGTGCGCGTCTCGGGGCCGGCGCCGCGCCCCCGGAGCTCGGCGACCTGCTGCACCGCGTCGACGGGATTCTGGGCCATCGCAGCCGTCTCGTCGCGGCAGGCCCCGACGAAGTGGTGGTCGAGGTCGACGGTTCTCCGCTCGTGGGGGGCGGCCACGTCGGCCAAGGCATCCTCCTCGGTTTCATCGAAGGCCTCCTCAAAGCCGTCCTCAAGCGCCCGTTCGAGGGTGCCATCGACCGCCCGGGCGCCTTGCCCGGCCGCCGCCTCCTGCGGTTCCACAAGGCGACACCGTGACGCGCGCCAAGACCCCGCGTATCCCGGCCGCGCCGGCCGCGTCGCCGGAGAATCCGGCCGCGGACCTGCACACGTTGTTCGAAGTCTGGGTGGATTCCGAGCTCAAGGCTCAGGTCGTCATCTTCTACAACAACAATCCAGGGGTCATCGAGACCGCCGAGGGACTTGCGCGGCGGCTCGGCACGAACGTGGAAGCCTTGCGCGACGCCGTGGCCGACCACGTCCGCCTGGGCCTGCTGCAGGCGCGCACGATGGGCGACAAGACGGTCCTCCTGTTCAACCGCGAGCGCCGCGGCGAGATCCAGGAACTGGTCATGGCAAAGTTGCGGCGCCGCATGGGGGATCCGGCATGACCGAGCCGGCGCAGCGCCGCATGCTCACGGGCATCCCGGGCCTCGACCAGATGCTCGGCGGCGGATTGTTCGAGGGAAACGCCACCCTGATCGCCGGCGCCCCGGGCACTGGCAAGACGACGGCAGGCCTGCACTTCATCGCTGCCGGCGTGGCTGCCGGCGAGACGGGCGTCCTCGTCACGTTCGAGTACCTTCCACAGCAGATCTACCGCGACGCCGCGCGCCGCGGCTGGGACCTTCGCGCCTGGGAGGACAAGGGTCTCGTGCGCATCCTCTGCACCACGCCGGACGTCCTGCTGGCCGAATCCGCTCCCGGCATCACCCTTCTCGACGAAGCCATCCGCGACATCGGCGCCAAGCGCCTCGTCATCGACAGCATGACGCACTTCGAGTTCATGGGGCATGACGGACCCCGCCTTCGGGAGGAGATGGCCGGGCTCATGAACCACTTGCGGCTCGTCGACGTCACCACCCTCATCACGCATGAGATTCCGGACATCATCGGCCCGGCGGTCCGGGTGAGCGAATACGGGCTGGAGTTCTTGGTCGACTCCGTCATCATCCTGCGCTACGTCGAGCTCGAGGGCGAACTGCAGAAGGCCATCAACGTCCTCAAGTGCCGGGGCTCGGACCATGACCGTCACTACCGCCGCCTCGCCCTCACGGAGAAGGGCATGGTGGTCGAGGCGCTCTTTGCCGGCATCGAGAACATCAGCGGTGGGTCCGCGAGGCGCAGCGTCGCCCAACGCGCCCGGGAGTTGATCTGATGGCCGACCTCTTCCTGCCCCTCAGCATCGTCTTGGCCGTGGCATCCGCCATCGTCTACATCGCCGTCGGGGTCCAAGTCGGCCGTCGGCCCGCCTCTCCGGACGCGCAATTGGCCAAGCGCATGTTCCAGGCTTGGTGGTACGGCCTTGCCGGCCTGTCGCTGTTTACGCCGTTCGTCGCCATCCTCGCGCAGCTTGGCCTCGACAAGTACGACATCATGCTCGTGCTCATCCAGGCGTTGCTCGTCGTCATCTTCGCCGCGATTGCCGGCCTCGTGTACTACCTGCTGTACCTCTACACGGGCCGCAACTGGGTGCTGGGTGCCGTCGTGGCGTACTTCCTCGTCATGCTTGTGTGGCTCGAGTACATCCTCGTGGCGGCCCACATCGCCTCGTATGGCGTCCCCCCCGATGGCGGCTCCAAGACGTTCCTGGACGCCGCCGGCCAGCGCATCAAGAGCGACCCGTTGCAGGGCATCCTCTTCGGGCTCCTGGTCGCCGTGCCGCCGCTGCTCTCCGCCGTCGCGTTCTTCCTGCTGTTCTTCCGCGTCGACGGGCGGGAGCAGAAGTACCGCATCGCCGTCGTCTCCGCGTCGCTCGTCGTGTGGTTCGCCTCGAGTCTGACGGGCACTCTCACCGGCCTCAGTTCGAACCCGGCAACACAGCAGTCGTGGCAGTTGCTCAACATGGTGATTGCTCTCGCCGCCGCCACCGCCGTCTACTTGGCGTACAAGCCGCCCGCTTGGGTGCGGCGCCGCCTGGCACCCGACGGCGGCCGCAAGCAGGCTTCGTGAGGCGTATGCCGCCCCTTCTCGCCCCATCGGACCGGCGCACCGCCGCCGATGCCGCCTTCGTGCGCGTCCTGCCCGTGGCTCTTGCCGTCCTTGGTCTGCTGACAGGTCTTCTTTCACCGTGGACCACGCTGTCCCTCGGTGGCTCGCTCGGCCCGCGGCTCGCCTTGGCGCAAGTCGGCATTGGCCTCGGCATGCTCGCGATGGCCGCCTGGGTGCGCCGCAGCACGCCCCCGCCCGGCATCCTCTATCCCCTCGCCGCCGCCGTCGCCGCGTTCTACGCTTGCGCCGACTTTGGGCTGTACTGGCTTGGCGACAGCGCCCCGTTCAACAACGGCTTGTGGCTTCTGCTTGGTGCGGGTTTGCTCCTCCTTCGGCCGGGCTGGCTCGCCCTCGTCGACGTCGTGGCCGCCGTCGCCTGGATGGCGCTTTTCTCCGGCCAATTGGGCGATCCACTCATCCGGGAGTACGGGCTGCGGGCCGCCGTCGGCGTGGCGGGCGGCTTCGTCGTGTCCAACCTGCGGGCCCGGGCCGCGTACCGGGCCGCGACCGTGCTGGCGAACGAGCGCGAGAGCCGCGATGCGGTGGAGGAGGCGTTCCGCGAGGCACGCTCGTCCGAGGAACGCCTGCGAACCGTGACGGAGGGGTCGCCGCTTGGCATCTTCCAGACCGACGCGCGCGGCCTCGTCGTCTACGCCAACCAGCGGTGGTGCGACATCGCCGGCTGCGACTACCACGACTTCGACGCCATCCGCCGCGCCGTGCATGACGCCGACCGCGAACGCCTGACGACGGCGTGGCGCGCCGCAATGGCAAGCGGCGGCGAATTGGTCGCCGAATTCCGGTACGTTCACGCAAGCGGTGAGGCGCGCCACGTCGCGACGCACGCCCTCCCGCTGCGCGACACGAAGGGGGCCGTCACTGGGTACGCGGGAACCCTCGAGGACGTCACGGCGCGCCACGAAGCCGAGGACCGCGCCCGAGCCGCCGCAGCCGAGTACCGCGCCCTTGCCGAGAACTCGCCGGACCTGATCAGCCGGTTCGACCGGACCCACAAGCGCCTCTACGCCAATCGCAGCGCCGCAACCGCGCGCGGTGTCAACCGGGAGGCAATGATCGGCGTCCGACTCGAGCCCAAGGGCATGCCGGGCATCCCAGCCGCCACGGTCGCCTCCCTGATGGCCTGCATCGACCAAGTGTTCGCAAGCGGCGCCCTTCAGGTCTTCGAAGCGTCGGCCCCCACGCCCGCGGGCCCGCGCGTCTTCGAGACACGCGTGGTTCCCGAGTTCGGAGACGACGGCGCGGTCGCCACCGTGCTCGTTTTGTCGCGCGACATCACCGCGCGCAAGGAGGCGGAGCAGGCGGCCCTGGAATCGCGCAGCCGCATCGAGGAGGCGCAACGCATCGCCCACCTCGGCTCGTGGGAGTGGGACCTTACGACGCAGCGCGTGACGTGGTCCGACGAGATGTACCGCCTCTACGGGTACGAGCCAAGGAGTTTCGAGGTCACATTCGAGAAGGCCATGGAGCGCGTCCTCCCGGAGGACCAGGTCGCGATCCGCGCCGACCTCGCGGCGACCCTCGCCAAGCCGGCGCCCACGGGCCTCGACCTCCCACCGGTGGAATACCGCGTGCAGTTGCCGGACGGCCAGTTGCGCTACCTGCGCGGCCAAGGCGAACTGCACGTCGACGAGGCCGGCAAGCCCAGCTTGGTCATCGGGACCGTGCAGGACGTGACGGCAGTCAAGGCGGCCTCCGAGGCCGACCGCGTGGCGTTCGGCCGCCTCCTGGAAATCGAGCAGCTGCGCGAGATGGACCGCTTCAAGACCCGCATCCTCAGCACGGCAAGCCACGAACTCAACACGCCCATCACCCCGCTCAAGCTGCAGATGCACCTGCTGCGCACCGGCGCCTTCGGCCCCTTGACGCCCGAGCAGGAGAAGTCCGTCCGCATCCTCGAACGCAACACCGACCGGCTGGCATCGCTCGTGAGCGAGATCCTCGACGTGGCCCGCCTGCAGTCCGGACATCTCAAGCTGCACCCCCAGGCCATCGACCTCGCGCAGACCGTCCGCGAAGCCGGCGACGGCTTTGCCGAGCCCGCCCGCGCCGCCGGCGTCACGCTGCAAGTGGCCGTGGACGGCGACCTGCACGCCACGGCCGACCCGCAGCGTATCAGCCAAGTGCTGGACAACCTGCTCTCCAATGCCCTCAAGTTCACACCCAAGCAGGGCAAGATCCGCGTCGTCGCCAAACGGGTCGCCGCCGACGTCGAGGTGCGCGTCGAGGACAACGGCCTGGGACTGGAGCCGCCCCAGATTGCCCGCCTCTTCCAACCGTTCAGCCAAGTGCACGACCCGACCAAGGTGCAGCGCCCCGGCACGGGGCTCGGCCTGTACATCTGCAAGGGCATCGTCACAGAGCACGGCGGCACGATGAACGTGGCCTCGGCTGGCCAAGGAAAGGGCAGCACGTTCTGGTTCAAGGTGCCAGTGCAGGGCCCGCCGGCCAAGCCCACGGACGACGCGCTCGGCCCGGACGGCGGCGAGCGGCTCGCCGCGGCCGCGTAGCCGGCGTGGGTCCAGTCCTCGTGTGGGAGGCCGTCCCCACCGTCCCGCTCAAATACCCCCTGTGTGTCGCGAGCCAAGCCGGCCCTTCCAAGGGCACGGCGCAATGTCGAGGTAGTCACAATGGCAACTGGATCCGAACGCAAGTCGAATCCTGTGCTTGTGGAGCTGATCGGCGCCCTCAAGAACGCGGGCCGCACGAACCAGGCTCCCCTGTGGCGAGACATCGCCTCCCGATTGGAGGGGCCGTCGCGCAACTGGGCACAGGTCAATGTCAGCAAGCTGGACGCCCACGTCGGCGACGGCGAACACGCCATCATCCCGGGCAAGCTCCTGGGCGACGGCGAGGTCACGAAGCCCGTGACCGTCATCGCCGTGTCCGCAAGCCAATCCGCCAAGGCCAAGATCTCCAAGGCCGGCGGCAAAGTGCTCACTTTCGAGGAGGGCCTCAAGGCCTACCCGAAGGGTCAGAACTGCAGGATCATCGGGTGAACCTCATGTCCGGAGCCAAACACACCGCACCCCTCCCCGAACCGGCCGACCTCAAGCGCCCGGTCACGATCATCGACGCCACCGGCCTGGTCCTCGGCCGCATGGCCACACATGCCGCCAAGCGCGCCATCCTCGGCGACGAAGTCCACATCGTCAACGCCGAGAAGGCCATCATCGTCGGCTCGTCGCGCCGGGCCATCCAGGAGCACTACCAGTTCAAGCGCGGACTGGGCACGGACCGCAAGGGCCCGTTCTTCCCGCGCGAACCGCACCTGCTCGTGAAGCGCACGTGCCGCGGCATGATCAACTACCAGTCGTCGCACGGCAAGGCCGCCTACGCGCGCATCAAGGCGCACCTCGGCGTCCCCAAGGAACTCGCCGGCCAGAAGGCCGAGACCATCCCCAGCGCCAAGCGCGACGCGCACAGCTACCTCACGGTGGCCGAACTGTCCAGCTGGCTCGGCCGGCCGACCAAGGAGTTGTAAGCCATGGCCAAGAAAGTCGTCAACACCAGCGGCAAGCGCAAGACCGCGGTCGCCCGCGCCACCGCCCTCAAGGGCGAAGGCCGCGTCCGCATCAACAAGGTCCCGCTCGAGATCTACGAGCCGGCCCTGGCCCGCCTCAAGATGACGGAGCCTCTGCACATCGCTGGCAAGCGCGCCGAGAAGCTCGACATCGCCGTCACCGTCTCCGGCGGCGGCGTCTACGGCCAGGCCGATGCAGCCCGCACGGCCATCGCCCGCGCCATCCTGGAGTACACGGAGGACGCCGAACTCAAGGAGCAGTTCACGGCCTACGACAGGACCCTCCTGGTCAACGACACGCGCGTCAAGGAATCCAAGAAGCCCCTTGGCCGCGGTGCCCGCAAGAAGCGCCAGAAGTCGTACAGGTGATGTTGTGATCATCCCCGTCCGCTGCTTCACCTGTGGCAAGGTCGTCGGTTCCGCCTACGAGCAGTACCAGGCGTCCGTCAAGAAGGGCGTCAAGTCCAAGGAGGCGCTCGACGCCACCGGACTGACGCGCTTCTGTTGCCGAAGGATGATCATCTCGCACGTCGACCTGATCAAGGAAGCCGCCCCGTACGAGTGATGCGGCCACCAGGCGTGCACGGTTTGGCCCTGGCGCCAGCCAGGTCGGACCCCCCTGGCGGAGACGGCCCGGCTGGCCGGTCGAGGCGATGCCGGTTTCCCTGCATCGGCTCAAGGGCCGGCCCAACATCCTTATTGGCAATCCGCCGGTTCCAGGGGACAGTGCGCATGCGCCTGTGGTGGCTCGTCGCGGCCGTGACGGTCGTCGTGGGCGGTGCCATGGCCGTCGCCGACGCGCATGGGGCCGGCCCAGCCGTGGCGCACGCGACGGTCCCCGAACCCATCGTGGACCTGCTCTCCGACAAGGGTCTGCCGCCGGCATGTCCCGCGAGCGGACTCGCGCCCGGCATCGGCCAGGCTTGTCTGCGCGCCGACGGCATCTGGGAACTGCGCGGCGACGACGGCCACATCCTCGGCTTGACGCATGGCCCTGACGTGGACCTCGCCGTCCAGCACCAATCCTACGACCTGTACCGCATGACGGAGGAGATGTACGACTGGGGCCAAGACTACAGCGCAGCCCTGCGCATGCCAACGTGCGTGATGGCTCTGCCTGACGGGCTGCCGCCAATCGGCGAGAAGGACTACGGTCAACTCGCCTACGTGCGTGCCAGTGACGCCCTCGACCGCTATTCCCTGAAGTCGCCGACCATCCGCATCATCATGCAGTACGTCGACCACCGCCTGCACAAGGAATCCGAATGGGTGGGCGCCGGCGTGCTCACCGACTACCGCATGGCCTGCGAGACGCCCCTGCCCGAGGACCAGAATGCGCCGCCGCTGTCGCCGCTTCCGGTGCGACTCAGCGTCCTGAACGTCACGCTGCCGTTCACCATGACGCAGATGCCGACGATCAACGTGATGCAGGAACTGAAGAACGTGGGGCTCAACCGGGTCGGCGTGCAGTACTGGGTCGCCTTCGACATGGACTCCTATTTCTACAACGACGACGGCACGCCGAAGCCGCTGTCCTTCCACGACACGTATGGGCCCGACGTCGCATGCGGTTGCGCCGGCTTCGGCACGAACCCTGGCGACCAGACGCCGGGTCTTACAAATGCCGTCAACACCGCGTGGGGCATGGGCATCAGCTACTATCCCAACCCGCGCCTCATGATGCACGAGAACGGCCACAACATGGGCGCCGTCCTGCCTGCCGCGCCCGGCGCGAACGGTGTCGGCCACTGCAACGACGGCGTCGACATCATGTGCTACCCGGAGGCCGGGACGTTCCTCGTCAACGAGTGCACCGACGCCGACCACTTCGACTGCGGCTACGACACGTACTTCCACCCGGGGCCGCCGCTGCCCTCCACGTGGCTCGGCTCGCACTGGAACGTGGGCTACCAGAACCTGTTCCTCAACTACACGACGGGCCCGGTGCAGCCACTCAAGGCCATCGACGACTACTATGTCACGACTGTCGAACTCGGCACGTTCAACTTCGCCGTCGCCAAGAACGACCGGAATCCATTCCTGCGCTCGGTGACGGTCACGGCTATCGTGAGCCCGCCGACGAAGGGGACCGCCTTCATCTCGGCCGACGGCCTGCATATCGTCTACGACCCTATCGACGCGCAGGTCGGGACGGACTTCCTCACTTACCGCATCCAGAACGACATCGGCGAGTCGTCCGTGGCGGAAGTCTCCATCGACCTCGACCATTACCCCAGTCCGATCGATTCCGCCTTCACCATCCAGCAGGGCGACTCCATCCAGTTCAATCCGACCTACAAGTGCGACGCCGTGCCGATGGCCAGTGATGTCGACGCGCCGGGCGACCTCGAGATCCTCGTCGGAGGGCCGACCACGACTCCGGACGCCGGCTCTGGCGGCGCCGCCATCTCGACCACGATCACGGCAGCTGCGTGCACGACCTCGGGGTGGACGTGGAGTTGCCTCGGTTGCGACACGCCACTGCGCTACACGTACGACATGACGTTCGGCCCCAACTTCTTCGGCACGGCGCAGATTCCATTCACCATCATGGACCACCATACGCGCCGCGATGGCGACTGGATGGGCGGTTGCTGCAAGTCGCGCACCTGGTTCGGCTACGTCAACGTCACCGTCACGCCGACGCCCCCGCCTCCGCCCCCGCCGCCACCGCCGCCACCACCTCCGCCGCCCAAGGGGCCGCACGCGCTGTTCACGGTCAACCCGCAGGATGCCGCGGTCGGCGAGGAGGTCACCTATGTCGACGACGCGTGGGACCAAGACGGGGGCACCATCGTCTCATGGTGGTGGGACTTCGGCGACGGCCACACGACCAGCCAGACGAACGTGCACCACATCTTCGGCGAGCCCGGCACCTACAACACTTGCCTCACGGTCGTGAGTTCGAGCGGACTGTCGGCCACGGCGTGCCAGTCGGTCGTCGTGCACGGGGCGAGCCTCGCGAAACCGGGCAACGGTGGCGGCCAAGACCCGCCGACGGAGTGCAAGTCCCAGTCGACCGGGATGGAGGACTCCGTCGATGAATGCGGCTGGATGCCCTGCCCAGAGTGCGTCGGGCCGTGCCAGCCTGCCGCCACCTGTGCCTGCCCCACTTCGTCGGACGACGGCGTGACGCACGGCGACTGCATGGGGGCCAAGTGCGCCGGGCATCAGCCAGTCGCAGCCACGAATGGCGGCCTTTGGATCATCGAGTGCTTCCCGGAGGAGCAGGGGCTGGTGGTCGACGCCACGGGCCCCGCCGCCGTCGGCGAGGGCACCATCGTTCGCCTGCACGCAACGGCCGTCGGTGCGACAGCGTTCCATTGGCGCCAGACCGCGGGCCCGAACGTCGACCTAAAGAACGCGGACACCGACTCGCCGCGTTTTACGGCCCCCGACGCTGCCGGGCAGGAGCTGTTCTTCGAAGTCGTCGCCACCAACGGCCGCATTTCCGGCTTCGACGGCATCACGGTCCGTGTCCTGGCCGGCGACGGCCCCATCGCGCGCATCACTGGGCCGACCGCGTCCACGGCTGGGGAAACCGTGCGCCTCGACGGGTCCGCCTCGTCGTCGCCGACTGGCAAGCCCCTCCAGTTCCACTGGGTGCAGTGGGCCGGCCCGCCCGTGGACTTGCAAGGCGCAGGCGGCGCCGTCGCCACCTTCGCGGCCCCCGCCGACGCGGCCGGCCTGCGTTTCATGCTCGAGGTCAGCGACGGCGAGCTTTCCGGCACTGCCGTCCAGGACATCGCGGTCGAGGCCGCGCCCGTCGCGCCGCCGCCACAGGCCGCCGTGCCGCAAGGCCATGCACCTGAGCCGGCCGTGGCTCTCGCTGCCGAGCCCGCAGCGGCCGTGGCCATGCAAGTCTGGGCCTTGCTCCTTGCGGCCCTCATCGTCATGATCGGAGCCTTCGCAGTCGCGGTCCTCGCCCGACGCCGGGCACCGCGCCAAACGTCGTAGATCACTCGTCTTCGTCGTCTGCGGCTCGTGCCGCCCGCCGCGCAGCGCGCTCGTCGATCTCGTCGCGCGTCTTGTGCGCGCCCAGATAGAACTTGGCGCCGATGCGGCGGTACCACTTGTACGCCGCCCCTTCCTTGCGTGTGCGGCTGCCGAAGTACAGGTGTCGGCGCGTCACTTCGCCCAGCCACTCGTCGGGGACGACCAGGTGGCGGTTCGGGTCGCGGTTGAGGTCGAGGATGACCTTGCGCACGGCGGCCATGGCCTCGGGCTCCGTGACGCCTCGTTCGTCGAGGGCAGCCAGGTGATTCTTTTCCAACAGGAGTTCCTCGATGACTTCCAGGAGGCGGTAGAAGAGTTGGCCGCGCTTCTGGGTCTTCACGGGCCGGAAGTGGCGCAGCAGCAGCTTGTCGTCCGCGGTGAGCTTCTGCATCGGCCCGGCGTGCGCGAAGAACAACGTCTTGGTGACGAGCTCGGGGTAGGGGTCGCCGGACTGGCGGTGCGCCGTGAGGTAGCGCTCGACCAGCACGTTCGGGTCCGGGCTCAGCGCCATGGCCTCCGCCACTTCGGGGGCGACCTTGGCTCCCGAGAGGCCGGCGCGCAGGGTTCGCAACGCAGTCTCCGCGGCGTTGGCCTGCGGACGGTTGGCCGGCGCGGCCGCAGGCTCCTGCTCCGCCGGGCCAACCGTTGGCCCCGGCTCTTGCGGGATGAGTTCCGTCGGCGCATCGGGGATGGCCGAACCGGCCTCCATCACTAACTCGGCGGCGATCTGGACGGTGCGCAGCTTGTCGGTCCACGCGTTGGCGCGCGCCGCCTCGATGGCCTGCTCGGGGCCGCGGCGGCCCGGCTGCACGGATCCAGGCGGCATGCGCATGAGGCGGTCGTCGACGTCCTCCTTGCGGCGGCTGCGCACCAGTTCGGCGACCTCGAGGTACGCCTTGGGCGTCAGGTTGCGGTTGGCGATGTTGACAAGGCGCGTCTTGTCCAGCACGCCGTCCGTCCAGAGCCGATGGTAGATCTGCGGCAGGAACAGGAGGTTGCGCGCCGCGACGGCCTGCGATCCGCCTTCCCAGTCGCGGCCCGCCTGGGCGTGGCTCTGGCCGGTGCGGGCGCAATGCAGGTTGAACGCCAGGCTCTGCGCAAACGGGTCCTCGACGTACGGCACGAGCCGCAGCGGCAGCTTGTCGATGTCGAAGGACACCGCGGTCGATTCGCCGGCCTCGACGCGCTCCAGTTCAGCCTTGAGGGCCGCGACACAGCGCTCGACCACGTCACTGACGGCACCGCGCAGAAGCCGGTCGCCGGCCCGCAGAGTCTCGATGGCCCGCTCGACGTGCCGCTCGAAGAGACGCAGTTGTGCCGGGTTGAGGCGGGGCACCGGGCACCTGTAAGCCTTGCCATACAAATAGCAAGTGGACGCCGGGGTAGGTCGAGGCGCGCAAATGTCAAGATGGCCGGTCGAGTGGCGCCGCCAAGGCCCGCCCCATCCTGCTGTCCATCCTGCTGGTTTGCGCCCTCTTGGCTGGATGCTCGACCCCGACCGACACCACGACGACGACGTCCACCTCGGAGACGGCCACCGCCCCGCCGGCGCCGCCCGCCCTGGTGCCGCCCCAGCTCGGTCCTATGCTGACTCTTGGGCAGGGTTCCGGGGAACCCAACGTCGCCGTCGCACCCGATGGCACCATCTACGTGACTCCCATCGACCACGTCTACCGCAGCGATGACGGCGGCGCCACCTTCACGGACCTCGGTACGTCGCAGACCAAGGGCCACGGCGACGGCGACATCGCCATCGACGCCACGGGCCGCATCCACTGGCTTGGCCTCTTCGACGGCAGCAACGCCATCCCGTACCAGTTCCCCGATGACCGCGGCGAGTCGTTCTCCAAGGTCGTGGACGTCAGCAAGAAGACGGGCAGCGACCGCGAATGGATCGACGTGACCCCCGACGGGCACGTCTACGCCGCGTGGCGCGACGGCAGCCAAGGATATTCCTTCAACACCAGCCCGGACGGCGGCAAGACATGGGGCGACAAGGTCAAGGTCGCCGACGACACGTTGGGCGGCCCCATCATCCACGACACGACGCAGATGTCGCGCCTGTACATCCCGGCCGTCGACTTCAGCGGCGTCATCGCCGGCGGCAGCCCGACGCAGGAGGCGCAGATCGTGGTCATGATCTCGAACGACACGGGAGCATCGTGGAGCAAGACGGTCATCGCAAGCTCGCGCGGCAGCCCCGGCGACATCTTCTCGACGAGCATCTTCCCGGTCATGGCGGCCGACCGCGCCGGCAACCTCTACCTGGTGATCAGCCTCAAGCAGGACACCGCGCCTGGCGCCGCGCCGAAGCAGGGCACCCAGTACGGCGTCTACCTGTACAAGTCCAGCGACCACGGCGTGACGTGGGGCGCTCCCTTGCTCGTCTCGCCCTCCCTGAAGGTCGCCATCATGCCGTGGATCGCGGCGGGCGCCACCGGCAGCATCGCCATCACGTACTACCAGAACACCCTGGGCCTGCCCAACGAGAACCTGCCGGACGAGTGGGACGTCATGCTGCTCGAGGCCGTCGACGCCGACGCGGGCGCGCCGCACTTCCAGGCCGCCAAGCTCACTGACACGCCGAACCACATCGGTGCGGTCTGCACGAGCGGCACGGCCTGCCTGGCCGGGGACCGTTCCATGCTTGACTTCTTCGAGGTCGCCATCCAACCCAACGGCTACCCCGTGGCGGCTTGGGCGTCGAGCACGGCGGGCACCGGCATCGGGCTTGCGGTCCAGGGCACCGACATCCAGGCGCGCGCCGTCACTGGCGGAACGTCACTCATCTGAGCGGCGCCGGCGCACGACCATCAGGCCGAATGCCAGCGCGAGCCAGACGAGTCCCGCTGGCCAAGGCACATGCGTCGCCTCCGGTGGCGCCGGCACCAATGCGTCCTTTCCGACGCCTTGGAAGACGGCGCGGTAGTCCGGCTCGGCGCCCGGGCGAAGCGGGCTCGCCGCGAACTGGACCGTGCCGGACGTCCACCGCGTCTCCAGCGTGGCGTTGAATCCCGGCGCGGCAACGGCCGCCTGCGGGGCGTCATCGTGGCGGATGACGACGGTGGCGTCGCCTGCCGACACGAGCAGCGTGAATGCACCTTCGGGGACGCCCACGTCGATGTGGACGGTTCCAGCGTCATCGACACGGGCGGGGACCGTGGTTGCTTCTCCCACTGGCTCGCCGGCGGGGCCGACCACTTGGACCTCGACCTCCGTGGGCGCCTGCTGGACTGGGTAGAGGTTCACGCTCGCCTTGCGCTCGCCGCCCTCGTCCGTGACGCCGACGCGGCCAGCTTGCAGTTCGGCGGGGCCGTCGACGCAGAAGCGCGTCTCGTCGCCGTGGCCTGCCAGGCCTGGGTCGTACATACCGACGGCTGCCGGCGGCATCACGTGGTAGCAGCCGGGGAAGACGGCGCGCACGGCGTACGTGTACGAGGCCGCCTGGCCCGCCGCCAGGTTGTCCGCGAAGAACGCGACGCGATCGTCATGCACCTCGGCGTTGGCCCACTGGTAGGGGCGGCAGGGGCCGAAGCAGTCGATGGCGATGCCACCGCGCGCAAACGGCGCGACTTGGTCCACGGCCGAGGCCTCGAGGCCAGCCGCGAAGGGGTCTTCCACCTGGACGTACCGGGCATCGGCGACGGCGGTCACGCGGACCTCCACGGTCGCCTCCTCGCCGACCTTCAGGCGGGTCACCTCGTTGCCGCTCCCGTCCGTGATGCGGCGTTCGAAGTGGAAGGCACCGGCGTCGGAGCGGATGGGTTCGCCGCCGTCGAAGTGGCGCATCGCCGTGGACCAGTACAAGGGTCCGTCCCCTTCCGCCACGATGCGCACTTCATGGTCGCCCGTGCCGACGTCGACGTGCACGGCTGGACGCGCCGCCCATCCGGACGCGGCGTCGAAGGCCACGTGCCGAGCAACACCGTCGACGGTGATGGTGGCGCCGCTTGCGCCGTGCAGGTCGCCAGCCGCGGTGAGGTAGTCGACGAGGGCGAAGATCGCTTCGGCTGTGTCCTTCGTGGATTCCCAGTTGCCCCCGGCGCGGTTGGCAAGCAGCCACCGCACTGCGGCGCCTGCGTCCGGGTCGTTGGGGCTGACCGCCACGATGGCGCGCAAGGCCAGGGCCGTGACCATCGTGTCGCTCGACATGCCGTGTACCGTCCATCCTTCGGCCGGGTCGGGCCAGTGGGCCAGGTCGCCGGAGCGCACGGCTGAGGCTTCCAGTCGGGAGAGTCGGGCGCGGCCCCAGGCATCGTCGCCCTTGGCGTGTGCGGCAAGGATGGCCATGGCAAGTTCGGCCGGCTCGGTCGCGTCGCTGACGGCGGGCGCCGCGGACGGGGCGGCAAGGCTCAGCGCGTAGACTTGGTACGCGTGCAGGGCGCCCGTCGACGACTTGGCCATGTCGGACAGGGCCGCGACACCGCGCGACAGCACGTCCGCATCCACGGTGTATCCGGCCTGGCGCGCCACGGCAAGTCCGTACACCGTGTACGCCGTCGTGTACGGGTTGTCGTCGTCGGTGGTCCACCAGCCCCAGGCACCGGAGCTGTGCTGGTAGCCGTAGAGCCGCTCCAGGCCGGCCTTGACCTGGTCGTCGAGGTCTGCGTCGATGCGGCCACGGATGCCCAACGTGTTGGCGGCGCGCGCCACGGCGACGTCGGGCAGGAAGCGCGACAACGTCTGCTCCACGCAACCGTAGGGATAGCCCGTGAGGTACGGGAGCGCATCGACCATGGCGTTGCCAATCGTGGGCGTCACCGTGATGTCGATGGTGGCCTTGCCCTCGGCGGCCGCGGCGGGCACGGTGAGGTGCAGGTCGGCATCGCCGCGGCCCGAACGCGTCTCGAGGCTCGGCGTGCCGTGCGGCTTGACGGGGAAAGTGCGTTCGATGGCGTCGCCCGCTGGGACGTCGCCGTCGCTCCAGGCATAGAAGATGAGGTCGGCCGTGCCGGACGCGGTGGCGTGCAACGGGAACGAGACGAGGCCGCTTGCGCCGGGAGCCAGGCTCAGGGTGCGCGTCAGATGTCCCGAGGCGTCGACGCCGGTGGCCACCAGGAGGACTTGTACGTCGCGCTGTTCGGCCATGTGGTTGTACACGGTCGCCTGGACCGTCGAGTCGTCGCCGGCCACGAGGCTCCGCGGCGCGTACAGGTCGGCCTCGATGTCGCGCAGCGTGGAGATGTGGGTCGTGCCCGCGCCGGCTTGGCCGTGCTGCGTGATGGCCTCGACGTCCACGGCCCACGTCGTGAGCGTGTCGGGAAGGGCCACTGCCAGACGCAGGACACCCTTGGCATCGGTCTCGAGCCGCGGCATCCACAGCGCCGTCTCGGGGAAGTAGGAACGGACCTGGATGCCGGCGGTGGTGATCTTGGTCGAGTCCAGCAGGGCGTCGCCCGCTGCGCCCATGCGCGGCGCCATGGCCGGGAGGGCCTGTTCGCAGAAACCGCAGCCGTCCTCGAACATGACGTAGTGGTTGAAACCGCCCCACGACGTCTCGGGGCTCGCGCCGTACGTGGCCGGGTAGAAGTCCGACAGTGCCGTGGCGCCGCTTGCGGAACGAAGGGCGAGGAGGGCTTCGTCGACCATGGCGACGCTGACTTGCGCCTGCACAGGCCGCCCATCGGCGTCGTGGACTTCGATGAGCACGCGCGCCGTGTCGCCGTTGTGGTACGTCGGCTTGTCCGGCGTCACAGTGACTTGCAGGCCTTGCGGATGCGGGGCGAGGGTGATGGTGGCCTGGGCCTGGCGCAATTCCGCCATGGCGGAATGCGTCGCCGCGTCGGCAGGGATGACTTGCACGACCGTGGCGTGCGCATCGGCGTCGCTTGCGCCCGTCGTTGGAACGAGGGCCGTGCCGACGCCGCGCAGGACGCGGTGGTCGAGGAAGCGGCCCGCGGCCGTCGTCACGAGGATCGGTTGAGGCATGGCGCTGGAGACGTGCAGTCGGATGGCCTCGCCGGGGCGGACGGTCTCGGATTCGGCGCGCACCTGGAGTTCGCCGCCGCCGAAGCTGTCGGTGTCGCTCGCGACCCAGAACCACGCCATGCCCGTGACGGCGCGGCCGGCGGCGTCCCTTGCTCGTGCTTCCAGGCGGTACGACCCAGCCGAACGGGGCGTGAAGGCCATCGTTCCGACGCCTTGCGCAACGTCCACGACGAAGCTGCCGATCGTCCCGGTCGCGTCGGTGTTGACGAGGTCGACGTCGACGCGGCCCGACAGGGGCCGCCCCGCGAGGTCCGTGAAGTGCACCGTCGCCACCGTGGCCTGACCCGCGGCGAGTCCCTGGCGGGGCAGATCGATGTCCAGGCGCGCACCTGCCGCAGCGACCTCGAGCATCTGCGTAGCCTCGATGCGCTCGCCGTTCGGGGCCGTGACCTGGACTGTGAGCGTGTACGCGCCGGGGTCGCCGCTCTTGAGGCGCAGGATGGCCGTGCCGTCGCTGCGCAAGTCCAGGTCGCCGGATTCCTGCGAGCCTTGCCAGGCAGGTTGGTCGGGTTGGCGGCACCACCGGCACGTCGAGTAGAAGTTGGGTTGGCCGGACACGACGTAGTGGGCCTTGCCTTGGTCGAGGGGAGCGCCGCTGAAGCGGGCGGCGGCGATCAGGACCTCGAGCGGGTCGCCGGCGGCCACGGCCTGCGCCGTGGGGCTCAGGGTGACCTTGAAGCCCGGCAGGCGGTACTCCTGCACCTCGAATCCGCCGTGCGCTTCGCTGCCCTTCCAGCGGGCCCCCAGGTCGTACGTGCCGAGTCCTGCGGTCGCGTCGAGGATGATGTCGGCCTCGCCAGCGCCGTACGCGTCGAGCGGCACGTCAAGGCTTGCGACGCGCTCCATTCGGCCGTTGCGGTAGACTGATGCGGATAGGCTCACGGCGTCGCCGGGCAGGGGCACGAGGCCGTCGGGGCCCACGTGCCAGGCAACGACCTTCGTGTGTACGGTCTGGCCGGGCCGGTACAGCGGCCGGTCTGTGTAGACGTGGATGCGGTTGTCGAAGGCGCCAGCCGGTTCGGCGAACCATTGGCCGGAGGACGTGTAGTAGGCCGGGCCGATGGAGCTCGAGGCGTAGAGGTCGCCTGTGCCGGTGGTGACGGCGACGCCGTCGGCGCCAGTCGTCCAAGTGGACGCCCCGCGGATCTGCGCGCCGGCAACGGGTTCGCCGCTTGCCAGGCTCACGGCCCAGACGAGGCGCTCGGGTCCCGCGGTCTGCACGACGAGGCCGAGGTCGGTCACTTGCACGAGCAGGCGTTGCTGGACGTCGCCGTCCTCCAGCGCTTCGAGGCGGTACACTCCGGCCGGGATGCCGGCCCAGACCACGTGGTGGCTCCAGCCGTAATCCGTCCCGGGATCCATGACGGAGATGTCCGAGCGCGCCCGGCCGAGGCTTGGGCTTGCCATCCAGTCGCTGCCAGGGCCGATGGATTCCAGGTTCACGGCGAGGGCGGCAGTCGTCGACGAGGTGCGGCCGTTCGTGTAGGCGTACACCGTTACGCCGAGGTCGCCGCCGGGGCGCACGACCTGCTGGTCCAGGTTGACGTTCAGGCCGAAGGCCACCTCCTTGGCGGCAACGGGGGTGGCCGGTACCGACAGGAGGGCGACGAACACGAGGGCAAGCAAGGTCCTGCGGGCGGACATGTCACATGAGTAGCCGGCCCGGCCTTTTAGACCGTCGCGGATGGTTTGGCAGATACCGTTCGCCCCTGCCGGCGTCAGCCTTGGGTCGGCCGGAAGCGTGCCAACTCGTCGTCGGCGATGAGGCGGATGCCCCCCGTCTGGCGGACGAACTGCGGGTGGCCGATCACGTCGCTCGGGTGCGCTGCGGTGTTCGACCACGTCGCAAGCAGGTATCCCGTGCCGGGTTCGACGGTCGTCTCGAAGAAGTCGCCCAGCCGCCGGTCACTGCCCGCCTCGCCCTGCACGGAACCCACCTCGCACCCGGTGCCGCCTTGGCAGATGGGGCCGTCGTGCATTGGCGTGGGAGTCAACTGCGACACGACCACTGTGGGGTGGGGCGACGTCGCGTTGATGACGAACGCGGTGAAGGTGTACCAAGGGCCATCGTTCGATTCGCTGGGCTGTTCCTCGTAGGCGCCAATCCAGGTCACCGAGAGGCGGCCCGCGGAGCCGGCGGAGACCCAGGGCCAGACGTAGGTGCCGTTGGTCGCGGGGTACGCTGTCATGTTGCCGGAGAACGATGGCCCGGCAAGGCCGCTTGCGGCGTGGCTCGCCGTCGCCGAGAACAGCCGGAAGTGCGGCGTCAAGTCGAGCTCCCACGGCCAAGTGGATCCCTCATCCGGGGTCCCGGCCAGGTGCAATGTCTTCTCGTTGTCTGCCCACGCGAGCCAGACGTTGCCGGCGGAGTCGACCGCTGGCTCGTTGAGGGCCAGGCCGGAGCCTTGCGCGTCCTTCGGGCCGAGGGGCCTGCTCCACAAGCGGCCGCCGTCCGTCGACACCGCCATCGCGTAACCGTCGCAGGATTGGTAGAGGTGCCCGTTGGCCGGGTTGGCGACGACATCGGAGCCGCATGCCTCGTCGCCGCGGTCCTCCCAGGTGACGCCCCGGTCCTTGCTGGCGCGGAACTTGGCGCCGGAGCCGGTGAAGTAGAATTCGTCCTTGTACGACGACAGCCACTGCCGGTCGACGGGCCCGCCCGACGACGCGGGATTCGCCGTGAGCCATGTCTGGCCGTCGTCGATGCTGCACGACGTGCTCGCGGCGGCGAGCGCTTCGAGGTCGGTGAAGCAGATGGTGCCGTCTTCCATGACGGTGAACTCCGGGTCGGACACGCCGAAGCCGGCGCCGCGGGGGCCCATGCCCATTCCCATCGGAGCACCGATGGGCTGCCAGGTCGTGCCGTTGTCCGTGCTGCGGAAGATGTACGACTGGCCGCCGAAGGGACCGACGAGGTCGGTGACCGCCGCGGGGTCCGATCCGGGGTGGTAGTGCGTGAAGCCAGGATGCGAGCCGACGAGGATGGTGCCCTTGTGCGTGACCGCGATGACGGGTTCGCCGCCAGCCCGCACATCGTCGATGAGGGTCGGCGCCGCGAACGTCGGCAGGAGGCTGCGCGCCAGCGGCGTGAACCCGGGCAGCGTCGCGATTGTGTCCGCTGGCGCCGTCGGGCCGGAGGTCGGCGGCGTCGACGATTCGGTGCATCCCGCGAGGACGACGGCCACCAGCAGACCGGAGAGAAACAGAGGGATTGGGCGCATTGGCGCGCGAGATGCCCCACGGGCTTGAGACTTGCGCCGCGGACCCGAACCCTTTTGTCATGTGGACGCCGGTGGCTCGGCCGTGATGGGGGCGCGCCATGGCTGACGGCTTGGCCGGGGCGCTCCAGACGGTCGGCCTGCTCGTGCTCGTCGCCCTACCCGCCTCCGCCATCGGCGGCGCAGCGGTCTTCCTTCCCCACGACCGGCGCCTCTGGACGCTCGCATACTGGGGGCGGCTCCTGTCGCGGCACGGCCTCGTCATTGCCGGCCTGCTCCTCATGCTCATTCCCGAAGTCGTGGAATCGCAGCTTGACCCGTGGGTGACGGCGCACCTGCCCGCGGCCGTCCAGACCGGCCCGACGACATTTCTCTCCGGCCTGGAGGGTGGATTCCACGAAGCGCTCCAGTCGCATCTTTCCTGGGGGTGGCTGCGCCCAGTCCTGACGACGGTGTACGTGGCGGGCTACCCCTTCGTCATCGTCGCGTGCATCGTGTTGCCCGTCTGGATGGACCAGGGCCGGCTCGCCCGGCGCAGCCTCGCGGCTTATGCCATGTGCTTCCTCGCCGCGCTGCCGTTCTATCTCTTCGTCCCCGTCGACGAGGTCTGGGTGCACAACGCCCACGTCGAGAACATCGTCAACTCGTATCCCCTCGTGCGGCAGCATCTCTACTCCTTCAACGACGTCAACAACTGCTTCCCCAGCCTGCACACCGCCATCTCGACGGCATTGGCGGCGCTCGTCTGGCAGGGGCCGATGCCGCGGGCCTTCCGCGTCACCATGGTCGCCCTCGCCGCAGCCATCGTCTTCTCCACCATGTACCTCGGCATCCATTGGCTCGTGGATGTGCTGGCCGGGCTCTTGCTGGCTGCCGTCGTGGTCCGCCTGGCCTCGAAGGCATGGCCCGAGCCCCCCACAAGCGGCTAACCGTGTTGCCGCAAGCGGCGGGTTTAGGGGCAGGTTTATAGGACGGGCCGAGTCTCGAAACCGGTCCAAGGGCCCGTGCGGCCTGACTGGAGGTGACGGCAATCGGCCAATCCGCGTTGTGGATCCTTGTGCAGGCGCACCCGCTGGCCGCCGTCGCCATCGTGTTCCTCCTCGACGGACTCGGCGTCCCCCTACTGCCCGAGTTGGCCATCCTCGGCGCCTTCCTGCAGAACCCGACCCTGGCCTGGGGCGCGGCCCTCGTCGCCATCGCCGCCGCCGTCGAGGTCATGACCGCTGGGCTCCTGTACTATCTCACCGGCATGATCCGCCTCCCGGGCTGGTTGCGCCGCCTCATGGACGGCTACGCCGGCTCCCTGCTGGTGAGCGACGAGAAGCTCGTCCTCGTCAACCGGGTCGTTCCAGTCCTGCCCGTCGTCGGCGCCTTCATCCGGGTGCGCGGCTGGCGTCCCGGGCTGGCCGTCTTCTACGTCGGCCTGGGGTCCGTGGCAAAGTACGGCGCCCTTCTGCTTGCCGCCACGTCGGCCTACAAGTACTTCGACAGCAGCACCGCCCTCGCCGTCAGCCTGTCGGCCGCCGCGGCGTTCCTGGCCGCATCGTGGGGCTATTCCATCCGCCGCATGGTCATGGCCCGCCGCGAGCGCCTGGCCCTCGAGAACGCTGCCCAGTTCTAGATTCGGGGTTCAAGCCGGCCGTCGCGCCGACCCGCCGCCGTGACGCGCTTGTAGCACATCTCCAACTGGTCGACGGAGCTGTCCAGGCTGAACGTCTCGGCGTGAGCCCGCGCCGCCGTCCGCATCGCAGCCCCGGCACGTACCGTCTTCAGGATGGCTTCCGCGGCGCCTTCGACGTCGCCGGGTTCGAACAGGTGTCCTGTCACTCCCTCGCCCACGTAGTCGGCAAGGCCGCGGGCGCGCACCGCCGCAACCGGCGTCCCGCAAGCCATGGACTCCACGGCCGTCATCCCCTGCGTCTCGAACTGGCTGGCCGAAGCAAAGGCGTCCGAGGAAGCGTAGGCCGCCGGAAGCTCTGCGTCCGGGATGAAGCCCATGTACGTCATGGCTGGCTGGATGCCGAGTTCGGCCGCGCGCTTCTGCACGCGCTCCAGTTCGGGGCCGCGCCCACCGACGGCAATATGCAGCCGCGGCTCGATGCGGCGTGCCTCGGCGAAGGCCGACAGCAGGAAGGGCACGTCCTTCTCACGCGCCAGGCGGCCGACCGATAGCAGGATGAGTGCATCGGGCGGGCCGAGGCGGGCGCGCATCGCGTCGCTGCGGGCGCCGGGGTTGAAGCGCCGCGTGTCGACGCCGTTCGGGTGGATCTCGAGGTTGGGGATCTTGTGGTGCGGCACGTGGTCGATCAGTTCCCGCGCGCACGAGTTGCTCGGCACGAGGACCGCGTCGCAGCGGCGGAAGAAGGTCTCGGTCCAACGCCAGACGATGCGTTGCGAGACGGTCCGGAAGCCCGGCGGCACGACGTAGGGCACGAGGTCGGGGATGTACGTGTGGTAGCTCGTGATGACGGGCAGCCCGGCCTTGCGGGCCCCTCGCAAGCCCCACCAGCCGACCATGAACGGGCTCTGGATATGCACGAGGTCGAAGCCCTCCTCCTTGAGGATGCGCGCCGTATCGTGGCGGCCGGGGCGGAGGCTGACATAGAAATCCGGGTAGCCCCAGAACGGGAACCCCTTGTACCGGGTGACGTCGTGCGTTCGTTCCCAGCGGGGCCCGGACGTAAACACATGGAAGGTATGGCCTCGCTTCTCCAACTCGGCCTTGAAGCCCTGGACGCTCGTCGTCAAACCGTCGATGCGCGGGAACCAACTGTCGGTGAAGATGGCGACCCGCATCCGGCTTCGGGCAGCCACAGGCGGGGGCCACTTCAGGCTGCCGACAGGCGTGCGTGGGCCGCTGTTGCCGCAAACTCTGCCTTAAGTATCGTGCGGACCACGAGGTAGGCCTTCGGCCGTTCTTTTCTGTACAGGCCGAACCATGGTTCGGTTGCCACCAAACCCACATTTCCAGAGGACCGTGCACGGGTTCGGCGTCGACCGAACACCAGAGTGAACTTCATATGGCCCGGAACGAATGGCCTGTCTGACATGAACGCCCCTCAGGTCCTCGAACTCCCCCTCGACGACTCCCTCTTGAAGGTCCTGTCGAGCGAATCCAGGCGTGAGATCCTACGCCTCTTGTCGGAACGCCGGATGACCGGTGCGGAGATGGCCGTCCGCCTCAACCTTGGCAAGCCGGCCGTGTCGGAGCATCTCAAGAAGCTGACCGAGTCGGGTCTCATCGAGCGGATGGACGACCCGGAGCGCCGCTGGGTCTACTACAATCTCTCTGCGCGCGGAAAGTCGATCCTCGAGCCGCAGCGCGTGCGTTTCTACCTCGTCATGGCCGTGGCCTCGCTGGCGCTGGTGCTCGGCATGGCATTGGCTCTCGGCGTCGCGGTCTTCCTGCAGGCCAACGGCGGCGCGGCTGGAGCCATGTCAGCCAACGATGGCACAGCCATCGATGCCTCGCAAGCGGGTGCCGGGGACCAGACGCCGGTGACCGCACCCCAGCTCACCGTGCCGACGACGCCCCCCGTGACGGACAGCGCGTCCACTCCCGTGCGGACGCCGCCTCCAGCCGTCGGTCCGGCCGACGCCGCTCCAGTCTTCACGACCGTCGCGGCATCGACGCTCCCGCAGCGGCCGTGCCCGTTGAACCAGGACTGCTCCGGCAACACGACCGACGCCTTCGCGTACGTGCTCGTCCTGCCCAACGGCGGCATCGCCCCCCCGCTCGACGTATCGAGCATGTACGTCTACCACGACTCCGACGTCGACCCGATCCACCACAAGATCACGGTGCAACTGGTCGAGGCCGCGGCGGCCCCCGCATTGGTGGCCAACTTGGGCGCGGCTCCAGACACGACGTTTGACACGCTGGCAAATTCGACCTTGGCGGTCCACTTGCAGACCGGAGGATCGCTCCTTTCGGTGCCCGCCAACGTCGAGGTCCCCTCCAGCACGCCGAGCGATGCGACTGCGGCTCCCCCCGCCACGGACGCCTCCGTGACACAGCCGTCGTCCGCGGAACCGTCCACACCCCTCCCATCCGATACGCAGCCGGCTGCGTCGGCGCCCGCCCAATCGGCTGAGCCAGCGAGCCCGCCGGCAGGAACGAACCCGCCGCAAGCCGCGCCGGTCCAACCCGCTGCCACCCCGCCGCAAGTTGGCCCGGTCGCGCCGCCCGCATCCAGTGCCACCGTCACACCGGGTGCGGCGACGGATACGGCAGCGCCCGCGGTGTCGCCCGTCGTCAGTGGCCAAGCCAGCGCGCCGGCCAACGGCGGCACCAATCCCGCGCCCACGGGTCTCAGCCAGGCGTCTCGAGATGCCGCGGTGGCGCGCGAGCCCGGCGACTCGGCCCTCCTGCCATTCGTCGCCCTCATCGGCGCAGCGGTGCTGGTCGGCGTCGTACGCCGCCGCGCGTAAAGCCCGCCCCCCGTCCAGACCTGCAATTTGCGGCCGCGGCAACGACAATGATTCTGCAACAGCGGTTAAGTCCCATGAGGTCCCGCAGTGTGAGATGGTGACCTCATGGCACCCCACAACGAACGCAACCATACGCCGCGAGGCGTGTTCCTCGCCTTGGCGCTAGCGTCGTGTTTCGTCCTGGCCGGGTGTTCCGGCTTCGGCGGCGGCACCAGCAACCAGGCGCCGCAGGCACGCCTCAAGGCAGACCGCAACGAAGGCTG
This sequence comes from bacterium, assembly GCA_040390065.1. Taxonomy (GTDB): domain Archaea; phylum Thermoplasmatota; class E2; order JACPAO01; family JAHFTW01; genus JAHFTW01. The sequence continues at coordinate 280,834 of JAZJZE010000009.1, read as the reverse complement.
GACGACCGATTCGTTCGCCTTCGACGCCAGGGACTCGAGCGACCCGGACGGCAAGATCGCCAGCTGGGTCTTCGACTTTGGCGACGGCAACCAGACAAGCGTGACCGACCGCGAAGCGGCCGACGTCAAGCACACCTACGGCCGCGGTGGCGACTACCACGCCACGGTGACGGTGCTCGACTCGGGCACGAGCGACGGGCAGAACAAGAAGTCCGACTCGACCTCCCTCGAGGTCAAGGTGGACGAGAAGATGGCCATCGCTGGCCAAGTCCTCTACGCGTCCCCGCCAGGGCCGCTGAACGCGACGCAGACGTCGCGGCTCGCGATGCCTGTCGAGGTGCGTGACAAGGCCAGCACCATGGTCCTGCACGTCGACCTGCGAAGCGTCGTGTTTGCCGGATCGAGCGAGATTCGTCTGCGCATCCTGGACCCCAACAAGGCGGTCCTCAAGGAACAGACCGTCATGCTCCCGGCAGGCCAGAACCAGACCGTCGAGATCCAAGCGCCCCTCTCGTCGCATGGCGCCTACGCCATCGAGATCGTCGCGAACTCCGGCGGCTGCGCCCTCGCAGGAGAGGTCCGGACCTACTACGGCTAGACCACTCTTGCACCCTTCTCCCTTCCTCCCACTTGTTTTCACGACGGTGTTGTCTTGAGATGGGCCTGGCGGAGGCCTCCCAGGTCGCCGCGTTGCACAAAGACCCCGTTTCTCCCTGGAGAATGCCGGTCCAGGCGTCCACTAGGACAATCCCGCGGATTCCGCGCCGCATAAACCCCCCGCACCGCGGCATCCACGGGCTTGGCTTATCATTGGTGGCCGATGATTGAAGGTTGCATGACCGAATACTCGTTCCTGCAGTTTCCGGCCGACGCCGTCCAGGTCGATCCGCGCATCGTGGAAAACCTGCCCGGCTCCGCGCGTCGCGTCCTCGACGCCGTGCGCGAACGCGGCCCCTTGACCCACAACGAACTCGGACTGGCCACCGGCCTGCCCCCGCGCACCATCCGCTACGCCGTGCGCCGCCTCAAGGACCACGGCGTGCTCGATTCGCTGTCGAGCCTGCGCGACTGCCGCACCTGCTACTTCTTCGTGAGCAAGCGGCACATCCGGCCAGAAGCCCTCGAGCAGGCACGCATCCGCGCCGAAGAGGCCGGCCGCCTCGGCCACCTCATCGAACGCGTCGTCGCGCCCGGCTCCCGACCCGCCGGCATGTGGGGGCGCCCCGCACGCCCGGCCACGAGGGAGACGGAAGCGCCCGCTCAAGGCCCGCCCGGCCTGGCGGAGCCCAGCCAGGCGCCCTCTCCATCGTCCGAAGCGACCTTTGGCTAGGCCCACGCGAGGACGAGCGCGATTCCCGCCAGCCCCATTTGGCGGCGGGAACCCACGCGAAGCCGCTTCCCACCCGACGGCGTGCCACAGCGTTGCTTGCATCGACCGAAACCGGAACCTTGCCCCAAGGTATATGAGGGGCTTCGCCGCCTATCCCTATCCGTCCAGTTGGACGGTGGACGTCGCTATGGCACGCATGGACGAGACCAATCTCCGCATCCTTCAGTTGCTGCAGAAGAACGCTCGCATCAGCCTGACCGACCTTGCGCAAGCCGTCGGCCGCTCCGAGACCACCGTGCGCGAACGCGTCACCGCCCTCGAACTCGGCGGCTTCCTGCGGGGCTACGAGGCGCGCATCGACCTCGAACAAGCCGGCCTGCCAGCACTTGCCATCCTATACGCGCGCTGCGACCTCACACGCTCCGCCGCCGTCGCCAAACAACTCGCCGCCATCCCGAACGTCACCCGGGCCCTTCTCATCACGGGGCCTAAACCCGTCCTCGTCATGATGCGCGTGCGCGACCTCAACCACCTGCAAACCATCCTCAAGGAACGCCTCTCCGAAGACCTCACCGACATCGAAGTCCAGATCACCCTGGAATCCCTCGTCGAACGCCGGCCACCCGCCCTCGTAGAAACCCCCCCAGTGCCGAACGCCACCGTGGCGCCCGCACGGGCCACGGCGTAAGGCCCGGCCAGCCCAATGAATGTGCTCCGTACGGGATAGTGGCCAGGGGCGGGTCGATTCCGCCCTTCCGTTGCTGGCGGATTGAATCGCGAAGGATTCGATTCGTTCGCGGACCAATTCACGGCGGGCCCGTGGCTGCAAGTGACCGGGACGTTTTGCGGAGCGCTCGGCGCCTACCCCTAACGCAGGGCTATCTACCGCCTGCAGGTATCCTCAGCATCCTGCGAGGCGTAGCATGACGACGACACTGCCGACAATCCCGATGTTGAAGAAGAGCTTCGACACGCCCGACGAAACGAAGCGGCCCTTCAACCGCACCATGTTCCAAATCGTGAACCTCGCTGGCCTCAGTTTCAACCGTGAGACCCTGCAGCCCGGCTGGCACTGGATTGAAGACGTCAAACCCGTCGCAAAGACCGACCTCTGCATGAAGTCCCACGTCAAGATCTTCCTGTCAGGTCGGCAACGTATCCGACTCGCGGATGGCAGCGAGATGGAATACGGTCCGGGCGACGTTGCCGTCATGCCGCCAGGCCACGACGCATGGGTGGTCGGCAACGAGCCCAATGTCCTCATCGAATTGTCCGGGGCCGTCAAACCATTCTCGTAGCCCATCCCGGCCCAATCACCCACTATGCCCCGAACCAGGCCTTGAGGCGGTCCGCCTCGAAGCGCTGTTTCTCCTGTAGCCCCTGCGTCGAGGCGGGCTGGAAGGCGAAGCGGGGTTGTGGTGCGGCGAAGAAGTCGCCCTCGGCCGGAATGGCTTGGCCGTTGCCAAGCTCGATGAAGCAGGTGCCACGCCCGGCAAAGTCCGTTGCCTTACCGGACCCTAGGATTCCCCTTGCCAAGTGGCTCGCGGCTGCCCGTCCTTGGGCTTCGGCCAGCATGCCGGCCTTCGGCGCGACCTTGCCGTTGGGGAGTGGCACGGCGGCGACATCGCCGACGCCGTAGACTCCGGCGGCCTTCGTCTGCATCGTGTGCGCATCGACTGGAATGAACCCGGATGGCCCCGCCAAGCCCGTGCGGGCGATGACTTGCGGCGCTTGATGGATGGGGACCGCCGCCGCCAAGTCGAAGGATTGTCGCGACCCGTTCTCCCATTCCACGGCGCCGTCGACGAAACGCGCTGGCTTGCAGTTGGGATGGTACGTGATTCCCGCCGCTTCGAGGATGGGCAGCAAGCGGCCGCCGAATTCTGGGGGCGCCACGGGCAATGGGTGCGCCTCGGGAGTCGCGAGGTGGATATCGGCCTTGACACCCCGGCGCCTCAGGACGTCGGCGGCAATCAGCGCCGCTTCGTACGGCGCAGGCGGACACTTGAACGGCAAGCCGCAAACCTGGATGAGCAGGCGCCCACCGCGGAATTCCTGAAGCGCGGCGGCGAATGCTGCGGCGCCAGCCTCGTCGTACACGTTGTGCGTGAGGTCGAATCCGGGCGTCGCTTCCGGGGCAAGGCGCATGCCGAGAGCGACGACCAGTCCGTCGGACTGCAGGGTCTCGCCGTCGACGACGGCGCTACGCTGGGCGACGTCGATGTCCTGCACGACCCCCTTCCTCACCTGGATGCCTTTGGACTCCAGATCTCGGAGCGCCCGTCTTCCCTCGCCGACCTTGCGACGGCCGTCAAGCAGCCACAAGTTCCCCAGGCCCATGCGGAAGGCCGTGCCCTCGTCGACCAAGGTGACGTCGTGGCCTGCCCCGAGAAGGCGCCGAAGTTCCAGGGCTGCCGAGATGCCGCCGAAGCCGCCGCCAAGCACCAGGGCCCGTGCCATGCAGGCGCCGAGAGCGCGGCTGGCGTAAAGGCTGCCGGGGGCGAAACCTGTACGAATTCGTTCGCGATTCCGACCGCGTCATGTCTTTTTGAGCGCCAGCGGGCGGCGTTTGGCATCGCCCTGGCCCTTTGACGAAACGGCCGCGGGTGCGGGTTCCAACCCGCGAGAGGCACGCTCGATTGCGGCATCCAGCCCGGTTGGGAAGCCCAGGAACGCGCGGAAGAGCCACGCCTCGGCTCGAACGACGCCGTCGATCTCTTCGGCGCGCCGACGCAACGCTTCCACCTCGGCGCTCGTGCGAGCGAACAAGAGCAGGTCGAAGTTCCCGAGTTCCGCCGATGCCGGCACATAGGCGTAGACGTGTTCGGCATGGAAAGCGGCCCGCAACGCAGCCATCGGCCGCGGCCCCGTGCCCTCCCGCAGGTGGACGAGGAGTTCGAACAGGAAAACGCCGTCCGCCTTGCTCGGATCAATCATGGGGACGAGGAAGAGGCTGCCTTCTGCGGCCATCCGCGTCAAGTGTCGCTTCACCGTGCGGGTGCTGACGCCGATGGCTGGCGCCAGGTCGGCCGGCGTCGCCCGTGGGTCGGCGCGCAAGGCCTGCACGATGCGCCAATCCAGCGGGGTGAGGGACCGCTTGACCTCAGGCATCTCGCGGCTGTAGAAGTGGCGTGGCGCGCCGAGCTGGGATCCTGCGGAGATGGTTGCGAGCGTGCGTTGCAAGTCGGCGTGGTCCTTGAAGGCAAAGTCCGCGCAGGCCCCTTGGCCAAGGAAGTCGTGCAGCTCCAGCAAGCCGTCGACCGCCAGGAGCCGAGGCATCGCGGCGTCCTTGGCTGCGTCGCTCGTGAAGTTCAGGTGGTACGCTTCACCTTGCAAGCCCAGGTGGCGCAGGTTGGGGACCGCTTGGTATCCCGCGATGACGCCGGTCTCGGTCATGCGAGTGATGCGGTCCTTCACGGTGTTCACGCTGGAGCCTGTCACGCGCGCGATGCGGGACGGCTGGAGGGCATCCAGCGGCTTGGGCGTCCGCTCGTAGGGGCGGACGCCCATCGCTCGAAGGATCCCGACGTCGATTGCGTCCATGATGCCTCACGTGCGGTCTTCAGGATAACGTCTTCGCCCGCCAGCCGACGCTCCGCGCCGCTTGCTTCAGGCCTGGACGGGGGCGACTTCTCGCCCCGATTCCTGCCAGGCCTTGAAGCCGCCATCGAGACTCGCGACGCGGTCGTACCCGAGGCGGCGCAGGCTGGCGCCGGCAAGCGCGGAACGGCCCCCGGAGGCGCAGTACAGAAGGATGCGGCGGGAGCGCTGGAACTCGGGCTTGTGGTAGGGCATCGTGGGATCGGCGTAGAACTCCAACATGCCCCGCGGCGCCGCCAGGGCGCCGGGGATCGTTCCGTTCTGGGCGCGCTCGGCCGGTTCCCGCAAGTCGACGAGCAGGACGTCTGGTGCTTCAAGGGCCTGCGCCATCGCGGCGCACGGGAGATTGTCGATCTTTGTCCGGGCCTCCGCGATGAGGTCCTTGACGGAGGTGGCGGCGTTGGTCGTTTGGGGGGTGGTTTGGGTTGCCATGGAGATTCGCTCCACACCCCCATCCTCCCGCGCAGGCATCGAACCAGCGCCGGCCTGACTGACGGAAATGGACAGATCCCACGTGGCCCGCGGTTTTCCGCGGCACTGGTCGCTCCCGCGATGAACCCAGGCATGATGATGCCAACGACCGCGCCGCTAGGGCATGAATTGCCGATTCCGACTGACTGGCTCGAAGGGCCCCTTTTGGGGTATTCGAACCGATATCGATGTGCTCCGCACGGGATTCGAGGCCAAGGCCGCTGCGGCGGCCTCGGCCATGCCTCGCGCCGCGGGCGCGCGGCGAACCCGTACGGCCCTTGCCGCGCTTCGCGGCGGCGCAGTGCTCCGTACGGGATTCGAACCCGTGCCGCAGGCTTGAAAGGCCTGCATCCTTGGCCTCTAGACTAACGGAGCGTGTGCTTGTTGGAAAGAGGTGGGGCCGCTTGGGCCCATGGCGGCCGAGAAACGCTGGTATGAAAAGGTAGCCGCGTCGGTCGTTGGGCCGACGGGCCGCGTCGTCACTCGGGGTACGTCGTCGCCGTGCCGCATTCTCGGCAGTGGGCGCGGGGCTTGAAGTTGAAGTGGCCGCAGGCGCAAGTCGTCCCTACGGGGCAGCCGCCTTTGCTTTCCTTGCTGGAGGCGCGGCGGACGGCGTACGCAATCCAGGGGCCGGCGGCGAGGAGGAATCCGAGGAGGAGGAGGACCATGCCGATGCCGATGCGCGGGCCCGTCGACCAGTCCGAGGCTCCGAGGGCAAGTCCCGCGAGGACGACGGCGCCGGCGGCGAGGAAGGCGAGCCCCCAAAGCAGCGTGCCGATCCTCACGGGCGCGGCGACGGGGTGCCCATTGTAAGGTTTGGTGGCCGGGGCGGTGGCGGGGCGCGGCCGGCGGGCCGTGGCGGCCGGCGTTTCGGCGATCCGACCAGTCGTTCAAGCGTTCTATCCACAGCGGCTATGAAGTGGCCGACGGCGGGGCACGGCTTCGGCGGGTTCTTGTCGTGGCGTCGGCTCGCAGCGGGCAAGGGACCTTAGCTCAGCTCGGTCAGAGCGACGGGCTCATAACCCGCTGGTCGGAAGTTCAAATCTCCCAGGTCCCACTATCGCGATTTGGCGAAAATCGTTATCGGCAATGCGGGCCCACCGCGCTGGATTCATGTAGAAGCAGACGCAGCCGGTGGCGTCGTCGCCTCCTGTTGGCAGGGCTCACACCAACCATTGAGCGAGTCCCGTTAAGGAGGCCAGGCAAATCTACGACCGGGCCACGCCATGCAGACCAACAGATTCGCTTCCAACTCCGGCCACGCAGCCCCACGCCTACGGTTGCGGTTGCAGGTCGCGGCCAGCATCGCCATCGTCCTTGCCGCCGTGCTCCCCCCCACCGCCGTCGCAACGGACGCGGACCAGCCCAGAGTCTCGTTTGCGATCCCTGCCGCCGCCGGGGGGCACGAGAACGCGACCGCCGTGACGCGACTGATCCTCTGGTTCATGGCCGACGGTCCGGATGCCGTCACACTTCGGGCCGAGAACCTCGGCGGGGGCACCCTCGTCAACCACACCATGCAGAACGTCCGAGCGATGCGCAACGGCACACTGGGAGGCGGCTGGATGGGGCCAGGCCAGGACGCACCGCGCCAAGATCCGGCGCCATGGAACGACCTGTCCCTCGACTTCCGCCGCCCTGGTTCCTCCTCCCTCGTCCTCGTGGCCGACCGCATCGACTTCAGGACCACGGGACGGGCCGCCATCGCCAACTCCAACGAAGGCATCGGTCCGCTCCTGCCAACCGTCATCGACGAGCCTTTGGCGGTGCGCGTTCCGGACGTCCCGGACAACGAAACGTACCTCGTCTGGGCAAACGGGCGTGGCGAAATGTTCACCCTCAACGCCACCGGCGTGCGGCAACTCGAATGGTTCAACGCGTCCACCGAGTGCACCCAAAGACCATGCCCGCCGCCGGGCGGCCGCACCCGCATCGCTGCGCCCTCCCTTGCAGGCAGCGAGGTGACGGTCGACCATCTGTCGCACCAGGAGTTCCGGACGAATGGCGGCAACCTCACTGCGCAAGGGGCCCTCGACTTCGCGCTGGCCGGCGGGCCGGCCTTCGATGTCGAGGTCGATGGCTGGGTCCGTCTGCCCCTTGCCTCGGCGTCCTCTTGCGCGCAGTGCGATGGGCCCCACAACCAGACGCTGCTTGCCTCGGGCCACGTCATCCTGGGCGGGCTGCATTCGACCGGCCCTCGTTCGGCGGCTGCCGGATTCGGCGGTGAGCTTCAGGACGCGCGACTCGACGAAAGCCCGGCACCGGCGACCCTCGTGTCCGGCATCGCGGTCACTGGTGAGGCCGTCCTCGGCCTTGCGGCGCTCCTGGTCCTGTTGCGTTTCCTGGCGCCGCTTCTCACCGCGCCGCAGGACCCGCTTGCCCATCCGCGCCGCGCCAGCCTGCACGCCTTCATCTGCGAGCACCCCGGTGCCAGCTTCCGCGAGGTCTGCCGAAGTGTACGCATCCCGACGGGCACGACGCGGCACCACCTCAACGTCCTGAAGCGCGCCGGGCTCGTCATCGAGTACCAACACCATTCGCGCATGCGTTTCTTCGAGAACCACGGCCGCTACACCGAAACGTGGCGCCATACCGCCGTGCTGCGCGATCCTGAGTTGGCGAACCTGCGCTCCTGGATCGAGGCCCACCCGGGCGCCCCGCAGAAGGATGTCCTCAACGCCATGGAGACGTGCGGCTGGTCGCGCAGCACGACGCAGCACCGCTTGGCCCGTTTGCAGAACGAGGGCATCATCGCCGTGCGTTTCCAAGGTCGCTACAAGACCTACGCAATCGGCGTGGAACGGCCGCTCCTGCGCAAGGCCGCAAAGTAGACAGCCGCGCCACCGTGTCGCACGCCGTGGCCGGCCTCATCGGACTGCAAGCCGCCGACATCGACATCCAGGACGCCCTGCGCGTCTCCAAGTGGGACTACGAGGGCGACTGGGTTCCGCACCCCGTCGTCCGCCTCACGACGACCCTGCCCATCGCCGTCAACAAGGACCGGGAACGTGTGGCCGTGCGTGCGCGCTGGGGCTTCCCCGTCGGCGGCGGCCGGCCCGTCGGCAACGCTCGGGACGACCGCTTGCTGGAGAGCCCGATGTGGGGTTCGATGCTCGCAAAGTCACCGTGCCTGGTTGCCGCCACGGGCATCTACGAGCAAGCCACCATCGACGGCAAGAAGACGAGCCTGTGGTTCCGCCGCATCGACGGCCGACCAATCGTCATGCCGGGCCTCTGCGCACCCCGCAAGATGGACGAGGGCGAAGGCAGGTTGTGCTGCGCCATCGTGACGACGGCGCCGAACAAGTTCTTCGGCCAGTTCCACGACCGCCAGGTCTGCACGCTGTCGCCCAAGGAGGCCGACGCATGGATGGCCGCGACGGAAAAGAAGGAGGCCGCGGCGATCCTGCACCATCCGGCGGAGGACGAATGGGAAGCCGTCCCCGTGGACGACCGCATCTTCAAGCCAGGCATCCGCGAGGACGCCGACTTGGTTCCGATCGGCGAAGCGATGCGCTACGGCGCAACACCCCGCAAGGCGGCGGCGAAGAAGCCGGCAACCTGGTTCTGAGATGTGGCATGGCCGGACTCGAAGGCATCGATGCAAGCTCGATGGAGGTCATCGACGCCCTCGGCGGCACGCGCTACGTCTACGACGCCGGCGACCGCATCGCGCGGCCGCTCGTGCACCACGCCGACTTCCTGCCGGTGGCCCGCCTCGAGGGTGGCGAGCGCGTCGTGGACAAGGTGCGCCTCGGGATGCCGGTCGGCCCACGCCTGCTGACGAATGCGCGAGGAGACAACCTCGTATCCCCGGCGTGGCGCGGTCTCTTCGGCAAGCCGGAGCACCACGCGCTCGCCGCAATCTCCTACGTCGTCGAGCGCGACGCGAAGACCAAGGCCGCCTTCCGCATCCAACGCCGCGATGGCAAGCTGATGGTCGTTGCAGCCCTCATGGCCCGCCGTCACTACGCCTTCACCAGTACGGGCAACGAGTACGACGACCTCGGCCACGTGCAAGTGACGGCGCCGGCCAACGACTTCGTGGCGCAGGTCCACGACCGCTTCGTGGTGGAATTGGATTCGCGGGTCCGGCAAGACGCTTGGATGGATCCGGCGGCAACGGGGAAGGAGGCCTTGCAGAACCTCCTCGTTCCGGCGGCCAACGACGCGTACGAGATGGTGCCCATCGCCGAGGACGTGTGGAAGCGGCGCGGGGATCCCGAGGCCGTGAAACCGCAAGGCGGAGCCAAGGTTTGGGGTGAGGCCAGTGCCAAGAAGCCGCAGCAGGCCAAACTCGGATGACTGGCGGCGTGGCCGCCCTTTTCGGCAAGTAGGTTCGCGTGGCTGAGTGTGGGAAACCTGGGAGAACAGGAATCTCGTGAAGAGAACGGGAATGGGTTCCTGTTCTCCGTTCGTCTCCGGTTCTCCCAGGCCGCCCGTGCCTGAAAGGCCAGGAAACCGTGGAAAATGGGTGAAACGCGTTTCCGGTTTTCGGCGATTTCCTGAGCTTCCAGGCCCCCGGCGGCCCCAGCCATCGCTGCGCTCGGCTCGCCTCGCCCTCGCTCTGCGCGCTTCGCGGCGCATTCGCTCGCCCCGACCGGGGGCTGCTTCGTGTCCCTTCCATTCCTTCATGACGTCGCCGCCGTCGGAGGAACGCGGGAATGGTTCGTTGACCTGGAGATGCAGGTTGTCGTGCAATCGATGCAGTCCGTGGCCCGTCAGATGGTACGTTCGCTTCACCCAGTTATTTCGCCGTGCCGTTTTCACTCACCCCATAAAGCAACAGAAGAACCTGTGCCCACTACAAGCGAATCCCATGGGACAATCCACCCCGACCACGACAATCGCGCTGGACATCTTCCTTTCTCGCTACGCCCAGTTTCGCGCCGAACTGCACCCGCGCGAGCAGGAGTGGTTCGACGAACTCGTCTGCCGCGCCCGCCGCCACTCCAACGCCATCAACCGGCGCCCGCACCTCGACTTCGAACGCCCCGTCATGCTGGCCATGCTACTGGAGGGCATGCGGATGGTGGACGGCCAGAACCGCGAACTCGCCCTTCTGCGGCGCGACCTCGAAGCGGCGCTGACCGCGCTGCGTGGCGCAGGCCTCGTCGAGAGCCGCGTCAAGGCACCCGATGCCTACGAGTTGGGCCGCATCGGGCAGACGGTCCTCGTGGAAGCGTGAAGCTGCTGTGGCTTTCCGCTGCCGCCGGCGGCCCTCGCGCGCTTGCTCCGCATCGCGCGCTTGCCACGCCCTCGCCTCGCCGCGGCTGCGCCGACGGCGTGCTCGCCCCGACCGGCGGCCTTCCTTGTTTTCTTCGATTTCCTGGTTTTCCAGGCCCATCTTGAGGTCCGCGTGGAGGAAGCCGTCGTCGCAACCTGAGGACCTTTCGAGGACTTGGCGAAGCAGGGCTTCGCAGACGGGTTGCGGGGTTCAGTGATTTCAGTGCGTTCAGTGCGTTCAGTGGTTCGTCCAGGGGTGCGTCGGCATGGATGACGCCTGGCTCTTCGACGTCTACCCCCATCCGCGCAAGTCCTGCCTCGTCGTCTGGGTCAAGCACGGCGATGCCGTCACGAAGCGGCTCGTGCCCTACTTCCCGGATTTCTGCGTCAAGGCCGAGACACAGCCGCTGTCGCTTGCGGAAAAACTGCTAGCGCAGGACGGCCGCGTCGACAAGACTTGGAGGTCCCGGCAACGGCTGTGGCTGCGCGGACCCGAGACCGAGGTGCTTCGCGTGCGACCCAAGCGCCTGCAGGATACGTGGGCCATCGCGACGGACCTGCGGCGCCGCACGCACACGAAGGGCTTCCTGTTCTTCGACGTCGACCACGGCCAGGAGTCGCGCTGGATGCATGCGCAGGGATTGTGGTCCATGTGCCGCCTTGCAACCTCGGCCTCGGGCATCGAACTGCGCCCGGCACCGGGGGAAGACCGCTGGACCGTCGAATACCCCGATCCCGACCTGCGCACTGTACGCCTCGAGGTCACCGCGCGCAAGGACGGCTACGTGCCCGCCTTCACGGACCCGCTCGAGTCCATCCGCCTCGGCGACGAGGTCCTGCCGTGCGCGGCGCCTGGCGATGCAGCCGCAGAGCGCGACACGCTTCGCGCCTTTGCATCGTCCCTTGCGCTTCTGGACCCTGATGTCATCGTGACGCGCCATGGCGACCGCTTCGACATTCCGTTCCTCCTCAGCCGCATCAAGGCCCTGGGCATCGAGGGTGAGGTGCGCCTGGGCCGTGACGCCGACCCGTTGCCCGACAAGCCCGACCAGGCCAGCAAGAGCATCCACACGTACGGCCGCTGGCTGTTCAAGACGCACGCCTTCTACTTGCGCGGCCGCTGGCACATCGACCTCGCCAAGAAGACGCTCGACTCCGAAGACGACCGCAAGGACCTGCATGGCATCGTGTACCTCGCACGTGTGGCCAACCGCAGAGCCCAGGATGTCAACCGTAACGGCGCCGGCTTCGCCCTGCAGCAGATGCAGATCGACCTCGCCACCGACCGCGGTGTCGCCTTGCCGTGGAAACGCAACCTGGCCGAAGACTGGAAGGACGCAGCCACACTCTGCGCCGTCGACCGCGGCGGCCAGATCATGGTGCCGGAACCCGGCCTGTACGAGGACGTCGCGGCATGCGATTTCTCAGGCTACTACCCGAGCCTGGTCGTGCGCCACAACCTCTCGTCCGATACCCTGAATTGCACGTGCTGCCCCGACGGCGAAGTCATCCCGGAACTCGGCTACCACGTCTGCAAGGAGCAGGGACACCAGTCAGAGATCCTGCGTCGCTTGTGGGGCCACCGGCGCTGGGCGAAGGCCGTGCTCAAGAAGGCGAAGGCCCCGGGATAGCGAAACTCCAAGTCCGCTTGCCCGATGCCACGGCGTGGCAACCCCACAGGGGATTGCAACGACTGCCGCTTTCCTCCTCGGTGCCGTGGCCCTCCTCTCGGGCGTCGGCCACTGGATCGCCGTGACGATGGTTGCTTTCGGCGAACGCGGCGGCTTCGATGCCCGCCTTGCCCGACTGCTGGCCATCGGGTTCTTGCCCGTCGGCTGCGGCGCCGTGATGCTCTACGGCGCGTGGCGAGTGGGGGCCGATACGGCCGTGGGCCTGGGCATTGCGTCTCTTGCCTCTGGCATCATGGCCGCCACACTCATCGCGCTGTGGCAAAGCCTGTCGACGGGCCCAAACGGCTCCGCCATCGGGACCGGCATCGGCATCGCCCTCTTCGCCGCGGAATCGGTTGCGGCGTGGTTCGTGCGCTAGCGCTTCACTTCGGCGCCCAGAACCCGATCGGGACGGAACCCGGGGCTTGCACGATGGCGATCCAGCCGCCGCCGGGCACTTCGCTGGGCGGCATCATCTCGGTGGCGCCAGCCTTCTTGGCCTTGGCGTAGGCGGCCTTGATGTCGGTGACCTCGGCGTAGGGGACGGTGCCGCCGGGTTCGCCCGCGTTGGTGTTGCGGATGCCGCCGCCGTTGGCCTCGTCGAACTGCCACATGTGGTAGTCGCCGTTGGGAGTCGCGACGGGGGCGCCGAACTGCCACCCGAGGACGTTCTGGCACCACGCCTTCGTGGCGGCAGGGTCCTTGCTGGCGAGCTCGGTGTGCGAGATGAAACCGGGACGCACCTTGCGCGAGGTCATTGAGGCTGCGGGCTTCTGGGTCTGCTTGGTCTGGGTGGCCATGGTTCACTTCCGCCTGGGCGGCAGCATGCGATGGACTTGGCGTAGACAATGGTTTGGGCCGGGACAGTGAAATGAATCCGCTGCCGCAACGTTCATGATTGTCATGACTGTAATGATTGTCATGGCCAAGGCCCCCCTGCGCACGACCACTTTCACTTCCGTCCCCGTCAAGCCTGAGACCCTCCGGCGCCTCAGGTCGTACAAAGTAGGTGGCAAGACGTACGACGACGTGCTCAACGCATTCATGGACGAGACCCCGACGGAGGCGTTCTGGAAGGAGATGGACCGCCGCATGAAGGAACGCCCGCGCTTGACGTGGGACAGCAAGAAAGGGAAGTTCGTATAGGATGCCGTTTGTTGTCACGATCGCCCCGTCGGCCCTCCTGGAGTTGGATGACCTGCCCGACCCTGTCCAGCGGCATTTCAAGAAGGCCTTCACGATGCTCCAGGAAAACCCGTTTCGTCCTCGACCAGGCCTCGACGTCATGAAGATGCATGGAGGAGCATATCGCGTCCATGTCGGCCGTTATCGCGGCATGTACGCCGTCCAGGAAAACGAAATTGTGTTCTTCCGTTTCGGCCACCGCTCGATGGTGTACCGATGACGAGCGCCTCCAACCTCGTCGCCAAGGCCAAAGCGATCAAATCCGAGCACAAAGCCCTCGGCGTCGTCTGCTTCGGCTACTTCCGCTACCGCAACGCCCGCTTCGGCTGCGCCGAGGTGCACCAGGCCATCCAATGCTTGGGACGAGCGGGCATGACGCGCGCCCGCGAAGTGGCGCAGCGCGAAGGCTACACGATGGTGCACGCGCTCACGGACTGCGTCTTCCTGCACAAGCCCGGCATCACGCGCGCCGACGCCGTGCACGTGTCGCACCTCGTCTCCAAGGAAGTCGGCGTCCCCATGGACGTGGAAGGCGTCTACCGCTGGCTCGTCCTGTTGCCGTCGAAGACCCACAGCACCTCAAGCGAAGTCGGCGTGCCCAACCGCTACTACGGCAAGTTCGAGGACGGCACCCTCAAAGTGCGCGGCATCGAGGTGCAACGCCACAGCACGCCGCCGTTTCTGTACGACGTGCAGCAGGGCATGCTGGACGTCTTTGCCGAAGCGGATGACGCCAAAGGTTTCCTGCTGCGCATCCCACGCGCCCTTGCCGTCGCGAAGGAGGCCGCCGGACGCCTGCGCCGACGCGAAGTCGACCCCGAGGACCTGGGCCTCATGCTGCAAGCCCGCATGAGCGTCGAGGACTACAGCGCCAACACGGGCACCAAGGCGGCCCTCAGACTCCTGCGCGACGCCGGCACCGAACGCAAGCCCGGCGAATACGTCAAGTACGTCGTGTCGCGCCAGACGGGCCCTTGGGATGCGCGGGTCAAACCCGTGGAACTCCTCGGCAAGCAATCGCCATGGTTCGGCTCGCCGCGCGAGACGTACTCCATCGACGCCTACGTCCGGCTCCTCGCGCGCAACGTCGAGACCCTTCTCTCGCCGTTCGGCTACCGCGAAGACGCACTGTACGCGTGGCTGTGCGGACGGACGAAGATGCCAGACCTCGTCGCGGCAAGCTCGCCCCAGCCGTAGGGAAAACCTGCTTGTCCAGGTCAACGAACCATTCCCGCGTTCCTCCGACGGCGGCGACGTCATGAAGGAATGGAAGGGACACGAAGCAGCCCCCGGTCGGGGCGAGCGAATGCGCCGCGAAGCGCGCAGAGCGAGGGCGAGGCGAGCCGAGCGCAGCGATGGCTGGGGCCGCCGGGGGCCTGGAAGCTCAGGAAATCGCCGAAAACCGGAAACGCGTTTCACCCATTTTCCACGGTTTCCTGGCCTTTCAGGCACGGGCGGCCTGGGAGAACCGGAGACGAACGGAGAACAGGAACCCATTCCCGTTCTCTTCACGAGATTCCTGTTCTCCCAGGTTTCCCACACTCAGCCACGCGGCCACCTCGTGCGCGTCGCCGCGGTCGGAGCCTGGCGTGGCCGGTCGACGTCTGCGAGGCAGGACGGCGGCCTACGCCACGAGGGTCTTTCCCGCGCACGCCGCCGCATTCGCCCTTGCGACCTTGGCAAACGCGTCCTGCGCAGCTTTGACGTTTGCCGGCTTGCCGCCCCACGCCTTCAAGGCCGGGTCCTGCAGGGCGCGGCCGTAGCTGAACGACAGTTTCCACGGGTGCGGACCAAGGCGGTTCATGAGACGCAGGTGTTCCGTTGCCTGCTCGGGCGACTGGCCACCAGACAGGAAGACGATGCCCGGCACGGCGGGGGGGACATGGGCGCGCAGCAGCGTGACGGTGCGCTCCGCCACGACTTGGGCAGGCGCCTGCACCGGGCACTTCTTGCCAGCAATCACCATGTTCGGCTTGAGGAGCATTCCGGGCAGGTGCACGCGGGCCTTGCGCAAGGCGTTGAACGTGACGCGCCACGCTTCGGCCGTCACCTCTTCGCAGCGCTCGACCGTGTTGTCCGCGTCCATGAGGACTTCGGGCTCGACGATGGGGACCAGTCCGGCTTCCTGCGCCAAGGCTGCGTAGCGTGCGAGGGCCTGCGCGTTGGCCTTGATGCAGTACCCGGTCGGGATGCCGTCGCCAATCGTGATGACGGCGCGCCACTTGGTAAAGCGCGCCCCGATCTTGTGGTACTCCGCTAGGCGCCCGCGCAGCCCGTCGAGCCCTTCCGTGATCTTCTCGCCCGGGAAGTTGGGCAGGTCGTATGCGCCCGTGTCGACCTTGATGCCGGGGATGATGCCGGCCTTGGCCAGCACGCTGACAATGGGCGTCCCGTCCGACGCCTTCTGCCGCAACGTCTCGTCGTAGAGGATGGCGCCGCTTACCGAATCCCCCGCACCCGGCGTCGTGAAGAGGAGGTGGCGGTAGTCGCGGCGGCTCGACTCCGTCGACTCGGTGCCGATGGCCTGGAAGCGCTTGCCGATCGTCGCCGTCGACTCGTCGGCCGCGAGGATGCCCTTCGTGCCGGCGACCAGCGCCTGCGCGGTGGCTTCGAGGGTCTTGGTGTCCATGGCCGCCGGACTTGCGCCTCGCCCATAAGATTTCCCGGCGCGGCCAGCAGTCTTCAAAGGCGGCAAGCCCTGCTCGCCCCGATGACGGCAGCCTGGCTGGCGTACATCCCGGTCCCCGGCGTCGCCATCGCGTGCGCCCGCTCTGCGCCGCATGACCGCTTGGTCCGTTTCCACGCCCGACAGGGCAACCTCCTCGTCCTGTTCGGCTACGCCATGCTCGCACTCCTCGGTCTGCTGGCCACGGCAGCGCCCGCCACGAAGCCGGCCGTCTCGGTCGCCGCGGGCCTGCTGCTTGCCGCCGTGCTCGTCGGGCTCCTCGCGGGTGGCATCGGTGCGGCGCGGCGACGCTTCACGCGCATCCGGCCGCTCTGGGACCTCATCTCGCGCTAGCGCAGGTCGTACCCGGCGCCCTGCAACGCGCGGCGCAGTTCGTCGATGTGCTCGGGGCCGCGCGTCTCGACGTGCAACTCGACCACCGTGCGGTTGATGCTGATGTCGTCGTGGTGGCGGTCGTGGCGGATGTCGATGATGGAGCCCCTGTGCTGCGCCATGAGGTTGAGAAGCGATGCCAGCGAGCCGGGGCGGTCGCTGATGGTCATGCTGAAGACGGCGATGCGGCCTTCGGTGACGAGACCGCGGCGGATGATGCGCGACATGAGCGTCATGTCGATGTTGCCCCCGGAGACGAGGGCGCAGGCGGTGCGCCCCTTCAAGTCGGCTTTGCCATGCATCGCCGCGGCAAGCGTCACGGCGCCCGCCCCTTCCGCCACGACCTTCATGCGCTCCAGCAGGAACAGGATGGCGGCGCTGATCTCCGACTCCGACACGGTCACGACCTGGTCGACGCGCTCCTTGATGACGGAGAGCGTCGTCGGGTTCGCCTTGCGCACGGCGATGCCGTCCGCCATCGTGTCCACGGAGTCGAGGGTGATGGCGACACCTTTCTCGAGGCTGGGGGCGATCGTGTTGGCGCCTGCGGCCTGCACGCCGATCACGCGCACCTTCGGGTCCAATCCCTTGAGGGCTGTCGCGATGCCCGAGATGAGGCCGCCGCCGCCGATGGGGACGAAGACCGTGTCGACCTTCGGCAGGTCCTCCTTGATCTCGAGGCCGATCGTCCCTTGGCCTGCCATGATGAGCGGGTCGTCGAAGGCGTGCACGTACACGGCGCCCGCCTTCTTCTGGAACGCCAAGGCGTGCTCGAAGGTGTCCTGGTAGTCGCGGCCAGCAAGGTGCACGGTCGCGCCGTAGCCCTTCGTCGCCATGACCTTCGCAAGCGTTGCCTCCTCGGGCATGAAGATGTCGCACTTGACGCCCGCCCGGCGTGCCGCGTACGCCACACCCTGCGCATGGTTGCCCGCAGAGGCCGCCACGACGCCCTTCTTGCGGTCGGCGGCGGACAGGCTGTCGACCTTGTGGATGGCGCCGCGCACCTTGAACGAGCCCGTGAGCTGGAAGTTCTCCAGCTTGAAGTGGAACTCCGAGCCGGTCATGTCGCCAATCGTCGTCGAGCGCCGCATCGGCGTGTGGCGCACGACACCGCGCAGCGACTGCATGGCCTTCTGGACATCGGCGAGCGAGAGGACCGCCACGCCACCGCCACACCGCCCGGCGTTAAGACTTCACGGGGACGGCGGCAACGGCGGCCGCGGCCAAGCGGGCCCGGTTGACGAGGAGGACGCCGGCGATGACGAGGGCGCCGCCGAGGGCAAAGTACGCCGTCAGCCGTTCGTGGAAGAACAGCACCGCGACGACGGTGGCCACGACGGGATTGAAGTAGATGTAAGCCGACACGGCGCTTGCTGTCCGGCGCTTGAGGGCGTCGTTCCAGAGGGCGTAGCCGAGGGCCGTCGACAGGATGGCGAGGAACGCAAGGCCCCACCACTGGACCGCGCTCAGGGCCCGAAGCGGCGCGACGCCGTACTGGATGCCGATGGGCAGGAGCGCGAAGGTGCCGATGCTCAGCGTCACGCCGGTCACGAAGATGCCACCGTAGCGCGCAATCATCGGCTTCGTGTAAACGGAATACAGGGCCCAAGAAATGGGTGCCAGCAGGGCGACGAGGGCGCCGGCTGCGAGGTGGACGTTGCTGTCGGCTTGCCCGAGGGCGATGACCACTCCGACGCCGCCGAAGGCGATTGCCGTGCCAAGCGCGGCGAGCCCATTGTAGCGTTCGTGTCCCGTGACGACGGCGATGAGCATGGTCCAGAGGGGCGTTGTCGCGATGATGATGGCGCCGGCGGCGCCTGTCAGAGCTCCGGGGCGCGCCGGGTCGAGGGCCCAGTTGAGCGGGAAGTGGTAGCCGATGACGCCGACGCAGCCGATCGCACCCATGACGAGCCAGTCGCGTCCCGTCACGGTCGCAAACATTGCGCGCCGCCGGGTGAGGAGGTAGGCGCCGTAGAGGATGGGGAACGGCAGGTAGCGATACCACGTCAACTGGAACGGGCCGAGCGCCTGCTCGACCACGGGGATGATGGGGAACGCGGTCCCCCAGATGACGACGAGAAGGGCAAGTTGCGCGTCGGTGCGGTCGAAGCCTCCCTTCACGGCCGTTCGCACGAAGGCGCCATATTTGCCCGTTTAGGGATGGCGCGCCCATCACGGTTATGACAGCGGCCCCAGTCGGCACGCCCGACCATGGACGAGTCCGACGCGACGCAGCCATCCGCCGGGACCGCGCCGCCCCCCGCCGAGCCGGCCGTCGCGCCCCAGCCGCCCGCACCCGCGCCGGAGCCACGGCCGTCGCGCTTCTCCGGAATCGTCGAACGCCTGCCCGTCTGGCTCGTCCCGCTCATCCTCATCGGAGTGCCCGTCATGGCCTGGATTGCATCGCAGGCCTGGCCCGAGGCCTTCGGCCGGCAAGTCATCTGGCAGTACTATTGGGGCCCCATCCACGCTGACGCCGCCGGCCACTCCGCCGAGTGCTTGATGCCGGACGGCTCCATCGTCGCCGCCGCGTGTTCCGGCCAGGGCGTGACGACCCATTCAGGCTACACCATCGTCAACACGCTCACCTGGGCCGCACTCCTCGGCCTGTGCATCCTCGGCACGGCGCAGATGCTGGCCCGCAAGAAGACCGTCATGGGCCCGAAGCTCATCATGGGCGCCGTCGGATGGGTCGTCGCCGGCTCCGTCTTCCACGTCCTCGAGGACGTCAACCTGTTCGGCCAGCCGACGCAGTACTTCTTCATCACGCCGCCCATCTACCTGTTGTTTGCCGCGATGGGTGTTGCCACCTTCGTCATCGGCCACTATCTGAAGGGCATCGCGGAGAAGGCCGGCCTCGAGCGCGCGCTGGCCAAGCTCTGGTTCGTCGTGGCCTTGCCGGTCGTCTGCTACCTGCTGCTGTACCTGCCGCCGACCTGGAACCAGGTGCACTCCTACGTGAACCCCATCTGGGTCGCCCTGTTCGGCCTCATCGCGTACGCCATCGCTGCCTGGCGCTTCCGGCGCATCGGCCGCATCGACCCGAGCGAGCTCGTCGGCTTCATGTCGATTGGATGGATCCTGCTGTCCGTCGCGTACATCGCCCAGTTCATGCGGGCCCCATGGCTACCATACTTGGCCACCGGCCAGTCGTGCCCGCTTATCTTCCCGGACCGGTGCCTCAGCACGCACCCCGTCATCCTCGCCTTGTGGGCGCCGTTTGCCGCAGCGGCCGTCGCCATCGTCATCGCCTGGGCGGCGCGAGCCTGGTCGGCACGCGACAAGGCGGCCGGCCGCGACCCGAAGTGGGCCGCCTTCGCCTCCCCCATCAACATGCTCCTCGTCTTCAGCCAGATGCTCGACGGTTTTGCCACGTCCATCGGCATCGACATCGGCCGCGTCTACGACGAGAAGCACGTCCTCTCTGGCAAAATCATCGAGTGGACGCGCGACGCCGGGACGCAGACGGGCTTCGCCCCCATGCACGACTATCCGACGTTCTTCGGCTTCCTCCCCGTCAAGCTCGTCGTCAGTCTTCTCGTCGTGTACGCAATCGACGTGTCGAACCCCAAGGACGCGCAGCGCTATCCGACCATGATTGGCCTCGTCAAGTTCGCCATCATCATGGTGGGCCTGGGTCCGGGCATCCGCGACTTCGTGCGCATGAGCCTCGGGGTATGACGCGTCACGCCCAACGCAGCAGTTGAGCGCCCGTCCGACCCGCCGCCACGTCGCGTCCCGCCAAACGCACGGTCACCTTGTCGGCCAGCCTTGCCCGGACCCGACGCAGTTCCCCGGATTCCGGGTCGAGCCATTGCGTGACATCCTGCACGGCGGCCCGCTTGTCGTCGGTGTCCGCGTCGATGGGCGACGGGAAGAGCAGCATGGACTCCCACTCGTCGGCCTGGTAGGGCCCCCCCGGCAAGTCGCGGCCGGGGATGCGCGCCTCGATGCCGTCGCCGCGCAGTACGAACACGCTGGCCGGGGTGATGCCGGTGATTCGTGCCGACGCCTCACGGCCTGACCCTGCCCCAGCCTCCGTGGCCGCGTCTGCCTGCGGGTCCGGGTTTTCGTCGAGGCTGGCGAGCACGAGGCAACTTGATTTGATGCGACGTTCGAGTTGGTCGGCCGCGCGTTCCTGGTTGCTGCAATGGTCGCACAGGGCGCGAAGCGATTCGGCGGTGTGGGGGGCATGGCCGCTGCGGCCGTCGATCAGCCACTTGAGGTTGCGGTGCACGACGAGGTCGGGATAGCGCCGGATGGGGCTCGTGAAGTGGCAGTAATGCGTCGAGGCCAGGCCGAAGTGGCCCTCGTTGTCTGGCGTGTAGTAGGCGCGGCCCATCGCGGCCAGCACCTTGAGAGTCGCCACCTCGGCCACGGCGTCATCTGGATGGGATGCGAGGGCTGCCACCACCTTGCGAAACGGTGCAAGCCAAGCGGCGCGCTCCTCGGGGACCAACTGGGCGAAGCCAGGCACCTTCTGGGGGGCCTCCAGCTTGGGGGCTTCCGCTGCGCCGCCGGCGATTGCGATGCCGCCGCCGAACAGTTCGAGCTTGCCACCGCCGCGCCGCAGCTGGTCGAGGATGGACTCGCCGGGTCCAGCGGCCAGCGCTTTGGCGCCCGGCAGGTCGATCTGCACGTCGATGCCCATCGTCTCCAGTTGGTGGGCCAGCCGGCTGGCCTTGGTGCGGTCCGGCAAAGGGTGGCAGCGGAACAACTGCGCGACGTCCGCCGCCGCCAGGTGCTCGGCAACGGCTTCGTTGGCCGCGACCATGAACGTCTCGATCATGCGCGTGGCCTCGTCGGCCCGCTTCTCCAAGGCGGAGAAGCCTGTGGCGCCGAGGAGCACCTTCAGTTCCCCGGTCTCGAGTTCCAGGCCGCCGCGATGCCGCCGCATGCGAGCCGCCAGGGCCAAGAGGCCGGCAAACGGTTCTTCGCCGGCCTTTGCGCGCGCCAACGCTTGCCCGTACGCGAGGTTCTCGGTGACGCGGATGGCCGCCTTGCGGAACTGCCGCGCCACGATGTGGCCATCGCCGTCGACGTCCATGCCAACGCTGAGCGCGAAGCGGTCGCCGTCGCTGCGCAGCGAACAAAGATGGTCGCTGAGGCGGTGTGGCAGCATCGGCAGCACGCGGCCGGGCAGATAGACGGATGTCGCGCGCTTCTTGGCGTGGCGGTCAAGCGTCGAGTCCGGCGTCACGTAATGGCTGACGTCGGCGACGTGCACCCACAGGCGGACGTGGCCTGGCGCCGGCAAGGGCTCCAGCCCGGCGGCGTCGTCGAAGTCCTTCGCATCGGGGGGATCGATCGTGTAGCAGGGCAAGTGCCTCAGGTCCGTGCGGGCCGGGTCCATTGCCAAGTCGGGTTCGGGATGCGCGGCAGCGGCGTCCTCGGCGCGGGCATCCGCGACGTGCTCGAAGAACTCCTCCTGGTTGACGTGGCGCCGGATCAGAGCGTCGACGGCATCCTGGGGGCCCCAGAGGCGGGTGCCCAGGAGGAAATGGATGTAGTCGCTGGAGCGGCTCGTGTGCTCGCTCTGGATCCAGTCCTGGGCCAGAAAACCAAGTTGCCGGTGGAGGTCCATGCCAAACGCGTCGACGGCGCCGAGGCCGCCGATTCCCGCCACGGGCTCGCCATGCGGAATCCCGTCCCAGTCCACGAACTGCTCCATCGCGCGGCGCACCCACGCCAACGTTGCGGCAAGGTCGCTGGGAAGCGCCGCGGCATCCATGGCGACGGCCGTGAACGTCTTGCCAAGCTCCGTTTCCTCGGTGTGGATCAGGCTCCGCCGCAGCGTCGCCAATTCCTGCGAGGCCTTGCGCATCGCATCCGCTTCGCTTCGGCGCCACGGCCGCCACAGGTCGCCGCGTCCCGCAGGCTGGAACCGCCCGACCCCAGGACGCCGGTCCCGGTCGAGTGCAGCGCGGACGTCACGCAACTGCACCGGACTTGCCATGCCATAATGGGCTTGGGCGATGTCCTGCTCGGACCACTCCGGCCGGCCGTCGTCGCACGTTGCCTCCCACAGCGCCTCCTCAAGCCGGTCGAGGTCGTCCTCCGGTTCCTCCGCAAGCGCCCCGCCGGCGTGCTGGGCCACGAGGTGCCGGAGCCGGGCCGCGACATCGGCGGTTTGCCGCAGGTCGCCCTCGTAACGCGACCGGAAGAGGCGTTTCGTCAAGTGTTCGGCCTTGCACTCCTTCTCGCCGTCCAGGGTCGCCAGCCGAACCAGGGCCACGCCCTTCACGCGTCGCCGTTCGAGCAGGATGCCGAGGTTGCGCGGCGCTTCGATGGCAAAGAGTCCGGACTTGAACTCCACGACGTCGCCAGGTTTCGACATCGTCTACAACCCGGACAACAGGTCGCGAAGCGCGCGGGCGGGCGAGGCGGCCTTGACGACGCCCGAGGCCAGAAGGACGCCGTGCGCGCCGAGAGCGATGGCGGCCGCGACGTCGGCGCCGGTCTTGACGCCGGCACCGCAGAGCACCGGAAGGCGAGGGGCGATGCGATGGACGGCGGTGACGGCGTCGGCGACGATGGCCGGGTCCGCCGAAGTGACGCTGACGTCGCCCCCAATCAGTTCCGGCGGCTCAATCGCGATCGCCGCCGGATGAAGGCGTGCAACGGAGCGGGCCTCCGCGATGGAATCGGCGCAGACAAGGGCGGGGAAGCCGAGGACATGCAGGCGCGCCATCGTGTCGCGCAGGACGGCGCCGCCCACCTTGCGTTCGGCGTGGTTGACCAGCGTTGCCCTCGCACCCGCGGCCTGCAGCATCTCGGCGTTGATGGCCCCCGTCGCAGCGCCGGGGTGCGTCGCCTCGACGTGCTGGCCCCAGACCTGCACCCGCGACAGGCGCAAGCGGGCGACTCGGTGGATCTCCGTGGCGGGGACTGCAAGGGCCAGCGTCGCCTCGGCGCGCACGGCCGCGGCCTGACATGCCCGGGCGAGTCCGACAACCCCCGGGCCCGTGGCTTGCGGGTAGGCCTTGGCGTTGACGACGATGCGCGGTACTTGCACGATGCGAGGCAGCCGGGCCGCCGCCATCAAGGCTTTGTTGCAGGCCCGAGTCGCGGCGCCGTGGCCTACGCCGACCTCGTCGCAGCCGTCGGCATCTTCCTGCCCACGGCCGCCCTTATCTGGTTCATGCTCGGCCGCTACGAGGGCTACTTCGAGGACAACCGCCTGTTCTTCGCCATGGGGGCCGGCATCTTCGCGGCCCTCGTCGTGCGCTTTCTCGAGGTCCGGCTCTTCGGCTTCGAGTATCCGCAGGTCATCCAAGGGACGGGCCCGCCGTTTACGACCGGGACCCTCGTCTATTCCTTCGCCTACACGGCGCTCGGATACGGCCTGATCCAGACGCTTGCCAAGACGAGCGTCCTCGGCTTCCGCAAGTTCCGCATGCGCAAGGACTCGGCGTATTATGGGGCCGCTCTCGGCCTCGCGTTTGGCGCTATGTGGGCCACGGAATTCGCCGCCGCCAACATCGTAAGCGATGGAGGCCGCGTCGTGACGGAGACGCCCGCGCTCATCCTCGACGCGTCGCTGCTTCTCGTGTCCTTCGGCCTCGTCCTCGCCGGCGGGGCATCCGGAACATGGATTGGCCGGGAAGTGGGCGAGGGCCGCCTCTGGCGGGGCAGCGTCACGGGTTCCCTATGGATTGCCCCCGGTCTTGCCCTGATGTGGTTCTGGCTCAGGCCGGGCGACCAAGTCATTCCGGCACTGGCGAGCCTTGGCTGGGGAATCTTCGCCCTCGTCTACACGGACAAGCGCATTCTCCAGGTCATCGTGCCGCCCGAAGTGCGCGACATGATCCGAAAGGAACGTCGCCGCGAGCGGCGCAAGACGAGCTAGCCGACGAGGCGATACCTCCCCGGCCGCGGCTCCAGGATGAAGTCCGTCGCCAGCATGCGTACGACCTCGGATTGGGCTCGGCCGCCGTCCAGGCCGGCCTCCAGCATCGCCTGGACGAGGTCGATGTGGCTGGCCGTTCCATCCTCCAGCAGGGCGCGCGTCACTGCCTCGGCCTTTTCGGAGCGATTCACGATTCCCGTGGCCTTGCTTGCCGCGGCCATGGTGGGCGAGTCGTGCGGCAGGTCGCGGGCACGCGTCGGCCGAGCCGCCTGGGCGACCGCCACCGTCCCCCCCGCGTGCATGAGGATTGCTGCCTGGCCGCCGGCAACGTCGTCGCCCGTCCAGATTGGCGTGCGCTGAGCCAAGGTGGCGGGGACGCCGCAATGTGGGCAGGAGGCCGTTGCGTGGCGTGTTTCGACGGTCCGGGCGCGGCGGCAGCGCGCGCAGACAATGGCGGCGAACTTCACAGGGTGGCCTCCGCGTCGACAATCTGCGTGACCAGGGGCCCGGTTCCGGTCAAGCGGAAGGCGAGTCGGTCGTCGCAAGGCGTGCAGCGCAGGAGGCCGGCGTGCGTCTCGGCAGGAAAGCGCGCGCCACAAGAGTTGCAGGCCACGAGGATGGTGGGGCTCATCGCAACGACCAACCTCCGGAAAGGTTTGGGCCTTGCCGAGAGGCAAGCGAAAGTGACCCAAGACGCCAAGTCCCGGCCGCCCCTTGCCGCCTGTTGACGCCGCCCGCGGACCCCAATTTCACGCCGAGGGAGCGTGCCCTGGTCCGCCGCCTGCGCACGCCGGTCGCGGTGCAGCACTGGCTCAACCGCTTGCCGTACAACTGGGAGCGTCGCGGCGAGACGGCGCGGACCTTGCGGGGCGTCGTCAGACACCGTACGGCCCATTGCCTCGAGGCGGCCTTGTCGGCGGCGACCATCCTCGAGCAGCACGGCCATCCGCCCGTCATCCTGGACATCGAGTCCGTCGACCGCCTCGACCACGTCATCTACCTCTTCCGGGATGCAGGCCGCTGGGGCGCCGTCGCCCGTTCGCGTTGCCCGGGGCTGCATGGCCGACGGCCCGTGTACGGCACGCTGGACGCGTTGGTGCGCTCGTACATGGCTCCCTTCATCGACCAGACCGGCCGGGTGAAGGGCTACGGTGTCCTCGACCTTCGTGAGTTGCGTGCCCCGTGGAGGCTGTCGTCGCGCAACGTGTGGGCCGTCGAGGACGCACTCAACGCCAACCGCCACCGCCGCCTGCCGACGCCGCCGCGCGAGTACGCGTTGTGGAAAAAACGGTTCGACGCCTGGCACGAGGCCGCCGGCCGGCCCGACCACGAATGGCCCGTGCACTATCCGCACCGCGACGTTTGGCTCTGGCCCTAGGGCTCGTCGTCGAGTACAACGCCCATCTGGTGGGCCTCCTGCATGGCCGCGGCGAGCCCGACTTCGGTCGTGTCCCGGCGACTGCGCCACCACCAAATGGCGGCGGCCAAGGCGATGGGCACGGCGATCCAGAGCGCCACGATGGCGGCAGCGAAGTTTCCCGGACTGACCCAGCCGGGCATCGGGGCACGATCAAGCACGTAATGTTCCAGGCCGTCGCGGAAGCCGGGACGCCAAACAATCAGCAGCGCACGGTAGGCGGCGACAGGCGAGAGCCCCTGGGACAAGTAGAACCAGGATGGGAACTGGCCGGTGACCAGGTTGGCATAACCCGCCTGACGGAACAGCTGCAACTTGATCCCGTCGTCGAGCAGCACCACGAAGCCGACCCAGGCGGTGGCGGCTGCCGCGAGCGACCAGCGGCGTGTGGCTGCGGCGGCAACCAGGCCGATCGAGTAGAACGTTGCGCCAAGAAGTCCGTGTGCCACGGCGAAGGCCCACAGGGCGTCGGCCGGGGACGACGATGCGCCCCACGCCCCAAGCAAAGTGCCGACGACCGTCGCGCAGCCTAGAACGGCAAGGTCGACACCCGCCGTGGCGGCAAAGGGACGAAGTCCGGGCGGCACCCGGCGCAGGGCGCGAGCCCCCCAGACGACGCACGGCAACGTCACGGCCAGCACGAGTTCGGGCCGCACGTAGGCGACGCCGTTCTCGAAGGACGCCGCCCCTGGCCAACCCCAAGGCCGAGCCCCATACGGCTGGGCGTTGGACAGATTCGCGCCGACAACGACCGTGAGCCCCAAGCCGAAGGCAAGCAATGCCCCAAAGGGCCAGCCGCGGCGCAGCGCTTGCAGCGCGGCTTCGGCCTTTCCGCGCGTTGCGGCCTCCATGCTTCCCATGCGGCGGCCAGCGATTTAACCAGGGCGGCCGCGGCGTCGGCGTCGAAGGCATAGATTTACGGCGAGTCGGGCGCATGCACCACCGTGCGAGAGGTCCTCGTGGTGGCCGCCTTCGTCGCGTTCGCCGTGGCGGGGTGCGCAAGTGCGCCGTTGTCGTGCAGCGAGACGGACGTCGTGCGCCATGGGCCGACGGGCCCCCAGACCATCGAATCCGTCGGCGAGACGCAATCCGAGACGACCATCCACGGCACGTATCATTCCGAAGGCTCGTCCGGCCCCGACGGGACGCGCGTCGTCACCGACGGCACCGAACAGTCCGACTCCACGCAACAAAGCGTACGCATCGAGACGCACAGCGGCGGCGGCGATGCGACCGTGCACGAGCACTCCGGCAACTGCCCGCCAGGCGTCCACGTGCCCGAGATCCCCCGCATCCCCGAGGTCCCGCGCATCCCGGACGCCCCGTCGCCGCCAGTCATCGCTGGCAACACGACGGCCTAGATCCCCTCGCGCCAAGCCTTTTGACAGGCCGCCATGTGGCCGCGCCGTGGCCTTCGATACGGTGAGCGACATCTTGGCGGGGCGCAAGACCGGCCAGATGGTCCGGGTGCGCGGCTGGGTGCACCGCTCGCGCTCCGCCGGCAAGATGGCCTTCATCGTCCTGCGCGACGGCTCCGGCGGCGTCGTGCAATGCACCGTCAAGACGGGTGTCGCCGACGACGCCAGCCTCGAGTCTGCCAAGTCGGCCCTCATCGAATCCTCCGTCGAATTGCTGGAAGGCACCGTCGTGGCCGACGAGCGCGCCCCCGGCGGCTTCGAGGTCAAGGCCACCAAGTTCACGCTGCACCAGAAGGCCGCAGACTTCCCGCTGCGCGGCGAGCAGGGCACCGAGTTCGAGCTTGACATGCGGCACTTGTGGCTGCGCAGCACCGAACTCTCCGCCATCCTGCGCATCAAGGGCCGCCTCTACAAGGCCATCCGCGACTTCTACGACGCCGAGGGCTTCGTCGAGGTGGACCCGTCCGTCATCACGACCAACGCATGCGAAGGCGGATCGACGCTGTTCACCTTCGACTACTTCGGCCAGACCGCGTACCTCTCGCAGAGCGCCCAGATGTACCTCGAGGGCTGCATCTTCGGCATCCCCAAGGTGTTCTGCATCACCCCGAGTTTCAGAGCTGAGAAGAGCCGCACCACGAAGCACCTCACGGAATTCCACCACCTCGAAGCCGAGTACGCCTGGTGGGACTCCGAGGACAACCGCAAGTTCCAGGAGAAGATGGTGACGCACCTCGCGCACACGGTCGCACGCGAATGCGAGGCGGACCTCAAGATCCTCAAGCAGGACCCGGCCCGCCTCCTCGCCGTGAAGGCCCCGTTCGAGCGCCTCGACTACGCCGACGCCATCGCCGAACTCAAACGGCAAGGATTCCAGATCAACCACGGCGACGACTTCGGCGTGCCCCACGAGAAGGCGCTCACGGAAGGCCGCACGAGCCCGATTTTCGTCAGCGACTGGCCGGCGAACATCAAGGCGTTCTACATGGCCGAGAAGAAGGGAACAGACCGCGTGCTGTGCTCGGACATGCTGGCGCCGGACGGGTTCGGGGAGATTATCGGGGGAAGCCAGAGGAGTGAGGACATCGAGAGCATGAAGACGCGGCTCATCGCACAGTGGCGAGCGATGGCCAGCAGCCCGGACAAGGAAGACAGGACCAAATTCGGGGAGGAGTTGCTGGCGATTGCGAAAACCTTTGGGCGGGACAGCGACGAGCGCTTGCCATCCATCATGGCCGACGACGAAGCCATGAACCAAGCATACCTGCGGCCTTACGACTGGTACTTCGATCTCCGCCGCTACGGTTCTGTCCCTCACGCGGGTTTCGGCCTCGGCATCGAGCGGCTGCTTCGTTGGTTCACCGGCCAGGAACACATCCGGGACATGCTACCGTACCCGCGCACACCGTCGCGCGCGTATCCGTGACCAACCACTGAGTCCGCTGAGCAGCCAACTGTTGCGCGGGTTGGGCGTTTTCGGGCATAATCTAGGCGGGCTGCGCAGCCCCCGCCCCGGACATTGGAATCCACCGAATCCACCGAACCGCGACTGCTTGGGTTTCTGTGGATTCCGTGGATTCCTGTTCCAGTCGGGCGTCGTCGTCGGACACCGCAACTGATTGCCTTCTGGCAAGTCGCGCGCGTCCCCCTGACGAGCCACGGAGCGTACGGAACCCCACGGAATGGCGAGCGCTTCTGCCAGTGGCCCGTGAGCCGGCATCACGGTGGGGCCGCTGCCCGGCCCTCGCCCCGGCATCGGAATCCACCGAATCCACGGAACCCTGGTTTGTCGGATTTCCGTCGATTCTGTGGATTCCTGTTTCAGTTGGGAGCCGTCGCCTGCGCAGCCACCCCCGCAACCCTTCATCTACAACCCGTTCCTGGCCGCCTCCGTGCCCGACGAGGCCATGCCGCCCGCCGACCACCCGCCGCAACCGGAGACGCCGGAAAAGCCGATGGGCCTGCTGCAGCGCTTCGGTTCGCGCAACCACCCCGAGACGAAGGCCCGCAAGGTGCGTGCTCAGAAGGCCCGCGCCGGCATGGCCGTCACCGAGGAGACCGTCGCGAAGTACACGGCGGCGCGCGGCTTCCTGTATGGCGAATGGTTTGGCGCAAGCCTCATGGCGGCCAGCATCGCCTTGGTGTACCTGCTTGCCGGCTGCCCGAAAGGCGCCGCGGCGTCCTGCACGACGGGCTCTGGAGTGTCGCCGACGTGGGCCATCGGCTCGTCGCTCGTGGTCTTCGCGCTCGGCGCGTGGGTCTTCCTGTCGAATCACCGCTACTACAAGCGCCTGGATTTCCCTTGGGCCAAGCGCTGGGACACGGCCGCAATCGTCCTCGGCGGCTCCGGCGCCATCTTCTGGCTCCTCTTTGGCCTCCTCGTCTTTCTCGCCCGGCTCGGCGTGCGCGTCTCCCCTTAGGGGAAGGGCCAGAAGAACCATTTAGGTCCAGTCTGATTGCCGCGCGGTGGTGCTGCTGTCATCGACGCGGACCCTGCCGGTCGGCCTGCTGTGCGCGGCAGCCGTCCTTGCCGGTGCCGTTGCCCTTCTCGTACTGACCCAACCGGCCGACGGGCAGGCGGTCATCGGCAGCGGCAACCTCCACCTCGGTGTACAGAAGACCGGCCAGCTCATGCAGCCAGGTGGACCGCAGTCGACGAACTGCGCCAACACCGTGACGAGCGTGTACTACGACCCGACGGGCGACGAGGGCATGGACTGCGACTTCGAAGGCGAGGGCTGGGGCGTCACCGTCGCCGGCCAGAACGTTGCGGCCTACAAGAACACGGCCGGCTACACGAACAACTGCGTCGGCGTCTCGGCCTTCCCGCCAACCGACGTCACGTTCACGAGCGACGCCACGACGGCCGAGTCGGTCGTGGTCATCAACAACCTCATCATGACGCAGAAGTACGAGCCGTTCCCCGGGGTCCCGGACGTGTACCAGGACCACATCACGATGAAGAACGACAGCCCGTCCTTCACCCTCACGAACGTGCTGTACCGCCGCGTCATGTCCTGGGGTTCGGCCGGCGTCAACGACGACTCGACCCTGGAGACAATCGACACCATCCCGTCGGGATCCTTCGGGCCAAGCCCCATCGTCGCGACGCGCATCGCCTCGGCATCCACGTGTCCGGTCCCCACCTACGGCTTCGTCTCCCTCGGCAGCGGCCCGAACTCCGGCTCCAACATTCCGCTTATCGACCAAGGGCCGGCCGACTCTGCCATGGTGTGGGACTTCAACTTCGGCACCCTCGCCCCAAAGGCGTCGCGCACCTTCACGCTGTACTACGGCGCCGCCCCAACCAGGCCGGCAGCCATGGCGGACCTCGCGGCCATCGGGGCCCTCATCTTCAACGTCGACCGCTCCCACCTCTGCGCCGCGGCGTGCGCGGCCAACCTCGATGTCACGTTCTTCATGGCCTTCGGCGGCGACCTGGCGGGCAAGCCTCCCGTGGCGTCATTCGAGTACCAGGCGGACCAGTCCTGCATGGACCCCGTCGTGCACTTCACCAGCACCGCCTCCGACCCCGACGGCGACATCGTGTCGTGGGACTGGGACTTCGGTGATGGCAACGGGGGCACCGGGCCCGCCGTCACGCACCCCTACGCGGTGACCGGCTGGTACGACGTGACGCTCACCGTCAAGGACTCCGCAAAAGGAGTGTCGACGATGACCAAGACCATCCAGGCGTTCGCCGACACGGACTGCCCGCCCACCATCGTGAACGAGCGCGACCGGCTCGGCCACGTCGATCACACCATGGAAATCTGTTTCACTGCGGCAGACGCGGACACCCCCGTGCTGTCCTGGCAGGTCGAGGGTGCGCCGGAGGGCGGCCAGTTCGATTGGGAAACCCACTGCTGGATTTGGCTCGTCAAGCAGACCGGGACCTGGACCATGACGGTCACCGTGCGTGATGCGCACAACTTCGCCGCGACACGGTTCAACATCGTCGTGCCCGAGGCCTCCCACATGGACGATTCCTTGGACAGTGATCGTGACGGCATCGAGGACATCGCCGACAATTGCCCCAGCGTCCCCAACCATGAGCAGGTCGACCGCGACCGCGATAGTCTGGGCGATGCCTGCGACGCCCAGCCGGACGAACCGGACGTCCCGACCTCGACCGCTGCGGCGGCCGCCCGGCCGATCCACGACGACGACGCCGACTGGGTGGACGACGCCGTGGACAATTGCCCCGGCATCGCCAACCGCGACCAAACCGACATGGACCGCGACCACCAGGGCGACGCCTGCGACCTCGACCTCGACGGCGACGGCGTGCCGCAGGCCGGCGACGTGGGCATCTTCCTCGACGATTGTCCGCTCAAGCCCAACCCGGACCAGAAGGATGCCAACGGCGACGGCGTCGGTGACGCATGTGCAGCAACGGCCGCGCGGCCTGCGTGCGACCCGTGCGCCGGCACGCCGGTGGCTCAACTCCAGGGGGCCCACGGGTTGCAGTTCACGATGGCGTCGCTTGCCATGATGGCCGGCGCCGCCGCCCTCGTCGCCGTCTTGGTCGCCCTTGCAGTGCGGCAGCGGCGCGGCTCGGCCTAGCCGACCAAGCTTGCAAGGCGCGCTTCCAGTTCGTCCAAGTCGAGGTCCGTGGTCAGCAGCGGGATCTGTTCGTACTCGGCCAGGCGGTACGCGAGCTTGTCGACGTCCTCAGGGCGGTGGTACACGACGAGGCTGGGCTTCATCGGGTGCACCCGGATGGCGATCATCGGGCTGCGGCCGTACTTGATGCCGGTGAAGCACAGGGCGCGCTGCGTGTTCCAGCCGTAGACGCGCACGTAGTCCGTTGCGTTCAGGCTCGCAATGGCCTTGAGAGAGTCGATGAGCGTGTACCCCTGCACCGACCTCTGCGCCAGGTTGGCCATGACGAGGGCGCGGCCCTCGATGCGTTCGAGGAATTCGGGCCCCGGCACGCTGCGGCGATATTCTCCGATGGCCAGGATGCCCTCCGTCGGGTTCAGGAGGCTGTGGTAGCGTGCAAGCACGTGGCCGCCCCGCTGCGCGTCGAGGTCGACGAGGGCTTCGACGATGCGCCGGACGGTCCCGATGCCCGGCGACTTGCGGCGGCCCGATTCGTAGTCGGAGACGACGCTCGGGTTGACGTCCAGGCGGGCGGCCAGTTCCGATTGCGACAATTCGAAGGATTCGCGCCACTTTCGGATGGTGGGCCCCGGTGCAGCAGAGAGCGTGATCTCGCCCGCCATCTTCTCCAGGAGCGCTTCCTTCACGACGCGGGCACCCAGGTGGAACAACATGAGCGTTTCGGCAACTGCCAGGGAGACCATCGGCGGACATCGATGCGATTGCGGCGGGCGCAAACCGGATCCCCTTGCCTGGGCACGCCCAGGTTGCGCTGCAGCCTGCCTGACCCGAATAGCCTCATAAGTGCCACCGCCATGGAAACGGTGCATGGGAGCCCCCGAGGTTCAGGCTGAAACGGCGCTGCTCGGCTTCCTGCAAGGGCTCGACCCGCCTGTCGCCCTGCCGGTGCGGACCATCGCCCACGCCTGGCAAGGCGGCGGCGGCAACCTCGCAGTCGGGCGTTTGGCCATCCGCCTCGTCGCCGTAGATGCGCAAGGCCGGCCCTTCACCGCCGGCACGCTGCACGCGGGAGCCTCTCCCCGCCTCGAGTTGGCCCGCGTCCTGCTGCACGCCCACGGCGTCTCCGCGGCGTCGTGGACGGCGTGGTGCGACGAGCGCCCGGAACTGCCGGACGCCGGCTTCGACCCGCAGGCCAAGTTCCCGCGCGTCGAGTTGTCGAGCCTAGCCGACACGGCCCTTGCACGTCTGGCGCTTGGTGCCCGCGACCTTGCGCGCTCCGTCACGCTGCCATCGTGAGCGCCGACGCGCTGCGCTACGGCTAAGGGCTGCATCGCCGTCCCCGGCCCGTGCCCGAAGGCGACGACCCGAGCGGCCGGACCTTCGACGTGC
Organism: bacterium; assembly: GCA_040390065.1. Lineage (GTDB taxonomy): Archaea > Thermoplasmatota > E2 > JACPAO01 > JAHFTW01 > JAHFTW01. Next base: position 247,655 of record JAZJZE010000009.1, on the reverse strand, counting down.
TCGTCGTGGGCGGGGGCGTCAACGGCGCTGCCATCGCGCGCGACGCGGCGCTGCGCGGTCTGTCCGTCTGCCTCGTCGAGATGCGGGATTGGGGTGCCGGGACGTCGGCCAAGTCCTCCAAACTTGCGCATGGCGGCCTGCGGTACCTCGAGCAGTTCGAGTTCGCCTTGGTGCACGAAGCCCTGCAGGAACGCGAGCTGCTGCTGCGGCAGGCCCCGCACCTGGTGCGCCCGCTGCGCTTCGTCTATCCTCTTTACCCGCACGTGGCCGCCCGGCGCACGGTCAGGATCGGATTGTGGCTGTACGACTTGCTAAGCCGCGGCAAGTCCCTGCCGCGCCGCGCTTACTTGCGGCGTGACGCCACGTTGGCATTGGCACCTGCCCTGCGCCCTGCCGACCTCGCGGGGGCCGCCACGTTCTATGACGGCCAGATCCGCCGCGTCGAGCGCCTCATCGTGGAGATGGTGGTCGAGGCCCGGGCCCTAGGCGCCGTGACCTTGAACCACACGCGCGTCGATTTCCTGGAGTTCTCGCGCGAGGCGGGTCGCCGCCGTGTGACGGGCGCCCGCGTCGAGGACGAGGACGGAAAGGTCTGGTCCGTGCGGGCGCGCGCGGTCGTGAACGCGAGCGGCTGCTGGGTCGACGAGGTCCTGGGGCCGCTCGGCGACGGCTTGCCGCCCAAAGTGCGCAAGACCAAGGGCACGCACCTCGTGGTGCCGCGCTTCTGCGACGTCGCGGTCATGGTGCGCAACCGAGACGGCCGCAGCTTCTTCGTCCTGCCCTGGGAGCAGCATTCCATCGTCGGCACGACGGACACCGACTACGAAGGCGACCCGTACGACGCCGTCGCCGACGCCGCCGATGTCGCCTACCTCACCAATGCGGCGCGCGAATACTTCCCGGACGCGCCGCTCGACCGCCTCCAGTACACGTACGCCGGCGTGCGGGCCCTCGTCAACCAACCTGGCGTGACGGAATCCAACGTCACGCGTCGCCACGTCATCTACGACCACGCCCGCCGCGACGACGTCGACGGCCTCTGGACGCTGCAGGGCGGCAAGATCACGACTGCACGGCGGCTTGCGCAGGAGACGGTCGACCGCGTTGCGCGCAGCCTCGGCCGCAAAGCGCAGGCCCGGACGCATCCGACACTGACCACGCCCTACATCGGGTGCCCCGAGGGCGCATGGCAGGACTTCCGCGCCAACGCCCTGGCGGAGGCGAGTGGCATGGGGTTTGCCTCCGCCACGGCCGAGCGCCTGCTGGCAACGTACGGTGCAACGTGGCGTGACGTCGTGTCCTGCGATGCGCGGCCGGGGGCGCGCCGCGCCCTTCACATGGATGCGCCGCACCTCGGCTGCGAGGTCACCTACGCCGTGCGCAGCGAGCAGGCCCTGCACCTCGGCGACGCCCTGCTGCGCCGCACGGACCTCGGCTTGCAACACGACGGCAACCCGGGTCCAGCGCAGGCCGCGCTCACCTGGATGGCCGACTTGCTCGGCTGGGACGCAAAGCGCCAGGCGGCCGAGTGGCAGGCCTACCTCGTCGAGGCGAAGCAATTCGCCATTCCGCCCCTGCCGGCTCCGCCTCCTGGCGACGCCAAGGCTTTTTGACCACCCCCTGGTGCGACGGCCATGGCCCCGATTCGCCTCCTCATCGCCAGCCTCCTGGCAACCGCCCTTCTGGCCGGCTGCGCCAGCAACGAGAAGCCAGCCCTCTCCGACGTCTTCGGCGCCGATGCCGCGACATCCCTGCCCGATGGCTCCCCTGCCGAGTACAACGGCACGCCCTTCCTCCTGATCGGCGGCATGCACCTGCAGGCCCGCATCAACGAAGGCGACTGGGGCACGACCATCGGCGGCGAGACCACGGTCCCCGCCATCGCAGGCCCGACCATGGCGGGCGCGGCTCCGATGGGCGGCGGCGGCGAAACGACGGCCCTGTCGGGCGCCAACGCGTCGCGCCTCGATGTGCGCATCAAGGAGTTCGACCAGCTCGCGGGCTACACCGTGATGTGGGGCGTCGCCGTCGGCGGCAACACCACGGTCACGATGCGGCCGGCCAACGAGATGCTAGAGACCCAGATGCCGGTCGCCGGCCCCATCGTCGTCGTGGCCGCCCTGTACGCATCCGCCGACGACAAGGTCCCCGCGGCGGTCTTCGCGCCCCTCAAGGGCACGGTCAAGGTCCACTGGACGATCACGGGCGAAGTGCAGCCGCAGAAGGTCTCGGCGGCTGGCGTCAGCCCCCCGGGCGGCGCAAGCCGCGACTCGATGGTCGACAAGTACACGGTCGACCTCCCCGCCGGCGTCACGGTGACAGCCACGACCAAGTTCGACGGCACCTACTCGCCAAGCGACGGCACGGACGTCGACATCGGCTTGTACGACCCCAACGCCGCGCCCCTCCTTTGCTCGGCCGGCGCCCTGGGCAGCTCGAGCCCTGTGGACCCCGTGCAGGCCACTGAGACGTTCACGTCCCCGACGGACTCGTCGGGGCTGTGGAGCGTCCAGGTCGGCGCCATGCAGGACGGCTGCGAGGCCAACGGCGCCGCTGGCTCGTTCCAGTACACCAACGCCGGCCCCGTGCCGTACCAGCTCGACATCGTCCTGTCGTAGACGGCCCGCGTCACGGCGCCGCTGCGCGCTTGCCGCGGGGAACAGGCTATCAACGCCCGAGCGCTTTGCCTCGCCGGGTCGACCCCATGGCCAAGACGCAGACGATGACCAACCACACGAGCAAGCACGAGCACCGCACGGCCAAGGTCGTCGAACTCGTGTCCACGTCCACGAAATCCTTCGAGGACGCAATCCGCAACTGCCTGAAGGATGCCGCCGCAAGCACGCGCGGCATCAGCGGCGCCCACGTCCTCAACATGAGCGTGAAGTGCAGCGAAGGCAAGATCACCGAATACAAGGTGAACCTGAACGTGGCTTTCGGCATCGAGCGCACCTAGGTCGCCCCGCCGGCACGAGGCGACTCGATAATTGGGAACCATGGTGCGGAATTCGCAGCCAAAGGCAACCGCCCGTCGTCGTGCAGGATAATCCCTAAGTACCACGAGGTCGGTCGTCGATTGAGTGTTGGGTATGGATTCACGAGTCCCTCTTGCAACCCTGTTTGTTGCGGCCGCCGGCGTCGCAGTCGTCCTGTTGGTCCTGCCGCATCACGCGAGCGCCGAGAACTACTGGGGCATCGGCCTGCCCACGTACGAAGTCGACGGCCAGCCGACGACGGTCATCTCGACGACGTATCACGGCACCGGCCTCCTGGGTTCGGGAATCGGAACCGTGCAATACCTGAAAGCCGGCCTGGTCCCAGTCGGAGGCGGGCCTGTCCCGTTTGCCACGACGAACCAATACAGTTTCGGCGACGCCTACGACTTCACGCAACTTTCCAACAAGGCGACCTACCTCGTCACGACCTCGGACAACGACTTCTCGGTCATGCAGACGACCGCAGTCTACGGCGTCAGCGCAACCACCGATGCGACGCGCCTCTTGCCTGAGAGCAAGCTCGGCAAGGACTACGTCGTGGCGACCGCCGCCAACAGCATCGCGTACCTCAACCCGAACCCCGCCTACTTCACCGTCGTCGCCATCAAGGACTCGACAACCGTGACGGTCATGGTCTCCGTCCCCACCGCGGGCACGGTGGCGTCGGGCGTCACCGTGCCGCCCATGGTTCCCGGTACACCTTATGGCTACACGGTCAACCGCGGCTGGGCTCTGCACGTCACGGCGAAGGACGGCGACATCACGTGCGTGATTGCGGTCTTGGCCTGCCCGCCCGCCGACCTCACCGGCTCCAGCATCAAGTGCTCCACCTCCTGCGCCGTCTACGCCGGCTCCAACTGCCTGTCCCTCGAAGACGGCAGCTGCGACACCATCAACGAGCAGATGCTGCCCAACGCGGTCACCGGCAAGGTGTACGTCATGTGCTCGGCGCAGCAGAGCGGCACGGGACAGCTTGACTGGCTGAAGATCCGTGCCGTGAACGGCCCGACGACCATCATGTTCGCCAGGCCCGCCATTGGCGGCACGACCACGGCGACGGTCACCCCGGGCACGTACAGCCTGTTCCGCTTCAACACCGACACGGTCGTGACGGCGTCGGACCAGATCCACGTCGTGCAGTACCTGGCCCGCAGCGACGTGCCGCCGCACCAGACTGGCGCCAGCAACCCGATCGGTTCCCTCGCGCAAGTCTACAACGCCAACACCGCTTACGGTGACCCGTCGTACGTGGAAATCTCCGCCATCGACCGCTCCACCTCGGGGCACTGGATGTACGCCGACCCGACGTGGGAGACGACCATCTACGTCGGCGCCCCAGGCGGCACGCCCATCACGATCGCCACGGACGGCGGCGCCCCCATTCCGTTCCCTGCCGTGGAGCGCCCCATCGGCAGTTCGGGGTATTCGTGCTTCACGAAGTTCATTCCGAGCCAAGCCGGTGCGACGTACCTCATCGCGGCGCCGCCCGGGATTCCGATTACAAGCCAGATGCTCGGCCTCGGCTTCTACACGTCCTACTTCTACGACGCCTTCGGTGGAACGCCCCTCGTGGTGCCGCCGCCGTTGCCGCCCGGGGCGAGTTTCAAGTGGACGGACCCCTCCCTCGTTTGCGGGGCTCATCCCATCCACTTCATCGATGGCAGCCTCAAGGGAACGGGTGCCATCAACAGCTGGGCCTGGGAGTTCGGCGACGGTACGACCAGCGATGAGCAAAGTCCAACGCACACGTACCCCGGAGCGGGCGACTACAGCGTCACGTTGACCATCACGGACGACAACGGCTTCGTCTCCAAGCAGACGCAGATTGTGACGGCCACGGTTGGCGACGCTTGTCTGCTGCCGACCATCTCGCAGGACAACGGCCACGCGCCGCGCCCGCCGCATGACGGCGTCGACCCCGCAGTCGCTGGCGCAGACATCGACGGCGACGGCATCCTGAACGCGCAAGACAACTGCGTCTTCGTTGCCAACGGGAGCCAGGATGACCTGGACCTCGACGCCGTCGGCGACGCGTGCGACACGGACATGGACAACGACAGGATCCTGAACGCCCGTGACAACTGCCCTGAGACGTCCAATGGTGACCAGCCCGACATGAATGCGGACGGCGAAGGCGACGCCTGCGACAGCGACATCGACGGCGACAACGTGCCCAACGCAGCCGACAACTGCGCGACGGTGGCCAACGTGGACCAGTTGGATGCCAACGGCAACCAGGTGGGCGACGTGTGCGACGGCAAGGACCTCGCCGCCGCGGGCGGTCCTGGCGCAAGCGCGCCTCTTGAGTCGACGGACGCGGGCCTTGCAGCCCCCGCCCAAGGCGGTAACGGACTTCTGGCCGTCATGCTGGCGGCTGGCGCCGCGGCACTGGTGCTGGCGGTCGTGGTCACCGTCGTGATGGTGCGCCGCAGCCGCTAGGCCGATGATTTTGGCAATGGCGCGATGCGCGCGAAGGAGCCGAGGGTGACGATGCACGGCGTGCCACGCAGCACGACGCGCTTGCCATCCTGGCGCTCGATGGAGCCGTCGCAGGAGCCGGCGACGTTGAGGTCGACGCCCCAGCAGGTCCAGCGGCCGCCCCACACGGGCTTGCCTTCGCCGCCGTAGGGGACCGCTGTGGGGATGGCCGCGGCGGGCGCCCGCAGGGTCATGCTCGCGGCGCGCACAGGGCCTTCGGTGGTCGAGAGAGTGCCCGTCACCGTGCGCCCGTCGGGGGACTCGTCGACCTTGAGTTGGCCCGGATTGACGCGGATGGTCGCGCATTCGGGGTAGCGTTCACGCATGAAGGCTTGGCCGAGGACGGAGTTCACGTAGACCGTGGCGGGGACGGACGTCGTCGCTCCGAGAAGGATGAAGCAATCGAAGACGCCGTGCGTCGGGCTGCGGATGCGGCACCACTCGTACTTGCCCTCGACGTGGGCGAAGGGCGCGAAGAACTCGTAGGCCACGTCAGGCGTGTCGTCGGGCTTGAGGAAGGCCACGCTGCGCGGCAGGCAAGGCATGTAGATGAACGGTTCAGGGGGACATCGACAGGCCCCAATCGGGGGCGAGGCGCCGCCGCCCGGATTCCTGCGGGTCAACGTCCACCGCACGATTCGTCAATCCTCCGACGGCGGCGACTTGCATGGCGCAATCGAAAGAGGCCAAGCGGAGGGCCCCCGGCCGGGGCGAGCCCGCCGAAGCGAAGCCGGCGGCGCGAGGGAGTGGCAAGCGCGCGACGCGAAGCCGCGCGCGTGGGCCGCCGGGGGCGGAAGGGGGAAACGATGAACCCATCGGGGAACCCCCATTTCTCGTCGAAGCAACAATCGGCATCCAATCAGATAACAATCTACCATATAGTCATTGACGGTCCTCCAACGGAAACGAAGGGGTTCTCGGTACCCTTATAGGGGGCCGTCAGGGTCGGAGAAACGGGATACGGGATGCACGCCAAGCCATGGCTCCAGCGCGGGCCAAGGCGACGGTCAGCCCGGCCCATTGGTGGCCTCAAATGCACCTGCGCGAAGTGCACATGGAGAATTTCAAGACCTTCAAGGGCAAGTTTACCGTGCCCTTCGAGCCCGGCTTCACGGCCATCACGGGCCCCAACGGCTCGGGGAAGTCCAACATCGGCGACGCAATCATGTTCGTCCTCGGCCCCAACTCGCCGCGCGCCATGCGAGCGAAGAGCCTGTCCGACTTGATCTTCAACGGCGGCAAGGAGGGCAAGCCGGCGGAGGCCGCCTCCGTCTCCCTGGTGTTCGACAACACGGACCGCATCATGCCCGTCGAGGAAGACACCGTCGTCCTGACGCGACGCATCAAGCGCGCCCCGAGCGACGAGTCGCCCGACGGCTGCCACTCGTACTTCTACGTCAACGGCCGCGGCTCGCAGAAGAAGGAATTCGTCGACCTGCTGGACCACGCCCGCATCAGCGCCGACGGCTACAACATCACGCTGCAAGGCGACGTGCAATCCATCTGCAATATGACGCCCGTCGACCGCCGCCGCATCCTCGACGACATCGCAGGCGTCACGACGTTCGACCGCGACCTCGCCTCCGCCGAGAACCGCCGCAGCGACGTGCAGGCGAACCTGGAACGCATCGGCATTGTCCTCGACGAACTGAAGCGCAGCCTCGACCAGCTGGACAAGGAGAAGGACTCGGCGCAGCGCTACCGCGACCTCCAGGACGGCATCAAGCGCTGCAAGGGGCTCATGGCCATGCGGCGCCGCGACGACGTGGGCGCCCAGATCGCCCACCTGCACACCGAGATCGAGCGCTTCAGCAAGGAACGCGAGAAGCACGGCGCGGAGCTTGCGGCGCTCAAGGACAAGCACAAGGAAACGGAGGCGCGCTTTGCCGAACTCGAGGCCAAGATCCGCGCCGAAGGCGGCGCCGAGGTCGAGGCCCTCCAGGACCGCATGAAGGCGGCCCGCGACGAGATGGTGCGGCTGGAGGAGCGCATCAACTTCGCCAAGGGCGAACTCGCGACGGCCCACGAGTCGAGCGGCCCCATGGCCGACGAGTTGCGCCGCATCGAACGCGACCTCTCCAAGACGAAGGCGCTCGAAGCCGAATGCGGCAAGGAGCATGCGCAGACGACGCAGGCGCTGGAGCTTCGCAAGAAGGAACTCGACGGCGCCCGCGACCTCATCTCCAAAGGCGACACCAACGCCATGCAGATCAACCGCGAGCTCGTCGCCCTGAAGCAGGAGCACGAGGCCAAGCAGACGGAATTGCACGAGGCGAAACTGGAGTCGGACCGCGTCGCGGAGCGCGCCAAGGCCGTCGCCAAGGCGCTCGCCGAAGCGACCCAGCAGGACGAGGCCGTCGACACGGACCTCAAGGAATCGTCGTGGCAACTCAAGGAACTGCGCGGCACCGCCGGCGGCGCCGGCAAGAAGCGCAAGGACGCAGAGAAGCGCCTGTTCGAGCTCCGAAAGGCCCAAGCAGAGTTCGGCAAGCAGGCCGAAGAGCTCGAGATGCGCATCCGTCGCCTGCAGCGCGACCTAGCCGACTTGCGCGCCAACGAGGAAGCCGCGGCGCGGGCCCAAGGCGGTTACGGCCAAGCCGTCCAGGACGTCCTGTCCGCCCGCGACAAGCGCGAGATCAAGGGTGTCATCGGCACCGTGGCCGAGCTTGCCAAGGTCGACAAGAAGCACAGCGAGGCGATGCAGATCGCCGCCGCCGGCCGCCTGCAGGCGATCGTCGTCGAGGACGACTCGGTCGCGGCCCAGTGCATCGACCTCGTGAAGCGCCGCCAGTCGGGCCGCGTCACACTCCTGCCACTCAACAAGATGGTCCCCGGCCGCCCGTCGGGCCAAGCGCTCATGAAAGTCAAGGAGCAGGGCTGCCTCGGCTTCGCCCTCGACCTCATCGAGTTCAACCCGCGCTACCAGAACGCGTTCTGGCACGTCTTCCAGGATACCCTCGTGGCCGACACGATGGCCAACGGCCGCCGCATGATGGGCGGTGTCCGCATCGTCACCCTCGACGGCGAACTCTTCGAGAAATCCGGCGCCATGACTGGCGGCAAGCAGTCCAAGGGCAAGGGCGACGACATCCAGTTCACCAATGCCGACCGCGGCCGCATGGACGAACTTCTCGGGGAGATCGCGAAGGCGGAAGAGGCACAGCAGGAAGCCGTCGCCAAGGCCGCGGCGGCACGCAAGGAACTCGACGACCTACAGGCCGCACTGGCAGCCGAGGGCGCCGCGGGCGCAAGCCAGGAGGACCGCTTGAAGGAACTCGAGCGCAAGGTCACGGCCCTCGAGGAACGCAAGCAGGTCCTCGCGAAGGAGCAGACGGCGCTTGCCAAGGACGGCCGCGACACGGAGGCGGCCTCGGCGAAGCTCGCAAAGGCGACGGCCACGCTGGAGGAGCGCCTTGCGCAACTCGAGAAACTCCGCCAGGACAAGGGCCAACTGCTCCTCAAGGGCACGCGCAAGGATCTGCGCGAGCGCGTCGAGAAGCTCGAGGCGGAGGTGCGCGAACTCACGGAGGCCGCCCTCAAGGCCGAGAACCGGCGCCAGGTCGCGGCCACGCAACTGCAACTCGTCGCCGCGCGCCGCGACGAGGTCGCCGCCCAGATCGATGGCGGTTCAGGCTCCGCAGCCAAGCTCGCCGAGGACGTCAAGAAATTCACCGCCGCCTATGGCAAGGCCAAGGCCGAGGTCGAAGCCATCCTCAAGATGGAGAAGAAGGCCACCGGGGCATTGAAGGGCCTGAACGAGCAGCGCGACCGCGCCTACAAGGACCTCACGGACCTGAAGGCCCGCATCGACAAAGTGGCCGACCGCATGGAGACCCACTTCGGCCTCGTCACCAACGCCAAGTCCAAGCTGCCGCTCCTGGAGGAAGCCCTCGGCGACGCCAAGCTCGAGTTGCAGGAGAACCCCGTCGAGGTCAAGGCCGGCGAGGACGTGCCGCCCATCGAGGACCTCAAGCGCGAGCTTCGGAACCAGGAATCCGCCCTCGACCGCCTCGGCCCCGTCAACCAGACGGCGCTCGAGCAGCACGACGCCCAATCGGCGCGCGCGAAGGAACTCAAGGACGAGGTCGCCCGCCTGGAGAACCAGAAAGGGGAACTCCTGAAGCTCGTCGACGAGATCGCGACGAACAAGAAGGCGGCCCTCATGACGGTCCTGACAGCCGTCAACGAACAATTCGCCTCCGTCTACGGCCTCCTCACGAAGGGCGGCAAGGCATACCTGGAACTCGAGAACGAGAAGGCCCCATTCGACGGCGGCCTGATCCTCAAGGCCCAGCCGCCCGAGAAGAAGGTCACGCGCATCGACTCGCTCTCCGGCGGCGAGAAGTCGCTCACGTCCATGGCGTTCATCTTCGCCATCCAGCGCTACGACCCGAGCCCCTTCTACTACTTCGACGAAGTCGACCAGAACCTCGACGCCGTGAACTCGGAGTTCCTGGCCCGCATGATCAAGGACAACGCGCGCTTTGCCCAGTTCATTGTGGTCTCACTCAGGAAAATCACCCTGAAGGAGGCGAGTCACATCTACGGTGTCACGCAGGTCCGTCCCGGTGTCTCCGAGATCATCGCGCGCTTCGACCTCGACACGCTGCCTAGCGAAGGCGACGTCGGTGCATCCGGTGCCGGCGGCGACGACGGCGACGGCGGCGGCCACGACGTGACGCAGGGCTTCGACGGCGAGGGCGGCCAAGCCACGAAGAAGAAAGCCAAGGCGAAGGAGAAACCCAAGGCCGCGAAGGAGACGACCATCACGCAACTCATGGAGCGCGCCGTGTCAGTCGAGGTGAAGCCGTAATGGCCCCGCCCGCCCAGTCCAGGTTCAAGGACGCCGTTGCGCCGAAGGCGACGACGCAGGCCAGCCTGCACACGTCGCAGGTCGTGCGTCACCTCCTGTGGCACAAGGCAATGGTTGGCGACGACGACGACGGCGCCAAGATCGAATCCTACGTGCAGATGGTGCAGGATTCCCGCGATGGCGAACACGTCACCCTGAAGGAGGGGTTCCAGCGCGACCTCGCCATCGCGTTCGAGCTCGTCATCCAGAACCACCTCGACCCATGGGACCTCGACTTGTCCAAGTTCGCGCAATTGTACCTCAAGGAGGCCCGCGAGCACGGCGTCGACCTCGTCACGGCCGGGCGCATCATCCTCATGGCGTGGACCGTCCTCAAGGCGCAGAGCCAGCAGGTGGCGGACCGCGCCGTCATCCGCGCGCAGGAGCCCGACGAGGTCGGATGGCAGGACATCCCCGACTACGGCTGGAGCGAGGACCAGGTCGACTACAATTCGCGCGTGCTCGCCCTTCCTCGCGCGCCCATCGACGAGAAGATCCGCCACAAGGGCGACCGCCGCGTCACCCTCATGGAGCTCCTTTCAGCGTTCGAGGAGGTGCACGCCGAGGCCCAGCAACGCTTGGTCCTCAACGAGCAGAAACTCGCGGCACGCCTGTCGCTGCGCCGCCGCATGCGCGGACGCGTCGGCGGCATGATGCACAAGGACGACCTCGAATCCGAGATCGCCGAGACGTGGACTCGCATCCTCGAGGTGCCGACCACACCTGTACCGCTCACGAGCATCGTGGAGTCCAACTCCGCCGACGTCGTGCAGACCTTCAACGCGCTCCTGTTTCTTGCCAAGGCGCAGCGCATCCTCGTGACACAGGAGGACTTCCCCAAGGGCGAGATCTGGATCACGCCGCGCCTGCCCGAGGCGGCCGCGGTCATCGATGAAGAGGTCAAGGCATGAGTGAAGCACCCGACGGGACTCCCATGGAAGTCCGCCGCAACTACGGCAAACCCAACACGGCCGCGCAGATCCTGGAGAAGTTGCGCGCCGACAAGAAGAAGGCCAAGAAGGCGGCCCCGGTCGCCGAGGAGGTCGTCGTGAAGCCGGCGCCAGCCGCCCACGCCGATGACTTGCACGCCATCGCCGAGACCATCCGCAAGGAAAATGCGGGGAATCCTCAAGCGCCGATGGCGCCCATGACGCCGACGACTGCGATGCCGAAGGCCCTGAAGGCGCGCGCCAAAGCCGCCAAATCTGGGACCACAAGTCCCGCTCCCAACGCGCCGACGCCGGCCGACGTGCCCGCATCGAATGAGTCGGCGGCACCCACAGTCGCAGAACCGGCGAAGGCTGCCAAGCCCACGCCCCCCCACGCCCCGCTCAACACCAAGGGCATGCAACCCAAGCACGTCGTCGAGGCCGCGCTCTTCTCGGCCGGCAAGCCGATCGCCATCGAGGAGATCGCCCACGAGACGAAGCTCAGCCCCGACACCATCAAGAAGGCCATCAAGGAACTGGCCGACGACTACGAGGGCCGCGACACCGTCCTCGAGGTCGGCAAGGCTGGCGCCAAGTGGGCCATGCAGGTGCGCAGCCGAGCCGCCGAGCCTGCCGCGCGCTTTGCGCCCATGGAGATCGCGCCCAAGCTGCTGAAGACGCTGGCCCTCATCGCGTACCACCAGCCGATGAAGCAGTCCGAACTGGTCAACATGATCGGCACGAAGGTCTACGAGCACATCCCAGAACTCATCGAGCGCGGCCTGGTTCGCGCCCGCGAGGAGGGCCCGACCAAGATCCTGGCCACGACGCCCCTGTTCCCGGAATATTTCGGCCTTGACGCCGAAGACCAGGAAGGGGTCCGCGCGGCGCTTGCCAAACTCGTGGGCCTGCCGCCGCCGACGCCGAGGCCCGACAAGGTGCAGGTCGTCTTCGAGGAGACTCAAGGCGTGCCACCGGCAGACCTGGCGGCTGCGGAGCCATCGGCGTCCGGTCCTCCCTCCTAGAGCCGACGGTCAAGGCGGTGGTGGCGGTTTGGCCGCGCTGCCGCAGAAGACCGCGTCAAGCTCGTATGCCGTGTCACCTTTGGCCGCCTCGGTTCCAGCCTCCCAGGTCAGCGTCCAGACGCCCGAATCCGGCAGGCAGTGCAGGGGGGTGTCGCGGATCTGCCAGATCCTGCCGTACGCCGACGATGTCGGCCCGGCCTGGGCCACCACCTGGCCTTTCCCATCCCTTAAGACAATCGGCCCGTCCGCCGGGTCATCCGTGAGGTACGGGTCGTAGGCGGCGCGCGGCGTGACGATGGCGTCGACGATGGTGGCGCCGCGCGGCATCCAAGCCTGCAAGGAATTGCATGCCCCCGTCGGGACCGCGGACACGTGCGCGGGCTGGCAGGACAGGGCGGCCATCCACATCCCTGACACGCTGAACGTGGTTTGCGACCAGGTCGCGAGTCGGGCTCCATTCCAGACCAGGGCGCGCGCTGTGTAGGCGCCGGGCTTCGCGACCGCGACGGTCGCGACCGGGCCGTCCAAGCGTTCGACCTCGGTTGCGTTCTCGTCAAACACCTGCCACGCCACCGTGAAGCCCGCCGGGACCCGCGCGTAGGACTTGTACTGCAATGCGTCCTCGTCGTCGCGGTAGGCGATGCCCAGTGCCAAGTCGATGCGCGCCGGCGCCGTCAACTGGTCGTGGACGTCGGTCCGGACGTAGGTCGCGAACGTGCCCTCGACGGGCCTTGCAAAGGCCTGCCGCTCGAAGCGCCAGCCATCGGGGAAGGCGGGCCATGCGATGTCCACGGGGTTGGATTGGACTTGAGTGTCCCAATAGATGTCACCGTGGAAGGCCATCTTGGGCAGCCAAGTTGCCGTCCAGTTGCCTGCAGGAAGGCCCCGCAGGTCCGCGGCGCTGACGGAGTAAACGTAGAGGTCGAAATATGGCGTGAAACGGCCTTCGGCGTCGGCGTCGCGTTCGGCGCCGGTCGGGTCGAACAGGCGGAGGGTCCCATCGGGCTTGATGGGCAAGTCCTGGGACCCGTCCGGTGACCAAGCCGGATTGGCGCGCACGTCCAGGGAGGTGGCGCCCGGCATGACCTGGATGGCGATTCCGGGGCAGGTCGCGCTGGCTGGTGTTGCGGTGCAATTCGTCGGTTCAAGCGACGCGTTGGCGGCGGGCGACACGCCTCGCATCACGTCGGTCGTCACGGTGGCGCCGGCCGCGTCGATGGCCCGCAGGCGGACGAAGACGGGGGCAACACTTGGCTGGGGCGGGACGTGCACCCCGGCACCGTCCGCTTCGGCCACGCTGCGGCCGGCCGCATCGACCACGTCCCACGTCAAGGCCAAGCCTGGCGTCGCAGGATAGACCTCCCCCCGGTACTCCAGGGAGCCATCCGGTCGTGGGACTCTGTGAATGTAGGCCTGCGGACGGGGCGGGGCGGCCAGCTCGGGGGATGGAATGGTCTTGGGCGTCGGCAGGCCCGGCGGGGGCGGGGTGTCCGGAATCGTCGTGGGCACGGACAACGGGTCTGGGTTGCGCTCGGCCGCGGCCGGCTGGTGTGCCAGCCATGCCGCCGCCCCACCCACGACCATCAGAAGCGCCACCCCTGCGGCCATCAGCAAGGCCTTCGACGCCACGGACCCCACTTCCGGGCGCGAGGCTTATATTTGTCGGGCCTCGGTCTGGAGGAGTTTCAACCCTGGCAATCCTCTCTCTTTATCTTACGCGCGCGCGTACGCGCGTGTGAAGCGAACCCCAGGGGATGCCCTGGGCAAGCACGGAGACGTTTTCATGGCCGAGACCCAGACCCAGCCCAGCCACGGCGCCGGCACCAAGCCCGCCTATTCTGCCGAATCCATCCAAGTCCTGGAGGGTATGGAAGCGGTCCGCAAGCGGCCCGCCATGTACATCGGCTCGACCGACGCGCGCGGCCTGCACCATCTCGTGTACGAAGTCGTCGACAACTCGATCGACGAGGCCCTCGCTGGCTACTGCGACAAGGTCACGGTCATCCTGCAGGAAGACGGCGCGTGCCGCGTCGAGGACAACGGCCGTGGCATCCCGATCGACATCCACGCCAAGTCGGGAAAACCGGCGCTGGAGGTCGTGCTGACGGTCCTGCACGCCGGCGGCAAGTTCGACGAGTCGTCCTACAAGGTCTCCGGTGGGTTGCATGGCGTCGGCGTATCGTGCGTCAACGCCCTCTCGGACCCCCTCATCGCGGACGTGCGCCGCGACGGCCGGCACGTCCGCCAGACCTTCAACAAGGGCCACGCGCAACCTATGCAGGAACTCGAGGCGTCGACGCCCGAGCGGCGCGGCACGACCATCACCTTCTACCCGGACAAGACCATCTTCGAGACGGTCGCGTGGGACTTCGACACGCTGCAGAACCGCCTGCGTGAACTGGCGTTCCTGAACGCGGGGGTCTCCATCGTGTTCCGTGACGAGCGCATCCTGCCGCACCGCGAGGAGAAGTACCACTACGAGGGTGGCGTCGAGGAATTCGTGCGCTTCGTCAACCGCGGCCGCGCCCCGCTGCACCCGACCGTCATCCGCATCGAGGGCAAGAAGGACAAGGTCGCGATCGAGATCGCGATGCAGTACACGGACAACTTCAACGAGACCATCTTCACCTTCGCCAACAACATCAACACCATCGAAGGCGGGACACACCTCATCGGCTTCCGCGCTGCACTGACGCGTTGCCTCAACGATTACGGCAAGAAGAACGACATGC
This sequence comes from bacterium, assembly GCA_040390065.1. Taxonomy (GTDB): domain Archaea; phylum Thermoplasmatota; class E2; order JACPAO01; family JAHFTW01; genus JAHFTW01. The sequence continues at coordinate 232,643 of JAZJZE010000009.1, read as the reverse complement.
TCAAGGGCCTCGAATCGGGCCTCTCGGGCGAGGACTGCCGCGAGGGCCTCACCGCCATCATCTCGGTGAAGTTGCCGCAGCCGCAGTTCGAGGGCCAGACGAAGGGCAAACTCGGCAACTCGGAGATCCGCGGCATCGTGGAGACGATGCTCAACGAGAAACTCGAGGAATACATGGAGGAGACGCCGGCGACGGCGCGCATCATCCTCGAAAAGGCGGTCCTTGCACTCAAGGCCCGCGAGGCCGCGCGCAAGGCCCGCGACCTGACTCGCCGCAAGGGCTTACTCGAAGGCGGTGGTCTACCAGGAAAACTCGCAGACTGCCAGAGCCGCGACCCGACGGTGTGCGAACTCTACATCGTGGAAGGCGATTCCGCCGGCGGCTCGGCCAAGCAGGGCCGCGACCGCACGAACCAGGCCATCCTGCCGCTGCGCGGAAAGGTCCTCAACACCGAGAAGGCCCGCCTCGACAAGGTGCTGCAGAACAAGGAACTCCTGACCCTCGTGCAAGCCGTCGGAACGTCCATCGGCGAGGAGTTCGACCTCAACAAGGCGCGTTACCACAAGATCATCATCATGACGGATGCCGACGTCGACGGCGCGCACATCCGCACGCTTCTCTTGACGTTCTTCTACCGCTACATGACGAAACTCATCACGGAGGGCTACGTCTACATCGCGCAGCCGCCGCTCTACAAGCTCAAGAAGGGCAACCAGGAAAAATACGCCTACGACGACAGGGCAAAAGCGGCGATGCTGGCGGAATGGGGCATCACTGACGAGTCCAAGGGTGTCAACATCCAGCGCTACAAGGGCCTTGGAGAAATGAATCCGACGCAGTTGTGGGAGACGACGATGGACCCGGAAGCCCGCACCTTGCTGCGCGTCACCGTCGACGACGCCGTCCTGGCCGACCAACTGTTCGTGACGCTGATGGGCGACGAGGTCGAACCGCGCCGCGAGTTCATCGAGACGCATGCGCTTGAAGCCACGATCGACGTGTAGGTGACGACATGGCTGAAAACGGATCCAACCCAGAAGGCAAGCCTAACGTCGGCGGAAAATCCGGCAAGTCGCCCGCCGAGCCCGCCGAGCCCAAGATTCCGACGAACTACAACGCCCCCGGCCGCGCCGTCAGCGTCAACGTCAATGCGCGCCCCGTCGAACAGGAGATGCGCAAGTCGTTCCTCGACTACGCCATGTCCGTCATCGTCTCGCGTGCACTCCCGGACGCGCGCGACGGCCTCAAACCGGTCCACCGCCGCATCCTCTACGGCATGAGCGAACTCGGCATGGGGCCCACGTCGGCGCACAAGAAGTCCGCCCGCGTCGTCGGTGAAGTGCTCGGCAAATACCACCCACACGGCGACTCCTCGGTCTACGAAGCCATGGTCCGCATGGCCCAGAGTTGGAGCCTGCGCTACCTGCTCGTCGATGGCCAAGGAAACTTCGGCTCCGTCGACGGCGATGCTGCGGCAGCCATGAGGTACACGGAGTCCCGCCTCGCCAAGTTCTCGCTGCAGATCCTCAACGACCTCGACAAGGAGACGGTCGACTTCGTCCCCAACTTCGACGGCACCTTGCAGGAGCCCTCGGTCATGCCGTCGGCAGTCCCGAACCTCCTCGTCAATGGCTCCGCCGGCATCGCCGTCGGCATGGCCACGAACGTGCCGCCGCACAACCTCAGCGAAGTCGTCGACGCCGCCGTGCGCCTCATCGACGAACCCGGCGCAACCAGCCTGGACCTCATGCAGCACGTGCAGGGCCCGGACTTCCCGACGGGCGGTATCATCCACGGCAAGGGCGGCATCCTCTCGTACCTCTCGACGGGCCGCGGCCGCGTCGTCGTGCGCGGCGCCTACACCATCGAGGAGATGGACCGGGACCGTGAGCGCATCGTCTTCCACGAGATCCCCTACCAAGTCAACAAGTCGGACCTGCTCATCGCCATGGCGGAGCTCGTCAAGGAGAAAGTGCTCGAAGGCATCTCCGACCTGCGCGACGAATCCGACCGGCGCGGCATGCGCATGGTCATCGAACTCAAGCGCGACGCCATCCCGGACGTCGTCCTGAACCAGTTGTGGAAGCACACGGCGCTGCAGACCAGTTTCGCCGTCAACAACCTGGCCTTGGTCGACGGCCGGCCCCGCACCATGGGCCTGCGCGAACTCATCCTGGTATTCCTCAAGCACCGCTTCGAGGTCGTGACGCGTCGCACGCAATTCGAACTCAAGAAGGCGGAAGCCCGCGCGCACGTGCTGGAAGGCCTCCTCATCGCGCTTGCCAACATCGACGCCGTGGTGGCCCTGATCCGCGCGAGCAAGGACCCGGAAACCGCGTTGGCTGGCCTCATGGGGCAGTTCAAGCTGAGCGAGATCCAAGGCAAGGCCATCCTGGACATGCGCCTGCAGCGCCTCACGGGACTCGAAACCGACGCCGTGAAGACGGAGCACGCGCAACTGCAAGTCCAGATCGCGTACTACAAGGGCGTCCTTGCCGACCCGGCGCAAGTCTACGCGATCATCAAGGAAGAGCTTGCCAAGGCGCGCGCCGAATTCGGTGACAAGCGTCGCACCCAGATTGCCGAGGGCGACATCGACATCGACGACGAGTCGCTCATCCCCGAGGAGGAGTCCGTCTTCCTGCTGACGCAGGAGCAGTACGTCAAGCGGCTGCCCCTCGACACGTGGCGCGAACAGAACCGCGGCGGCAAGGGCCTGCGTGGTCTCAAGCTCAAGGGCAGCGAATCGGAAGACGAGGCTGCCGCGAAGGACGCCGTCATGGAATCGACGGTGGGCTCGACGCATGACTGGCTGTGCTTCTTCACGAACAAGGCCCGCATCCATTGGCTGAAGGGCTACAAGGTGCCCACGGGGTCGCGCCAGACGAAGGGCAAGCCGGCCATCAACCTGCTGCAACTGGAGGGCGACGAGAAGGTCGAGACCATCATCCCGGTGCGTGACTTCTCCGAAGGCGAGGCCCCCGAAGGCTCCGACGCCACCGGGCCGACGCTGTTCTTCGCGACGAAGATGGGCACCGTCAAACGCACGGCGCTGGCTGATTTCAAGAACATCCGCGCCGGCGGCATCATTGCGATTGGCCTGGACGAGGGCGACGAGCTTCTCGCGGTCCGCCGCACGGACGGAAAAGCCGACGTCATCCTGGCGACGAAGATGGGCCAAGCGTGCCGCTTCGACGAGTCGGAAGTCCGCGTCATGGGCCGCCCCGCTGCAGGCGTCCGCGGCATCACGCTCGAAAGCGGCGACGAAGTCGTGTCGCTCGCCATTGCGGAACCAGGAACCAGCCTGCTCTCCGTGACGGCGAACGGCTATGGAAAGCGCACGGAACTCGACGAGTACCGCAAGACGCACCGCGGCGGCAAGGGTGTGCGCACGATCGTCGTCAACGACCGCAACGGCCCCGTCGTCGCCGTGCGTACCGTGAAGGGCGACGAATCGCTCCTGCTCTTGACGAAATCCGGCATGGGTGTCCGCATCCCCGTCGACCAACTGCGCGCCATGGGCCGCTCGACGCAGGGCGTCACCCTCATGCGCATGGACGACGACGACCGCATCACGCAAGTCGCGACGTTGCCGGCTGACGAGGGCGATGGCAACCTGGTCCTGCCGCCGCCGACGCCGCCACCAGCGCCCGGCCCGGCCGCTCCGCCGACGCCGCCGCAGCCCTGATGCAAGAGGCCAAAAAGGCCAGGCTGGCACCACAAGGGTTTTGTCCCTCCGCCCTACCTGGGATTTCCATGCGCAACCGGACAGCCGTGCTGCTGGCCTTCATCATGACCGCCTCCGCCGCCTTGGTCGTGCCGACGCACGCCCAGGCACCCCCGGGTACGGACCTGCCGGCGACGCACATGGCCGACGACGGCCTCTTGGACGTCGACGTCTGCGAGAACGGCACCTGCCAGAAGGCGCCCGACGGCCGCTGGGACCCGACCGACCTCAAGTCGCTGGACGTCAAGGAGACCACGGACTCCTTCACGTTCATCCTTGGCGTCAAGAACCTCTCGCCGCAACCCACTGAACTGCCCGGCACGGAGTCCGGCCAGTATGGCATCTACTTCCAGAACTACGACCGCCAGTTCCGCTTGATCGTCAACCGCCAACACTTCGCGGGCACGAACTACTTCGGCCAACTCCAGGCCTTCGACCCCGGCCGCAACGGCTACTTCACCATCACCTCCGACCCGGCCGAACTCGTCTTCTCGGAGGACCTCACGGCCAACACCGTCTCGGCGACCGTCGCCCACCGCGACCTTCTTGCCGATGGCAACGGCGGCGCGCCCCACCCGGACGTCCCCTTCACGGGTTTCCACGTCACCTCCAAGGCCATCAACGCCCAGATCGGCTTGGGCCGCGGCCCGACCGGCGGCGGCAAGGCCCCGACGCCGACGGCCAGCGACGCGATGCCGGACAACGGAAACAGCACGGTCAACGAGGGCAAGCTCCCTATCCACTTCGGCGTCGCCCAATCCGGCCACGCCCGCCTGCGCTCCGCCATCCCGACGCGCGCCTCCAACGGTGAGGCGACGACCATCGTCTTCCAGGTCCAGGCGACCAACCTCGCCAAGAGCGAGGACCGCTTCAACCTCGTCACCGTCGGCGTCCCCAACGTCTGGCAGGTCAAGCTGCCGGCGGCGCAGCTCACGATCCCGGGCAACGGGACGCTCCTGTTCCCCATCCTCGTGACGACGCCCTTTGCCCACGCGCACGGCGCCTTCCTCAACTTCGTGGTCGAACTGCAATCCGTCAGCGACCCCGGCTCCGTCGGCCGTGTCCAGCTCGGCGTCCGGTACGTGAACCCGCCGCAGCCGGCGGGCCACCACAACCAGATCTGGCTGCACTCGACCGCCGCGAGCACCGATCCGACGGCAACGGTCATCGAATCGCTGTTCCCGGGCGACACCGGCCTCGAGGGCTACGTCTACATGAACGCCCTCGACCCGGAGCACGAGCCCAACGACAAGAAGACGTTGATCCCCGCGACGCTGGACTGCGAGGAGACGGCCGCGACCAACACGTGCGGCGGCGCGAACCTTGCGGTGACCGACCTTCCGAAGGTCCACTACGCCTGGGACGTCCCCCTCGAGCCGGCCCTCGACATGGGCCTCGACTTCGACACGAAGGGCAACGGCATGCTGGGGGGCCCCGCCGAGATCTCGGTGCACATCAAGAACGCGCTGCCCATGAACGGCGCCGTCTTCAGCGGCAAGCTGGTCTACTACGGCGCGCCCCCGAAGGGTCAGGGCGTCAACATCGATTCGCCTTCGGCGAACGCAACGGTCGTCGCGACCCTCGAGGCCACGACACCGGTGGACGTCTCCGCCCAGAACCCGGACAAGGAGTTCAAGACCGTCGTGCACGCCAGGCCGGGCGGCGAGTTCATCCCCTTCCAGAAGGGCGCCTCGCTCGTCTTGTTCCTCACATTGAACTTCACGCGCGCCGACCCGTTCTTCGGCCCGAAGGACTCCCCCGTCCTCCTCCCCGGCGGCACGTTCACCCTGCCCCTCGTCGAGTACCACGACCCGGTGCAGGACATCTTCCTGTCGACGGTCGAACTCGTGGCCACGTCGGAGCCCAACCGCTTCGTCAACCCTGGCAAGACGGTGCTGTTCAACGTAACCCTCACGAACCACGGCGACAAGCAGGACACTTTCCTCGTCGAGATGACCGGCACGCACGCGGTAGGCACGGCCGACTCCTGGTCGCGCCTCATCATGCAGAACCCGCAGGTCACCATCCCCGCCGGCGGCTCGGTCTTCCTGGCCGTCGCCGTCAAGGCGCCTGACACGGCCGCCCGCCCCGATGCGGCAGACCTGGTCCTCACGGCCACCAGCCAGAGCGACTTCAACCAGCGCAGCCTGCTGCACTTGTACGCCGTCATCGACACGGACCACCCGTACCTCGACGAAGCCGACCAGGCAAGCGCCCTGGACGCGGCGGCCGGCAACAGCGGCAAGACGCCCGGCTTCGAACTCGTGGCCCTGGTGGCTGCACTCGGCGCCGCGGTCCTCCTGCTGCGCCGTCGCCAAGCCTAGGCCACGATGGGCCCTTGGAGCAGGGTTATCTAGAGCCATCTTCTGGAACGCCCCAATGACGGAACGGCAGATCCGCATCCTGGTCGCCAAGCCGGGCCTCGACGGCCACGACCGCGGCGCCAAGGTCGTCGCCCGGGCCTTGCGCGACGCCGGCTTCGAGGTCATCTACACCGGCCTGCGCCAGACGCCCCAGCAGATCGTCGCCGCCGCCATCCAGGAGGACGTCGACCTCGTCGGCCTGTCCTGCCTCTCGGGCGCGCACATGACCCTGTTCCCCAAGGTCAAGCAGATGCTGGTCGCCGAGGGCGCCGAGGACGTCGTCGTCTTCGGCGGCGGCATCATCCCCGACGACGATGCGCATCGGCTCAAGGCCGTCGGCATCGAAGCGGTCTTCGGGCCCGGCACGGACACCCGCTCCATCGTGCAGTTCATCGAGGGCCACCCGCGCTTTGCCAACGGCGTCGAGGCCGTGCGGGCCTAGGACATGCTGCGCGCGCCCGGCGGCCCGGCAGGCGAATTGGCCTCGCAGGCCGCCGCCGGCGACCGCCGCGCCATCGGCCGCCTCATCTCGCGGCTGGAGGCCGACGACGAAGGCGCAGCGGATGCGCTCTCCGCCATGCCGCAGGGGAAGGCGTACGTCATCGGCGTGACGGGCGCGCCTGGGACGGGCAAGTCCACGCTCGTCGACCGCCTCATCGCCGAAGCGCGGCGGCGCGGCCTGTCCGTCGGCGTCGTGGCCGTCGACCCGTCCAGCCCGTTTACAGGGGGCGCGATCCTCGGCGACCGCATCCGCATGCAGGGCCACGCCGGCGACCGCGATGTCTTCATCCGCAGCATGGGGACGCGCGGTGCGTTGGGCGGGTTGTCGCGGCACACGTTGGATGCCGTGCGGGTGCTGTCTGCAGCGGGCAAGGACGTGGTCTTTGTGGAGACCGTCGGCGTCGGCCAGGCCGAGGTCGACATCGCGCGGCTTGCCGACTCCGTCGTGGTCGTCCTCGTGCCGAACCTGGGCGACGACGTGCAGAGCGTCAAGGCGGGCATCATGGAGATCGCCGACGTTTTCGTCGTCAACAAGTCAGACCTCACCGGCGCCGACAAGGTCGCATCCGAAGTCGAAGCGAACCTCATGCTGGCGCACCCCGCGCCCGCGCCAAACGGCGGCGACGCGTGGACCCCGCCAATCCTGCGCACCGTGGCCGAGCGTGGCGAAGGAACCGGGCCTCTCCTCGACGTCCTGGTCAAGCATCGTGCCTGGAGCGAGGCGTCGGGAACGTGGGCACAACGTCGGGCCCGCCGCGTGCGCGAGCAAGTCCGCCTGCTCTTGGCCAGCGACGTCGTGTCGCACGCCTTCGCCCGCGACGGCACGCCCCGGCCGCAGTTTGCGCACCTGGTCGCCGAGGCAGAGGCCGGTCGGCGCAGCCCGGGCGATGCGGCGCGCGCAATCCTGGTGGACTACCGCACGCGCACTGGCTAGAGGCCGTCGTCGGAGGACTGGGCAATGGAGTCGGCGGATGTCATCGGGACGGCTGGGGCGGCAAAGTCCCCTGGCCACATGTCGCTTTGCGCGCATGGGATGCAGCGTGTCGTGGACCCGGCCGGCAATTGGTCGGCAACGGACATGGCGCTGTTGGCGTGAAGAATCCCCAGGTAATCCGGCGACGCGACGGCGCCAGCCGGCGGGTGGCCAGGCGCCGCCTCCCTTGCGCTTGCGCCGCCCCCCGGGCTTCCCAGGCATAGGCCGCACAGCAGCGCGATTGCAAGAATTCCGACTGGGCGGTCCATACGCATGCGGGGGTTTGGCACGTCTTAGGCATTGCGGCCGGCGCCGGTGCGGTGCCGAGCAAAGTCGGGCCTGGACGCCCGACGCGCGTCGCTTACGTCGTCGAACTGCTGGTCGGCGTCGTGGTGACGACAACCGGCGGCGTGTAGAAGGGCAGCACCTGCGCGTCCCCGGGGCGACTGATGGGGGCTGGAATCTGGTCCATCATCGACTGCAGTTGCGCGTCACTGTAGTGGCCGAAGGCGACCATGAAGGATTCCATGTCGTGCGCCTGGTAATGCTTGTAGTCGTCGAAGCTGCGCTCCGACCAGGCCCACGTGTTGTTGCCCACGTTCGTCTCGAGGAAGAAGCGCAGCGTGTGGTTGCCGCCTGCCTCCCAGTGGCCGCCGGTTGCCTCCAGGCTCGTTCCCTTGATGTTGGCGGCGTAGAGGGGCGTGCCCTGCATGACGGTGACGGAGTGGCTGTCCACGCTCAAATCAATCTCGCTGTAAGCGTTCTGGATGCCGATGCATTTGCCGTTGCCTTCGAAGTGGAATTGCGTCGGGCCCAAAGCCTCCGACCCTTGCTCGGGGCCGCTTTGGTGCATGTGCATGGTCGGGCTCATCGCGTCGTCGATGCCGTAGTTGTAGTAGATCTGGTTGGCGGCGTTCTTGGGGGCGTTCCAGTCGATGGTGTGCGGAATGTCGTAGCCATCGGAGCCCATGCCGTCCGGCACGAAGACGCGCTGTGTTGCGTGCCAGTGGTCGGGGCAGTCGTGCGGCAGGTTGAGCCAGATGACGGCGCCGACACCGGCCGCGACGATGAGGAGGATGATGATGGGCGTCTTGGCCGCACGAGCCTTGCGGGCCCAGTCCGTGGGGGCGCGTGTGGCGCGCGTGGAGCGGTGCCTCTGTGCGCGGCGTTCGCGCTGTGTCAGCCCGTCGTCGCCGGTCGGTTCGTCAGCCATGGACAGGGCTGCCGACCCCTGGGGGCTTTAGAAGATTGTTGCACAGGTTCGGCAAGACGGAACTACCCGAACATGGGGTCGCGCTGGGCCTTCCACATGTCCAGGGGGTCCATCTCCAGTTCCGGTTCGTCGGGAGTCATGGCTGCGATGACGGCGGCCTTGAGCGCCTCCAGGCCTTCCCCCGTCGTGGTGCTGAACTTGAGCCGGTCCGTCGTGCTGCGGCGCAGGTCGCACTTGGACTCGGCCACGAGGAGCGGGATGCCGGACATCTCGCGGCGCACTTGTTCCAGGAGCGCCTCCTGCTCGGGGATGGTGTAGCCCGACATCTCGCTCATGTCGATCAGGAACAGGCAGGCGTCGGCAGCGTAGCGCAGAGCGGCCACGGCTTGGCGTTCGACGGCGTTGCGCTCGGCATCGGGCCGGTCCAGCAGGCCGGGCGTGTCTACGACCTGGATGAACGAGACGGAGTCCTCGCGGCTGCGCACCTCGATGTGGCCGACGTTTGCGGCCTTCGTCGTGAAGGCGTACGGCGCGATCTCGGGGTTGGCCTTCGTCCAGGCCGCAAGGAGGCTTGACTTGCCCACGTTGGGGAACCCCGCAATGACGACCGTGGGGTATTCCGGGTGCACGGTCGGCAGCATGCGCATCTTGTCGCGCGCCTTGCTGAGGAAGGCGAGGTCCTTGTCGACCTTGCCCATGAGGCTTGCACAGCGCCCGGAGAAGCGCCGCTTCTGCGCCTGGATGCCAAGCGTCGTGCGCTCGCGCCGCATGGCGCCGGCCACGTCGCCGTAGACCTCCTTGATCTTCTCGCGCGCCCAGTCGACATGGCCCAGGGCCGCCTTGAGTTCGTCGACGCCCACCAGGATGTCGAGGACTTCGCGTTCGTAGCCCGGCACCTCGTCGAGGTTGGGGAAGGACTTGACGTAGCGCTCCAGGGCCTCGGTGCACGCCTCCTGGACGTGCTTCATCTGCGCCTCCTCCGTCTTGCGGATGCGGTGGTACTTGTCCGGGTCGGGCACTTCCATCTTGTTGGCCTTGAGGAAGGCCTTGTCCAGGATCTCCTTGGACGACAGGATGGTGGGGACGCTCTCGAACACGGATTTTCCCACGAGCAGGTCCTATTTAACGGCGTGCGGCGGGGCCAACGTCCCCGGTCGTGCCGTTCATAAGAGGCGGGCAGCCTGCGTGGGTGTGGCTGGGTCCGCGCTGCAGTTCGCCGTCGCGGCCGTGGCCGTCGCGGCCCTCGCGGCGGGCGTCGCCTGGCCGTTGTTGGACCATGCCAGCGGCGACACGCCCGCGGGCCCTCCCGTCCCGACGGCGGCGCAGGTCGCGGCGGCCTGCAACGTCGGCGGCACGCCCTGCGTCCAGGACCAACTCGAAGCCGTCATGCTCGCACACGGACTCGAGCCGGCCTTTGCCTTGCTGGACCAGCTGAGCGCTTCCGACGCCGCCGTCATGCACGAGCAGCACAACATCGCACACCATCTCGGTCGGGCCTCCCTTGGCTACTACCCCTCGTCGACGGAGGCGCTGCGGCACTGCCCCACGACCATGGCGTCCGGCTGCTTCCACGGCGTCCTCGAGCGCCACTTCAACGACGTTGGACCGCCCACGCGGAAGGCCGACGTGACGGCGCTGTGCACGGACGCTGAGGGCTCGTTCCGCTTTTTCCAGTGCCTGCACGGCCTCGGCCACGGCCTCGACATGGTCGCGATGCACCAGTTGCCGACCGCCTTGCAATGGTGCGACCTGTTCGACGACTCCTGGGCGCGGGAGTCGTGCGCGGGCGGCGTCTTCATGGAGAACGTCCAGGGCGACGTCACGATGCAGCACGAGGACATGCCAGGCATGTCGGGCATGGGTGGCATGAACATGACATGGGAGCCGCTGCGGCCAGCCGACCCGCTGTATCCGTGCAATCAAGTGGCCGAGCGTTGGTGGCACGCCTGCTACTGGATGCAATCCTCCGTCCTCCTGAAGGAGGGTAAGACCACGAGCGAGGTCTTCGCCGCCTGCGACCTGGCGCCTGCCCCCTTCGACGAGGTGTGCTACGAATCGATGGGCCGCGACATCTCGGGGGCCCAGCTACGAGATGGCCCCAAGGTCCTTCGCCAGTGCGGGCTGGGCAACGTGACGCGCCTGCCCCATTGCATCTACGGCGCCGTGCAAGAGATGGTCAACAACAAGGGCGACGCCGCCCCGGGCTTCGCGTTCTGCCCCACGGTGCCGACGGATAGCAAGCTGTTGTGTTATCGGGCCGTTGGCATCATGGTGCACAGCCTCGTGGCCGACGCCGCCGGACGGGCCGCCGCGTGTGGCAAGGCCGAAGCGGAATTCGTCCAGGTGTGCACGGTCGCGGCGCGGGCCTAGCGTGCCCGCCGCAACGCAATCCAGAGGTCGTTGAGGTTCGTGCCGGTCGGACCCGTGTGCAGGACGAGGCGGCGTTGCGTGAGGTATGCGTGCGAGTCGAAGCCCCGCAGCGCTGCGTCGGCCTCCGGCGACCACGCGGCGGAAGTCACCCACGCCCCGGCCGCATCGCTCGTGCCGTCCACGCCGTCGGTCGCCGCGCAGAGGACCAGGGCGTCGGACCGGGCGCGATGGAGGTGGCCCGCAAAGGCGAGCGCGGCGTGTTGGGCGCGACCACCGGCCGGCGCCCCCGGCGGGATGGGCAGGACCGCCTCGCCGCCGCCGACGAGGGCGACGTCCTGGTCCGCCGGCAGCCCGGCAAGCGCCGCCGCGAACTGTGCTACGGCCGCGTCGATGGGTCCACTGATGCGTGCCGCGTGCCGGTAGACCGACCAGCCCGTCGCGCCGAGGCGCAAGCCTGCGGCGACGATGGGCTCCGTGACGGACGCCAGCACGTGGTGCGGGATGGCCTCGGGTGCCTGATCCTGCCAGAAGAGTGCAGAGCCGATGGTCGCAGCTGCCGTTGCCGGGTCCGTGTCGGCCAGAACCCAGACACGGATGCGCCCGGTGCGCCGCAGCAGGTGAGCGCCGAGCTTGCCGCCCTTCACGGCGGAGATGGCGGCCCGCCGACGGTTGAGTTCCTCGATGGGCAAGCCAGCCGCCAAGAGGTCGCGGCTGGCCGCCACCATGGCCGCGTCGGACAAGCCTTCGGCAGGCACCTCGAGGCAGGCGGACGAGCCCCCGGACAGCAGGACCAAGAGCGGCTCGTCGGCGGGGAGGGCGTCGCACCAGGCCAGCACGTCGCGGCCCGCGGCCAGGGAGCCCGGTCCCACGACGGGGTGGTCGCCGACCAGCCAGCGGAACGTGTCGACGCCAGGCGCCGGCACACCGCGCGGCGCCACACCCAGGCCGCGAAAGGGCACGCCACCTTCGACGAGGCCCCAGAGCATGCGGGGCGCCCCCTTGCCGATGGCCAGCACGGAGATCATGCGTGGCTTCTCGCGCGACTGCAGCCAATCGTCGAGGAGCCCTTGCCGTACGGCCCGCTTCACGATGACGTCCGGTTGCCCTGCGGCGAGGCCGGCAAGGAACGCATCGACCGCCGCTTCGGCCAGGGGCGACCCGTCGGCCAACGGGGTGTGGGTATCCGCGCGGGCCATGCCGGGCGGACCCTGCCGTGCGCCTTGAAGTGGCCGGTCCCCGACGGTCACCTTCATGACCCCGGGCGAAGTGGCTTGACCATGGGCCGGGTGTTGGTCGTCGCGCTGCTCGTGTCGGGCGTGCTCGCTGCCGGATGCTCGACGCCGGCCGACCCGTCGTCAAACTGCGGCGGCTTCCTGCAGGCCGCTTGTAGCCCGGGCGACGATGGCAGTACCGGTTTGTTGCCGGGAGCCCAGCCGGCGGCGGGGACCGAGTGTCCCGTCCACTGGCATGCGACGTTCGCAGTCTATGTCCCCTCCGACCGGGGGGCGGATCCGCAGCAGGACTCGCCGCGCCGCATCGATTGGTCCACCCCGGCGACGTCGTCGGGCGCGCCGTACTACAACTACGGCGTCGACCCGTTCATGAGCATCAACGTCCACATGCACCAGAGCCGGCCCGAGCAAGGTGCCATGGACCTCGGCCCTGCGCAGTTCCACTTCGAGGGCAAGGGCCACTGCGTGGGCATCCAGACCGCGTTTGCCGCCGTCGACCTGCAAGTGACTGCAGCGTCCCTTTCCATCGCAAAGAGCGCGCCCTTGCAGTCCTCGAACCCGCAAGGCCCGTGGCAAGCCGGCGACCGCCCCCTGCGGTTTTTCCTCGAGACCAAGCTCGCCAATGGCACGTGGACGTGGGCCGAGCCGGACCTGGCGTCGCACCTTGCGTACCAACTGAAGGACGGCGAGGCGATGCTCCTCGCCTTCGGCACCTATTCGGACGACGCCATCGCCACCATGAAGGACTCCGTCCCCCGTCCGATCAGCAGGACCGCCCCGTCGCCTTGAAGACGGCGCCCCGCCTGGCCGCGTCGTGGACCTGGAGCCCACCTCGGAGCACGCCCTCATCCGCCAGACCGTGCGGGAGTTCGCCGAGCGCCGCTTGCGCCCCATCGCCAAGGAGATGGACGAGACCCACCGGTGGCCACCCGAGTTGGCGCACGAGCTTGGCGCCCTCGGCATCATGGGAATGAATTTCCCCGAAGAGGCCGGCGGCGCGGGCACGGACATGGTGTCGTACTGCATCGCCATCGAGGAGCTGTCGCGCGTCTGCGCCTCGACCGGCGTCATCGTCTCCGTCAACAATTCCTTGTCCGGCTGGCCCCTCTACACGTACGGCAACGCGGACCAGCATGAACGCTTCCTCAAGCCCATGCTCGCCGGCCGCAAGCTCGGCGCGTACGGACTCACGGAACCCAACGCCGGCAGCGACGTGGTGTCGATGCAGACGACGGCCACCAAGAGCGGCCGCGGCTACGTCCTCAACGGCCAGAAACTCTTCATCACGAATGCGGGACTCGCCGAGACGTACGTCGTCTTCGCCCAGACGGACAAGGCGGCCGGGCACAAGGGCCAGACCGCGTTCCTCGTGGAGAAGGGCACGCCCGGTTTCCGCATCGGCAAACCCGAGGACAAACTCGGCATCCGCGCCGCGCCCTGCTGTCCGCTGTTCTTCGAAAACGTGCAGGTGCCGGACGAGAACGTCCTCGGGCCCGTCGGCGAGGGCTTCAAGGTCGCCATGAAGACGCTCGACGGCGGCCGTCTCGGCATCGCAAGCCAAGCCCTCGGCATCGCCGTCGGGGCCTACGAGGCCAGCCTGTCGTACGCGCAGCAGCGGCGCCAATTCGGCAAACCCATCGGCTCCAACCAGGCCATCCAATGGAAGATCGCCGACATGGCGACGCGCATCGACGCCGCCCGCCTTCTCATCCATCGCGCAGCCCGCCTCAAGGACGAGAAGAAGCCGTACTCCAAGGAGGCCTCCATGGCCAAGGTGTACGCCTCGGAGACGGCGATGTGGACTGCGACGGAGGCCGTCCAGGTGCACGGCGGCAACGGCTACACGAAGGATTACCCCGTCGAGCGGGCCTTCCGTGACGCCAAGATCACGGAGATCTACGAGGGGACGAGCGAGATCCAGAGGATGGTCATCGCGAACAATCTTCTCAAGGGCGCATGAGCGAAGCGAGTCGCCCGCAGAGAATTGGTCGCGATGCCGCCGGCTCGGCCGCGGAATCCCTGCGGCTCGGCTTGCCGGGCCGCGGGGTCATCGCGAACAACCTGCTGAAGGGCGCGTAGGATTCCCCCTGCGTCTCCTAGGCGCCGACCCGTCCCCAATCTCCTCCGACGGCGGCGACGTCCACGCCGGGTCAACCGATGCAACAGATGCAACCGATGGCCTGCCAGCCCCCGGCCGGGGCGAGCACGCCGACGGCGAAGCCGCGGTGAAGCGAGGGCTTGGCGAGCCGAGCGCAGCGATGGCGAGGGCCGCCGGGGGGCCTGAAAGACGAGGAAGCCACGGAAAAAACCGGAACGCGACCTTTCCAGGCTTCGGCGACTTCGCTGTCTTTCAGGCATGGGCGGCCTGGGAGAACGGGAGCCAAACGGAGAACACGAACTCATTCCCCTTCTCTGCGCAAGGCTCCTGTTCTCCCCGGCCCCCCACACTCGGCCGAGGGGCGAACCACTGAACGCACTGAATTCACTGAACTACGGACGCGGCGCGTTCAGTGCGCTCAGTGAACTCAGTGGTTAAGCCGGCGCGGAAGCCGGCCACGCGGCCCTATCACGGAGGGCGTCGGCGGAGCAAGACGAGGCCGGCCCGGTGCAGGAATCGGTCGAGGCCGCCGAACTTCGTCCAAACCCTCAAGTCGGTGCACGTGCGTCGTCGACTCGTGCGAGTCGTCGTCGCCGTGGCCGCCGTTGCCTTCACTCTCCTTGCCGGGTGCTCCAGTCCCGCGAACCCATCGCGCCTGAACGGCCTGCCGGCCTTGCCCGACGTCCATCTCCCCCCGCACCCTGTGACGCTCTCAGTGCGCGACGCCCACATCGAAGCCGGCCGCTGCCCGGACGGGGTCACGGACTTCCACGAGGAATGCCACGTCGTGCGCCTGCACATGGACAACCCCAACAACGTCACCGTCGAGACCACGCTGGCCTGGAGCGCGGCAGACGCGCAGGGCGGCGGCGTCCCGTTTGGCGACCTGGCGGGTCCATCCTCCGTGGGGGCCAACTCTGGGTCGGACTTGACCGTGCGCTTCACGACGCCGGGGGGGGCGCCGCACCTCACCCGCATCGTCTTCGACGGCTTCCCGACGGCGCGCGGTGAAGCCGACGTCCCACCCTACTAGAGGTCGTTGCATGGCCTCCAGGAGGCCTGCGCGCGCCGGGTTGCAAGGAGGGCTAGGAGGATTCGGTGACAGCGTGGCAGCGCCACGCCGAGCCGGATCCGACGACGCCATCCGCCGCAAGGCGGCGCGCCCTTGCGGGTCGTTGTTCGGCCTTCGCAGGCCACCCTGGAAGTTATGCAATGACCTCTAGGGCAGGCAGGACTGGACGTGCCGGAGGCTCGCTGCGACGCTGCGGACGGCGTCCTCCCCCTCCACGCTCGGCCCGTGGCCGCAGTGCAGCATCCGGACCTGCAACTTGGACAGGCGCATGATGGCTTGCGCTTCCGTGGCGACGTCGCCGTCGGGGAAATCGAAGCGTCCGATGCCGCCGTCGGCAAACAGCGTGTCGCCGGAGAACAACGTGCCTGAGGATTCATGCCAGTAGCAGGCAGAGCCCGGGGAGTGGCCCGGTGTCGCGAGGACGTCGAATTGCGCGGCGCCGAGTTGGACGCGTTCGCCATCGTCGAGGATGCCCACTTCCAGTTGCGGGATGCGGGCGCCGAAGCGCTCCGACGTCGGGTCCCGCCCTTCGCGTAGCTTGTGCGCGGCGCCCCGCGAGGCCAGAAGCGTCGCGCCCAAGGCTTTCCACTGCGGCAAGCCGTTGACGTGGTCGAGGTGTTCGTGGGTCACGACGACGTTGCGCACGCGACTCGGCTCGATGACGGCGGCGACGTCGCGCAGGACGTTGGCGAAATCGAGGCCGTGTCCGGCGTCCACCATGTCGAAGCGGTTCGACTTCTCGTCCTTCACGAGGAACTGATTGGAATCCCACCCACGGCCGCCGCAACGGACGATGTTCACGCGATTCGCCATGGCCGGCGGCGTTGATGAACCCGAAGGCCATCGCGGGTCATGCGCCATCCCCCTGCCGACGTCGCCGCCTACTTGGCCGCGGCCCCTGCGGCCCACCGCACGGCATTGCTTCGCCTGCGCAAGACCATCCTGGTGGCCGCCCCGACCGCCACGGAGCGCCTGAGCTACAAGGTGCCCGCCTTCTTCTTCGGCGGCCGCACGTTGGTCTCGATGGGATCATTCCAACGCCACTGCAGCCTGTTCGGGGGCTACCTTGCCGCGGACATGGCCCGGGAGTACCCCGGGGTGGAGGTCGTCAGCAGCACCGTGCACTTCACGCCGGCGAGGCCGTTGCCTGCCGCCCTCGTGAAGGCCATCGTGCATGCCCGCATCGCGCAGCTTCCCGCGCCGGCATCGAGCAAAGCGAAGGCAAGGCCCAAGGCCGGGGCGTCGCAATCTGGCAAGAGGGCGGGGGCCGCGCCGGCGCGTCGCCCGACCAAGGGGAGGCGGCTGCGATGATCGTCGATTCCGGCATCGAGGCGTACCTGCACCGCATCCAGCCGGCGCCCTCCCAGGTCCTGCTGGAGATGGAGTCCTCGGGGATGAAGCGCGGCTTTCCCATCATCGGCCCTCTCGTCGGCCGGCTCTGCGCACAACTGGCGACGGCCGTCGGTGCCCGCAGTGTCTTCGAGATGGGTTCCGGCTTCGGCTACTCGACCGTGTGGTTCGCTGGCGCCGTCGGGCCGAAGGGCCGCGTCGTGCACACGGACGGCAGTGCCGCGTTGTCGCGCGAGGCGCAGCAGTGGCTCGGCAAGGCCCGGCTCAAGTCCCGCGTGGAGTTCCGCGTCGGCGACGCCCGCGACGCCCTGCGCTCGGAGAAGGGGCCCTTCGACGTCATCTTCATCGACATCGACAAGGAGCAGTACCCGGATGCCTGGGAGATCGCCCGCAAGCGGGTGCGAAAGGGCGGACTCATCCTGACGGACAACACGCTCTGGCAGGGCAAGGTGGCGGATGCAGCCATCCGCGACGAGGCGACGCGCGGTGTGCGGGAGTACACGCGGCTTGCCCTCGAGGATGCGACGTTTGCCACCACCGTGCTGCCGCTGCGGGATGGAGTGGCCGTGTCGTTGCGCCTGCGCTAGATGCCGGTGGAGCCGGACGCCCAATTTAGGCCGCTGCGCCGATCGGCGAGCATTCTTGGCCCGAGGCTCGCAGCCCGAGCAGGCGGCGGATGCTGGCCATCGTCGTCGACGCCTGCGGCGGCTTTGCAATCACTTCGCAGATGCGCGCCTCGGCGACGGCGGCCATGACCGTGTCGAACGTCAGGTCGCCCGTCATGAGGATGCGCGGCATCGTCGGGTCGTGGGCGCGGGCGGCGCGCAGGAGCTCGAGGCCGTCCATGCCGGGCATGTGGCGGTCGGAGATGATGAGGTCGATGGGCTGCACCTTGAGCATGTCCAAGGCGGCGGCGCCCGAGGTGGCCGTGAGGACTTTGGCGTCGGGCATGAACGTCACCAGCAAGTCGCTGAGGTCCTGCACGAAGGAGGGGTCGTCGTCGACCAGGAGCAGTGTGGGCGTCATCGGCGGGCGAACGCGAGCTGGCCCCGTATTTAGGTTTTGTATTGGAGTCATCGGCGGATCTCGCCGTCTGGGCCGAAGCCGCGCAAGCCGCCGACGAAGCGCTGCACCGTCGTGAGCGCGCCCACGACGGCGAAGTAGGCCAGGACCAGTTCCAGCCAGTTCGTCTCCAAGTCCCCGATGTGGATGGGGCCGCGGCCCGACGACGTCCAGACCGCCTGTCCGAGCGGCGCGAAGAGCAGGAGCACCATGCGGTCGGCGCGTCCGAGGAAGCCGGCGTAGTTGCGGTGCTGGCCGACGGCTTGGGCTTGGGTGCCCATGTAACTCGTCAGGAGAGTCCCTGCCAGGGCGGCGATGCCGATGCCGGTCCCTGCCCACGGCGAGAAGGCCAGGCCGATGATGAGGAAGGCGTCGCTGAAGCGGTCGACGCAGTGGTCGAGGTAGTCGCCGCGCCGCGTTGCCTGGCCTGTCAGCTGCGCGACCTTCCCGTCGAGAACGTCCAGGATGGAGTTGAGGCCGACGCCGACCCAGGCGCCCATCAGGATCAGGATGCCCGCGTGCGTCGGGCCGGACAGCCAGAACAGGATTCCTCCTGCTCCGGCGGCGAGGAGGCTCAGCCACGTGATCGTGTCGGGCGGAACGTTGCGGCATGCCTTGGCAAGCGGCACGAGCCACCAGTCGAGGCTGCGCCGGTAGTTGTCAAGGACCATGTGTGGCTCCGATTGGGAGCTGGTCGCTCCAGTCGACGGGCTCCAGGTCGTGCCCTTTAGCGCCTGCGCGCGTCGCATCGGCAAATGCCTTGAAGAGCGCGGCTGGGCTTCGGCGCGTGCCGTCGCGCTGGATGACCACGGGCAACTGGTCGAGGGCCTCCTGCAGCACGATGTCGAGTGCCTCGGCTTCGAGGTTCTCCCGCAGCTTCGCGGGGCTGTAGCCGCGATTGGCCAAGCGTTGGGCAAGGACCCGCGGATCGCATCGCACGACCCACGCCGCGTCAAGCGGCAGAAGATGGCTCAGGTGCCCTTCGTACACGACGTCGTATGGTTGCGGCTGGACGAAGGTCGCGAGCCTGTCCACGTCGATGACGTCCGCCTCGTCGGCTGCGTCGTGGCCGACCACGGCGCCGACGGCCCGTGCCCAGACCTTGACATCCACGACGCGCCAACCGTGCGCGGCCGCGACGGCGGCGAGGGTCGTCTTGCCGACGCCGGGGGTGCCAGTGAGCGCGACGCGGACCATGCTTGTGCGCGACACGGGCAGGTCGGATATGAGGAGACCGCCCTTAGAGGCCGTTTCATAACGGCCAGGGTGCCTGCGTCATTTTCCGGCCTTCGCAATCCCGTTGCGGGCGGCCGCCGGCGGGCCGGCAGCCCGCCAAGGCCGCCCGCGACGGGAGTGTGTGGCCGGAAAATGACCCGGAGGGCGCGCCGCTTTACGGCGGATGGCGTCGTCGGAATTGCCTCGGCGTGGCGGTGCCACGTGGTCGGCAACTCCTCCTAGCCCTCCTTGCAAACCGGCGCGCGCAGGCCTCCTGGAAGTTATGCAATGACCTCTAGGCGCAGCTGAACGTCAGGTGAAGGCCGAACGACCTTCCCACGCCGGCGTCCGGCACGAACCAACCCGTGTTGGCGTTCCAGCCGCAGCAAGCCACGACGCCGTTCTCGTTTGGCGTGCAGGTGGATGCGTCGATGGCGAATTCGCCCGTGCCCTCGATGCCAAAGGCGATGCAGCCGTCGTCGTCGAGGTCGTGGGGGCTAGACCGCAGGTGGCCGGCGCGGTCCTTGATCCAGGCCGTCACGTTGGCCAGGCTGGGAGCGGGTGGGTCGCTCGGCGAACGGCTGACGCTGACGTGCGCCAGCACGACTGATGAGGGCGGGCCCGTCAGCCCCTGGCATGGCATCGTGCTGAAGGGATGGGCGGATGGCGTTTGGCTGCAGCCAGCCAGGGCAATGGCGGCGGCGATGGCGAGCGCCCTCGTCCGCATGGCTCTACGCCTCGCGTGCCACGCGCCTGCCCGGCAACAGCATCTCGTGGAACTCGTAGCCACCGAGGTTGTCGGGATTGAAGCAGTACTTCACGGCTTGGTGGCGCGACTTGAGGGTCACGACGTCCTTGCGTACCGCGGCCGGGGCATCGCCCTTCAGCAGCACGCGGGCAAACAGGCGAGCGACCTCGGCCATGTCGCGCTTCGTCATGCCGACGCGCGTCAGTTCCTGCACGCCGAGTCTCAGACCCGATGGCTGCAGTGGCTTCGAATCGCCGGGGAGCATGTTCATGTTCGTGATGATGCCGGCGTCCTCGAGTTTCTGCGCGGCGACAGCGCCGGCGCCGGAATCCGTGGCTCCGTGGCGCGTGACGACTTGATGGCTGCGCGTGAAACCGCGTTCCGCGGCGATGACGTCGAAGCCCTCCGCCGCCATCGCCTCGCCGAAGGCCCGGGCGTTGTCCACCGTGTCGCGTGCATAGGCGGCGCCGTATTCCTGGAATTCAGCAAGCGCGATGACCTTGCCTGCGACGTGGTGCAAGTGGTAACTGGAGACGACGCCGGGGAAGACGCCGGCATGGAGTTTCTTCTGCAGCTTCTCGTCGGCGGTGTCGGAGAGGACGAAGCCGCCCTGCGGGCCGGGGAACGTCTTGTGGCTGCTGCCCGTCAGGACGTCGGCACCTTCGTGTAGCGGGTCCTGGAATTGGCCGCCCCCGATGAGGCCCAGGACGTGGGCGCCGTCGTACAGCACTGTCGCGCCGACTTCGTGCGCCGCCGCGGCGAGCTCCTTGAGGGGCGTCGGGAACAGGAAGACGCTCTGGCCGAAGAGGCACATCTTGGGCTTCACTTGGCGGATGAGCTTGATGCTGGCATCGACGTCCGGCTCCATGCGGGCCGCGTCCCACGGGTACGTGTGCAATTCGAGTCCCCGCATCCCGACGGCGCCCATGGGGGCGTGGCTGATGTGGCCGCCGTCCGCCGTCGAGACCGCCGTAATCACGTCGCCGGGCTTCGTGAGTGCCTTCAAGGCGGCGAGGTTCGAGTTCGTGCCGGACGTGCTCTGGATGTTGGCGAAGCGGCAGCGGAAGACCTGCTGCGCGAGGCTCATGCCGAGGGCTTCGATCTCGTCGAACGGCCCGCAGCCTTGGTAGTAGCGCTTGCCAGGCAAGCCCTCCGCGTAGCGGCCGTGCAGGTCCGTGACGAGCATCTCCGCCACGCGCGGCGACACGATGTTCTCCGACGCAATCATCGGCAACCCTTCGCCGAAGAGGCGCGTGCTGCGGCGGGCAGCGTCGCGGACGGCGTCGGCGGCTTCGCGCGGCTTCATTAGGGGTCCGACGGCAACGGACTTGAAAAGGGGAACCCGCGGGGGGAGCGCGGCCAATTCGGGGATGTAAGGGTATGGCGTTCTTTCTGGAAATCCATACGTGAAGGCCAACCATTGTGCGACGGCCTTTATGGGGGGCGGCCGTTTCCCAAGACGTGGTCATGAACGCCAAACCTGTCTGCGTCGCCACACTCACCCTGCTCCTGCTCCCGGCAACGGGAACCGCAGAAGCGCCCCCGACGCCCGCCCTCGGCGAGGTCTTGCGCGACGCGCTCCACACGGTCCTCGACGCCCTGCCGAACACTTGCGTCCCCGTCGTCTCCGGCTCCGTCCTCGGAATCGATTCGCCGTGCGCCGCCACTTCGGGGACAGTAGGGTGCCTCAAGCGGATGCTTGGAAACTGGACCGAGACATTGCCCATGGACCCGATTGGGGACCTGGGCGGGTGCGTGCAAGAGCCCGCCTCCATCTGCATCCGCTTCCTCCTAGCCGACGACCGCGGCTTTGACCTGAAAGAATATCCGCCGTACGTTCGAACGGCCGGTCACTACCAAGGCTATGGTTTCGTCGCCCATGTCCCGACCGGCGAAACATCGTTGCATGGTCCGGCCGGCGCGGGGGCCTACATCTTCAGTACGCGCGTGGGCCCGATGGGTCAGGACTGCTAGCGATGAACGCTCGAAGCTGGTCGTGCATTGCCGCCTGCCTGCTAGTGGCGGGTTGTGCGGTCAACCGCCCCGGAACCGTGGGCAGCGCGTCTGGCACGTCGAACCTGACGTCGGCGCCCATCCCGGAACCGTCGTTGACAAACACGTCCATCTGGACCGCCCCGCTCCAGGACTCGGGGATTGTCTTCAACGGCTGCGATCAGGTCGAGACGGGGATGCCATATCCCGGAAATACGAGCCCTGCCCATCCCCCCGGGAATTGGACCGGCGCGGTTTCCTCGGGGGGCGCTGGCACGGACTTCTACTTATGGCTCGTCGCCTGCCAGCGGGTCCACATCGGTCCCTTCGAGCGACCGCTGCGCATGATCATCGAGCACCATGACAACATGACGACGCCTAGCGCCTGTCGTACGGGGAATTGGAACTACTTTAGCGTCCTGAACGCCATCTACGTTGATGACGACGAGGTCGCCGCTTGGATGCGCCGGGAAATTGGAATGCCCGCACATCATGCCGACATCCATCACGACGTCTCGCCCGGGAAGATAAGCAAGGTCAGTTGGTCGTGGACGCCGGACGGCGGCCAGACCTCGGACACGACCCTCACTCAGGTCAATGATCACAATGCCAGCGATGGTTTCACGTACCGAATCGTGTGGGTCAACGCCGGAAAGCTCGTCATGTGGCATTTCACGACGACCGAGGAGGTGGCGCAGCCACCGCCGGGCATCATTCCCGGCCACATGCGGTCCCCGATGCTACCCGCGAAGTACGGCGAGTTCTTCCCAGGCCTTGGCCAATATGAATCGCACATCGACTACGACGGTCGGCTCATCCGCTTCAATGACGAGTGGTGCAAGGAGCCCATCGATCCGTATCCGTGATGCGCGGCCCTACGGAAGCTGAATCCGTTTCCCATCTTCCCGCAGGAACTTCGGTTTCGCTAGGTGCATGCGCTTGAGGCGGTACTTCATTGCCGTTCCCATCACGCCTGCCCCATACCGCAGACTCGCGCGCAGCCGGATGGAGGACGATTCCGGCTCGTAGCGCGTCGGGCACGTCACTTCCGCGATGAGGAAGCCGCGGTCGACGGCTTGCACCAGCATCTGGTTGTCGAAGACGAAGTTGTCCGAGTTCTCCTCCAGCGGAAGGGTCTCCAGGACCTTGCGGGAGAAGCAGCGGTAGCCGGTGTGGTATTCGCTCAGTTTTTGGCCGATGAGGATGTTCTCGGACAAGGTGAGGATGCGGTTGAAGACGTACTTGTAGAGAGGCATGCCGCCGCGCCTTGCTCCGCCGCCGAGGATGCGCGAGCCCAGGCTGATGTCGTACAGCCCGCTTGCAACGCACCAGACAAGCGACGGGATGAGCTTCGGCGTGTACTGGTAATCGGGGTGCAGCATGACGACGACGTCGGCGCCGCGGGCCAGCGCCTCCTTGTAGCAGGTCTTCTGGTTGCCGCCGTAGCCGCGGTTCTGCGGATGCACGACGGTGTGGAGCCCCAGGCGCTTGGCCACCGCGACCGTATCGTCGGGGGAGGCATCGTCGACGAGGATGATGTCGTCGACCACGTCCATGGGAATCTCGCGGACCGTTTTCTCCAGCGTGCCCGCGGCCTTGTAGCCGGGCATCACCACGCAGACCCGCTTGCCGTTCATCATGGACGGGCGGGTCGACTCGGGTGCCGGGAAAAAGGGTTGTGGGCCGCGCCGCCGGCCAGCCACGGGATTCATGTGGGGCTGCCGTGTGCGACGGGCGCCGATGGAGTCCACGTCGTGGCGGGGCTTTGTGCGCGACGTCCTGCGCTCGCCCATCCTGCCGTTTGCCGCCCTGTCGATCGCTCTTCTCGTCTGGCATGAGCCGTGGCGCGACGAGGCGGAGACCTGGCTCATTGCACGGGACTCGCTGGGCGTTGGTGGCTTCTTCCATGCGATGAGCTACGAGGGCACGCCGGCGTTGTGGCACCTCATGCTCGTCCCCCTTGCCAAGGCCGGCCTGCCGTTCCTGGCGGAGCGCGTGCTCCACGCCGGCATCGCCGTGGCCAGCGTCTGCGTCCTGTGGTTCTTCTCTCCGTTTGGCCGACTCGAGAAGTGGCTCATCGCCTTCGGGTACTACACGGCGTACGAATACGACGCCATTGCACGCAGCTACGCCCTGTTCGCCTTCCTGCTTTTCGTCCTGCTGGCCGTCGACTACACGCGACGCGAGCGGCCGCTGCGCTATGCCATCGTCCTGGCGCTGCTGGCCCAGACGAACGTGCACGGCCTCATGGTCGCCGGCGTCTTTGCCGCGGCCTTTGGGTTGGAGCTCCTGCAGGGGCGCGTGTGGACCCGTCGGGCGACGATGGGCGCCGCCGTCGCCGCCGGAGGGTTCCTGCTCGCGGTCATGCAGTTGATCCCCGCGCACGACCTGTCGCCATGGCTGTCGGCGTGGCATCCGTCCATCTACACACCGGCCCGGTCGACGCTCGCAACCTTCCTTCCGATTCCGTCGCTCGGCCAGGTCTTCTGGGACCATTCCATCTTCGACCCGCTGCCGACGGCGGTCAAGGTCGTCTTCGCGGGCCTGCTGCTTGCGGCGTCGTGCTGGCCCATGCGTCACAACGTGCGCGTCCTTTCGATCTACGTCGCGGCCGCGGGGGCGTTGACTATGTTCTTTGCCGTGCGGTACGGCGGGGCCGCGCACCATGCCGGCCTCGTGTTCCTCGTGTTCCTGGCGTGCACGTGGCTTGCGCGCACACGCCCGGCCGATACCGTGCCGCTTTCCCAACGCCTCCGGGCGAGGTGGCCGACGATGCCGCGGGCCCCCAAGGCGGTGCTCTCGGGCCTGTCCTGGTTCCTCCCCGTCGTGCTCGTCGTGCAGGTCGTCGGGGCCGCCATCGCCATCGAGCGCGACGCGACCGGGGAGTTCTCGGCGGCCGGCGACGTCGCCGCGTACCTGGAGGCGCACCGCATCCTCGACGGGCGCACCCTCGTCGTCGTCTTCCAGACCCAATCCGGCATGCCGGTGCTGGCGCAATTGCATGACCCGAACGTGCGGTTCTGGTTCCCCGACACCGGTTCGCTGGAGACCTTTCCGCATTGGTCCGCCACTTGGGACGCCGGCCGGTCCATGACGCTGGACGACGTGCTTGCCTCCTCGGACCGTGCCGCACCGGGCTACGAGCGCGTGTTCCTCCTGCAGAACGAGCAGGTGCCGGCCTCGTCCGCCAACGCCACGGCCCGCCTCATGCCGGTTGCGTCGTTCGGTGACCATCTCGTCGGCAACAAGGAAGAGAGCTACACGCTCTACTTGGTCAGGCCCGCATCGGCTTGACGCGCCGCAGAGCGCGACACGGACCGGCCGATGGCCACGGCGCCGGGCAGGCCGAGGCCGAGGGTCAGGACGTTGACGAAGAGATGCACCGCGACGGCGGCAAACCCGAACACCGCGGCCGACGCTGGGTCACCGACGTACTGGTTGAGCGCGACGCCGAAGACGACCTCGAAGACGCCGATGGAGCCGGGCGTCGTGGGCAGGGTCTTGGCGGCGTTGGCGAGGATGACGGGGATGATGACGACGGCGTAGGCGTTGGGCCCATCCCACAGTGCATCGAGGATGACGCCGGCCAGAAGGGCGTCCGCGATCCAGGCGGCAATGGCCAAGGCGAGGCTGGCCGCAAAGAGGCGGGGGGTCCAGAGATGCGCCGTCGCTCTCCCGAAGGCCGCTCCGGTCGGCGCGCGGGAGCCAAGCAGGCGGGTCGCGATGCGGTCGAGGACGGCACGCACCTTGTGATGGCGGGCAAGGTAGATGCCCGCGGCGCCGATTGCAAGGAAACCCGCGCCGCCAGCCATCACGGCAACAAGGCCGGTGGTTGCGCTGTGCACGGGTACCAGGAGGAGGACGACCGGTCCCGCAAGCAGGGCGAAGACGAGGAGCGCGCCCAGGTCGCCAAGACGCCACGTCACCATGACTGCGGCGGCCTCCGGTCCGGCGGCTCCCTCGCTGCGCAGGTGCACGTAGGCCGCCACGTCGCCGAGACGGGCCGGCGCCACGATGTTGAGGGCGTTGGCTCCGAGGGCCGTCTGCGCCGCGTCCCGGGCGCCGAGCGGGATGCCCGTCGCCTTGGCAAGAACGTGCAGGCGCGCGATGCGCATGGTCCACGCCGCGGTGTAGGCGAGGGCCGCGAGCCCGAGTGTGGCCGGGCCCAGTCGGCCGAGGTATCCTGGAACGTCGCGCCAGGCCACGTTGCGCAGGGCGAAGAGCACGAGGATGACGGCGATTTCGGCCAGGATGGTGCGCAGGAGAAGGCGCTGCCACCTGCGCGCGTTGCCCTGCGGCGTCGACGGGCCTTGCCCGGCCGGCTGTGTCGACGCATCCGCCACAGCGGCGACGGGGGGCGCGCGTTCAAGAACGTTCGTGCCGCATCAGAACGCCTCCAGGCGGCGCCAACGCAGGCCGCCTGGGTCGAAGGCCCCGACCGGAATGCCGTGTCGCAGCAGTCCGGCAACGTGCCGCGTCGGCCGGTCGACGCCGCGCCGCAGCAGGCCGAAGGCGGTCAAGGGCCGCTGCCCCGTCGGCTCGACGAATCCCGAGAGGCGGACGCCGACGAGGCGCACGCCGCGGCCGTCGAGAAGGGGTTCCAGGAGGGCCGCGACGGTCGCCTTGGCGCGTTTGCTGGCGTCGGGGTCGCCTGGCTCGTAGGGGACGGCCGCCGTGCTCGCCCGCGTCAGGGTGACGAAGCCCGTGTAGCGCACTTTCACGGTGACGGTGCTGAAGGCTCGTGCATCACGCCGCCCGCTGCGTTCCAGGCTCTCGTCGAGGAGGTCGATGGCCGTGCCCACCACGCGCTTTGTGTCGCGCTCGTCTTGCAGGAATGTCGTCTCGTTGCCGCGCGACTTGCGTTCACCATGCTCCGCGACGACGGGGCGGTCGTCCAGCCCATTGGCAATCTGCCAGAGCCAGGCGCCGTGAGTGCCGAATGCCCGTTCGAGGTCGGGGCGCGGCCGCTGTGCAAGTTGGCCGATGGTGTGGATGCCGAGTTCGGCGAGGGCGGCGGCGGTCTTCGGTCCGCACCCGTTGGCCGCGCGCACGGGCAATGGTTCGAGGAATGCGGTGACGGCTTGCGGTGGTACGACGGTCACGCCGTGCGGCTTGCGGCGGTCGCTTGCGATCTTGGCCACGGATTTGCTTGGGGCGACGCCGATGCTGCACGACAGGCGCGTTTCGCGGCGGACTGCCGCCTGCAGGCTGTGGGCGAGGGAGCGGGCCGCGTCCCAATCGCCGCCGCAGCGCTCCGTCACGTCCAGGTATGCTTCGTCGAGGCCCACGCACTCCATGGTGCCGGCGTAGCGTTCGAGGACCTGCATCACGGCGTCGCTTGCCGGCCCGTATTTGGAGAAGTCAGGCGGGATGAACCGGGCGTGCGGGGCGAGGCGGTACGCTTGCGCGATCGGCATGGCTGACTTGATGCCGTACTTGCGCGCCTCGTAGCTGGCCGTGCAAACGACTCCGCGGCCCTTGCCGCCACGCGGGTCGGCCCCCACGACGAGGGGGACTCCGCGCAGGCTGGGGTCGTCGCGCACCTCGACGGAGGCGTAGAAGGCGTCCATGTCGACGTGGAAGACGATGCGGGACATCGTGCTGTCCGTTGACCGCCGAAAAGACTCTTGGCCCACACCAAGGGGTCGGTGAAACCACACGAGGGGCGTGTCTTGCCGCCCGCGGCGTCGCCCTTTTGAGGACGCCGCAAGTGGGCGCGTCCATGACAAAGGAAACCGCCATCGCCGTCCCCCGCAGCCCCGTGTCGGTGGGCCTGACCATCCGTGGCCACAAAGTCGTCCAGGACAAGGTGCCCGCATCGGGCGGCAAGGACGAGGGCCCCATGGCGAGCGAGTTCCTGCTGGCGGCGTTGCTGGCCTGCCAACATTCGACGTCCGTCAAGGTCGCGGCGAAGCGCCGGGTCGCCTGGACGATCGGCCGCCTGGATGGCGCCATGGACTTCGATTCCGCCGGCGACATCGCCACCATCGACGTCGTCTTCACGGTCACGACCGACGCGGCCGATGCTGCCGTCGACATCATCCTGCGCCTCACGGAGAAGACGTGCACGATCAGCCGGGCGCTCAAGGTGCCGGTGGCCGTGTCCTTCCGGCGCGCGTGAGCATCTCGACGTAGGACTCGGACAGCGTCTGGGCGTCGGCCAACCCCAACCGCCGAGCCGCGTCCGCAATCGCCGTCCGCGCCGCTGCGACGGCGTCGGGCTCGCAGACGACCTCGAGCTCCACGAACCACCCGAGCCCAGCGACGTCGTCCAACGCCAAGGTCACGCCGTCGACGTGCGCGGATTCGCGGCGCTTGCGCACCTGCGCCGTCGGGTCATATCCCATCGCTGCCAGCAGGCGCGTCGGATCGTCCTGCAAGGCGACGCTTTCCTCGCTTCGCGCCTTGACCGACGAGCCCGCCTGCCGCGGCCCCTTGTAGGTGAGCTCGAAGCCACCGGCCGACCGGCGCAGCCGCAGCGCCTCATCTGCCGCAAGCGGGTCGTTTCCAGGGCGGCGGAAGAACGTGTCTTCCTGCTGGACCGCCGGGCCGAGCGCGACACCCGCCGCCGCGAGCCGCGCCCGCAAGGCCGCCACGTCGGGCACGCGCAGCTTGGCTTCCACCTCGACGGGCACGCATCCGCGATGACAGGCAACATCATCATGGCTTCGCACCTCGGCGCATCCGTGAAGCGGGCGGTCCTCTGCGTTGCGGCCGTGGCGGCCCTGTCGCTCTCCGGCTGCCTAGAGCCGTTTCGTGCCCAGGTCGAGCCCTCTGCGCTGCGACCGGGTTGGACGGTCAAGGAAGGCCCCGAGGAGACGCACGGCGCCTTCGGCCCCAACAAGGTCGACGTGGAGTACAAGTTCGAGACCAGCGGCGGGCCGCCCTACCCGGGCCACCTGCTTGTCGTGAGTCTTCGACAGGCCGGCGGCTTCACCTCCGAAGAATTGGACGCCGCAGCGCAAGACTTCCTCGACGCGGCGGCGAAGGGGCTGACCCTGGCACGCGACAAGTCGTTGGAGGGCGAACGCTTCCTGCGCAACGGCTTGCACACCCACTGGTTCGTGCGCGAAGGCACGGTCGTGAGCAGCACCGCCAATCCGATCTTCAAGCAGGACGCGACCGTGCGGCTCATCGCCGAGGTCGGCTACGACGGCCTCAGCGGCACCGCCGTCGCCGCTGTTGGCGAGGCGCAGATCGGTTCCGGCGTGCAGTGTGCCCTGATCGGGCCCTGCTCGTCGCCGCAGAGTGACCTCACGACGTGGAACCGCATGGTCGGCGACCGCGCGGGATCCATCGGCAAGGCCACGGACGACAAGGGAATGATCGATCACCTGGTGACCCATGGCTGAGGCGCCCATTGTCCCCGCCCGCTTCGCGGCGGGCCCGCGCATCCGCGACTGGGCGAGCAAGCACGGCCTGCCGGACTGGATGATCGCCCGCGTCGTGCGGCTCACGGACGATGCCGGCACTCTTCTGGATGGCCTCGTGCGTCCCCCGCCGAAATATCTGCGCACGAATCCGCTTCGTGGCGAGGCCGACGAAGTGAAGCGCCGCCTCGAGGCGCGTGGCTTCGAACTGTCACGCACCGACTTGGACGAGCACGTCTTCCGGCTGCGCCAGTCGCCCATCAGCCCCGGCGCGACGGTGGAGCATCTCCTGGGCATGACGACGATGCAGGACCTGGCGTCGTCGAGCGCGCCCATCGCCCTTGGCGTGCGCCCTGGCGACATCGTGGCCGACCTCGCCGCCGCGCCAGGCGTCAAGACCATCCACATGGCGGGCGATCTCGGAGAACGGGCGGCCCACCATATCCGGCAACGCGGCGCCATCGTGGCCGTGGAGCCGGCAGCCGACCGCATGCGGGCACTGCGCTTCAACCTGGAACGCTGCGGCGCAACGACGGGCGTGCTGCGCCAGGAACGCGCCGAGGACCTGCCCGGAAAGGCGTGGGCCGACAAGGTGCTGCTGGACGCCCCCTGCACGGGCGAAGGCACCATCCCGAAGGACACCCACCGCCGCAAGGCTCGCCTCGAGGAGATTCCGCAACTGTGCGCCGTGCAGTCGGCCATCGCCGACGCCGCCGACCGCATCCTCAAACCGGGCGGCACACTCGTCTACGCGACGTGCACGTTTGCGCCCGAGGAGAACGAGGTCCAGGTGCAGCGCCTCATCGAGCGCGGCTACCGCGTCGAAGCGCTTCCCTTCGACCGCTGCGGCGGCGTGCCTCTTGCGCCGGGCGTCACGGAGTGGCCGGGTTTCACGCTCGATGCGAGCCTCGCCAAGACGCGGCGCTTCCTGCCGGGGATCCATCCCACCTTGGGTTTCTACGTGGCGCGGCTTCGCAAACCAGGTGCATCGTGAGACCCGCCACGCAAGCCGAGACCGACGCGGCCATCGCCTTCCTCGAATCGGTGGACGAAGGCCTCGCCGCCAAAGTCATGGGAGTGCAGCGCCTTGCAGTCTGCGACCGGGACGGCGGCGCGTACGCCTGCCTCGTAAGCCCCGACGTCCTCGAACTGCCGGCAGCTCTGCGCGACACGGCCGGCGCCGCGGGCCTCCCCATCGGCACGTTGGAGGGCACCGACTTCCACCTCGATTTGCAGGGGGCCGTCCTCATGGCGCGCCACACGAAGTCGCAGACCGTCCGCGTCACCGAGCACGCGTCGCGCCTGTTCCTGTACGGCCGCAACATCCTCGGCGAATCCGTCGAATGGCACGACGCGAGCCTCGAGGCCGGAGCCGCATGCATCGTCACGAACCCGCGGGGTGAGGCCGTCGGCATCGGCGTCGTCGTCGGCAGCTTCAAGGGGCCGCGCGAGGCTGTTCGCCCCGTGCACGACCTCGGGACCTACTTGCGCGACCAAGGGGAGGGCGAGTGACCGTGAAGGCCAGTTCGGCACCGCCGGCCGAGTACACGGTCATCGTCGCCGTGCGCAACACCGCAGACGGCAAGGAATTCCTCATGGTGCGCCACCGCGAACGTGGATGGGAACTTCCGGGCGGCAAGTTCCAACCCGGCGAGGGTCCTGTCCATTGCGCGCTGCGCGAATTCCGCGAGGAGACCGGCCACCTGCTCGCGGCGCCACACTTCGTGACCAAGCTCCGCAAGGCCAACGGGACATGCTTCGTTTTCACCGGGGCATGGGGCGCCGCCGTCGACGGCCATGAACCTGACGCCTCGATCGCCGAGACGCAGTGGTTCCGCCGGCTGCCGCGCGGCGCGGGCCTCGCGTTCCCCGACGACCCGTACGTCGAGATGGGACAGCACCTCGGAATCGACTTCGGATGATGCCGACAAGCGTTATGTCGGCCGCCCGGCGTCGCCGCGCGTTGAATCCCCTGCGGCCGCTGTCCATCGCCGTCGTCGCGGCCGTCGTGTTGGCAGGCTGCTCGGCCTCCGACCCAGCGCAAACGAGCGGCACCTTGCTGCGTGGATCTCTGGTCTTTGCCCTGAAAAGCGGCGCCCAGCAGGATGACGACCTGCTGCAATGGTCGTTTCTGATCCAGAACACCGCCAATGCGACGTCGACGCCGGCGGCGCTGCACGTGCACGTGTCGTTCACCGTCAACGGCCATGCCAGCGACCCCCCCGTCGAGCGCTCCCTCGACCTCCCCCCCCTTACCCCCGGCGACGGCCGCCTGTTCCATGTCTCGACACCGTACCACGGCCCTGGCGACTACGTGGGGACGGCGGAGATCGTGATGGGCGGCCGCACCGTCGCCGTGGACGACCTGTTCTACGAGACCTGCGCCATGTGCTAGGCCGCGAGGGGACCGCAAGCCCCCGGTGCCCCGACGGCCCCCGTGTGCATCGTGCCGCAACGCCCATGAGGCCTGCAGGTGTGGCGCAGGCGTGCCGTGGCAACAGCGACCTCGTGCGGACGCCGTTCCGAGGTCGCAGGTCCACCGAATCGGGCTGCTCGCCCTTGTTTCCGCCTTCATGGTGGCCGGGCCCGCCGCGGCGCACGTCGGTGACCTTGCCAGCCCCGACCTTGCGCCTGGCCAGGCCTGGAGCGCCGCCTTCCCCGACGTTGGCATGCAGGCTTTCCATTGCAAGGAGCGCCCCGACGTGGTCGGTTGGGTCGAAGTGGAGGAGGGGGCGCCCACCCGGGCAGACCTCGACCTCCTGGTGGTCGGTTTTTCGCCGCCCCTGGTCCGGGTCGCGCCCGGCGGCGTTGTCACGTGGACCAACCGCGCCAACGGGACCCATGCTGTCGTGGTCGAGGCGCCGAGCGGGGCGGCCCACGCGGAGCCGCCCGGGGCGAGTCCGCAGGTCGTGGCCTTCCTGTACGCAAGCGGTGCCCTCAGCCTCCTGCTGGTCGGCTTCGCGGCGCGAGCCTACCACCGCAATCGCGACGCCAACATGGCCTTCGTGGCGAGCGCATTCACCCTGTTCACCATGAAGGACGCCTTGGTCGCCTACAGCTTGCAGACCGGGGTCATTCCGCACCAGACACTGGAGTCCGTCGACGCCGCCGGCGACCTGGCCACAGTGTTATTGCTGGTGTTGCCCCTCTTCTGGTCGGTGCGACGATGACCGAGAGCCGCCACGGCACGCTCATTGCCCTGATCGGGGCCTATCCCGGGTTGCACCTGCGCGAGCTTGCCCGCCAAGGCGGACTGAGCGAGGCGTTGGCCGGATACCACGTGCGCCGCATGCTCGATGCCGGGGTCGTCGAAGCCCACATGGATGGCAACCACCTGCGGCTCTTTGCGACTGCAGGCAAGGGCCTGCGCGACGAGGACAGGCGCGTCCTTGCCATGATGCGCCAGCGTCTGCCCCTTGCCATCATCCTGCACCTCCTGGAGGTGCGCTCGGCGACGCACGGCACCATGGCCGAACGCCTCGGCATCGCGAAGTCGACCTTGTCATACCATGTCGCGAAACTCACGGAGGCCGGCATCATCGTCCAGGACGGCGACGGACGGACCCTGCGCTTGCGCGATGCCGCGCACGTGGCCGTGCTGGGGCAGCGCTGGCGCCCCCCGAGCGCCCTCGTCGACAGCTTTGCGGCTTCCTGGTCCGGGCTGTACCGTCCCCGCGGGCGGCGCGGCGTCGCGCCCTAGTGCATGGTGCGCGACAACAAGGCTTATGGGTCGCGTTGCGTCATGTTCGAACAATGACAAAGGGTGTCCGCGGCGTCTTGGCTGGGATCATCGCTTGTGCTTTTCTTGCCGGGATGCCGCTCGTGGCTGCCCACGGCGCCCCCGACCCACGCGAGATCGACCAACGTGTCCTCATGGACGACGGCGACGGCGGGCAGGACTATGGCGGCTGCCCCGACACGCTCGAAGGTCAGCCCTGCCCCACGGACGCTGGCGCCATGGACCTGCTCGCCCTCGACGTCCGCGAGGCCTACCACAACGGCAGCCCGGCCCTGGCGCTACGCATCGTGTTCCAGGTGCGAGAGGCCACGCACGCGGACCGGAAGGTGGACGTCGCCTTCAAGGTCAACGGCCAGGACTTCACGGTGGGCCTCACCGGCGATGGCAAAGCCTTCGCGGGCCCGTCCTGCATGGACGCCGCCATGACGGCCGTCGACGTAGGCGACGGCACTCCGAAGGCCATCGAGTGTTTCGTCAGCGCCACGGCCCTCAACCTCACGGCGGGAATGGCGGTTTCGTCCGTCACCGTCCTCAGTTCCGTCGGCACGACCAAGGGCGACTACATGCCGGGCGGCTGGTACTCCAACGGCCAAATGGTCCCGGCAGCCTCACCGCCGGACGATCCCACGAACCCGGAGGTCCCGGCCATACCGCAGGGGATGGAGGCGCCAGGCGCGTTCACGACGCAGGGCCCCGCCGCGCTCCTCAACTTCACCGCCGATGCCCCATCCGCGACGCTAGGCCACGGCCCCGCCCACATCCTCTTGACAATCCAAAACACCCTCAGGACCATGCCCCAGCTTGCGAACCTGACCCTCACGCCTTCGCCGGGCATCACCGTCGCCTTGGACGCAGCATCCGTCAACCTTCCCGACGGGACCGCCAAGACGATTGCCCTGGTGGTCACCAACGCGACGAGGGACGGTTCCGTCACAATCTCGGCGGCCACGGACCTTGGCGGTCTCGCGGCCATCGTCATCCCGGTCACGGTTCCTGCCATGACCAACCAGAGCCAGCCGCCGGCTGGCATGAGCCAGACGACGGAAGGCAAGAAGAGCCCCGACCTGGGCACTCCCCTTGCTGGGCTTGCCGTGGCCACCGCCCTTCTTGCCCGACGCCGCTCCAGGACATGACAACAACCCCTTTACCTCCCCCCTGGCCTGCCCAATCCGTCCTCCCGGTGTCTTGATGCGTCTCCTGCCCCTTGCGCTGCTCGTCCTGGTCGTCCTTGCCCCGGCTGCCATGGCCCACTGCGCCTCCCTGCCGCGCGCCCAGGACACGCGGCTGTTGGAGGACTACGTCGACGAGTGCACAAGCGACGGCGGCACGAACGACTGCAAAGGCTCCGACGAACTGCTCGCCCTCGACATCCAGGAGAAGTGGGACGGCGCCAAGGACGTCGCCGTGTTCCGCCTCCTCATGGACAAGGGCTCCGCCGGCGCCCACACGGACACCATCACGGTCACGACGCCCAAGGGTGCCCAAGCGTTTGTCCTGAAGACGAGCGACGACTCCCACTTTACAAATGGCGGCGGCTTCGACTCCGTGACCGGGGGCGCCTCTGTCGGCGACGGCACCCGCTTTGTCGTCGAGGGGACCATCATGCTGTCCAAGCTCGGTGCGGTTGGCGATGGCCTTTCGGGGATCAAGGTCGAGGCCGACTCTGGCGACTTCATGCCCGGGACGTGCCACAACACGGCCCTCGATTGCCCCCCGGCCGTGGGCGCCAGGGCCGACTGCTTCTACGACCCGACGAGCCCGTACAAGCTGCGCGGATCGTCGTACTACACCAGCCTGGAGACCGGCAGCGTCCCTGACGTCGGCGTGGGCAGCGAACAAGTCGCGCAGCTCAGCATCAAGAACCTCCTCGACGCATCGCAGCAGGGAACACTCACTGTCACGCAAGCCGGCGGCGTCACGGCGCGCTTGCACGACCCTGCAAGTGGCGCCTACTCCGAGTCGCTGTCCATCGGCCTCTCGAGCCGCCAGGCGTACAATGCCCACCTGTCGCTCGTCGGGGCGACGGCCGGCGCCCAGGGGTCCGTGACCGTCACGATTACGACGGATCTCGGCGGCCACCGCACTCTCCAGGTGCCCTTCAAGGTCACGGCGGCATCGACCTCGCACGAGACAAGCCACGTCGCAACGACGGGCGGCAAGTCGTCGCCGGGCCTTGAGGCCCCAGCCATCCTGCTTACAGCCGTCGTGCTTGCCCGCCGGCGGATGCGATGAGGCGCGGCGCCCCTTGGCGGGCTCTGTGCGGCCTGCTTGCCTGCGCAATCCTGCTGGCCGTCGTCCCGGCAGCCGCGGCACACGCCGACCTCTTGTCCATCGACCCGCCTATCAACGAGCGGCCCCACCTGGACGCGCTGCCGACGCAGTTCGTCCTGACCTTCAGCCAGAAGATCGACGTCTCCACCTCCAGGATCGACGTCCAGAACAACACGAGCCATGCCCGCGTCGACAGTGGCTCGCCGTTGATCGAGCATGACCCGCCGCGCATGACGGTGTACCTTCCGCCGCTACCGCCCGGCCAGTACGTCCTGTCGTTCACGGCGGTCTCGAGTGTCGATGGCCACCCCAACGTCGAAACGTACGGCTTCGCAATCGGCGCCTACGACGCGCCGGCGTCATCCAGGCAGAGCGTCAACGACGTCGACTGGGCATCCGCCCTGGGCCGTGCACTTCTCTATGCAGGCTTCAGCCTGGGACTCGCGGCCGCCGCCTTCCTCGCCTGGCTTCCGGCGTATCCCCCGCGTAGTGCGGCGCGCGCGATGCTGTTGGGGTCTGGGCTGCACTTCGTCGGAACCCTGCTCGTCTTCTGGCAGGCCTGGCACGCCACGCATTCAAGCTTCGGCGTGTACATCGGCTCGCCCGAAGGCGCAGGTCGCGTCTACATGGCCCGCGCCATCCTCGGCAGCGGCGCTCTCCTCCTTGCCGCGTTGGCCATGGCTCGCCCGACGCGCACCGGCCCTTGGGCCGTGACGGCGCTCCTGCTCGGCGCCGCCGCTGGTTCCGCACGTCTGGGGCACGTCTCCGGCGCCGGCATCTCGTTCATGGTCATCGACTTCGTCCACCTCGTCTCGGCGGCAGTCTGGGTCGGGGGGCTGCTGCTCTTCGCCATGATGCTGCGGCGCTCGAGCGAGCCGCCCGATGCGCTGCAACGCACGGGCGTGCGCTTCGGGACACTCGCGCTCACGTCGGTCTTCCTGCTCGCCGTCGCCGGCGTCACGCTCTCCGTGACAATCCTGGGCCTGGACAGCCTCCTGCATCCCCTGCGCCTCGTGCAGAGCGCCTACGGGGCCGCCCTCATCGGGAAGGTGGCCATCGCCATCGTCATGGTCGCTCTGGCCGGCATCAACCGGTACGTGCTACTCGAGGCGCCGCGCGACGACGGCCTGGCCGGAACCGTGCAAAAAGTCGTTCAGCGGAGCACCCGCGGCCGGGTTCGCGCGGGGCTGGCCGACGGCACCCACCTTCGCCGCACCGTCGCCATCGAGGCGAGCCTTGGCATCGCCGTGCTCCTGCTCGCGGGCATCCTGACCTCCGTCTCGCCCCCTCTGGCTGCGACGGCGGCGCCGGCCGGCTACAAGACCGTGGCCTCCAGCGAACACTTCGCCGTCACGCTCATGGCCGACTCCGCGCCGAGGCAAGGCGCCACGGCGACGCTGACCTTGTCCATCAAACGCATCGCCGACGACGGCGCGGAATCGCCCCTGGAGAACAACACCTGCGGGCGCGCCTCCTGCGTGTCCGTGACGTTGCAGATGCCCGGCGCTGCAGCCCCCGAGCCGGCCCGCGACGCAACGGTGGCCGACGGCATCTGGTCCGTCACCGGCATCCTGTGGACCGGCTCCGGAACCGGCAACGCCACCGTGTCCATCTCCGACCCGCCCGTGGTCAAGGAGGACGTCGTCGTGCCCTTCACGGTCACCTCCTGAGGCCCCCCGTCGCCTTGCGCGCCCCTGCACCCCGCGTTCGCGCTCGGCTGCGCCTCGCGCGAGACCCTGCGTTTCAAATAGAGCGGACTTGTCGCGCGACCTGTCTCCCGGGGTGGTAACTCAGTTGGGAGAGTGCCAGACTGAAGATCTGGATGCCGCCGGTTCGATCCCGGCTCACCCCACTTGCCGATGCGCAGCGAGGCTGTGGCTGAGCCGGGATTGCGCGAGGCCTTCGGGGCCGCGTATGGCCGCTGGCCGGAGGCCAGTGGCCTCGATCCCGGCTCACCCCATTTGCCCGCGTCGATTGGCTTGACGAACCACGACTCTGGCGGCGTCGACCACACGCTGCACGACTGGCTGCTGTGGGGCGGCGTGGCGTTGGCCGTTGCCTCTGCACTGTACGTCTACCTGCGATTCATCCGACCGCGCCGCCGGCTCCCCAAGACCCAAGCGAAGCGGGAAAAGTGATTGCCGGGGCTGGGTACGCTGCCGCCAACCCTACGTTGATTCGGCACGGCCGGCTTGTCGGGCCATGGGCGAGAAATCCCATACTGGACTGTACGTCGCGATTGGTACGCTGGCGGCCATCGGCGCGGGCTACGTGATTTGGCGCTACGTCTTGAGCGACCAGGCGAAGGAGCGGGCCAAGGACGCGGTCGTGCACTCCGCGCGGAAGGTCCGCGGAACCGGCAGGAACGTCGCCGATGAGATGCCCGTCAGTCGCTAGGGTTTGGGCGCACACGTTTCTAAGCCGCGGCCACATGGGGAACCCGTGAGCAAGCCGGCGCGCCGCAAGGCGGACTGGGAGCGCGACGCGCAAGCGAAGGCCAAGCCGCGCGACGCCACGTTCTCGACGCCCAGCGGCCGCGAGCTCAGCCCCCTCTACACGCCGGAGGACCTGCCGGGCTTCGACGCCGACGCGGCGCTTGGGTTTCCGGGGGCGGCGCCCTACACCCGCGGCGTGCAGCCGACCATGTACCGTGGACGGCTGTGGACCATGCGCCAGTACGCGGGCTTTGCGACGCCGGAAGAATCCAACCTGCGCTACAAGATGCTCCTGGCGTCGGGGTCCACTGGCTTGTCGGTCGCCTTCGACTTGCCGACGCAGATCGGCATGGACTCCGACGACGAGCGGGCCGTGGGCGAGGTCGGCAAAGTCGGCGTCGCCATCGATTCGCTGCGCGACATGGAGACGCTGTTCGACGGCATCCCCCTGGACAAGGTCACGACGTCGATGACCATCAACGCGCCGGCGGCCGTGCTCCTGTGCATGTACCTCGCCGTCGCCGAGAAGCAGGGCGTGCCCCTGTCCAAGGTCGGTGGCACCATCCAGAACGACATCCTCAAGGAATACATCGCGCGCGGCACCTACATCTTCCCGCCGGGGCCGTCGATGCGCCTCATCACGGACGTCTTTGCCTTCTGCGCCAAGGAAGTGCCGGAGTGGAACACCATCAGCATCTCCGGCTACCACATCCGCGAAGCCGGCAGCACGGCGGCGCAGGAGCTGGCATTCACGCTTGCCGACGGCGTCGCCTACGTTCAAGCCGCCGTCGACGCGGGCCTCGAGGTCGACGATTTCGCGCCTCGCGTCGCCTTCTTCTTCAACGGCCACAACGACCTCTTGGAGGAGATCGCCAAGTTCCGCGCCGCCCGCCGCATGTGGCACCGCATCATGACGGAGCGCTTCCACGCCAAGGACCCGCGCAGTTGCATGCTGCGCTTCCACACGCAGACGGCCGGATCCACGCTCACGGCGCAGCAGCCGGAGAACAACGTTGTGCGCGTCGCCATCCAGGCCCTGGCCGCGGTGCTCGGTGGCACGCAGAGCCTGCACACGAATTCCATGGACGAGGCGCTCGGCCTGCCGACCGAGAAGGCGGCCCGCATCGCCCTGCGGACGCAGCAGATCATCGCCCACGAATCCGGTGTGGCCAACACCGTGGACCCGGTGGCGGGCTCCTACGCCATCGAGCGCCTCACCAACGACATCGAGGCCGACGCCTTGGACCTCATCGCGCAGATCGACAAGATGGGTGGCATGCTGCGTGCCATCGAGAAGGGCTGGGTGCAGGCGCACATCCAGGACGCCGCCTACCGTTTCCAGCGCGAGGTCGAGGACAAGAAACGCATCGTCGTCGGCGTCAACGACTTCACGCAGAAGGGGGAAGCCCCGATGGACACGCTGCGCATGGACGAGGCGGCCGAGAAGTCGCAACTGCTCAAACTCAAGGAAGTGAAGGCGTCCCGGGACTCGAAGACGGTGCAAGCCCACCTCGCCGCGCTGGCGAAGGCCGCCAAGGAACCGAAGACAAACGTACTGCCGTTCATCCTCGCGGCGGTGCGCGACTACGCGACGCTTGGCGAGATCTGTGGCGTGCTGCGGAAGGAATGGGGAGAATACACGCCGAGCGCGAACCTGTAGCACGTGGCTACGACTTGACCAGGTTCAGGGAAAAGAACGCGCCGACGGCATATGCGAGAAGCAGCCATGACCCGACGGGATTCCAGGCGAAGAATCGCCAAATCCGGTGGGCCGTAGCGCGCCGGTGCTTCCCTAGCGTTTCCGCCAAGCGCGCATGCTGTACGGCGACCGCGCCACCGCGAACGAGGCAGGCCACTTCCAGGATGCATCCGCCTAGCAGGATAGCGCATGCGGCGAACCCGGTTTGCTCCGGACTTGAGCGGGAATCGTTGTCCGCAGCCCGGGCCAGGGCCAGGTCAAGGACCACGCCGCCCACAATCAGGAACGCCAGGAATCGCGCCACTGACATGAGGCGTCTCGCTCGGAGTTCATTTCCCAGGTCGAGCCACTCGAACGCCTTCAGATCGTCATCTGCCATGCGTTCACCCCATCAAGGCCATGAGGACCCAGTAAATCGTGCCGCCACCGTACAGCATGCTGGCGCCGAGTGTGACGAAGGCGTCCTGGGCGTTGCGAAGGTGCGGCTGCCAGCGCGTCTGCAGGTAGGCCCGCAGGACCTCGATGGTCAGGAACAGGCTGGACAGGGCGACGAATCCCCAAGCGATGGCGTGTGCGATGCGGCCCTCGTGCGCGAAGAACAGCGAGTTGCCGTAGATGAACAGGACGAGGTACACCATCGACTGCAGGAAACGGTGGTGCTGGATCTGCCGCAGCCCCTCGGTGAACTCCTGCAGAGGCGTGGACACGGAGCCTGCAGTCCGCCTCCCGCTTGAAGCGTGTTGCGATTCGCGACGAGCCCGGCGGCGGGTCCGACAGCGACATAAGGTGCCGGCCCATGCAGACATCGGATGGCACGGCTGCGCATCGAGGCGACGCCAAACCCGAATGCGCTCAAGGTGACGGCGCCGAGCCCATTCTGCAACGGCTCGAAAATCGTCTCCAACCCGGCTCAGACCCAAAGCCCGCTCGCCAAGGCGCTGCTGGCCGTCCCCGGTGTCACGAGCCTGTTCTTCCTCAACGACTTCGTCACGATCAGCAAGACGCCGGATGCGGACTGGAACCAGATGCTGCCCTTCATCCAGGAAGCGCTCAGCAAGCATCCGCACTTCGTTTGATTCCGGCGGATGCGTCGGGCGAAGCAAGCCAACGAGCGGCCACGCCAGGCTCGGACGGCGGCGCCGCCCGCGAGATGGCCGCGTGGCTGGCTGTGCCAGGGAAGGAACAACTGAATTCACTGATCTCACTGAAACCGACGCACGGCGTTCAGTGGGTTCAGTGTGTTCACTGGTCCGCCCGTCGGTGGAGTGTGGGCGGCCTGGATGCACAGTGAACCCCATGAAATGCATGAGAGTCCAAAACGCGGGCTTCCCCCATTTTCAGATGGTTCACTGTTTTTCCAGGCCTCCCGTAACTCGCGAGGGCCCCCGGCGGCCCTGGCCCGCCCGCTTCGCTGCGGGCTTGCCAAGCCCTCGCTTCGCCGCGGCTATCGCCGACGGCGTGCTCGCCCCGGCCGGGGGCGTTCCACTTCGCCATGTTGGATTCCCTGGTTGCAGTCGCCGCCGTCGGAGGTTTGGGGAATCCGTCGTTGGCGGTTGCCAAGCAGGTTTGCAGCACCAACGAGGGCGATTGGTAGCGGCGTTGGTCGCATCGGAGGTATCGGCGAAATCGGCGGTTCGTCCATCGTCGTCGGCTTCGTTTTCCGAATCCGCAGCGCCCACTTCTGCGGAATTCGCCACAACCGTCCAGCAACACCTATGAAGGGGTGCTCGTCATCGTTTCAATCGTGAGCGGCCAGTGCCACCACCCCACGCCTATGCGCATGTGGGGCGGCAGCAAGGTCGCTCCCACGTTTGCCTGCAAGCACGATTGACGCATCTTTCGACGCTTGCTGGCGTTGTGAGGTGCGTCCCCATGATGAACCAGCCTAAGCCATACCAAGACCACACGCCTGCACTGAAGAACGCCTGCACCGACGGCACTGGATTCGACTTCGAGTCCGTGCTCGGTCGCACCGACGGATCCGTCCTCGTCGTGGGACTCACCGGAGTGGAGAGTCGTGAGCGGCGGCGCTGACGGCAAGGAGCCGGCCGTCCCTTCGCGTCGGCTCCCAGTCGTGCCAGACTCGCCTCCAGTCGTCGTGGTCCGCACGCGGCTGCCCGCCGCAGCGGCGCCGGCGCGCGGATTGTCCAATCTCTACCTGTTGTCGCTCCTGTCGGCGGTGGATGGAACGCTCGTGCTCATGGCAGCATCCGGCCAACTGTCCAGTCTCGGCGGCGCCATTGCTGTCGGCCTCACGGTCGTTGCGGGAGCCGGTGCATGGATTGCGGCGCAGCAGGCGTTTGCCTCCCGCCCCCGGCAGCGCGGCGACTTGCGCGCCCTCGCCGTCCTTGCGGCGGTCACGGTCGCGTCGACGGTGGCGTCCGTCGCCGTGGGTTCGCGCCTCGGCCAGGCCGCCACACTCCACGTGCTGCCCAAAGCGGCCGGCATCGTGTTGTTCCTCGTCGCGGCCGAAGTCGCCGGCTGGCGGTTGCCTCGCCCGGCACGCGTGCCCATGCCCATCTGGGTGACCGGCGGCGCCGGGGTCCTGGAGGTGGCATTGCGGTGGACGCCGTAGTCGGCGCCGCCATTGCTGGCGCAGCGGGAGCGATCAGCATCGTGGCCGCGGCGCTCCTGCCGTTGCGCCTCCTCGATTCGAGGACGCTGCGCCTCGCCGGGGCGGCAAGCCTGGGGGTCCTCGGCCTCTCGGCCCTGGGCGCGCCGTTGCCGCCGCTTGCGCCGCTTGGCGTCCTCGTCGCGGGCTTCGGCGCGGCGTTCGTGGTGCCCATGATGCGGCGCCCCGCGGCGCAAAGGCCGTAAACGGCGCGTCACTGCACCGCAGCGTGGCCATCCTGTGCGTGGACCAAGTGTCCGTCGCCGTCGAATCGCTTGCCGATGCAAGTCGCATCTACGAGGACATCCTCGGCCTGAAGCGGCGCGGCACCGACGAGACGGTCGCCGACCAGGGCGTCACGACGCGCTTCTTCCCCGTCGGCGCATCCGACACCGTGGTCGAGGCGCTCTTGCCCACCGGGCCGGACACGCCTGTCGGGAAGTTCCTGGCCAAGCGTGGCGTCGGCGTCCACCACATCGCGTTCCGCGTCGACGACCTGGATGCTGAGCTCGCGCGTCTTGCGGCCCGCGGCGTGAAGCTCATCGACAAGACGCCGCGGCGCGGCGCCGAGGGGAAGCGCATCGCCTTCATCCACCCGTCCGAGACGGGCGGCGTGCTCATCGAGCTCTGCCAGGTCGGCGCCGGTGGTCACGGCGCGGCCGGGGGCAAGGCGCGATGAAGTGGGTGGTCGACCGCGTCGCGTCCTGCGCATCGACCATGGACGAGACCCGCAAGCGGGCCCGCGCCGGCGCACCCGAAGGTTCCGTCATCGTGGCGGAAGAAATGACGGCGGGGCGGGGCCAACGCGGCCACACCTGGCACGCGCCCAAGGGCGGATTGTATCTTTCCTTCGTCGTGCGCGACCTGTCCGATGCCCGCCTGCTGACCTTGGCCATGGGCAACGCCGTCGGTGATGCCCTCGAGGTGGCGGGCGTCGAGCCGCGACTCAAGTGGGTGAACGACGTGTTCGTAGGCGACCGCAAGATTGCCGGCATCCTCGTCGAAGGCGAGTGGACGGGGCCAAAACTGGATTTTCTCGTCGTCGGCATCGGCGTGAACGTCAACGGCGCAGCCTCGCGTTTCCCAAACGGCCTGGGGACGACGGCCACGACGCTGGAGGAGGCGCTGCACTGCGAATCCTGCATCCCCGATCTGGAGTCGCTGATGCTCGACCGGGTCGGAGTCTGGCTCGAGGCGTTGCGGGCCCGCGACCCGACGTCGGTGCTTGCCGCGTTCCGCGCACGTGACTGGCTGAAGGGGAAACGCGTGTCCGTCCCGTCCGGTGGCCATGATGTGCAGGGCGTGGCGGATGGAGTCGACGAGCAAGGCCGGCTGCGCATCGTCACGGCGGGCGGGCCCCGGCTCGTGGATCAAGGGCCAGCGACCGTCATGGCCTGACGCATCGGCCACGCGACACAAGTCCGATGGCCGGCCACGTCAACCTGCGATGGCGGCGGCGCAGGTTGGGTGGCCGCGTGGCTGGGTGTGGGAGGCCTGGGAGAACAGGAATCCAGTGGAGAGAACGGGAATGAGTTCCTGTTCTCCCGTCGTCTCCGGTTCTCCCAGGCCGCCGATGCCTGAAAGACAGCGAAGTCGCCGAGGACTGGAAAGGTCGCTTTCCGGTTTTTTCCGCGGCCTCCGGGTCTTTCAGGCCCGCGGTGGCCCTCGCGCGACCTGAAAACAGGTCGATCATTTGCGATGTCCTGCCTCGGCTTCGCCTCGCGACATCGCGGCGGAGGGCTGCCG
This sequence comes from bacterium, assembly GCA_040390065.1. Lineage (GTDB taxonomy): Archaea > Thermoplasmatota > E2 > JACPAO01 > JAHFTW01 > JAHFTW01. The sequence continues at coordinate 188,856 of JAZJZE010000009.1, read as the reverse complement.
CCCCCCGCCCGTTTCCCCCCGCCGGGGGGCCTGCCGGCCCCCGCGACCCCTGGCATGCTCGCGCCGAGGCGCTTGCAATACCAGCTCGCCCCGGCCGGGGGCCTACGCGCGTGTCATGACGGATTCGTCGCAATCTGTGTTCCGCCGCCGTCGGAGCAAAGGAGGAATCGCCCGTTGGCCTGGGGGAAGCAGGCTTTCTCGCGCCCTCGTCAAATGCCGACAGTTCCCTCGGCACGCTTATGACGGCCCTCCTGGTCGAACGTTCGCCATGCCCGTGGGCATCACCAGTTACGGCGCGTACGTGCCGCGCTACCGCATCCAGGCGGAGGAGATCGCCCGCGTCTGGGGCGACGACGCCAACGTCGGCAAGTCCCTGAACGTCCTCGAGAAGTCGGTGCCAGCGATCGACGAGGACGTCGCCACGATGAGCGTCGAAGCCGCCCGGCAAGCCATGCGCCGCGCCCCGACGACGCCGGCCGACATCGGTGCCCTCTACGTGGGAAGCGAATCGCATCCGTACGCCGTCAAGCCCACCGGGACCATCGTGCAGGCCGCGCTCGACGCGAACCCGTACATGACGATGGCCGACTACGAGTTCGCCTGCAAGGCCGGCACGGCCGCAATCCAGTCCGGCATGGGCCTCGTCGCCTCCGGGATGTGCAAGACCGTGCTCGCAATCGGGGCCGACACGAGTCAAGGGGCTCCACGCAACGCACTCGAGTATTCTGCCTCTGCGGGGGCCGCCGCGATGCTCCTGGGCGGCGACAAGAAACACATCCTTGCCGACATCGAGCACACCGTCTCCTTCACGTCCGACACGCCGGATTTCTGGCGCCGCGAGGGACAGAAGTATCCCAGCCACGGCGAACGGTTCACCGGCGAGCCCGCGTACTTCCGGCACGTCCGCATGTGCGCCGAACGCCTGTTTGCAGATACGGACACGCTCGCGAAGGACTACACGCACGCCGTCTTCCACCAGCCCAACGGGAAGTTCCCGACCGCGGCCGCCCAGAAGTTGGGCTTCACGCCGGAGCAAACGGAAGCGGGCCTGCTCGCGCCACGCATCGGCAACACGTACTCCGCCGCGGTCCTGCTGGGGCTGTGCAATATCCTCGACCAAGCCGCCGCCGGCGACACGATCTTCGTCTGCGGCTACGGCTCGGGCGCCGGCTCTGACGCCTTCAGCATGACCGTCACCCGCAACATCGACGCCTACTCGCGCACCGAAGAGGACAGCCTCGAGGCCAGGCTCGCATCGACGACGCGCATCGACTACGCCACCTACGCCAAGTTCCGCGGCAAGCTCGTCATGGGGTCGACGGAATGAGCCCCCGCACGCCGCCCGCCAAACGCAAGCAAGAACGCCCGGACGCCTTCGTCATCGGTGCCGGCCAGACGCGGTTCGGCGAACAGTGGGAAAAATCCTACCGTGACCTCATGACGGAAGCCGGCCTCGCCGCCATCCAGGACGCGGGCGTCCAAGGCGACGCCATCGACGCCGTTTTCGTCGGCACCATGAGCACTGGCAAACTCGTCGGCCAGGAACACGTGGCTCCATTGCTGTTGGACGGGGCCGGTCTTGCCGACCAGCATATCCCCGCCACTCGCGTGGAAGCTGCGGGAGCCTCGGGCGCGGTCGCCTTCCGCCAGGCCGTCCAGCTCATCCGCAGCGGCTCGGCCGACATCGTCGTCGTGGGCGGCATCGAGAAGATGACCGACGTGTCCGACGCGGACGCGCAGGCCATCGCATCCGCAGGCATCGACCAGGAATGGGAGCACTTCTTCGGCGCGACCGACGCGGCCCTGCATGCCCTCATGGCCAAACGCCACATGCACGAATTCGGCACGACGCGCGAGCAGATCGCCCAAGTCGCCGTCAAGAACCACCTGCACGGCTCGAAGAATCCGCTGGCGCAATTCCGCAAGCCCATCGACCTCGCCACTGTGCTGAAGGCGCCGTTCGTCGCCGAGCCCCTCACGATGTTCGACTGCGCCCCCATCTCCGACGGGGCGGCCTGCGTCGTCCTCGCAAGCGGCGCCGTCGCAAGTTCGTACCGCAAGGACCCAATCCTCGTCGCGGGCTCGGGGCAAGCCAGTGATTCCCTTGCCCTGCATTCCCGTCCCACCATCACCGCCATGCGGGCCACCGAACAGGCCGCTCGTCGCGCGTACACCGAAGCCGGCGTCTCCGCTGGCGACATCCAACTCGCCGAAGTCTCCGACGGCTACACCATCGCCGAGATCTTGGCCATCGAGGACTTGGGCTTCGTGCGCAAGGGCGACGGTGGCGCTGCGGTCCAGGACGGCCGCACGACCTTCGGCGGCGACCTGCCCGTCGTCAACCCGTCGGGCGGCCTCAAGGCCCGCGGCCACCCCGCCGGTGCTACCGGAATCGCCCAGGTCTGCGAAGCGACATGGCAATTGCGCGGCAAGGCGGAGGCCCGCCAAGTGAAGGACGCGCGCATTGCGCTCACGCACAACGTCGGCGGCACCGGCGCAACCGCGGTCGTCCACGTCTTGGAGGCGCCGCGATGAGCGTGCCCCGGTTCTGGCGCGAGATTCCGGAGCGCTACAATCTCGAGGCCAGCAAGTGCGGCAACTGCGCGACCATCCACTTCCCCGCGCGCACGGTATGCCCCAAATGCCGCCGGGCGTCCATTGGGAAGATGACGGCGGTGAAACTGTCCGGCCGCGGCCGCATCCTCGAATGGACGCGCGTGCACCGCCCGGCGCCCGGCTACGAGTTCCAGGTCCCCTACGCCTTGGCCCTCGTGCAGACGGAGGAGGGCCCCCTCGTGACCGGGCAAGTCGTCGACTCCCCCGCCGACGCCGTACGGGCCGGTGCCGCCGTCAAGTCGGTCTTCCGCCGCCTCGGTGCCGACGGTGACTCTGGCGTCATCTACTACGGCACGAAGTGGCAAGTCGTGCCCGGCGATGTCGAACCCGCGGTCGTTGTTCCGGAGCCCGCCAAACGCCGGCGCCTGGGGAGAAAACGCTAGTGCGGCTGTCGGCGGCCTCTTATACCAACCCACTTTGGGCCGCTCGCCCGGCATGCCGTAAGAGGCGCGCCGACCCAAAAAAACCCGTCGCAATACGGGGCGGTAGATCAGTTGGAAGATCGCGTCCTTGGCATGGACGAGGCCAGGGGTTCGAATCCCCTCCGCTCCACTCGCGCAGTTCACGCGAACCCTCGCGCCCCTGGCGCATCGGGCGTCCGCCGGACGCTGCGCGTCCGTCTCCGGGGAAGTGGCCTAGCTGGTTAGGGCGGGGCACTCATAATGCCCAGGTCGTGGGTTCAACTCCCATCTTCCCCACTGCATTCCCTGGTCGACGACGGAAGTGTCGAGCGCCTATGTGCGGCCGAGCGGAGCGAGCGCCGCACGACGGAAATGATCGACCTGTTTGCAGGTCGCGGTCGAGCGAAGCGAGCGCCGCACGACGGAAATGATCGACCTGTTTGCAGATTCGCGGGGCACTCATCATGCCCAGGTCGTGGGTTCAACTCCCATCTTCCCCATTTCACTTGAACGGGTTCTTGGGCCGTTGCGCCTTGGCTAGCATGGCAAGCCCCGCCAGGTTCGCGACGGCGAGGCCGACGAGGACCCAGTCGAGGGAGCGCCACGAATCGGCCGCTTGATGCGCCGTTGCTGCGGGCGTGCTATCCTGCGCCGGGACGGGCGAGGCCGGTGGCTGCGGCGCCACGGGTTCAGTCGCAAACGGGCCCGCAATGATGCGCACGTCCCCGGGGCTGACCTGGCCGCCGCCCGCGGTCCAAGAGTCGGTGTCCAGGTAGAGCGACGCGCCTTGCCCCATGTGGAAGAGCGTTCCCGGCGTGCCCTGCACGCGCAGAATTTCGCCCGTGGCCTGCGCTGTGGCAATTGGTGTGGCGCCATCGGCGCCGAGGCGCAGGTCGCCCGCCGTGAGGGTCCCGGAATTGTCGAGGTCCGCGACCCAGCCGGCATTGCTGCGCGCGAACCAGCCCGGCGCCGCCGCAAGCGCACGGCCTGCGTCCGCGTCCGTCAGGTCCACCTGCGTGTGGCCTGCGTAGTGGCCAAAGGGCGTCAGCCGTTCGTCGCCGTACGTGACGGTCCCCGACGCGTCCAGGTCCAAGTAGATGGGTTCGCGGGGCGCGGCCGAGTCCAAGTGGCCATTGGCGTTGCCGTCGATGAAGGTGAAGGCGGCGTGCTGGAGGACGAGTGCGATGCCGTTGTCGGTGTCGCCGCCGGCGACCTCGGAGACGAATGCGGCGGAGGCCGCTGGGGCGAGGAGGATGGCCAGGAGAGGGGCCAAGGCTCGAAGGGGGTGCATGGGCGCTCCACCGAGACCCGGAAGAAAAGCGGCCCGGTCTCATCCGGCCCTGGCCCGGTCCCGCCTGGCAAATCATTAAACCCGGGGGCTAGAATTGCCGCGCGGTGCTTGCGTGGTCAACATTTGCGACCGAAACGACCCATTCTACAAACGATTTCCGACGCCGGTGGCCGACCAGATCTACGCCCACCTGCAGCCGCTTTGCAACCAGATGAACCAGATGGTGTGGATGCTGCCCGACGCGGACTCCATCATCCCCGGCCGGTCCGACTGCCAAGCCGGTGACAAGCCCTGCTTCGACGGCTTCTCCGACTCCTGGGGGCCGTAACGTGGCCAAGCTCAGCGCCTGGGCCAAACCGGACACCGCACGCACGGTGAAGGGTCTGCCCCACCTGCAAAAGACGCCCAAGGCGTCGAACCCCGCCGACGCCGCGATGCAGGCCGCGGTCATCAAGATCCTGCACGACACGACAGTGGCGCTCCAGGCCGCCTTGGACCCAGGCAACGCCAGCCTCGCCCTCAAGTTGGCCAACTACGCGGGCGGACCCTACCACATCGGCATCACCGCGGCCGGCGTCGCCGACGTTGGAACGGCCGCCGACCGGCGCAAGCTCGTGCTCTACGTCTGCCACAACGGCATGCGCCCCGCCAGCGCCCCGGCGCCGACACCCGTCCTCGGCGTCGACATCCAACTGTAGTGCGACCTACGCCATCGTGGGCAGGCGCATGGGCTCCTCGTCTGGGCCGGATGCGGATTCGATGACCTGCACCTGCTTCGGCGCGAGCCCTAGGTTATCTGCGAGGCGATGCAGCGCCGAACGCTCCTGCGGTGAGATGAAGCCGTCCTGACGCGCGGCGTTGAGGGCTGCGCGGTAAATCTCGACACAGTGGCGCTCGTGGTCTTCGCGGCTTCGTCCCGCCGGGGCGGCACGCAACGCCAGCCGGCTGCAGGCCTTGTGGACCGGGAAGAAGACCATGGCGACGGCTCCGGCCGCCCCGAGCCACGCCAGGATCCACGCAGGTCCGCCGCCGATGGTGGCCGTCGGGATCTTGTCCTGCACGAACTGCTGCAGCAACTGCTCCGAGATGAACAGGGTCGCGCCAAGCGCTGCGGCCATTCCGGTCTCGCGCACGAGGCGGCGGAAGCGCGGGTTGAGGGTGAACAGGCAGTACCGGATGATGGAGTAGGCAGCGAGCGCGGCAAACGTCAGGCGCCAAGCGCTGCCGATCGTGTGCAGGAGGACCGCATGCAGCCTCGTGGTGAAGGCCCCGTGGCTGTGTGCCGGGATGAGGGCGACGGCGACCCCGGTGAGGATGGCTGTGAGCGAAAGGACGCCGAGGGCCCATGCCTGTCGGCGGGCGTGGCGGTCCGACTTGCGCGCCCCGTATGCAAACAGGACGGCAAGCACCAGGACGAGCAGCACCGCGAGGGCGGCGATGCTGATGGCTGTGGTCTGGGCTGCGTCCGCAGTCCACGACCAGCCGGCAATCCGGCTCCCCACGTAGAAGGCCGGGTCGAGGATGAATCCGAGGGCGAAGAGGAAGAGGGCGTCGCGTTTCTGGCCCGACGGCATGCGCAGGTAATGCCAGCCGACGCCGAAAGCCACGGCGGCGCCGGTGGCCGGGCCAATCACGATGAACACGCCGAGCCAGCCATCCCACAAGGTGGCGTCCTGCGCGTACAGGCCGCCCACCGCGAGTGCACCCGCCAGTAGCATCCAACGCGCCAATCGCCACCAAGGGGCCGGCGGTCCGGGGCGGCGCTCGCCGTAGGAACGCCAGAAGACGAGGGCGAAGTTGGCCAGGGCAAACGGCGTCGCAAGGCAACCGTAGACGAACAGGGACTGGGCCAGGTTGCCGCGCAACGCGAAGACAAAATTCAGCACGGTAAAGGCCAAGACGAACATCAGCAAGCCGAAGGCGCGATGCAGGCGGCGCTTGACGTCGATTGCAACCACCCAGGCCCCGAGGCCTGTCAACGCGAGGGCGGCGGCGAGGTCGGGGATGTACGCTGCGTCGACGTCCATGGGAATCCGGCCGGCATCTTGGCTTCCCGGCATAAGGCGCTTTCGTGTGCGCGCGGAGGCCATAGCCTACGGTTATAGCGCCCTTCGCGGAGTGCGCCGCATGGCCGATGATACGACGCCAAAGCGCACGCGCACCGGATTGAAGCTGCCCGGAGTCCTTGGGGGCGTCTGCCCTTACAGTTCCGGCGACCCCTGCATCGATTCCGTCGCCCTGACCGCGGGCGTCCAGGACCTGCTCTTGTCGACGCTCCCCGAGCCCGCCGCGAAGGCATACAAGGCGGCGCGCGCCAAGCTGCCCCCGGCGGCCAGGGCCAAGGTCCTCGCCGCCATGAAGGAGTCGGACGACTTTGCCAACAAGTGGGTCGGCAAGATGCAGGACGTCTGGGATGCCGCCAACAAGGAGGCGCAGGCCAAGTTCGGGCCCAAGCACGCCTTGGAGTTCCGCGTGCGCGAGACGCCCGAGCGCTTCGAACTCGTGGGTGTCCTCACTGTGCACCGGACGGCAAAGGGCCAGCACCACCCCGCGACCACCGCGGGCGTCAAGGTCGTCCTCGGCTCGGTCCTCTGAATCGGCGCTGAACCCACTAGGGCTTCTCCAAGCCGGCGGCCTGCGCGGCGCTGATGTTCAGGGTCGCGGCTAGGCGTTGCAGGGCCGTGCGCTCGCGGTGCGTCACCGACCCGTCCCGGTGGGCCTGCTGGAAGGCTGCGCGGTAGATCTTCGCCGCACGTTGCCGGCGGTAGTCGGGGGAGTCGTCGACGGTGGGAAGCAGCCGGTTGGCAAGGCGCGCCGCGAGGCGGTGAGCAGGCATGAGGCCGAGGGCGACGGCGGCACCAGCCAGGATGTTGACGAGGAGGTCGGCCCACCCGAAGGGCGGCAACGTCGACTGCACGGCGAGTTGCAAGACCTGTTCAACGATGAAGAAGACCGCCGTCAGCGCCGCCGCCGTCGTGCCCTCGCGCAGGATCTGCTTGAGGCGGACGTCGATGGTGAGGATCTTGTAGCGCAGGATGGCGTACGAGGCGAGGCCGACGAGGACGAGGAGCCAGAATGCATTGAGGAACAGGTGCGTGGTGCGGGCGGCCGAGTACGTGTAGTTCTCGCCGGACGCCACCACCTGCCTGCCCCAGATCAGGGTCACGGCCGCCGTCACGCAGACCAGGCCGAGGAAGAGGAGCGTCGTGGAAAGGTGGCGAGGCACGGGCGTCGGGCCGTGCCGGCGGCGGAACGCGACCACCGACACGACCAGGATGGCGGCCGCCGCGATGGTGGCCCAGAAAAGCGCGACCCAAGTCCACTCCATCCAATTGCTGGCATCGCTGGCCAGGTTCACGGGGTCGAAGTCGATGGCGTAATAGAGCGGCTCTGCAACGAACCCCAAAGAGAAGAGAAGGAACGCGTGGGGGTCGCAGCCGTTCGTCGGGTGCAGGGCGCCGCGTCCGACCAGCCAGCCGACCCACGCCGACACGGCCAGGGTCAACGGCAGGGCGATGTAGAGCGGCCCGTCTTCCGTCGCACTGCGGATGTAGGCGCGGTGGTCGGCGAAGTACCAGGCCTCGACGAGGACGCACGCGACCAGGATGGCGGTGCGCCAGGACCGGCGCCACGCGACGGAACGGACGCGGCCATAGGTGGCCACAAAGAGGACCGCAAAGTTCGCCAAGGCAAAGGGGGCGGCAATCTGCAGGTACGGGTACAACGCCGCGGCAATCTCCCCAAACCGGTCGGGGTGCAGCGGCGTGTTGTCTTGAGTGAAGCGGCCGAGCGCACTCATGAGCGCCCGCGTCAAGGCAAAGAGGGCGAAGCCGCGGTGCAGGCGGTTGCGCGGGGACAGGATCAGCGCCCAGGCGGCGAGGATGAGGAGGGCGGCGCCCGCCACCAAGCCGGGCCAGTGTTGGATGGTCAGCATGGCCAGGCGACGATGCCCGCCTCGCGGTCAAAGGGCTTTCGTGTGGTGCGGGGCGACGGACTCGGATGCCTACTCCTTGGGCGCCGCGGCGTCGGCTTGGGCTTCGGCGATGTCCTGCTTGGCTTGCTCGGCCTCGGCTTCACGCGGGTCGACGGTGGCGGGGGCTTGGCGCATGGGCGGTGGTCGGGGCGGCCGGTCATAGGCCGCAAATCCCCCAGGTCCTGAGGCGTAGCGGTGCGCCGGCGTGTCGACCGGCTCCTGGATGTTGTGGCGCGTCGGGTATGGGATGCGGATGGCGTCGCGGCGGAAGCGGTTGAGGACGCGCAGCCGGAGACGGTCCTGGACCTGGAACTGCTTGACGTATTCGGTGACGCGCACCGTGACGGCGAAGACGAGCGCGTCGTCGCCGAGGTCGGCAAGTTGGGCAAAGGGAGCCGTGCCGGCTGCAAACGGCGTGGGGTCGTCCTGCATGAGGGCTTGGGCTTCCTCGGTCAGCGCCTGCACGACCTTGGCCGGGTCCTGCTCGTAGCCGACGCGGAACTTCATCGTCACCGACAGGTCGGGGGCCGGGATGTTGTGGTCGGTCACGATGGATTGTGCAAGGCTCGCGTTGGGGATGACGATGGTCGTGCCCGCCAGCGTGCGCAGCCGCGTGGTGCGCCAGCCGACCTGTTCGACGTAGCCCTCCAGTTTCTGCGCCTCGAGGCGCACGAAATGGCCTGGCTGCAGCGGGCGTCCCGTCTGGATCCAAACACCCGCGAAGAAGTTCGACAAGGTGTCTTGCAGTGCGAGGGCGACGGCGATGCCGGCGATGCCAAGGCCCGTGAGGATCGGTGTCACGGAGATGCCCAGCTGCGACAGGATCGTCAACCCGGCCAACGCGTACAAGCTCACCGCGACGAGGCGTGACCCGAGCCGCGTCGCGGGCGCGAGGCGAGGCCGGCGCTTCGTGGCAGCGTCGAATACGCCGCGGATGGCGCGCACGACACCCCACGCGGCCGCGGCGAGGAACAGGATCGCGAGGCCCTGCCGGAGAACTGCGGACACGCTTGCATCCAATGCGACCGCGACGAAGGAGACGGCAAGTTGTGCTGTCAGGGCGCCAACGGCGACGGCGGCCGGCGCGGCCAGGCGGCGCGCAAGTTCGTCATCGAGGCCGCCCTTCGTGCGGCTTGCGAGCTTCGCGGCGCCGCGAAACAGCGCCCAGACAGCGATGGCTGCCAAGGTTCCGGCGGCGGCAACCAGAAGAAGGGAGAGGATGGCCGTGGCTGACGGCAGGATTGGCATGCCGGAATGTCGGGCCTACGCCCGCAAAACGTGCACGGTGCCGGCACCAAGGTTGTTCTCGGAGGGCAAGGAAGGCTCTAGAACAGCAGGCCCAGCGAGCTGAGCTCGGCCGTGATTTTGTCCACGGCTTCCTCGGCGTCTTCCTTCTTGCGGGCGCCGGTGCAGACCAGCTTGCCGCTGCCGAAGATGAGGACGACGACCTTGGGGTCGGTGAGGCGGTAGACGAGACCGGGGAACTGCTCGGGCTCGTACTCGACGTTCTCCAGGCCGAGGCCGATGGCGATGGCGTTGAGGTTCAGTTCGGCGCCGAGGTCGCTGGTGGCGACGATGTTCTGGATCGTGATCTCGGGGTCGTCGATGGTCTCGAAGCCGTTGGCGCGCAACTGGTCGCAGACGATGCCCACGGCGGTGTGGACCTCCTCGATGGACTTGGCGCCCGTGCAGACGACCTTGCCGCTGCGGAAGATCAGGGCGGCCGTCTTGGGTTCGGGGACGCGGAAGACCAGGCCGGGGAATTGCTCGGGTTCGTACTCGGCGTTGGAGAACGTGGCGCTGATGGCGTTCAAGTCAAGCTCCTCGCCGATGGAGGTGCTTGCGACGACGTTCTGGATGTGGATGACCGCCATGTCGGGTGTCCTTCCCTTTTTAGGGGGTGAATCGACCAACTTGGCCGTGCTATTTAAAGCCCAGGTCGCGCGGAAAAGGCCCTCATAAGCCCCTTATCTAGGCGGCTTGCCGTTGAAATAGCGCCACAAGGGAAACGCTGGGCGGCTTCGCCTGCCCCCCAGGCACCTTTATTGTCATCGGGTTTGTGACCAGGCCATGGAGGCGGTGCCTGACGGAGAAGTCGAGCCGGTGCCGCCGGCCGAAGGCCCCCCGGATGGGCGGCGCGCCCTGTCCCGCCACGCCACGGTCCGCGACCGCATCGTCGAGCACCTCAAGCGCACGGGCACCGATTCCATCAGCGGCATCACCCGCGTCCTCGTCGGAGGTGGCGGCGCGCCCGCGCACCGGCTCACCATCGCCGGGTACTTGCAGGCACTGTCCGACGCCGGCGTGCTCCGGGAGATGGACCGCCCGCCGTCCAAGCTGTACCAGTTGCAGAACCCGGAGGCGCATTGGTCCTTGCACCAGCGCCTGCACCGCCTTCTGCAGGAGACGCCGCGCGCCGAGGCCGAGCGCGTCCGGCTGTGTCTGGCTGCCCTGCAGTCGACGCTCGGCCGCCCCATCTTCCAGGCGGAGCTGCAGCACGCCGGCTTCGCCTCCATCCCCGACGACCTGCGCCGGGTCATCGTCGGCGACGCCACACGGCGCACGTACCGCGACTTGTTCTCCCGCCGCGCGAGCCCCCACATCGTCGTCCCCGCCCGGGATCCACTCCTGGCCCTCGACGACAACGATCCGATGCTCACGAGCGAGGCCGTCGCGGACCTGCTGCGGCGGGCCCTCCTGCGCGCAACGGGGACCGAGCACCTCGTCGCGGAGCGACCCGTCGGCCCGCAGCAGGCGCAGCTCGACGTCGGAGGCAAGGCGTGACAAGCCCGCCAACGGCGCTGGAACATGAGGTCCTGGCACGCATCACGCCGACGCCCCAAGAGGAGGCGGCCTGCCAAACCGTCGTCCGTGACCTCACGGCCGCCGCCGACGCCGAACTCGCCCGCCTCGGCATGAAGGGCCACGCCACGGTGCAAGGCTCCGTCGCCAAGGGCACATGGATCTCGGGCTCCGGCGACATCGACCTGTTCCTCCTCCTCGACCCAGCCGTCCCGGCTGACCGCCTGGAGCGCGTTGCCCTCGACGTGGGCAAACGCATCCTCGCCGACGCCCACACGAGGTACGCCCAACACCCGTATCTCATCGGCACGTATCGCGGCCGCACCGTCGACCTCGTGCCTGCGTATGCCGTGGGCGCCGCCGGCTCCAAGATGAGCGCCGTCGACCGCACACCGTTTCACACAGCGTGGGTGCGCACCCACCTCGACGCCGCGGGCCTCGCTTCCGCTCGTCTTCTGAAACGTTTCCTCACGGGGGCGGGCTGCTATGGTGCGCAGACGGCCACCGGTGGCTTCTCCGGGTATCTCGCCGAAGTCCTCGTCGCAAGCCAAGGCTCCTTCCATGGCGCCTTGCGTTGGCTGGCCGGGGATGCGCAGCCCCGCCGGCTCCACATCGGGGCCGACGAAGTCAAGGACGACGTGTCGCCGCTCGTCGTCGTGGACCCGGTCGATCCGGCACGCAATTGCGCCGCGGCCGTGCAAACGGAGACGCTGGCCCAAGCATGCGATGCGGCCCGCACGTACCTCGGGCATCCGCGCATCGACCATTTCTTCCCGGCCCCGCCGCGCGCCGAGGCGGCGACCGCGCTTCACACGAGCCTGGCGGAGCAAGGCGCCACCTGGGCCGGCGTCCTGGTGCGGCCGCGCACCGACCGCCTCGACATCGTGTTCCCGCAATTCCAGCGCGCCGCACGGTCGGTCGCCGCCGGATTGGAGGACGCCGGCTTTGCCGTGTACCGCACAAGCGCCGCAGCAAACGCGGCCGGCGACGAAGTGCTCCTGCAGTGGATCGCCAACGGCCGCGAACTGCCCGCAACGCGAACGCATGCAGGGCCGCTCGAAGCCGTCGTGCCCAACGCCGAGCGCTTCCGGGCCAAGTGGGCCGGCCATCCCGATGCCGCCGGACCGGTGCGCCGCGGCGCGGCCGGACAACTCGAAGTCGACGTGCGCGTGCGCGAGCGCACTGCCGGCCAATGGATCACCGCGCACCTGCGCACGGGAATGACAGGCCGGCACGTGCAGGACGCGTTGCCCGATGCGCGGGTCATGCTGGACCCTGCCGACGCGCCCGCTCCGTGGGCCCCCGCCGTGGCCGACACGGTGCTGCGCCGCCGCCCTTGGGAGCGCTGACGTGCTGGCGGCAGCCCGCGCACCGCCGAGCGACGGCTTCCACGTCATCGCCTCGGGCGAGGACGATGGCGTGCCCTTCCTACTGGCCGTGCCGTCCGGTGGCGGGCCACCGTCGCGTGTCGCCCTCGAGGGCGCCTTCGCGTGGCGCGTGTCGGGCCCGCGCACTTGCGTCGGCCGCTGGGACGCCGGCCATCATGTACCGTGCCCCGGGCAGACGGCGGTCGGCGCCGAAGCCTGCTGCCTTCCCTGCAGTGGGCTCGAGACGCCAGATTGCGTCTTCGAACCGCGCTGCGCGAGCGACCCAGCAAGCTGTCACTGCCCGTTCGGGCCCGTGCCACACGCCGTGTACGTCGCCTTCTACGGCCCGCTTGCCAAAGTCGGCCTGACGCAGGAGTGGCGCGTCCCGCTCCGCCTGCGCGAACAAGGCGCCGACGCCTACTTCGTGGCCAGTCGGCAGCCGGACCGTGCCGCCGCCCGGGCCGCCGAGCGCGCATTGTCGTTCCTGTACGGCGTCCCCGAGTTCCGCACGCCACGCGAAATCCTTCCCCAGATGGCAAGACCCGTCGATTGGGACCTCGTGGCCGCCCGCGCCGAGGCGATGCGTGCACGGCTGGCCGAACGCGGCGCGGCGCCTGGCCCTGTCGTGCGTGTCGAGGACCACTTGGTGAGTCAGCCGCTGCCGGGAGCGCCGCGCCGCGTGCAACCGTTCGGCCGGCACGCCGGAACTTGGCTTGGCCTCAAGGGCCAGAACCTGTTCTACGCGGCGCCGGGGCGGCTGGACGTCGGCCGGCAAGCCGTGGCTGCCATCAAGTTGCGCGACCTACTCGGCCGGACCGTCACGCCCGGCGACGACGCATGACGGCAACGGCCGCCAGAGCCAGGACCGGTGCCGTCCAGCCGGCGGGCGACGCTTTCTGAGCCGTTGTTGGCTGCGCTTGGAAGCCGGTGCCGTCGAAGCGGAAGTACTCGCCGCCGAAGCCGGCATTGTACGTCGAGCCCGACTCCGTGCTCTTGGCCCGCACGTACACGTCGACGACGTAATCGTGGGCCGCGAGGTCGGCGACTTCGTCCGGCGTCGGCGTGCCGGTGCGCGTGAAGGTCACGTTCACGGGGCGCTCGAACCAGTAGTACACGATGGGGGGCGACACGGTCTGGTCGACCTTGCTGTTGGTCGGGTTGAACAGCTCGGCAACGCCAATCGTATACGTCTCCGGCGAGACCTTGAAGGACATCCACGACGGGTTGCTGGGAACGGTGGCGAAGGTGATGGCGACGGGCTTCTGCGCGTCGGGCGGGTAGATGGTGTCCTCGGATTCCTTCCAGTACCAGCGCACCGTGCCGCGGAACGTCACCGTGGCATTCGCCTCGGGCATGGCGATGCACGTCGACAAGTCGACGGCGCCGGCTTGGCCGGTGCACTTGGGCTTGTCAGAGAAGTTGAGGTCGAGAAGCGGATTGATGTAGCCGCACGGCGGCGAGCGGGCCGCGCAGGAGGATGCGCCGCGGAGGTCGACCTGGCCCTGCGCAGGCAGGGACGCGATGGGCAGGAGCATCGTGGCCACGATGGCCAGTCCCACAAGCTTCACGCGCCTCGATGCCAGAGCGGCTCCCATAAGCGTTGTGCTGGGGACCTGGCAGTCCGGGCGCATACGCCGCGACGCGGGCAACCTTGATACGCGGGGGGGCACTTGCCTCGTCTTGTGAAGCCGAGTGACCGAGCTGACATTCCTGGGGACCGGCGGTGGCCGGTTCACCACCATCAGCCAGCTCCGCCAGACGGGCGGAATGTACGTTCGCGACCAGGGGTTGCGCTGCAACATTGACCCAGGCCCCGGGGCCCTCGTGCACATGCACCGGTACGGCCTCGACCCGACGCAGACACGCGCCGTGCTGCTGAGCCATGCTCATCCCGACCACTGGACGGACGCACCCATCCTCCTGGAAGGCATCACGCGAGGTGGCCTCGACCGGCAAGGCGCACTGCTTGCCCCGCGTTCAGTCCTTCGCGGCACCACGTCCACCGACGGCGACGCGCTCGGTCCCGTCATCTCGCAGTACCACCAGCGCATGATGGCCACGTGCAAGGAGGTCCGGGCCGGCGACACCGTGACGCTCGAGGGCATGTACGAGGTCACGGCGACCAAGCAGGACCACTCCGACCCGGACACCGTCGGCTTCCGCATGAAACTCACCGATGGAGTCCTGAGCTACATCCCCGACACGCGCTACTTCGACGGCCTGGCGGACGCCCACCAGGGCGCGCGCCTCGTCGTCTGCCAGATGACGCGCGGCGGCTCGGAACGCATCCCGTGGCACATGTGCACCGACGACGTGCAGCGCCTCGCCGACCAGATCAAGCCGCGCCTCTTGCTCCTCACCCATTTCGGCTACAAGACCCTCAAGGACGGCGACCCCGGCATGTGGGCACAACGCATCACGGATGCAACCGGCGTCCCGACCGTCGCTGCCCGCGATGGGCTGCGCGTCACGATGGGTTCGAGTTTCGAACTGGAGATGCTCGGCATGCCCGGAGCCGCTCCGCCGGCACCCAGCCTCGACCTGCCGCCGCTCTGACGGAGGCCGAATCCTCAAGTGTTAAGTGGTCGCCACGGCATGAAAACGGCGTGGTCCCGCGCGGGCGACTGGCACTGATCCTCGTCGGCACCGCGGCCACCGCCGCCGGGCTCGGCTTTGGCGCTGCATTCCAGCATGAACGGTACCTCGGCCCTGCGGGAAGCCAGAACGCCGGCATCAACCTCGGCGACGCCATCGTCTTCACCGCGATTCCCGCCGCGTTCGGGCTCTTGCTCATCATCCTCGCCGTGGCCGGCCCGCCCCGCGACGCCCTCCTCGGCCGCCCGCCGCGCCGCTGGACCCCGCGCCCCGCGACTCTGGCCAGGTTCGGGGCCGCCATCCTGTTTCTGGGCGCGTCGTACCTGACGGTGAACCTCCTGCAGACCGCTTGGCCCTCCGTCCTCGCCGGTGACGTGCATGACGCAAGCGGCGTGCCCGGCCAACCGCTGCCGTACCACATGAGCATCGGCCTCCTGGCGTCGAACTCCGGCGTCATGCCTTGGGTCCTCGCCCCGGTGCTCGCCGTCGTCGTGGCGGGAGTCCTTGCCATGGTCTGGTCGGGGCGCCTGCTCGTGCGAGGGGCCGCGCCACTCAAGGTCGATGCGTCCCGCCAGGCGGTGGCCCTGCAGGTCGGCGCTCTCGGGCTGGCGGCACCGTTCCTGGCCATCGCCGGTTGGGGCGCCTTGCGGGCCGCCGTCGCCTTGCCGGCCTCCGCCAACAGCGGCCCCTTCCAACTGGCGCTGCCGCTTGCTGCACTTGCATGCCTGGGAATCCTCGTGACGTCGACACTGAAGACGTGGCACCTGGCGAGGGCCATCCGCGAACCGCTGCGGGCACCAGTCGCCCTCGACTTCTGGCAAGGCATCGGCCGCATCGAGGCCGGCCTCGCCGCCGTGCTCGTCGTCGTCGCGGCCGCCGCCCTCGTGCTTCCCAAGGTCACTCTCACCGGACTTGCCGAAGGCAACGCGCCCTTCGGGCTCGTCAACCTCAACACGGCCCTCGTCGCGAACCTCCTGCTCGCCATCCCTGCGGTCCCTCTCGTCCTGCTGCACCGGCGCTTCGTGCGCGTGCTCGCTCGCCAGGCGGAGCGCCCAGCCCCGACGCCCATCCGGGCCACCGTCGTGTGGGGCGTGCCCATCGCCGCGGCAGCCTGCTTCGTCCTTGCCGGTGCAGTGACGTGGACGGACTCGCGCGCGCTTTGGGCTTGGCTTGCCGCTGCCGCCCCCCTTGCGATCGCAAGCCTATTCGTCGCCGAGCCCGTCGCGGCGGCGCCCGCCCTCCTGCTGTGCGCCGGCGCCCTGTGGGGCATCGGCAACACCGTGTATGCGACGTACGTCCCCAGCGAGAATGGCCTTGCCGCCTTCGACACCAGCCCCGGTGAGCTCGTCCTGTGGCGGGTCTGCGGCGCCCTCGTGGCGGCCCTGGCCATCGCTCGCGTCGCGCGGCGTGCGGCACCGGATACCCGGCCCTCATCCGCGTTGCCGCTTGCCATCGGCATCGCGATGGCCGCCGCCACCGTGGCCTTCCTGGAATTGCCGCTCGCCGCAGGCCGTGACGATGCCTTCGGCGGCTCGGCCATCCAAGTCGGATCCATGCTCGCCGCCAGCGATGCCGGCGTCCAGTCCTTCTACCACGGGCTGGCCAGCGTCGTGCTCCTGGCCGGCGTCCTCATGCTGGCACGCCTGCTTCGCCCAGAATGGTTCCGGCCAGGACGACGCCGCGCTGCCCCGGACGCCGACGTGCACCCCATCGCCTGAAAAGCCGGCGATGGTGTCCCCCGTGCGTGACGGTTCTGCGCGACCCCATCCACGGCTCCATCGAGATGCCGTCCTGGTCGATGCCCCTTCTGGACGCGCCGGTCATGCAGCGCCTGCGCCGCATCCAGCAACTCGGCACGGCGCATCTCGTCTATCCCGGTGCCCACCACCGCCGCTTCGAGCACAGTGTGGGCGCCCAGCACCTGGCCGGCCGCATCGCCTCACGCCTCGGGCTCGCTCCTGCCGAGGCGGACACCGTGCGCGCCGCGGCGCTCCTGCACGACGTCGGCCACGGTCCCTTCAGCCACGCCTTCGACGAACTCCTGCGTGAAGCGGGCCGGCGGCACGAGGACGTAAGCGTCGACCTCGTCAGGTGGGGGCCCCTTGCGGACCTCCTCAGGCAAGGCGGACTCGACCCCGTGGCCGTGAGCGACGCCATCATCGGACGGGGGCCGACCGCCACGCTTGTCAGCGGCCCAATCGACGCCGACCGCATGGACTACCTTCTGCGCGACGCGCACTACACCGGAGTTCCGTCCTCCGTCGATGCCGACCGCCTCATCGAGGTCCTGGCCCGCGACGATATGCACGGCATCGTGCTCGACGAGTCAGGCATCATTGCCGCCGAGGGCCTCCTCGCCATGCGGTTTCTCATGTATCCTGCCGTCTACCTGCACCACACTGTGCGGGCAAGCGAGGCCATGCTGCAGGCCGCCATCCGCGCGCACATCGCGTCCGGCGCGGCCCGCCTGGCCGACCTCGAGCGCGAAACCGACGACGGCCTCCTGCACCGCTTGCGCGGCGCCGGCGCCGCCGAGGCCGAACTGGTCGCTCGCCTCGACGAACGCCGGTTGTACAAGCGTGCCTGGGAGGCGGGGCCGCAGACGGCCAACCGGGACGCCATCCTGCGCCTGGCGGACGACGCGAAGGCGCGGGCCAAGGTCCAGGCCGAGGTGGCCGCGGATGCCGGCGTGGAGCCGCACCAGGCGCTCCTCGACGTGCCCCATCCGCCGCGCTTTCGCGAAGTCGCCGTGCAAGTGCGCCGCCGTGATGGCAGCCTCGAACCGCTCGCGCAGGCAAGCCGTCTCGTCGCCGTCCTCCAGGAGGCGCGGCTCGACCACTGGCGCGCGTGGGTGTTTGCGCCCAAGACCCTGCGCGAGCGCGTGACGCGGCCGGCGGCGCGCGTGTTGTCGGCACTCAGTTAGGCGTGCGCCGCCGCGGGCTCCACGATCACGTACACGCCCTCGACGCGCACGACGCGCGCGTGCTCGCCCTTCGCGATGGGGACGGCGCTGCGCGCTGACCACACGGCGCCGCGGATGCGCACCTTTCCCTTGCCGCCTTGACCAGGCGCCACGTCGTGGACGACCGTGCCGACCTGGCCTGGAAGCGAATCGGTGCCCATGGTCACCGGGTGGCGAGCCGGCGGTGCCCAGCGCTTGTAGGCGTACAGGTTCGCAACGGTGGCCAGTCCCAGGAAAAGCGGCCAGAGAAGCCAGGCCCAGGCCGACTCGAACATCACGCCGGGAATGGCGAGCGCCAAGGCGCCGCCGAGGAACAAGGCACCGCCAGGGACGGCGATGAAGTAGCCGGGCATCCAGATCTCGATGACGATCAGGAGCAGGCCGAACATGAGAAAGCCGGCTGCGGTCCACCAGCTTGCGTCGACGGGCACGGCCCAATATGGGTCCGCGCACGTATTTAGGGATGAGGCCCGGCGCTTGCCGTCGCCTTCTTCCGCGGCCCCGGACTGGACAAGGCATGCTTGCGGGGATGGACGAGGCGGGACGCGGCCCCGTGATCGGCCCCCTCGTCGTTGCGGGCGTCGCCGCGACCGAGATCGACCTCTTTGCAGCCTTGGGTTGCACCGACTCGAAGGTCCTCTCCCCCGACCGCCGCCGCGCACTGGACCGGGCGCTGCGACGCGAAGCCGCCGTCAAGATCGAGGTGCGCACCGTGGATGCCGACGTGCTGGACGCCGAACGGCGGGAAGGCCGCAGTCTCAACGTCATCGAGATGCGCCGCTTCCAGGACATCGCCGTCGCACTCGGGGCCACGACCGTATGGGTCGATGCCGCCGACGTCGACGCGCAGCGCTTCGGGGCACACCTGGCCGCGGCCCTGCCCCCGGGCACGACGGTCGTGAGCGAGCACAAGGCAGACGTGACCTATCCGATCGTCGGCGCCGCGAGCATCATCGCGAAGGTCGAACGCGACGCCCAGGTCGCGAAACTGGCGCGCCGCCTCGAACGCAAGCTGAACCTCCCCCTGGGC
Source organism: bacterium (assembly GCA_040390065.1). Lineage (GTDB taxonomy): Archaea > Thermoplasmatota > E2 > JACPAO01 > JAHFTW01 > JAHFTW01. The sequence continues at coordinate 169,819 of JAZJZE010000009.1, read as the reverse complement.
TCCGGCTATTCCAGCGACCCCTTGACGCAAGCGTTCCTGCGCGGCTGGCTCGCCGCGTTTGGGGAGTTGCCCGAGGGAACGCGCCTCACATGGGCGACGGCAAGGGATCTGCTTGCGCCGAAGAACGTCCGGCTCGACGGTTTTGCCTGAACCGTCCGCCGCAACCCTTTAACTGGCGCTCTCCCGTCGCAACGGCGTGCGCATGCAATCGCTCTTGGCGGCCACGCTGGTTTGCGCGGCCGTCCTCGCCGGATGCTCCGGTTCGCAGACGCCGACACCACCTGGGCCGGCGCCGTTCGTTCGCGACTCCGCCTACGGCTCCGGCTTCAACTACACGGCTTTGGACGCTGGCGGGCTGCCCGTGCCGTTCCTGCACTGCCATGCGCAGCAAGCCAACAACCTCTCCGCACTCGGCTGCAATACCAACCTGACGCCGACGGCCACGCGGCAAGGCAACGAGGTCACGATCGCCGTGAATCCCGTGGACCCGCGCAACCTCGTGGGCGGCGCCAAGGACTACTTCCCCACCGACGCGGGCCAATGCGTGTGGGACGGCGTCTACGTCTCGCATGACGGCGGCGCCACCGTGACGGACCGCAGTTTCGACGGCAGCCCGTGGCGTCTTGCGACGGACCCGACGTCGTTCAAGCCGAACTACGCCAGCCAGTACTGGTGCACGACCGACCCCGTCGCCTATTATTCGCAGGATGGCAAGTCGTTCTACTATCTCCTGATGGCCTACCAGGGTGACCCGGTCACGGCGTCGAAGACCTGCGAGAACGTCTGCCCGCAGGGCGCCGTCAACGACTGGGCGTTCAACCGCGCCATCCAGATCGTCGCCATCTCCCACGACGGCGGCGACACCTTCGACACCTTCACTGGCGTCTTCGAGGGGAGTTATCCAGCGGCCTTCCATGACAAGGGCTGGCTCGCGGCGTCCAACGACGGCACCATCCACGTCATGTGGCTTGCATCTGCCGTGCCGGGCAACTTGTACTTCCGCAGCACCGACAACGGCGAGACGTACTCGGATCCATTCGTCATGGCCAGCACCGTGGCGCCGGGCGACGACGCAGGCCAAGGCTCGTTCGTCGACGTCGGCCCCGGCTCCCAGGTCTACGCGGCATGGACTGGCGGGCAGGGAATCCACTTGCGAACCAGCCTTGACGAAGGCAAGACCTGGGGCGCCACGACGACCGTGCTGGCCCCGCACTCTGGCAAAGCCATGAAGGCCCTGAGCAACCGCGAAGCAACTGCCGGGTTCCCCGCCATGGCGACGGACCGCAACGCCGATTCGCCGTTTGCCAACTCCGTCTATTTCGTCTTCGACGATGGTTGCCAAGACCCCATCTGGAACGTATCGTGCGCCAAGACGGGCAACCTCAACGTCTACGTCGTCGCGAGCCACGACGGCGGCAAGACCTGGCAACCGCCCGTGCGCGTCAACGACGACGTGCCGACCGGCGGCGCCACGGCCGACGCCTCGTACCATTTCATGCCCGCCATCTCGGTCAGCCCCGGCGGCGTCCTCGACGTGCAGTGGTTCGACACGCGCGAGCACGGCACCGCCGGCGACCACGACCGCGTCGACAGCTTCTACTCCTACAGCTTGGACGGTGGAAAGACCTGGTCAGCGAACCTGCGCGTGCGCGACGCCGCCGACGAAGGCTGGGACCACAACCTGTGCCACCACCAGGACGGCAAGGTCTTCTTCGGCGACTACCAGGACATCGACTCCTCGTGGCCGGCGGCACACCCGGTGTTCCCGGACACCCGTGACGGCAAGGAGTGCAAGGTGTACACGGCCGCCATCGAACGACCCTGGTTCGCCGTCGGCTGGGACCCAGCCAAGCGCGCCACCGCCGAGAGCGTCATCTTGGCGCACCCGCTGGGATAGTCATGGCGCCTGCGCGCGGCCGTCGTGCCCTTGTCGCGTTGGCCTTTGCGGTTCTCGTCATCCTGCCGGCCACCTCGAGTCCGTCGGGCGGGCCGAAGGGTTGGGGCCAAATCGGGGGAGGCGGGGCGCATTCCGGATACGTCGAATTGGGCGACCAGCCGTTGGACGTGTTGGTGCATGGCAACGTGTTGGCGGAAGACCGCATGCTGGCAAATTTCTGCTGCGGCCCGCTGCAGGTCGGCGACGAGACTCTCGTGCTGTCCATCGCAGCCGCCGGCGCCACGACGCCCTTGAACCAAGCCACCGACACTTGCCAACTCGTGCGCTTCGGCGCGGACCTCAAACCCATGCAGGTCGGAGCCGACATCCCATGTCCCAGCGGGGGTCGACTCGTGGCCTACCTGCCTTCGGGCCTCGCAATCGTGGCCGTGGATGGGCGGCCCGGAGTCGCCGCCGGCCCTGGCATCGACCCGTCCATGGTGCTTGGCGCCGACCAGGAAGTATCGGTGCGCGCCATCGACATGACTGGGACCACGAGATGGGTATGGCACCCACCGGTGGCGGCCTCCGGTCCTGCATTCGTGGACGAGAACGATTACAGCTGCCTCGTTGCGGCCGACGACGCGGTACGCTTGGTCGCTGCGTGCGCCAACGACCAAGGCAACAACGTCGTGGCGCGACTCGACCCAGCAACCGGCAAGGCCGCCTGGAATGCGACCGTCATGGCTCCCGTCGTCGATGCCGGCGGAGTGGCTCCGGCACCGCAGCCGGCGCAGGGACGCTTTGCCCTCCTCGGCCCACCAACCCTCGTCGGGGACTCCGTCGTGGTCAAGGGCTATGTTCCGAGCACCATCAGCACGGAGGCCTCCACCTCCGCGGCGATGGCCTGGCTTTCCCTCGACCGCGGTACGCAGACGGGCTACGTCGCCGACGACTCCTTGGCGACGGACCCGACGGGCGCACAGGGGAACACCGGCCAGCATGGGGGGTCAGCCTACGCGGCGTCCAACGGCATCCAGGCAGCAGCCTTCGTCGGGAACCAGCTCGTCTTCGTGACGCCCGGCGTGCAGAACCCGACCTTCGACCAGAGCTTCACCCTCGGGGCCGCAGCCCGGGACGCGGCCGGGCCCGCTTGGGGCCACGAGACCCTCGTCGTCCCGACGCAGACGACTGCGTACGTCGTCACCACCATCATCCATGGCCCCCGACCCTTCTGGTCCGGCGACCAGCAGGGCCTGATCGGCCAGGTCATCGTGGACCGCGACCGCTTCGGCCTCGCGACAGTCAGCGTCCCGACTGCCAACGGCACACAGGACCTCCTGGACATGTTCGCGTTGCCATCCGCGGACATGATGTCGCGCCTGCCAATCCCCCTCGACCGCGCCGTCGTCCATGGGGGCGCCGGCGTCGGCGGCATCACCGACTTCCCGGCCACCGTGCCAAACATCATCGACCTTGGCGACGGTCGGCTTCTGACCTGCGACAACCTCGGCAATGTCGCCCTCCTCGGCCCCCGCCCGCCGCCGCAGCGACCCGTCCTTTCCGTCGACAATGCGTACCCTCGTCTGGACGAGCAGGTCGCCCTGTATGCGACGCCGCCGCCATGGCCGGAAGCGCCGCGCACGCTCTACGTTGGTTGGGGCGACGGGGACTATGGGGTCTTCGCTGCAAACGAGACGCCGCAGAACCTTTACCGCGCGGCCGGCGACGTCTCGATCCGCGCGACATTCGTCTACGCCAACGGCACGACCGCGACTGCCGCCCTTACCATCCATCCCGGAAGGGACGAGCCGAACCTGAACTTCTTCCAGCGCGCGTTCCTCCCAGAGAACCAGAACTACACGTTCTTCGGGGTCGGCCTCTTCCTGACCCTCTTCGGTGCCATCTTTGCCGCCATGGGCGCCACCCGCGGCCGCCGGCGCCTCGCCAAGTACCTCGCCCGCCTCGACGCCATCCACGAATCAGGCCGCGCCAAGCCCTTCGAGGCGACGCGTGCCCTGCATGATTTCCGGGAGGACTGTCGAGCGGACCTGGCCCGCGGCAAACTGGACAACGCCCAGTTCACCGTCGTGGAGAGCCGGGCCAACCAGGTCCTGCAACTGCTGCGGCAACGCGTCCTTGGCTCCTTCCTCGGTCGGACGAGCGAGACCTTCAACCATGCTCTCGACCTCGCCTTGCTGGACGGCAGCATCGACCCGGCCGAAAGCCGCGCCTTGGTCGACGCCGTCGGGCGCGAGAAGGGCTTGGCGGCCACGGAACGCGACGCGTTGGCGTCGCTTGTGTCCTCGTGGACGGCTCAGAAAGCGAGCCGGTAGCCGCCCACCCGGACGAGGCGCGCCGCTTCGGCGTGGTGCGCCATCGTGTCCTCGAGTGGATAGTCCCAGACGGCGATGCGTTCCAGTCGGCCGCCGAGTTCGGCTGCGTACTTGCCCAGGAACCGTTCCGTGCGCTCCTGCGCCAGGAACCACACGGTTCCGTCACGCGGCTTGACGGCTTGCGAGGCGCGTTCGAGGAAGAGCCGGTCGGCGTGCCGGTTGGCCTTCTGCGCGCCGAAGGGCGGATTCATGACGACCGTGTCGAACCCCGTGGGATCCGCATGCCATGCGGCGATGTCGGCGACGATGAACCAGGTCCGCTGCACGACACCGGCATCGGCGGCAGCCCCTTGGGCCAAGGCGATGGCGTCCGGGTCGACGTCGACGCCCGTCGCGAGTGTCGCGCCAAGGAGTGCTGCGCCGATGGCAAGGACGCCTGTCCCGCAGCCGAGGTCGAGGACGTTCCTGCCGCGGATGGCGCCGTCCGCGCTGGCCGCCAACAGCAGTTCCGCGGCCACGGCGTCCGGCGTGCGGTACTGCTCGAGTTCGGGGCGTGGCGCCGCGTGGCGAGGCACGGCAGCGAGCTTTGCCTCCAGTTCGCGGCGCTGCACGGATTGCGGCCAGCACCAGATGCCTTATGATTGCACAGGGCCAAGCGGGGACCGGCGATGGGACGCATCCTCCTTGTGCGGCACGGCGAGACGGTTGCCAACCGCGACCGCATCATCCAGGGCCCCCGCATCGACGCCGAATTGTCCGCACTGGGTCTGCGGCAGGCCGAGTCGCTGGCCGCTGCCCTCGCCAACGAGCCGCTCGGGGTCGTCTACTCCAGCCCCATGGCGCGGGCGCGGCAGACGGCAACGGCGGTCGTGCGCGGCCACACGGTCACAGGACTGCCAGTGCAAGTCGTGCCGGAATTGTACGAGATGGACTACGGCGACTTCGCCGGCCGGCGCTACGACGACGTGGAGGGCGAGATGGAGCAGGTCCTCGACGCATGGAAGATGGGCTTCACGGACCAGAGTTTTCCCGGCGGCGAGTCGGCCATCCTCGCCCAACACCGCATCCGCCCCTTTGCGCAGCGGCTGCGTGACCAGGCGCGCGCCGCGACGGTCGCCGTCGTCGCCCATGGCCGCATCAACCGCGTTCTCATCGCGACGCTGACGGGGGCGGGCCTGACGCGCCTCGAGGACTTCCCGCAGGCCAATGCGAGCATCACGGAACTGGCCGTCAATGGCGATGTGCGGGTGGAGCGGCTGAACGACACGGCGCACCTCGACATGGCCACGGACGCATTCTCGTAGCGGACGTTTCATCGTCGCGCCTACATTCCAGCGCCTTCCCCAGACGCTTCATATTGCGTAGGAGGCGGTGTCGCCCCCATGCGAGCCCACCACGCCTTTGCACTGGCCTGCATCGCGACCGTCCTTGTCGGCCAAGTCGCCGCACAGGCGCAGCCGTCCTCCGTGTTCACCGCCGACGTCAAGGTGAACGGGGCCACCACCCTAGCCCCCGGAGAGCACTCCGGCCTGACCATCACGGCCACTCGCGGCTGCACGTCGCCCGGCCAGGTCCTCCCCGCCGGCACCGTCGAGATCCACGTCGTGGCGACGAGCGGCGTGCTCACCGTCACCGGCCCCACGGCCGTCGCCTTGCCCCAGATGGTGTGCACGCAGAATCCCAGCCAGACCGTGGAGGGCAAGATGGATGCCACGGCGCGCTCCGACCTCGGGGAGAACTTCACGCAAGCGGACGAGGTGCTGGTCTTCCAGGTGCGCGCGAACGCCCAGGACAACCTCAACCGGTCACCCGGCGACGCCGTCGTAAGCACGCATTTCCTCGTGAAGGCGCCCGACAAGGAGGTCGTCGCACTGGCCGATACCGAGAAGGCGAGTCCCACCGTCGGCCCCCTGTTGGCGGCGGGCATCGTTGGTCTCGCGGCTCTGGCCCGACGCCGGTCGGCCTGAATTCCGGCCCATTGTATCCACTCCGGGCAAATGTATTAGTGGAGTGCACCATCGCGGATTGGTCCGCCCGATCTTGGCGGACGGAGACAACCGCATGAAAACCAAGACATCCCTCATTGCCGCCGTCCTTTGCCTCGGCGCCGTGGCTGCCATTCCGGCGCCCGCCGCTGCCGACCCGTCCGTTTGCGGCATCGACTGCCTCATCATCTGTTCCCAGGAGATTTGCCCGACGATCCGCTGCCTCCCGCTGCAGGTCGGCGTCGAGGTCCACAGCTTGGGCAACCACGCCAACGTGCAGGCCAGCGTCAACCAGTATTGCCAGGTCTCGGAGACTGGCATTCCCCTGCCGCCGTACTACTGCCCCTGCTTCCCGCTGCTCAACATCGACCCGTCCCAGCCGACGGACGTCTGCGTCACGGTCGGCGTCGGCTCGGCCCCGCCGACGACCCAGTGCATCGGTGTCGACCCTGCGACGGGCTGCCTGAGCGCAAACGGCGCCACCATCGCGTGCCCGCTGCCGCCCCAGTGCTCGTACCCGCCGTCACCCGTAGGCGGGACGATCGGCGCGACCATCGCGTACGCCGAACAAGTCGCCACCATCATGTGCCAGGCGGCAGGCGCCGTGGCCGGCGTCGCCGGCCAGGCCGTCGCCACGACCGTCACGTTCGTGACGTCGCAGATCCCCTGCACGGGTGGCTGCTCCTTCATCACGCCGCCGTGGATCCAGGCCTACGTCAACAGTCTGGAGACGATTGCACTAGGCCAAGGCGTTGGCCAAGCCGGTCTGCTGTGCAACTTCCTCCTCGGCCCCAGCCAATGCGACTTCATTGCGGCGGGCCCCGCGCCGGGCCACTGCCCCGTTCCCATCAGCCGCACCGATGGCGGCATCGTGGGCGATGCGGAGCGCTACGCGGGCGGCTCGTGCGACCTCGCGCAAGGCGGCCTCGTCGCGGCGGCCAGCGCGACGAAGACGTTCACGTCCAACGTGGGCACCACCGCGACGGGCGCCGTCGCGTTCGCCGAAGCCTACGCCGCGTACGAATTGGCCCAGGCGACGGCCTACGCTGGCACGATGACTGGTTACGCCACCACCACGGTCGGCATCGCCACGACCGCCGTCACAGCCACTTGCACGGCCACGACGGCGTACGCCACGGGCGGATCGTGCCCGGTCTAGGTCGGACAAGTCCTCCTTTTCCCCTCTTTCCTTCTTTTCGTTCTAGTTGGCGTCGGCGCTGAATTCGTCGAAGACGTAGTGCTCCATGGGGCGCAAGCCGAGGACGATCTCCAATTCCTGCGGTGTCAGGAACGGCTGCTTGTAGCGGCCCTGGTCGTCGATCGGCACCCGCGGGCATGCCACACCCACGAAGGCGTCGAGGTGGCGGAAGTACAGCAGCGTCTCCGGCGAGATCTGCTTGTTCTGGATGACGAAACCCTGCTTGCCTGCCGCCTCGATCTGGGCGAGGACCTTCTTGGCGAGGTTGAAGCGCATCTGCCCGGCCTTGGTGGAGACGACGATGCCGAAGGTCTTGGCGTCCTTGGCCTTCCCGATGGCGGCCCAGCGCTGCTTCAAGATGCGGCCCTTCGCCTCGGTCAGGGTGCGTACGGTGTTCGTGTACGGGTCCGCGGCGGTGATGCGCTTCTCCGTCTCGAGGGCGAGGGCGAGCGGGTGGAAGTCGCCGCTGCCGATGAAGATGAACTCGTCGACGTCGCACTTGACGGCGGCGAGGACGTTGCAGCCGAGGAGCTGCCCGCGCAGGGCCGTGCGCTTGTCGCCCAGCATCGTCACGGGCTCGAAGCCGTGCTCGCGAAGAATCGTCTCGGCCACGTCCAGCTTGTGGACGTGCTGCGCCGTCGTCGTCACACCAATGCGCGGGCCTTTCATCTGCTTGCACGCGGCGCGCACGACCTCCTCGATGGGGTGCACGCTGTGCGCGGGGACGTAGTAGACCTGGACCCCGAAATCGGTCTTGACGGACGGCATCGGGCTGTGGCCGAAGTGGATCATGACCTTGACGCCGATCTTCGCCATCTCGTCGTCGCACAAGTCGCAGGCACCGTAGCAAGGGTCGGCCGAGAGGACGGCAAGCGCGCCCGTTTCGCGTTGCACGATCTCCCCAATCTTGGTGGCGTAGTCGCGAAGACCGTCGGGGAACTGCAAGCCGATGGTGGCGAGGCCCGGATGCTCCGCCTTGATGCGCGGCAGCAATTCCTCGAAGTTCAGGTCGTAACCGAAGAGTTCCATGGGGCCAGGCGCTTCGACGACCGCCTGCTACTTGGGGGTTGGGGTGGGAGCGCCGCGGGCGCCGTCGTCTTTACACCTGGGCCCCGCTTGGCCCCCACCATGGCAGCCAAGAAGACGGCAAAGGCTCGCAAGCCGAAGGCCTCCGCCAAGCAGGCGAAGCGCACCGCGGCCCCGAAGGGCAAGTCGGCCCGGGCGGACAGGCCGGTGGCGGCGAAGGCCGAGGGTGAGGGTCCGGTACGCGCCTACATCGCGGTCTTGCCCGCGTGGCAGCGCGCCATCGCCCTGCAAGTCGACGCCATCGTCACGGAGGAAGTCCCCCACGCCCGCCGCGCCATCAAGTGGCACACGCCCTTCTACGGCGTCGAAGGCAAGGGCTGGTTCCTCTCGACGGGCGGCTTCTCCAAGCACTTCAAGGTCCTGTTCTTCAACGGCACCTCCCTCAAGCCGGTGCCCCCCGTCGGCGAGAGTGGCAAGACCCGGGCGTTGGACCTCCGCGAGGGCGACGCATTCGACGAGGCCAAGATCACGTCGTGGATCAAGCAGGCGGCGAGCAAGCCGGGTTGGGGTTCGTCGTAGCCTCCGCCGCCGCCGACTTGTCAACAGATGAAACAGATCCAACAGATACGGTGGTCATCGGTTCCATCTGTTGACAAAGGGAGCGGCACCGATGCCTGACTATGCTTTGACACCGCGGCGCGCAATCTCCTCGCGCCAACCCGTGATGCGCAAGTGTGCGATGATGGGCAGGAAGAGGTCGCCCATGCGTTTTCCCTTCGGCGTGAGGCTATACTCGACGCGGACCGGGACTTCGGCGAAGGCCTTGCGGCTGACGATGCCTTGCCCCTCCAGTTCCTTGAGGCGCTGGCTGAGCGTCCGGCTGCCGATGCCGGGCAGGTTCTCCTTGAGTTCGTTGAAGCGCCGCGGCTCTTTCATGCGCAGGAGGAAGCAGATCTCGATGCTCCATTTCTGCAGGAGCGGATTGAGGGCTTCGACGGATTTCTGGATCTCGGCTTCGAGGTTGCCGTAGCCGGTCAGCCAAGTCACGACCTGGTCCATCGCCTTGCGGTGGCCTTCGGCGAGTTCGTCGAGGAAGTTGTCGAGGCGCGTGATCATCACCTCGTTCATGGCCGACTGCTCGGCGTCGGTGCGCTGGACGTGGGGGCCGCCCGCTTTCTTTACTGGCGGTGTTGGCGGCGCCGCCTTGGTGTCGCGCCGGATACTTGGGGTGGAGCCCATAACCGGGTTGCTTATACCTTTCAACGCTCATCTAACTTCCGTCCTGAAAGCAATGCAACGCTTTGCACCTGCTTTTAGAACGAAACTGAGGACTCCCTTGGACCCCGACCTCGATGTGGCGCCCGCCGACCCGTTCCCGTTCCACCGCGACCCCTGGTGGAACAAGCTCCTGGTCCTGACGTTCGTCATCCTCCCCCTGCTGGCCTTCGGCTTCGCCGTGTGGTCGTTCTGGGGCATCCACGTCGGCGTCTTCGAGCTCACCATCCTCGCGGCGATGTGGACCATCACTGGCCTCGGTATCTCCGTCGGCTTCCACCGCATGCTCACCCACCGCTCCGTCGACGTCCGCGCCCCCACGAAGTTCGCGCTCCTCGTTGCCGGCACGATGTCCATGCAGGGCCCGTGCGCCGACTGGGCCGCGACCCACATCCGCCACCACGCCAAAGCCGACCGCGAAGGCGACCCCCACAGCCCCCTCGAAGGCTTCTGGCACGCGCACTTCGGTTGGCTCCTGCGCGACCGCTTCGTCCGCAACGGCCTCGCCCACGACAAACTCATGGCCGACCCCGTGACGCGCTTCGTCAGCAAGACCTGGGTCCTCTGGGCCACCCTCGGCCTCCTGATTCCGGGATTCATCGGCTGGCTCGTCATCGGCCACGCCCAATTCACCCTCTGGGGCCTCTGGGGCTTCGCCGACGGCTTCCTGTGGGGCGGTCTGGTGCGCGTCTTCCTCGGCCACCACATCACGTGGAGCGTCAACTCCCTCGGCCACATGTTCGGCACGCGCCCCTTCGCCATCAACGACAAGGCCACCAACAACTTCGCCGTCGCCCTCCTCGGCTGGGGCGAGGGCTGGCACAACAACCACCATGCCTTCCCGCGCGCCGCCTTCATCGGCATGCGCTGGTACCAGGTGGACATCGGCAAGTACACCATCCGCGTCCTGCAGGCCCTCGGCCAGATCAAGAAGATCCACATGCCGACGAGGCAAGAGCGCGCCGAGAAGCGGGCCGTCAAGGCCAAGGCGCGCAAGATGGCGAAAGCCGTCTAGACCGGAAGGAACCCTTATTGCAACGCGGGGGTCAGGGCCACCGTGGCCAAGTTCTTCGTCCGCGGTCTAGCTAACCTCGCCGCCGTGGCGGCCGTCGTGCGCGGCTCCCTGCCGGCGAGCGCCGTCGTGGAGGCCCAGGGAAAACGCATGCTCAAGGTCCGTGATGGCAAGGCCCGCGTCAACGTCTTCGTCAAGGCCCGCGCCAAGAAGAACGACACGCGAATCACCGTCACGGCCCAACCCGCTCCATGGGCGATGCCCTTCATGGCCTTCGGCGCAATCGGCGGCGCCCTGTACGGCCTCTCCATCTCGACCATCTCGCGTGACCTGTCTGCGCACCTGACGGCCGTCCTGCAACGCATGCCAGGCGGTCCGCTTGCAGCCACGCAGCCGGCGGCACAAACACGGGGTCGCGCCCCGGTCGCCCGTCCGACAGCGACGCTGCAGAACGCGGCCAAGACGCCGCGCCCGCCCGGACAGCCCGCCACCCAGCGCCCGCCACTTCCGCCCCCGGCCCGGCGGTAGGTCGCGCGGCGACTTCGCCGTCCCCCAGGGCCCGTCTCATGTCAGGCGGCACCGCCTGCAAGGCGACCGACGAGCAAGATGGCGAAGGCCGCCTAGGCCTCCGACGCCGACGACGGACGAACCACTGAAACCACTGAACTCACTGAAACGGCGTTCAGTGGGTTCAGTGAGTTCAGTGGTTTGAAACCCTAGGCGTCGGGCGGCCTGGGATTTCGGGGATGCCAACGGCGATTGTTGGGACTTGGAGCGCGCCCGGTGGGGCACGCAGCCATGGCCTTCTGGAAAGTGAGGGGAAGGAAGGGGTGCGGGGGGCCTGCTTAGTCGCAGCCTACGGCCCCGGCTTGCGGCGACCCCGAAACCTTGAGGACGCTTCCTGGTGTGAGGTATAGGCCCATGAGCAGTGCAGCGGCCTCGGTTCATCCCCCAAGCGCCCGGACCTGGTGTGCAACCTGTTCCAGGTCATTCACCGGTCTGGCGTGCCCGACGTGTGGATGGATGTTGGCCGAGGTGCGAACAGCATTGCACACGCGGCGGGTTGCCGGTCATCGGAGGGTGGCAAAGGCTGCCGCATGGGTTGGCGGGTTTCAGGCCGCCCTTCTAGTCGCTCTTGCCATCTTCTCATTCGGGTGGGCGTTGACCCATCCGGAACACTGCGGCAAACCGCAAGGCGGGTGGGCTCTCGACCTATGTGGTTTGGAGACGGGGATTGAGGTTGCACTGGGGATAATGGCACTCGTTCTTGCGGCGACTGTCTGTGCTGCGGCATGGGCGGCCCTCGTATTCGAAACGGGTGGATTCTGGTCCCTGCAAGTGCTCGGACTGGCCGTTGGCGTAGGGGCGTTTCGACTGTTTGAGTCGGTAGCAAGCGACAATCAAGGACCCGAGTTATCGCACGGCGTACTGTTCGTCTTATTCCTCGCACTCGCGGCCGCAGGCCTCGCCTTCGTTGGCCTGGCAGGCTGGTGGGTCGCCGCCGGTCGCCAGAAGTTGTCCCAATCCTAATGCACCAACGCAGCCAGTTCAACAGGGGCATCTCGTGGCCGTCCCAATCATTCGTTCGGGGACAAGTCCCAAGCATCGCCGCTTAATCCCCGAAATCCTAGGCCGCCCACACTTAGCCAGCCCATCCAGTCCAGGAAGTGTCCCACCGCTCTCCTCATATCCGCCAACACCTAACCATCATCCGATGACACGGACCGCCCAAGCGCCGCCTGCCAACTTCGACGGCTGGGTCGCGCAGTTCGGGGACTGGCAGAGGAAGGTCGGCTTCGACACGGCGTGGCTTGGCGACTACAAGTTCGAGGCCAAGTACGACTACGAGAACGTGAATCCGGCCATCGAGTTCGGCGACTACAAGGGCCGCCCGAAGTGGGAGCGCCCATTGCAGATCCCGCACCAGAACATCCGCGACGCGCTCCTGCACCTCATCACGGTCCAAGGCGACACGGAGTTCGCGTCCGTCGAACAGCAGCGCCACCTCCTCGCTTCGGCGCCGACCGAGTACGACAGGAAATCTGCATTGCGCATCATGGCCGAGGAGCAACGCCACGGCTGGCAGATGTGCCACCTGCTCGTCGAGCACTTCGGCGAACAAGGCGCCCGCGAAGCCCAGAAGTTGCTGCAGCGCGACGCCAACGAACAGACGCGTCTGCTCGGTTCATTCAACGAGCCCACCAAGAACTGGCTGGACTTCTTCGTCTTCACCATGTTCGTCGACCGCGACGGCAAGTTCCAACTCAAGATGCTCTCCACCTCCGCCTTCAAGCCGCTGGCCGCGTCCATGGGCCCGATGCTGAAGGAGGAGGCCTTCCACCTCGGAACGGGCTCCAACGGACTCCGCCGCATCGTCAAGTCCGGCGTCGTCCCCATCCCCGTCCTGCAGCGCAGCTTCAACCGCTGGATCCCGACGGCGTACGACCTCTTCGGCAAGGACGGCAGCACGAGTTCCGAGTGGGCGTACGTGTGGGGCTTGAAGGGCCGCTACGACGAGGCGGACCACCAGGACGTCCCCGACAAGAATCTCCTCAACCAGATGGCGCGCGAACTGTACCGCCAGGAAATCGTGCGCGAGGTCGACATCATCAACAAGTCCCTGCCGGACGGCGCCGCGCGCCTCGTCGTGCCCGTCGCGAATTTCCACCGCGCCATCGGCCCCGACGTCGGCGCCGAAGTCACGATTGACGGCCAGCCCTGGAAGGGCAAGGGCGCCTACGCGGACTACCTCGCCGCACAGTTGCCGCTCAAGGAGGACGACGCCGTGCTGGCCGAGTGCTTCAAGCAGGAATGGATCGCGGCGAAGGCGGCATGACCGGACCAGCGGCGGGCGCCTCCCTCTTCGCATTCGACGCAACGGCCCTGCGCGACTTCTTCGCCGTCGTCCCGCACAACTACGCCGAGGCCCAACGCCGCGTCAACGAGCCGTACCAGCGCCTCCTCTACACGGTCGAGCACCCGTTGTCCGAGTCGACGACGGACGCCATCGACGACGCCTTCGGGCTGCCGCATCCCGCCTGGACCGTGGGGTCGCGCACCGAGGCCATCGCCATGCTCGACGGCTTGCGCTATCCCGACACGTCGCCGATCTCGGACCTGCGCTCGGTCGCCGGCCTCGACCTTCGCATCTTGAGCCACTACCTGCATTTCTTCCACCACGCGTATCCCATCTACACCAGGGCGTCGTGCGCCGCACTCGAACGCCTTGGGGCGCCTGTGCCGTACACGAAGGTGCGCAACGCCGACATCTATGCACTCTACATCGCGGCCATCGAGGAGTTGAAGGAACGCATCCCGTTCTGGGACGTGCCGGAGACGAACGTGTACCTGACGCGCATCGTCCAGGCGGCGCTCGACGCATTCGGGGCCCGGCCCACGGCCTAGCTGATTTCCCGCAAATCCCGGCGAAGCCTAAGTCGTCGAGGGGGATTGGCCGGCGGTTGGCGCCTGCCAGCCAGTGACCCGCATGAAGACCACAACCATGATCGCGTGCCTCCTGATGTTCGGCCTCATCGTCGTCGCCCCGACTGCGACCGCGACGGCCGCCGGCTGCTCCTTGCCCAACCCCGGCCCCATGGTGCCGACACCTTGGAAGGTCATCCCGCCATTCCTGAACGCGCTCGGCCCCGCTGCGTGCACCGTGACGCCGGTTCTTGGCCCCCCGGGACCCGCCCCCACGGCGACGGGCCTCGTCTTCACAAGCGGCGCGCCGCCATGCCCGCCAATCCCGTTCGTCGGCCCGCTGCCCGGCGAGCTCTGCGGCCCCCTCGTGCCGGCGTTCACGACGATGCACTGCACGGCGACGTGGGCCGGACCGATTGACCAACCCCGTCTGTACGGTCTCGTCATCGGCCTCGACTACGTCGTCGGCCTGACGGCCGATGGCAACGTCAACCAGATCGGGGGCACCGACATCGAGCCGCTGCGGCACAACGGCGGCTTCCAGCCCGCCATGACGTACTCGGTCCAGATTACCAACCCGCTGCCCGTCGACGCCCGCGTCATCGCGTACCCGATCGTCAACCAGCCGCAGGCGCCCGTCATGGTCGGCTGCGTCTAGAGGTTCTACGCCGAAGCCGGAACCACGACCTGCGGCGCCTTCCAGTTCTGCAGCGACCACAGGAACGGGTTCTCGGCAGCCGACTTGACAAACGGCCGCGGCCCGAGGATGACCAAGAGTTCCTGCGCCCGCGTCAGGCTGACGTTGAGGCGGCGATGGTCCTCATGCGGCTTGGCCGGGTGCAGCGTCGTGAGGTCGAAGAGGATGACGCGGCGTTCGTTGCCTTGGAACGCGTCGACGGTCGCCGCCGTCATGCGCGCCAAGCCAGCGGTGCGTGATTTTCCCGCAATCACGGCATCGGCAAACGCCTGCGCCTGCGCGCGAAACGGCGCGATGTAGCCCATCTCGCCGGGAGCGATGCCCTGCTTCATGAGTTCCAGCGCGGCCTTGACGGCGAGAGCCGTGTGCGTCGGGTTGGCGCGGCTGGACCCGACTTGGATGCTGCGGTTCCCCTGCACGGCCGACGTGTCGACCCACAGGATGCGCGACGTGACGGGTTTGCCAAGGAGTTTGCCGACCGGGATGGGTCGCTGGCTTGCCTGGGACGAGACGCGGCCCCCGTAGATGGCGTCGCGGCTCCATTCGTAGATGTCCGGCTGGCAACGGAACTGCTCGTCCAGCAGCACGCACAGGTCGGGCCGCAGCATCTGCAGGAGCTCGAAGTGGCTGCGCTTGTGGTTCTCGTCGGCCCCGAAGCGCCGCGACCGCACGATGGGTGGCAACTGCAACGGGTCCCCGACGAGGACGAGGCGCTTGGCCACGAAGTGCGCGATGGCCGTCTTCGGCAGAGCGTTCATGCCGGCTTCGTCCACGACGACGAAGTCGAACGGCGGGATGTCCTGGTTGTCCAGGTCCGAGGCAAGCACCGCGGCGGCCAAGGCGTCGAGCGTCATGGCCACGATGGGCGTCTCCTGAAGGCGTGCAAAGAGCGGTTTCGCCTCGGGATCCTCGGGGTCCATGCGGAACTGGCTGACGCGTTTCTGCAGGTGAGCCAAGTCGGTACTGACGCGGCTTGCGTCGCCGAGCCGGATCATCTTCGCGGCAAGGGCGGGTGCGGCCTGCAGCGCCTTGCGCATGGCGTTGTCGATGGCGACGTGCGTATGACTTGTCACGAGGACCGTCCGGCCGCGCCGCGCCTGCTCCTTGAGGAAACGCGCGATGACCGTGGTCTTTCCCGTGCCCGGCGGGCCTTGAATCAAGACCACGCCGCCCTCCTTGAGGTTGCACGCTGCACGCAGCGCCTTCGCCTGGCCAGGGCGCAGACCTTGCACGTCCATGGCCGGGTCCGCAGCCGTTGGAAGGCGCGGGAGGCCCTGTGCGTGCTCGAGTTCGGCGTACGCTTGGTGGCGGCGCTTCACCGCCAGGAAGGCCTTCAGGAGATTGCGGTACAGCGTCGCATTGCTGGAGGGCTTCAGCGTCAACCCGGCGCCCTTGCGCAAGTTGCCCCACGACCGGTCGTCGGCGATGGCCTCGAGCACCGTGCCGGCGCGTTGCAGGACCTCCACATTGCACGGTTCCGCCTCGCCGTCCAGCCACCCCTCGACGAGGGCGCCAGGGGAGAGCCCCCGCGGGTCGCCCGAGACCACCTGCAGACGCACGAGGCCCCCCTCGGGCCGCGACGAGGCTTCCTCGATGATGGCCTTGACGCCACGACGCTCCTGGTCCTCCTCTTCGGCGCGCACCTCGTCCTGCAACGCCCTGACCTGTTCGGAAAAGCCCGGGATGCGCGGGTCGACGAGAGGGCTCACGGTCAGGCGATGGCACGCGGAGCAGGACGTCACGAGGGCGGCGCCGAAGCGCGTGCGCGTCGTCTCCCCGCCACACGGGCATCCCTCCACGGCGGCGCGACCAGGGCTACCCATTTGAGGGGCAGGGTTGCGCGGACGGCGAGTTTACAGGCCGGCGTAGCCGCCGACCCACGCCACCAGGATGCCTGCACTGTCGAGGACCGCCTGCGCGGCGGCCCCACCAGCGTCCGCCCCGTCTCCAGCCCAGTCCTGGGCGTCGTCAGCCAAGCGTTGCGCCGCGACGCCGAGATCGTCGGCCGCGCCGGAAGCCTGGTCGGCGGTCTCGGCCGCTTGGCGTTGCGCGTCGCCGGCCGCGGCCTCGGCCAGCTGGCTGCCGTCGGCGGCAAGCAATCCGGCTTCGGACTGCGCCCAGGCGGCGAGGTCGGCAGCGTCGGCGGCCACCGCGTCCACCGTTTCCCGAGCCCACGCAGACGCGCCCGCGACCTGCAGGAAGGTCCAGGCGGCAAGCGTGTCGGCCATGCGCATGAGGTCCGCCTCCAGGCGGTCAAGGCGCGCCGACAAGTCGGCCATCTCGCGGGCGGCGTCGGCAAGGCCGAGGCCGGCCAGGTAGCTGGCAGCGTCGGCGGCGCGGCCCGCCAAGACTTGCGCCTGATGGGCCAGCGCCAGGACTTGCGCGCGGCCGCGGTCGGCGACCCCGCCCGAGCGGTCGGCCAAGTCCTTGGATTCGAGGCGCAAGGACGCGGCCATGTCGGTCGGGTCCTTGAGGGCCAAGCGGTCGGGCAGGGGCTTGGTGTCCGCCGCCGACAGGGCGGACGAGCAGGCGCCGTTCATGCAGCCCTCCCACAACGGGGAGCGGATCTGGGCCAGTCCGGCGACCGGCAGGGCGGCGGCGCTCGAGGCCACCACCAGCAGGAGCGATACAAGGACGCGGCGGAACAGTTTGGTTGTCATGGACCATCACCAGCACCCAGTCGCCCTGGCAGGGGTATCAAGGCTGGGTGTGGGTCGGCCAAGCAGACCAGGGCAAACCAGGAGGCGCGCCGGCAATCCGCGGCCGTACCCAGGAGGCCACAAGAAGAGGTAAGAGAAAGGGGGGAAGAGGGGAGGAGGGGAATCCATCGGGTCTACGGGAGGCCGGCTTCGGCTCCCTCGAGGGTCGACTCGGGGGGCAAGGCGCTGATCCTGTTCGCCAGGAGGCCGTAGTTGTAGTTGGCCGCCTCGAAGGCGGCGCCCTTCAGGCCGTCATAGATGTCGAAGACCGGGTCCAGGTGGAGGCCGGAGATGACGTCGTTGACGCCGTCCAGGCTCGGCTGGATGTAGATGGTCCAGACGTCGTTGACGTCCTTGTCGACGGGTTCCTCGAACTGGTACTCGAAGGCCAGGGTCCAGTCGACCGGGTCCGCCTGGAAGTCGCTCAAGTCCTCCTGGACGCTTGCGACCGTGTCATCGATGCCGCCAACCGCGGGGCCGACAGTGTTGTCCTGCAGGTCCGTGATGGAGGCGTCCGCCTGGTGGGTCTTGCCGTTGACCATGCCGGGCAGGCTCACGATCACGGGGAGGGCCGTGTCCGCCGCCATGCCTGGCGCGCCTTCGATGGCGGCCACGGCGGCCGGGAGGGTCGTCGTGAAGGCGTCATCGGCGGCCCCGCGGGCGCCGTCGACTTGCCCGAAGGCGTCGGACTCCGCCGCGAGGACGGCCGGGACGTACGTCTCCTGGACGTCGTCCACCGCGCCCGTTGCTTGGCCTTCCGCGTCGGCCATGGCGCCGAGGGCCGAGTCGCGGGTCGAATCCGCCGGGCACAGCAGGGAATCCGTCGTGCAGGCCGAGGCCATGGGCAGAAGAGGAGCCGCCGCCAGGGCCAGGAGGGCAATCATCGTTGCAGGCTTCCAGGATGCTTGGTTCGCGGTCATGGGACCACCGACCCGGCGCTCGTCGCGGGGGGGTTAATGAGCCTCGCTGTGCGCCGGGCCGACAGACCGCGCCCCACGGGTGCCCGCCCCGCCCTGTGGGTTGGATTAAATCCCGTCCGCCCAGTTGGGCGCCCGTGTCCAAGGAGGTCCTGCGTGAGGTCGCCAACGCGTCGACCCAGGCCCTGCTGACGCTGCTCGCCGTCGAGCCGTCATACCCGCGCCGCATGGGAGCCCTCCTCGGCTTGTCCGAGACCGAGGTGGCCCGGCGTCTCAAGCGCCTCGAATCGCTCGGCCTCGTCGAGGGCCGCTGGGAGAGGCAAGGCAAGAACGTCAAGCTCTACCGGCTCGCCGCCGACCTCGTGACCATCGGCATCACGCCGTCCGGCCTGTCCGTCCAGGTCGGCAAGGCGCAGGCCCGTGCTGCACGCGCCCCCACGCCGATCCCCATCCCTGACGACGCCGGCTTCGTCGGCCGCCAAGGCGAACTGGCACGCCTCGCAGGACCGGAGCCCGTCGTCCTGGTGCTCGGCATGCCCGGCATCGGCAAGACGTCGCTCCTGGCCCGCTACGCCCGGTCGCAGCCCGAGGGTCGCCCCGTCTTCTGGCGTTCGCTGCGGGGCGTCGAATCCGTGGCGTGGCTCGCCAACCAGGTCGCCCTCCACCTCGCCCAGTACGGCGATTCGTCCCTCATGGAACGCCTCGGCGCCGACCCCGCGCAACTCGCCGACGCCACCATCGCTGCCATCGACGCCCACGCGGGCATCGTCATCCTCGACGAAGCCCACCGCGCCGAGGACCCAGCCGTGCGCAACCTGCTCGCCGACGCCGTCGCCCGCGTCCGCCACGGCAAACTCGTCATCGCAAGCCGCGAATGGATCGGCCACAATCCCGCGACCCCAGGTCTTGCAGTCCTGCATCTTTCCGGTCTTCCTGACGCGGACGCGGCCGCAGTCCTGGAAAGCCGCGGGCTCACGGTCGATGCGGCCCTCTACGGCAAGCTTCGCGCGGAAGTCGGCGGACATCCCCTCGGACTGCAACTGCTGGCCCAGGCGGCCCAACAGGCAGGCTCCCTCGAATCCCTCCTCGACCGCATCCCGGAACGCGACCTCGAGACCTGGCTCCTGCAGGAACTGCATGACGGCTTGTCCGACGACGAACGCCTCGCCTTGTCGCATGCCAGCCTCCTGCGTCCCGGCTTCGGCGCCGCCGACCTGGCCGCCGTGTCGCGCCGCCGCCTGGATGCCGTTCTCGCCACGCTGCGGCGACGCATGCTCGTCTCGGAGGCGCGCGGCACGTTCCAGTTGCATGAGGTCGTGCAGAATTTCTTCTACAGCAGACTCGAGGACAAGGCGACGCTGCACGGCCGCGCGGCGGCACATTACGTGGCCAAGGGCACGGTCGAGGGGCGTCTCGAGGCGATGCACCACTTCGTCGCCGCCGGCCAACGGCCAAAGGTCCTCGAACTCCTGCGGCAGAACCTCGACTTGCGCGACTTCGACTTCGTCGATGCCGGGTACCAGGCCTTGTATCTCGGCATCCTCGGGCTGTTCCCGCAATCCGAGGTGCGCGAACGTCACCTCTGGGGCCTCATCCAGGACGAGAAGGCCGACATTGCGCTGCACAACGGCAAGCCGGCCGTGGCCCTGCCGCTCTACGAGGAGGCCCTCGCGGCCTTCCGCGACGCCGTGGAGCCCGCCCGCTGCGCCGACGCCGCCTGGAAGCGTGCCCTGTGCCTCGAACGCCTTGGCCGCCATGACGAGGCGGACCAGGCATGCGCAAGCGCCCTCGACGCCGCGCCGCGGGACGGGCCTGAACGGGGTCGACTCGTCGAACTGCTCGCAACGCTGCGGGGCCAGCCCGTGGCCGAGGTGGCCGTGGACATCGAGTCGAAGGGATCCGTGAACCCCCTCGGCGAGCCTGCCGGGATGCGGGTTGCCGGCCCCACTGGCAAGACCAAGGCGCCGCGCCGGGCAACGGCATAGCACCAACACGGCCAAAGAGAGACACGGGCTCCGCCGGCCTGTGGCAGCGCTGGCTTCCCGTCTCGACGCGGGCATCCTCACCCTGACCTTGTCGCGTCCCGAGAAGAAGAACGCCCTCGACCTGGATACCCTCGGCCAGCTGGCAGAAGCGCTCGAGGCGGCCCGCGACGATGCAGACGTCCGGGTCGTCGTGGTGGCGGCGGCCGGCGACATGTTCTCGGCCGGCGGCGACATCCAAGTCATGCGCGAGTTTGCGGGCGATGCCCAGGCCACCCTGCACCGCCTGCGCACCGGCCTCAACCGGGTCGTCCTCGCGTTGCACGACTTGCCCAAACCCGTCATCGCGCAGGTGCAGGGGAACGCCTACGGGGCTGGCGCTATCCTAGCGTTCCAGTGCGACCTCGCCATCGTCGCCGAAGACGCCCAATTCTCCCTGAGTTTTCGGCATGTCGGCTTGATCCCTGATACCGGTGCGACGTGGCTGCTGCCGCGCCGCCTCGGACTGCAGCGGGCCAAGCACCTCGCCTGGACGGCGGCGCCGTTCTCCGCGCAGGACGCCGTGGCGTGGGGCCTCGTGCTGCGAGCCGTGCCGCCACAACAGCTGGCCGGCGCCGTCGCGCACCTGGCTGCCGCCCTCGCCGAGGGTCCCGCGGCGACGTTCGCCCTGTCCAAGCGCGCCTTGCAACTCAACGCCGAGGCGCCGCTCCCCGAAGCCTTGGAGCGCGAGGCGCACCTGCAAGCTGCAGCCTTCCTCACGCGTGAGCACGCCGAGGGGCGCGACGCCTTCTTCGCGCGCCGCAAACCGGATTTCCGCAAGGCCTGACCGAATGGTTTTGAAGGCAGGAAAGTAGGCCCGGCCATGAAGCTCGTCGCCCTCGCATGTTTCGCTCTGGCAACGGCAGCGTCGGCGGGTTGCACCGGGCATCGCGAAAGCCAAGTCGCGACGGTTGTGATGCCGGACGCGGCAGCCCCGGACCGCACGGTGGGCGATTCCTGGCACGAATCCGAAATCGAGACGAATCCCCAGTACAACGACATGCGCGACGACGCGCAAATCACGGTCATGGCCCTCGAGAACTGGACGGTCCTCGGG
Source organism: bacterium (assembly GCA_040390065.1). Taxonomy (GTDB): domain Archaea; phylum Thermoplasmatota; class E2; order JACPAO01; family JAHFTW01; genus JAHFTW01. The sequence goes on along the minus strand of JAZJZE010000009.1, from coordinate 148,297 downwards.
ACGACCTACGCGGCGGCCCGTGTGCAGACCGACATCGACCGGCAGCCTGGGGACGGAACCCACACGGCCATCCACAGCGTGAAGTGGCAACGCGTGTCGGACGACGCCAACCTCGAGGAGCGCTCATCCGCCGGGGGCCCCCCGCAGACCCGCGTCTATTCGCCGCCGTGCCCAGATCGCCATTGGCCGCTGCGGGTCGGGGCCGCGTGGACGGACGCCTGTACGCTTCATGACTCGCGCGGCCCGGCCGCGGGGTGGCACGTGCAGCAGGACGCCCACGTCGTCGGCAGCGAGATGGTGTCCGTACCGGCCGGGACGTTTGCGGCGTTCAAGATCGTGACCGAGATCTCCTCGTGGGACACCCCGACGTTCCAACGCACGATGACGACCTGGTACGCCCCGGCAGCTTGCGGCCCCGTGCGCACGGTGTGGACGGACGCGAGTGGAAACACCTCGACGACGCAGCTCCTCGACTTCAGGTGCGTGAAGCCCGTTTCCCGGGCGGCAGGCCTGTGAGGGAATCTCATCCGTCGCGCGCCGCAAACCGGATTTCCGCAAGGCCTGACACAACGCTCATAGGGGGCCAGGCTTGGCGCCCGCCCATGCGTATCGTCCTCATCGCGTTGCTTGGTGCCCTCGTCCTGGCGGGCTGCAGCTCCAGCAGCCCCGGCACAGGGTCCTCGTCGGAGCCTGGAGCCACCAACCCCGGCCACCCCGGAACGTCGGACGCGCCATCCACCACGACCACGACGCAGCCACCGAGCACGACTCCCAGTTCAAGTTCCTCGTCCACGTCCTCCACGACGACGACCACGTCCGCCCCGCCCGCCAACGCGACGAAGGGCGCGCCGGCACCCGTCAGCGTCGAATGCACCTTTGCCGGCGGCGGCCAGACCTTTGCGGGGCCAAGCGTCACGCTCACTTGCACGAGCCCCGACATCTCGTCGAGCACGGGCGGTCCCTTCACGAAGGGGCACGCGAAGGCAACGTTCTCCGGGGCCCCCCCAAGCAGCGCCGCCGTCACGAACACCTTCAGCGTCGCCGATGCGGACGGCAACGCCATGGGGTCGGCAACAGGCGACAGCCCCATCGAGTTCGACCTCACCGCCATCCCCGGGACCATCTCCTTCACCTTGGCGGCGACCCTGAAGGCGACGGGGCCGACGGTGAACGGCATGGACACCGTCACGGGGACGACGCACTTCGACCTGAGCTGAGGCAAGCCTTTCACCGGGTTGCGCCCTCGCGGCCCCCGATGGACGTCAAGACCGTCACCATCGTCGGCGCCGGCACGATGGGCGCGGGCATCGCGCAAGTGTGCGCCCAAGCCGGGTACTACACCTACCTGCACGACGCCATCCCGGCCGGGCTGGCCAGGGGCGTCGCGCGCATCGAGGAGTTCTGGGCCGCGGGCATCGCCAAGGGCAAGACCACGACGGCGCAGCGGGATGCGTGGACCGCGAACCTCGACGCCAAGACCCCGCTGCGCGACGCGCTTGCCAAGAGCGACCTCGTGATCGAAGCCGTCCCCGAGAACATGGCCCTCAAACAGGACGTCTTCCGGGACGCGGACCGATGGGCGCCCCCGCACGCGGTCCTCGCCACGAACACGTCAAGTCTCAGCATCGCCCAGATCGCCGCCGCCACGAAGCGGCCGCAGGCCGTCGTCGGCATGCACTTCTTCAATCCGGTGCCGCTCATGAAACTCCTCGAGATTGTCCGCCACGACGCCGCCTCCGACGCCACCGTCGCCGCGGCCCGCGCGGTCGGCGACCGGCTCGGCAAGACCACGATCGTCGCCAAGGACGTTCCCGGTTTTGCCACGAGCCGCCTGGGCATCGTGCTTGGCAACGAGGCCATGCGCATGCTCGAATCCGGCGTCGCCTCGGCCAGCGACATCGACACGGCGATGCGTCTCGGCTACGGCCACCCGATGGGCCCGCTCGAATTGTCCGACCTCGTGGGACTCGACGTCCGCCTTGCCATCAGCGACTATCTCAAGCGCGAACTCGGCGGATCGCAGTTCGACAGCCCCGCCTTCGCGCGTCGCCTCGTGGAGCGCGGCGAGGTCGGCAAGAAGTCCGGCAAAGGAATCTACGACTGGTCGACGGGAAAACCCATGGAGCGACGATTGTCATGAGTGGTTTGGTCTTGTCGAAGGACGAAGGGCGCGTCCGGATCCTCACCCTCAACCGTCCCGAGCAGCGCAACGCCCTCAGCGCCGCCTTGCGCCTCGAACTCATTGCAAACCTGCACGAAGCGGAAAACGACGCGAGCGTCGGCGCCATCGTCATCACGGGGGCAGGCTCTGCCTTCGCCGCTGGCGCCGACCTCGGGGAACTTGCGGCGCGCACCAGCGAGCAGCAAGCCGCCTTCCTGCAGCCGCCGCACATCTACTCAGTCATCGAAGGGCTGCGCAAGCCCGTCATCGCGGCCATCAACGGGGATGCCCTCGGAGCCGGCCTCGAACTCGCGACGGCTTGCGATTGGCGGGCCTGCAGTGCCGCGGCCCGGCTGGGTCAGCCGGAAATCTCCTTCGGCTTGATTCCAGGAGGCGGGGGAACGCAGCGACTGGTACGCCTCATCGGTCGAAGCCACGCCGGTCGTCTCGTGTTCACGGGGCACGCTGTCGACGGGGCCGAAGCGCAAATCCTTGGCTTGGTCGACATCGTGCTTTCCCCTGAAACGGTCCTGCCTTCGGCCGTGGCCATGGCTTCGCGCATGGCGGCCCAAGACCCGGTCGCCGTGGCGGCCGCGAAGCGCGCCCTTCACGCCGCCGTGACGGTTGATTACCAGCGCGGCCTTGCCATGGAGGTGGACGAATTCGTGTCGTTGCACGCACGCGAAGAGTCGAAGCGGCGGGTGCAGGCCTTCCTTTCCAAGGCCGCAGTGCCGCGTCCGCCACGCACATGAAGGTTGGACGCCTCACCTTCGACAGCATGGCAACGCGTGCGCCCAAGCCCAAATCGACGCCCACCAAGGCCAAGACCGTCCCGGCGGGCAAGTGGCCTCATGCAGGCATCCCGGTCGTCGACGGCCACGTGCACGTCAACCGCTTCGACCTCATGACGCCGGCGGCGCAGGCCCTCATCCGCCAGAACCCCACGTTTCACCTCATGCAGGAATTCCAGGCCGATGCAACCGCGTTCCTGGAACACATGGACCGCGAGGGCATCCGGCAGGCGTGGCTCGTCAATTACTGCGCCAAGGAAGTGATGGGCTACGGGTGGGAAGTCAACGACTGGATCGGCGGGTACGTCGAGGCCGACCCCACGCGCCTGGTCGCCGTTGGCGGCTACGACCCGCGGCACGACGGCGACGGCGAGGAGGCCGTCGGCAAGCTGGCGGACCTGGGCATCCGGGCACTGAAGATCCACGCCGTCCACCAACATTTGCGACCCGACGGGCGGCGCCTGCGGCCGGCGCTGCGGGAATGTGAACGACGCGGCATGCCCGTCATCTTCCATACCGGCACGAGCAAGTTCCCGGGCGCGTCAAACAAGTTCGGCTCACCGTCGCGCCTGCGCAAGGTGTGCCAGACCTTCCCCAAACTCAAGGTGGTCATTGCGCACGGCGGGCGACCGGACGAGACGCAGGAGGCCCTTGCCATTCTGGCAGAGTTCCCGAACGCCTGGCTCGACGTGTCGAGTTGCCCACCGAAGAAGCTGCCAGACTACTTTGGCGACCTCGAGGCGTTGGCGCCGCGGACCCTCTGGGGAAGCGACTGGCCAGGACCCGGAGTCCCGGGAATGGGCAAGAACGTCGAATCGTTCCTCGCTCTCGGACTGTCGGAGAAGGCGAATCGCATGATCTTGCATGACAATGCGGCGACGTTGATTGGCCCCTAGGCTTCGGCGTTCCCTCAGCCGAAGCAACTGACGCAACCGAATCTGGTGACTGGGTCGGTTGCCTCGGTTGCGTCGGTTGACCTGTGGGCGCCTAGCTGCGGCGTACCGGCGAGACGGCCCCGAGCCACTCCAGGAGAACCTTGTGGAACTTCTCGGGTTGCTCCAGCGGTGACACATGACCGGCGCCGGGAATCAATTCGTAGCTGCTCATGGCGAAGGCGTGGGCCATGCGCGAGCCCGCGTCGGGGGGTGTGATGACGTCGTCCTCGCCCACCGCCACGAAGACGGGAAGCCCCATGCCGGAAAGCTTGCCACGCATGTCCGGACGCTTCCCCATGCCTGCGAGCGCCGCCACGGCGCCGTCCGTCGAATTCTCGAGGACCATGCGGGTGAGGAATTCGACGACCTCCGGCTTCTTCGCCTTCGTCGCGGGACCGGTCACCTTGGGAAGCATCGTGTCGACGAGGTGCTGCATGCCCTTCTCGCGGATGGCGGCGGCCGTCGTGCGCCGGCCCGCCTTGGCCTCCTCGGAGTCCGCCTCGGCGCGCGTGTCGACGAGGCCGAGGGCCGACAGGCGTTCGCGGTGCCGGTGCGCGACCTGCAGCGCGGCGTATCCGCCCATCGAGAAGCCGACGAGGACGCAGCGGCGGATTGCGAGCTTGTCGAGCAGGCCGGCAACGTCGTCCGCCATGGCCTCCATCGTCGCGGCTCCTTCGCCGACGGGCGACTTGCCGTGGCCACGCAAGTCGGGGACGATGACGTGGTAGCCGGCTGCGCCCAGGACCTTGGCCGTCGGGAGCCACATGCGGCCGTCGAAAGGGAAGCCGTGCACCAGGACGACGGCGGGGCCGGCGCCGGGGCCGTCCTCTTTGAACGCGAGGTCGACATTTGCCATGGCTTGCGGGATTCGAACGCGGTTCATGGCAATGCCGGTCGACCTGCAAACAGGTCGATCAGTTGCGTCGTGGCGCCGCCGCTGTTCTGCGGCGCCACATAGCGGCGGGGGGCTCGGCCCCCCGCCCATGTCCCCCCGCGGGGGCGCTTGCGCGTCCCTCGCCCCCGCTACGCTCGCGCCTTGCGCTCGCACGGACGAGTGCCCACCACCGAGGGGCGCCTGACGAGCGGCCTTGCAACTCGGTTGCTTCTGTTGCTTCGGTTGATGGTGGGGGCGGGGGAGGCTCTTGCGGGCAACGTCGATACGCAGGTGGTCCGGTCAGGCGAACTTCGGCTCGCGTTTTCCCCGGAACGCAGTGACGCCTTCCGCGAAGTCTTTCGTCCCGGCCGCGGCGGCGATGAGGCCGCGCTCGAGGTCCAACTGCGTGCCGAAGTCGTGGTTCTCGGAGGCAGCCAAGAGGCGTTTGGTTGCACCGCGGCTGTGGGCCGCCCACGCGCCCCACGTGCGGGCCAATTCGATGGCGCGCGGCAGCAGCTTGTCCGCCGGGACCAGTTCGTCGACGGCGCCGCAGACGAAGGCCTCCTCGGCGTCCATGACTTCGTTGTTGAAGAAGAACTGGCGCGCCCGCTGGAACCCGACGAGTCGCGGCATGAGCCACGTCGCGCCGCCATCGGGGCTGAGGCCGAGACGGAAATACGACGCCGCCAGGCGGGCCTGTGGATTTGCGATACGCGCGTCGGCCACGAGCGCCAGCCCCAACCCGCCGCCGGCGGCAACTCCGTTGAGCGCCGCCACGAAGACCTTGGGCGATTCCTGGATCTCGAGCAGGAGCGGGTGGAGCGCGGCCGTTGCGTCGAGCACCCATTGGACGGCGGTGCCGGATTGGACCCCCTTCTCGAATTCCCGCACATCGGCGCCGGCGCAGAACGCTTTTCCCGTCCCCGTGAGGACGATGCCGCGCACCGTCACGTCGTCGAGGAGCGAGCGGAACAGACGGTGCAGTTCGCCGATGACCTTCGGGTCGAAGGAGTTCATCGACTCGGCGCGGCTGAAGGTGACCACGGCGACGGCGCCGGGTTCGCGCTGGACTGTGACGTAAGCGGACGTCATCGCTGGGCCGAAGGGGAGCGCCGTGAAAAGGCTCGCTAGGTGGGTGGGGCAACTATTTCATGCACGTGGGAGTGCGAACCATAACGTGCGCGTCAAGCAGGCGGTCATCCTGATGTGGTGCGCGGCGTCCCTTGGCCAAACCGCTGCCGCGGCGCCGTTCGATGACCTTGAGTTCCAGCCGGTCTGGACCGACCCCGCGGATGCCTTGGGCTTCGCCGACATGCGGGAGCTGGCCATCGCCGAGCCAGGGAATGGGACCCTTCTCGTGCGCATCCAGGTGGCCGATTTCACGGACCCCGTCGGCACCGGCGGCGAAGTATGGCTGCAGTTGCTCACCCAAGCGGGTGAGAGCGACGTCTGGACCAGCCGGCAACTGCGCTTCGACTCCCACGGCGAATCCGCATTGGCGCCCATACCCTGCAGGCCGGAGGGGAATGCGGCGTACTGCTGGGTCCCCTACGAGTTGTACGAGCTCGCCGTCGGCAAGGGGTTGACGAGCATCAAGGGGTACTCGTACTCCAATGCGCCCGCCAACCCGCTCGTCCTGCAGGACTGCGCACCGGACCCGAACCCGCACGGGTGCATCCTGGGCACCGACTTCCAGCCCGAGTACGTGGTTCTCGGCTGCACGCGCGTGCGAGGCTGTCCGCTCCAACTGGACCCTTCCCGCCCCTTCACCGAAGTGCGGGACCAGGTTCTGGACATCGACACGTACTTCGGGGCCCCCCGAACGGCGCAGTACGACTACAACTGGAGTGTAGCGACGCCCGACCTCGACTTGACATTGGACGTCGACCGCACCGGGGGAGCGATCGCCGTCACAATGACGGACGGCAACGGCACCGACGTCGTAGCCCAAATCGATTCCATGTCGCAGCACAAGCCGCAGCGCCTGTCGGGTGCGCCGGGGGAATGGCACGTCCGCGTCCTGGCCCAGCACTTCAAGGGCCGTATCCACATCCACGCGGAACCCCACAACGAGCCCGCCGCAGCCCAGGCGCATTCGTCGGCGGCTGCACCCTGGGCCCTCGTCGCCGTGCTTCTCGTGGTCCTTGCGGCGCGTCGCCGATAGTCAAGCCGCGCCCGCGATCCGCGTTTGTGCACTACCCCAAGTTCACGTTGACGTTCTTCGTGCGCGTGTAGAAGTTCATCGCGTCGCGGCCCTGCTCGGCGCCGATGCCGGACTTCTTCCAACCGGTAAACGGGGTCTGCGGGAACGTCACGGGGTATTCGTTGACGCTGACCATGCCGCATTGCAAGTCGCGGGCGATGCGATGCGCCGAGGAGAGGTCCTTCGTCCACAGGCCGTTGAGGAGTCCGTAGTCGACGCCGTTGGCGAGCTTGACGGCGTCGTCGGCGGTGGCAAACGGCATGACGCTGAGGACGGGCCCGAAGACTTCCTCCTTCCACGTGGCGTTCTTTGCCTCGACGTTTGTGAGGATCGTGGGTTCGACGAATGCGCCGCCTGCGAGCTTGGGGTCCGTCGGGGCCTTGCCGCCCATCACGAGCGTCGCGCCTTGGTCGGTGCCCTTCTGCACCATGGCGAGGACGGACTTGCGTTGGCCTTGGCTGACCATGCTGCCGATGCGCACGCCGTCCTCGGTGCCGACGCCGAGCCTCCACGTCGCGGCTTCCGCCTTCACGGCTTCGACGAGTGCATCGTGGATGGATTCGTGTGCTAGAAGGCGCGAACCTGCCCAGCACATCTGCCCGGCGTTCATGAAGATGCCAAAGCAGATGCCCTTGGCGGCCTTCTTCAAGTCGGCGTCAGGCAAGACAATGTGGGCCCCCTTGCCGCCTAGTTCGAGCGTCACTGGGGTGACGTTCTCCGCCGCGGCCTTCATGACTTGGACGCCGGTCGCGACGGAGCCGGTCAGGGTGACGCCGTCGACGTCGGGATGCGACGCCAGCCGGCCGCCGACTTCGCCGCCGGGGCCAGTGATGACTTGCAGCACACCCTTTGGCAGCCCAGCCTCCTCCGCCAGCTTCGCCCAGCGCAGGAGAGACAGCGGCGTCAGCGTGGCGGGCTTCGCGACGACCGTGCAGCCGGCTGCGAGTGCCGGCGCGATGGAGCGCACGGCGAGTTGCAGCGGGAAGTTCCACGGCACGATGTGCGCCGTCACGCCCAGCGGTTGCTGCAGCGTGTAGTCGAGCCGGTCGCCGGGGACGGGGATGGTGCGGCCCTCGACCTTGTCGGCCCAACCGGCAAAGTACTCCAGCGTCCAGGCGGCAAAGCGTACGTCGCCCGTGGCCTCCTTGATCGTCTTGCCATTGTTCTGCGACTCGATGAGGGCGAGTTCCTTTGCGTTGGCGTACGTGAGGGCCGCGAGCTTCTGCAAGATGCGGCCGCGTTGCGCCGGGTCCATGCCCTTCCAGTCCTTGCTTTCGAAGGCGGCGCGGCTTGCAGAGACGGCGTGGTCGACGTCCTCTTTCGTGCCGCGCGGGACGCTGGCAAGCACGGCGCCCGTGGCCGGGTCGTGCACGGCCTCGACGTCGCTCTTGGTCTTCCATTCGCCGCCGAGGAGCATCGGCTGGACTTCAGGCATGCTTGGGCGCACGCGGGTGGGGGCCAAAAGGGTGGAGGGTGGGTGTCCGCACTAGTACGCCACGCTCATCCGCTTCCCGACGTAGCGTTCCTGCTCCAACTCGTCCATGAGCGCCGCCGCGAAGTCTTCCATGCTGATGCGGCTGTCTCCCTTTGCGTCGGCCATGAGTTGGTCGCCGCCGAGGCGGTACTTGCCGGTGCGCTTGCCGGGGGCGATCATGGCGGCGGGACTGACGGCAGTCCAGTCGAGGTCCGAGCCCTTGGCGCGCAGCACGTCGAGCGCATCCTTGTGCGACTTGGCGATCCAGCGCCACTCGGCCGGGAACTGCGGCGTGTCCATGAGCATCTTCCCTTTGCCGACGAGGAGGCTGCCGGCTCCGTTGGCGATGACGATGCGCTTGATGCCTGTTTCGCGGGCGGCCTGCAGGATGGAGCTCGCGGCCTCGGCGAGCATGTCGTGGTCGTCGTCGGCCGGCGCGATGGCCGAGATGATGGCGTCATGGCCGCGGGCGACGGTCGCCACCAGGATGGGGTCCGTGACGTCGGCGCGCAGCGTGCGCACGTTGGCGTGCCGGAACTCCATGCGGTCCGGGTTGCGCATCACGGCCGTGACGTGGTGGCCGCGGCGGACGGCCTCGCTCGTGATGCGGCTGCCGATGTTGCCGGAGGCGCCGAAGAGAACGATCTTGAGGGGCCGCGCCTCGGCGGCTGCCCGACCCGAGAAAGCCACGGGGGCGGCTCGCTCCTTGAACACGACGTCAACGCCCGCCGCCTTGGTTGCCCTTGCAGGCTTTGCGGGCGCGCGCGCGGCGGAGGCTCCCGGCGCCGGTTTCGCCTTGGGCTTGGCCCGGCGTGCCTTTGCCGCCTTCACTGGCTTGGCCTTCCGGCGCAGGGGCGTCTTGGGTTTCGACGGGGCCTTCCGGGTCGCCTTGCGGCGCGGGCTCTTCGATGCCTTCGGGGTCTTGCGGGAGATGCGCTTGGCCATGCAATCGACCAGTCGACGATACGGCGCACAGGCCATAAGGTCGGCGGCATGCCCAAGGGAAATCTATGTCAAGGGGAGGCCCCCAACAGTAGGGTTGGCCACGGCCAACGGAGCCACAACCCTTCGGGGGGTCGCCCCCCACTCGGTTGCCAGGCAGGCCAGTGGGCCCCGAGAATTGAAGGGGCCCCTCTAGAGCGCCGGCACCATACCCTTGTCAAGCTCCGTTGCCGTGACCTTTGCTGCGCGTGCCGCGCCGCCCCGCTTTTATCCATCTCCATAGTCGCAGGGTCAACATGCCCGCGACCCAGGTCCCCAAGTCGAAGGACTTCATGGAGTGGTACAATGAGGTCGTCGAGGTCGCCGAACTCACGGACAAGCGGTACCCCATCAAGGGCATGAACATTTGGCGGCCTTACGGCCAACGCATCATGTCGGCCATCGACGACTACACGCGCGCCGAGATGCGCCGCACGCACCACGACGAGGTCTCCTTCCCCCTCATGATCCCCGAGAAGCTCTTCATGAAGGAGGCCGACCAGATCAAGGGCTTCGGCTCCGAGGTCTTCTGGGTCACGCATGCCGGCGACAACGAACTGCCGGAAGGCGAGCGCTGGATCGTGCGCCCCACGTCGGAGTGCGCCATGTACGAGATCTTCCCGCTGTGGATCCGCAGCCACTCCGACCTGCCGCTGACGACGTACCAGATCTGCAACGTCTTCCGGTACGAGACGAAGCAGACGCGTGCCTTCATGCGCGTTCGGGAGATCCACTTCTTCGAGGACCACTCGGTCTTCGCCGACGAGAAGACGGCCCGCGAGCACGTCGCGCTCGACCTCGACATCGTGCGCCACGTCTACGCCAAACTCGCCCTCCCCGCGCTGTACTCGAAGCGGCCGGACTGGGACAAGTTCCCCGGCGCCGTCGACTCCACGGGCGCCGACGTCGTCATGCCAAGCGGCCGCACGCTGCAATGCGCCACCGTGCACTACTACGGCACGAACTTTGCCAAGGCGTACGACATGAAGTACGAGTCCGAGACGGAGGGCCACAAGCTCTGCCACCAGACGACGTACGGCATGAGCGAACGCCTCGTCGGTGCCGTCGTCGGGTGTCACGGCGACGACAACGGCCTGGTGATGCCGCCGGACATCGCGCCCATCCAAGTCGTCATCGTCCCCGTGGTTTTCAAGGGCAGCGAGGAAGCCGTCCTCGCGGCGTGCAAGACGGTGCGCGACCGGCTGGACCTCGCGGGCTTCCGCGTCGAACTGGACGAACGCGCCAAGGCGGCCGGCGAGAAGTACTACCACTGGGAACTGCGCGGCGTCCCGTTGCGCCTCGAAGTCGGCCCCAAGGACGTCGAGAAGAAATCCGTCTTCAGCGCCCGCCGCGACATGGGCCGCGAGGGCAAGAAGGCCATTCCGATGGACCACCTGGAGCAAGGCGTCAAGGACGTCCTGGCCAGCATCCAGAAAACGCTCCTCGACAAACAAGCCGCCTTCGTTGCGACGCGCATCAAGCATCCCAAGTCCCTCGACGAGGCCAAGCGCCTCGATGACGAGGGGCAGAAGGCCAACGTCGGCTACATCCTCACCATGCCCATCTGCGGAACGGAATGCGCGGCCAACGTCGAGAAGACGCTGGACATCAAGACGCTCGGCGTCCCCGTCGACGAGACCTTCGCGCCAGCCGCGTGTGCCGTCTGCAGCAAGCCGGCAAAGGACACACTGCGGTTTGCAAGGACCTACTAATGCAGCTGGCGCTCGTCCCGAACACCGACACGTTCCCAACGGCCGACAGCGTGGAGCGACCGGACCGGACGGCTTGGCGTTTCGTCATTGACGGGCGACCGCTCCGCGACGGCGAGCTCCTTGTCTGGTTCCGGGTCCCTCTCGAACGCCCTACATTCAAGTCGGGCCGAACCACGATTACGACGTGTGGCTTGTGCGGCCACGAAGGATGCGGTGCCCTTGCGGCCCTCGTGGCGCAGGTTGGGGACGAAGTCGTCTGGTCGGATTTCGCGTACGAGACACCGCACGACGAGCCGACCGCCCTTGACATCGCTGAAACGCGTTTTCCCCGAAGCGATGACGAATCCGTGATGCGCTTGTTGCCCCGCCCCGCAGCGACTTGGGCGTAGGATCCAGCGGCTGCTGGGGGTCGCGGGGGCCGGCAGGCCCCCCGGCGGGGGGACACGGGCGGGGGGCGGCAGCCCCCCGACGCTATGTGGTGCCGAGCGCAGCGAGGCAGCACGACGCAAATGATCGACCTGTTTGCAGGTCGCGGGACATCAAGACGCTCGGCGTCCCCGTCGACGAGGCCTTCGCGCCAGCCGCGTGCGCCGTCTGCGCCAAGCAGGCAAAGGACACGCTGCGGTTTGCCAGGACATACTGAGGCACAACCTCCAAGAACCGCTGGCCCACTGGGCGGCCCGTGGTTGGAGCCGTCTAGGATGGAGAAGCCGCCCGGGTTCTGGACGCGATTGCCGATGCGCAACCTCTACCTGGGGGTCGTCGCGACGGTGGCCGGCGTTGCAAACCTTGTCCTCGGAGGCGACTGGAAGCTGGGCCTCGGCGCGCTCGTCCTGGGCGTCGCTTGCTTGGCCTTCGCCGTCTGGGTCATTCGGCGCAACCTGCGCGAGCGCGCCGCGGCCCTCGCCAACCCCGAGACCGCGTCTCCCGCCTCCAACGCGCCGCAGCAGGACCCCAACGACACGGTTGACGGCCCGCGCCTCCCGCTCTGGCAACGCATCGCCATCTTCGCGGCGATTGGCGCCCCAGTCCTCGCGGCGGGATGGGCCAGTGCCATCGTGGCCTTGACGTCGCACGAGCGCCCGGACTCGACGCAGTGGTGGCTCTTCGGCTCGCTCATGTGGATGGGACTCGTCGGCCCTCTTGCCGCGTACCGCTTCCGCGACCGCTTGGCTCCGGGCTGGCGCGGCGGCATGGTCCTCTACGGCGCCATGGGCCTCGTCGGCATCGTCGGCCTCGCCATGTCGGGACGCCCTTCCTGGCCGCCGTGGGCCATCCCCACGCTGTTCATCGGCTTCTTCGGCGCCGTCTTCGTTGCGGCCTACCTCATGCGGCGCGACACCGAAGCACCCGCCCCGCGCGCACAGGTCAAGGGCCAGCCCTTGCCGCCCGACGTGACGAGCCGACGGCGCACCATCGTCCTCGGCTTGGCCATGGCTGCCATCGCCGTGGTCGTGACCCTCGTGCAGGCAGGAATCCTGAGCCCCTCGCAGCCGGCCCCCGCATACGCAGGCACCGGGACGTACGTCTGGGTGCCCCTGCAAAACGTGACGGCGCCCCTGACCGTCAAGGGCGACGGCGCACTGTACATCGTGTCGCCGCAACGCAATGGAACGACCGATGCCATGGTTGCCCCGCAGAACACGAGCCGCCTCGAGGCGCGCGTCGATGGTGCAGGCCCACAGCCGTTCGTGCACTTCTGGATCGAGACGCCAGCGGGCTGGGTGCGGCTGGACGGCGCCGGCGGCGCGGACGGCACATGGGAGCTCCAGGACGAGGCGCTGGTGGGCGGCACGGCCGTCCGCGTGGAGGTCGGCCAAGTGCCGTCGCAGATGGCCGACCGCACGGCGCAGGTGCACCTGACGTTCCAGGCGCGGGGCGTCATCGAGTGCGGCACGTACACGTGGAACGACGGCACCACGAAGAGCGAGTGCAAGCCGCTACGGTATCCGGCCTAGACTATTCGTCCTCGTCCGGCTTCTCGACGGCCTTGCCCTTGGCCGAGGCGCCGGTGGGCTTCGTCATCTTGGCCAACTCCTTCAGCATCGCAAGGCGCTCGGCGGCGGCCTTGTCGCCGCGGTTGACGTCCATCTTGGGGTCGGGGGCCATGCCCGAAATCGGGACTGCCCGTTCTTGGCTTTTTCGTCTTGCAACCCGCAGCCTAGCCGACGCGGCCGACCACGACGAAGCGCCCGGCGGAGGCGTGCGCTTGGCTGATGACGATGCGGCCGACGCGGCCGGTGCGTTCGACGTGCGTCCCGTCGCACGGGTACGCGCAGACGCCCTCGATGCGGACGGCGTCGATCGTCAAGTCGGGTCCCGGATACGCGTGTGGCGGATCGAAGCGCTGCACGTCAAGGGCGCGCGCGGCAAGTTCACGCAGCACGTGCTCGACGGATACCTTGTGGTCCTCCTGGACCCACGTATTGGCGCGGGCAAGCCAAGCCGCCAGGTCCGGGGCTGGGATGTGCCTGGTCGCGAATTCGAGGCGGAAGGTGCCGCCGCCCTTCACGGAGGGCTCGCCGGCGAGTGCCGGGCCGGACGCCCCTTGCACGGCCGCAATCAGAAGGTGCATGGCGGTGTGCGCCCGCGACGCCCGCTCGCGTCGGTCCTGGTCGAGTTGGCAGTTGAGCGCGGCCCCGACTGCCGGCACGCGCCCGCGGATGTGGTGCCAGAGCGTGCCGTCGCGCAGGAACGCCCGGTCCATCCGGCGCTTCTCGCCTTCGACCCAGACGGTGCCGGTATCGTGCGGCTGCGGGTGGCGATGCGCGTGGCTTGCCGGTGCAAAGAGGCTGCGGTCGAAGGCCACCTTGTCGCCGCGGACCGCAACCACGCGGGCAAGGCATGTGCTGCGCCGCGGCTGCGTCAGCCACAGGCGTTCCGTTGCGACCGGGTCCACGCGGCGCCCAGCCGTGCCTGACACAGAAGCGTGGCGGTCATGCCTGGCTCGTCATCCAGGCAAGCAGGCGCAGGAGTTCGCGCTTCATCGTCGGCTCGTCAAGGTGGACCCGGCGGCCATGCCCGGGAAGCACCCATTCGAAGTCGATGTCCGTGAGTCGCCGCATGCTGGCCGTCTGTGCACCCCAGTCGTGCCAGCAGACGTCGGGCCATGCCTCGAGGTGGCCCGCTTCATCGTCGTAGGCGAGGTGGTCGCCGGTGAACAGGACGCCGCCGGATTGCGCCCAAAGGAAGACCATGTGGCCGGCCGTGTGGCCCGGGGTCGGGATGGCCATGAGCCCCGGCAGGATCTGCGCCGCATTGTCGCCCTCCAGGACGGTCTCGGCGTCGACGCCGCCAGCATCGCGGGCATGGATGACCCGGCGTAGTCCGAAGTGCGTGGCGAACTTGTCGTGGTCGGCCACGTCGTCGCGGTGCGTCAGCAGCATCCAGGCCACGCCGCCCATCTCGTCGAGCTGGCGCACGAGTGGTGCCGTGAAGCGGGGCGAGTCGATGAGGACGTTGCCTCCGGGTCGGCGGATGAAGTAGCTTGCCGCACCGAACGAGTCCGGGCTGTGGTAACCGCAGTGGAACACGTCGCCCACGATGGGGATCGGGAATTCGCGTTGGGCGACGGCGAGGTCGGGGGCCTTCGCGGTCGTCCCGATGGAGGCTGTGGGACAACTGAGCAAGGCGTGCAGTGCCGCCCGACGCTCCGACGCACCTTGCGGCTGGTGCGCCACGGCGCTCATCGGGCCGCGCCGGGCGAACACCGAGGGTGCCATCCACCGGCACGTGTCGCAGTCGATGCAGGTCGTGTCGACGAAGAAGTCGCCCGCGGCGTTTTCGGGCCTGCGCAAAGCGGCCTGGGCCACGCCCCACGACGGTCTCGGCGGCCCAAGAACATGCCCGTCAGGGCAGAAGCCTGATGCGGGGGCCAGCCCTCGCATGCACAGTGGCACGCGACCTGGCAGCCTGGAGGGACATCCGGCTCCTGTCGGCCGCGAGCCTTATCTCCGACGTCTCCGGCGAGATGCTGCAATCAGTCTTGCCGTTCCTGCTCGTGGCACAGGGCGCGACCGGCCTGGGTCTCGGCATCGTCGGCGGCGGCAGCGAAGCCGTGGGCCATTTCTTCAAGCTGGTCGGCGGCTACTGGGGGGAGCGGTCGTCGCGCAAGAAGGCCATCGTGGCCGGCGGCTACGGTCTGGCGTCCGCGTCGCGCTTCGGCGTCGCCCTCGCGACCGCTTGGCCCGTGAGCCTGGCATTTCGCTCCCTCGACCGCGTCGGAAAGGGATTGCGCACCGCACCGCGCGATGCCATGCTCGCTGACGTCGTGCCAAGGAACGCACGCGGGCGGGCCTTCGGCTT
This sequence comes from bacterium, assembly GCA_040390065.1. GTDB lineage: Archaea > Thermoplasmatota > E2 > JACPAO01 > JAHFTW01 > JAHFTW01. The sequence continues at coordinate 132,861 of JAZJZE010000009.1, read as the reverse complement.
GCACCGCGCCGCGGACACGGCAGGCGCCGTCATCGGCATCGTGATCGCCCTCGTGGCCCTCGCCTCGTTCCAATCCACGGACCCGAAGGTGCAGAGCAGCCTGGAATCCAAGATCGTCCTGGCCGGAGCCGTCATCGGCCTGACGTCCGTCATCCCGATCCTGTTCGTGCGGCGGCCCCGCGATGCAGTGCAGGACGGCGCCTCCCCCTTGGAACCGCTGTCACCGCGCTACGGCGGCTACCTCGTGGTGTCCGGATTGTTCTACCTCGGCCACGTGAGTTACCTGTTCTTCATCTTGCGCGCCGCGGCCTTGCGCTGGGGCGGGCTGCCGACCGCGGCGGGGGCCGTCCTTCTCTACCTCGTCTTCAACCTCGTCTACATGGCCGCGGCGTACCCCGCCGGGCAGCTGACCGACCGCTTTGGGCGCATCCGCGTCCTCGCCTTCGGCTACGCCTTGGCCGCCGGCTCGTTTGCCCTCTTCGCACTGCAGCCAAGCGGATGGAGCATCGCCGCCGGCTTCGTGGTGCTCGGCTTCTCGTTCGCGGCCACCGAAGGCACGGGGCGCGCGCTGGCGGCCGACCTGGCTGGCTCCTCCGGCCGTTCCCACCGCTTGGGCTGGTTCCATTTCACGACGGGTGTCGCGACCATCCTGGGCGGCCTTGCGGCGGGCCTGCTGTGGGACGCATACGGGCCGTGGGCAGCCTTCGCATGGGGCGCCGGCGTATCTGGGCTGGCGTTCGTTGCCCTGGTGGCGTGGGCTGGATTCAAGGAGCCGCCCCAGCGCGACCACCCGGAGGACGCCTCCCCCAACGGTGTTGCCGGCTGAGTCCGAAACCCCGTGCCGACGGGACGGCGCACGCAGGGCTTTTCAAGTGAAACGTTCCTGGCCGCGGCATGGCCGGTGGCATCCTCAAGTCGTTTGGCGTCGTTTTCCTGATCCTAGGCATCGTCGCCGTCGTGGGCGGCCTCGGGGCGGCCGCGTACGGCTTCATGCAGCAGAAGGACAACCAGGACCATGGTTTGTTCCAGGACAACAAGAAGACGGAGGAGAACAAGCAAGTCATCACGTACGGCGCAATCGGCGCCGCGGCCGGCCTTGCCGCCGTCATCGTGGGAATCGTCCTCCTCGTTGCAGGCGGGGCGCGCCGCGACACGCAGATGACGCGCGCCGTCGGCGCCGCGGCCGTCGCCAACGCGAATGCCGCAACCGCCGCCTCCCGCTCAGTCAAAGGCGCGGCGGCAGAACCCGCATCGGCCCGAACCGCCGCCCCGGCGACCCAACCGTCGGGCGCTCGCCGGGCCGCAATCGCGGGCATTCTCCTTTTCGCTCTCGTGCTGGTCGTGTGGGCCTTCGTGGCAGTCGGGGGTTTCAAGGGCGTGATGTCCGGCGGCGCCAGTCGCCCCCCCGAGTCCGGCCCCAGCGGCATCCTTCTCAACGAGACGCACGCCGGCAACGTGCAAGGCGTATCCGTGAACGGCATGGCCCTGAACGGCGGCGGCAACAACGGCGCCGACTTCACCGTCCCCGCCGGCAGCACCGCCTGCACTGTGACCCTGAATTGGAGCCCCACCACAGGCGGGCCGACGGCGCTCGAGTTGCAAGCCAGCGTCGGTGGAACGCTCGCCAAGGAGGGCCACGGCGGTCCGGGGCTGGTCATGGACCTGCGCACGGCGGGCGACAAGTTTGCTCCGGGCGTCGCGTACCACCTCGCGGTCTTCCCCGACGGTGATGCCCAAGTGGTGCCGCCGCAGGACTTCTCCTTGGCGGTCCTCTGCGTCTCATGACGCCAGGGCTTTGATGGTGGCCGGCTTCGGGATGCCGTGGCCGAGCGCGAGGGCATCGCCGGCAGACACGCAGTCCTGCAGGCGCTGCGCAGCGGCCGCGAGGTGCACTCCGTCCTCGTTTCCAGGGAAGCAGGCCAGGACGACGCCCTCGACCAGATCATCGCCGAGGCCACCACGCGCGGCCTCGTGGTACGCTACGTCACCCCGGGCGACCTCGTGCGCACCGTGGGCACGGCAAGCCAAGGCGTCGGCGCCATCGTCGCCCCGCTTGCCAACGTGAGTGTGCGCGACCTCATCGAGGGGGCCCGCCAGGCCGGGCACGAACCGTTCCTGGTCGCCGTCGACGGCATCGAAGACCCGCAGAACCTGGGCGCCATTGCCCGCAGCGCGCTCCTGGCCGGCGCCGACGGCCTCATCGTCCCCGAGAAGGGCACCGCGACCATTGGGACGGGCGCCATCAAGGCGGCCTCCGGCGCCTTCTCGCTCCTGCCCGTCGCCCACGTCTCCAGCCTGGCGACCGCCGTTGCCACACTGAAGCGCGAAGGCGTCTGGGTGATCGGCGCCGACGCCAACGGCGGCAAGGCCCCCTGGCGCCTGAAGTTGAGTGGCCCCATCTGCGTCGTCTTCGGCGGCGAATCCGAAGGCTTGTCGCGGCAGACCCTCGACGCCGTCGACGGCCGCGCCTGCATCCCGACGCCCGGTGGCGACTTGTCCCTCAACGTCAGCGCGGCCGCCGCCGTCATCCTCTTCGAACGCGTCCGGCAGGTGGCGGCATGAACGCCACGTCGCGCCCGCGCCGCATGTACTTCGTCCTCGCAGCCTGCGCTCTCCTTCTGGCAAGCGGCATGGGCGTGCGCATGGCCTTCGAGCCCGCCGGCTGGTCGTCGTTCATCTACATGCCGACCATCGTCGGCGCCCTGGTCATCGCCCTGGCGTTGTGCTTCTTGGGCACATCGGCCGAACGGCGCAAGCGCGGCCGCGACCCCGCCTAGGCTTCGGCAGGACCACCGGAACGCTTTTTTGCCAGGCCGCGGCATCGAGTCGCATGGCCCGCATCGCGTACGGCATCGGAACGTTCCTTCTCATCCCCGGCGTCGTCCTCGTCGGCGCCGGGCTCCTTGCCGCCGCCATCGGATACTTCGGCTTCGACGCCGCCCTGGCCAACCACCAGGACCCGACACTCTTTTCGTCCGGCAACGACAAGGAGACCCAGGCGCGAGCCCAGATGGGCATGGTCATCGCCATCTCCGGCCTGATCGGCGCCGGCATCGGCATCGTGCTTGCCGCCGTCGGCGGGGCCATCCGGGCCTTCGCCGAGGACAAACCACGCGTCGTCGTCGTGGACAACCGCTCGACGTAGGAGATTTCGGCCTGCCTGGATTGCGGGTCCGCCGCATCGGCGAGGGTGTTCTGGACGGAAGGGCCGGTACTGCCAATGCGGGTCTTTCGGTCATTCCGAGGTTTCTGCGGCGCGCTGCCCTTCCTGAGCTAGGGCGGGCTGGGAGAACAGGAATGCCACGGAGAGAAGGGGAATGGGTTCCTGTTCTCCGTTCTGCTCCCGTTCTCTGAGGCCCCCCACACTCAGGCGAGACGACTTGACAAGTGGCCCGCCAGCCCCGCGATTGGGACGCGAACCTGTGCGCCGGAGTCCCGCTCGCGGATTGTGACCGCCTTGTCCACCAAGGTCTCGTTGTCGATGGTGATGCAGAACGGTGTCCCGACTTCGTCCTGGCGCGCGTAGCGGCGGCCGATCGAGCCCGACTCGTCGAAATCCGTGAGGAGTCCCGCGCGGCGCAGAGTCCACTCAATCTCCTTGGCCCTCTCGGGCAAACCGTCCTTCCCCGTGAGCGGCAGGACTGCGACCTGCACCGGCGCCACCTTTGGGCTGAGGCGCAACCGCGTGTACGCTTCGCCGTTCTTCTGGCCCGACTCGTAGGCGTGCTCCCAGATGGCGTAGAGGATGCGGTCGACGCCGAAGGACGGCTCGATGACGCAGGGGATGGTGCGGCGACCTTGCACGACGACATCCTTGGCGACGACGTTGTAGCAGTCGGCGGGGACTTCGACGGTCTCCGCGCCGACCTTGAGACGAAGGGGCTGCGAGGCGGCGTCGGTCTTGACGACGGTTTCGGTGATGAGCCAATCCTCGTCGCGGCGCTGCCAGTCGTGGCCGCCGACGCCGTGGGCCGCTGCTTCACGAGCATACGGGGAGGCAGCCGACATTGCCCACTCGAGCGCCTTGGCTTTCTGCTTGAACGTCGGGAAGAACTTCTTCGACGGGACGTGGTCGACGGACGAGAATCCGGTCGGCTGGGCCGGTGCTTTGACGAAGCGGAGAAACTCGGGGTTCAGCCGACGCTCCGTCGCGCCCGTCATCGGGTTCAGGACATCGACGCCACTCTTCTTTGCATGCTGCGTCAAGTCGTAGTTCCCGCGGTCGGCGACACCCACGCATTCGACCCAGCCGTAGCGGTCGCTGTGGAATTCGGCGTCCCAGCAATCTGCGGCGTAGTGCGCCATCTCGTCCTTGAGGTGTTGCCGGAAATGCAGGCGCTTCGGGTCCAGGCCGGCGGCGACCAGGAATTCCTGCGTGCGCGCGAGCCAATAGGCGAGGGCTTGGTTGGCGACCATCTTCTGGTCGACGGCCTGGCGGAACGTGAGGACGTGGTCCTTCTCGTCAGTCTGCGGCACGAAAGTGGCGGTGCGGTCGGCGACGTCGCCGAAGCGCGGGTGCCTCTTCTCGGCGGGGTCGTAGAAGATCTCGGCCTCCATCATGCTGAACTCCCGCAGGCGCAGCATGCCTTGGCGGGGGCTGATCTCGTTGCGGTTCGAACCGCCCAGCTGGACGACGCCGAACGGGAGGCGTTCGCGGAAATGCCGGAACAGGAGGGGGAAGTCCGTGAAGATGCCTTGCGCGGTCTCGGGGCGCAGGTATCCGACGCGGCCGGAGCCGGGGCCGATCTCCGTCTGGTTCATGAGGTTCTGGCGCGCGGCCGGGGACCACTTGGTCTCGCCGCACGTCGGGCATTTCGCCTTGAGCACGGCAATCTGCGCATCGAGTTCGCTGGGCTTGAGGACGCCCGCATTGCCCTTGTAACCCGCTGCGGTGACGAGGTGGTCGGCGCGGCTCGGGTGGCCCTTGGCGCACTTTACGACGACGTCCGTGAACTCGGCGACGTGGCCGGACGCCTCGAGGACTTCACTCGGCGTCACACGCGGGCAGAAGATCTCCGCCATCGGCGTCTCCTCCGTCGCCACGAAGATGTGGCGCCACAGGTCCTCGAAGCGTTTCTTCATCGCGGCCCCGAGCGGCCCGTAGTCGCAGAAGCCGGCGGCGCCGCCGTAGATGTCGTAGCTCGGCCAGAGGAAGCCGCGGCGCTTGGCGAGGTCCATCACGAGGTCGGTCTTGTCCGGCACGACGGCTGCGACGGGGACGGGATAGAAAACGGCAACGCCAGCCTGCCGAAGCACGGATTTCCCGAAGGGCTGGAATGCCTGCTGCCTGAGGACGGCTGAGCGCTTCGTCAGGCTCCGACGGCGGCCTCGCCAGTTTGGGATGAATCGGTCGTGGCAGGCTTGGCCCGACCTGCCAACCGATGAAACCGATGGCGTCGTCGCCCTCGCGGCCGGTGGGGGAGGCCTGGAAAATCAGTGAACCTTGCGAAACCAGGAAAACACGTTTCACCCATTTTCCTGCGTTCACGGTTCTCCCAGGCCGCCCACACTCAGCCACGCGGCCACCTCGTGTGAGGCGCCGTCGCCGGACAACTCGGCGGTGCGGCCTTGCGTAGCCGGATTCACGCCGCCCCGGCGCCTTCCGGGTCGTCCTCTGGGGCGGCCGGGGGCTTGCCGAAGCGCACGCCGACCTCGATCTCTTCGAGTTCGAAGCGTCGCTCCAGTTGCCGCAGCAGGTCCTTCACGGCGGCCGCGTACGTGCGGCGGTCGCGGTTCACCCTTGGGGCTTCCGGGTCGTTGGGCAAGAACTCCGGCGCCGCGATGCTGGCCAGGTGCGGCAGCCCCGGAGCCCACTGCACGAGGTCGCCCTTGCCGCCGCGCGACAGGCCCTCGTCGTCCGGATGGGTCAGGTACTCGTAGAGGCGATGCGACAGCAGAACGTCGTCGAGGGCGGGGACCGTGACGTTGCGGGCCATCCAGTCCGCGACGACGTCCTCGGGCACAAGCCAGCCCTCGTCGTCGGGGCAATCGACGATGAGCAGACGTTCGTCCTCGGAGCCGGCCAGCGCCTCCTTGCGAAAGCCGCGGTCCGGCACGATGTGGCAGATGGAGCCGCCGCCCTCGAACCGGAAGGGCAGGCCGTCTTCGTCCCAGAACTGCTGGCGGGAGACGACTTGGATGGTGCCAGCGCCCTGCACGAGAGGATGGGACAGGAGCGCACCGAGTTCGCGCCACGGCACGTCGACGGAATCCGGAACGCGCTTCACGGCGGGCCCTCCATGGGGAATGCGAAGCCTGGTCGGCGTTCGGGGGCTGGCGGGATGGCCCGCTCGGGCAGCACGATCCAGTCCGCGGCGGCGCCCTTGCGCGGCGGCGCCGTCTGCAGGCGCGCCACGCGGCGGCCGTTCCATGTCATCATGCGAAGCAGATCCTCGTCGCCCAGGCCCGGCTCCCACGAGCGAATCTGTGCCAGCTCGCGCAGCAGGTCGCCGTCCTGCAGCATGCCGTTGTCCGTGCCGACTGCGATGGTCACGCCGGCGTTACGCATGGCCGCAACGGGTGTGCGCAGGCCGTAGTAGGCATTGCTGCGTGGGCAGACCACGATTGGCACGTCCTCGTCGGCGAAGGCCGCCAGGTCGCGTCCCGTCGCCTGGGTGGCATGCACGACGAACGACGGCACGAGCGCAAGCACGGCGCCCGGCTCCTCGCGGCGACCTTCGCTGACATGCAACGCGAAGGGCTTGCGGGCAGCCCGCGCCGCCTCGGCCCAGTCGGCGGCGTCGGACGCCTTCGGGAAGTCCCGCAAGGCGGAGAGCCCGATGCCGTCGACAACCGGCAAGAGGGCCTGCGCCTCTTCCGCGTTGAAATCGTTCTTCATCGGCCTGCCGAGGATCATGCACGCCAGGGCAAGCTCGCCGGCCACCTCGCGCAACAGAGAGGCTCCCGCGACGCCGCCCTCCCGGAAGTCGACGAAGGCGGCGGTCCCGACGGCGGCCATCTCGTCCGCGTAGGAGTGCACGCCGGCCACGACCTGTTGGGCAGTTGCCGCGGCCAAGCGGGTCTGCTTCCAGCCGCCTGGGCCGACAAGTTCGGCAACGCCCCGTGGCTTGCCGGGCACGGCGCGTAGGAACGCGTCCGCCACATGCGTGTGAGCATTGGCGGGGGATGGGACGATCCAGCCGCGCGCCTGCGGCTTTTCTGGCGGCGGGCCTTCCCCCCACCCCGCGATGCGCCCTCCTTCGACTTCGAGCCATCCCTCCACGGCCGCATCGGCCAGCAGGATGCGTCCTGCGAAGAGGGGCACAGGCGCGGCACGCGCGTGCGCGACAAAGCCTTGATGGGCCCGGCGGCGGTGCCGGCGGCGTGAAGGGCTTCGTGCTGGCCGTGGACGAGGGGACGACGGGGGTCACGTCGCTCGTCGTCGATGCCGAAGGGGCGGTCGTGGCGCGGGCGTATCGCGAGGTGCCGCAATCGTATCCGCAGCCCGGTTGGGTCGAGCAGGACGCGCAGGCCATCTGGCACCTCACACGGCAGACCATGGCCGAGGCCATCGCCGCGGCGCGCATCGGTGCCAACCAACTCTCTGCCATCGGCGTCACCAACCAACGCGAGACGACCGTCGTATGGGACCGGCGTACCGGGAAACCCGTGGCGCCTGCAATTGTGTGGCAGGACCGGCGTACTGCGGACGTGTGCGCCAAGTTGAAGCCGCGCTGGGAGGCCGCCGTGCGCCGCCGCACCGGATTGGTCCTCGACCCTTACTTCTCGGCGACCAAGGTTCAATGGCTGCTGCGCGACGACCGGCTGCGGCTGCGAGCCAAGGAAGGGCGACTCGCGTTCGGCACCATCGATTCGTGGCTCGCATGGAACTTGACCGGCCGGCACGTAACCGACGCCACGAATGCAAGCCGGACGCTGCTCATGGACCTCGAGCGCGGCACATGGGACCAGGAGATGCTCGATCTGTTCGGCGTCCCCGCTGCGATGCTGCCGGAGATCGTGCCGTCCTCCGGCACCATCGGCACGACCGACGTCGCAGGCCCCGCCGTGCCCGTGGCCTCGCTCGTCGGCGACCAACAGTCAGCGCTCTTCGGCCAAGGCTGCACCCGCGCCGGCGAAGCCAAGAACACGTACGGCACCGGCTGCTTTCTGCTGCAGCACACGGGCGCGTCGAAGGTGCGCAGTCGCCACGGCCTCCTCTCGACGCGGGCGGCCTCCACCGGCAAGGCCCAGTTCGCGCTCGAAGGCTCCGTCTTCACGGCAGGGGCCGCCATCCAATGGATGCGCGACCAGCTCGGCATGATCCGGGCGGCCCCCGAGGTCGACAAGCTTGCCGCCGAGGTGGACGACGCCGGCGGCGTCCACGTCGTCCCCGCCTTCACCGGGCTCGGGGCCCCCCACTGGGACCCGGCGGCCCGCGGCGCCATCCTCGGCCTGACGCGCGGCTCCGACCGCCGCCACATCGCGCGCGCAGCCCTCGAGGGCATCGCCTTGCAGTCCGCCGACGTGCTCTGGGCGATGGAGAAGGACTCGGGGACACGCATCCCTCGCCTGCGCGCCGACGGCGGCGCCAGCCAGAGCGCACCGCTTCTGCAGTTCCAGGCCGACATCCTGGCGCGGCCCGTCGTGCGGCCGGCCAACGTGGAGACGACGGCGATGGGCGCTGCCTACCTGGCCGGCATGGCCGTCGACTTGTGGGGCATCGCCGATGTGCGCCGGCCGCGTAGCGGTGACTCGACGGTACGGCCGCGCATGGCGGCAAGCGAGGTCAAGCGCCGCGTCGCCGCATGGCGGCTCGCCCTTCGCGCGGTTCGCGCCTTTCCCGCCGGTGGCCTGAAGTAGCCTCACGGCGACTCGCGCTGCGTGGGTCGTTGGACGAGGCAGCCCGAAGGTCACCTCGTGCCCGCGGCCCTGCTTGCCGCGTTCCTTGCGCTGTGGACGTGGGCAGCAATCAGCCCACTCTACCGCTTTGACTGGTTCCTCGAGAACATCCTCGTGTTCCTCACCGTGCCCGCCCTCGTCGTCACGTACCGGTGGTTCCGCTTCTCGGCGACGTCGTACGTGCTGCTCTTCGTCTTCGTCTCGATGCACGTGCTCGGCTCGCACTGGACGTACAACCACGTGCCCCACTTTTACTGGGGGCCTGCGGGGGCGCACGCCAACGTCTACGACCGCCTCGTGCACGCGGGCTACGGCCTGCTGCTCACCTACCCGGCCGCGGAACTCTTCCGCCGGGCGCAGTGGGCCACGGGTCCGCGCGCCGGGGTTCTTGCGCTGCAGTTCATCGTCGCCACGAGCGCCCTCTACGAGATCCTCGAATGGGCCACGGCCGTCGTCGTCGACCCCAACGCGGCAGACGCGTTCCTGGGCCAGCAGGGCGACGCCTTCGACTCCGTGGAAGACATGGCGCTCGCCGCCGCCGGATCCGCCGTCATGCTGTTGGGCTGGGGCGCGTGGACGGTCGCAGCGGGACGCAGCAAGGCCGCCAAGGCGCCGTAGGCTTACGCCTTCGCCGAAGTCAGCGCCTCGCCAAGAACATCCATCGCCGCGTCGACTTGCGCTGCGTTGACGTTGAGGGCCGGGATGATGCGCAGGCTGGACTTGCCCGTGCCGAGCAGCACGACGCCGCGCTTCCATGACGCTTCCTCGACGGCGTCGCGCAAGGCGGCATCCGGCTTGCCCTTGCCGTCGACGAACTCCAGGGCACGCATGAGGCCAAGGCCGCGGTGGTCGCCAATCCCCGAATGTTTGGCCTTGAGTTCGTCCAAGCGCCTGGCCATGCGCTTGCCCATCTTCGCCGAGTTCGCCACCAGCCCCTCGTCCTCGAGCACGTCCAAGGTCGCAAGCCCGGCCGCGCAGCCGACGAGGTTGCCGCCGTACGTGTTGGAGTGCTTGCCCTTCTGACGGAAATCCAGGTCCGCGCGGATGGCGCAGCCGCCGATGGGGAAGCCCGATCCCATGGCCTTGGCGATGGAGACGATGTCGGCCTTGACGCCGAAGTGCTCCGCCGCGAACCATTTGCCCGTGCGGCCAAAGCCCGTCTGTACCTCGTCGGCGGCAAGCAGGATGCCGTGTTCGTCGCAGAGCTTGCGCAGCATCTTCGGGAACATGGGCGGCGGGACCACGTATCCGCCCTCGCCTTGCACCGGTTCCCAGAAACAGGCGGCGGTGTCATGCGGCGGCATGAGCGTCTCGAACAGCACCTCGATGGCCTCGATGGCGCGGTTCGCAAGTTCCTCGGGCTCGTCGTAACCGTCGATGTGCCACATGTTCCGGTACGGGTTGGGGAAGGGCGTGTGGAAGACGCCCGGCATGGTCGGGAAGAAGCCCTCCTTCTGCCGGATCTTCGACGCCGTGAGCGACAGGGAGCCCTGCGTGCGGCCGTGGAAGGCGCCGAGGAAGGCGAGGAACAGGGGGCGGCCCGAGTGGTGCTTTGCCACCTTGATGGCGGCCTCGTTGGCCTCCGTGCCGGACTGGCAGTAGAACAGTTTCGTGGGCCCCGCGATGGGCAGCTTCTGCCCGATGCGCTCAGCCAACCGCGTCTGGATGTCGTAGTAGTAATCGGTCCCGGCAAAGTGCATGAGCTTCGCGGCCTGCTCCTGCACCGCCTTGACCACGCGCGGGTGACAGTGACCCGTGTTGAGCACCCCGATGCCCGCGGCAAAGTCCAGTAGCACGTTGCCGTCCGCGTCCTCCACGACGACGCCGCGGCCCTGCGTGGCGGCGACCGGCGCCGTCTTCGTCGTCGTGACAAGGAACTTGGCGTCGCGCGCCACGATGGCCCGCGTCTTGGGGCCCGGCATCGGCGTGCGCACGTTCGGCTTCGTCTCCTTCCCCGTGACGGCCATGGCAGGGCGCGGACCTCGGCGATGCCGCATAGCCCTGCCGGTCGCCGCTGTCTTCACGCGATGTGCGCGGCGTTGCCGGCCGCACGCTCATGTATGCGCGGCCAGTGCGAGGGCCGTGGATGCAAGCGGCTTCCTGCTCGCCTTCGTGCCGCTCTTCGTGGTCGTCGACCCGCTCGCCTCCATCGGACTCTTTCTGGGCTTGACGACGCGCCACGACGCCGAAGGCCGCGACCGCGTCGCCGTTCGGGCCACGTTCTTCGCCGGCGCGGTTCTCGCGTGCTTCGCCGTGGCAGGCCAAGCCATCCTGCGCTACCTCGGCATCGAACTCTACAGCCTGCGCGTGGCCGGCGGCATCCTGCTCACACTCATCGGCCTGAACATGCTGAAGGAAGGCGAGGAGGTCCCGCAGGACAAGCTTGGCCAAGCCGAACTGCAAGTCGCCACCGGAGGCGCGCACCCAACGGGCCGGCCCGTGGCCCATGACCCCAGCCTCGTCCCGCTCGGCTTGCCCATGCTTGCGGGTCCTGGCGCTATTACGTTGGTCATCGTCCAGGGCACGGACGCGCGCTTCAACGGTTGGGTCCTCGGCCTGGCCATCGCCGTCACGATGCTCGCATCGCTTCTCATCCTTCTTGCGGCAAGCCGCGCCAGCCACGTCATCGGCGAGAACGGCCGCCGCGTCATCACGCGCATCATGGGCCTGCTGACGGTCGCCTTCGCGGTGCAGTACGTCTTCGACGGCATCAATGCCTGGCAGGCGACGCGCTAGCGTGCGCGGACGACGGCCTCATCCAGCGACGAGGCATCGGGGCGGACGTGGACTTGTACCCGAACGGCCGCGGCCTTGCCGTATGGCTCGGCGTCGTTTGCCTCCTAGTCGTCGTCCACGTGTTTGCAAGCGGCGGCACGTTCACCATCCGGAGCACGACGTTGAACGCGGTCGCCATCACGCCGGAAACGACCCTGAGCCGGTGGTGGAACCACGTCGTGGCGGGCTTCTTCCACACGACGCCGATCCACTTGGCCTTCAATGTGGCGCTCTTCTCGCTCGCCTTCCCGTTTGCCATCCGCGGCCAAAGCCTCTGGGCGACGCTGGCCAGCGCCTACGCCGTCAGCCTGTTCGGAGTCCTGCTCCTGCACCTTGCCGTCGTTCGCCCGCTTGCGGCGGCCGGCTTGCCGTACGCCGTGCAGGCGATGACCATCCCGCTCGTCGGCTTCAGCGTCGTCGCCTACGCAACGGCGGGCATGGCCGTGGCCGGCATCGCTTCGCCGCTTCTTGCGCTCGGCTTGGGGGCGACGGTCGTCGTGTTCGAGGCCGCCGCCGGCCTTGGCGGCTTCACGGGTCCGTTCATCTTCGTCTACCACCTGACGGGATTTCTCGCCGGCCTGGGGCCGCGTGGGTTCGCAATCATTCCGCGCGTCGCCCCTTGAGGTTCGCGTACAGCCCGGCCTCCGCCAATTCCTTGAGGCTGCGGTGAGCATTCTGCGGTAGGAGCGGACAGAGCGGGCACTCGGGTTCCGACTTGCAGCAGGAGAGTTCGCGAAGGTGCGGCAAGTCGTTGTGCGGCGTGCTCAATGCTCCTTGAGGATGAGCCGGCTGCGCGTCGCCTGCGTCCCCGGCACGTCGCGGATCTTGTCGATGATGCCGTTCAAGTCCTCCGTGCTGGGGCAGTCGGCGACGACCATGATGTCGTTGTCGCCCGTCACTTCCCAGACGGCGTCGACGCCAGGCCAGGTGCGGATCTTCTTCGCGATCTCGTTCGAGTGGACGTTGGCCGTGACGCTCACTTCGACCAGGGCCTTGACGTGCGAGCCAGCGGTGCGGATGGTAAACTGGCGGATCGTGCCATCGTCCGTGAGGCGCTTCACGCGGGCCCGCACGGTCCCCTCCGACGTCCCGACCTGTTCGGCAATCCGCGTGAACGATTCACGCGCGTTTTGCCGTAGAAGCGCAACAATCTGGCGGTCCACCTCGTCCATAACCGACCGCTCCTTCGAAAGTCGGGGACTATTTGGGGACTTCGCCGAGCCCCCTGCCGGCCCGCCGGCGGGTCGGCCCGCAGGCGCGCCGCCGACGCCGTCCCGGCGTCACCCCCGTAGGGGGTGGCACGTTCATGCATCATGGCAAAGCCATTTCAAGGACTCCCAGCCTCGGCCGCGCCGCGGCACCCGGAATCGCCGGTCGCTGCCGCGAATCGGCCATGAAGACGCTCATTATCTGCGAGAAGAACGATGCCGCCAAGCAGATTGCCAAGGCGCTCTCCGGCGGCAAGGCCAAACAGCGCCGCGGTGCCGGCGTGCCCGCCTACGACATGGAATGGGGCGGCGGACCCGCGACGGTCATCGGCTTGCGCGGACACATCGTCGAACTCGACTTCGCGAAGGGTCACAGCCGTTGGACGCTCGACCCGCCGAAGCTGCACGCCCTCATCGACGCCCCCGTCGAGAAGGCCGTCACCGAGGAAGCCATCGTCAAATCCCTCGTCGCCGCAGCCAAGCTGGCCGACCGCATCATCGTCGCGACGGACTACGACCGCGAAGGGGAACTCATCGGCGTCGAGGCGCTCGAGGCCCTCGGCACCGCCCTCAAAGGCAAGGAGATCCGTCGCGCCAAGTACTCCAGCTTCACCGCCAAGGAGGTCGGCGACGCCTTTACCCACCTGCAGGACGTGGACTACAAGCTCGCCCAAGCCGGCGAGGCCCGGCAAATCATCGACCTCGCATGGGGCGCCGCCTTGACGCGTTACCTCTCCGTGGCCGGCGGTCGCCGCGGCCGCGGCTTCCTGTCCGTGGGCCGCGTCCAGACGCCGACCCTTGGACTCGTCGTCGACCGCGAGAAGGAGCGCCTCGCCTTCATGCCGCAAGGTTACTGGGAGGTCGAGGCCGACTTGGACGCTGCACCCGTCTGCGTCCTGGCGCACCACGAGAAATCCGGCTACAAGACCACCAAGGCCGAGGACTCCGACGAGGAGAAGGGCTTCTCCCTCGAGGGCAAGTTCCAGAACGGCAAGGAGGCGGACAAGGCGCGCGACGCCATCCGCAAGGCCGGCAAGGCGAAGGTCCTCTCCGTGGAAGGCAAGGAGCGCACTGCGCGCGCGCCCTCGCCGTTTAGCACGACGACGTTCCAAGCCGAATGCTCGAGCCGCTTCGGCATGGGCGTCAAGCGCGCCATGGACATCGCACAGCGACTGTACCTCGACGGCTTCATCTCCTACCACCGCACCGAGAACACCGTCTACCCACCCACACTCGACCTCGCCGAGCTCGTCACCATGCTACAGCGCGGCCCGACCGCAGCCGACGCAAAATGGGTCGCGAAGAACCGGCGCGAGACGCCGACCCGCGGCAAAAAAGAGACGACGGACCACCCGCCCATCTACCCGACCGCCGTCCCTGGACCCGACGCAAAGGTCGACGAGCAAGGCCGCAAGGTATGGGAACTCATCGCCCGCCGCTTCCTCGCAACCCTCAGCCCCGACGCACGCGTGCAACAAACGACCATCCGCTTCGACGCCGGCGGCGAGCCCCTACGCACGACGGGCCAAGTCACGCTGTTTGCCGGCTGGCGCCAAGTGTACCCATACGCCGCCCCGGACGAGCGGCCCCTTCCCGCCGTCAAGGGGGGCCAGGTCCTCCCCGTCACGGACGTCCGCGTCCACGCCAAGGAGACCCAGCCGCCAAGCCGCTTCGGCCAGGGCAGCCTCATCGCGAAAATGGAAGAACTCGGCATCGGCACGAAGGCCACCCGCCACGACATGATCCAGAAACTCATCGACCGCAACTACATCACGGAAAGCCCCGTGGCGCCGACGGTCGTCGGCTTCGCGGTGACGGCGGCCCTCGAAGAACACGCCGGCCGCATCACGCGCGCCGACATGACCAAGCAACTCGAAGACGAGATGGACCAGATCGCCGACGGCAAGCGCAGCCTCGACGAGACGCTGGGAGACTCACGGACACTCCTGCATGGGGTCATCGACACGCTCCTGGAACACAAGGACGCAATCGGCAGCGCCGTCCGCATCGCCCTCGACGAAGACGCCGACGCCGGCAGTTGCCCGAGTTGCGGCAAACAACTCATCGTGCGCCAAAACCGCTTCGGCGGCCAGTTCATCGGCTGCAAAGGCTACCCCGACTGCCGCGTCACATACAACCTCCCCGTCCGCGGCCGCATCGAGTTCCGGGACGAACCCTGCGCAACCTGCGGCGCCCCCTACATGCTGCACGACGACCGCGGCCGCAAGCAGGAATTCTGCGTCAACGGCGAATGCCCAACAAGGCAAGCGGCCGTCGAGGCCGAGAAGATGGCCCTGGGCACCTGCCCAACGTGCAAGAAAGGCACGCTGCAAGTCACACGCAGCCGCAACTTCAAACGCTACGTCAAGTGCGACAACGCCGACTGCAAAGCCGACGAACGCGGCGCCCAGACATACCCGCTCCCCCAGCGCGGCGCCATCCAGTACGACGGCGTCGTCTGCCCGACCTGCAGCGCGCCCCGCGTCCTCGTCATCACCAAAGGCCGCAAGCCATGGGACATCTGCATCAACATGGGATGCCCCTCCAACATCCGCACCGAGAAGAGCAAAGGCAAGAAGGACGAAGCCACCGACGAAGAGGTCGTGGCAAAACCGGCCAAGAAGCGCGGCGCCAAGGCCGCCTAACCTACAACGGCGGGTCCAGCCTCTGCGACGGCAACCTCTCCTCTGCCACATCCAAAGCCAGCCGGATCACCTCATGAAACGGCTGGCGCCGGTGCAACTTCCTTTCCTCGAGCCGCTCCCGCAACTCCGCAGGCACCACGAGCGTCACCATCCACGGCGGATTCGACATACGCCACCCATGACGCTGCGCCGCATGAGGCCTGCCGGGGGATGGGCGAAATCGGACGGCCGCCGGTGCAGCGCAGGGTTCTGGAGGTCTCTTCAGTTGCCTGAAGGAACCCCAACTTCAGTACCGTGTCCGCGCCGCCATTGCGTGCCGATGCACTCAAAGACCGGGCCGGTGTCGGCGACCTTGCCCGCACCGTTGGTCTAGGGGTATGACTTCAGCCTTCCAAGCTGTCAGCTCGGGTTCAAATCCCGAACGGTGCACTGCGAGCGCAGCGAGCTAGGGCCCGTTTGGGTTTGCCTGGCGCCGTGGCGCGTGGTTACGGGCCGGTGCTTGGCACCGGGCCGCCAAATCCCGAACGGTGCACTGCGAGCGAAGCGAGCTAGGGCCCGCTTGGGTTTGCCTGGCGCCGTGGCGCGTGGTTACGGGCCGGTGCTTGGCACCGGGCCGCCAAATCCCGAACTGTGCACTTGGCGCGTCGCGGCGGCGTGCCGTTTTGGGGTTGGGGTGAGTACGCCGGCAAGAATCCTTGTTTGGGCGCAAACGGAATGTCCATGAACCTGCACGGCCCGTAGTGCCATCGTGGGTCTCGACGAGGCCATCCGCCAGTACGGTCGGCAACTGCATGCCGACGTCGACGGTGGTGACGGTCACTGGGTCGTCGAGCTCACTCTCGCGGAGCGTCATGCGGGCAGCGAATTGCGTCACCTGCGCTACCGGCTGAACTTGGACGAAGAGGAGGGCGATGCCGTGCTGTATTTCGAGGACACGTTGTGGGAGCGCGTGCAACACCCTGGCCTCGATCTGGGCGGTGCCCTGCGCGAGAAGGAGCAGGCTTTCCTCGTCGGGCCTGCCACGGAAGGTGGCGCCGTGGAGCAGCAGGTCCCGACATTCGAGAAGCGGTACGAGACGCGCTTGGAGTTGGGCAAGTTGCGCAAGAAATTGTCTGACATGGTGCAAGCCGAAGGCTACACGCTGCGTCATCTCATGCCGCTGGACGAGGGGATGCTCGGCGGCGACGAGGATTAGTCCTGCTTCGCTGGGATGCGGTCGAACCGTTGCACTTTGAACGCCGCGCCGAGTCCAGTGGGAAGGAGGAGTTGGCGGAGGCGGAGGTAGGAGGAGGCGCCTCCGGGCGTGGAGCGGTCGATGGCGTTGAGCTCGTCGAGGACGCCGTGGCGAAGGAGGAAGGATTCGAGGGTTTCGAAGGAGGTCTCCACCAGCCCGTTTGGCTCCGGATTGCATTCCACTTCGAAACGAAGGGCCTCGAAGTCCACTGACCGCGTAATGTCAGTGTCTCCGGGGCGGTCGAGGAACGATGCGGCAGCATGAGACCGAAATCCCCGGAGGTCGGCTGGCATCCCACGAGCTCCGTAATCGACAACCAGCATATGCCTAGTCCGGCCGGGCTCCACGGCGTCTTCGACCCAATACTGAACCTCACTTTCGACGAGGCGGCGCTCGCCGGGGGCTCCACGCTCAGGCAACGGCAGACCCCTGGGTTCGATCAAGACCTCGGCAAACCCGGAGGCATTGGATTCCACGGCGACCTGGCGCCACGCCCCGTTGTCCACCGCCTCAAGCACATCGACCGGTAGGGCGTCGACATATTCGCAGGCGAGCACGGCGTCGTATGGCCACGGCAGCCCGGCGGGTTGATGGTGTGCCCCCCACAGCTGGGTCGGCTGGAGTTTCACCCGGGAATCTTTTTCGTGCAGGATTGCGGCCTGGTGTGACGGCGAGATTTCAGCATGATGCCATGCAACCGCTGCTGCAAACCCAGGGTCGGCTTGGTCGGCCCATGCAAGTGCCGCCCGTGCGAGGCCCCCTTCACCTCCGCCGTACTCCAGAACCCGGAACACGGCTGGCCGCCCATCCTGCTGCCACATGCCTGCCAATTCCTTGGCAATAGCCTCCCCGAAAAATGGGTGCAGCGTCGGCGGCGTCACGAAGTCCGCGTCGCGCCCGGGCCCGGTGATGCGCTGCCCGTCCGGTCTTGGTTTCGTGTAGTAGCCGTGTTGCGGATGGTAGAGACACAACCACATCCAACGGTACAACGGCATCGGCCCCCGAGCGCGGATCTCCTCTCGGATGATCTCGGCCAACTCCTCCGACACGCATTCGCCGACCTCTGGCGAGCGCATAAGGCGTTTCGCGGACGTCCGTCGCCGTCCAAGGCCGGCCATGGCCGTCCGTCGCCCTCGCCGCCGACCCTTCCTTCTTCTGGAAAAATGCGACGGGAACCCCTTTAACCATCCCCATCTTCGAGCCGCCTGAAGGGGGTATTAAAACGGCTTCTGACGCCCTTGCTTACCTGCCAATGGCCATCCTCGGCTTGGTAGCTTTCCTCCTTGTGTTGGCCACGTTGGTGGGCAACAAGTTCTTGGGTCCCAAGCGTGCCAATGCGGGGAAGGTCTCGTCGTACGAGTGCGGCGAGAAGGCGACGCCGGGGGCTCGCGGGCCCATCGATGTCCAGTACTACATGTACGTCCTGACGTTCCTCATCTTCGACGTGGAGGCGATGTTCGTGATTCCCTTCGCCATCAAGTTCCGGTCCTCTGTTGTGAACGAGGCGGCGCTCATCGCGATGGCGGTCTTTGTGGGCCTCATCTTGGTCGGCTTCGTGTATGAAATCAAGAAGCGCCTCCTGCAGTGGAGGACGCTGGAATGAGCGAGGAGAGCACGACTTCTCCTGCGGCTCTCGCTCCGTCGCCGGTGCTCCCTGAATTCAATCCGCGCCATGCCGATGAGCGCATTCCCATCGTCGTGGAGGAGCAGAAGGAGGGCATCATCCTCACGGTCGCCTCGAAGATCTTCAACTGGGGGCGCTCGAATTCTCTCTGGCCGTTTACGTTCGGCTTGGCGTGCTGTGCCATCGAGATGATCGGCACGCAGGGCTCCACGTTCGACATGAGCCGCTTCGGCTCCGAGGTGTCGCGGGCCTCTCCGCGTCAGTGCGACCTCATGATCGTCCCGGGCACTGTGACGAAGAAGATGGCGCCGCGCATCAAGGTCCTGTATGACCAGATGGCGGACCCGAAGTACGTCATCGCGATGGGTGCCTGCGCCACGAACGGCGGACCTTACCAGGACTCGTACTTTGTCGTGAAGGGCGTGGACAAGATCGTCCCGGTCGACGTGTACATCCCCGGTTGTCCGCCACGGCCTGAGGCGCTGCTGGACGGCTTGCAGAAGCTGCAGAAGAAGATCCGCGACCAGAACGCCATCCTGGAGTTGGGCTTCTGATGGCCGATGCGCCTGCGCCTGCGAAAGCGCCGAAGACGCCGACGCCTGCCGACGGCCCGGTGGCCGCACCCGGCGCCGCAGCGAAGAAGGCGATGCCTCTTGCGGCGCCCGCCCCGACATCCTCTGCCGCCCCAGCGCCCGCTGCGCCCCCCAAGCCCGCTGCCGCCGCGCCGCCGCCCAAGCCAGCCCCCGAGCCGACCGGCGACTACGCCATGGTGCGCGACGCGCATGCAGGGGACGTCGTCAAGTTCGAGGTCCTCGAGGACGGCGTCGGCGTGCTCACGGTCACGCCGGATGGCTTGTTCACCGTCGCCTCCGAGGTCAAGGCGCTCGGCTACCACAACTTGTCGCTCTTGTCGGCGTATGACCGCGGCGACCACTTCGGCGTCCTGTACGCCTTCGTGAAGCTCGCGGAGTCGCCTGCCCAGTTCGGCGAGATGCGCCTGCGCGTCGTCATGCCGAAGAAGGACGCCGCCGGCGCCGTCGTCGAACCATCGATGCCGTCGCTTTGCGACATCTGGCCCGCCGCAAACTGGCAGGAGCGCGAGATGTACGACATGTACGGCATCAAGTTCGAAGGCCACCCGGACCTCCGCCGCATGTTCCTGCCGGCCGATTGGACCGGTTATCCGATGAGGAAGGACTACAAGGAGCCGGAACAGTTTGTCGGGATGCGCGACGGCGAGGACATCACCTACAAGACGCAGGAAGAGGGGTCCTGGTAATGTCGCGCGTCGATTTCGTCAATCCGACCATGCCCGACGGCTCCGCTCCCGCGTCGCAGTTGATGACGCTCAACATGGGGCCGCAGCACCCTTCGACGCACGGCGTCCTGCGCCTCAAGCTGTTGCTGGACGGCGAGATCGTCGTCGACGTGGAGCCCATCATCGGGTACCTGCACCGCGGCAGCGAGAAGATCGCGGAGAACATGCATTGGATCAAGTTCATCCCCCTCACGGACCGGATGGACTACATCTCGGCGATGCACAACAATCACGGCTACGTGCTTGCCGTCGAGAAGCTTCTTGGCGGGCCGCAGCAGCAGATCGTCTCCGAGCGCGCGGAGTACATCCGGGTCTTTGCGGCGGAACTGTCGCGTCTGTGCAACCACCTCTTCTGGATGGGCACGTTCATGCTGGACCTCGGCGCAATCACGCCGTTGTTCTACGCCCTGCGTGAACGCGAGGACATCCTGGGCTTCCTCGAGGAACTCTGCGGCGCGCGCCTCACGTTCAACTACTTCCGCTTCGGCGGCGTCAAGTACGACTTGCCCCAGGACGCAACGTACCTGCCCCGCGTGAAGGCATTCGTGGACGCGATGCCGGGAAAGGTCCGCACCTACGAGACGCTGCTGAAGAAGAACGACATCATCCTCTCGCGCCTCACTGGAACCGGCCCCCTCTCGCGCCAGCAGGCCTTGGACTGGGGCATCACGGGTCCGATGCTGCGCGCCACCGGCGTCGCTCACGACCTGCGAAAGGCCGCGCCCTACTCGGTGTACGACAAGCTCAACTTCGAAGTCCCGACGACGCACCAGTCGGACTGCTACGGTCGTCTGCAGCTGCGCTGGGCCGAGATGATCCAGTCCTGCCGCATCCTGGAGCAAGTCATCGCCAAGCTGGAAGGCGGCTCGCTCGACGGATTGCACCTCAACCCCGACTATGCAGGTGGCAAGATCCTGCGTGTCAAGGCCAAGGGCGAGGCGTACGCGCGCATCGAGCACCCGAAGGGCGAGTACGGCTGCCACGTCATCGGCGAAGGCAAGCAGAACCCGCTCCGGGTGCACGTCAAGGCGCCGAGCTTCGCCAACCTGCAAGTGCTTCCCATCATGGCGCGCGGCCAGAAGATCGCGGACTTGATTGCGAGCCTTGGTTCAATCGACATCGTGCTGGGCGACGTGGACCGGTGACGCCATGACCGACAAGGGACTTCTTGCCGATTTCATCGCCGCCGTCCTGCGCATGCTCGGCATGGCGAACCCGCCCGACTGGCTCGTCATCCTTGTCGCGTCCCTCATTGGGGCGGTCATCCTCTTCACCGTCGTCCTGTCGATCGGCGGCGTCTTCACCTTCGCCTTCCGCCGCATCTTCGCCCGCATGGGGCAACGCCCAGGCCCGAATCGCGTCGGCCCGCAGGGCATCTTCCAGTTCCTCGCGGACGGCGCGAAACTCATCTCGAAGGAGGACGTTCGCCCCGCGAAGGCGGACCGGCTCGCCTGGACGTCGGCGCTGTACGTGGCCATCGTGTTCACCGTCATGGCATGGGCGCCCATCCCCTGGTCGCACAACCTCATCTTCTCCAACGCTGGCACCGGCATTCTCCTCATCTTGGCCATGGGTGCCATCGCGCCGCTGGCCGAGATCCTGGCCGGCTGGGGCTCCAACAACAAGTACGCGCTGTACGGCGGCGTGCGGGCGGCCGCCCTCGACGTGAGTTACGAGATCCCGATGGTCTTCGCCGTCGCTGCCATCATCCTGCAAGTGAGCAGCCTGGACACGAACGCCATCGTCGAGCACCAGTCCCGCCTGTGGTTCCTGTTCCCGCAGATCATCGGCTTCGGCATCTTCTTCGTGACGGCGCTTGCCAAAGCCGGCCTCGTCCCGACGGACCTCGCTGAATCCGAGTCCGAACTCGTCGCAGGATTCACGACGGAATATTCAGCCATGCGCTTCGGAATGTTCTTCGTCGTCCTGTTCTCGAACGTCTTCTTCGTTTCGGCCATGATCACGACGCTCTACCTCGGCGGTTGGCAGGCACCGTTCGGCGCGCAAGTGCCGGCCCTCAACCACCTCGTCGGCGAATTCACGCCGGTCCTGTGGTTCCTCGGCAAGTCCCTCCTCATGTCCTTCGTCGTCTTCTGGGTGTGGGCGACGCTGCCCCGCGTCCGCGTCGACCAGTACCTCGCCGTTGCCTGGAAAGTCATGTTGCCCTTGTCGCTTGCCAACTTTGTCATGGTGGCCGTCCTCCTGAAGACGGGGGTGCTCGCATGAGGAACCGCGTCCCCCTCGTCCCAATCCTACAAGGCATGGGCGTCACCCTGTCGCACTTCTTCAAGAAGCCCGTGACCATCCAGTACCCCGAGGAGAAACGCCCCGTCGCGGACCGCTTCCGCGGCCGCATCTACCTCAAACTCGAGACCTGCATCGGCTGCACCCTTTGCGCACAGGCTTGCCCGAACGGCTCGTGCTACATGGTCGACTACGACCCGGGGTTCGACACGCCGCAGAACAAGCGCAAGAAATTCCCCGCCGTCGAGATCTCCAAGTGCATGTACTGCAGCCTCTGCGAAGAGGCCTGCCCGACGGACTCGATCCGCATGGGCAAGGAGTTCGAGACCGCCGCCTACGTGCGCGACTTCGACTACAAACCCGACCGCCTCAGCCAGAACGAAGCAAGCCTCGGCCGGGGGCCATTCAAGTGACTGCCGACCTGGGCGAGACGGTCGCCTTCGGCATCATCGCGGCCGTCATCCTCGGTTCCGGCCTCGCCTCGTCGATGGTCAAGCGCACCTTCCACTCCGTCATGTTCCTCGGCGTCACCCTCGTGTCGGTGGCGTCGCTCTTCATCCTGCTCGGTTCGCCCCTCATCGGTGTCATCCAGATCCTCGTCTACGTCGGCGGCATCCTGACCCTGTTCGTCTTTGCCGTCATGTTCGTGGCCGGCGACGAGAAGGAAGCCGACGCCTACGTCGCACCGCCGCGCAGCTCGGCCTGGGGAATCCTCGCCGGCGTCGCCATGGTGCCCCTTGTCATGTGGTGGGCCTTCGGCGGCCTGTTCGGCCTGCCCAAAGTCCTACCGAGCGTCTTCGACATCTACGTCAAGGCCGCCAACCTGCTGGCTCGCGGCGTCGACAACTGGCCCGGCCAAGGCGCCGGCTTCACCGCGTCCATCTTGTACCTCGTCTTCCTCGTCGTCGCGGCCATCGTCATCTGGTTGGGTGTGCGCCACGTCGTCTACAACTGGACGCCGCAGCGCATCCTCGGCGTCGTGGTCAGTGCCGTCATCCTGGGCCTGCTGCTCGCCATCGCCATGGGAACGACGGCCTGGCAAGCGTCGCCGACCGACGCCAACCAGACTGCAGCGAATGACCTCGACTCCGTCGTGACGCTGCTGTTCTCCGGCCAGGTCGTTGCCCTCGAGGTCCTCGGCGTGCTCCTCACGGCCGTCATGATCGGCGCCCTCGTCATCGCGCGCCCCATGACGGGCATGGCAGACAAGGACCGCTACTCCGCAATCACCCGCGCTGAGGTCACCGAATCGCAGCGCGCAAGCGACCCCTCGTTGCACCCGACCGCTGCGGAGGTCGGAAAATGATTCCGCTGTCGTGGACCGTCGGCCTTGCCATGGCGCTGCTCGCCATCGGTGTCTTCGGTCTGCTCACGCAACGTAACGCCCTGCGCGTGCTGGTGGCCGTCGAACTCGTCCTCAACGCCGCGAACATCAACTTCGTCGCCTTCGCCAACTACCACGGGGATGGAAACGGTCTCATCATCACGCTGTTCGCCATCGCGCTGGCTGCGGCCGAAGCCGCCGTGGGCCTTGGCATCTACATCCACTTCTACCGCCACGCGCGGTCCGTCGACATCGACCAGAGCAGCATGTTGAGGTGGTGACATGGCAGACGAACTAACCGGATCCATCCAGCCCATGCAACTCGCGGCCGGCGCCCAGCAATGGGAGGCCATCCTCATTCCCCTGCTGCCGGTCATCGCCGCGGCCCTCATCTTCCTCGTCGGCAAGAAGATGTGGCGGGGCGGCGCCATCCTGTCCATTGCCGCCGTCGGCGGCTCGCTCGTCCTGTCGCTGCTGTTCTTCTGGCGCATGCTGCAGGGGGGCGAACCCCTCGGCTGGCAGGTTGAATGGTTCCGCGTCGGCGCCGCCGGCACCGGCGGGTACCCGTTCACGGTGGGCCTCCTGCTGGACAATCTCAGCGTCTGGCTCATGACCCTGGTCTCGCTGCTGTCGCTCCTCATCATCATCTTCTCGACGGCGTACCTTGCCGACGAGACGGACGAGAAGTTGCGCCGCTACTACGCGGTCAAGTCCCTGTTCGTCGCCGGCATGCTCGCCACCGTGACGATGGACAACTACCTCCTCATGTTCATCGGGTGGGAAGTGATGGGCGTGTGCTCGTACCTCCTCATCGGCTACTGGTACCACAAGCAATCCGCCGCAATTGCCGCGAAGAAGGCGTTCCTCGTCACGCGCCTCGGCGACATCTTCCTCTTCCTCGGCATCGTGATGCTGTTCACGACGTTCCACACGTTCAACTATCGCGACTTGTTCCATGCGGACCTCGCGGCGCACAAGGAGACCCTGTTCTGGGCCGGCCTGTTCATCTTCGGCGGCGCCGTGGGCAAGTCAGCGCAGTTCCCCCTCGACTTGTGGCTGCCGGACGCCATGGAAGGCCCGACGACCGTGTCGGCGCTCATCCACGCCGCCACGATGGTGAAGGGCGGCGTCTTCCTCGTCGCCCGCAGTTGGCCGCTTCTCGTCATCTCCGGCGACAACCTGTTCCTCTTGATCGGCGTCGTGGGCGGCTTCACGGCACTCTACACGGCGACCATGGCGATTGCGGCGACGGACATCAAGCGCGTGCTGGCCTTCTCGACGCTGTCGCAGCTCGGCTACATGTTCCTCGCCCTCGGTGCTGGCGGCGTCCTGTATCTGCACACGGGCTCCGGGGCCGGCTTCACGGCTGCGATGCTGCACCTCATGAACCACGCTTTCTTCAAGGCCCTCCTGTTCTTGGGCAGCGCCTCCGTCATCCTGGGCCTGCATCACCACCAAGACTTGCGCGAGATGGGCGGCCTTGCCAAGAAGATGAAGACGACGCACGTCACGATGCTCATCGGCAGCCTCAGCATCGCTGGCATCATTCCCCTCTCCGGCTTCTGGAGCAAGGACCAGGTCCTCGAGACCGCCTTCTCGGCCGGCAACACGAACTCCGTCTTCTTCCTGCTCTGGGTCATGGGCATCCTCACAGCCCTCCTCACGGCGTTCTACATGTTCCGCATGATGTACCTCGCCTTCTACGGCAAACCGCGCACCGAGCATGCGGAGCACGCCCACGAATCGCCCTCCGTCATGACCGTGCCCTTGGCCATCCTCGCCGTCGCCGCCGCCGTGTCGGGCCTCTGGCTCGTTGCGGGCCCGGGCTTCAGCGGCATCATCCACTACCCATACTCGGCGGACCTGCCGGGCGAACTCGAGATCGAGCCGACGGGAGAGCTTCTGCACAACTTCTTCCTCGGCCCGAACGCGTGGATGACGTACCTCAGCCTGGCCGTCGCAGTCGCCGGCATCTGGTTTGCCCGCATGCGCTACGCGGCCGGCCTGCCCGCCGACGAAGTCGCGACACCGACTCGCGGCTGGCGCGGCCTCCTCTACCGCCGCTACTACGTGACAGAGGCCATCTACGAGCCCCTTGGCAACACGCTCGCCTACGGGACGGCCAAGGTCGCCAACTGGTTCGACAAGCGCGGCATCGACGGCGCCGTCAACGGCATCGCGAACCGCACCGACAACGCCGGCGCTCGGGCCCGCCGTTGGCAAGACGGCCGCCTGTCCACGTACATGGCGTCCATCGCCATTGGCGTCGCCCTCCTGCTCGTCTTCCTGCATGAAGTCGTCCTGCGCGTGAGGTGGTCGTGATGGACATCGACATGCAATCCCTCATCCCGGTCACCATCGGCATCACGCTGCTTGGCGCGCTTGCGACCTACTCGTCATCCAACCGCAACAGCCGCCTCGTCGCCCTCATCGCTTCGCTTCCCGCCCTCGCCGTGACGAGCGTCATCATGTGGAAGACCGGCTTCGGCCCCATCGCCGGCCACAGTTACGCCTTCTATTCTCAGTGGGATTGGATCCCGGCACTCGGTGCGCACCTGGAATTCGGTGTCGACGGCCTGTCCGCAAGCCTCGCTTGGCTCACGGCGGTCTTGACACCCCTTGTCATCCTCTACTCGTGGCATGAGACGAACCGGCCGCGCCTCTTCTTCGCCCTGCTTGTCCTCATGGACGCAACCGTGATGGGCGTCTTCACCAGCCTGGACCTGTTCCTGTTCTACATCTTCTGGGAATTCGTCCTCATCCCAATGTATTTCCTCATCGCCATCTGGGGCGGGCCGAACCGTCGCTACGCGTCGGCGAAGTTCTTCATCTACACCGGCACGGCGTCGCTCATCATGCTGGTCGGCTTCATGGCCGTCTACTTCGCCGCCGGCCAAGGCACCTTCTCGATCCCCGAGTTGACGGCGCACATGACGTCGCCGGGCGGCGAGATCGCCAAGGACATCGGACTCATGGTCTTCGGCCTCCTCGCCGTAGGTTTCCTCGTCAAGATGCCAAGCGCGCCCTTCCACACGTGGCTGCCCGATGCGCACGTGCAAGCGCCCACGGCCGGCTCCGTCATCCTGGCCGGCGTTCTCCTGAAGATGGGCTCCTACGGCCTCATGCGCATCGCCATCCCGATGCTGGGCACAGCGTTCACCACGATGAACCACGTGCACCTCGGCCCGCTGTCCTTCGACTGGTCGTACCAGTGGGCCTTCTTCGTCCTCGGCACGGTCTCCGTCATCTACGGCGCCTTCCTCTGCCTCGCCCAGGACGACCTCAAGTCCCTGATTGCGTACTCGTCCGTCTCGCACATGGGCCTCATCACGATCGCGCTTGCGACGATGACGCCCCTCGGATTTGCTGGCGCGGCATTCATGAACATCGCGCACGGCATCATCTCGGCAGGCATGTTCATGGCCGCCGGTTCGCTGCAGCACTCGACCGGCACGCGCAGCATCAGCAAGCTCGGCGGCATCGGTGTGCGCGTCCCCAAGCTGACCGGCCTCACGGCCACGCTGTTTCTGGCATCCCTTGGACTGCCGGGCCTGATGGGCTTCGTCGCCGAGTTCACCATCTTCGCCGGCATCTGGATCCACTACGGGTGGCTCATCCTCATCCCCATCTGGAGCATCCTCATCACCGCCGGCTACTACCTTTGGGCCCTGCAGCGCGGCTTCTACGGCCCCGAAGTGCGCCACGTCGACGTCGACTGGGAGCACATGCATGACGTGCCGCGCACGGAACAGTGGAGCATGGCGGCCCTCATCGCGTTGGCCTTGCTCTTTGGCATCCTGCCCGGGCTCCTCATGGGCCAGATCAACGACTGGACCGGTTCGACGCTTGCCCTGTTGGGGGTGCACTGATGGAGGACGACGCTGATGCGATGGAGGTCGAGGCCGCCAACGTCCTGGCTACGCCGTCGCCATCCATGCCAGTCCCCGAGCACATGCCGACCCCCGCGGCCACGAAGAAAGACAACGGCATCCTCGGCTGGCTCCTCATCGCGGCGCTCGCCGCCGTCCTCGTCCTCGGCTACATGCAGCACTGGTGGACGTCGGAGAATTTCAAGCACTTCGCCATGCCGCCGTCGTGGCAGGCCTTGACGCCCGAACTCGTCATCCTGCTGTTCGCAGTGCTGGCGCCGCTGGTCGGCCTCGGCAACTCCACGGGCCGCGACATGCGCAACTTCGCCGTCGTCGGCCTCGGCGGCGCCCTCTTCCTCTGCGCCTCGAGCCTGGTGTCGTGGACCCTGAACATCGGCAGCTTCTCGGTGCCCTTCGACTACATTGCCCGCAGCCAGGACGCCCTCGTCGCCGGCGACCCGGTCGCGCACGTCCTGTCGGTGACGTACGCCAGCCAGCTTCTCAAGGTCCTCTTCCTCGGCGTCGCCTTCATCGCCATCCTCGGCGTCGGCAAGCCCCTCAAGGGCAAGACCGAGGAGGACTGGGGCGAATTCGTGAGCCTCATCCTCTTTGCCACCCTCGGCATGATGGTCGTCGCCTCCGCCCGCGACCTCATCGTCCTGGTCCTCGGCATCGAGATGACGTCCATGTCCAGCTACGTCCTTGCGGGCTTCCGCCGCGACGCCGTCGGCGCCGAGGCCAGCCTGAAGTACTTCACCATCGGCGCCATCTCGAGCGGCCTCCTGCTGTTCGCGGTAAGCCTCCTGTACGGCATGGCGGGAACGACGAACATCGCGAGCCTCGCAACGGCCATCCGCACGCACGGCGCCTTCGACGCCGCGATGCTGATCCCCATCGTCATGCTGCTAGCCGGCCTGGGCTTCAAGATCTCGAGCGTGCCCTTCCACGCCTGGGCGCCCGACGTCTACGCAGGCGCGCCCGTCCCCGTCGCCGGAATGCTCGCCGCCGCCAGCAAGGCCATGGGCTTCGCGGCCATCTTCAGCGTCTTCCTCATCGGCTTGCCGGGCGCGCACGCGAACTGGGAACTGGTCGTCGCGGTCATCGCCGTGGCGAGCATGTTCTTCGGCAACCTCGTTGCGCTGCAGCAGACCAACATCCGTCGCATGTTGGCCTACTCCTCCATCGCGCAGGCCGGCTACGTCCTCATCGCCGTCGTCGCAGCCGGCGCCGTCGGCGGTTCGGAGGCCAACCAGGCGTCGCTCCTGGCGCAGAAGACGGCAACACTCGCCCTCGGCGGCGGTTTCTTCCACCTCCTTGCCAACGCCGCCATGAAGCTCGGCGCATTCCTCATCGTCGGCGCCCTCCTCTACGCCGGACTCCCCGACCAGATCTCGGATTGGCGCGGCCTCGGCAAGCGCGCACCGTTCCTCGCCTTCGCCATGACGCTGTTCCTGCTCTCCATGGCCGGCCTGCCGCCGCTTGGCGGATTTGCCAGCAAGTTCGTCCTCTTCTCGGGAGCCGTGGACGCGGGCACGACGCAGCACATGGGCTGGCTCACCTGGCTCGCCATCATCGCGGTCATCAATTCGGCCATCAGCCTGTTCGTCTACCTGCGCGTCATGCGCGCCATGTACGTCGACGAGGGCGAGACCGGCCGCCTCGACGCACCCGCGGGCACCATCGCAGCCGTCGGAGTCTGCGCCCTCCTCATCCTGGCCATGGGCGTCTGGCCGCAGCCATTCATGGATGCGTCCTTCAGGGCAGCAGCAAACTTCCTCGGATTCGGCGCGTAGCGTCGTTGGCTTCGCGGGCATGCCACGCGTTGCCCCCGTCGGCGACCTGCCCGCGAGGCCAACAGGCCGAACGGGCGGGGGCGGGTGCAACCCGCCCACGGCGCGATGGGTCCAAGCGCGGCGAGGGACGCCATCGCGCCGAGGCGAAGCCTTATGGCCACGGCCGTAGAGTAGGACCACGATGGCAGAACTCGAGACCGCCTCCGAACTGATGGCCCGCCTGCAGGCCGCCTTGGACGAGATCCGGCCCGCCCTGCAATTCGACGGCGGCGACGCGGAACTCGTCGACTTCAGCCCGGACACGGGTGTCGTCCAACTGCGCATGCATGGAGCCTGCAACGGCTGCGGCATGAGCACCCTCACACTCCAGGCCGGCATCGAGCGCATCCTCAAGGAACGCGTGCCGGAAGTCAAAGCCGTCGTCAACGTTTGATTGGCTCCATCGCTGCGCTCGGACCAAACCAAACGCATGGGGTTCGGCCCACTCTGGGGCCCTCCGGGCCCCAGACCCCCCGGAGGAGACGGGGGCCGGTCGGCGTCGGGCCGCTCATCGCGGCCCGGCCTCATCCGCGTCCACGGCGCCATCGCTTCGCTCGGCGTGAGCATCGCGTGGCTCGCTTCGCTCGCCTCCGGCCCCCGAGGCCGGTAGGGCGGTCGTTCGAGGCTGTCGGCCGTTGTCAATTCGATTTCTCAATTGCGAGACCACCCAGAACCGGGGAGCGGGTTCGGCGCGCCACGAGCCAGCCCCCCAATGCAAAGCCGCCAGCCATCGTGGTGCCTGCCCACAATCCCAACAAGAGCGGCAACCCAGGCGGAGTCGCGTCGACGCAGAAGAATCCGCAGGTCCATGCCCCGGCCAGGTTCCACCAAGCGCCCCCCCAGACCAACGCGACAGGTAGTCCAGCGCTCATGGCGTTCAAGAGCGGCCACCAGTCGTTGCGCAGGGTTCGATACGTGAGCCCGGTGAAACCCGCCGCAACGAGTAGCAGGTAGGGCAGCAACATGGCTGCGCGGGCCCAGGGGGGCGGGAGTCGCCCCTCCAGCGCGCGCTCTGCCCCGAATGTGATGATCTTCCACAGCAGGGGGCCAATCACGGCTGCCGGGAACAGCAGGAGCGCCCAGAAAAGGAGCTTCACCACCCCGTCCACCTTGTGCCGAGCCACGCCTTGTCGGACGGCGCGAGCCGCAGATGACGGCGGCGGTCTGCCGGCCGCGTGGCTGGCTGTGCCTCCGAACGAACCACTGAATTCACTGAGCTCACTGGACCCGACGCGCCGGGGCGTTCAGTGCGTTCAGTGGTTCGTTGGGCGGCGGAGTGTGGGCGGCCTTCGGATTTCGGGGATGCCAACGGCGATTCTTGGGACTGCGTGGTCGACCGCCAAATCCCAAACGTCGCCGTTTGATCCCCGCAATCCCAGGCCGCCGACACTGGCCAGCCAATTCAACCCGACAGCCACGTCGGGCCCCCGGCGGCCCCCGCCCACCCGCTTCGCCGTGGGCTTGCCACGCCCTCGCACGCCCGCGCTTCGCGACGGGCGGCTCGCCCCGACCGGGAGCACTCCAGCTCGCCATGTGCGATTTGTCGCAATCTGTGGTCGGCGCCGTCGGAGGAGGACAAATCGCGCGTTGGTCGGTGACAAGCAGGCTGCCCGTTTTTCTGTTCTTCCCCGGTCTTTGCGCCTTCAACCATGTCTAAATGTCGGGCGTTTCTGCCTGGGCCCCATGCAACCAACCACGCGCATCATCGCCCGCCGCTTCCGCGGCCGCCCCACGATGGAGGGTGCTGGCGTCCGCTTGAGCCGCATGTTCGGCAATGCCGAGGTGCCGCTTCTCGACCCGTTCCTGCTGTTGGACAATTTTGGTTCGACGCGGCCCGAGGATTACGTCAAGGGTTTCCCGTGGCATCCGCACCGCGGCATGGAGACCGTGACGTACATGCTAGATGGCCGCACGGACCACGAGGACACTCTCGGCAACAAGGGAACCATCGGGCCCGGCGAGGTGCAGTGGATGAGTGCTGGCTCCGGCATCATGCACCAGGAGATGCCGCAACGCACGGACGGTCTCTTGTCCGGTCTGCAGTTGTGGATCAACCTGCCGCGCCGCCTCAAGATGGAGACGCCCGCCTATCGTGGCGTGACGGCGAATGCAATCCCCGTGGTGAAGGGCGCCGACGGGTCGGTCATCAAGGTCATCGCGGGGACGCATGAAGGCGCGACGGGGCCGGTGCACAACACGGCCGTGGACCCGCACTACCTCGACGTCGCGTTGCAGCCGACGTCAGAATTCAAGCACAAGGTTCGCACCGGCGACACCGTCTTTGCGCAGATTCTCTCCGGCAAGGGGCGCTTCGATGCGGATTCCTGGTTTGGACCGGGGGAGACGGCCGTCTACGGTCCGGGGGACAACGTGCACGTCGTGGCAGGCGAGGAGGGCGTACGCTTCATTCTCGTGTCCGGGACGCCGCTTGGTGAGCCCATCGCGTGGCACGGCCCTATCGTCATGAACACCAATGACGAGATCGTCGAGGCCGTGAGCGACTTGCGCAAGGGGACGTTCATCCGATCCAAGAAGGTCATCGACGAGACGCCGGGGTAGGCGGCTAGCGCACTTTGGAACCCGCGGGCAGGGCGCGGTCTGGCGTCAGGACGCCGACCAGGGTGCCGTCGTCGCCGGCCAGGACCATGCCTTGGCTCTCCACGCCGCGCAGAACGGCCGGTTTGAGGTTGGCCACGAAGGCCACCGTCTTGCCCACGAGTTCCTCGGGCTTGTAATGCGCCTTCAATCCCGCGACGACTTGCCGCTCGCCGAGGTCGCCGGCGTCGAGTTTGAGGACGTACAATTTGTCCGCCTTCGGGTGGTTCTCGACGGACTTGATCTTGGCGATGCGGATGTGGATGCGCTGGAACTCCTCGATGGTGACGGGCCCGTCCTTGTTCGGGTGCGCCGTGGCTTCGGGGGCCGCGGCTTTCGGCTCTCCTGGCGAGGCTGGTGTGGGTCCGGACAATGCAGCAATCTCCTTCGGGTCGAGTTTCTTGAAGAGGGGCTTCGCTTCGGGGAGGGCTGCGCCGACCTTCACGTGAGCCCGCGCGGCGGACCACGGCTGGTCATGCACGGAGCCCGCTTCGCCAAGCGCCGTCCATGCGTTGGCGGCCGCGGTCGGCATGAACGGAGCCATGTAGACGGAAAGGGCGCGGCAAAGGCGCAGCAGGGCGTGCAAGTCGTGCGCGGCCTCCGCCGGGTCGGTCTTGAGCTTGGCCCAAGGTGCGGCCTCCTGCATCCACTGGTTTCCCTGTCCGGCGAGGTCCATGAGGCGCCGCATTGCGGGGCGCAGTCGCACGGATTGCAGGTGCAGGGCCATGTCCTCGCCGCACCCGAGGATCGCTGCCTCGACTTGCTGCGACAGCTTGTGGCTGGCGGGCGGCTCCGGCGGAATCGTCGCCAGGCTCCTCTGCGCGATGGTGGTGACGCGGTTGAACAGGTTCCCGAGCGTGCCGACGAGTTCGTCGTTGACCTTCGAGGAGAAGTCGTCCCATGTCCAGTCTGCGTCCTTGCCCTCGGGCATGTTGATGCTGAGGTAGTAGCGCACGGCGTCCGCCTCGAAGCGGTCGAGGACCTCGTGCACGCCGATGCCGACGCCTTGCGACTTGCTGAACTTCAGGCCGGCGAGGTTGAGGAACTCGTTGGCCGGCACGTCGAACGGCAGGTTGAGCCTCCTCTGGCCATCCTTGCCGCGCTTCTCGTTGTACGCGATGAGGATCGCGGGCCAGATGATGGTGTGGAAGGGGATGTTGTCCTTGCCGAGGAAGTAGTAGCCCTTGCATGCCGGCTCGGTCCAGAACCGCATCCAGTCGTCCGGGTGCCCCGACTTCTTTGCCCACTCCACGGCGGCGGAGAGGTAGCCGCAGACGGCCTCGAACCAGACGTAGATGCGCTTGTCGTCGTAGCCGGGAAGTGGGATGTCGATGCCCCACGTGAGGTCGCGCGTGATGGCTCGGTCCTGCAGGCCTTCCTTGAGCCAATTCTGGGTGAAGTTGATGGTGTTTGCCCGCCAGTGGCCCGCGGTCGCGGCGACGTAGCGCTCCAGCGCCGGCTGCAGCTTGGAGAGCAGGAAGAAGAAGTGCTCCGTGTCGCGGAACGTGACCGCGTTTCCCGGGTTGAGCTTCGAGACCGGGTCCTTGAGGTCTTTCGGGTCCAAGGTCTTGCCGCAGGCGTCGCATTGGTCGCCGCGGGCGCCCGGCGTCTTGCAATGCGGGCAGGTGCCCTCGACGTAGCGGTCCGGCAGGAAGCGGCCCGCCCTGGCATCGTAGGGGGCTTTGGAGGTGCGCTTCTCGATGTAGCCCATCTCCAGGGCCGCAAGGAACACCTTCTGCACCCACTCCTTGTGGTTCGCGGTCGTCGTGGTGGTGAAGAGGTCGAAGCCGATGCCGAGGCGCTCGAGAGCCCGCACGTGGTCCTTGTGGAAGTGCTCGACGACCTGTGCCGGCGTCTTGCCTTCGGATTCGGCCTTGATCATGATGGGCGTGCCGTGGCAGTCCGAGCCGGACACCATGAGGACGTCGTGGCCGAGCATGCGCATGGCGCGCCGGAAGATGTCGGGCGGCAAGAGCGAGCCGGCGACGTGGCCCAAGTGCAGCGGCCCATTGGCGTACGGCCAGGCGACGCCGATGTAGATTGGGGGGGCGGTGGGTGCGCTGCGGGCCACGACGAGGCCGAGGATGGTTGGCGTTCTTAGCGATGCTGCATGCCGACCGGTGCCGTCGGGCGCGTGGGCCGCGCGCCATGTGGACACCCAGGCTAGCCTCGTGCTAGATGTCGGGATCGTGGGCGTCTGCGCAGGGCGCCCGGGCCTTGACCCGGATGGCCTGGCCCGTTTCGGCGTCGATGTCGACCTCGGTGCCATAGACTTGGGGGCCGTCGGCCCCGCAGGAAATCCGGGCCGTGCCGAAATCGAACTTGTAGACGACGGAGTCCAAGGCGATCCCGAGGGGCCCGTACCTGGCCTGGTTGTTCTGCCGGAAGCCGCCTTCCGGCACGAGTTCCGCGTGGCCCTTCTCCCGGAGGTAGCATTCGAGGGCCGGCCAGCCGGCCTGGCGGGCCGCCGCTTGGCTCACGGCGATGCGGGCTGCATCCAGGTCATGCAACTGCCTCAGGAAGACGTAGACGAAGGCGCCCCCGCCGCGGACTGTCCACGAGGCGGAGTAGGAGGCGAAGTCGGAGACGTCCACGCCGCCCACGTGCTCGTACACGAAAAGGCCGGACCAGTGGCGGTCGAAGCGAAGGTGCGTCGCGTTGGCCCCCATGGCCAGGAGCGCCGACAAGAGCATGCCCCGGATGGCCACCGATTCATCGGTGGGCGACAACGTCACGTTCGTCGCATACACGACGTCGTCGATGCTGCCGTCGGCCGCATGGTCGACGAGCAGGTAACCGTGCTCCGTCGTCGTGTTGATGCGCTGCCTTCCATCGGGGTGGTCGAACCGCCACCGTTCGCCGACGAGGGCGTCGCCGAACGCAGCCGGGAGGGATGCCAGGGGCTGTGCGTCGTCGCGCATCAGAGGCGGGGCGTGGCGGGAGGCGCCCGTGGCGTTGAGGCACGACGAGGCCGGCGCCATGACTTCGCCGCCGGGGGGCGACGACGGAAGCGGCAGAGGGGATGGCGCAGGCTGCGATGCGGTGGGCGACGCGCATCCGCTAGCCAGGACGAGGAGCACGGCGGCCACCGCGGCAGGCGTTCTCATTGTGCCCGAATGGATTGCTGCAACGAAAGGCCGCGGTCCAGGTTTGGCGCCCGCCGAACTCGCAGGTCAGCCGTGGGCAGCTTGCCCTTCCAGCCACTTTTCGGCGTCGATGGCCGCCTTGCAGCCGGAACCGGCTGCCGTGATGGCCTGCTTGTAGCGGTGGTCGTACACGTCGCCGGCCACGAAGACGCCCTCGACGCTCGTGCTGGTCTCGACGGGGCCGTCCGACAGGATGTATCCCATCTCGTCGAGGTGCAACTGGCCCTTGAAGATGGTCGTGTTGGGGACGTGGCCGATGGCGGAGAAGTAGCCGCCGGCCGGATAGACGGAGACCTTGCCGGTCGCGACGTCCTTGATGCGCACGCCCTCCACCGACGTCGTGCCGAGGACTTCCTCCACCGTCGTGTTCCACAGGATCTTGATCTTCGGGTGGTTCATGGCGCGCGAGGCCATGATCTTCGATGCCTTGAACGAGTCGCGGCGGTGGATGATCGTGACCTTGGTCGCGTACTTGGTGAGGAACGTTGCCTCCTCCATCGCCGAGTCGCCGCCGCCCACGACGACGACCTCCTTCTCCTTGAAGAAGAAGCCGTCGCAGGTCGCGCACGCGGAGACGCCGTGGCCGCGCAGCCGCGTCTCGGACGCAAGCCCCAGCCATTTCGCCGAGGAGCCAGTCGCCACGATGATGCTGCGGGCCTCGTGCACGCCGGAATCGCTCGTCACCTTGAACGGCCGTCCCGTGAAGTCCACGGCCGTCGCGTCTTCGTCCTTGAAGACGGCACCGAAGCGCTCCGCCTGCTTGCGGAAACGCGCCATCAGGTCGGGCCCCGTGATGGCCTCGGCAAAGCCCGGATAGTTCTCGACGTCCGACGTGATCATGAGCTGGCCGCCGGACTCGTAGCCGGCCACGACAAGGACCTTGAGGTTCGCGCGGGCGGCGTACAGGGCGGCCGTGCAGCCGGCCGGGCCGGAGCCGATGATGATGACGTCATGCAGCACGATGCCGGCAGGGTGGGGCGCGTTCATGGGCGTTGGGGTGAGTGCGGGCTCATCCGCGGTACGCGTCGTACGCCGCCTTCGCCTGCAGAAGGCCGTACCCGGCTGCGTCGTCGTGCGGCAGCGTCTGGCCTGGGACGGGTCGGGCCGTCTGCTCGAGCACCGTCTTGAGGTGGCGCACGTCGTCGGCGTTGTGCAGTGGGGCGCGGCCTTGCAGGAGGAGCGCGATGGCCGAGGTCACGAACGGTGTTGCCTGGCTGGTGCCCGTGGCCCGCACGTACTTGTCGTCGGTCCAGGACGAGAGGATGTCGACCCCTGGGGCCACGAGTTCCGGTTTCTTGCTGGGATCGCAGCGGCCGGCGCTCGGCAGAACAGGAATGGGCGACGGCTGGCAACGGTTGGCCATGGGGCTCCCCCGGCTGGAGTTCGTCCATACCGTCCCGTCCTCCTGGATGGCGCCGACACCGATCACGTCGGGGATGTCGGCGGGTTCGGAGACGTCGTCGTTGGAGGGGCCCGTGTTGCCGGCTGCCGCGACGGCAACGATGCCCTTGGCGATGGCGCCGTTCAAGGCTTGCGTCATGGCGTCCTGGTTGAGGCCGAGCACGCCGAGGGCCGCATCGCCGCCGAAACTCATGCTGATGATCTGGGCATGTTTCGACACCGCCCAGTTGATGGCATCCGGAATCGCCTGGGAGTTGCAGGAGCCAGGTCCGCACACCTTCGCGATGACGAGCGTGACGCCAGGCGCCCCGCCCAGGAGGTCGATGCCGCTGTACGAGATCTTGTCGCCAAGCGACGAGCCGCTTGCCGCGATGATTCCAGCCACGTGGCTGCCGTGGCCGTCGTCGTCGTAGGCGTTGCCAACACCGTCGCGGTGGTTGACGTAGTCCTTGAATTCGATGACTTCGCCGTTGCCACGGTCGCCGTCGAAGAGGTGCGACAAGGCAACGTGGTTCGGGTTGATGCCCGTATCCAGGATGGCGACGACGACGCCGGAGCCGCTGCGGCCCATGTCCGCGAGCGTCGAGAGTTGCGTCACGTCGAAGGCCCACTCGGTGCGGGCTTCGCCACCGAAGCAGCCGGAGAGGGGCACGACGACGACCAGCAGGGCCAGGGCCAAGGCGCGCATGTGCCATGGCCATGGTGGCGCGTCTGCGATAAGGTTTGCCAACTCGGCGCTACAGGCGCAGGAGCAGGGCGATGTCGGCGACGACCGGCATCCGGTAGCGTTCGCGCAGCAGCGACTTCACGATGCCCACGAAGGCCATGACGAGGTACAGGATGCCGAGCACCATGAGGATGCCGAAGACCACGACCTGCATGGTGTCCAGGCTCTTGCCGCCACCGCTGCCACCCAGGAGCCAGACGGAGGCCACGAAGAGGATGAGGCTCGGCAGGAACCACAGGCCCCACAGGACGCCAGACTGGCGGCCGTGGAATTGGCAGAACATGGAGTCGCGGCGCAGGATGACCGGCACCCAGAACAGGAACGGGACGTATCCCACCACTGCAAGGAGGCGCTCGGCCACCGGGACACGCATGCAGTCGTTTCCAAAGGTCCGTTCTTTATAGGCCTATTGAAGGGGAGTTTTGATTCGGCGCAAGGGGTTCCCTGCTTCCCTGGGTCGGCAACCCATTCCCGTGGACCTCCGACGGCGGCGATGGCATGGAGGAATGGCGCCAACCCGGGCCGCGAAATGGGCTAACGCCGATGACGCCGACGGGCGAACCAGCAAGGCGGCAGCGTTGTCCCCTGGCGCCGCTTCGAAAGGGCGGCCTGAGAGAACAGGAGCCGGCCGGAGAACAGGAACCCATTCCCCTTCTCTCCCTTTGATTCCTGTTTTCCAAGGCTTCCCACACACAGCCGCTCCAGCGAACTCCACAGAACGTACAGTGGCTGCGAGCCGTCGAATCGACCGTTCCGTCGGTGCCGAAACGCGCCCCGCGGCCACCTCGCCCAAATTGCCGTCGTGGAGGCCGCAATTGCCGGTCGCCGGATTCTCCCGGGTCTAAAGGCTGAACGCCGTGCCGGTGATCTTGGTGTACGCCTCGAGGTAGCGCTTCTGCGTCCCCGCCACGACGGTCGGCGGCAGCTTGGGCCCGGGCGGCGTCTTGTCCCATGGCTGCGTCTCCAGCCAGTCGCGCAGGAACTGCTTGTCGTACGACGGCTGCCCCTTGCCGGGAGCGAACTGGTCCGCCGGCCAGAACCGCGAACTGTCCGGGGTCAGGATCTCGTCCATGAGGACAATGGTTCCGTCGTCGCGCGTGCCGAACTCGAACTTGGTGTCGGCGATGATGATGCCGCGCGCCGCCGCGTACTGCCGCGCGTGCTCATAGATGCGGATGCTCGTGTCCCGCAGGTACTCGGCGGTCTCGTCGCCGACGAGGTGGGCCGCGTCCGCGAAGGAGATGTTCTCGTCGTGCCCGACTTCGGCCTTGGTGCTCGGCGTGAAGATGGTCTCGGGCAGGCGCTGCGATTCCTGCAGTTGCGCCGGCAAGGGGATGCCGCAGATGCTGCCCTTCTTCTGGTACTCCTTCCACCCCGAGCCCGAGATGTGGCCGCGCACCACGCACTCGATGGGGATGGGCTTCAGCTTCTCGACGAGGACGCTGCGGCCGCGCAGCAAGGCCGCGTGCGGTGCCAAATCCTTCGGGTACTTGGCGACGTCCGTGGCGATGAGGTGGTTCGGGACCTCGTCGCGCAGCAGCTTGAACCAGAAATTCGACAATTGCGTCAGGATGGCGCCCTTCTGCGGGATGCCGGGGTCGAGCACGACGTCGAAGGCGGAGATGCGGTCCGTCGCGACCATGAGCAGCTTGTCGCCGAGGTCGTACACGTCGCGCACCTTGCCGCGCCGGAACACCTTGAATGGCAGACTGGTCGTCGTGATGGCCTCAGGGATGGAGGCGGCGGCGGGCACGGGGCCGGGCAGGAGGGATTGCTACAAAATGGCGACGACGGCGGCCCGCCGTAGCCCTTATGCCCGGTTTGGCCGCTTGCCCCGCGTGCGCCTGGTGGTCGCTGCCCTGCTCCTGGTTGCGGTTCCCGCTGCGCAGGCGTCGTGCACGCCCTACATCGCGGTGCCGACCGACCCGCAGCCGTGGCAGGCGCCCGTCGACGTCGAGGCCAACTTCGACGTCTTCGTCGGCGACCCGATGGCCTTCGAGGCGGCAGTCTCCGGCCCCGAGACCCTGCACTGGACCGGACAGGGAACCGCAGGGTCGCATTCCTTCACCCTCACCAGGACCGGGACCTATACGATGCGTCTCTACTGCGACGGCACGCTCGTCAAGACGTCGAGCTTCGCCGTCCAATCCTCGGGCGGCGGCGACTTGGGCGGCGCGTCGGGCGGCGACTCCGGCGGCGGCCTGCTGCCCCTCGTGTTCGCGACGCTCGCCGTCGTGGGCCTGGGGGCCGCAACCACGGGGATCATCGCCACGCAGCGCCGCAAGGCCCGGTCCGGGTGGCGGGACGCCGAGACCACGTGGACGGACGCCCCTGCCGAGCCGTCCGCCGCAGGGGAGGAGCCCGCGCCGGAACCGTGGCCGCCCGAGCCTGTACCGGCCGGCCCCGCCGCCCCGTCGCGACCGGCCTCTGGCTGGTTGACGCAGGAGGCGGCCCCCCCGCCCCAGGACGTGCTCGTGCCTTTGCCCCCGATTGCCGGCGACCCCGCCATCCAACATGAGATCAAGGAGCACTGGGTCGAGATGGGCCCGCGGGTCCCGTGGGCGTCGGCCACGCCCGCCGCTGGCGGTAGCACGCTCGTGCAGTGGGGCGCGCCGGCGGATGCGCCGGGCCAACACGTCGTGGGCTTCGAGATCCGTGAGGTCCGGCAAGGGTACGCCGGGACGCGGTTTGCCGAACCGACGCGCGTCGGCGCGGCTTTGCGGGCGATCTTGATGCCACAGCCGACTGCCGGCCCGCCCGTGGTGGGCTACGAGGTCGTACCGCTGCTGCAGGACCCCACCGTCTTCGGCGCCTTCCGCGGCGGCCTCGGCGTGGTGGCCCACCTGTAGGCTACGCCGCCGAGGTGGTCGCCAGCACGGCGTCGAGTTCTGCGCGCGTCACGACGTGGGTCTGGCCCCCGACATGGCGGACGACGAGGCTCGCCGCCGCAAGGCCCCACCGCAAAGCCGTCTCCATCGGCTTGCCCGCATGCAGGGCTGCGTACCATCCGGCGCGGACGGCGTCACCGGCCCCTGTCGGGTCCACGATCTTCGTCGGGAATGCGGGCAAGTGCAGCGTCTTGGCCTTGCGCCGGTACAGGCTCGCTCCGCTTGCGCCCCGCGTCACGACGACGGTGTCGACGTGGTCCAGAAACTGTTCCGGCGCGCCGTAGCGCAGGAAGTCGGCGGCGACGCGCAACTCCTCCTCGTTCACGAAGAAGGCGTGGCTCAGGTTCAGCAAACCCTCGAAGGCGCGGCGGTCGTACCGCCAACGCATCTCCTGGCCAGGGTCGAGGGCCACCTGGAGGCCGCGTTCACGTGCCGCGTCGGCTGCGACGGCGTACACGAGCGGGTCGCCTGTCGCCATGTGCAGCCAGCCGCCGGCGGCGATGCCGTCCAGGACGGCTGCGTCCGGTGCGTTCTGCGCCATGTCCGCCATCGCCCCCTCGTCCATGAGGTAGCTCTGGCGGTCCAGGAGGTCCGTGACCACGAAGCAGGTCGGGGTTGCCCGCCCCGGGACTTCGCGCAGCCCAGCGGTGTCGACGCCGGCAAGGGTCAGGGCCTGGCGCCATGCCGGGGGGAAATCGTCGCCGACGAGTGACCACAGTCGTGCGGGCACGCCAAGGCCGGCGGCTTGGTGCGCGATGTTGGCAGCCGTGCCACCCCACGCCGTGCGCCGGTGCAGGACGGCGCTGCTCTGGCCGGGCTTGGGCAAGTCCTTGACTTGCAAGTGGATGTCGAGGTTGCTGTGGCCGAGGATGGCGACGAAGGGTGCGGCGCCTTGGCCGTTCGTGGCAGCGACGCTCATGTTCCATGCTCCCAGCCCGAGAGGTAGGCGCGCTGGCCTTTGGTGAGCGTGTCGATGGACATGCCCAGCGTCGCCAGTTTGAGGCGGGCCACTTCCTGGTCGAGGTCCGTCGGCAGGGCGTGCACGCCCGGTTTCATCGTGGCCGCGTTCTTCGCGAGGTGTTCGAGTGCGAGGGCCTGCAGGCTGAAACTCATGTCCATGATCTCGACGGGGTGGCCTTGCCCTGATGCGAGGTTGACGAGGCGGCCGTCGGCGAGGAGGTGGATGGTGCGGCCGTCGCGCAACAGGTACTCCGTCACGCCCTCGCGGACCGTCTGGACGCTGCGGGAGGCTTTCTTGAGGCTGGGCTTGTCGACCTCGTTGTCGAAGTGGCCGGCGTTGGCGAGCACCACGCCGTCCTTGAGATGCGGGACGTGCCGGGCATCGATGACGGCATTGCAGCCGGTGGCCGTGACGATGAAGTCCGCGGTCTTGCAAGCCTGCTCCATCGTGGCGACCTGGTGCCCGTCGAGGCGTGCCTCGATGGCCTTCACCGGGTCGACCTCGGTCACCGTCACCGTGGCTCCCAGCCCCTTGGCTCGCGCCGCGATGCCGCGGCCGCACCAACCGTACCCTGCGACGACGACGTTCTTGCCCGCGATGAGGAGGTTCGTGGCGTGGAAGATGCCGTCGAACGTGGATTGCCCCGTGCCGTAGCGGTTGTCGAAGAGGTGCTTCATCTGTGCGCCGTTGACGTCGAGCACGGGGAACTTGAGTTTGCCGTCGGCGGCCATGGCGCGCAGCCGCAGAACGCCCGTCGTGGTCTCTTCCGCCCCGCCGCGGATGCCGCGCAGCACGTCGCGGCGCTTGCCGTGGGCGAGGAACGCGAGGTCGCCGCCGTCGTCGACGACGAGGTGCGGCTTGCCATCGAGCACCCAGTCGAGTGCCGCGTAGTACTCCTGCGACGACTGGCCCTTGCGGGCGCGCGTCGGAAGCCCCTGTGCGTTGAGCGCCGCCACGACGCGGTCATCCGTCGACTCCGGGTTGCAGCCGGCAAGCCGCACGTCGGCCCCGCCCGCCTGCAGCGCGAGAGCGAGGTTCGCGGTCTTGGCTTCGACGTGCAACGCCAAACCGATGCGCAGGCCGTCGAAGGGCTGTTCGTCCTCGAGGCGCGTGCGGATGGCGGCCAGCAGTTCCATGTGGCGGCCCGCCCAAGCGATGCGCCGGGCGCCCTCCTCGGCATCGGCAATCGGGGCGGCGCGGGGCGTTGCCTTCGGCACGATGGCGGCACGGGCCGGCCGCACATGAGCGTGGCGGGCTTTCGACCGCGGCGGCAGGGCGCGTGCTGGCCGGCCTCGGCGGCAATGGGCCACCACCGTCCCGCCTTTATACCGCGGTGGCTAAGCCGTCGATGTGGCACGTCGCTTGCGCGCACCCCGAGTCCCGGCCGTCCCCGGCACCCCGCGTCCGCCCAAGCACAACCAAGCCAACCGCAACTCCCGCGAGTCGCGACAACGCGAGAAGATGCTCGACCAATCCAAGGCGAACTACTTCAAGTACGACCTGCAGGACATCCTGAAGGCCAGCCCCGTGGCGCCGGAGCAGCACAACTCCCTCATCCAGACGATGTGGGCGAAGGGCTCGCGCGACGCCGTGCAGGAAGCCAAGGTCTGGCTCAACGACAAGGTCAAGGAGAAGATCGTCGACGCCGCGACGCAGCAGAAGATCCTCAACATCCTCGACCGCTACTCGACGTGGCGCTAGCGCCTACTTGTTCGGGTGCGGCCCGTTTCGGAAGACCTGCGGCGTCAATTCCAGCATGCCGTCCGTCTGGGCAAAGACGTTGACGAGGTTGCCCTCGACGCGTTTGGCGTAGACGATCACGATCTTGCCGTCCGGTGTCAGGTCGGCCTCGATGAAGTCGCCAAGCGAACGCCCGAAGCCGCCGTGCTGCAGGATGGTCGGGTCCACGACGGTGATTTGGTAGTGCGGGCTGCCCGCATCGGCATCGACGCTGGCCGCGGCCCAGAGCCGCCAGTCCGCGTCCTGCTCGCGAGTGAAGGTCCCCTCGGAGAAGTACCAGGCAAAGCCGACGTGGCCGGCGCGTCCGGCAGCGGGCCATGGCAGGTGGTTCATCCCCGCCGGCGAGACCTGCGCCGGCACCGACCAGTTGCCCGCGGCGTCGCGGCGCGCCATGAAGACTGCATTCTGGGCATTCTTCGCGTCGACGAAGTGCGTGAAGGGGACGTACAGGTTGCCGGCCTCGTCGGCAGTCGACGGGTTCATCACTTCGATGCCGCGGCCGTTCGTCTCGCTGTACGGCACGTCGGGCATGGGGACTTCGTCGCCGGCGTCCCACGTCACGCCGCCGTCGTGGCTGGTCCAGACCATGAGTTTGTCGCCGCACGCCGCAGCGAGGTAGAGGTCGTCGCGGGCTGGCCCCTGCCCTGGATTGCCGAGGCAAAGGGGGAAGGAGTGCACCGGCGTCGGGCTCCACGTCATGCCGCCGTCGACGCTTGCGTACTCGTTCGTGGCCGAGCCGGTGTTGTAGAACAGCCAGACGTGGTTCTCGGCGCCGGCGCGCACCCACGGGCGGTCGACCAGCGGCGGGCCCGCCCAGGGCACGGTCCAGCGGTGCGTGCCGTCGGCCTTGTAGCTCGTGAACCAGATCGTGGCTGCACTGATGTCGAAGAAGTAGACGTTGCCGACGTCGTCCATGGCGAAGTCGCCTTCGATGCCGAAGGAGTCGCGCACCAAGCCCGTGTCGGGGTTGCGCAACTGCTGGAAGGTCTTGCCGTGGTCGCGCGACGTCCAGATCGGTGGCGCCTTGCCGATGCAGCACGTTGCACTTGCCCAGATGGCGCCGTCGCCGGCGACTTCGACGACGGGCTCGCCGAACTGGCCGCATTCGGCTTGGCCGGGTACTTGGTCCGGCTGCGTGCACAGGAGGTCGACGGGAGGGTCGAAGGCCAGGATGCCCGCGCGGTTCAGTTCCGACGACAGGCCGTCCGGGGCCGGCGGCAGCGTCACCACTGCGCCCAGTTGACCGCCCTGGAACTCCTCCTGCAGGTAGCCGTGCTTCGCGACGCGCACGCGCGTGGCCGCATCGGAGACGAGGTCGCGGCTGAGGGTGCCGTCCTTGTCGGCGCTGAAAACCAGGACGGTCGTGCTGCCATGCCGGACCGCCACGGCCGCGTACGGGACCGCGTGGCCGTCGAGGTCGACGACGTGGATCAGGGCCGACGCCGGCGCGGGGGGCGGCGGCGGTGCGGGCGTGGAGCAGCCAGCAAGCAGCGGCACCAGCATGGCCAAGGCGCACGTCACGGCAAGGGGGCGAAGCATAGCCGGGACTTGCAACGCCCCCATATGATGGCTGCGGCGCGTGGTACTTTCACTCGCCCGGCCCGAGATGCCGAATACCACCCCCGGCTTCTTCCCATCATGGCCCGCATGAGACTCGCCACCGGCGCTTGCCCAGTCTGCGGCAACTCCGTGGCCCGCACCATCAGCACGCACCATGGCCTTGCCACGGAATCGTACCACTGCCCAGAACACGGCCGCCGCGAGGCCAACCCAAGCGGATGGACCGTGGCGCAATGGGGCCTTCCCCCGGCACCGACGATGGCGACCCTGGGCGAGATGATGGACTACCAGCACCCCGTGGCGTCCTGGATCCGCTAAGGCCGTCGACCGCAACGCCATAGGGCTTATACCGGTGCAGCCCTGGAAAGCGCCGTGGCGCACCCCCTCGGAGGGCCAGACCTGGTGCAGTTGCCCATGGCGGGTGAGAAATACGCCGGCAGTCAACACGTGGGCGTCCTTCCCATGGGCTGCATGCAGTGCCGTGAAGGCGCCAAACTCGTGCTGTTCGTGACGGGCCTGTGCGACAAGGAGTGCTTCTACTGCCCCGTGTCCCGCGACAAGATGTACCGCGACGTCATCTTCGCCAACGAGCGCCCCATCCATCCGGGACCGGCCGGTCAGCCGGACGCCATCCGGTGGCGGGACCTTCTCGACGAATGCAACCTCATTGGGGCGAAGGGCGCCGGC
This sequence comes from bacterium, assembly GCA_040390065.1. GTDB lineage: Archaea > Thermoplasmatota > E2 > JACPAO01 > JAHFTW01 > JAHFTW01. The sequence continues at coordinate 88,242 of JAZJZE010000009.1, read as the reverse complement.
ATCACCGGCGGTGACCCCATGGTCGTCCCGGACCGCGTCGTCGACGTCGTGAAAGCCCTCAAGTCCGCCTACGGCCCGCAGTTCCACATCCACCTCTACACGAGTTGCGCCTTCGACCTCGCGTGGATCGCCAAACTCAAGGAGGCCGGCCTCGACGAGATGCGCTTCCACCCCGAGGTCTCCGATTTCGCCGCGATGGGCAAATCGTGGCACGCCCCCGCCGTCGCCGAAGCCGTCCGCGTCGGACTCACGGCGACAATCGAGGTGCCCTGCATCCCCAATCACGAAGACGACATCCTTGCCATGGCGCGCTGGGCCGAAGCGGCCGGGTGCAATGGCCTCAACCTCAACGAACTCGAATTCTCCGACCCCAACGTGGCCGAACTGCGGCGTCGCGGCTATCAGTCGGCCGACGACGAGTCGCAGCGCGTGGCTGGCAGCCGCGCCACGGGGGAACGCGTTCTTGCGGCGTGGTCAAGCGACGCCCGTGGGCGCGGCACGATGGGCGCAAGCCGGGGCACGTCGCGCTTTGCAGTGCACTTCTGCAGCAGCCCATACAAGGACGCCATCCAACTCATGCAGCGCTTCCGCCGCCGCGCCGACCGCACCATGCGCCCCTTCGACGAGCAGACGGAGGAGGGAACGCTCGTCTTCGGCGTCCTGCAGCCCACGTCGCGGGCCGATGGTGCCCTTGGCGAATTGGCCGAGCGGCTGCGCACGGAGTACGAGGTGCCCATCGACTGGGTCGCCGTCGTGGGCGACCGCATCGAGACCGCGCCCGCCGTGGCAGAAGAGCTGGCCGATGCCGGCGAGTTCGAGGCTTTGGGTTGCACCGGTTGGCTTAGCGAAGTGCACCCGACCGCGACGCGCATCGAGGTCGAGCGGACGCCCCTGCCGCACAAGGACATCGCCGCGGCGTGATGGCCGCCTGCTTCGCAATCGATGGAAAGCCGACGGCTCCCATGCGGCCCAATGAATCCAACCCCAATGCATGGTCGGGCATGACACGGATTCACATTGGTGCATCGGTGCGCATTGGATTCACCGTGGCACCCGGCCACCGCGCAACAGCTTGAAACCCTGCCCCGGCGTCGCCCGGCCGTGGACCTGTCTGCGCATCCGGAAGTCAAGGACCTCTCGGTTGCGAAGCCGCTGCGGGTTCGCCAACTCATGGAGCAGTGGTCGGCTGCCGGAGGCTTCACGGCGAAGAAACTCGCCGACGCCTCGGACATGCTGCACCGCATGGTCGCCAACAAGGACGAGAAAGTCATCCTCAGTTTCCCGGCGGCGCTCTGCGCGACGGGCACGCGCGGCGTCATCCGTGACCTCGTGAAGCACAAACTCGTCGACTGCATCATCACAACGTGCGGCACCCTCGACCACGACCTCGCCCGGCTGTGGGAGCCGTACCTTTCCGGGTCGTTCGAAATGGACGACCGCCAACTCCACCAGGCCGGCGTCAACCGCCTCGGCAACGTCCTCGTCCCCAACACGTCCTACGGCGAAGTCCTCGAGGCGAAGCTCCGGCCGCTCTTGGAGGAGTGGTACCAATCCGGGGCCAAGCATTTCGGCACGCGCGAACTCTGCGCGAAACTCGGCGAATGGGCCGGCCGCGAGGAGAACCACGAGGAATCCATCCTGTACTGGGCGTGGAAGAACAAGATCCCAGTCTTCGTGCCGGGCCCGACCGACGGATCCGTGGGCGCGCAGGTCTGGATGACGTACCAGCAGCACCGCGACATCCGCTTCGACCTCCTCAAGGACGAGCAGGAACTCTCCGACTTCGTCTTCGGCGCCAAACGCCTGGGCTCCCTCATGATCGGCGGCGGCATCTCCAAGCACCACGTCATCTGGTGGTCGCAGTTCCGCGGCGGCCTCGACACCGTCGTCTACATCACGAGCGCACCCGAATGGGATGGAAGCCTGAGCGGCGCCCGCGTGCGCGAAGCCGTGAGTTGGGGAAAAGTCAAGGAGGACGCCGTCTGGGAGACCGTCGAAGGCGACGCGACCGTGCTGTTGCCGCTCCTCGTGGCGGACTTGTTCGAGAGATTGGCGTAGTCCAGCGCCGCCGTGCGAAGTGTGGGCGGCCTGGGAGAACCGGAGACCATAGGAGAACAGGAATCCATTCCCCTTCCGTCCACGAGATTCCTGTTCTCACAGGCCTCCCACGCGCAGCCACCCGGCCACCTCGGTGCCGGCGCCGCCGGCGGAGGTTGACGTGGCCGCGCATCGGTCTTGGCTTGCACCGTCACTTGCGGCTTGCCGGTAAACGGCTGGCGGGTTGCACGTGGCCCAGGAGGAATCCAGGAGGCCAAGACCGTTGGACGCCGTTGCATCGTTGCGGCAGCTTTCTAAACCATGTTCAGGCTTGAAGCGTACCCGTGATTGACGCGCTGGACCGCCGCATCCTGGGCATCCTCATGAAGGACGCCCACACGCCCTTCCGCGAAATCGCGGCGCAAGCCGGGACGACGGTCGGCACCGTGCACAACCGCATCAAGCGCCTGCGCGAGTCCGGCATCATCAAACGCTTCCTGCCCGAGGTGGACGCGCAGAAACTGGGCTTCGGCATCTGCGCCTTGATCGAGATGAAGATCGCCGGCGGCCACCTCAGCGAAGTGCAACAGGAACTCGCCAAAGACCCGCACATCGTCGCCGTCTACGACGTCACCGGCGAGATGGACACCGTCTTCGTCGGGAAATTCAAGGACACGCCCGACCTCGACCGCTTCGTCAAGGGCACGCTGCAGCACAAACACGTCAAGGAGACGCGCACGCGACTGGTGCTGAACGTCGTGAAAGAAGGGTTCGCGCCGCGGCTCGAGGACTAGACGGAAGGGGAAGGGCAGGCCGGTTCCGCGGCGTCACGAAGCCGACCGGTCAACAGATGCAACCGATACGCCGCGGAATACCCGCTCAAGGGGTTGACGGCTGGGCCCGCATGCGTGCCAACCTGCTTGTCCACGCTGGGTGAGGGATTCGTCTGCCTCCGACGCCGGCGAGTTCCATGTGGGAATCCAAGATGGCGAAGCGGAGCGCCCCCGGTCGGGGCGAGCGAATGCGTCGCGAAGCGCGCAGAGCGAGGGCGTGGCAAGCCGAGCGAAGCGATGGCTGGGGCCGCCGGGGGCCCTGGCACGACGGTTGTAACCGCATGGTCAGGCGGGGGCGGCCTGGCAGAACCGGAGACCTACGGAGAACCGCAACCCATTCCCCTTCTCTCCACTTGATTGCGGTTCTCCCAAGCCCCCCACGCCCAGCCACGCGGCCACCTCGTTGCCCGCGCCGCCGTCGGAGGTCGGCGTGGCCGGTCGTTGGCTCTGCTTCGCGCGACCGGTGCCGCATCCGCAGACCGGGCGGGAACACGGATTTGTTCCGTCTCCTCGGCTCAATCGATTCCTTTACGTGCTGGACCCAACATCGCCGCACACCCTTCTCGGGGTGTCCTTCATGGCCCGAACCACGACTGTCCAAGTGAAGAAGCCCGCCGTCAAGAACGGCTCCAGCGGAAAGGCCACCGCCGACGTCGCCATGCAGGGCGCACGCAAGTCCGCCGTCGTCGCCCCCGAGGAACTGAACCCCTTCAAGATCGCGCAGTCGCAACTCGCCAAGGCGGCAAAGGTCATGGGCCTCGACAAGGCGATGCACGAGTACTTGTCCGAGCCGCAGCGTTTCCTGCAAGTGCGCATCCCCGTGCGCATGGACAACGGCCGCACCAAGACGTTCACGGGTTTCCGCTGCCAGTACAATGATGCGCGTGGCCCGACGAAGGGCGGCATCCGCTTCCACCCCGACGAGACCGCCGACACCGTCCGCGCGCTGGCCGCGTGGATGACGTGGAAGTGCGCCGTCGCCGACATCCCGTACGGCGGCGGCAAAGGCGGCGTCATCTGCGACCCGAAGAAGATGAGTCCGCGTGAACTCGAGCGCCTGAGCCGCGGCTGGGTGCGCGCCGTGGCCCAGATTGTTGGCACGTACAAGGACGTCCCCGCGCCGGACGTGTACACCACACCGCAGATCATGGCGTGGATGATGGACGAGATGTCGGTCATCCACGGCGCCAACGAACCCGGCTTCATCACGGGCAAGCCCCTGGCCCTCGGCGGCTCGGCCGGCCGCGGCGATGCCACCGCGAAGGGCGGCATGTACCACCTGCGCGAAGCGGCCAAGGCGAAGAAACTCAACCTCAGGGGCGCCACCGTCGCCATCCAAGGCTACGGAAACGCCGGCGACTTCGCCCACAAGCTCGTGACCGAGATGTTCGGCGCGAAGGTCGTCGCCGTCTCCGACTCCAAGGGCGGCATCTACAACGCCAAGGGCCTCGACTACGCCGCGGTGCACGACTTCAAGCAACGCAAGGGCCACGTCGGCAACTTCCCCGGCTCGAAGAAGATCACGAACGAGGAACTCCTGGAACTGAAGGTCGACGTGCTCATCCCCGCCGGCATCGAGAACCAGATCCACGGCGGCAACGCCAACAACGTCAAGGCCAAGATCGTCCTCGAACTCGCCAACGGCCCCACGACACCGGAGGCCGACGTCATCCTGCACACGAACGGTGTCCTGGACATCCCGGACTTCCTCGCCAACTCCGGCGGCGTCACGGTCTCCTACTTCGAGTGGGTGCAGAACCTGTACGGCTACTACTGGCCGGCTTCCGAGGTGTACCAGAAGCTCGACGCGAAGATGACGAGCGCCTTCCACGCCGTGCACGATGCGTCCGCCAAGCACAAGGTCGACATGCGCACGGCCGCCTACGTCGTCGCCGTCGGCCGCGTGGCGGAATGCGTGAAGTTGCGCGGCCTCGTCGCCTGAACTCCTCTCGCATCGGTGGCGGTGGTCCGGGCGGCAACGGCTCGATCCAGTGTGGGAGGCCTGGGAGAACAGGAATCCAGTGGAGAGAACGGGAATGGGTTCCTGTTCTCCGTTCGGCTCCTGTTCTCCCAGGCTGCCCTTGCCTGAAATACTACGAAGTTGCCGAAGACTGGAAACATCGCTTTCCGGGTTTTTCGGTGGCTTCGTGGTCTTTCAGGCCCCCCGGCGGCCCTCGCGCGACCTGAAAACAGGTCGATCATTTGCGATGTCCTGCCTCGGCTTCGCCTCGCGACATCGCGGCGGAGGGCTGCGGCCCCCCGCCCGTTTCCCCCCGCCGGGGGGCCTGCCGGCCCCGGCGACCCCCGGCATGCTCGCGCCGAGGCGCTCGCAATACCAGCTCGCCCCGACCGGGGGCCTACGCGCGTGTCATGACGGATTCGTCGCAATCCGTGTTCCGCCGCCGTCGCAGGACAGCGCGAATGGGTCGTTGGGCTGGCCTAAAAGATCGGCGTCGAAGCGTCGTCGCGATTTTGTACGGCCTGCCTCTCGCCGCCCCCATGGCCATCCCCGCAGTCGGCTCCAAGCTCCCCGATTTCACGCTCAAACTCGCAACCAAGGAGGGGCACGCGGATGCCACCTTCTCGAAGGTCGCAGCCGGCAAGCCTGTCGTCCTCGCGTTCTTCCCGATCGCGTTTTCCGGGGTGTGCACGAAGGAGATGTGCGAGGTCCGGGACAACCTCGCGGCCTTCAAGGGCCTCGGCGTGGCCGTGTACGGCTTCAGCACGGATTCGCAGCACGGCAACGTGCAGTTCGCCAAGATGCACAACCTCGAGCACGGCATCTTCTCCGACCCGAACCGCGAGGTCCTGGGCAAGATCTGGGAGTCGACGACGGTGGCTGGCATCCACAACGTCGCAAAGCGTGGCGTCATGGTCGTCGGCGGGGACGGGACTGTGACGTGGACGTCCAAGTCGGAGGACCCCACGGTTTGGGTTGGCGTGGACGAAGTCCGCAAGCACCTGTAGGCGTGACGACGCGACGGCCAAGCTTGCTGCGACATTGGCAATTCGACCGGGCGGAAACGTCGTGATTGCAGGAGAATCCCTATATAGCGCCAGGGTGGTCAACCTGCGATTCCCATGGTGGTCAAGGGCAATCATGCACTTTTTGCGGTCATCGCCGTCGCCGGCGCCGGGCTCGCGCTTCTGGCGCTGTCCCACCACGCGTCGGCCAACACGTACTGGACGATTGGCGTCCCGTCGACGAGCGCCCTCATCGGTCCCCCGCAGGCGACCACCAACGTGTTGGTCACGAACGCGGGCCCCACGGGGCTCGTGACCTTCGGCAGCATCCTTTCGCCGACGCCGACGCAGGCGCTGGTCATCCCGACCGGCACGACCGGGATTTTCAACTACAACGACCAACTGCAGGGCAGCCAAATCAGCAGCCAGTCCGTGTACTGGATCACGACTCCAGGCGGCAACGAGTACAACGTCTGGCAGATCGACCCCGCCGACTCGTCCACCAAGTCCATGGACGGCACGCGCCTGCTGCCCGAGCAGGAGCTCGGAACGACGTACACGATCGGCGCATGGAAGGACCCCGTCGGCGGGTCCATCAACGGCTACGCGCAGGACATGAGTTTCTTCGACGTCGTGTCCATCAAGATGAACACGCAAGTGACGGTCTACCCCGTCTGTCCCAACTCCCCGAGCGTCGTGCCCGGCCAGGTGCCGACGATGGTCAGCCCCACAACGTTCACGGTCAACCGCGGCGAAGTCCTGCACGTCGAATCGGCGGCTGCGCAGAACCTGTTCCACCTCGGTGGCGCAAACTGCAACTTCGCCGGCACGCGCATCGTGGCCACGACCGGTGTGGCGGTCTTCGCCGGCAACAATGGAGCCCTCATCGAGGACCAGCGCGGTGACATCATCTTCACCCAGCAACTGCCGGACAACTCGATGGGCAACACGTTTGCCCTTTGCAGTTCAGTGGCCAGCAACTACGGCCAACTCGACATGATCATGATTCGCTCCGTCGCGGGAACGGCGACCATCAACTTCGCGGTGCCCGTGGCGACGCAGCCTGGACCAACGGACTATTCGCCGTTCCGACCGGCGTACAGCGCCGCCACGACGACGGCCACCGTCTCGTCGACGGCGTGGACGACGTTCTACATGAAGGCCGACACGGTCGTGACGTCGGACCAGCCCATCCACATCCTGCAGTTCATGGCCTGGGCGACGATGAACATCCCGGGGGCCGGCATCAAGATCCCGGCCAACACCATCGGCTACTACTACCCGCAGCAGGGCTACGGCGACCCGGCCGAGACGGAGATCCGCCCCATCGACAAGGGCACGCCGGTCCACGACTTCTCCACGGCCGAGACGTTCTACAATTACATCAACATCGCACACTCCAACATCGCCGTCCTGCACCTCAACGGCGCCCTCATGACGGGAGCCCGGCCCATCGGCGCCACGAACTTCTCCTGCACCACGGCGCTTCTGGACCCAGCGACCGGCGGCACATACCATCTCGAGGACATGACGGGTGGCCGCCTCACGGCGCAAGTGACAGGAGAGGGCCTGGACGGCGCATACCTGTACGACATCGGCTCGCCGCCGAGCGTGATCCCGCCGCCCGTCGGGCCGACGGCGTCGTTCAAGGGCACGCCGGGAAGCGGGTGCGGCATGCAGCCCGTCTCGTTCAAGGACACGTCCACCGATGGCGACGTGCCCATCACGTCTTGGTTCTGGAACTTCGGCGACGGCGGGACCAGTACGGACCAGAACCCGACGCACCAGTACGGCGCCCCCGGCGACTATGCCGTCACCCTGACCGTCACGGACGACAACGACCTTCCCTCCTCGTCCACGCAGATTGTCTCCGTCGTCGACGGCGGCGTCTGCATGGGCCCGACCATCTCGGAGGACAACGGCCACGCGCCGCGGCCGCCGCATGACGGCGTCGATCCCGCCATCGCAGGGGCAGACGCCGACGGCGACGGCATCCTCAACGCGGTCGACGACTGCGTCTTCGTAGCCAACGCCGCCCAGGACGACGCCGACCTCGACCACATCGGCGATGCCTGCGACAAGGACGCGGACAACGACGGCATCCTCAACGCGGCAGATAACTGCCCGACCGCGCCGAATGCGGACCAGACCGACCAGGACGGCAACGGCATGGGCGACGCTTGCGACCTCGACATCGACGGGGACAAGGTCCTGAACGCCGCGGACAACTGCGTCATGGTGCCAAACGCCGAGCAAGTCGACACGGACGGCGACCAGCAGGGCGACGCGTGCGACGACCGGACGGTCGGTGCCGCCGCCGCGCTCCAAGGCTCCAGGCCGCTCGATGCCACGCCCGCCTCGCTCTCCGCCCCGCATGGTGCCCAGGCGGGCTGGATGGCCGTCGTGGCCGCCGCCGGTCTTGCCGTGCTCGTCCTGGCCTTGGTCATGCTCGTCGTCGTCCGGCGGGCACGGAACTAGCCGGTCATCCCTGGAAACCGGCCAGTCTGGAGGGTCGAACCGGTCCTCGTTTGGAGGCCGAAAAGATGCCTCTACATGATTGGCCTAGACCGTTCCTTTACTATCACTTACCAACGACAATCCTTTCATACTTCCCCGTAAGTGGACCTCTCGGTTGTCATGGAGTGCGGGAGCTTGCGCGTTGCTGGATTGCTGACGTTTGGATTGGGCATCGCGGCCTTGCTGGTCGCCATGCCGCACCACGCCGACGCAAACGAGTACTGGGTCGTCGGCCTGCCGGACACGGGCGGAAGCCTGTGCAGCCTGGTCTGCACCCCGGGCCCGCCCGTCAGCGTCAGTACCTCGCTTGCCGTCACCAACGTCGGGACCGCCCTTGACACCGTCACGCTCAACAAGGTCACGGCGGGCGCGACCACGGCCGTCTCCACGTTTCCCGTGAGCCCTGGCGCCGTCGGCACCCTGCAGTTCAACGACTATCTTCAGGGCAGCCAGATCAGCAACACGGGCGTCTACTTCGTCCAGACCGTGCAGCCGTCCGAGGTCCACCAGTTGACCGCAGCGGCCGGCGGCCTTGCCCCCGGAGCAAATGGCGGCGGCGCCGATGCGTCCCACGCCCTGGAGCGCTCGCAGCTCGGCACGACCTACTGGGTCTTCACGGCCGCCAACGACGAGTCGACCGGCGGCGTCTACTACCCGCCCAACCCGAACTACTTCACCGTCATCGCCACCAAGGACAACACGCAGGTCACCGTGACCCCTAGTGCGGACACCGCAGCCAGCGCGGGATGCCCCACCGCGGGCGGCCCTTGCGCGGCCCCGGACCAGATCCCCGCCATGATTGCCAGCACCACGCACGTCTTCACCCTCAACCGCGGCCAGGCGCTGCACGTCGAATCCGGCAACCTTGGCAACCCCGACTGCGTCCCGGCCTTCGTGCCATGGTTCATCCTGGGTGGCAGCGGCGCCCCCTGCTTCACCTACGACTTGACGGGTTCGCGCATCACGGCGAGCCACGCCGTCGCGGTCTTCGCCGGCACCGGCTGCTGGAACAACGGCGACGGCGGCAACTGCAACATCATCAACGAGCAGATGCTGCCCGACAGCGCCGCCGGCTTCACGTACGTCATCTGCGCCGGCAACATGAGTGGCCCGACCAGCCAGATGGACTTCCTGCGCATCCAGGCAACGGGGGCCACCGCGACGGTGTTCTTCTCGTCTCCGGTGCGCCCCAGCTTCGGCGCGGCGCCGTCCATCATCAGCGCAACCGTCACGTCCACCGCCTGGTCGCAGTTCTACCTCGACGCGGACACCGTCGTCACGTCCTCGGCCCCAATCCTGGTCATGGACTACCTCGACGTCAACGTCGACACGCTCGCCGCGGGCGCCAACCCCGTCGCCAGCGCACAGTACACGTTCTTCACGTGGGGCGCCCCCGCGGACGTCGCCGTGACGCCCATGGAGCACGCCCTCCAGGACCACTGGATGTACGCCTTCCCCGGCTACGAGAACCACATCTACATCGGCGCCCCTCTTGGCACGTCCATCCTCGACAACGGCGCCGCCGTGCCCAGCTCGATGACGCGGGTGATTGGCAGCACAGGCTTCGGCTGCACGACCCCGGTCGACACGAGCACCACGGGCGGCCAGCACCACGTCTTGACCAGCGGGCCCGCGTCCGTTCAACTGCTGGGCCTTGCGGCGGTGTCCGGCTACTGGTACGACAGCGGCGGATCGCCCGCCCTGCCGCCGCCGGCCTTCGTCGTGGACTTCAAGTGGACCCCCGCCAACAGCGGCTGCGGCGTCCACCCCATCCAGTTCACCGACTCGACGTCGGGCGGCACCCCGCCGTACACGATGTACTCCTGGACCTTCGGCGATGGCGGTTCGAGCACGGACCAGAACCCTGTGCACACCTACGGAGCGGCCGGCGACTACACCGTCACGGAGACCGCGACCGACGCCAACGGCTTCACGGACACGGCAACACAGCAAGTCGCCGCCACCCAGGGCGAGGTCTGCATCCAACCCACCATCTCCGAGGACAACGGCCACGCTCAGCGCCCGCCGCATGACGGCGTCGATGACGCGATCGCCGGCGACGATGCCGACGGCGATGGCATCCGCAATGCCCTGGACAACTGTGTCTTCGTCGCCAACTCGGCGCAGAACGACACGGACCTGGACGAGATGGGCGATTCCTGCGACAAGGATGCTGACAATGACGGCGTGCTCAACGCGGCAGACAACTGTCCGACGACGCCGAACGCCGAGCAGAGCGACCTCGACGGCAACGGCCTCGGCGATGCCTGCGACTCCGACGTGGATGGCGACAAGGTCCTGAACGCCGTGGACAACTGTGCACGCGTGGCCAACGCCAACCAAGATGACCGCGACGGCAACCAGGTCGGCGACGCTTGCGACGCGATGTCGATGCCGGATGCCGCTCAGCCCGACGCCTCGCGCCCCCTCGACAAGACGGACACAGCGCTGTCGGCCCCGGTCGCCGGCGCTTCCGGCTGGCTTGGCGTCCTTGCTGGAATCGTCGGCGCCGCGGCCCTCCTGGCCCTCCTGGTGGTCGTCGTCGCCCGCCGTCGCCAGTAAGCTGGATTTCCGCGCAATTGCAGGAGAATCCGTATATACCGGCCCGCAAGTGTTCCGGTCGAGCATCCATGATGCACCGCTCTGGCCTCTTGTTCGGACTCGCCCTCGTCGGCGCTGGCGCCCTTCTGATGGTGGCACTGCCCCATGACTCGGACGCCGCAATCTACTGGTCCGTGGGTCTGCCCACGACGACGACCGCCGGGCCCATCCAGCCCACGACCGTCATCTCGGCCACCAACGCCGGATCGCTTAGCACGCAGCAGGTCACCTTCGAAAAGGCCGGTACTGCAATCGTCGCGGGCACCATCGTCAATCCCGCCATGACGGGACAGTATGCGTACGGCGAACTCTACTTGACGACGCAGATCAGCAACGCCGCCACGTACACGGCGACGACCCCTGACAACAACTGGGAAGTCATGCAGATCACGGCAGTGCAGGGCACGAGCGCCACGACGGACGCCACCAAGTTGCTGCCCGAAAGCAAGCTCGGGAAGGTCTACAGCGTCGCGACGGCCGCCAACAACATCCAGTACCTCAATCCCCAGCCGGCGTTCTTTACCGTCATTGCCATCAAGGCCTCGACGACCGTCACCGTGACGGTGAGCGCGCCGACGTCGGCCAGCGTGGCCCTCCCGCCTGCTCCGACCGCCGTGCCCGTCATGACGCCGGGCACCGTCTACACATATACGCTGGCCAACCGCGGCGACGCGCTGCACGTCATGGGCAAGGAAGGCGACGTCAAGTGCACGGTCTGGCCCTTCTCGAGCCCCGACCCCCTCGGCTGCGGTGCGCTCGCCGACCTCACCGGCTCCCGCATCACCTGCTCCACCGCTTGCGCGGTGTTCGCCGGTTCAGTGTGCGTCGACCTCGAGGATGATTCCTGCGACACGATCAACGAGGAGATGCTGCCCGACAGTCTCGCCGGCCAAGTCTACGTCATGTGCGCCGCCGCATCCAACATGAGCGGAACCGGAGACAGCCCGGCATTCACCGACGACGGCCCCGGCGTCGACTGGCTGCGCATCCGCGCCGTCTCCGGCACCGCCAACATTCAGTTCGCCGTCCCCGACACCTCTGGAATCACCACGGCCTCGGTCACGAGCACGACCTGGCGCCAATTCCGCTTCGTGAAGGACACGGCCATCACCTCCGACGCCCCCATCCATGTCGTCCAGTACCTTGCCCACAGCAGGGTTTCGCAAACCGTCAGCCCGACGCAGAACCCGACGAGCGCGTACCAGGCAATCGGTTGGTACGGCGACCCGGCCATCATGGAGTTGTCGCCACTCGACCTCTCCGTGAAGGCGCACTGGTTCTACGCCGACCCGTCATGGGAGAACCACCTCTACATCGGCTACGCGTCGACGACCGCCCTCACGCTGTACTCCGCAGACCCGACGGGTGTGCTGTCCATCGTGTCCCTGCCCCCGACCGGCCGGCCCATCGGCTCGTCAGGGTACTCCTGCATGACGCCCAAGCTCCCGGCCAGCACGGCCAGCAGCGGCGGCACGTTCCTCGTGCAAGGCGACTTCCCGATCGTCGCGCAGTTGACTGGGCTGGGCGCGGACACCGCCTACATGTACGACACCGGCGGAGGCAACCCGCTCGTCATCCCGCCCCCGCCGCCCCCGCCGGCGAGCTGGAAGTGGATCCAAAGCGGCTGCGGCCTGCCCCCGGTCTTCTTCAGCGACACGACGGCCCCCCTCCCGAACGGCGGGGCCGTGATCGCGTGGGACTGGAGCTTCGGCGATGGCGGCACCAGCACCGACCAGAGCCCCATGCACGAGTACCAGGCCGCGGGCGACTACATCGTCACCCTGACCGTCATGGATGCCAACGGCAACACGGGTACCATGACGCAAATCATTGGCGTCGTGCAGAACCCGCCGTGCCTGAAGCCCACCATTTCGCAAGACAACGGCCAGGCGCCGCGCCCGCCACACGACGGCGTCGACCCGGCGGTGGCCGGCTCGGACGTCGACGGCGACGGTTGGCCCAACGCCGTCGATGACTGCGTCTTCATCGCCGACCCGGGCCAGGCGGACCTGGACCTCGACGGCAAGGGCGACGTGTGCGACGCCGACCGCGACAATGACGCCATCGTCAACGCGGCCGACGACTGCCCCGACAACGCCAACCCGACGCAGGCAGACCTGGACGGCAACGGCCTCGGTGACGCGTGCGACCCCGACATCGACGGCGACACCGTGGCAAACGGCGTGGACAACTGCCCGTACGCATCCAACCTGCAGCAGGACGACCTCGACCGCGACGGCGTCGGCGACGTCTGCCAGGAGAGCCGCTTCCTGGCGGCCGGCAGCGGCCCCTCCGCGGCCACTCCGGACGCAGTCCCCGCAGGGCTGGCATCGCCGGCACCCTCGAAGGGCGCGTGGCTGAGCGTCATCCTCGGCGCGGCAGCCGCGGCGGCACTCATCGTGGCCCTCATGGTCGTGCTGTTGCGCCGCCGGAGCTAGACCGGACTAAGCCTGCGATGGCTTGGCTGAGAGGAACCTCGAATAGACCAGCCCGGCCAATGCCCCGCCCAACAGAGGGCCGACCAGGTAGACGCTGGCTTGCCTCCACTGCTGTGCGGGGAGCGCCGCGCCGAACCAGCGCGCCGGGTTCATGGCCGCGCCCGTCAAGGGTCCGCCGGCCAGGATGTCGAGGGCGACGGTCAGCCCGATGGCCAAGCCGCCGATGCGGCCGCCAAAGCGTGCGTCGATGCCCGTGCCGTAGACCACGAAGACGAGGAAGAACGTCAGGACGGCTTCGATGAGGATGCCCGCTTCGACGGGGACGGCAGTGCCGTCGGCGTAGTGCCCGAGGGCTGGGACGCCGGCGCCGCCATTCACACCGCCGAGGGACAGTTTGGCAAGCAGGCCGCCCGCTGCGCCTCCGGCCAGTTGGGCAAGGACGTAGGACATGGCTTCGCCGCCGCGGATCTTGCCGCCGACCCAGGCACCGAAGGTGACGGCCGGGTTGAGGTGGCCTCCGGAGATCATCATGGTGGCGCTTACCATGACGGCGATGGCGAGGCCGTGGGCCAAGGCTGCGCCCGTCAGGCCGGCGCCGCCGCCGTTGGACAAGACCAGGATGCCGACGTAGATGAGCGTGAACGTGCCGATGAATTCGGCGATGATCTTTGCGCTGGTTGAACGGTCGTGGGCCATTGTGAACACCGCGGGCGGGCGCCGCGCGGCGTGCCATCTCGGGTCGCGTATAAAACGCGAAGCCAGGGGCTCTAGGCTGCCGCCACGGGTTCAGGGCCGGGGTTCAGGACACCTTTCTGGATGAGTGCCGCCTCGACGAGGCCGACGAAGAGCGGGCCGGGCTTCTGGGGCCTGGAGTTCATCTCGGGGTGGAACTGGCTGCCGATGAAGTACGGGTGCACGTCGCGTGGCAACTCGATGATCTCCATGATGGGCCGGTCCGGCATGCGTCCTGAGAAGACGAGGCCTTTCGCCTCGAGCGTCGCGGTGTACTCTGGGTTCATCTCGTAGCGGTGGCGGTGCCGTTCCGTCACGACGTTGGCGCCGTATGTGTCGGCCGCCAAGGAGCCGGGCGCAAGGACGCATTCGTAGGCGCCAAGGCGCATGGTGCCTCCGAGTTCCGCGATCTCGTACTGCTCGGGCAGGATGCAGATGACGGGGTGCTTGGTGTCCGGGTCCATCTCCGTCGAGTTGGCGCCAGGCAGGCCGCACGCGTTGCGCGCGAACTCGACGCATGACAGCTGCATGCCGAGGCAGATGCCGAGGAACGGGATGCCGCCTTCGCGGGCGTGCTGGATGGCGCGGATCTTGCCCTCGGTGCCACGCGAGCCGAAGCCGGGGCCGACGAGGATGGCGTCCGCTTCCCGCAAGCGCCGCCACGCCTCGCGGTCGTCCTCCTCCAGGTCCTCGCCTTCGATGTAGGCGATCTTCACCTTCGTGTCAAGGCTGGCGCCCGCGTGCCGCAGCGCCTCGTTGATGCTGAGGTACGAGTCGGACAGGTCGGTGTATTTGCCGACGAAGGCCACGGTGACCTCGTGGTGCGGGTTGAGGATGCGGTCCACGAGGTCGCGCCACGTCCCAAGCTCCGGCGGCTTTGCATCCTTCGTCTTGGCCATGCCGAGGCGCTGCAGGATGTAGTCGGGCACGCCTTGCTCCTCCAGGATAAGGGGCACCTCGTAGATGGTACGCGCGTCGTGCGCCGAGATGACGGCGGCCTCGTCCACGTCGCAGAAACTGGCGATCTTCTCGCGGATCTCGGGCACGAGCGGTTGCGCGCTGCGGCAGACGATCATGTCGGGGTGCAAGCCGATGGCCTTGAGGTCGCGCACCGTGTGCTGCGTCGGCTTGGTCTTCTGTTCGCCCACGGCGCCCACCACGGGGACCAGGCTTGTGTGGATGAGGAACAGGTTGTCGTGACCGACTTCGCGGTGCAGTTGCCGGATGGCCTCCAGGAACGGCGCGGACTCGATGTCACCCACGGTGCCGCCGACTTCGACGAGGCAGACTTGCGCGTTGCTCTTCTTGGCCACGCGCTTGATCCACTCCCGGATCTCGTTCGTGATGTGCGGCACGATCTGCACCGTCTTGCCAAGGTAATCGCCGCGGCGCTCCTTGTCGATGACAGCCTTGTACACCTTGCCGGTCGTGATGTTGTTGTCACGCCCGAGCGGGATGTCGAGGAACCTTTCGTAGTTCCCCAAGTCGAGGTCCACCTCGCCGCCGTCGTTCAGGACGAAGACCTCGCCGTGCTCGAATGGGTTCATCGTGCCCGCGTCCGAGTTGAGGTACGGGTCGATCTTGACAGCCGTGAGGCTGATTCCGCGCGCTTTCAGCAACGTCCCGATGCTGCTCGTCGTGATGCCCTTGCCGAGCCCCGAGAGTACACCGCCCGTCACGACCACGTACTTGGTCATATGCAACGGGAATTCCCCTACGGCCACGTGCCATTTAGTGCTTTGCAGGTGAGCGTGCCCGCCGCGGTCGGCGCGCCAACTCGAGCTCCCATCTCTGCTCGTGCCCCCACGGCGCCCACTCGCACGGCTCGGTGGCCTCGTGCACGAGGACGAATCCGCTCGTCACGTAGACGCGCCGCGCGGCCGCGAGGTCGTCGACGGTCCACAAGTACACACCGCGGTATCCGGCCTTGCGGGCGAAGGCGAGCGCGGCCTGCATGAGCCTGCGTCCGACGCCGAGCCCACGCGCCTCCTTCTCGACGAGGAACCAGCGCAGCTTCGCCCAGCCGCGCCGCGTCGGGTCGTGTTGGATGGCGATGAAGCCCAGCCGTTCGGCACCGCGTGACGCCATCCAGATCCGGTCCTTGCCGGCGTCGAAGTCGTCGAGGAACGGAGCCAAGCCATGCGACACGTAGCGCTCGAAGACCGGGCTGTACCCGAATTCCTCGGCGTACACGACGGCTTGACGGTAGAACATCCAGCCAAGGTCGCCGACGCGGCCCGTTCGGATGCGCACGGGCAAGGCACTGGCGCGCTTGGCCACGACAGGCGCAGGCGGGACGTCCCGATAGACTCTGCTCCGAGCGATGATGCCATCGGCGGCCGCCCCAAGGCCGCGACTCCTCCGGCCCCTCCCAACGCATTGGTCGCGCGAAGCAGAGCCAACGACCGGCCACGCCGACCTCCGACGGCGGCGCGGGCAACGAGGTGGCCGCGTGGCGGGGTGTGGGGGGCCTTGGAGAACAGGAATCTAGTGGGGAGGACGGGAATGGGTTCCTGTTCTTCCGTCGTTTCCGGTTCTCCGAGGCCGCCTTTGCCTGAAAAGCAGCGAAGTCGCCGAAGGCTGGAAAGGTCGCTTTCCGGTTTTTTTCGTTCGCTTCCCTGTCTTTCAGGCCCCCCGGCGGCCCCAGCCATCGCTGCGCTCGGCTCGCCAAGCCCTCGCTCTGCGCGCCTCGCGGCGCATTCGCTCGCCCCGACCGGGGGGCCCTGCGCGCCGCGTCCGTCGCTTCCGTCCTTGACGTCGCAGCCGCCGGAGGATGACGGATCAGTCGGCGGGTGTTGGCACGCAGGATTCCTGCTGTCCGATGGAGCGTCGTGGTCATCGGTTGCATCGGTTGCATCTGTTGACCCGTCGTCGAGGTCGGCAGCGCCGTCGGAGGTTTGACGAATCCCTCGTTGGCCCTTGACCCGCAGGTTTTCCGGAAACGCTTTTCCCCGCCGCGTGCGCTGCCAGTTGCATGTCCGTCGCCCGGGTCCTGCCCTTCGTCGTGTTGGCCGCGTTCGCGCTGTCGTGGGCTCCTCCCGCAGCCGCCCAGGCTCACCACTGTCCCGTCGACGACAGCCTCCTGCTGGTCTTCCGCAACCCGGACTTGCAGCCGCAGCAGGACGGTTTCATCCATGCGCAGGGGCAGTTCTTCGTGCAGTTCCAGGCCATCGGTGCCAAGGCCGCCGACATCAAGGTGTTCGGCTTCAGTTTCGGGCCGTACACGTACGACTTCGATCAGCAGATGTGCGGCACGCCGGTCTGGGTGACGGGAACCTACGTCCCCAACTACCGCGCCGACCGCGAGCCGTCGGACGGCTTCTTCATCCCCATCAAGACGCCGCTCGTGCCGGACGGAACCTACGCGGCCGCCGTGCATGCGTACGATGCGAACAACAACGAACTCGCGCGCTTCTGGGCGAAGGCCGTCGTGGACAACTGCGACACACAGACGACGCCGGCGCAGGAGAAGTGCGACGGCGACCCGGCGCAGATGCTCAAGCATGACAAGACGGCGCCTTGGCCCATCGTCCTCCCCGGCGACGGCACCGCGCTGTCCGGCCACAAGCTCACCATCGAGTTTGGCGAACCGCTGGCCTCCCACACCGTTCTCTTGAATGGCAAGGACATCACAGCCCAACTCAAGGACTGGGAGGGCCGCCTGTGGGACGCGGACTACGAACCCGACTACGGCCCCTACGGCGTCGGCGGGGTCGTCGCGCCTCCCTGCAGCGGTGCCCCGGGCCAGGCGTGCGAAAGGTATGGGCCCGCCTACGAGTGGACGGACCGCGACCTCACGGCCGCTGACGTGATCCGCGTCGAGGCAACGGACCTTGCCGGCAACCGGGCGGTGAAGGACATCCACATCGGGTCCAGCGTCGCGGGCGGCGCCATCACGGACTCGCAGCCAATCCTCGTGGAGACGGTCGACCGCGTGCTGAAGACGGCGGCCCCCGGCGGCACGGCGACGTTCAGTTTCAACATCACGAACTCGGGCGGTGGCACCGGCCACCCCTTCGCCGAGGCGACGGACCCGGTGGCGTGGAACTGCCCGAAAGACAACCCGTGCCACGCATGGGACCCGAACCATGTCCCCGTCCCGCCAGGCACGACGCTGCCGCAGAAACTCGTCGTGAGCGTCCCCAAGACGGCCACGCCCGGCGACTACGTCGTCAATGCGACGCTCACGTACGCTGCGGGCGGCAAGGACAACGTGCTCGCCGAGCACCTCACCGTGCAAGTGGTGCAGGGTTCCGGGCCGGTCGCCCAGACGAGCACTACCGACAATCCAAAGCCCAGTCCCATGCCGCTCGCCTTCATGGCAATCGCGGCGGCGGTGCTAGCGGCGAAGCGGCGCGCATGACGCGGACAGCTAGCTGGGCTCTGCGGCCACATCCAGTGAATGATGCAATGGCGCCATACCAACATTGATATTGGCCCCCCCCCCCCCCCGTCCCGCGGCTGCCTCCTGACCGGGGCGGTGCGTCGCATGAAAACCCTAATGCCAACCGTAGCATGTCTCATGGTCATGGCAGCCCTCCCGTTTCCGGGTCAGGCCGTGACCACGCAGTGCGCAACCTATTCGTCCCTGAAATCCTGCATTGGTGCGAACATTGCGGATGTCATTGGTTCCGCGCCTGTGCCGCATTGCATCCCTGACGAGGGCGACCACACTTCGGAGGGGCCCAGTTGCGTCTGGACGAGGCCGTCGGTCGGGGACGCCGGAAACGTCGTCGGGGCGCTGGTCGAAACCCGCGGGCCCAACACGAGTGGAGTCACGGAGGGCCTCGATGGCGTTTATGCGATTGCAGATGCCTGGGCCCAAGTGGACCAATGGTCCTTCTGTTCTAGCATGACCTATCCGGGCACCCCCTGGGATTGCGGGTATGCGGCCGGTGGCGGAGGGGGTGGCGGGCGCGGCACAGCCGGGTCGGCGAGTGTGGACGGGCAGTTCTATGGACCCGAGCGCCCAGTCGACGACTTCCCGACCGTTACGTGCTCGTTCTCGCAAAGTGCGACCGGCGATGAGTGCTGGACGTTTTGGGCGGAGGACAACCAGAAGATGACCTTTGGGACGGCGTTTACGGCACACGTTGAGGTCGTCGTGACCGGCCTTTCGGCGTGCTTGCACTGCACCGACCCGGCCCAAACGGACGCAACGTATCATTCGATGCCATGAGCTCTCGTTGGGTGCCGATCCCGTTCGCTTTCGGCATGCTGCTTGCCGCGACCTGCGGCTGCCTCACGCCCGAGGCCCCCACCGAGCTGAGAACTTTGCGCGGCTTTCATGCCGACCTTGTCGACAGGGATGGCAAACGTGTTGCGCTGACGTTGGACGGACCCGTTACGGTTCCGTGGACCAACGGGTCCATCGTGAAGGTGTACAGACTGTTCGTTGACCTCGATCGCCCATTGGACCCAAATCCCATCTGGTTTCTCGATGCCGACCTGCGAGTCGTCGCCTACTGGCAGGGCTGCAACAGGGACAAGGAAGAACAATGCACGCGCTCCATGCGGCTCGAATGGAAGGAGGCGGGCCGGCCAGCTCCCTACGGTCTTGGTCTTCTCCTGAAGTTTCGCCGTGACGGCGCCCTTGTCGACGCGTCGGGTCGCCCACCCGTGGCACTCGACGCCCACGAAGTTGCGGTCAATGGCCACCCAATGCTCGACGTCAAGCGGCCTGGCCCACACTTCTTCATGCACGACGACTATGTGGGTGATTACACCTATGCCGGCTCCGACGATCGGCTCATCGCCGACCACGGGCCTGGCTTCGACGTCGTGTCCTACCAGGACGGGGCCGAGCTCGGGCGCGCGGATTACCTCCCCCTGGAGGGCCAGCCGCCCCCGCAGGCCGCGTGGCAGGGCCAGATGTTCCCAGGGGAAGGGGAGAAGGCCCTTGGAAGTCGCTTCACGGCGTTGGAATGGCTTGACAAGCTCAAGTCCTCGGACACGGCGAAGGGCGTCGACTGGTCGAAAGCGTGCATCTGGATTGCCGACCTCTCCGCGCCGTACGTTTCAACGGTGGGCCTGACCCCCTTGCTCATCCCCTACAACACCACCCACGAGGGAGCAACGTTCACCGTGCTGGAAGACGACAACTTCTCTGCCACCTATCAGATAAAATGGATGCAGGACGACACGCCACTATCGCAGCCTCAAATTGAAGTCACGAGGTCGGCGGCGCACAAGGTGGCGGCTGACGGCATGACCTGCGGCCAGATTCGCGCGAGTCCTTGGCCGGCGGCCTCGCTCCCAGACGTGCTCGCGGACTTTGCCCGGCTCGGGCTTCCGGGGCAGGACGACGTGGCAAGGGTTTCTGTGCTGTACGGCTTTCCGCAGTTCTACGCGCCGCGGGATCCGGCTAGCGGTTGGGCGGAGTATCAGGTGAGTTTCAAGTCGGCCGGCGGCAACTCGTTTATTCTTGCCTACGTGGGATTTGATGCGAACACCGGGGCCATGGATTCCTACTTCGGTCCCTCATCGGCGTGGCCCGGCTTCAACCAGCCCGCCCCGCCCTAAACAGTGTTTACCCCCTGCCTCGGGACGGTTTTCCACGAGAAACCGTCGCACCCCGGGGCCAAAACCCGTGCAAATCCTGCCTCTTAACTGAACGCTTTTATAAAGCCCGGAAGTGGGCCGACGCAGGGCTCTTCCGTCTCGAAGGCCCAACAGGGACCAAGGCATGGCCAGCTACACGTTCAGGTTCGCGGGCGAATCCGGTGAAGGCGTCATCTCGGCCGGCGAGATCTGCTGCCTGGCGCTCTCCGACATCGGCTTCAACGTCTTCACCTTCGAGTCGTACCCCGCCGAGATCAAGGGCGGCCATTGCTGGTACCAGGTGCGCAGCAGCAACGAGGAAGTCCTGTCCGCCGGCACCGGCGTCGACTGCCTGTGCGCCTTCAACCAGGAAGCCATCGACAACCACGCGGCAACCGTCGGCAAGGGCGGCGTCATCCTGTACGACCCCGGGCAGGTGCCGAAGCCGCCGACGCGCTCCGACGTCCACCTGTACGCCGTGCCCTTCGACGAACTCGTCAAGGCCATCGGCTCGCCGAAGTCGAAGAACGTCTTCGCCGTCGCCACTGTCGCCGCGCTGTACAACATCCCGGCTGGCGAGATCAAGAAGACGATGCAGAAGAAGTACAAGGGCAAGAACCCGAAGCTCCTCGAACTCAACGACAAGGCCGTCGACGCCGCGTACACGCACGTCGCGACATTGGCCTTGAAGCACCAGGGCGGCCTCAAGATCGGCCACCACGAGGAGGAGCGCATCCTCCTCAACGGCAACGACGCCATCGCGCTTGGCGCCTTGGTCGCGGGCTGCGACTTCTACGCCGGCTACCCCATCACGCCGGCATCCAGCATCCTCGAGACCCTCGCCAACGAGATGCCGAAATTCGGCCACACCTGCATCCAGGCCGAGGACGAGATGTCCGCCATCGCGCACTGCCTCGGCGCCAGCTACGCCGGCAAGAAAGCCATGACGGCGACGTCCGGCCCCGGCTTCTCCCTCATGCAGGAACTCCTCGGCCTGTCGTCGACGGCGGAACTGCCCATCGTCATCGTCAACTGCATGCGCGGCGGCCCCTCGACGGGCCTGCCGACCAAGCCCGAGCAGTCGGACCTGAACGAGATGGTCTACGGCTCGCACGGCGAGGCCTCGCGCATCGTGCTCGCCCCCGCCGGCGTGCGTGACTCGTTCTTCCAGACCATCTGGGCGTTCAACATGGCGGAGAAGTACCAGGTCCCCGTCATCCTGGCCACCGACCATTCGCTCTCCAACCGCACCGAGAACATCAATGTCCCCAGCCTGAAGGCGACGGGCACGCCCATCGTCAACCGCAAGTTCGCGACATCCGAGGACTTGGCGGACTACAAGCGCTACAAGTTCACCTCGGACGGCGTCTCGCCGCAGTCGATCCCCGGTATGCCCGGCGGCGTGCACACGGCCGAGGGCCTCGAGCACAACGAGTACGGCAACCCGAACTACACGGGCGCCAACCACGAGGCCATGATCGCGAAGCGCATCCACAAGATCGACGACGCGTGGAAGTACCCGATGGCGACGGAGCGCTTCGGCGACGAGAACCCGGACGTCCTCGTCGTCACGTGGGGCAGCACCAAGGGCCCCGCCAAGGAGGCCGTCACGCAGGCCCTCGCCGAGGGCAAGAAGGTCGGCTACCTCGTCACGAAGATCCTCAACCCGTTGCCCCGCGAAGGCTTCCTCGACGTGATCGAGAAGGCCCCCGAGGTCATCGTGGCCGAGATGAACTACACCGGCCAACTCGAGGGCCTGCTGCGCAAGCACGTCGTCAAGCACTTCCACCGCCTCAACAAGGTGCAGGGCAGCCCCCTCACCTGGCTTGAGATCAAGGAGAAGATCGAGACCGTGCTCGCCAACCGCAAGACGCCTGCCAAGGCCATGGCGCCGCCCGCCCGGGAGGTCCTGCGATGAGCGAAGGTGCTCTCGCCAAGGTCCCAAGCCCCGGCCACGCCCTGCCCGAGGCCGACCACGTCGCACCAATCGCGAAGCCGCTGCCGGTCGTCGGCGCGGACCTCACGGCCAAGGACTACAAGGGCACCCTGCCGCCCGTCTGGTGTCCGGGCTGCGGCGACTTCGCCGTCCTCGCCGCCATGCAGAAAGCCCTGGCGGACCTGAAGATCCTGCCCCACGACGTGACCTTCGTCTCGGGCATCGGCTGCAGCAGCCGCTTTCCCCACTTCATGAACGCCTACGGCTTCCACGCCGTGCACGGCCGCAGCCTCCCCGTCGCAGTCGGCCTGAAGCTTGCCATGCCCGAGAAGACCGTCATCGCCGTCGGTGGCGACGGCGACGGCATGGCCATCGGCGCGGGCCACTTCGTGCACACCGCGCGGCGCAACCCGAAGATCTCCTACATCATGATGGACAACGAGATCTACGGCCTCACGAAGGGCCAAGCCTCGCCGACGTCCGAACTGGGCCTCAAGACGAAGTCGACGCCCTTTGCCGGCACGGGCAAGTCGGCGGACCAGCCGCTCAACCCGATGGCCCTCGCCATCATCTCGGGCGCCACGTTCGTCGCGCGCGCCTACTCTGGCAAGGTGAAGGAACTCACGGACATCATCAAGAAGGCCATCCAGCACGACGGGTACGCCTTCGTGCAGGTCATCAGCCCATGTGTCACGTTCCATGACATCTACGAGGCCGCTAAGGCGAACCAGCGCAACCTCGAGACGACGCACGCCGTTGGCGACAAGTTCGCGGGCCTGCACGCCGCCATGAACGACCACTGGGCCACCGGCATCTTCTACGAAGAGAAGCGCCAGACCTTCAACGACGCCGTCGCGGTGCAGAAGCTCGAGGCCGAGCCCAAGAAGGGCACGGGTCTTGCAGCCCTCGCGACGCGCATCCTCGCGCAAGGGACGACGTAATCAGGCGCCCCGCCGAGGGACGTGGAGGTACGGCTTGCGCCCAACCAATTCCCAACGTGGATGAGGTGGACCGTCAATGCAGGCGTCATGCGTGCCATCCTCCTCGTCGCCGCCGTGTGCCTGTTGGCCGGCTGCGCGCAAACCGGCTCACCGCCCCAGCCGCCCCCGATCGGCGAGCCGTTGTCCCTGGCGCCGCAGGTCCCCGTCACCCTGGAAATCAACGCCTCCGCTCTGTCGCACGGCACCATCTCCGGCTGGCTGCACATCACGAACCCGACGGCGGCGACCCTCTACATCCAGCCGTTGATCGCCGGGCGCTGCGGCCTGCTCGACGTCATCGTCCAGGACCTCGAAGTCGGCGCCATCATCTGGACGCAGGATTTTGGCGTTGCCGTCGACTGCCTGGCCCTGCCGGACGCCGATGCCACCCTCGTGGCCCTTCCGGCCGGGACGGTGACCCGCGTGCCCTTCACCGGCTCGAGCGACTACATCGGCATCATGGAAGGCCACCACGTGGTCGTCACGGTGACGCACCGCCCCGCGCTGCATGACCACCACGCCGTGACGCTGCCACTGTGGAGCGCCGTCGTATCCGCCACGGCCGTCGTCCGGGCACAAAACGACGTGCCCCGCATGACGTTCGTCATGGGTTAGGGCGGCGCAAGGCCTCAGGCTGTCTCGCCGGCGCCGGTCTCGCGCAGGTACGAAAGCACGGCGTCCCGGTACGCGTCGCCGGTTGCGGCCATCACGGATTTCGCAAGCGGCGCCCAATGCGCCCCCGCCTCCTTCTGTTCATGGTTGAAGCTGCGCTCGCCTTCGGCTTCGAGGCCGATGGCGCAGAGGAAGGCGTACAAGTGGGCCGGGTGCCGGCTCTGCGGGATGAGCCTGCGCACGTTGGCAAGAAGCTGGGCTCGCTCGAGGGTCCGCGCCTCGCGGGCAAACCCGTCGATCCATTGGCCCAGCGGGCCAAGGCCGGCCGCGATGGCGGGCAGGTCGCGGGTCTTGGAGCGGCGCTCGGCCTCGTCGTGGGCCAGGCGCAGCAGGCTGCGCGCCTCCGTGCCGGCGTGGCTGCGCACGAAGGCCTCGCCCTCGCCGGGCAGGATGGCCTCGACGCCAGTAGCCAAGGTGTCGCGGTGGTCGGCCAGGACGTCGGCGGCGGCGCTGTGGGCGCCGACGTGGCCACCAGCCGTGATGCGGCGCACGGCTTCGCGCTCCCACGGGCTGAGCGCAAGGGCGTCGAGGAATGCGTCCTGGTCCGTGCCGAAGTCGCGGCCGGCCACGGCGAAGCGGCCGGCGCTGCGCGCTTCCTTGTGCCAGGCCTTGAGGGCGGATCCGAGCAGTTCCGCTTCGTCAATCTTGCCGACGCGGTACGCCGCCACGAGGCCGTCGCCCACGGGTGCCGTGCCGCCGCCAGCCAGGACGACGCGCACGTCGACAGGCCTGCTTGGCTGGTCGCAGACGTAGCGGTTCGTGAGGTGGGTGTGCAGGTTGCGCGCGCCGTGGCCGCAGGCGCCGCAGACGAGGATCGATGGACCCTGCCGGAAGTCCAGGCTGACGCGCGGCCGGTCGGCGTGCGGGCAGGCCGCGCCCTGCCCGTCGACCGCGAGGTCCAAGTCCGTGCGCTCGGCCAGGTCCCGGAACCACTGCGCGGGCGGCGCGGGCTTCGTCCCACTGCACCACAAGTCGGACCCAGCGAACAGGTGCAGGTGATGCTTGATGGCGATGGGGCCGTACGCCAGCATCAGGGCGAGCGGGTCGTCCCAGTTCTGCACGCCGAGGCAGCACAGCTTGTTGACGTGGCCGCGCGTCAGGAAGAAGCGCCGGTTGCCGTCGACGCGGGCGTCCAGCATGCGCGGCGCCTCGTCCTGGGTGGCGATGTCGCGCACAGCTCGCAGCGCCCCGAGCAGGCCCTTGTCGAAGCGCGCGGAGAACGGCAGCTTGCCGGCCTCGAAGCTCCGGCGCAGCCGGCGCAGCGGCCCCGCCTCTTCCCCCAAGGGTTCCGGCAAGGCCAGGGTCGGGTCTTTCGCGACCTGGCGGACGCGGTCGAGGAACTGCTCCTGCACCGACTCCGTGGCCGTGCGGATGGAGGATTTCCTGCGCCTCTGGGGGATGCCCGACGGGGCCTGGCCGCTGGGGGGCGCTGGGGGCAGCGGGGTCATGGGGCGGCCGCCTCGAAGCGGGCGCCTTCACGGGCCAGGACGTAGAAGGGTCCGGCCACGACGTACAGGGCCATGAAGCCCAGAAGGCCCCAGGTCAGCGACGTCTGCAGCGTCGCGTTCTCGAACGACACCAGGATGGCAAGCAGGATGGCGACGGTCGCCACGGCGAGCCAGCCGCGCAGTTTGGGGAAGCGCACGCGGGTCACCATGAGGATGCCGAGATAGAAGGCCGCTACCACGATGACCCAGGGCGCCACGTGCAGTTGCACCAAGGACAGCAAGGTGACGGCGGCGGCGGGCGTCGGCATGCCGGAGAAGTAGTGGCGCGTCTTGCCGTCGTCGCGCAGCGACTCGAAGCGGGCCAGGCGCAGGAGTCCGCAGACGGCGTAGAAGCCGATGGGCACGACGATGGCCGCGACGAGCGAGGGGCTCCAACGCGACAGGTCGAAGCTCAGGAACGCAAGCACGGCACTCGTGGTCACGAACGTGAGGGCGTCAGCCAGCGTGTCGAGGACAGCGCCGAGCGGCCCGTTGCCCTTGCCGAGGCGCGCGACGGCGCCGTCGACGCCGTCCATGATGACGCCGACCATGACGAGTTCGATGGCGATGCGGATCGAGTGCCAACGCGTCGCCTCGTCCGCACCGGCCGCGTGGGCAGCGACCATGAGGGCCGTCAGCCCCATGACGGCGTTCAGGATCGTGAACAGGTCCGCAAGCCGCAGGTCGCGGTTGATGCGTTCGAGGCCATCCCATTCGTCGCGCAAGGCGGCGTGCAGGTAGCCGCGAAGCGAGCCACTGGGGCGCCCCTCGTCACTCACGCCAGGTCCCCCAACGAGGTCGCCGCGGCCTGGACCTGGTCGCCGGCGTGGGCCTTCCAGCGGATGCGGCCCTCGGGGACCAGCAGGTCGCAACGCGAACCGAATCGGATGAGCGCGATGCGTTGGCCCTTCGCCAGGCGTTGCCCTTCCTCGATGTACGGCACGATGCGGCGGGCGACCGTGCCGGCGATCAAGGTGACCTTGACGCGCCCGATGGCCGTGTCCAGCAGGACCTCGACGCGCTCGTTGCGTTCGGACTCCTTCTTGAACGCGGGGACGTGGCTGCCCGGGAAGTGAAGGACGGCGAGGACGGTCCCGTCGAGGGGCATGCGGTTGACGTGCACGTCCTTGGGCGACATGAAGATGGACAGAAGGTCGGCGGCGCCGACGTCGGCGTCGACCACGGTCTCCATGGCGCGCACCTTGCCGTCGGCCGGGCTGGCAAGACCGTTGGCCACGACGCGCTGGGGGTCACGGAAGAAGGCCAGGAAGAAGAGGAACACCAGCATGGCGCCAATGGACAGCCAGTACCACACGTCGGTTCCGGTGCGACGCCCGATGGCGGCGAAGAGGAAGGCGACGACCGGGGGGCCGGCAAGCCAGGGTAGGCTGCCGCGCGCAAGGCGTACCACAGCCGGCCGACGGAAGGCTCCCTCTTAAGGGGAATCGTCGCTCAGGCGCCCTTGGGCAGTTCCTTGGCGCCCTTCTTGGCCAATTCCTGGATCTTCTTGCTGCGCGCCTTGGCATCGTACCCGGTGATGGCTTCGAGGAACTCGTTCCAGCGGCGCTGCGTGTCGGCGGCCACGGCGAAGGCGGCCTTGTCGCCGCCTGCGACCTTGATGGCGAACGACTTGTCGGTGAGCGTGTCGACCTGGAGCTCCTTCTTGCCCTCGTAGCGCGCCTTGATCTGTGGCATGGAGCCGAAGGCGCCCGAGTACCAGTCGCCGTCCTTCTTGTGCGCGTCGAAGCAGGCGTCGAAGACCATGGCAAAGTCGACCTTGGCGGCGTGGCCGGGCTTGACGGGGTACGTCTGCATGGGGGCGCCGAGCGGCGGCATCCCCTTGAGCGTTTCGCGCACGGCATCTCGCATGCCCGGCAAGGGCGGAAACCTGCCCGACCCAGGCCAACCGCCGATTCCCCGGCCTCCGGCGGTGCCGACATCCAGGAGGGAATCGAACGACGCGAAGCGGAGCGCCCCCGGTCGGGGCGAGCAGCCCGCCGCGCAGCGCGGGCGTGCGAGGGCGTGGCAAGCGCGCGAGGCGAAGCCGCGCGCGGGGCCGCCGGGGGCGTGAACGTCCAGAAAAACGCCGAAGAAGGGAAGACGCTTTTCCTGGTTTTCCAGGCAAAGGCGGCGTGGGAGAACCGGAGACGCCCGGAGAACAGGAACCCATTCCTGTTTTCTCCACGAGATTCCTGTTCTCCAAGGCCCCCCACACTCGCCCCGCGGTGTCAGCGCTTGACGGGCGGCGCAGGCGCCGGCAATAGGCCGACCAGGTGGCCCGGTGTCGCGACGTGGTGGTCGGCTGCCTCGTTGGGCGCTCCACCAACCATGACCGTCTGCATGCCCAACGCCTTCGCGGGGACGAGGTCGAAGTCGACGGAGTCGCCGACCATGGTGGCACGGTGCGGCTCGACGCCGAGTTCGCGAAGCACCTTGTGGAAGGCCTCGGCGTCGGGTTTCCACGAGCCGAGTTCGCCCGTGATGCCGACGAAGTCGACCTCGCGGTCGAGGCCAAAGCGTAGGATCTTGGGGCGCTGCGTCTCGCCGCGGCCGTTCGTGAGGAGCGCCGTCTTGCGGCCATGGCGCCGCGCGGCCCGCAATGCCTCGACCGCTCCGTCGAGGAGCGCCAAGCGGCGCGTCACGTCGCGGCCGAATGTCTCGGCGAGGTGCGTGCCGGGCAGGTCGACGGCCGTCCCTAGGCGCTCGGACAACAGGTGCAGGCGTTCGGAGATGTACCACCAGCGGCGCAGTTGCGCCCAGGAGCGCATGTTCTCGGCCATGACCTCGTCGTACGTGGCGCGGACACGGGCTTCGCCGAATCCGCGCGGCGCGAACTCGCTGCGTGCCAGGTCCCCGATGGCGCCCGCCTCGGCCTCTCGCCAGTTGACGAGCGTGTCGTCGAGGTCGAAGACGACGGCGTCGAGGCGGAGGGGGTCGAGCATGCTAGACCTGGATGGGGACGGGGATGAACGTCAGCACGAGGATGGCCACGGCGATGGCGGCGACGACCAGGCGGCGACCTTCGACCTTGCTTCGGTCGTTGAGCGGCGGCGGGTGCTGCAGGCCGAGGGCGAAGACGAAGAAGGCGATGAAGATCCACGTGTCGAACACGATGAAGGACAGCAGGACGAGGGCGGCAAAGACGCCGCGGGCAAGCCACAGGCTGTTGTCTCCCAGGATGGCGCGGGAGACGCGTCCGCCGTCGAGTTGGCCGATGGGCAGGAGCTTGATGCTGCCGATCAGAAGGCCGACCCAGCCGGCAAGGAACAGGGGATGGGTGAGATAGTCGCCGTCGTGGGGGAAGAGGGGCTGCAGCAGAATGACCAGGAGCGGGTCGCCGAAACGCACGAAATGGTCGTCCCACGTGAGAGTGATGTCCGCGGACGTCACGTTGGCCGGGATGAGGATGGTGCGGCGCTCCGATTTTCCGGCGGCGAGCTTGTGGCTCGCCAGGTCGTCCGACAAGACCGTGCCGTTTGCGAGGTGAAGCGTGGCTTGCGCCGAATACGCCCAATCGCCGCCGGCGTCACCTGGCCCGGTCACGTTCCACACCGCGATTCCGGCGACCGGGTGCTCCAGGTGCAGCGCGGCCTGGCCCGTCGTGCGGTTGTCCGTCGCAAAGGGCTGGTCGATCCATGCCGTGGGCCGGCCGATGTCGGGGACGGCGTGGGCGCCGGACGACGTGAGGAACATCCCCAGGATGAGGATGGGGACGGCTAGAGCGAAGCCCGCAAGAGGCCCCGCGACGCCGACATCGAACATGGCTTTGCGGTCGGCGAAGGGTTCCTTCACGACGCTGAAGGCGCCGAACGTGCCGAAGGGGAGAACGATGGGCGGAGCGGGGATGAAGAGCGGCAGGGCCGGGTGCATGCCTCGCCGCCGGCCGGCAAGGAACGTGAAGGCGGCTTGCGCCCCGAGGATGGCCATGAGCGGCACCGCGAACGTCAGGGCGCCCCACGCGATGCTGGCCGTCGTGAAGAAGCCGGCCGGGTTGGTGTCGCGAGGCTGCGAGTATCCATGCCACGCAATGGCGCCGGCAAGAGCCGTCGTGACGACCGTCGCGAGCAGGAGCCCTAGGTGCAGGCCGACGCGCAGGCGCGGCGCGGGCGGGCGCTCCGCGACGAAGATGATGTCCTCGCCGCCCTCGCGACGCACGAACGTGAGAAGCTCCGGGTGCTTGGCCTTCATCTCCGCTTGCACGGCGTCGTACCGCCGGTCGAACTCCCCCGGCGGCACCATGACGTAGAAGAAGCGCGCCCCGACGTGGCCCTTGTGCACCTGCTCGCGAGCCTCGTACACCCGGAAGTGCGCCTCGACGATGCGCCGCAGTTCCGCAAGCTCCGGCATGGCCAAGCCATCGAGGTGGCCGCCGGGCTTAAAGCGGTTGGGACCGGGCGGTCGGCGGCGAGGCGGTCGGCCAAACTTCAAGGCCTGGACCTGTCTCGGCGCGGACCATGGTGGAGCCCATCTTCGTCGTCCTGGGGATTGTCGCAGCGATCCTCATCATGCTGCTCCTTGCGTCGTCCATCCGCATCATCCAGCCTTACGAGCAGGGCCTCTACATCTTCCTCGGCAAGTACCGTGGCAAGCTCAACACCGGCGTCAACCTCGTGATCCCGATGGGCTCGCGCGTCGTCCGCCTGGACATGCGCACCGCCGTCCTCGAGGTGCCGCGCCAAGAGGTCATCACGAAGGACAACTCGCCCACGAACGTCGACGCCATCATCTACACCAAGATCGTCGACCCCGAGCGGGCGACCTTCGAGGTGGCTGACTACCGCTTCGCGACCGTGGCCCTTGCCCAGACGACGCTGCGCAGCGTCATCGGCGACATGGAACTCGACGAAGTCCTGAACTCGCGCGAGAAGATCAACACGCGGCTGCGGGACACCCTCGACGAGGCCACCGACGCGTGGGGCGTCAAGGTCGAATCCGTGGAGATCCGCGAGGTCGACCCGGTGGAGCGCGTCAAGCGCGCCATGGAGGAGCAGACGTCCGCGGAACGCGAACGCCGCGCCGCCATCCTGAAGGCGGACGGCCAGAAGCGTGCCGCAATCCTGGAAGCCGAGGGCCTGAAGCGCAGCCGCATCCTGCAGGCCGAAGGGGTCCGCCAATCGCAGATCCTCGAAGCGGAAGGCAACCGCACGGCCCAGATCCTCAACAGCCAAGGCCGGGCGCAGGCCCTGCGCATCCTCGCCCTGGGCGCCGTCGCCCTCGATTCAAAGGCGCTGTCGGTGCTGTCGCTCGATGCCCTCGGGCAACTCGGCGAGGGCGCCGCGACCAAGATCGTCCTGCCCTTCGAGGTCACGAAGGCGCTGCAGGGCATCTCGAACTTCCTCGGCGTCGCGCCGGATGCTCCGGCCGGCAAGATTGGCGATGCCACGGCCCTCGAGAAGATGATTGGCTCCGCGGACGACGTCCTGGGCGACATCCCCCGCCACAGCGACATCAAGAAGGAACTCGACCAGCTCTCCAAGGAGATGGAGCAGGAGCAGGCCGAGGCGGAACGCATCGTGGACCGCAAAGGCAAGCCGACCGAGACTGGGATGGCTCCGGACGCGCCGGCCCCCGCCTCCAAGAAGCGTTGATGCGGCATTGCGCGGGCGGTTGGGGAAAACCCCTCCCATCACCGGACGTATATAGCCTGAAGCAGCACATCGGAATGCCATGCGCGGCTTTGCTGCCATCATCGCCACGGCGATTTTCGTCCTGGCCCCCGCCACACCTCTCCTGCACGGCGCCGAAGCCCAGGTGAACAACTCCTCCCTCGCGGGCCTCGTGTGCACCGTGGAGGGCTTCAACGGGACGAGCCCCGGGGCCTGTCGCATCGATGGCATCCCCGCAGCGTCGGTCCACTTGACGAAACCGGGCGCTGCCGGCACGGCGGTCGGGGCCGTCGACCAGACGGTTGAGGCGGACGCCCACGGCTCCTACCAGTTCTCGTCGCTGGCCGATGGCGACTACGACCTCGCCGTGAGCCATGCGGGCTTTGCGGACGGATCCGCCATGGTGGCCGTCAAGGGCGGCACCATCCATGACGTGGCCCTCTCCGGCACCAAGGTGGCGGCCACGGGCCAGGTCGTGGACGCAAACGGCAAGGGCGTCGCGGACGCGTACGTCAAGGTGTGCTGCCCTGGCGGCGACTCCTCGGCGGCAACCACGGGACCCGATGGCGGCTTCCAGGTGACCACGGTCGGTGGGTACCGCACGTTCAACGTCGTGCGCAACGGCGTCATGGTGCTCAGTCAGGAAGCGTTCGTCGATGGCACCGCCGTCGTCTTGCTCAAGGTTGCGGCCGAACCCGGCCGCGATGCCACGGTGCAGGGCGTTGTCACGGACCAACATGCCACGCCCCTCTCGGGAATCGTCGTGCACGTTTACGACTACAACGGCGGCTGCTGCGCCGAGCCACAACCCGACTACGCTTGCGCGCCACCGCCTCCGAACGCCGGCGCACCGACGCAGTCCTGCGTCCGTCCGTGCTGCTACGGCGGCGACACATCGGCGACCACCGGGTCCGACGGCCGCTACGCCGTCAAGGTGTTCGGCGGCTCCAGTGTCAACGTCCAAGTCAACCAGGCGGGCTATGCCTCGTTCTACACGTCGCAGTACGTGGAGAAGGGCCAGACCGTCCAGGTCGACGTCAAGCTCACGAAGTTCCCGGACAAGACGGCCCACCTCGTCGGCCACGTCACCGACGCGGAGACCGGTCGCGGCCTCGGCTACGTCTCGATCAACGTCAACTCGCCGGAATTCGGCGTCTACGAGTGCAGCGACGGCGGCGGCTCACAAGTGTACCCCATGAGCGTGACGGCGTCGGAGCCGACGTACAGCGGCGGCAGCGCGACGGCGACCGGTTCGGCGCAAGCCTCGCCGGCCATGTACCCGTACCCTGGAAACAACGGCTGCGCCATCAAGGTGCAGTCCGACGGCTCCTTCGAGGCCATGGTGACCCCCGGCTACGCGACCGTTAACGTCTACTATGACACATGGAGGTCGTGCTCGACGACGACGAACGCGGACCACAGTTCGGCCACGACGTGCGGGCCGGAGTACTTCCCGTGGATTGGAACGCTCAACCTTACGGCCAACGCGGACACCAAGCTCGACATCCAGCTGCGCCCCAAGCCGCACCCCGACGCAACCGTGTCCGGCTACCTGGTCGACGGCACGTCGCACAAGGCCATCCCCCAGGCGACGATCTCGTTCTACAACATGGACAACAACGCCGGCGGCTACGCGCAGACGGACCGCGACGGCTCCTACAAGGTGGGCCTCCGCAGCGGCTACCACCAGGTCACCGTCTCGATGTACGGCTACTTCGTCTGGCAGGGCGTCCTCGACGTCCCGGCCGGCGACTCACCGTTCGACGTCGTGCTGACCCGCGGCCAGATGATGTACGGCGGCGGCTGCTACGACTACTGCGTCATGGACGGATCGCCCAAGGCCATGGCTGGACCGACGCCGTCCGGCATGTCGACGACGTCGACTGGGTCCACTTCGCCCGGCGACGCCAACGGTTCGGCAGGCTCCGGCACCGCGGGATCGGAAACCGCGGCGTTCGAGGACCTGCACGGCGGCCTCGGGAAATACGATGCAGCCGAACGCGCCAAGGTCCTGGAAGCTGCGAACCACAAATCGACGCCGGGATTGGAGATCGCCTGGCTAGCGGCGGCCCTGGGGTTGGTTGCCGTGTTGGCCCGGCGCCGCCGTCAAGTCTGAGCCAATTCGCGCGCCACTTTTGCAAGCTCGCGCAGCCCCGGCGCCGTGCGTACGCCGAACCACGTCAGGGCTTCGCCGTCGATGACGCGGACGCGGTCGGTTTGTCCGCAGCGGCCGAGTCCGGCCGTGTCAATCGCGGCGCGGCGCTTGTGGAACGGGAACGGTTCGGTCGGCAGCAGGGCCCACGACGCCTGCGACGCCGCGACGTCGGACTCGGTCACCTCGAAGTACCGCGTCCCGGCGTGGCCGGCAAACGCGTTGTGCAAGCCCACGGCGTCGAGTACGGCGCTTGGGTAGGCCGTTGCATCGAACGTCATCCACGGCGCATGCCAGATCGGGCAGAAGACCGCGACGCCTCGCCCAGCTCCCCGCACCTCGGCAAGCGCCTGCAGGATGGCGTCGGATTGGGCGCGGCCCGCGTCGGCAACACCGCACTGCGCCGCCAGGCGTGCCACGAAGCCGGCCGCGTCCTCGACGGTGGCGATGTCGGACCAAAGCACGGCGACGCCGGCAGCTTGCAGGGCCTCGACCAGCGCCTTCGGGTTCTCGTCCTTGTCCGCGACAACGAGGTCCGGCCGCAACGCCAGGATCTTGTCAAGGGATGCGTCCTTCGTGCCGCCGACGGCGGGGACGGTTTCGGCCCATGGTTCTGGGTGGATGCAGAAGCGCGTGCGCCCGACGACGCGGTCCCCCAAGCCGAGGGCATGAAGCGTCTCCGTGTGGCTCGGGACGAGCGAGACGATCCTCTGCGGCGCCTCCGGCACGCGCGGGTGGACGGCGCCGCCCATCAAGGCTTTGCCCGCGGTGGTCCGGCCAAACCGACTGACCACAACCTTTAGGCGGACGGGGCAAGTCGCGCGAGCGTGGAGACTCCGGCCGCCCGTCCAAGTCGGTCCAACGCGGCCGCAGGTCCAGGGGCCCCGCCGCCTGCGCCCACCTCGGCACCTGCCGCGTCGCCGGCTACGCCCACCTCCGATGGCGCCCCTCCGACGGCAGCGCCCGCCGTCCGCCGGGGCTGGTTCGGCCGTTCCAAGCGACCCGAGCGCCCGCACCCGTACGCCGGCGAGCCATCCACGCCAGACGAATTGGCGCACGACCCGCGCAACGTGACCTTGTTCTGGCTAGCCCTTGCCACCGGCATGACGCTCATCGGCTTCTTCCTCGCCCGCTTGTACAGTTGGCACCTCAACCCGACGGCGACGAAGGCATGGGACGGATGGACCGACGTGCCGCTCTTTGCTGGCCTCGGCCTCTTGGGCTTCGGCTTCATCCAGCGCAACTGGGCCAAATCCATCACGATGGCCGGCTGGCTCCTCTTCGCCTTCTACTGGGCGCTCGTGGCGCAGGACCTGTTCGTCGAGGAGAACGGCGACTACGTCAACCTGTTCTTCGCCATCGTGGGGACGTACTTCTTCACCTACCTCGCGTACCACCAGTGGCTCTCCGAGATGCGCCGCGTCGAGAACCACACGGTGCGCTTCCTCAACATCTCGACGTTCGTCGCCGCCGGCGCCTACTTCGTCATCGACAAGATCGAGCCCGTGCGCGTGTGGCTCATCCTCGCCGTGTCGAAGCACACGCTGTGGACGCTGAACTTCTTCGGGCAAGGGGCCCAAGTCGGCCTCGACTACTGCTTCGGTGGCCAGACGTATGCCGCCGACCCGGCCGTCGGCGCGAGCCCGTACATCGTCCAGCACTGCGCCCAGACCGTCGAGTCCACGAGCGACCTCGGCGCCAACCTCGCTTCCTTCGGCTACCACAGCCACCTCGGGACGCTTCCGCCGCCGCCGCACGGCGCCTGGGAATCCATCACGCACTTCGACCCCACCGGCGGCTCGACGCTCGTCATCCCCGTCTCCATCATCCTCGCCTGCACCGCATTGCAGTCCATCATGCTCTTCGTCGGCTTGTTCATCGGCACGACGGCGCCGTGGCGCAAGCGCATCGCCGCCAGCGTCATCGTCGCCACCGTCGTGTACGTCCTGAACCTGCTGCGAAATACCGGCATCATCTGGTTCTACGGCCAAGGCCAGGCGAGTTTCTGGGTCATGCATGACGCCGTCGGCAAGGGCGGCTCACTCGTTGCCATGGTGCTCATCGCCTTTGCAGCCTTCGCGTGGTTCCCGGAATTCCTCAAGGAATTGATCGGTGTGCTGGACCTGTACCACCGCGACGGCCCAATCGAGCGTGCCCTGCACATCGGCCGGCGCCGACCGACCTAGAGGCCCTGCGGCGTCGGCGAGCCCTTAAGGCCGCGTCCCGGCGTGGCCGCGGCGTTGGCAGTCCTCGGCATCGAAGGCACGGCCCACACGTTGGGCGTCGGCATCGTGGAGCGCGACAGCTCCGGCAAGTGCCGCATCCTCGCCAACGAGAGGTCGATGGTGCGCCCGCCGCCGCCGGGCCCGGACGAGGCGGCCATGGGCATCCACCCGCGCGAAGCCGCCCACCACCACGGCGAGGTCGGGCCGGCGCTCCTGGAGAAAGCCCTCGACGCGGCGGGCCTTTCCCCGAAGGACTTGGAGGCTGTCGCCTTCAGCCAAGGCCCGGGTCTCGGGCCATGCCTGCGCGTCGCGGCGACGATGGCGCGCTCCCTCTCCATCGCCGCCGGCAAGCCGCTGATTGGCGTCAACCACTGTGTCGCGCACTTGGAGATCGCGCGCGGCCTCACCGACGCGAAGGACCCGATGCTCCTCTACGTGTCCGGCGCCAACACGCAAGTCCTCGCCTACGTGCGCGGGCGATACCGCGTCTTCGGTGAGACGCTCGACGTCGGCCTGGGCAACGCCCTCGACAAGTTCGCCCGCGAGCAGGGCATCCCGTTCCCCGGCGGCCCCGAGGTCGAGCGCCTTGCGGCCACTGCGGCGCGCGACTCCTGGCGCGACCTGCCGTACACGGTCAAGGGCATGGACGTCAGCTTCGCCGGCCTGGCGACGGCCGCATCGCGACTCGTCACGGACGGCGTGCCGCTTCCGGAGGTGTGCCGCGCCTTCCAGGAGCACGCCTTCGCCGCCCTCGTCGAGACGGCCGAGCGCGCCTTGGCCCACACGGGGCGCAACGAGTTGGCCCTGGGGGGTGGCGTCGCCTGCAACGCGCGTCTGCAGGACATGGCGCGCCTCATGTGCAACGAGCGCGGCGCGACGATGCACTGCCCGCCCCGCGACGTGCTGGTGGACAACGGCGCGATGATTGCATGGCTGGGCACCGCGAAACTCGCCGTGGGCGACGTCCTGACACCCGAAACAAGCGCCGTGACCCCGTACGAACGCACCGACCAGGTCGCCGTGACATGGCGCAGCGACGAGGCCCCAATGGCCAGCTTGCCACGGCCGTTTGGCGGGGCGGAAGCCGTGCTCGAACCCGCCCGCTTCCTCGGCGCCGCGGTCCTGCAGAAACGCCGATTGCCCAAAGCGTACCGCGATGCCCGGCTCGACGCAGCGATCCGGGCGGCCCGCACCAGGGACGAGGCACACCTGCTCGTCGCCGCAAGGCGTGCCGGAGTGGCCGTGCCGATCGTGCACGACGTGGACCGCAAGGAAACGGCCATGGCCCTCGAGCCCATTGCGGGCGAGTCGCTGCAAGCCACGCTGCGACATGACGCCGACGACGTGGCCTGCACAAGGCTTGCGGCCCTCGGCACCGCCGTCGGTCGCCTGCACGATGCCGGCCTGTCGCATGGCGACCTGACGACGAGCAACGTCCTCGTCCCCGACGCGGGCGCCGCCAGCCGCGTCGTCCTCATCGACTTCGGCCTCGGGTCGTTCTCCGATGAGCCCGAACCGCGCGGCGTCGACCTGCATCTGCTCGAGGAGGCACTGGAGGCCACAGAGCCGCGCAGCCACGACCTGTTTGCGGCATTCCTGGGCGCCTACAGCCGAGCCCGCTGCGCGCCAGCCGCCATCGTGCGCCTCGATGCCATCCGTTCGCGGGGGCGCTACAGGTGAGACTCACCTTCGTCACCACCAATGCCGGCAAAGTAGCCGAAATGACCTTGCTGTTAGCGCCCATCGGCGTCGAGGTGGTGCAGGACGCTCGTGGTTACCCGGAGCTACAGGCGTCCACCCTGGACCAGGTCACCGAGGCCGGCGCCGACCACCTGCTGGCGTCCGGGGTGCGGCCGCCATTCATCCTCGAGGACTCGGGCCTGTTCGTCGCGGCCTTGCGAGGCTTTCCGGGCGTCTACAGTCGTCATGCCCTCGACACGATCGGCGTCCCCGGCCTCTTGCGCCTCATGGCCGGGATTGCCCCGAAGGACCGCGTCGCGTCGTTCAACGCCGACATCCTCCTCGTGGAGCGCGACGAGGCAGGGCTCCACCGGCGCCACTTTGCAGGCGCATGCCGGGGCTTTGTCGCCACCGCCGCCGCCGGCGGGGGCGGTTTCGGCTTCGACCCCGTCTTCCGGCCGCTCGTCCCCCCCGGTTCGCAAGGCGATGGCCGGACCTTCGCGGAGGTGCCTCCAACAGTGAAAGCTGCCCTGAGTCACAGGGGGGTTGCCGCCCGCGCCCTGGCGGCCTACCTGGCGGCCTCCAGAAATCAAACAGCAAAACCATAAAGAGCCGCCCCCTTGGAAGGCCCGATAACTGATGGCCAGCGGCAAACGGATCCTTGGCACCGTCTCCTTCGTGGTCCTGTTCCTGGTCACCATGTTCTTCTTGTTCCTCCTCTGGGCCAAGTCGACCGACCAGGCCGACTTCCCGTGGGTGAAAGACGCTCCGACCGTCGCGCTCTGGGTCGGCGTCGTCCTTGCCGCCCTCGTCTGCCTGATCCTTCTTGCCATCCTCATCCGCTCCAGCGACGAACGCCGCAACCGGCGCGCCGAGGCGGAAGAAGCGGCCCGTCTTGCCGCCGAGAACGCCGCCCGCGACGCCTTCGAGGCAACACTCGGCGAACCCGACGGCCTCGGCAAGGGCCCGGAGATGGTCGTCTACAACCTCGGGGCGCTGCCGCAGATGTACCACGCGTACGGCAAGTACGAGCGCCGCAACAAGCTGTACCCGTTCGTGACGCCCCGCACCGTCGAGTCGGCGTTGTACACGAACACGTACATCCCCATCGACAACCAGGGCAACCAACTCAAGCTGCGCATCCTGCTTGCTGGGCCGCCCAACGGCCAAGCCGCCGAACTGCCGCTGCGCAACTCGCAGAAGCCGGTCGTCGTCATGGACGAGAAGCGCCTCGCCTCCATCCCCGAGGACGTTCGTGCACGTCTTCCCGCCGACGTGCGCGAGAAGTACTGGCCGACCGGTGCCGCGACCGAGGCTGAGCCGACCGAGGAAGCCGTCCCGCGCACCGGCCGCAAGGCCGACGGCCGCGGTTTCATCTCGGAACTCGAGGAACGCCTCGCCAAGCGCGCGGGCACGAACGGGTCCGCATCGCGGGCCTACTACGACTACACGGGCGACATCCACAACGTCGAGGACATCGAAGGCATCGGCCGCATCTACGGCGCCAAACTCGCCCAAGCCGGCGTCCTCACGACGGCCCGCCTCGCCTACGAGGAGCCGGAATCCCTCGGCAAGCGCGTCGGCGTCCCGAAGAAGACCGTCGAACAGTGGCAGCACATGGGGGAGCTCATGAAGATCAGCGGTGTGGGCAAGCAGTACGCCGAAGCCCTAGCCCGCGCCGGCATCCAAGGCATCGCGGAACTGAAGCGCCGCAGCCCCGACGCCATCGCCAACCAAGTCAACAACTACCTCGACACGCTGGAGACCAACGTGCTCGGGACCAAGATCACTTCGAAGCGCGTCGAGGGCTGGCAGAAGGCCGCCGCCAAGATGCGCAAGGTCCGCCTCGACGTCCCGGCCGAGTAGGCGCTCGACTTCGCTGCTGGCCAACGACTGGCCACCGCGTCCTCCGACGGCGGCGCCGCGAACGAAGTGGCCGCGTGGTGAGTGTGGGGGGCCTCGGAGAACAGGAATCTCGTGAAGAGAACGGGAATGGGTTCCTGTTCTCCGCTCGTCTCCGGTTCCCCCAGGCCGCCCATGCCTGAAAGACAGCGAAGTCGCCGAAGACGGCAAAGGTCGCTTTCCGGATTTTTTCCGTGGCTTCCCGGTCTTTCAGGCCCCCCGGCGGCCCCGTTCCCCTTCGTGCGCCGGCGATACAACTTCTCACCAGTTGTGTCCGTCGTCAACGCTTATCACGCCCCTCCTGTAAGCGCAAGCGACCACCATGGCCAAGGCACCCTCTCCGCCCCGCCTCCAACCCCACAAAGAGGCCGTCAGCGTCATCACCTGCGACATGGAAGGACGCATCGAGACCTACAACGAGGGCGCGCACCACATCTTCGGCTACGCGCCGGACGAGGTCATCGGCAAGCGCCGCGTGTCCCTGTTCTCGCCCGGCGAGGTCGTGCTCGGCCACGTCCCGCATTGGTTGAAGGAGGCACGCACGAAGGGCTCCTTTGAGACGGACACGGTCTTCGTGCGCAAGGACGGCAGCAGGTTCGCCGCGCACATCCGCATCACGCCCACCTTCCACCGGGGCCGCACCGAGGGCGAGCAGGCCGGCTACTGCGGCACCACGACGGTCCTCGATTCCGTCGACCCGGCGGCTGCGACGCCGAAGACCGCCTTCGCGACGCGCATCTTCAAGGGCGTCGTCATCGGCCGCCTGCCTTTCCTCACGGCAACGCTCGTGCCCATCCTCCTCGCGGCGGCCTGGATCGCCACGCAGCCCACCATGACGCTCGACTGGGTTGCCTTCGCGCTCGTCCTCGCTGGCGGTCTGGCACTGCACCTGGCGGCCAACACGTTCAACGACTACTGGGATTGGCGGGCAGGCACCGACCAGGCCAACAACGACTACTTCCTGCCGTTCTCGGGCGGCTCGCGCTCCATCGAACTCGGCCTCATCACGCCGCGCGGCATGTTCCTCGTCGGCACGGCGAGCATCGTCGTGGCAGCCGCCCTCGGCGTGGCGCTCATCGCCATGGGCAAGGTGTGGGTGGGTGCCTTCGGCGCCGTCGGGGCGCTCATGGGCTTCTTCTACACGGCGCCGCCGATCCGCCTGTCGGCCCGCCGCGGGCTCGGCGAACTGGCCACGTTCCTCAACTTCGGTCCGCTCCTCACCGCCGGCGCCATCTACGGCATCTCCGGGCAAGTCAGCGTCAACACCTTCCTCGTAGGGATCCCCATCGGCCTGCTGACGCTCGCCATCCTCTGGGTCAACGAGTTCCCCGACGTGGCCGGCGACTTGCACACGGGCAAGAACCACCTCGTTGCGACCCTTGGGACGCGCCGTGCGCGTTGGGGCTACCTGGTCATCGTCCTCGGCGCCTTTGCGGCTCTGGCCGCCCTCGTTGCGGCGGGCGTCTTCACGAAGGGCGCGCTCATCGGCCTTGCCGCCGCGCTGCTTGGCGCCTACGCCATCATGAAAGTCATCCAGAACTACGCCAAGCGCAGCCTCGCAAAGGCGTGCGCCATGACCATCCAACTGCACCTCGTCGCGGGGCTCCTCATGGCCGTCGGTCTCGCCTGGGTCAAGTGGTGACCCCGTGGCGCAAGCCTAAACGGGCCCGCGCCGTGGCCCGCTCCATGCGAGTGCAAACCGCCTTCGGCCTTCTGGCCATTGCGCTGCTTGCCGCCGGTTGCTCGCAGCCGGCAGTGCAGACGACCACCACCTCCACCACGACCACGACGACGGCGGTCGAGACGGGTCGGCCAACCTTGGGCACGCTGCAGGCTGCGCCCGAAGTCCTCGTCGGCTCCCCGGGTGGCGGAGCGGAGCCCAACATCGCAGTCGCCCCGGACGGCACGCTCTACATCTCGACGCCCCTGGCATTCTGGCGCAGCGACGACGGCGGCAAGACGTGGACCGCGGCCGCTGCGAAGGACGCTCAAGGCGGCGGCGACGGCGACATCGCCGTCGACGGCGCGGGCACCCTGTACTGGCTCGGCCTCTTCGGCGCGGCGGGCCCCGTGCCTTTCCAGGCCAGCAGCGACCGCGGCGAGACCTTCCCCAAGGCCTTCGACGTGTCCGAAAAGACCGGCGCCGACCGGGAATGGATCGACGCGACGCCCGACGGCCACATCTACACCACGTGGCGCGGCTCCGCAGGCGGCAAAGGCGCCCTCGAGTTCCGCGCGTCCACGGATGGCGGCGCGACGTGGCAACCCAAGAGCGTCGTCGGCCCCGACGGCGACGAGGGCCCGGTGACGCACGACCCGGTCTCGGGCTTGCTCTACATCGCCGACGTAGACCAGGCCGAGACCGCGGGCGTCGCACCCGCCGTCGTGCACGTGTATGCGTCGGCCGACGAGGGCAAGAGCTGGACGGGTGCCGACGTCGCGACCCTGCCGCGCACGAGTCCCGTCGAGCCCAACGCCTACGCCAGCGACTTCCCCGTCGTAGCGGTGGACGGCAACGGCACTGCCTACCTCGTCTACTCCGCGGACGCGACCGGCCTGCCCGCCGGCCAAGCGCCGCCCGAGGAGGCAGCCCGCTATGGGACGTACCTCGCCGTGTCGCACGACCAGGGAAAGACGTGGTCGACGCCACAACTCATCTCCGACCCGCTGAAGGATGCGCGTTTCCCCTGGGTCGCAGCTGGCGCCGCAGGTCGCATCGCCGTCGTCTGGTACGAGAGCGTCGTCGGCGTGCCCGGCGAGGCCCTCCCCGACGAATGGAACGTCAAGTTGTGGGAATCCGTCACGGCCGACCAGGTAAGTCCCGTCTCGGCGACTGTCACCCTCACGCAGACGCCGAACCACGTCGGTTCGGTGTGCACGAGCGGCACCGGCTGCCTGGCCGCCGACCGCAGCCTCCTCGACTTCTTCGAGGTCGCAATCGCGCCCAATGGCCAACCCGTCGTGGCCTTCGCGTCCAGCACCCTTGGCACTGGCCTGGGCATCGCCGTGCAGGGAACGGATGTCTACTTCGGCACCTTGCAGCAAGGCCCATCGCTGCTCTGAAACGGGCATCGCACACCCGTCCTCGACCAGGAGGCCGCGGATACAGCGTACAATATTCTTTTGTAGGGCCCGCCCACCTGGACGGCTGACATGGCCCGCCATCCCGACGCGGCAACCACGGCACGGCACCCGGCGGCTTGGAGGCTTCTCCTGGCCGGATTCCTGGTCCTCTGCCTGATGCCCATCTCCGCCTCGCCCCCGGCTGCGGCCCAGGCGGGCGGCACGGGCGTCGAGTATGCCATCTTCATCGCCTGCCCGCAAGGCCGCGGCAGCATCAGCACCAATTCCCCGGGCGTCGGTTGTCCCATACGCGCCGTCGACGAGCAGGACGAGATGGGCGACCCCTCCATCGCGGTCGACCCGTCGGACCCGAACAACCTCGTCATCGCCAGCCTGCACGGCGGTTCGTATGGCGCGACGGGCATCAATTTCTGCAACGGTCGCGGACCCACCACGAAGAGTCGCTGCGGCCAGGACTTCACCACGTTCACCTCACGCGATGGCGGAGCGTCGTGGACCGACAACCCGTTCCTTCCCCCCGGCAAGGTCGGCGAAAGCGCCTTCGGCGAGACGACCGCCATCACCATCAACCCGTACGGCCAGGTCTTCGTCGGTTCCCTGTACGCCGAGCCTGGCGGAAAGACCGGGTTCCGGTACATCCTCGCGGCGCAGAAGTTCAGCGACTTGTCCAACATCAACAGTCACCAGGACGGCGAATACCACGCCGAATTCCTGGGCCCCGTGTACAACGACAGCGCCATCAGCCAACTCTGGTTCCTCTTCGACCCCGCACAGGACAACATGACCCTCGTGTGGAGCGAACATCTTGCCAAGCCTATCGCGCCGCCGCCGTGCAACGCCGACCCCGATGCCGTCGAGGCCGCGGGCTACTACGTCAAGACCGACGGAACCGCCTGGGAGGAGAGCAACAACATGGCAGGCCTGCAGACGCCCGTCACATGCCCGCCGCCCGGCGTGACCGACACCCAGCGCGCAGCAGCGGGCCATGCCACCAGTGGCGGATCGGCGATCGCATCCGCGCCCCGCCGTGCCACCGCCGCCGCGGCCGGCAACACCTCGCAGCCGCTCGAGCCCGGCACGCCGCGCAGCGTCATCGGCGTCGCGTGGACGGGTCTGGAAGTGAACGACACGTACCGCTACCAAAGCCGCGACGAGGCAATTGGGCCGTGCTCCTCGAGCACGAATCCAGTTCTGTCGGACGGATACCTGTACGTGGGCTGCGTCGTCGCGCCCGAGGAAGGCCAGTTCCGCTGGGACCCCACCGCGGTGCCCGGCACGGTCGAACTGTTCCGCATGGACCCATCGGGTGGCAAGCCGCAATACCTCGGCGCCTCCCCCATCGTCGGCGGCAACGCCCGGCTTGGCGTGCGCTCGGACGGCCGCCTCGCGCTCCTCTCCACACAGGCCACGACGGATGGCCAGTTGCGCTTCCTTGCGGCCTTTGGCCACTACACCGAGGATCGCCATGGCATCGACTGGAACCCGCTCACCTCGTACGGCGACAAGATCCTGCCCGTGAATCCCTCGTTCCGCGTGACAGACGCGAACGTGCAGGACCTCATCTACCGTGAATATTCGGGCGTCGTGCACCTCATCCTCAAGACGCGCATCCAGTCCTCGGGGACGTCCGTCGGCGTCCCGAAGACCGCGCTCTCGCCGCACCTGCACAAGACCATCATTGCGCTGGACGAGAACTACGGTGTCCTCTACAAGCATGACATGGACATCGGAAACATCGGCAACCGCACGAGCGACCCCGACCTCATGCAGGCGCCCGAGGCCGCCTACGACGACACGAAGGACGACTTCCTGCAACTGCCCGAAGGCAACTTCAACTTCACCGAGCCCGGCGGCAAGAAGGACGAACTGAGCCTGCACTACCAACGCGAGTTCTTCGCCATCGGCGACTACGGCCAAGTCCAGTTCGCGGAACTCGTCGAGGTGACGAACCTGCGCGGGCCGGCGTTTGCGGCCGGCCAGGGACCCCCGCCACCGATTCCAGCCGCGGCCACGAGTTCAACGGCCACCGGCGTCCTGCTGCCCG
The DNA here is from genome assembly GCA_040390065.1 of bacterium. Lineage (GTDB taxonomy): Archaea > Thermoplasmatota > E2 > JACPAO01 > JAHFTW01 > JAHFTW01. Next base: position 43,812 of record JAZJZE010000009.1, on the reverse strand, counting down.
CTGCCGGCATCACCACGGCCGCACTCATTGCCGGCGCCTTCTTCGCCAACCGCAGGAAAGACCTCTCCGTGTCCATCGCCAAAGGAGGAAAGTGACCATGCCCCGTGAAACGAACCCCAAGACCCCGACCAACGGCGCCAGCGCAAATGGCAACGGCGCCGCCAAGGCTCCGACCAACGGTGCACTCATCACCGACCCGTACGAATGGATTGCCAAGCAGACGACCATCAAGTCCTCCAACGATGTCCCCGTCTCCGCAACACTCATCGAACAGGTCATCGGCCAAGACCACGCCGTCGCCGCCGCGCAGAAGGCCGCCGGCCAGAAGCGCCACCTGCTGCTCATCGGCGACCCGGGCACGGGCAAGTCGATGATCGCGAAGGCCATGTCGGAGATGCTGCCGCCCGAGAAACTCTCGGACGTGATGAGCTACCACAACGCCGCCGACCCGAACCAGCCGCGCATCGCCAGCGTCGACGCCGGCAAGGGCCCGACCGTCCTGACGACGATGCGCCGCCGCGCCCGCCGCCGCAAGGTCGCCATGACCGTCATCGGTTACGCCGCCATCGGCGGCCTCCTCGGCCTCGGCATCTACATGGGCTTCTTCCACAAGACCGAACCCGACATCATGGCCTTCGGCGTGCTGACGCTGGCCGCATTGTTCGCCTTCATGATCTTCAAGCAGCGCAAGGACTCCGTCGTCTTCGCCGTGCCGAAACTCCTTATCGGCCACGATCCCAAGAAGGAGACCCACGCTGCGTACGTCGACGGCACCGGCTCGCACGCCGGCGCCCTCTTGGGCGACGTGCGCCACGACCCGTTCCAGTCGGGCGGCCTCGAGACGCCCACCCACGAGCGGGTTGAAATCGGCGCCATCCACCGCGCCCACAAGGGCATCCTGTTCATCGACGAGATCAACGTGCTGCGCCTCGACTCGCAGCAGTCGCTTCTCACGGCCATGCAGGACCGACAATACTCCATCGTGGGCCAATCCGAGACATCCTCGGGTGCCATGGTGCGCACCGACCCTGTGCCCTGCGAGTTCATCCTTGTTGCCGCCGGCAACCTCGACGCCGTGCAGCCGCCCGATGGCGTCCACAAGGGCATGCACCCCGCCCTGCGCTCGCGCATCCGCGGCTACGGCTACGAAGTCTACGTCAACTCCAGCATGCCGGACACGCACGACAACCGCCTCAAGCTGTGCCGCTTCGTGGCCCAGGAAGTCACCCGCGACGGCCGCATCCCGCACTTCGAACGCGACGCCATCGCCGAAGTCATCCTGGAAGGCCAGCGCCGCAGCGGCCAACGCGGCAAACTCACCCTCCGCCTGCGTGAACTCGGAGGTCTCGTGCGCACCGCCGGCGACATCGCCCAGAGCCAAGGCCGCAAGGCCGTCACGTCCGACGACGTGCGCCGCGCCAAGATCCTCAGCCGCAGCCTCGAGCAGCAGATCGCGCAGTCGGCCCTCGACGCGCGCCACGACCACGACGTCGCAGTCCCCTCCGGGACCGCCATCGGCCGCGCCGTCGGCGCCGGCGTCGTCGGCACGGGCGAGGTCGGCGAGCCCGCCGGCCTCATGGTCCCCATCGCAGCCGTCGTCACACCGCCCATCAGCCGCCAAGGCGGCCACATCGAGTTCGGCGGCGGCATCGAGGACTCCGGCAAGACGCAGTGCCAGACGGTGGCGTCGCTCCTCAAGACCCTGGCGCCAGACGTCATCTCGACGAGCGACATCCACCTGCAGAGCCTCGTGCCGCAGGAAGGCGTCGACGCGACGGCGTGCGGCGTCGCCCTGGCGGTCAGTGCCATCTCGGCCCTGCGCAAGCTGCCGGTGCGCCAAGACGTCGTCCTCATCGGCGGACTCGCCGTCGGCGGTGGGCTGCGCGCCGTGCGCGGTGTCACGCAACAGATCGAGAGCGCCGTGGACAATGGCTACAACCACGTCGTCGTGCCCTCGGCGAACCGCAACGACGTCCTCTTGAACCAGGTCTACAAGGACCGCGTCCAGATCTCCTTCGTCGGCGACCTGGAAGCCGCCCTGGCCCTTGCCACGAATGCGCCGACCGTGCGCGTCGTGCCCAAGGCCCGCCCGAAGGCAGCCACCGGAGCGTGAGGCCTTGCAGGGCGGGCGCCGCGTGGCGTTTGCATTGACCCTCCTGGCGATCGCGGCCCTGTCGGGCTGCGTCGGCGGCGTTGAGCCTTACTATGACTTCGACGTCGATGCGCCGTACAAGAATCCCGGCGTCTTCGAAGGCAATTACACGTTCGGCTCGACGTCGACGGTGCTGCAGGCCGGCGCCTTTGTCGCAGGCCACCCCGAAGTCATCCACCTGCGCTCGACCTTGCCGGCGTACGCCTCGCCGCTTGGCGAGACCTCGAGCGACGGCACCGTGTTCATCACGATGGCCATCTGGCGCCCGATGAACGTGACCGGCACGGTGCCGGTCATCGTGGACGCCGGGCCGTACTACGAGATTGGCCAGCACTGCAAGAGCGGCGCCATGTCCTGCCAAGCCGACCAGCTCGTCGACGACACCATCGACTGGCCGGGCCAGACGACGCGCTTCAGCCTCAGCAACTTCCTGCCGCGCGGCTACGCCGTCGTGCAACTGGCCGTGCGTGGCACCGGAACGTCCGGCGGCTGCATGGACCTCATGGGCCCGTCCGAGATGCATGACCTCGACCAGGCCATCACGTACCTTGGCGAGCAGCCGTGGTCGAACGGTAACATCGCGATGATTGGCGTCTCCTATGACGGCTCGACGCCGTGGGAGGTCGCGGCCACGGGCAACACCCACCTCAAGGCCATCATCCCGGTCTCGGGGCTGCCCGACATCTACGACCTCATGTTCCACAACGGCACGCCGGAGACACGCGGCGCGTACATGCACGCCTCCGTCTACTGGGGGTCCGGCTTCAGCGACGGCTGGCCGTACAACCAGGTCCCTGGCGGCTGGCCCGCGTGGCCTCCGCTGCCCATCCCGCCCCCGCTGCCGTGGCCGTACTGGCCCGGGTTCCCGGCGCCGCAGCCCGAAGCCAACGGCCGCCAACCGTACCAGGACATGCAGAACCTGGTGTGTCCCGAAGCCTTCCGGGGTGCGGCCATGGGGCAGGTCTCAGCCCTCACCGGAGACCGCGGCAGCGCCGGCTCCGACTACTGGACCATCCGTGACCACCGCCAACAGGTGCTGGACCAATACAACGGCTCCATCTTCCTCATCCACGGCCTGCAAGACTGGAACGTCGACCCGCACTCCGTCGTGCCGTTCAACCTGGCCCTGCGCGCCAAGGGCTTGCCGATGAAGGAATGGTACGGCCAGTGGGACCACGCGCTTCCCGATTCGAGGTGCCTGACCCCGACGCCCGACTGGGTGAGCATGCCTTGCCGCCTCGACTTCGCCGAGGTCCTGTCACGCTGGCTGGACCACTACCTCAAGGGCGACCGGACGCACGACCTGGGCCCGTCCATCCAAGTGGAGGACAACCTCGGCGAGTGGCGCAACGCCGACTCGTTCCCGCCCGCGAAGCCCGACTGGACACCATTGCAACTTTCGGGCGACCTCAAGCTCGAGGCCAATGGAGCGACGACGGCCACCGTACGCCTCATGCCGACCACACCCAACGCGGACGGCACCATCCTGGAGCTCGTCGGTCCCGAGTTGACCCAAGACCTCTACATCTCCGGCATGCCGACGGCGACCCTGCCGTTCGTGCCGCAGGGGGACGGGGGTCAACTGGGGATCTGGCTTTTCGACATGGACGCCAACGGCACGGCCCGGGCACCCTATGCTGCCCCACCGAGTGCCGCCGTCCCGCGCTGGCACCCCGTCGGCGTCCCAATCATCGGCCACGGGCAGATCAACCTGCGCTATTATGCGGGCGGCGAGACAATGCAGACGTTGACCCCGGGCACGCAGTACGTCGCCCGCCTGCAATTCGAGCCGCTCGAGGTCAACGTCCCGAGAGGCCATCACCTCGTGCTGTGGGTCTTCCAGGGCAGCAACGACGACCACCAAGCGACGGCGACGCCGGCCCCCGTGGACCTTACCCTCGGGCCCCAGACCGTCCTCAACCTGCCTGCGCTCACGGTCGACCCGACGACGCAGTTCCCCGTGCCGGGAATCCACTACCCGCAGCGGAGCCTCCTGGAGAACATGGACGCCATGAAGCCGCTGCCGCCGTCACGCAGCGCCCTGCCGCCAGTGCCCATCGCCGTCGGGGCTTGTGCCTGCGGAGGTGCCCTGTGAGGCCCATCGAGAAGTCCTGGTGGGCCCTCGCGTTTGCCCTGGCCGCCGGCGCCATGCTGGCCGGATCCGTCATGGCCCCGTGGTTCAGTGCCGAACATTCGAGCGGCCGCCGCACGCCCCCGAACGGCCTGGAACCGCCCCAAGACACGGGCGTGCAGCGGCAGACCCTGGACGACGGACCAGGCACGACCCGCGGCGACATCCCCGTTGCCGAGCCAGCCAAGCACGCCGAGTGGCTGCGCGACATGTCGTGGCTCAGCCTCGCCGCCGCCGTCGGCCTGGCCATCGTGTTCCTTGCTGAGGTGCCCGGCATCCAGCGTGTCGTGCCCCGCTTCGTCAGCCTCGCCGCATCCGGCGTGGCGACACTTGCCCTTGCCGGCGCCCTGGCCGTCACGTGGTTTGGCTTGCCGGCCAGCGTCGGCATCTCGAGCGCGCCGTTTACAAGCGAGTTGCGCGGCGACGGCTACTGGCGCACGACCCTCGGGGCCGGCTTCGCCCTGGCCGGCGGGGCTATCCCGCTCAGCATCGCGGCATTCCTGGCCAAGTTCCAGGCCGGCTGGGACGACACGGCGGCCATCGAGCAAGTCGCGCGCAAGTCCAAGGTGGCCCCGTGAACGCCCGTTCCATCCTCATCACGGGCGCCGCCCTCGTGGCCTTGGCAATCTCTTCCAGCGCCGCAGACGTGCAATCCGGGTACGGTCGCGTCGACGGCGTCACCTACTACATGGCTTTCGGAGGAAGCGGATCGGGTGTGATGGCGTTGGGTTCCGCGCCCACGGGCCACCCGACGGCAGTCTTTGCCGGGTGCGCCCTTGCCCAGTTGCGGCCGGAGCGCGAACACGGCATCGTGCGCATGGTCGGCGTCGTGGACGGCATCACGCCCGTCACCATCGACGTCAGCAGCTTCCACGGCGGCGGCGACAAGCAAGGCGGCATTGCCACGAACATCACCTTGGATGGCGCCCTCGACGACGGCCCCGACCACCCCGCGGTGCTCGCCAGCGCCGCCGCGTGGGGCACGGCCCGCATCAGCGTCAACGGCGCCAACTTCACCGACCCCGTGGGGGACGGCGAGGAATTCACGGCGACCTTCTTCGCAGCCAACGACGGCCTGCGCGACGACGCGACGCACGCCCTGGCAGCCAAACCTGTGGCCGGCCAGAGCGAGTTCCACCTGCGCGTCCGTTCGCCCACCGGAGCGGCGCCGAAGCCGGCCACCTTCCACACGGAATCGCCCGACAACCTGCCGGCGGGTCTCGGTTCCTATGCGCCCGAGTACAAAGCGTTCCGGCCGTTTGCCAACGTGAAGTATGGCGGCAAGGCCGTCGCCCACGTCACGACGTCGGCCGACGCTCCGCCCGGCCTGAACCAACTCACGTTCACGGTGCTCTCGCCCATCGGCGCGGCGGTGGCAAACCAGACGGTGGCCTTTGACGCGACGACGAACGGCAAGGTGGACCTGCCCTTCGACCTGGACCACCTCGGCATGTACGGCCTGCAAGTGACGGGCAAGATGGCCACGGGCCACTATGCAGTCGACATCGAGATGACCCCGCCGAGCGATTTCGACCTCAACATGTGGTGGGATTCAGTCCTGTTCGGACTCAAGGGAAGAGCCCAGATGAGCCCGTGCACGGAGAACCTCGAAAGCACCACCGGCGTGTCCGCCGCCGTCGGCCGCCCCAAGCCGCCGCAGTACCCAGTTCAGGACGTCATCTTGGCCGTCGCAGGCACCGCCGTCGGCCTCCTCGTCGCCGTCAAGCTCGTCATGCATACGCGCTCCACGGCCTCGTTCCGCCGCAGCACGCGCCGCTAGAGGTCCTTGCATAACTTCCAGGAAGCCTGCGCGCGCCGGTTTGCAAGGAGTGTAAGGAAGTTTGGCCGACTGCGTGGCCTGGCCACGCCGAGGCCGAGGTGACCCCGCAATCCGCCGCAAAGCGGCGCGCCCTCCGGGTCGTTTTCCGGCCACACACTCCTGGCGCTGGCGGCCTTGGCGGGCTTCCGGCCCGCCGGCGGCCGCCATCGCCAGGATTGCGAAGCCCGGAAAACGACGCAGGCACCCTGGCAGTTATGCAATGACCTCTAGCCGCAAGAATCATGACGGGACTCCGCCATGGCGTCGGCATGCGCGCCGCACTCGTGCTCGCCCTCCTCCTCGTCGGAACCGTGGCCGTCATCGCCGTGCCCGCCCCCGCCGCCGCCTCGTCGTCGTGCGCCCTCGACCCGCGCGCCCCCGTCGAGGACCAGGTCGACTGCATCCAGCAGAACCTCCGTCCGTGCCACTTCGCCTACCCGCACCCGTGCTATTGACGTCCCCGCTCTCGTACGCCCCGGCCAAACGTTTTGCCACCCCTTTTTAGGCGTGGCAGCCCACCAGGGTGCGATGATGCTCCTGGTCCGCATTGCGGCTTTCTTCTGCCTGCTGCTCGCCTCCGGCTGCACGTCGTCCCCGGCAGGCCAGACTGTGGGCGGCGATGCACAGTTCTACGTCAGCAACCAGAGCTTCGCGCACCCCACCGCGCACATCAAGGTCTGGGTCGATGGTGTCCTCGTCTTCGACCGGGCGGCACCCGTGGAGGACGAGCACAACTGGATGCCCTTCAACATGTCCTTGACGAACGGCATGCACGAGGTGAAGGCCTACGAATCCGACACTGGCACGGACTTCGGGCAGTCCTTCGCCAAGCAGGGACCCGTCTGGGTCGTCGTGGACTTCTGGACGTCCCCCAACCGCTTCACGATGACCGCGTCGGACGAGCCCCTTCTGTTTGCCTAGAGGCCGTTTCATAACTGCCAGGGTGCCTGCGTCGTTTTCCGGGCTTCGCAACCTGGCGATGGCGGCCGCCGGCGGGCCGGAAGCCCGCCAAGGCCGCCCGCGACGGGAGTGTGTGGCCGGAAAATGACCCGGAGGGCGCGCCGCTTTACGGCGGATGGCGTCGTCGGAATTGCCTCGGCGTGGCGGTGCCACGCGGTCGGCAACTCCCCCTAGCCCTGCTTGCAAACCGGCGCGCGCAGGCTTCCTGGAAGTTATGAAACAGCCTCTAGAGCCGCGGCACGAGTGCGTGCGAGTGTGTCCTGTGGCCGGGGCCGGCCAGCGCGGTGTGGGCTCAGAAGATTTCACAGAAGTAGAAGGCTGGGCCCATGCGGACGCAAGTCACCCAGGCGTTGTTGACGCGGCAGACGATGGAGTCCGGCGGCACATCGGTGCCGGCACGGCACATGACGGCCTCTCCGCGCACGCCGCCGGTCATGAGGCACTCGTAGTGGCCATCCGTCTGGCGATAGCAGTCGAGGCGCTGACCCGGGGCTTCGCACCAGTAATGGCTGGTGGGGGAATCCAGGGTCTGGTAGCATCCCGGCAGGGCCGCATCGGTCGCCGGCGCACCGAAGGCGAGCAAGGCGGTCGTCAACAAGCTGGTCATCGTCAAGGTTCGAAGCATGCGGTTCCTCATGCGCCCTTGAAAGGCGCAACCCAGGATTGCCGTTTGGGGCGAAAGGCTTGCCGACGGGCCGGATGCATCCACCGTCAACGGCCACATCGGTGGCCTCTCCGTCCACGGTCCGTCCAAGGGTTTGGGTAACCGTCTTATACCGGCTCCTTGTCGCGAGCCTTGGAAGCGTATCCTCGTAGTCCCCGGTGAGCCCGGAGATACGACCGTGCGCTTCCTGCATTGAAGGTGACCCATGTCCCGCCACGCCAGCTCGAAGCCCGTACGCGATTCCCACCCGTCCTGGGTGCCCCTCCTGCCCCGCGAGGCCGAGGCCAAGGTCCTGGAACTCGCCAAGGAAGGCAAGCAGCCGGCCATGATCGGCCTCATCCTTCGCGACTCCTACGGCGTCCCCTCGGTGCAGGAACTCACCGGCAAGAAGATCGCCCAGATCATCAAGGACGGCGGCCTTTCCGGCAAGCTGCCGCAGGACCTGCAGAACCTGATCGCCCGCTCCATCCACCTCCAGGAGCACCTCGCGGCCAACTCGCGCGACCTGCACAACCTGCGCGGCCTCGAACTCATGGAGTCCCGCATCCGTGGACTGGCCAAGTACCACCAGTCCCGCGGCGAACTGCCGCCTGAGTGGAACTACACGCGCGAAGGCGCCCGGCTGCTGGTCGACTGAGCGCAGCGAAGGCGCCTGCACCGCGCCATTTGTGCGTGCCGATGCCGAGCGAGGTTACGCCGCGGTTGGGCTTGCGCGGCCATTGCGCCACGCGCGAAGGCGCGCGGCTGCTGGTCGACGAACCGGCCGCACCCGCGCCTGCGGTCCCCCAAAAACGCTAACCGGACCAGCCTCTGGCCGTGGCCATGGAGGACATCCCGGGCGAGGGCAGCGCAGGCGCTCGGCCGGATACGTCCTCCCTGCGCGAGGCAGCCATGCGGGCTGCGGTGCTCATCAAGGGCCGCCCCCGGGGCACGCATTGGCTGCTGGCCTGCGACACGGACGCCGACGGCTTGTGTGCCGCTGCCGTCACGGCCCGGGCTTTGCTGCGCATCGGGCACCGCTTCACGGCGCGGCCGAGCCGGGCCAAGGACGAAGCCGCGTACCGCGCGGCCCTTGCCGAGCCGTTCCAGGGAATCATCCTGCTCGACAAGGGAACGAGCCACGCCGCCCTGCTCGCCGCCGCGGCCACGCCCGACCGCCCCGTCCTCGTCGTGGACCACCATAACCCGCACGGCTTGACGCCGGACGCCCCCGGCTTCGCAATGGTCAACCCCCGCATGTGCGGCCTCGACGGTTCGCGCGATGCCTCCGGCGCGACCACTGCCGTCGCCCTGGCCCTTGCCCTGTGTGGCGACGAAGCGTGGGGCTGGGCCTCCGTCGGCCTTTCGGGCGCCATCGGGGACTGGCAGCAGCGCCCGTCGTGGCAGGGCTGGAACCTGGAAATCCTGGAGCGCTGCCGGGCGGATGGCACCGTGGCCCCAGTCGTGCAACCGCGCTTCATCGGCGCCGACCTCGCCGAGGCGATGGCACGCTTCCGACCACCCATCCCCGGGCTGCACGGCAATCCGCAGGCGGCGTGGCAGGCCGTGCAGGCCGAAGGGCTCAACCCGACGGCGGACGTCGAGGACCTCAACCCCGAGGAGCAGGCCCGCCTCGTTTCCATGTGCGCGCTTCGCTTGCTTGGCGCCGGCGAACGGGAAGCCGTTGCGCGCCTCGTTGCACCCACCGACCACAACGTGCGCCTTGGCACCAGCCTGCGGCACGTCTTCCGCATCGTCGACGCCTGCGGCCGCGAAGGCGAACCCACGACGGGCATCGCGTACCTCATGGGCGACCCGTCGGCCAAGGCCGAGGCGATGGCCTGCCTGCGCCGCTACAAGGTGGCGCTCGTCGCAGGGTTGCGCGTCTTGCGCGAGAAGGGACTGGACCTGCGGCGCGCCGTCGGCGTGGCATGGACCGAACGCGCCGACTACACGGGCATGGTCGCCGGCGTGGCCATGACCGTCATGCTCGAGGATCGAGTGCGCCCCATCGCGGTGCTGGCCAAGCGGCCCGATGGTCTGGTGCAGGTCTCGACGCGGGGCACCGAGGAGCAAGTCCGCGCGGGCCTCGACTTGGGGCGCGCCTGCCAACTCGCGGCGGCCGCTGTCGGCAAGGAAGGTGGCGGTCACCCCGTCGCTGCCGGCGCGGTCATCGGCAGCGCCGACGTCGAGGCATTCCTTGGCGCGCTCGATGCGGCCCTCGTCGCCCAAGGCTTCGTCAAGGTGGCCGCTTGACGGTCCACCATGCCGTGCTGCGCATCGACTGCAAATCGCCCTCCGATGCGGCGCGCATGCTGCGTGCCCTGGCCGCGGACAACGGCGTTTTTCTGCATGCGGTCGTCGACGGCGGTTGGCTGGTCCTGACGGCGACGGCGTCCACGGCGCTCGGCCTCCTACGCACGTTCGACGACACGTTCGCGTCGCTTCGTGGCGCCGGACTCAGCTGACGCTACGGCCGCCAATCCTTGAACGTCTGGTACGCGCCCTCGGCGCGGCGCGGGTTCACGGCCAAGTGCTCGAACAGCCACTGGTACCATTCCCCCCAACGCGGACTCTGCACCTCGACGCGCTTGACAGCGACGTACTTCTCGAGGCGGCGCCACGATTCACGCAGGAACCCCCCGATGGCCTGGTCCACCGTCTCGATGGGCACCATGCGGTTGTAGACGAGGACACCAATCATCTCGAACGTCATCATGACGGCGGTCGCCGCGTCCTCCATGTCGCGGCCCGCGTCCCGGACCTGCTTCGCATCGGCGCCGAGCGGCAGTGAGTACACTTTGGCAAACGCGTTGCGGAATTCGGACGTGTTGAACGACGTCACTGTCGCCAGAGCGGCTGCGGCCTTGCGGTGCTGCTCCCCACGCCACAGTTGATAGCCGGCGAAGAAGGCGCCCACCACGATGCCTGCGGCGGAGGCAAGTTGGAAGTAAGGCAGGACGTCGGAGGCGGTCATGCCTTCGTCCTTCGGCCATATGCGACCTTCAGCACCTGTGCCCCATCTCGCCAAACGCCAAGCGTCCACGCGTAGACGTTTCCATCGAGGGCAATCACATATGGAATTTCACGGCCTTTTTCCCGGACCTCGTAGCGTACCGGTTCGCCGGATGCTGGGCGCCCCTCGTATACGAGCATGTCGTCGTGCCAGACCTTGATTTTGGACCAGCGAAACGTCTTGCTGAACCGAATGATTGGTCCATCGAGAATCCGAAAACTGAACGCCATGGGCTGGGCGTGCCAGGCGTTGGGCGTTCTTGAACCCGTCATCCTAGAGGCAATCGGAACGTGAACGTGCTGCCTTGGCCGCGGCCCGCGCTGGCGACGCCGATGGTGCCGCCGTGGGCCTCGACGATGCCTTTGGCGATGTACAGGCCTAAGCCGCTGCCGCGCTCGGGAATCTCGCCGGCCGAGTGTGCTTGCGAGAACGGCCGGAATAGACGGGCGATGTCCTCCGCGGAAAGGCCGCGACCCGTGTCGACCACGTCAATGACCGCCAAGTTCCCGTCCGCGGCGGCCTTCACCGAGACCATTCCGCCGCTCGGCGTGAACTTGAGGGCGTTGCCCACGAGGTTGTACAATGCCTGGTTGATGCGAGCGCGGTCGCCCGGGACGACAAGCGGCCCCGTCGATGCGGCCTGGAGCGACAATTGGCGTTCCTGGGCCCCCGCGCGGAAGGACTCAACCGCCTCGCGGGCAAGCGCGCTCAGGTCGAGCGGCGCCATCGTGAGTTTCATGCGTCCGCTTTCGAGCCGTGCAAGTTCCTTGAGGTCGTCCACCTGGCGCTGCACGAGTTCCAGGTTGCGACGGATGATGGCCAATCCCTTGGCAGTGCCTTCGGCGTCGGCGGTGGCCAGGATGCGCGTCTGCAGCAAGATGGGGCTTAGCGGATTGGCGAGATCGTGTGCGATCTGGTTGAACATGCGGGCGCGCTCGGCCATCGCTTCGCGCAAGGCCTCGGATGCCGCCTCCAATTCCGCGGTGCGGCGGTCGAGCAGTTGCGCGTCGCCTTCGGCAAAGCGGGCCGCCACGACGGAGATGGACGCGACGGCTCCCAGAAGGAGGATGAGGCTGGCATCGTCCGAGTTGAGGCCCTGCCCCGAGCGTTTGTCGAGGTACGCCTCGAATGCAACGGACGAGACGATGGTCGCCACGGCCATGGCGTACGCGGCCCGGCCCCGCAACAGCAGCCCACCTAGAAGAAGCGGCACCACCAGGAAGTACAGCAGTTGCGTCTCGCCGGGCCCAGAGTCCTTGACGCGGTAGGCCCAGATGGCCGCCTGCATGACGAGGAGCGCGGTGATGACGCCCCACGTCGTGCGCCCCTTTCGAACGAGGGCATAGGCGACGACCAAGCCGACGAGGGACGCCATGTTCGCCGCCATGTCGAGCGCCGTCGGGGGTCCGTAGGCTGAGGCGGCCGACGCGATCGTGTCGAGGGCGGCCAGAACCGTCAATGCGATAAGCAGTCCAGCGGCAGCTCGGGCCCGCCGTTGCTCGGGCGGCGCCGTGACGCTTGGATGCACGACCCAAAGCTGGGCGAGGCCGCGCGGGGGCTTGGGGGACCCTGGCGGTGGCTCAGCCATGCGGCGCCAAGCACAGGCACCGGGTTAAAGCGCGCGGCCCAGGCTTGGCGCGACTGCCGACGAGCGAATCATGCCCTCAAGGAACAACTCGCCGGCCTTGTAGGACGAACGCACGAGTGGCCCGGATGCGACGTAGAGGAACCCGATCGCCTCCGCCATCCGCTGGTACTCGGCGAACCCCTGCGGCGGAACGAATTCGACGACCGGCAGGTGCCGCGCCTCCTGCGTCGGCCGCAGGTACTGGCCGAAGGTGACGATGTCGACGTCGGCGGCGCGCAAATCTCGCAAGCACTCCTCCACTTCGGCCTGCGTCTCGCCGAGGCCCAGCATGATGCTGGTCTTCGTAAAGCGGGCGCCCAGCGACTTGTACGCACGCAGGACGGCGAGGGTCTGGTCGTAGCCGGCCCGGCGGTCGCGAACGGATGGGGTGAGGCGGCGCACGGTCTCGACGTTGTGTGCGACGACGTCGGGGCGCGCGTCGAGGATGGCGCCGAGAGCGGCACGGTCGCCCTGGAAATCCGGCGTCAAGACCTCGACCAGGAGGCCCGGGTGGTCCGCCTTGCAGCACCGGATGACGTCGGCAAAATGCGCAGCCCCGCCGTCGGGCAAGTCGTCGCGGTCCACGCTCGTGATGACCACGTAGCCGACGCCCATCACACCGATCGTCTCGCTGGCCTTGCGCGGCTCCTCCGGGTCCAATGCCCCAGGCTTGCCCGTCGGGACGGAGCAGAAGCGGCAACCACGCGTGCACGTGCCCCCCATGACCATGAGCGTCGCCGTGCCACGGCCAGACTTGCCGCCGGACCAGCACTCCGCCAAGTTCGGGCACCGCGCCTCCTCGCACACCGTCGACAAGCCGCGTTCGCGTAGCGCCTGCTTGATTGCCGTGTACTGCTCGCCGCTTGGGGCCTTGACCTTGAACCACTCCGGCAGGCGGGGCCGCCCCGACACTGCAAGAGGGATGTTGGGCAGGCCCGTCATCGGGTGGTCGACGGGGTGGCGTGGGAAAAGGATTCGGCCAGGGCGAAACGGGCGCTGGCCGGGGGTGGCCGGGGGTGGACGGCCGCGGACGTGCCTGGACGGCCATGGACGTCCCGCACAGTTCAACCGTGCGAGCCGGAGGTCGCTGAACCTACTCCAAGACGCGGCTTTCCCCGATGGCCAGGTCCAGGAGGTCTTCGCGGCGCCGGCCAGCCGCCGCCCAGGCGGCGCGGATGCGTTCGAGGGGCTCCAGCAGTGGTTCCTGCGTCAGCACGAAGGTCCCCCAATGCATGGTGGCCATGCGTTGCGCCCGCAGGTCCTTGCAGGCGGCGACGGCTTCGTCGGGGTCCATGTGCACGTCCTGCATGAACCAGCGCGGCGCGTAGGCACCGATGGGCATGAGGGCCACGTCGAAGCTCCCGAAGCGGTCGCCCACGTCGGCGAAGTGCTTGCCGTAGGCGGTGTCGCCGCCGAAGAAGACGCGTCGGCCTGCCGCCTGCATCACCCAGCCGCCCCACAGGGTCTTGTTCGTGTCCGTGAGTCCGCGGCGGCTCCAGTGGTGCACCGGAACACACGTCAGGGAGACGCCGGCCAAGGTGGCCTCCGCCCACCAGTCGAGTTCGGTGACGTTGGTAAAGCCGCGCCGGCGGAAGAACCGGCCCAGTTGCAGTGGCACGAAGATGGCTGTGTCGCGCGGCAAGCGCTTCACGGTCTTGGAATCCAGGTGGTCGTAGTGGTTGTGGCTGACGACGACGGCGTCGATGCGCGGCAAGTCGTTCCAGGCGATGCCAGGTGGAACCAACCTCTTGATGCGGCCCGGCAGGCCTGGGCTCCAGACTGGATCGGTGAGGATGTTGAGGCCACCGATGCGGACGAGGTACGTCGCGTGGCCGATCCATGTCAGTCCGATGGCCCGTTGCGGGACTGCGGGGAGTGGAGCGGAAACCCGTGGCACGTCGCCGGCCGCCCGTTCTGGGTGGCCGCGCCCATGGAAGCCCCCTTCTCGCAGGATGCGAACGAAATCCTTGAAGCGAGGGAGCGGGGCGGTGAGGCGGTCGTTGAAGCGCTTGGCCACGCGGCGCGACGCGGGCGGCGACGGAAGGCGGTTGCGGTGGATCCGTCAGGGCCGATTGCGCCGCGCGTTGCGGGCTGCCGCTAGTCCGGAAAGGACAATGGCGGTGAGGCCGAGTGGCATCGGGCTGGGCTTCGCGGCCGCGCCGGGCTCGGCAGAGTCCCAGTACGATCCTTGCCAATCCGGGTCGGCAGGAAGTGGCCGGGTGGCGTTGCGTGTCTCGCCCAGATCGAGGTTGATGGTGACCGAGAGGCTTTCGGCGGTGATGGTCCAGGTGCCGCCGACTGGCGCCGTCCAGTCGAACGCTTGGGTGCGCACCTCGGTGGGGTCGAGGGTGAAGGTTTCCTTGCCGGCCTGGTACGATGCTCCGGCCTTCGTGGCCTTGACGGGGATGTCGTGCGAGCCGGCCGCGTCGCCGAAGTTGCCCGCCTCCAGGTCGATGCGGAGGGCCCGGCCACCGGGTGCCTCTACGTCGAGCCGGGTCGGGAGGATGTCTGCCGCGCCGCGGAACACGGTGGCGGTGCGCGTGGCTCCGTTGGCGTCCACGTAGACTTCGGGGCCAGTGCCCGTGACCGATCCCTTGGCGTAACTGCGGGTGATGTCGTGGTTGCCGTCGCTTGAATGGACGGTCACCGTGATGGTGCCGGCATGGATGCCGGGTCCGCGGCGATGGCAGTCGGTCTCGTCGCCATGCGTCCATCGGGCCGTCGCGCCGCGCTGCTCGAAGGTGCCGCACGTGTTGGAGTTGGCCCACGTGTACGTGACATCGTCGGGCCAGGCGTTGACGTGGTAGTCGGTGTACGGTGGCGTGAGTACGGCCTCGATCGGCCCGGCAAACGGGTCGCCGTCGCGCCACCCAATCTGCGCCGCGCACGGGCTGGCCAGGCACACGACGGCCGCGGCAAGCAACAGGCGCACGCCGGGCGAAAGGGCGACGCGCTTGATATCCCCCTCGGTCGGCTTGGCCCCTCCTTACGAACCCTTCTTATCGCAGCGGCGCTGGGCGCATCCGTCGATGCGAATCGCCGTCCTCTTGGCCGACCGCTGCCAGCCCCGCAAGTGCCAGCAGGAATGCATCCGCTTCTGTCCGCCCGTGCGCAGCGGTGTGATTGACACCATCAAGATGGACCCGGCCATCGGCAAGCCCGTCATCTCGGAGGAATTGTGCATCGGCTGCGGCATCTGCGTCAACAAGTGCCCGTTCCAGGCCATCAAGATCATCGGCTTGCCGGAGGCGCTTGCCGACGACCTCGTGCACCAGTACGGCAAGAACGGCTTCCGCCTGTTCAAGCTGCCCGTCCCGAAGCTCGGAGCCGCGACCGGCATCCTCGGGCCCAATGGCATGGGCAAGACGACGGCCATCAAGGTCCTCGCGGGCGAAGAGATTCCCAATCTCGGAAACTGGGAGGAGAAGCCGTCGTGGGAGCCCATCCTGGCGAAGTACAAGGGTACGGAGTTGGGCGAGTACCTGAAGACCGTCGTCGACAAGGGCGTCCGGACGGCGCGCAAACCGCAGTACGTCGACCAGTTGCCCAAGGCCTTCAAGGGTCGTGTGCGCGACCTTCTCAAGAAGGCCGACACCGACGGGCGCTGGGACCTGGTGGTACCGCGACTCAACATCGACGGCGTCTTGGACCGCGAGATGGACCAGGTCTCGGGGGGCGAACTGCAGCGCATCGCCATTGCCGCGACGTTGCTGAAGGACGCCGACGTGTACTTCTTCGACGAGCCGAGCTCCTACCTCGACATCCACGAGCGCTTGCGCGTCGCACAGGTCATCCAGGACTTGGCGGAAAAGCGCCGCGTCATCGTCATCGAGCACGACCTTGCGGTCTTGGACTTCCTCACCGAGCAAGTCCATCTCGTCTACGGCGACGAGGGCGCGTACGGGGTCATGACGGCGGCGCGCAACGTCCGGCACGGCATCAACACGTACCTCAACGGCTTCCTGCCCGAGGAGAACATCCGGGTGCGGGAGGATGCCATCCGGTTCGAGGCGCGACCTCCGCGGCCCAAGGCCGAACTCATCGACCTCCTCGACTTCCCGGCGTTGCACAAGGACTTCGGGACGTTCAAGATGGAATCGGATCCCGGCACCATCCACCACGGCGAAGTCGTGGGCGTCGTCGGTCCCAACGGCACGGGCAAGACGACGTTCGTGAAGATGCTCGCCAAGGTCCTGCCACCGGACGGCGGCGACGCGCTGCCGGACCTGAAAGTGTCCTACAAGCCGCAGTACGTCAAGGCCGACTACGAAGGCACCGTGCAGGAGCTGTTTGCGGCTCAGGCGCCGGAACTTCTTCTGTCGGGATTCGCGAACGCCGAGATTGCGCGGCCCATGACGCTGAAGCCGCTGCTGGAAAGGCAAGTCGCAAGCCTCTCCGGCGGTGAACTGCAGCGCGTCGCCGTGTCGCTTGCGCTCGACCGGGACGCCGATATCTATCTCCTCGACGAGCCCTCGGCGTACCTCGACGTCAACCAGCGCATCCAGGCCGCGCGCACCATCCGCCGCGTCATGGAGAAGAAGGCCAAGTCCGCCCTCATCGTGGACCACGACGTCTACTTCCTCGACCTGGTGTCGGATTCCATGATGGTCTTCGGCGGCAAGCCCGGCATCCACGGCCACGCCGGCGGGCCGTATCCGCTGCGGGACGGCATGAACCGCTTCCTGAAGGACGTCGGCGTGACCTTCCGGCGCGATTCCGAGACGAAGCGGCCGCGCATCAACAAGCAAGGCTCCCGCCTCGACCGCGAACAGCGCGCCATGGGCGAATACTACTACGCGCAGGACGAAGAGGCGCAGTAACCGCCCCCTTTCGACAACGGTCTAATGCTTGCTCGTCATGGCGCAAAACGCATGGGGTGGCTCGGGCTCACGGTCAAGATCGCCCTCGGCGTCGTGGGCGTGCTCGGCCTCGTTGCAGGCGTCGCCTACGCGTCCGACTTCGGCATCGAAGCGACGGTGTCGGAGGTGCAGTGCGCCGGCGGTGGCAACCCGAACTTCCCGCAGCTGTTTGCGACGACTGACTCGTCGGCAACGGTGACCACGCGTCTCTTCGGCCTCCGGCACAGCGTCGACTTGTCGCGGCAGGTGTGCCTGGCGCTTCGGCCCGACAACTTCGTCGTCTACCACATCCGCACGGGGCACACCATCGTGTACCAGGACTCCAGCAAGGCGCATTGCATCTACGACAGCGACACCGGGGTCTGCCCGTGAACTGGCTGCAGGACCCGCTGGTGCGCGTCCGCCTCGTGGGAGTCCTTCTCGTCGCGCTGGGCATCCTCATGCTGCTTGGCCCACTCGACCTCGGCATCCTCGTCACCATCGCCGCGGTGATGCTCGTCGTTCTCGGGCTTCTCATGCTGGTCGACCAGCGCCGTTCCAGCAAGGTGGGCGCCGCCGTCTGCGTCGCCGTCGGCCTCGGCCTCCTGTTCTCGACCAAGTTGCACCAAGGCGTGACGCTGGTGCTGGACATCGTGCTGGGCGTCATCCTGCTCCTGTTTGGCATCGCCATCCTGCGCCTGGCCCGGTAGGCCGCAATCCGCCTGCTGCGAGCCCATTATCTACCCCCTCCAACTCGCGCGCCAAGATGGCAGACAAGGCCCGGCTGCAGGACGGAAACGTCATCAAGTTCGACTACACGCTGTGGGTCGACGGCAAGATGGTGGAGACCTCGGACGAGGCCGTCGCGAAGGCGAACGACATCCACCGCGACAGCCGCCGCTACCAGCCCCTCACGGTGACGCTGGGCGGCAACCAGATCATCAAGGGCCTCGAGTCGCACATCCGCAGCCACGGCACCGTCGGCAAACCCGTCACCGTGGAGATTGCCGCCATCGACGCCTACGGCGAACGCGACGCGCACAAGATCAAGGACGTCCCCATGGCGCAGTTCAAAGCCCAAAAGGTCGAGCCCAAGGTCGGCATGACGCTGACGTTCGAGGGCGAGCGCGGCGTCATCACGCGCGTGGCCGGCGGCCGCATCCGTGTCGACCTCAACCATGACCTTGCAGGAAAGCCGCTGAAGTACGAGTACACGATCCGCGAAGTCCTCACGGACGAGAAGGCCAAGGTCGACGCCGTGCTGGCAAGTCTCTTCCCTGCGGGCACGTACAAGGTCGCCTTCGATGCGGACTCGGTCAGCCTCGAAGTGCCGGACCAGGCGAAGTTCGACCAGAACTGGCTCATGGCGAAGTTCCGCGTCGTCGGCGACCTGCGCATGGCGACGGACAAGAAGCGCGCCGTCAAGCTCGTCGAAGTCTACCCGGCGATGCCGGACGCCCCGGTCGAGGAAGAGGGCCACGAGGGCCACAACCACTAGAGGTCATTGCATAACTTCCAGGGTGCCTGCGTCGTTTTCCGGCCTTCGCAATCCTGGCGGGGGCGGTTGCCGGCGGGCCGGAAGCCCGCCAAGACCGCCGGCGCCAGGAGTGTGTGGCCGGAAAACGACCCGCAAGGGCGCGCCGCTTTGCGGCGGATTGCGTCGTCGCCTGGACCTCGTCGTGGCGCTGCCACGAAGTCGGCCCAACCTCCTAGCACTCCTTGCAAACCGGCGCGCGCAGGCCTCCTGGAGGTTACGCAATGACCTCTAAGGGTGGTTGGGGCTGTGCCGCTGGCCGCTTGCGGCCAATGGTGTGGGCGCGGCCACGGACCGGGCGAGCACCACCCCGAAGTGGCGACTCTAGACGCAGGCCACGGGCAGGTGGCCGTCGAGGACCTGCCAGACGCTCTCGTTTGCGCACTTCAGGGCGCTCGCGACGGCGTTGGGCGCGTGGGCGCATTCGGTGAGGACGCAGAGGTTCTGGTCGGTGTCGTAGCACAGCACCCATTGCCCATCGTAGCCGATGTAGCACCACTTCTCCCAGATGATGGTCTCCGTCTCGATGGCCGCCGCGTTGGCGGACGGCGCGACCAGGGCGGTTCCGACCAACAGGCCGGCGCATGCAAGCAGGAGTGTGCCTCGCATGTCCCATCCGATCGCCGTTTGGCATAAAGGATGTGAGGTAATTTCATCGAAATCCAGCATCAAGGGGCGCGGTTAGCGTCGGGGAAGTCGCGGTACAAGCCGCTCTGGAAGTGCTCCACCTTCGACCAGACCGCAGCGTGCAGCCGCTCCATCTCGCCGGTTCGCGGTGTGACGAAGCTGAACGCGTGGTCGAGTTGCGCCATGTCCTTGGTCAGGATGGCGACGTGCCACTCGCCGATGGCGGACGGACCGAAGCCGAGCTTGCGGCGCTCCAACTCGAAGCCCTCGATCATGCCCTGCTCCTTCAGGTGGCCCAGCATGCCGCGGATGGCGGCGACCAGCTCCATGTCCTTGACGCCGTGGCGCAAGTCGAACCAGATGTGGTAGCGGTCCACGGAGGCCGCAGGAAGAGCTGCCGCTTGGGCTTTGCCTTGAGCGCGGCCGGACTACGCGTTCACGGTGAAGCTCTTCTCGTCGCTCCACCAATTGTAGGTCTGGTTGCCGCGCGTCTCCTGGACATGGCCGCGCAGGTAGTAGATGCCGGGCGCCTTCGGGGCCGTGCAGGTGACGTCGAAGTCTTGGGGGATCTGGCGGCCGTCCTTGTAGTGCGTGCAGCCGGGCGTCGCCGCGTTGCTCGTGGCCGGGCTCTCCTGGTGGCTCGTCCAGTAGTGGGCGCCGATGTGGGGGCTCGAGGTCACGATTCCGGCAGCGCTGTTGACTTGCATGGGGAACGTGAAGGTGGAATTGCCTGGGACGCCGGAGATGGTCCACTGGACGACGATCTGGTACGTCGACGCGTCGACCGGCTTCTCCGTCGTCGTGTCGCTTGGAATCGTGCAGCCGGCGAGGAGGACCGTGCAGGCAAGGAGGAGACGAAGTTGCATGGGGCGGCGCAGGGACGGGGCGTTCTTGAATGCGATTAGTCGCGCAGGGGGGACATGGCTTGCGCCGAAGCGCCGAGGGCATCGCCGCCGGCGGAGCCCGGACGGTCGGCAGTAGCCTGTTCGCTCGAGTCGCCTGGCGGTCCAGCATCTCCCTGCTCGACGGCATGTGGAGCAACGACGTAGCCGGTGCGGGTCCCGGACGTGTCGGACCCTTTGCCGCAGCCGGCAAGCAGGGTCGACGCGATGAGCAGGACGAGGCACGCGGCGGGCTTCATGGCCTGGCATCGGTCGCCACGACCTAAACGTCGGCCTAGGGGCACGAACAGATACATGAACATGCATTCATGTGTTGACCCTGCACCCTTAAACCGAGTTCCGTCATCCCTTGAATCGAGGCATGCCTTGGCGGACAAGCCCCTGAGTCTTTTGGAGAGCAAGAAGAAGGACCTCGAGCTGGACCTCTCCGACACGGACTTGAAGAAACTGCACGCCACCATGGTGCGCGTCCGGAAGATGGACGAGAAGCTCATCCTGCTGCAGCGCCAGGGCCGCATCGGCTTCTACCTCTCCTGCCTGGGCCAAGAGGCCTGCCACATCGGCGCCGCCTACGCCTTGAACGAGGACGACTGGATCTTCCCACACTACCGCAACCCGGGCACCCCGCTTCTGCGTGGCGTCTCGATGCTGCGCATGGTGAACCAGTGCTTCGGCAACGCCGCCGACGAGATCAAGGGCCGCCAGATGCCGGTCCACTACTCGTTCAAGGACATCAATTTCTTCAGCATCAGTTCGCCCCTTGCGACGCAGATCCCGCAAGCCGCCGGCGCCGCGTACGCCATGAAACTCAAGGGCACGAAGCAAGTCGCCATGACGAGTTTCGGCGACGGCTCCAGCTCGGAGATCGACTTCCACAGCGGCATGAACTTCGCCGCCGTCACCAAGAGCCCCTGCATCTTCATGCTGGAGAACAACGGCTACGCCATCTCCGTGCCCAACTCGAAACAGTCCGCCTCCGAGTCGTACGCCATCAAGGCGGCCGCCTACGGCATGCCCGGCATCCAAGTGGATGGCAACGACATCCTCGCCGTCTACAAGCTGACGAAGGAAGCCGTCGACCGCGCCCGCCGTGGCGAAGGGCCGAGCCTCATTGAACTCGTCACGTTCCGCATGGCGGCCCACAGCACAAGCGACGACCCGAGCCGCTACTGCCCGCCGGAACTCCTCAAGGAGTGGGCCGGCAAGGATCCGCTCAAGCGCTTCGAGGCGTTCCTCCTCAAGAACAAGGTCATCACGCAAGCCGAGATGGACAAGCTCGCCAAGGACGCAGAAGTCGAAGTGAACGATGCCATCAAGGCGGCGGAGAAGAACGCCACCACGCCGCCGGTGGAGTCGATGTTCGACGACGTCTACGAGAACGTGCCCGAATTGTTGAAGGAGCAACGGGCCGCGATGAAGAAGGACTACGACGAACACGGCGTGCCGGGGGCGCATTGAAATGCTTGCCCGACGCCCGACCGATCCACTGAGCTCACTGAAGGGCGCGTGGTCGGTTCAGTGGGTTCAGTGCGCTCCGTGGTTCGTCCCGGAGGCGGCATGATGCTTCCGGCCATCGCCGCGAAATTGCTCTTCGCCACCGGCATCGGCTGCGGCATCTTCCTCTGCACGAGGTGCGTTTGATGGAAGTCTACAACGTCTTCCGTCTCGCCTGCAGCGTGGTCTCCGTGTTGGCTGGAGTGTTCTTCTTGCAACAGGCGTCCCCATACGTTGGAGCCGTCTTCCTGTTCGTGGCCGGAGCCATCGTCGGCGGGTTGTGGCCCGCGGGCGCCGGCGGGCCTTGGAGGAAGACCGCATGACAACGGACTCTACCGCCTGGGAAGCCGCAAGCATGGTCCTCGGCGGCATCGGACTCGCCGTGGGCGTGGTGTTCATCCCGGTCATCGGCTTCTTCCTTTCGCCCATCGTCCTGATGGGTTGTTCGTACTACTGCATGCACCGGGCAAACCGCGCCACGCGCGCGGCAATTTCGGGATGGAAGGAGGCTCCACAATGACAACCATGACTCTCATCCAAGCCGTGACGCACACCCTCGACCAAGCCATGGGCCGCGACGAGAACGTCTGCATCCTGGGCGAGGACGTCGGCAAGAATGGCGGCGTCTTCCGCGCGACGGACGGGCTTTGGGCGAAGTACGGCGACGCCCGCGTGCTGGACACGCCGCTCAACGAGTCGCTCATCGTGGGCTCCGCGATTGGCATGGCGATGTACGGTCTGCGCCCGGTGCCTGAGATCCAGTTCTCGGACTTCATCTATCCAGCCTTCGACCAAATCGTGTCCGAGGCCGCGAAAATCCGCTACCGCAGTGGTGGCCAATACACGGTGCCCATGGTCATCCGCACGCCCTACGGCGGCGGCATCCGCGGCGGACATTACCACTCGCAAAGCGGCGAAGCCTACTTCGCGCACACGCCCGGGCTCACGGTCGTCATCCCCTCCAACCCGCACGACGCCAAGGGCTTGCTGCACGCAGCCATCGCGTCCAATGACCCGGTCATCTTCATGGAGCCGAAGAAGATCTACCGCGCCGTGAAGGGCGACGTGAAGGAGGAATACTACACGGAGCCGCTCGGCAAGGCGCGCATCATCCGCGAAGGCGACGACCTGACACTCGTCTCCTACGGCGCGATGTTGCCGTTGTGCACGGCGGCGGCGGAGGCGGCTGACAAGGCCCGCATCTCCTGCGAAGTCATCGACCTGCGAACCATCAACCCATGGGACCGCAAGACCGTCCTCGACTCCGTCAAGAAGACCGGCCGCGCCGTCATCGTCAACGAAGCGCCCCTCACCGGCGGATTCGCGAGCGAAGTCTCCGCAACCATCGCGGAACACGCCATCGAGCACCTCCTCGCCCCCGTCAAGCGCGTGACCGGCTACGATGTGCCGTTCCCGTACACCCTCGAGAACCTCTACATGCCCAACGCCAACAAGGTCATGGCGGCCATCGAAGAGGTCATCAACTTCTAGGAAGGCCTTGACCCATGTTCCAATTCAAGCTCCCCGACATCGGCGAAGGCATCCAGGAAGGCGAGATCGTGCGCTGGATCAAGAAGGAAGGCGACGCCGTCAACGAGGACGAGCCCTTCGTCGAGGTCATGACGGACAAGGCCACCGTCGAACTCACGAGCCCGCGCAAAGGCGTCATCGCGAAGCACTACCTCAAGGAAGGCGACATGGCGAAGGTCGGCCAAGTCATCGTCGACATCGAGGAAGGCGCATCGTCCACGCCGCCCCCGCCCGCCGCCACGGCCGCACCCGTTCCAGCCGTCACGGCGAAGGAAACGAAGGCCCCTGCGGCGACGTCGAGGCCCGTCGCGGCATCCGCGGTCAAGGAGGCCAAGGAGGAGAAGACGCTCTTCGACTTGCCGAAGGACATCGCGGCGGCAACGAAGGTCATCGAGCGCAAGTCGGCGGGCACGTCCCCGTCCTCGGCGCCGCGCTCCGCCGTCCCGGCCGGCTACAAAGCCACGGCCGCGCCGGCCATTCGTCGCTTGGCCCGAGAGAAGGGCATCGACATCAACACCGTCCTCGGGACAGGCCAGAACGGCCGCGTCACCGCGGAGGACTTGGAACGCTCCGGTTCTGGCGGCATGGCTGCGGGGCAGCCGGCGCCCACGGCGACTGGCGGTGCTCGCTTCGGTTACGCGGACGTGAAGTACTCGACGGACCCGACGCGCGAGGAACGCATCCCGTTGCGTGGCCTTCGCCGCACGATTGCCAAGGCCATGGAGCGCAGCGCCTTCACGGCGACGCACTTCACGTACGTGGCCGAAGTCGACTGCGACAACCTCGTGCGCCTGCGGGACTCTGCGAAGGGCCTCGCCGATGAGCGTGGCGTGAAGTTGAGCTTCCTGCCCTTCATCTTGAAGGCCGCCGTCGCCGCCCTGAAGAAGCACCCGGACGTCAACGTCGCTTTCGACGAGACCACGTCGGAGATCGTGCGCAAGAAGTACTACCACATCGGCATCGCGACCGCGACGGAGAACGGCCTCATCGTGCCCGTCGTGAAGGACGCGGACAAGAAGGGCATCCTGGACATCGCGCGCGAAATCGTCGACTTGTCGGAACGGACGCGCACCGGCAAGGCCAAACTCGAGGAATTGACGGGTTCGACCTTCAGCATCACGAGCCTCGGCAAACTCGGCGGCGTCATGGCGACGCCGATTCTGAACTACCCCGAGGTCGCCATCATGGGCGTCCACGAAATGAAGCAAGTGCCCGTGGTGAAGGACGGCACCGTCGCCATCGGGTGGCGCATGAACTTGAGTTTCAGCTTCGACCACCGCATCGTCGACGGCTACAATGGCGCCATGTTCGCCAACACCCTCCTGCGCTACCTCGAGGATCCGCAACTTCTGCTGCTGGAGTCCCTGTGATGGTCCAGGCGCAAGGCCAGGCGGTCGCAGCCAAGCCGGGCGATTCCTACGACGTGGCGGTCATCGGCGCCGGTCCCGGCGGATACGTTGCAGCCATCCGCTGCGGCCAACTCGGGCTCCGGACCATCATCATCGACGAGGGCAAGCTCGGCGGCGTCTGCCTCAACGTCGGCTGCATCCCGTCCAAAGCCGTCATCTCCGCCGCCAAGGACTTCAAGCACGCCACCCACGCCGGCGACAAGGGCATCTCGTTTGGCGCCGCGGCCGTCGACATGGGCAAACTGGTCGCCTGGAAGCAATCCGTCGTCGACAAGCTCACATCCGGCGTTGCGGGGCTCCTCAAGGCCAACAAAGTCGAAGTGCTTCAAGGCCGTGCCACACTCACTGGAGCCAACTCGATCGATGTCGCGGGACCATCCCGGCGCTCGTTGCAGGCCAAGAGCATCATCGTCGGGACGGGTTCGAGCACGATCGAGATTCCGGGCTTCAAGTTCGACGAGAAGCGCATCCTGTCGAGCACGGGTGCCCTCGAATTGCGCGAGGTCCCGAAGCACATCGTCGTGATCGGCGGCGGCGTCATCGGCCTCGAACTCGGCTGCGCCTACGCCAACCTCGGCAGCAAGGTCACGGTCATCGAGATGATGGACCAGCTCATCCCCGGCGTCGACGTCGACATCGCGAAGGGCCTCGAGCGCATCCTCAAACGCAAGGGCTTCTCGCTTCACCTCTCTGCGCGGGCCAAGGAAGCCAAGGTCTCGGGCTCGTCCGTCAAGCTCACATTCGATGCCGCCGGCAAGGAACAGGTCATCGATTGCGACTACGTCCTCGTCTCCGTCGGCCGCCGCCCCAACACGAAGAACCTCGGCTTCGACAAGGCCGGCGTCACGGTCGACGAACGCGGCTTTGTGCCGACGGACAAACAGATGCGCACCTCCGTCCCGTCCGTGTACGCAATCGGCGACATCACGCCCGGCCCAATGCTCGCCCACAAGGCGTCCAAGGAGGGCATCGTGGCGGCAGAGGCCATCGCGGGCAAGAAGGGCGCCGCCGCGGACTGGGTGACCATTCCGGGCGTCATCTTTACCGACCCGGAAGTCGCAACGGCCGGACTCACCGAAGTGCAGGCAAAGGCCGCCGGCCACGACGTGCGAACGGGGACCTTCAACGTCGCCGGACTGGGCCGTGCTCTGGCCGCCTCCGAACCCGACGGATTCTACAAGATTGTCGCCGACGCCAAGACGGACCGCGTGCTTGGCATCCACATCCTTGGCGCCAATGCAAGTGACCTCATCTCGGAGGCCGTCCTGGCCCTCGAGATGGGCGCAACGGTCGAGGATCTGGCCCTGATGGTCCACCCCCACCCCACGATGTCGGAAGGCATCATGGAGGCCGCCGAGGCGCTGCACGGCAAGGCGATCCACGCCGTGAACCGCTAGCAACGGAAGGGGCTAAGACCCGGCCAATGCGTCGCACCGACGTGCGCACGCGTGACCTCCCGCTGGCCCTTGCAATGGTCGGCGTTCTCCTCTTGCCTGGCTGTTCGCAGTCGGCGGAGACAGGTACATCCACGACGACGGATTCGGGGAGCCCCGCCGCAGCGCCGACGTCCTTCGGCACGACCTCGACCGCGACCTCCGAGGCACCGCCTCCGACGACGACGTCCTCCACCACGTCCCCGTCGGGCCCGGGCCCAAATGCCCCACCCCCCGCGCCCACGCACAACGAGACGTGGTACCTGCGCCAAGACATCCAAACCTCGGACGAGGAGCTTGACCAGGACCTGGGCAGCACCAGCACATGCGGCACCCTGGGCGTGCAGGCCTTGACCGGTCCCGCCGACCTCGGGACATGGGTCTCCGTCGAGGCCACCACGGGATTCCCAAAGGGCGCGTGGGCCAACGTCACGTTCTACATCGATCATGACGGCATGGGCACGGCGACCCTGTTTGCCAAGGTGCTGCAGAAAGGCGCCACCATCGCCGAGGGATCCACTGTATACGCCTACTCCGGGGGCGGCCAGACCGACTGCCTCACCAAGGATTCCCTTGTCGCCGTGCGCATCCCCATGCGGCTTGACGCTCCCCTTGGTGCCGACGCGTTCAGCCTTGCCATGTCCTTCACGGGCGCCGTCTTGCCTACACGCGGCCGTGGCATCATGTGGCCAAGTCGCATCGAGCTCAGCACCTAGCCGCCACCAGCGTGCACCTTTTCACCGGGAATCCGCTCGTTTGGTGCGTGCCTCCGGCCAAACGCGTCCTCGTCATCGAAGGCGGCGGCATGAAGGCGGCGTACGCCAACGGCGTCCTTTCGGCATTCGAGGAGGCCGGACATACCAAGTGGGATGCCGTGTACGGCACCTCGGCGGGCGGAGCACTGGCGGCTTGGTTCGCCGCAGGCCAGGCCAAGCATGCGGAGCACACGTGGACCTACGCCGCCGACCGCCGCATCCTCAGTTACCGCCGCTTCCTGCGCCGCCGGGGGCCGCTTCTGGACCACGACGCGTTGCTGGAGATCGTCTACGAATTGGAACATCCCATCGACCAAGCTGCAATCCATCGTTGCCCGTACCCCGTGTACGTGACCGCTTGCCGCCTGAAGGACGGGGGCACGACGTACCACGACTTGCGCAACGGGCCCGTCATTCCCTGGCTCAAGGCGACGGGTCGCCTGCCCCTGGCGGCCGGCCGCCCCGTGCGCATCGACGGCCTTGACTACCTGGACGGCGGCATCAACGACCCCATCCCGGTGCGCAAGGCCGTGGAGGACGGGGCCACCGACGTCACGGTCGTCGTCAACTGGCAAGATGGCGTCATCCGGAAGGACAACCGTGTCCTTGCAGCCATGATTGCCCGTCGTTTCCCCACGCTGCGCAACGGCCTCCTGCGTCATGCCGAGATCAAGGAGGCGGCCATGGCGTACGCTGCCGATCCGCCCCCCGGCGCCACGGTCCGCGTCGTGCGGCCGACGCGAAGCACCGGCCTGCACCGCCTGTCGCGCGACCTCGGGGCCATCCGGAAAACCATCGCGCAGGGCCATGCCGACGGGCAGGCGCACCTGGACTCGCTCAAGGCCGGCTGACGAGTTGGGACGGTCGGCGCCGAACCTGAGCGCAACCGTTTATGCCGCTGTGGGGGCTTCTGCTCGCATGCGGTCCAACGTCGTGGTGGCTGGGCTTCTCGCCTTGCTGGCCCTTGGTGGGTTCGGCGGCGCCGAGGCTGCGATTCCCCCGGGGGCCTCGGCGCAAAGTCTCGCGGTTCATCTGCCGAGTCCGCAGGCCGGACAAGCCGCTGTCTGGTCCGGGACGCACGCGTACATCTTCGGCGGCGAGGCCTCGTTGGCCAGTGCCAGTGAAGTCGTGGACTTCGATCCCGTGGCTGGCACCACGACGGTCATGCCGGCGCACCTTCCCACGTGGCGCACAAGGTTTCCGGCGGTGTGGGCCGGCTCGGTTGCCTACCTCTTCGGTGGTTGGGGCGACAGCGGCGACAACAACGTCTGGGACACCATCCTCGCCTTCGACCCCGCCGGCGGCGGTTCGTTTACAACGATGAAGCCGCACCTGCCGTACGGCCTCACCGACTCGATGGCCGTGTGGACCGGTTCCAAGGCCTACGTCTTCGGCGGCTGGGAGAACGTCGACGGCGCTTGGGGCACGTGGAACTACAACATCTACGAATTCGATCCGGCCGCGCAGACCGTGGCGACCTTGGCGCTTCGCATGCCCGTGGCCGTATACGCCGGGGCAGCCGTCTGGGATGGCTCCGCGGCGTACGCGATCGGCGGCTGGGATGGAACGGGGCCGATCGCGTCGCAACGTATCCTGCGCTTCGTGCCGCCATCCGGCGTGAGCCCTGGCTCCGTCACCATCCTCCCGGCCAGCTTGCCGGATGACGTGGCGGAACTGACGGCTGTGTGGGACGGATCGCGCGCCATCATCATGGGCGGCCGCGGCGGGTGGAACCACCCCAACGAGCCGTCGGCGTGGATCGGTGCCTTCGATCCGGCCGCCATGACCGTCCAGTCGTGGCCCACGCCGTTGCCCTACGGGGAGTACGGGGCGCCCTCGGTCTACGACATGGGTGCCGGGTGCGCCTACCTCTTTGGCGGACAGGCATCCGCGACGTACGGCGCCGCCTTCCGCAATGACATCGTCGCCATCGGTCCGCCTCGCTGCCACCCCTCGCTCCCGCCGCCCCCACCTCCTCCGTCTCCGCCGCCATCGCCTCCACCGCCGCCCGAGCCGGAGCCCCTTGCATGCTCCCCGTCGTTCCGGACGCTTGCTCCAGGATCTTCGGCCACGTGGCAAGCGACCGGCGGCACGCCGCCCTACGCCTGGGACCCGTTCGAAGGCGATGACGACGGTCAGGCTGCGATGGCTGTCATGACCCGCGCCTTTTCGGAGGTCGGCAACTACACCATCACGGTCCGCGACCAGGGCGACCCGCCCACGACGGCAACCTGCGCGGTCAGCGTGCGGCCGCCGGCCCCGGAGGTCGTCGTCTGCCGGCCCGCCTCGCAGATCACGGCCGTCGGCGCGTACGTCTCCATCGTTCAGACCGGGGCCGCCCAGCCCGTCTGGGACGCGCCGGGTGCCGCAGTCGTGCAGCCGGGATCGTCTGGCATTGTCGTGCAATACGCCGAGGCGGGCGACTATGCGGTGACCGTCGGCTCCGCTGCCAGCGACGGCCAATCCTCCTGCAACGTCGTCGTCCGGGATGACCCTGGCGACCGCGATTCCGACATGGATGGGGTGGCCGACGGCGCAGACAATTGCCCCGCCGCCGTGAACCGCGACCAAGGGGACGCCGACCGCGACGGCATCGGCGACGCCTGCGACACCACGGCTCCCGATGTGCCGGGGGAGCCCGCAGCAGAACCAACGGCCGCGGTGCCGCCTCCGGACGCGGACCTGGACGCCATTCCCGATGCCGTCGACGATTGCCCGCGTGTGGCCGACCGCATGCAACGCGACATGGACGGGGACGGCATGGGCGACCTCTGCGATGCAGACCTCGACGGCGACGGGATTGCCAACGATTCCGCGCTCGGTGGCGTGGACAACTGCCCGACCGTGCCGAACCCGGCGCAGGAAGATGTCGACGGCAACGGTTTGGGCGACGCTTGTTCGGACGTCACCAAGCAAGCCGGCCGCGCCCGCCCGCCGCCTTCGGCCGTCCTCGAGGGCGTCGCCCATCCAAATCCATGGCCGGCGCTGGCCGCGTGGGCGGGCGGCACCCTTGCCGGCTGCGCACCGCTTGCCGCCTTGGCCATGAAGGGCGCAAGGAAGCGCCGCACCTGAGCGTGTCCGAATTCGGACACACGTGCCCAATCTTGTTCCCTGCTCGCCATCATGGTTATCATCATCGCCACCGAGTTTAGGGTCGTCCTTCGCAATGGTTGACGTCGCCGTGATCGGCGCCCGGGGCTACCTGGGCCGTGAATTGATGCGCCTCCTGGTCGCCCACCCCGCTGTCGGCGCGCTGCACCCCGTCACAAGCGGCGACGCGGGGAAGCCCTACGGCGACTCGGTCCCAGCCTTCCGGCACCTGACCAACCTGGTCATGACGCATGCGCAAGCCGCCCACGACGCCGACGTCGTCTTCCTCGCGACGGATTCCGAGGAGGCCCTCAAGCACGCGACGGAGCTTGCGGACGTCCCGCTCATCGTGGACCTTTCCCGTGCCCATCGGGCCGCCGCGTTCGAGGCAGGCTCCGGTTGGACCTACGGCTTGTCGGAGTTCATGCCGGTGCCCAAGGGGACGCGCCGCATCGCAAATCCCGGATGCTATCCCACGGCGACGATGGTTGCCGCCGGGCCGGCGCTCAAGTCGCACCTCGTCGCAGCAGGCCCGCTCATCTCCGACGGCAAGTCCGGCGTCTCCGGAGCCGGAGCCACGGCCCGCGCCGACTTGCACTACGCCGAGACCAACGAGGCCGTGCGGGCCTACAAGGTGCTTGGCCACGACCACCTCGGCGAAATCCGCCTTGCGACGAACCGCATCGAATCCAACGGCATGATTGCGCCGGTGCGCCCGGTCCGCTTCACGCCGCACCTCGTGCCCCAGAACCGCGGCCTTCTTGCCACCGTCTACCTTCCCTTGGTCTCGGGCGCGACGTCCGCCGCCGTGAAGGCCGCGTACGCCAGCACATACGCCCACACGCCTTTCGTGCGCATCGTGGCCGAACCCGACACGTCGCACGTGCGGGGCAGCAATTTCGCCGACGTCGCAGTCGACGTCGACACCGACGCCGGCCTCATCGTGGCTCGCTGCGCCATCGACAACCTCGTGAAGGGCGGCAGCGGCGCGGCCGTGCAGAACATGAACCTCGCCCTGGGCCTCGACGAGACGACCGGCCTGACACGCATCGGAGGGGGTCCGTAATGGTCCTCCTCGGCTGGCGCCGCAGCCTGGCGCGCATCGACCCCATCCATCCCCCCGCAGAACCGAGCCTGACTGACATGACGCAGACCACGACCACGGCAAGCCCCGCCTACACCCTCACGGTGCAGCCCGACAAGCACCTCAACCACGTGCCCGGCTTCCTTGCCCAGGGCGTCTGGGCGCAGATCAAGAAGAAGCGCCGCGACGTCTGCCTCATCGTGAGCGACCGCCCCTCCAAGGGTGCCGCGGTCTTCACCCAGAACGCGTTCTGCGCTGCGCCCGTCATCGTAAGCCGTGAGCACGTGGAGAACGGCGACATCCGCGCCATCGTGTGCAACGCCGGCAACGCCAACGCATGCACAGGCGAGCAGGGCCTCGCCGACGCGCGGGCGATGGCCGCCCACGCCGCAGCCAAGCTCGGCCTCACGGCGGACCAGCTCATCGTCTGCAGCACCGGCATCATCGGCCGCCCCCTTCCCATCGAGAAGGTCATCTCCGGCATCGACGAGTGCGCTGCAACCCTGCGCGACGCCACGGGCGGCGAAGCGGCGGAAGCCATCACGACGACGGATTCGCACCCGAAGCACGTCTTCATCGAGGTCAAGGTGCCGGCCGCTGGTGGCAAGACGCGCACCTTTCACATTGCGGGCATCGCCAAGGGTGCGGGAATGATCCATCCGAACATGGCCACGATGCTCGGTTTCCTCGTGACCGACGCGCCACTCAACTCGACGTACCTCCAGGCGAACCTCAAGGAGGCCGTGAACGCGACGTTCAACATGATCACGATTGACGGCGACCAATCCACCAACGACACGTGCGCCATCATAGCCAACGGCGCGGCCGGTGGGCCCAACCTGCGCAAGGGCACCGTCGATGCCGAGGCATTCCAGGCGGGCCTGCAGCTTGCCTGCAAGACACTCGCCAAGCACATCGCCGGCGACGGCGAGGGCGCAACCAGCCTCATGGAGGTCAGCGTCGAGGGCGCAAGCACCTTGAGTGACGCCCGCACCATCGCGCGGGCCGTCGCGTCCAGCAACCTCGTGAAGTCGGCGCTGCACGGCAAGGACCCCAACTGGGGGCGCATCGTCGCCGCGGTCGGCGCGTGCGGCGCGCTCGTCGACCCGTCCAAGGTCAGCGTCTGGTTCGAGTCCGAGCACGGCTCCGTCCCAGTCCTCGAACGCGGCGAGCCGCTGGCCGGCAATCTCCTGAGCCAGGCCTCCGACGTCCTCAAGGCGAAGGAAGTGCGCATCCGGGTCCGCCTGGGGCTTGGCGACCACAACGCAGAGGCGTGGGGCTGCGACCTGTCCGAGGAATACGTCACCTTCAACTCGGCGTACACGACGTGAGGGTTGCCATGCGAATCGTCCTGAAACTCGGCGGCAACGTCGTCCTCGACCCAGAGCAGGTCCGCCTCGTTGCCGCGGAATGCCGCGCCCTACGCGCTGCAGGCCACAACGTCGTCATCGTGCACGGCGGCGGGCCCCAGATCGACCAGGCCCTGGCATCGCTCGGGGAAACCGTCCACAAGATCGACGGCCTGCGGGTCACGAGCCCAGCGGCGGCTGCCGTCGTCTTGCGCGTCATGGACCAGATCGGCGCCGAACTGTCGAAGCAACTCGCCACGCATGGTTTGGCGACCTTCCACATGCCGGCCGCCCAGCGCACCTTCGAGGCGCAAGTCAAGAAAGTCCCCGGCGGCGACCTCGGCCGCGTGGGGGCCGTGACGCGCTTTGCCGGCGCGGTCGCGGTGCTTGCCACCCCGACACACGTCCCCGTCGTGACGCCCGTCGGCTTCGACGCCGCGGGAGCGCTCAACGTCAACGCGGACGAGGGAGCCTGCGCAGTCGCCGCCTCCATCCGCTGCGAGTGGCTCGTCCTTGCGACCGATGTTTCGGCCGTGCGCGGCAGCGACGGCATGACCCTATCGCGCCTCACGCCACCGCAAGCCCGCGCCTTGGTCGGCAACGCGGCCACGGGCGGCATGATCCCCAAGTTGCACGGCGCCGTCGCCGCCATCGAAGCCGGCGTCGCGCGCGTCCTCATCACGCGGCTCTCTGCTGGAACACTCCAGAACGCCGTCGTGCATGGCCGCGCCGACGGCACGCTCGTCGAAGCCGGGTTGGCGGGGCCATGACCCTCACCACGCGATGGGAGGCCGCCATGCTTCCCAACTACGCGACGCCATCGCTGCAACTCGTGCGCGGCCGTGGGGCCCGCGTCGACGATTCCGAAGGCCGCTCCTACACCGACCTCATGGCGGGCGTCGCGGTCAACGCCCTCGGCCACGCTCATCCCGCGATCGTCGAGGCGGTCACGCGGCAGGTGGCGACTTTGGGCCACACGTCCAACCTCTACGCCAACGCCCCAAGCCTCCTGCTGGCGGAACGGCTGCAGGCTCTCAGTGGCGGCCATCAGGCGCTGTTTGTCAATTCAGGAACCGAGGCCAACGAAGCGGCGCTCAAGTTGTTGCGTCGCCACGCCCACGCCCAAGGCATGCCCGACGCAGTCGTCGTGGCCTTTGCCAACTCCTTCCATGGCCGCACGACGGGCTCCTTGGCCTTGACCGGCCAACCGCACTACCACGAAGGCTTCGCTCCGCTGCCGGGCCAGATCGTCCACGTCCCCTTCAACGACCCCGCGGCCCTCGACGCGGCCTTCGCCAAGCATCGCGTGGCCGGCGTCTTCTTCGAGTCGGTGCAAGGCGAAGGCGGCGTCACGCCCATGTCGCCCGACCTGGCAAACACGATGGCCCGCCTGACGTCGCAGAACGGCGCCCTTCTGGTCGCCGACGAAGTGCAGACGGGCGTCGGCCGCACGGGCAAGTTCTTCGGCTTCGAGCACGACAGGCTCGACCCCGACGTGATCACGATGGCGAAGGGCATCGGAGGAGGCCTGCCGCTCGGCGCCATGCTTGCGAAGCCTAGCGCAGCGAAACTGCTTGGCCCCGGTTCGCACGGCTGCACCTTCGGCGGCAACCCAATCGCATGTGCCGCCGGCAACGCCGTCCTGGACGTGCTTGCCAAGGAACAACTGGTCACGCGGGCTGGTCGGCTCGGAGGCCTGTTCCTCGCCCGCATGCAGGAACTCGGGGTGACGGCGCGTGGCCGCGGCCTGCTTCTCGGCCTGCCCCTTGCCACGCCGACGGCGCCAGACGTCGTTGCCGCGATGCGAAAGGCGGGCTACCTCGTTGGCCAAGCGGGAAAGTCCGTCGTCCGCCTTGCACCACCCCTGGTTGTGACGGAGGCCGAGCTCCTTGGTGCCACAGAACCGTTGGCCGGCGCCGTGACCGCAGCGGTCCTCGCGCCGGCATAGGCGCGGCTTTCCCCAGCCGGACGCCTTGGCGCAGCCGTTTCCGCGGGCGGCATGTTTGACGGCGACGGGACCGCTTAATACCCGGCCGTCCGAAGAACGCCTGCATGCCGCAGAGCCAAGACGCCAACCATGCGCCGTTTCGCGGCTTGGCCGTCGCGGGTCTGGCCGGAGTGGCCGCCTTCGTCCTGGCCGTCGTCGCACTCCATGCCACCTCCCTCGCGCACGAGCCCTGGCACATGAGCGAATTCGCCAACACGCGCTTCTGGCTCCTCTGGGCCATCGCGCTCCTGGGCTTCGCAGTCGGCGGCGCGCTCCTCACCTTCGCCTTGCGTCCGCAGTTGGCCCGTTCCGGGTGGCAGCGCGCCGGTCTCGCCATGCTCTGGCTTGCCGGCATCGGTGCCGTCGTCATGGCCGCCTGCCCCGTCGACCGAGACGCCGGGCGGCCGTCGTTGCCGGGAACCATCCACGAACGCGTCGGCCCGCCCACGTTCGCCTTGTCAGGCGCCGCGATGGTCGTCCTCGTGCCCGCCTTTCGCAGTTGCGCGGCTTGGCGGCCGTTTGCCCGTCCTTCCCTCGTCATGGGCATCGGCGTGTCATGTTCGGCGTTGGCCTACGTGTCCTGCACGGCGGCTCGATGGGCCGCGGCCGCCCTCGCGCAGCGCCTCCTGGTCGGCCTGATCGCTGCCTGGTTCATCCTCCTGGCCACGCGCTTGCTGCGACAGCATGGCCCCAACCCGCCGAGCGTCCCTCTTGACGAGCGTCTGGAGGCGAGACCGGGACCAACGCCACCTCGCAAGACGCGGCAGCCTGCCGTCCGGCGCAAGGCCAGGCCGACCTCCCATGGACGCGTGGGCGTCAGGTCTTGATGAGCCCGTTCAGGGCCTGGAACGCCGCGAACAGGTCGTCCTCCTCGATCAGGAACATGTTGTCCTTGTAGCAACTGATGACCTCGATGAAGTTGATGCCCTTGCTGGACAGGCTCGACGCCAGGAACGCGAGCGTGCCGGGGACGTCCTCGACGGAGTCGGGGCTGCGGATGTTCAGCTCGACGAGGCCGCGCCGCACCTTGATGAGGTCCTCGGTGCCGAGGATCTCCTGCATCTCGCCGAGAAGGGTCTCGTCGGTGATGATGGTAATCGACTCGCTGCCATGCAGGACATGGATCGGGTGGCTGCGTCCGCCCGCCTGGTTCATGGCCTTCTCGAGGCGCCCGAAAAGCTTCCACGAAGGGTGCGCCGTGAGCACCGCCATGCGTGTGCGCACCTCCAGCTTCGACTTGTCCAGTACCTTCCGGATGGCGGCCTGGTAGTCCGGCGAAGCGTTGCGCGGCACGTACCGGCGGCAGGCGACCAGCACGGCCTCCTCGGAACCCAGTCCGGTCTCGTCGCGGATGCGCCGCGTCAAGGCGGACAGGTTGACGATGTCCATGGCCAGGGCGTCGCGCACGACCGGCCTCCCGTCGATGTAGGCGCGCACCTGTTGCGCAACGGATCCCGCGGCCGGCGACTTGGCCTTCTTCGCCATGCCTTCCACACGCGATGTCCCATTTTAGACATGCGTGCCCAATGATGGCGACAATTCGCCGCGCGCCTTAAGTGCGTCCTCCGAGGATTTCGCTTCGTGCCCAAGCACATCGTCCTCGCCTATTCCGGCGGCCTCGACACCAGCGTCATGATCCACTGGCTGAAGAAGAACCACAACGCCAAGGTGACGGCGGCCATGCTCGACCTCGGACAAGGGAAGGCCCAGCTCGCCGAGGCCAAGGCGCGCGCCCTTGCCAACGGCGCCGAGGATTGCATCATCCTGCCAGCGGCGCAGGAGTTCTGCAACGACTTCCTGGCGCCTTCGATCCGCGCCAACGCGATGTACGAGGGCGTCTACCCCATGGCGACCGCAATCGGCCGCCCCCTCATCGCGAAGAAGCTCGTCGAAGCCGTGCAACTGGCCGGCGGCGACGCCGTTGCCCACGGCTGCACCGGCAAGGGCAACGACCAGGTCCGCATCGAGGCCGGCGTCAAGGCCCTCATGCCCGGCCTCGTCTGCCTTGCCCCCCAGCGCACGCACCCGATGACGCGCGTGGCCACCGTCGAGTACGCCAAGAAGTACGACCTGGAGATCCCGCAGCTCAAGCGCCAGTCATCCTCCCCTCATGGCACGTACTCGACGGACGAGAACCTGTGGGGCCGCAGCATCGAGGGCGGCGACACCGAGGACCCGGCGTACGCGCCGCACAACGACGCCTTCACCTGGACCACGAACCCGCGCGACGCGCCCAACACGCCCGGCACGATCGAGCTCACCTTCCAGGCCGGCATCCCCGTCAAGCTGAACGGCAAGGCACTCCCCCTCTGGGACCTCGTAGCCCAGCTCAACACGCTGGCCGGCGCCCACGGCATCGGCCGCATCGACCATGTCGAGAACCGCCTCATCGGCATCAAGAGCCGCGAAGTCTACGAAGCTCCCGCCGCAATGACGGTCCTGTTCGCCAAGAAGGCCCTCGAAGCCTTGACGCTCACGAAGGAGGAGATGAAGCTCAAGCCCTTCCTCGAACAGAAGTTCGCCGAGAACGTCTACGACGGCCAGTGGTATGCGCCAGTGATGCTCGCCATCCGCGCCGCCATCGACACCATCCAGCGCAACGTCAGCGGCACCGTGAAGGTCCAAGCCTACAAGGGCGGACTGTCGGTCCTCGGTCGCACCAGCCCACTCAGCCTGTTCAAGGACAACCTCGCCACGTACGGGACGAAGGACTCCTTCAACCACCATGCCTCGGAGGGTTTCATCGAGATCTGGAGCCTGCCGACGGAGACCGCCAACGCTGTGCGCTCCGGCCAAGCCGCCGGCCGCCTGACGGGCCAGAAGACGATTGAAGCCAGCATCGCCAACGGCAAGAAAACCAGCAAGGCCCGCGTCGTGGTGAAGGCCAAGAAATGAGCACACCGCAGAACCCCGGCCAGCCGTTCTGGCAGGCCCGCACGGGCTCCGGCTTGCACCCGGACCTCCTCGCGTATTCGCAGACGGTCGACGAAGACCGGCCGTTCGTCATCCATGACCTCGCCGGATCGAGCGCGCACGTCGTGGGCCTGCGCAGCGCGGGCCTCGTCACGGCCGAGGAGGCAGCACAACTGCTTGCCGGCCTGCGGGCAATCCTGCTCGACCACGAGGCCGGGACATTCAGCCTCAAGGCGGACCTCGAAGACCTGCACATGAACATCGAGGCGCGCCTCACCGTCGCCCTCGGCGACACGGGCCGCAAGCTGCACACGGGGCGCAGCCGCAACGACCAGGTCGCGACTTGCATCGTCCTGCACGCGCGGGCCGGCCTGGCCCAGTTGGCCCAAGGCTTGCTGGCCTTGTCCAACGCCCTGGCCCACCAGGCGGCGACGCATACGGCGACACCGTGGGTCGCACGCACGCACGGCCAACCGGCGCAGCCCGCCACTCTAGGATTCCTCCTGGCCGCCCACGCGGCGCGCCTGCAGGACGCCGCCGCACTCGCGTTGGCCGCCTTCGACGACGTCGGCGAATCGCCACTCGGCTGCGGCGCCGTCGCCGGCTCCACCCTGCCGATCGACCCGGCGTTCACGGCGCGGTTGCTCGGCCTGCGACCTCCGCGCAGCGCAATCCTCGCCACCGGCACGCGGGACTCAGTCCTGCGCACGTGCGAGGCCTGCGCCCACGCGGGCATCGTCCTCGCGGGCCTCGCCCAAGACTTGTTGGACCTGTTTGCATCGGGCGCGCTCAAACTGCCGCCGGGCTACACGACGGGCTCCAGCCTCATGCCGCAGAAGCGCAACCCCGACGCCCTCGAGTTGGCACGCGGACGCGGCAAGGGGCTCGCAGGCCCGCTCGCGGCCGTCTCCGCCATCGTCGGGGGCCTCGGCCTCGGCTACCAACGCGACTTCCAACTCACCAAACCGTACCTCGTGGACGCCCTCGCCGACGCCGTCACCACGGCTGACCTGCTTGCACCACTGGTCGAAGGCATGACGTACGACGCGCGCGCCGCTGCGGCCGAGTGGGCCAAGCCCGGCATCCTGGCGACCGATGTGGCGGAGGCTCTCGTGCGCACCGGCATGCCATTCCGCACAGCCTACGACGCGTCCGCGCGCGCCTACGCAAAGGTCGAAGCGGGATCTTCTCTCCAGGACGCCGTCCAGGCCGTCGGACTCGACCGCGCGGCCACGGAGGCCGTCCTCGCCGTCCTGCAGCCCGACCCGTCGCGTCGGGCAACGGTCGGAGGGCCCGCCCCGTCAGCCGTCGCGGCCACGCTGCGCGGCCTCTCCTCACGGGCCGTGGACTTGGCGTCCATGGTGGCCGCCGCCCAGAAGGCAGCCGAACGCCCGCTCGACCTCCTCACCCGTCCAATCCCGCAACTCTTGGAGACCCCACGATGAGCAAGACCCGCATCGAAACCATCCACACCGAACCGCCCTCGGCCCCCGCGCCCACCCCCGTGCCCGGGGCCCGCGCCGTCCTTGGCATGATGGACGTCGCGCCGTACCTTGACGAAGTCCTGCGTGAAGCCGCGGACCTCAAGGCGCAAGCCGCACGCGGACCCCTGCCGCCCCTGCTTGCGGGCAAAGCCGTCCTCATGGTGTACGAGAAGAACTCGACGCGCACCCGCGTCAGCTTCGAAGTCGGCGTGCAGCGGCTTGGCGGCATCGCCATCAACCTCGACGCGCAGACCAGCCAACTGTCGCGCGGCGAATCCATCGAAGACACGGCGCAGGTGCTGTCGCGGTACGGCCACGCGCTCGTGTACCGCGCCAAGAGCCATGCCAGCCTCGAGGCGCTGGCACGCTACGCCACCGTCCCCGTCGTCAACGCCCTCACCGACGTCGAGCACCCGTGCCAGATCCTGGCGGACTGGTTGACGCTGCGTGAACACCTCGGCGACCTCGCAGGCAAGACGTTCGCCTATGTCGGCGACGGCAACAACATGCTGCACAGCTACCTGCTGGCCGCGCCCATGGTAGGCATGCACATCCAAGTCGCAACACCGAAGGGCTACGACGCGGACCCCGAGATCGTGGAACGCGCGAAGGCCCTCGCCGAGGCTGCCGGGACTCGCATCTCCTTCCACCGCAAGCCAGAACTCGCCGTGAAGGGCGCCGACGCCGTGGCGACCGACACGTGGGTATCCATGGGCGACGAGGCAGAGGAGCTGCAGCGCACGAAGGCGTTCGCCGGGTACACCCTGACAGAAGAGATGCTGGCGACGCTCGCCGCCCCCGGCGCCATCTTCCTGCACTGCCTTCCAGGCCACTGGGGCCAAGAGGCGACGTACGACCTCGCCCACGGGCCGCGCTCCGTCATCTACGACGAAGCCGAGAACCGCATGTGGGTGCAGATGGCGCTCCTGGTGCGGCTGCTCCGGCCGGCGACGACTGACTGGTAAACGGCGGCGGGGTCGGCGAAGCCCCATGATGCGGACTAGAACGGCTGGCAGAGCGCCTCCACTTGCGGCTGCGGGCCTTCGCACAGCAGGTCGTGCTGCCCGGTAATGGGCCACAGGCAAAGGTATCCGTTGCCAGGTTGCAGGAAGACGTCGCAGTTCCACCAGTTGCAAGGTGGGGGGTGGTCGTTCTGATGCTCCGTGCAGTAGGCATCGCACTGCTTCCAATTCGGGTTCCCGCAGTCCCACATGCTGCAGTGGGTGTCAACCTGGTTCGAGCAGTCATGGGTATGGGCGGTTGCGTTCGGCACGACGGCCAGCCATGCGGCCAGGGCTAGGCATCCAATCGCGAGCGTGGAAAGGCGCATGTGTCCGCCATGGAGTGACCCTATCTGGACCCCGTCGGACAGGCGCTGGCCTGTGCGCAAGGGGACCGCCGCGTCGAGCGGTTGGCGGCAGGTCTATGCTTGCCCTCGTGCTGGCATGCCCATGGTGCGGCTGGGAGGCGTCCTGCTAGTCGCCTTCGCGGTCGGCACCCTCAACCCGGTACCAGTTTCCGCGGCCGCCGCGCACGTCACGGACGTTTCACCCTCGCCGTACCATTTCGCGGACGGCGCCTGGCACCGGACGCTGTCGTGGACCATCGACGGCGGCGATGCCAACACGACGAGCCGCATTGTCTGGGGGGGTGAAGCGGCCGGCACGCTGCCGTCGTACGGGCCCTCCTCGTCCGGTAACGGCTCGCACTCCGCCGCACTTCCCGCCTTGGCTCCAAACGAGACAGTGTACTACGCGGTCCAGGTCGATGGCCGCGCGCCGGACATCGTCTACAACTGGACGGCCCCGGCCGCGCCGCCCCCGCCCGCCACGCCGCCCGGGACGCCTCCCCCGACGCTGACGCCGGGTCTGCCGCCGCCCCCGCCAGGGCTCCCGCCCCCCGTCACATCGCCCATGCCCCCCGGAACGCCGGGTCTGGCGCCGCCCCCGCCCGGGCTCCCGCCTCCGGTGACGACACCGACGCAAGGCGGGGATGCGGCAGGTGTTGCGCTCGGCGCGGGTGCCATCCTGGTGGCCGTGGCCGCAGCGAGGCGACGCAAGTGAAGGTGCTCGACCTCGGCCGCATGGAATACGGGGAGTGCCTGGCCTTGCAGCATCGCCTGCGTGACGAGCGCATCGCCGGGCGCGGTGAGGACACCATCCTCGTCGTGGAACATCCCCCGGTCGCCACACTTGGCCGTCGCGGCCAGCCATCCGAGGTCTTCGATGCAACGCTGCCCGTTTTCACGATCGAACGCGGCGGCAAGGCCACGTACCACGGGCCGGGCCAGCTCGTCGTCTATCCCATCGTGCACCTCGGCGAGGGCAACCGCGACGTGCGCGCCTGGGTGCAGCATCTCGAAGCGTTCGTCGTCGACTTGCTTGCCCGCTTCGGCGTGGTTGCCCATCCGCGTCTTGACTCGCCCGGCGTGTGGACCGACAGGTCGGGGAAGAAGATCGCAAGCATCGGGATCGCGGTGCAGCATTGGGTGAGCACGCACGGCATCGCCGTCAACGTGGACCTCGACCTGCGCGAGTTCGAACGCATCGATCCATGCGGCCTCGGGGCCTCCGTGATGACCAGCCTCGTCGCGGAGGGCGCGACCGTAGACATGCGCGCCGCGACAAGCTGGGCCGTCGACCACGCAGCTGCACATTTCAGTACATTCCGTGTTAAACAGAAATTAGTGCAGGTTTAACGATTGTCAGATGTTGGCTTGCAATATACGATAATGCATGGGTCTTCATATAAACTTCTAATACTATATGAATCTTACATTCCCTTGAGCTGAATCCGCGGTGTTCAAGTGGGCCATTCGCGGAATGTCCCCACGTGGTCCGCGTCGCCCTGTACACCCGGGTGTCGACGGAGGACCAGGCGAAGGAAGGCTTCAGCCTCGACGCGCAGCTCGACCGCCTCCGATTCTACGCGAAAGCCCAGGGCTGGGACGTCGCTGGAGAGTACATCGACGAAGGCCACTCCGGGCGGACCACGAAGCGGCCGCAGTACATGCGCATGATGGAGGAGCGCGGCAAATGGGACACTCTCCTGGTCCTGAAGATGGACAGGATCCACCGCAACAGCCGCAACTTCATGGCCATGATGGACCAGCTGCGCAAGGAGAACAAGGAGTTCGCGAGCGTCACGGAGAGCCTGGATACGTCGACGGCCATGGGTCGCTTCGTCATGGACATCATCCAACGCATCGCGCAGCTCGAGTCCGACCAGATCGGCGAGCGCACCTACGTCGGCATGGAGCAGAAGGCCAAGACCAGGGCCGGCGGCCTCGGAAAACCCGCCCCGTTCGGCTACACATATGGTCACGTGGGGGGCCTGGAACCAGTCGACGCGGAAATTGCGACTGTGCGCACCATATTCTCGTCTTATCTCAATAACGAAACGAGAAATGATATTGCGCAGAAACTCAATGAATCGGGGTCGAGGACCCGGTCTGGCAAACCGTGGACCCGGTGGAACGTCGCCCACATCCTGGCCAACCCGACCTACGCGGGGGCCACCCAATGGGATCTTGCAATCAATTGGGAGACCCATCCAGCCATCGTCGGAAAGCCGGAATTCCTCGCCGCCCAGGAGAAAATCGCCCGCGACAGCCCGGCCAAGGCCGAAAGCCGCCGCCGTCTGCTAACAAACAACGCCGAGCCCGCGGGAATCTGATTACAAACAACGCCGTGATGGTCGGGTTCCCGTCCATCACCTGTGTTGCTGGGCCAAGGTGGCTTAGCCAGGATTCGCACAGCGCAAATCAATCGTGAAAAGGCGTTTATTGGCCACATAGTTGCGCTAATGCGTTTTCTTGCGTTGGAGCATCAGCATGAGGATGTCTGCCTCGATTTGGCCGAGAAGTCGGGTGACCGTGAGGTAGACGATGGTGAGGAGGCCTGCGAGGCCGCCGATCAGGGCAGACGCGTCGCGGATGACGGACCAGACGCCGCCGAGCGTCGGAAACAGGTTTGCCAAGGTGGTGGCGGCGGCGCCCAAGAGGCCGAACAGCAGGAACGTGCCGACGACGGCGTGGACGCGGGTCCAGCGGCGCAGCATTCCGACTCGCTCCATCACCAGGGAATCGGCCGTCGGATGGAGTTCGAAGGCGCGGACGACGTGGGCGTGACGTCCGGCCAGCAGCCAGCGCATGCGCCCGGAGAACGGATACATGCGGTCGGCACGGGGGCCGTCGGCTTGGGGTTGCCGGTGGCGGGAAGGGGAGGGGGGAAGAAGGAAAAGGGGACGAGGGTGGTCATGCGGGGACACGTTCTGTGTATTCCCATTCTGGCGTGACCACACGGATCCAGACGAAGCTGTCCATGTGATGCCTCCCACTGTGTCCGTGGGGCCGTTTCGGCCTCCCAGCCGTGGCGCCGAAGCGCCTGGTCCCGCGGGAACACGGACTACGGTTTGGACGATATAAGGGGTTCCAAGTGAAGCGGTGGTTCCACTGCTGCAAGTGGACACGGGGCCGTGCTCAACAGAAGGGCCATGAAATGCACAATATAAACTTCTAATACCGTGCGGAAAGGTGCAGAAACAGCAATTGGCTGCCTGAATAGCGCGACATGCGAAGCTATTCGCAATAACTCGATTGTGGCTTTGCAAGGGGTGGCAAGCCGCGTCGGCCTGCAACGGCGTATCGTCCAGGCAGAGCCCGATCATGCGAGCCTCCGATGGCGGCGCCTCCGACCAGGGGGCGCCCGGGCGGGGTACTGCCCCTTCGGAACCACTGAGTCCACTGAAGTCACGGAGGCGACGCGTTCAGTGAATTCATTGCGTTGAGTGGTTGGTCTCGTCGTCGAATATGGGCGGCCTGGAAAAACAGTGAACCCCAAGAAACGCATGAGGCAACGAATCGGGTTTCACGCGTTTCATTGGTTTCACTGGTCTCCGAGGCCGCCCATGCTCAGGCCATACGAGACAAGTCGCAGCCTGCACGCGATGGCCTCCGGCGGCCCTCGCGCGAGCTTCAGAAAAGGTCGATCATCAAGCAGTGGGGCCTTCGCCTTTCCAAGGCTCCGGCCCCACG
>JAZJZE010000008.1:0-41793 GCA_040390065.1 bacterium | reverse complement strand
TCATCCACGACGACGCCGTCGCGGAATTTGACGTCGCCCTGGAATGGCTGTTGAAATCGCAGGGGATCCCCGTCTAGTCCCGGCTGGTTCTTCCTTTTCCTCTTCTTCCCTGGCGCCAAGCCTTCATGCCGCGTTTCGTTGCGGGCCGACAATGCGACGACCCGCTGCCTTGTTGTCCAAGGACGGGGGCGGAAGGTCGAAGTTGCAGCGGACTTCGCGGTCGCCCCGGCTGGACACTACGAGCGTGTACGTGCCCGAGGTTGGCGGTCCCTCGATGCCATCGTTGGAGACGTCGAAGGATG
The DNA here is from genome assembly GCA_040390065.1 of bacterium. Lineage (GTDB taxonomy): Archaea > Thermoplasmatota > E2 > JACPAO01 > JAHFTW01 > JAHFTW01. Next base: position 41,491 of record JAZJZE010000008.1, on the reverse strand, counting down.
CGTCTAGGCCGGGGGTGCTGCCGTCCGGCGGCAGGGCCATGGACTCGACCTCCTGGGCGAAGTCGAGGAGGTCCAAGGTGTGGCGCCCGTCGGGATCCATCCATTCCACGCGGGCGTCGCCCCACGTTGTGGGAAGGCGGCCGACGTTGGCGACCCAGAAACGAATGTGGGCCCGCCAGTAGGGGCGGTTCGGTTTGCCTTTCTGCTCCCAGCGTTCAAAGAGCACTTGGGTGACTTTGAGGACGGGTCCGGCTTGCCGGTAGTGGTCGGCTTGCAGGGTTTCCAGGCGTTCGCTGCTGGATGCCAGGCGACTCGTTGCCTGGGCCAACCGCTTCGTGAATAGAACCAACCCGATGGTCGCAGCAACCAGGCCTACGGTCGCGGCGACGAGGCCTGCCGTGAGCCAAACCATCGGGTCGTCCCACACACGCCCCGCCACGAAACCCGGGCTCATGAGTCTACCCGGACCGCGCCGCCAGGCGCATTGACGGCGCGATTGGCTCGGCCAGGGGCGCTTCGGTTTATTCAACTACTCTTCTTGTCTTTGTGGATGTTCAGGAAACCCGCGCCTCGGCGCGTGTTTCCACATCCTTTCTCATACTGGCCTCTACCGTATCGTCCGTTCGTAGACCCCCCTTTACGGGGGGTCTCCTATCGTCCGTACGTACGAGTCCGTATGAAAAAAGCGGAACCCCCCGAAGCCCAGTTCCGAACCTCCCCCACCCAATATTTTGATTCAAAACCAAAGAGTGATTACGGGGCTGGGATCACTCTTCGGGGCAGGGGCATCGAGCCCAACCAGCCAGGTCCTGGACACCTGGAACTGCACCAAGTCGCTGTTTTGCGGCGACAAGGCGCCCCGATATAAGCCCAATGGAGTCAAGGATGGTGGACGACGCCGCGGCGCCGGCGGACGTCGGCGGACTGTCGTTGCGATGGGTCCGGCCGGATTTGAACCAGCGACCTGCGCTTTGTAAGAGCGCCGTCATGACCCCTAGACCACGGACCCGGGGGACGCGGGCGAATCGACATGAACGCGTGAGATAAGCGCTCCGCCGCGCCCGCCCCGCAGTCCGGTCCGCCTCGGCAACCGTATCAACGCCCGGCCCTTGGTGCTCCTGGCATGGATGCCTCCGTCCTCTTCGACGTCGTGGTCATCCTCGTCGCGGCCAAACTCGGCGGCGAATTGGCCGAGCGCCTGCGGCAGCCGCCGGTCCTCGGCGAACTTCTGGTCGGAATCCTGCTTGCACCAACGCTGCTTGGGAACCGCCTCCGGTTGCCCGACATGGGCGGCCCGGTAACGACCGAGGGGCAGATCATCGCCTTCCTCGCCCTCTTGGGAGCCATCCTTCTGCTCTTCGGCGTCGGCCTCGAATCCGAACTTGCCGGACTGCGCAAGGTTGCGGCCTCGAGCAGCCTCGTGGCCCTTGCCGGCATGACGACGTCCTTTGCCGCCGGCTTCGCGGGCAGCGCGGCCCTCGCTCGCATCTGGCCTGAGTGGTCCGTGGCGTCGCAATCGCTTCCGCCCAACCTCCTGCACGTCTTCGTGGGGGCAACGCTGACGGCGACCAGTGTCGGCATCACTGCGCGCGTCCTCTCCGACATGCGGCGGCTGCGCTCCCCCGAAGCCCGCGTCATCCTCGGCGCGGCGGTTCTCGACGACATCGGCGGCCTCCTGGTCCTGGCCGTGGTCACCTCGTCCGTTGCCGCGGCCTCCGCCGGGACGGCTGTCGACCTCGCGCATCTCGCCCAGGTCGCAGGCACCGCCGTCGGTTTCCTCGTCGCCGCACTCCTCGTCGGGCTTCTGGTGGTCCCCCCGACGTTCGACCTTCTCGTCGGCCGCGGCCGCGTCAAGGGCCTCTCGGTGACGCTTGGCCTGGCCTTCGCCCTCCTCATGGCGTGGCTCGCCGAGCAAGCGGGGCTGCACCCCATCGTGGGCGCCTTCGCCGCCGGCCTGCTGCTGGCCCGGACGCGCCAGGGCCGCCTTCTCAGTGCGGACATGCAGCCGCTGGCCGCCGTCTTCGTGGGCTTCTTCTTCGTCACCCTGGGCATGCAGGTCGACCTCGCAGGCCTGCGCGGGCATGAAGTCGCAGCATTGTGCATCGGCCTCGTGCTGGCGGCCCTCGCCGTCGCGGCCAAGGTCGCCTCCGGCTGGGCCGTCGTGCGCGCGCAAGCCGACCGCCTCGTCGTCGGCGTCGGCATGGTGCCGCGCGGCGAGGTCGGCCTCATCTTTGCCGCCATCGGGCTGTCGTCTGGTCTGCTTCTGCCGTGGCAGTACGCCACGATCCTCCTCGTCGTGCTCATCACCACCTTCATCACGCCCCTCTGGCTGCGCCGGCTTGCCGGGACCTTCACCGGGGCGCCCGACCAGCCGCCCGCCGAAGCGACCCAGCCGGGAGACATGCCATGAAGCACCTGGTCAGCATCCACGACCTCACCGACGACGCCGTGCGTGTCCTTCTCGACCTGGCCGACGTCATGGCCAAGAACCGGGCCGGCCACAAGGACGACCTGGACGGTCGCATCGTCTGCACCGCCTTCTTCGAGCCCTCGACGCGGACGCGCCTCAGTTTCGAGGCCGCCGCGCAGCGTCTGGGCGCCCGCGTCATCGGTTTCTCCGACCCAGCGACCACCAGCTCCAGCAAGGGCGAGACGCTGGAGGACACGGTCCGGATGTTGGCGGGCTACGCCGACCTCATCGTGATGCGCCACCCGAAGGAGGGCGCCGCCTTGCGGGCCGCGAAGGTGTCGTCCGTCCCCATGGTCAACGCAGGCGACGGACCCGGGGAGCATCCGACCCAGACGCTGGTCGACTTGTACACCATCCAGAAGGAGCGCGGCGGCCTCAAGGGCCTCAAGGTCGCCCTGGTTGGCGACCTCAAGTACGGCCGCACCGTGCACAGCCTCCTGCCGGCCCTGAAGCGTTTCGGAGCCAAACCGGTCGCGGTCGCGGCCCCCGGGCTTGAGCTGCCCGCCGAATTGGCAAAGGGTGTGGAGACGGCGGACCTCGACTCGGCCGCCGCCGACGCCGACGTGCTGTACGTGACGCGTGTGCAGAAGGAGCGCTTTGCCGACGCCGCCGAGTACGAACGCGTCAAGCTGCACTTGCGCGTCGATGCCGACCTCCTGCGGCGCACGCAGTCGAAGGCCATCGTCATGCACCCGCTGCCCCGCGTCGGCGAGGTCGACGAATCTGTCGACGCCACCCCAGCGGCCAAGTATTTTGACCAGGCCCGCAATGGAGTTCCGGTCCGCATGGCCGTCCTTGCATCCCTCCTGTCAGGAAAACTCGGAGCCAATCCCGCATGATGGAATTCAAGATCGTCCCGATCCGCAACGGCACCGTCCTCGACCACATCGAACCCGGCCGCGCCCTCGACATCCTCAAGGCCCTGGGCTACCCGATCGAGAAATCGGGGAAGGTCGTCTCCGTCGCGATGAACCTGCCAAGTTCCCGCGAGCCCAAGGGTGGCCTCAAGGACGTCCTCAAGTTCGAGGACGTGGAACTGACCGCGGACGAGGTCAAGCAAGTGCAGGGCATCAGCAAGCGCGGCACCCTCAGTGTGATTCGCAACTACGAAATCGCGAAGAAGAATCGCTGGTGAACGACGAAACGGGATTCTCGGCCTGCGGCCTCGAACCCGTTTCGTCGGGGGCCCCCTTCGAGGACACGCAGGTTCGGGCGCGCTTCGCAGCCCGCCTCTACCCCGACGACGTTTGCAGATTGCAACCGACCGAGGGGTCGTGGGCATGCAGGAACCGGCCGAGGCGCAGCGCCGGCCGGCTTCCTACGGGTGGCCGAAGGCCGCCCACGACGCGATGGCCAAGCGAAGCGCGGCCGTCGCGTCGAGACGAAACCGGCGGGGCAGCCCGAAGACTACCCCGCCGGAGGAAGGGTGCACTGGCCTCACGAGGAGGGGATGGGATGCACTCAAAAGTTCCAGGGCGCCTCTTCCGTATCGACCCTTATTTCCCGTGCATATAAAGGGGTTGTCTTTTATCCTTCTCCAGGAGGCCTCTTCAGGGTCACAGGGACCGTTGGCACCAGGTGGTCGGCGGTGCGGAAACCGGGGTCCGGGAGGGCGCTGGCGAAGTCCTGCACACCGCGGACCATGCGCAGTTGGGGCAAGTGGCCGTGGAAGCGCACGACCCGATCGTCGAGGATGATGGCCGTTCCATGGTCGTCCGGGCCGCGCACCAGGCGCCCCACGGCCTGCCGCAAGAGCCGCCCCACCGGGTTGTGGACGACGACCTGCCAGCCGTTTCCAGTCACCCGGTCGTAATGCATGATGAGCGCTTGCAGCCGGGCCGACGGCCGCGGATAGGGCACTCCGAAGACCAGCAGGTGCTCCATGGCCTTCCCTGGGAAGTCGATGCCCTCCGTCAGACGGCCTCCAAGGACCGCAAGCAGCAGGCCGCGCCCCGAAGCCTCCGTGCGGAACGCGTCCACGACATCGCCGAGGGCCGAGGCGGGCATGCCGCGCCGCTCGACGAAGACAGGCCGGCCGACGCCTTCGAGAAAGCCCTCCTCGAGGTACTCCTCCAGCATCTGGTGGCTTGGGAAGAACAAACCCGTCCTCCCCGGGCAGACCGCCAGCGCGTCGCGGGCCAACGCCTGCTGCCGGCCAGCCAGTTCCGGGTCGCGCTGCAGGACCTCGAAGCGCCGATGCACGCCCTCCATGCCGAAGATGCGCAGCTGCGACGCCTCGAACGGACTGGCGATCCTGGTCGTGCGCGCTGCCCGCCCCAGACCGCACAGGGTCGCATGGTCCTCGAGCGGATGCAGCGTCCCGCTCATGTGCAGCGTCGAGTGGAAGTCGCCGAGCCAGCCCAGTACGGCGGCTGGGTCGAGCAGGTACAGTTCCAGGGCAGGGTTGTCGCCGCCGGTCACCAGTTGGACGTACGGCTCGTCGCGCGACTGCATCCAAGCATGCAGGAACGCGCCCACCGCGCCGAGGTGGCTGCGTGGAAGGCGCATCTTTGCGCGACGGTCTTCGCGCACGGTCTCGCCCCATTTCTCCAAGTCCGTCGCGATGCGCGCCATCTCCGTGGTCGGCATGCGAAGCGCGTAGAGCAGCGCCTCGTCGAGGGCACCAGGTGGCACCAGGCCGTCGCCGCCCTCACCCGTACCGTCCTCGCGCACGTGTTCCTGGCGCAGGGCCTGGATGGCCCGCAGCATTGCGTCCAGAACGGAGCTGGCCAAGTGGCGGCCGCCAAGCACCGGGTCGTGGTACTCCTCGGCTTCCTTGAGGCCTCGCTGCAGCGCCGCCACCGACAGGCGCGGCGAGAAGTGGGCGCGGGCCGCCTCCGGGATGTTGTGCGCCTCGTCCAGGACGAGGTGGCATTCGCTGGAGGCCGTGCCCATCCATTGCAGCAGGGTCGCGCGCAGCCGTTCATCGAGCAGGAAGACGTACGGCACGACGACGGCGCGGGCCTTCGGCATGAGGAGCTTCAGCGCCTCGTACGGGCAGGACCCTGCAGCCTCGATGCGCGCCGCGAGTTCGGGGCCGGGAAGACCGCCATGCTCCAGGAGCGCCTCGACGGGTTCTGGGCCGTCGCGCAGGAGGCGGGCGTAGAACGGGCACGCTCCCGTGACGGGCTGCCCCATCTCGTGCTGCTGCACGGCCTTGCGCTTGGCGTCGCGGCACAGACGGCCGAGCTCCTCGGGCGTGCCGTCCGCAAAGCGCGGGTCGGTGCGCAGGAGGGGGCAGTAATGACGGCGCCCCATGAAAGGGACGAGAAGGCCCGGCTGGAGTCCGGCTTCCGCCATGGCGGCGTGCTCCGCGACGACTTGAGCCTGCTGCGAGTTCGTACGCGTCGCGTAGATGAGCCGCCGGCCGTCCTTGGCGCAGGACGCCGACGTCGCGGCCAGGGCTGCCACGGTCTTGCCCGTTCCCGTCCCAGCCTCTAGGACGAGGTGGGCCCCGTCGACTTGGGCGGCCGCGATGGCGTCCATCATCGCGTCTTGGCCTGGCCGCGCGAGGTACGGCAGGCGGGGCACGCTGCTCAAACTGCGCCGCCGCCTTTCAGGCTGTTCGGGAGGTGAGCGAAAGCGTTTCACCCGATGGCGGGAGGGCGGCCAGCTGGGCGAAGACTTCGTCGAGCACGTCGACCGCCTCGGCAAAATCCGCCATCGCCAAGCGTTCCTGCGGCGTGTGGTCCAACGCCGGGTCGCCCGGGCCGTAGGCAACGATGGGCACGCCAGGGTGACGGTGGGCGAAGAGGTTGAAGTCGGCCGTGCCCGTCTTGCGCACCAGCCGGGGCGTCCGGCCACGGGCCCGCAGCGTGCGCAGGAACGCGGCCACGAGGGGCGTTCGCTTGTCGGCCAGTGCGGGCGGGACGCGTTCGTCCACCACCAGCTCGGCGCCGGCGGCCGAGGCCAACGCCGAAAGCTGCGCCTCGAGTGCTGCGGGTTGCGTGCCCGGCGGGAGCCGCACGTTGAACGAGCACGTCACGTCGTCGTACAGCCCGTCGTGGCCGCTCGACATGGCCGTGAGGTGACCCTGCAGGGAATCGAAGGAATCCGCGAAGTCGAGATCCCGTGCCATCGACTGCCAAAGCGCGACGGCCTGCTCGACGGCGGTCGGCCCGGGGTGTGCGCCGTGATGATGTGGGCGTCGTACCCGCAGCGTGCCGCGCACGATGCCCTTGTAGCCGAGGGTGATGGCGCCGACACCGCTTGGCTCGCCGATGAGGATCCAGGCAGGCCGCAAGTCCGTTGGGACGGCTTTGGCTCCACGCGAGTTGCCTTCCTCGTCGATGGCGCCGACGAGACGGATGGTGAGTTGCGATGAGTCAAGGTGACGCCGCGCAGCGCAATAGGCGGCGACGAGCGGACCTTTGGCGTCGACGGAGCCGCGACCCCACAACTCGCCACCCTCGACACGGACCGGGATGTGGCCTGGGACGGTGTCCACATGGCCGACGAACAGCAGAAGGCGCGGCCCGTGACCGGCTTCGGCGACGAAGTTGCCAACGGGGTCGGCAAGGACGCGAAAGCCATCACGTTCGGCCTGCGACCGCAGGAAGGCCACGGCCTCGGCCTCCGAGCCTGTCGGGCTGGCGATGCGCACGAGGCTCTCGACCAGGTCGCCATCGTTCACGTCCGCGCCTCCATGGCGGGGGCCATCCCGTCCAACGCCTCGGCGAGCGCGGCTGCGGCGGCGTCCAACTCGGCGGTGGGAATGGCCAGCGGGGGCAACAGGCGCACAACCGTCGGGCCGGCGCCGAGGGCCAACATGCGGCGAGACAGAAGTTGGTCGAGGGCACCCTGGGCGCGCACGCGCAGGTCGACGCCAACCATGAGGCCGCGGCCGCGCACCTCGCGCACCAGCGGCGACGCGATGCGGCCGAGAGCGGAGCGCAGCCGGTCCCCGGACTCTGCCGCGCGCGCGGCCAGCCGTTCGTCGCGCAGCACGTTGAGGGCGGCGCTGGCCGCGGCGCACACGAGCGGGGACCCGCCGAACGTCGTGCCATGGCCGCCGGCCGGCATGCGCGCAGCGACGGCCTGCGTCATGCAGGCAACGCCGATGGGGAGCCCGCCGGCGAGGCTCTTGCCCAGGATCAGGATGTCCGGTTGGACGCCGGTCGTGTCGATGGCCAGGTCGCGGCCGGTGCGGCCTAGGCCCGTCTGGACCTCGTCGATGATGAGGAGGGCTCCGTGGTCGTGGGCGATGCGTTGCGCGGTGCGCAGCCAGGCGTCGTCGGCGACCGCCAAGCCGCCCTCGCCCTGCACTGGTTCGACGATGATCGCCGCGGTGGCATCGGTGACGGCGGCCTCGAGGGCGGCGGCGTCGTTGAGGGGCACGAAGTCCACGGGCGGCAAGAGGGCTTGGAACGGTTCGCGGTACTGCAGCCGGAACGTTGCAGCCAGGGCGCCGAGGGTGCGGCCGTGGAAGCTGTTGCGCATGGCGACGATGCGGGTGCGGCCAGTTGCGGCCACGGCGTGCTTCAGGGCGGCTTCGACGGCCTCCGTGCCGGAGTTTGCGAGGAACGAGCGCTCGAGGTGGGCGGGGACGAGGCGGTGGAGGCGCTCGAGGAATTCCCCGCGCACGGGTGATGGGATGGTCTGCGTCGTGTGGATGAGTTGGCCCGCCTGCTCGCGGATGGCTGCCACGATGCGGGGGTGGCTGTGGCCGAAGTTGGCAACCCCGTGGCTTGCACCGCCGAGGTCGGTGTAGGCCGTGCCGTCGGCGGTGAACAACTGGTGGCCCTCGCCGCGCACGAAGGAGACAGGCTTGGCGGGGAAACTTCGCGCAAGGTGCTGCGCCTCCGAGGTGTCCGTCACTCGATCACCGTGCCCACTCCGGCGATGGCGTCGCGGACGGGGTGTTCGCGGTTGGCGCTCCCCAGGATGACGCGGCGGACGCCACCGTCCAGGGCCTCCTGCGCACCGAGGATCTTCTTCTTCATGCGGTCAAGTGCCACGGCCTGCCCTTGCGCGATCTCGGCCCGCGACAGGTGCGGGATGAGCGTCGAGGGGTCGTTCACGTCGCGCAGCAAGCCTGGCACGCCGGACAGGATGACGAGGTCGTGGGCGCCGAGGGCTGCGGCGACGGCTGCGGCGGCGCGGTCGCCATCGACGTTGACGGCTTCCCCGTCGGCCGCGAGCGCGGGAAGGGTGACGACGGGGCGGTACCCGCCGTCGAGAAGGAGTCGAAGGAGAGATGCGTTGACCTCGACGACGCGACCGGTGTAATCGTCGCGCAGGAGGAACTTCCGACCGTTTTCCACGACGCGGATGGCCTCCTTGCGTTGCGCTGACAGGAGGCGCCCGTCGATGCCGGACAAGCCGACGGCGTTGCAGCCGAGCCGCTGCAGGCGCAGGACGAGGTCGTTGTTGATGCGGCCGCGGTACACCATCTGGATGAGTCCGACGGTCTCGCGGTCGGTGACGCGCGACGTGTAGCCGCTCGGGCTCGTCACGAAGCGAGGCGTATGGCCAAGCCGCGTGCTCAGGTCGGAGAGTTCGGCGTTGCCCCCGTGCACGAGGACCCACGGTTCGCTGCGGCTGGCAAGGTCGCGAAGGACGGCGTCCACGTCGAGGCCGGCGCCACCCCCCAACTTGACGACAAGGGGAGCCGCCATGGTCACACCGGGTGCAACGGCATCTGGGTCAAGCCAGTCGTCTCGTCCAAACCGAACTGCAGGTTCATGCACTGGACGGCGGAGCCGGCGGCGCCCTTCACGAGGTTGTCGATGGCGCACGTGGCGACGATGCGGGTGCGGCCGCCTTGGGCCTCCTCGACGTCGAATCCGACGTCGGCGTAGTTGCTGCCAGCGACCAGTTTCGGGTCGGGGGCGCGGTGGATGCCGGAGCGCTCCTTGACGACGCGCACGAACGGCTCCGCGGCGTAGCTGGCGCGGAACGCCTTCCACACGTCCTTCTCGGTCGTGGTCGCGCCGTCAGGGAGGAAGGCATGGCACGTGGCAAGCACGCCGCGCACAAGTTCGACGGCATGGCCGGTGAAGTGGATGGCGGGTGCCGCGCGGCCGGAGGCGGCGGCGATTTCCTGCTGGACCTCGGCGACGTGGCGGTGGCGCGTCGGCGCGTAGATGCGGATGGAGCGACTGCGTTCGGCGTGGATGGCCGCGAGGTTGGCTTCTTGGCCCGCGGCGCTGGAGCCGATCTTCACGTCGGCCACGACGGTGTCCCCAAGCAGGCCGGCGCGGGCCAAGGGCAAGAGTGCCAGGTTGACTGCGGTGGCGGTGCACCCCACGCCGGAGACAAGGCGAGCTCCGCGGATGGCGTCGCGGCGAGCTTCGGGCAGCCCGTACGCCGCTTGGCCCAGCAGGTGCGGGGCGCTATGCTTGGCGCCGTACCAGGCTTCGTAGGTGGCGGCGTCGCGCAGACGGAAGTCGGCGGACAGGTCGATGACGCGCGAGCCGGCGTCCAAGTAGCCGGGGACCGCGGTCATGCCGGCGCCGTGGGGGACACAGGTGAAGACAACGTCGGCGGCCGGGAGTTCCCCGCGACCCACGAACTTCAGGGCCGTGCGCCCGCGAAGGTTGGGGTGAGCCTTGTGGACGGCTTCGCCTGCCAGTCTTTGACTCGTGGCGCCCACGACGTCGACGTCTGGGTGCTGCAACAGCAGGCGTAGGAGTTCGCCGCCCGTGTAGCCCGAAGCGCCCAGGATGGCTGCCGTGGTCATGCGGCAGCGGCCCCCAACGGCCCGCCCAGTACGCCAATCGTCTCGGAGAAGAGGTCTGCTTGGGCGTCGCGCGACGTGGGGGGCGGCGCCTTTGGGGCCTTCATCGCTTCGCCTCCCGCATGCAGAAATCCAGGATGGCGCCAGGGATGTCGACGCCGGTCGGGGCCACCGAGTTCTTGAATTCCATCGTGTGGTTGATCTCGTGGACCGTGAGCCCGCCCGGAGCGGACGCGTCTTCCATGAGGTCGAGGGCAAGGACGCCGCCGCCGACGGAGGCGGCCGCTTTCTGGCACAACTCGTGCAGTTGCGGCGTCACGGGGCAGTTCGTGGCCTTGCCGCCTTGCGCCGTGTTGGTGATCCAGTGTGGACTGTTGCGGTAGATCGCTGCAATCGTCTCGTCGCCGACGACGAAGGCGCGGATGTCGCGGTTGCGCACGGCGGTGCCATCCGGCGCGGTGCCCGCTGGCTTGGCCACGTACGCTTGGACGTAGTACACCTGCTGCAGCGGGTTGGCGAGCGCTTCCTTGTGCTCCAGGACCATGTCCGCCTGCTCGGCGTTGTCGACCTTGGCGAGGAGGCGCGCCCACGAGCCCATCGTGGGCTTGAGGACGGCGGGATAGCCCACTTCGGCGCAGGCTCGCAGGGCGCCTTCGCGGGTGAAGGCGACGCGCGTGGCCGGCGTGGGCACGCCGGCGCGGGCGAGCAGGAGACTGGTCTCGGCCTTGTCGCCGCAGCGTTGTGCGACTTCGAAGCGATTGACGGCTGGAACGCCATGCGCGGCGAGGAACTTCAGGACGTACAAGCCCCGGTAGTAGCTGAGCGAGCGCTCGAGGACGACGTCGACGTCCCACGGCCGCCGGTGCACGTCGAGCACGGCTTCGTCGTCGAAGATCGGTACGACCTCGATGCCCTTGCGCTGCGCCGCCTCGATGAGCATGCGCTCGTCGTTGCGCAGCCGCGAGTACACCATGCCGATACGGGTCATCTTTGTTTCTCCACGAATGGTTGTCACCACGGATGGCACAATGTCACGAAGCCAATCTGGCGGGTTCGTGCACTTCGTGCGATTCGTGGTTCGAGGGCCGCCTATTCCCCCCAGTCTTCTTCGACGTCGGGGGCGAGGGCGAGGACGAGCGGGCTGAGGCTGCGGACTTCGAGTTCAGCGCCGCAGTCAGGGCAGTCGAGGATCTCGCCGGGCAATGTCGGCGTGGCGGGGATGGCGGCGGCGCACTCGGTGCATTCCGGCTGGGTCGAGAGGCGGGGGGCCGGGGGCAGGTTCGTGGCCGGGGGGACAATCTGGGCGTTGGCGGCTGGCATGGTTGCGTTCCTCGTTGCCTCACCAGACATGGTGGCCTGGATTCCGTGGCAAACCATGCGGAACCCTGTCAGTACATAGAGATTATTGCAGTTTTTCGTAGAAGTGCCAGCAATGGCTGCGGACTTCGAATCGCCGGTGCTTTCGTATGCCCCCGGACTTCTGGGGGGGTGTGGTGAAGCAACGGGTGGCTTCGCAGCGCACGTTGGCGATGTACGGACCGTTCGCGCTCTTCTTTGCTGCAGTCGCGCTCATGGCCCTGCAGGACGTCGGGGGCGAGGCGTACCTCGCATGCCGCCAAGACGGGAACTGGCGCTGTGACGCCGCCTACGCCGGGCCGTCGATGAAATGGGCCTTCTGGACAGGACTAGGCGTGGCGGCGACGGCCACCGCCTGGGGCATTCGTACGTGGCGGCGCATCCCGAATCGCCCCCCCATCAGTGCGCCCGTGCGAACGCCCGCCGTCGTCACGACCCTTTGGCTCGTGGCGGCCCTGGTTTGGGTGGGTGGCGCCTGCATCGCCGCCGGCCTTTTCCTGCCGCCGGACTCGGGTACGTTGTGTGGGGGGCCGCCCGGCTTGCCGACCGCCTGCATCCCCTACCACCACGCCTCCGCCATCGCAATAGGGCTGCGCGCCTCGGGATTCATCCTCGTGGGCGGGGCATTGGCGAGCCAGGGGAGGCTCTTTGGCAAGCCCGCAGGCCCTGCCGAAGGCGCCGGGGCGACGGCCTAGGCCATCAGATCTGCCTGGAGCCCCACATTTCGTCCGAGACCTGGGAGTACACGGTGGCCTCGGTGGGCTGCGCCTTCTTGCGGCGGCGCACTTCGCGCTCCTCCTCCGACATGAGGAAAACCTGGTTGCGCTTGAAGAGCCAGTAATGGGTGCGCCACTCGCGGCCGTCGTAGAGCGTCGTCTCCTCGCGCTCGGTCGTCAGCATGCCTTCCTCTTCCAGGATGTAGAACAGCTGGCGGTCCTCGGGTTCCAGGACGTTGTCGATGACGCGGTCGTCGAAGCCGAAGATGTCCATGACGAAGTTGGCGTCGCGCTGGGCGTCCTCCTCCTCGATGCCGATGCGATTCGAGATGGCCATTGCCAGATCTTCAAGGGTCAAAATGCGCTGCGTCAACGAGAGGCCCCCCGCGGGTGCACTTGGTTTGTTCGATGCCGTATTTAGAGCTTATCCGGTTTTCCGCGGTTGCCCCTGCCCCTTGCCGCGGTTTCCAGTGGCCAGACCGACCGGTGGGGGCGCCTTGGTACCCCTCGGCAGGCCGCTTGGGCCCAGGGGTGGAAGATAAAGGGCGCCGTCGTGGCGTAGGACCCACACGGAGCCACCCTCGGGCACATAGCCCTCGGGCCGGGGCAGGTCCACGGTGTGCAGCGTGACGGGGTCCAGCACCTGCAGGCTCCCGGCGTCTTCGCTGACCAGCACCGCCTGCTGCAGGATCTCCGGGCCGCCCAGCCGGCGCAGGGTCGCCTCCTCCACCTTGTCCCGCTTGTGGGTGCCGATGTCGATGACCAACGCCTTCCCGCGGTCGATGGACAGCACCTGCACGAGCCCCTCGTCGCCGACGCGGGCAAAATCGCCGACAGAGTACAACCGGATGCGAACCAGGAACGTCACGCGGTAGATGTCCTCGCCTTCGCGGCGGCCCGACAGCTTCGCCGTCTCGGCCACGCTGGCCTTGAGTTTCTCGCCCAGGATACGCGCAATCGCCCGCGTGCCTTCGATGTCACCGAGGTAGTAGTCGAAGCCGGCGGGAACAGGTCCGGACTTCGTCAGGAACGCTTCGCGGTTGCCGCTGGCGCGCTGCCGGTCGAGTTCCTCGCCAACGAACTTGTGAGCCAGCTCGATCTCGCGTTCGGTGACGTCACGGTCCGTGGCGCGCAGCTGGACGATGGCGGCATAGAAGCCGCCGAACATGCGGCTGCAGCGGTCGCAGACACCACGCTTCATGCGAACCAGCATCTGCTTCTGGTCGTACACGTCGACGCCGTCGACGTCGCCCCGCAGGGTCACGGAATGCAGGAAGTTGCGCTCGTCCTGGGGCTTTTCCACGACGTCCACTTGGGAACTGCGGACTTGTTCATGCACGCGGACCTCGGCCCGTACGGCGTCCTCGCGGATCGAATCCAGCCCCACGTCGGCCTCGGGATCGAACCAATGGTTGCCGACGTGACGCGCGTCGCAGTGGGCGCACAACTCGACGTCCAAGACCTGCGGGAGGACCAGCAATGGCTGATTCTTGACAAAGCAGGCCGGACAGCAGCCACCGATGAGGCGCGGCACCTCGGCGCCGCATTCGACGCACATCTGGTTCATGGCAGACCCATCACGAGGACTTGGGCATGCGGCACGCCCGCGATGCGAAGGACGTTCTCGGGGTCGACGAGCCCAAGCCCGATGGCGAGGTCGACGGTGCGATTGCCCACGAGGTTCGCGACGGTGCAGCCACGCAGGTACGACACCAACGTGTCGCCATCGACGCGCACCCCATCGTAGAATTTCGGGGTCACGTCGAGCCTGAACTTGCCTTCGCTGTGCAGCGTCCCGAGGAGCTCCTCGTCGCACGCCGCGACAAGGCGCTGGACGCCTTGCTGATAGGACTTGACAGCGAACAGCGACACCGGCAACGGCGTCGCCGACGAACAGGCCCTACATAGCCTCAGGGGAGAGGCCCGGACCGTCCATCACATGGCCTCGACTGCATGGAGAACGAGGGCGTACGATCCGTATTTCTGGTAGGCCTTGTTGAGCAGGGGAATCTTTGCGCCCTTGATTGCCCCTACCCGCTCCGCTTCGGCCAGCGTCTTGAGTTCGACCAAGATCTGGGGCGCGGTTGCGCTACGGATGGCCCTCAGCATCTTCACGCGCTCCTCCTCGGCCGCCTCAGCGCGCTGGTCTCGCACGAGTTGGGCCGCGGCGGTTTCAACAATTCTCTGCGAGAACGACTTCTCCGCCGCGCCGTCCTTTTCGGCCCCCATGCGATTGACGATTCCCTGAACGATGCGTCCCGACAGGGCCTTGCCGTCAAGTTGGGGCATGGATGCGAGGTAGGCATCGGCAATGCGCTTGGCGGCAAGAAGCTCGATGCGTTCCATGCTTGCGTTTCCATCGAGCATCAGTACCCAGCCCCCTTGTGAATCTCGGGCGGCTGGAAACGCGCCGCAATGTCCTGCCCAAGCGCACGGTAGTCGAGATTCTTGGCGATTTCCTGCGCGAGAGCTGCGCCGACGACCGCCGCCAAGTCCAGTCTCCACGTCGCAGGCAACTGTGCAGCAATCTGTTCTGCCAACGAATCCGCAATTTCCTTGGTGGTTGGAAGTGGTAGGTTTGGTGTCATTCTCCGTCCTCCTCATCTACCCGCTAAGGGGCGCGAAGGTTCCCGTCCCGCCCTTTGCGTACATGCTATTGTTGCGGATGGCCATCTCAAGCGCCTTGCGAGCCGCATCGGGCGGGATGCCCTGGCGGCTTGCTTCCGCGAGCACGTCTTGTTCCACGGTGTAGCCCTTGGGGGATTCCTTGGCGAGGCTGCGCACGATGTCGAGGATGACGCGCATGCGGTCGTGCTGGCTGTGGGTGACGCCCGTCGTGACGGCATCGATGTCGAATTTCCCGGTCTCGCGGTCGACGCCGACGCTGCGCAGGAAGGATTCCACGATGCGGATGCTGCGTTCCGCGTCCTCGATGGTGGCGTCCTGGCTCAACCGGATGCGGGCGCTTGCCTCAGCGATGCGCACGAAAGCCTCGAGGTTTCTTGCCGTCAGCGGGATGGCGCCATCCGCCGCCGCGCCGCGCAGTTCCACGTAGTAGGACTGGATGCGCTGCAGGGCATCTTCGGTGAGGACCGGGAAGATGTTGCGCTTGGCGTACGCGACGTACTTGCGCAGGAATTCGGCCTCCAATTCGGGCTCGACGCGCTGCATCAGGGCATCCTCGTCGTCGCGGCTGTACGCCCCCGTGGGGTGAGCGTGGCGGTGCTCTCGCACTTCGCCCGCCTGGTGCGTCTTCAGGATGTGGTTGGACAAGCGCATGTCGCGGTCGCGGTTCGGCTTGTCGAGGAGGCTGAAGATGAGGTCGAAGCGCGACAGCAGGGCCGGCGGCATGTTGATCTGTTCGTACAGGGGCGAGAACTCGTCGAAGCGCCCCATCTTGGGGTTGGCGGCCCCGATGACGGCGCAGCGCGACTTCAGGGTGGCCGAGATGCCGGCCTTTGCGATGCTGATCTCCTGCTGCTCCATGGCCTGGTGCATGGCTGACTGGTCGGTCTTCTCCATCTTGTCCAGTTCGTCGATGCAGGCGATGCCCTTGTCGGCAAGGACGAGGGCGCCAGCTTCCAGCGTCCACTGGCCTTCGCCGAATTCGTCCTTCACCGCAGCGGCGGTCAAGCCGGCGGCACTTGCTCCCTTGCCTGACGTGAAGATGGCACGGGGTGCGAGCTTGGAGAGGTAGCGCAGGAGCTGGGACTTGGCAACCCCGGGGTCGCCGACCAGAAGGACATGGATGTCACCGCGCGACCGGGACCCGTCCTTGTAGGTCTTCTCGACGCCTCCGAAGAGCGACAGGATGAGCGAGTCCTTCTCGGTGTCGAGCTCGTAGATTGTGGGGGCGAAGCTGGCTCGCAGCCGATCGTAGATCTTGCCGCCCTCGGCGAGCTTGTGGAACTGGTCCTCTTCCTCCGCCGAGTACTGGACCTCGGAGAACTCCTGCTGCTGGAGCTCGACGCTGACGGCTTGCAGGACCTTGTTGAACTCGACCTTCTTCTGGCTGCCCGTGCGGCGGGCCTCGGTCGAGAGGATGCCGTTGATGAGGACGCGGTCGCCAGGCGCCACGCTGTGCACCAAGTCGTCGCGCAGGTGGATGGTGAGGCGTTCCGGCTGCGCTCCACCGCGGAGGCCCTCCGGTGCTTCCTGGATCTCGAGTTTCTGGTGGTCGAGGTACCGCGACTCCTCCTCCAAGAGACGCCAAGGCCGCTGCGCATCGCAGGTCTCGCAAAGGACCGGCTCCTGGAGCAGCTCTTCTTCCTGCAGGACGTGCATGCGCGTCGTGCAGACCTTGCACTCGAAGACCGCTTCAAGGACCGTGGGACGGACCTCGGTGATTTTCTTGACCAGGCCTTCGACGGCCAGGAGTCGGCCCAAGTGTTCGCTGCGCAGGTGGCGGACCTGGGTGCGCTGCGATTCGGGCAACTGCTTGATGCGCAGGTGCAGGCGGGGCCGCGGCTCGACGGTGACGTCCACCTGGTGCAACGTGTTGGCACCGATGCGCAGCACGTGGCTCGGCTTGAGCAAGAGGTAGTTGGCCAGGTCGGGGTCGCGCAACTGCACGTCGTTGAACGCGACGGTGAGGCTGCGGACTTCGGGATAGTCTAGGGCGGCCTGCTGCACCTGGGCCTTGCAGTAGTCCTGCAGGAACGAGTCCCACTTGGCGGCGAGTTGGGCGTCCTGGACGGTCATCTGGACGGAGGTGGGCGGCATGGATTGCATCGATGAATGCTCCGGGGGAGATGACGGGATCGCAGAGGGGAGTGAATCCTTCGCGTCGGACGGCGCCAAACGCGGGAGGTACTTGACCGACTCTGAAATGCGCAAAACGCCCTCTTCAGGAGTGCGAGGCTTGCACCTGAAGCCAAGGGGAGGGTTTCTCCTAGTGAAGCCGGGGGGTCGGCCTCGGCTCCGCTGGACGCTGGCGGCCCGCAAGCCTTGAAGGGGCCGAAGGTGTCGCGCACCCCGTGAAGACTGGCAGTCCCGCAACGCCTGTGCGAACGGGGCCGGGGCCTCGCCGGTCGGGGATGCTGCCGGCGGAGAGGCCTAGGAAGCGTCTTGTCCGCATGGCCGCCGCGACCGACGACAAGTACGGCAAGCGGCCGCAGGACCGCAGCATGGCGGAGATCATGTCCGCGGGCGTCGTCCCCCTCGACAAGCCGGCAGGCCCGACGAGCCATCAGGTCGCGGCATGGCTGCGCAACGTCCTCGAGGTCGAGGAGGTCGGCCACGGCGGAACACTCGACCCGAAGGTCACTGGCGCGTTGCCGGTCACCATCAACGGCGCCGTGAAGTCGGTCTCGGCGCTTCTCTCGGCCGGCAAGGAGTATGTCTCGGTCATGCGCCTGCACGAGGAACGCAACGAGGCGGACATCCGCCGCATCGCGGCCAGCTTCGTAGGCAAGATCAACCAGACGCCACCCGTGCGCTCCGCCGTCGCCCGGCGACCGCGCATCCGCCGCGTCTACTACCTGGACGTGCTGGAGGTCGAAGGCCGCGACGTGCTGTTTCGCGTCGGCTGCCAGGCGGGGACGTACATCCGCAACCTCTGCGTCGACATGGCGCGCGCGCTCGAGACCCGGGGCCACATGCAGGAGCTTCGCCGCACCCGTACGGGGCTGTTCACGGAGGCCGACCTCGTGACACTTCACGACTGCTTGGACGCCCGCATCTTCTGGCGCGACGACAAAGACGACCGCCTGCTGCGCAAGTGCGTGAAGCCCGTGGAGGCCGTCACCGCGCACCTGAACGCCATCGTGTTGCGGGATTCTGCCGTCGACGCCGTCTGCCACGGCGCCCCCCTCGCCACGATCGGTGTCGCCCAACTCGACGCAGGCATCGAGGTCGGGGAGGAAGTCGCCATCCTGAGCCTGAAGGGCGAACTCGTCGGCATCGGTGAAGCGAAGATGACGAGCCAGAACGCCATCTCGGAAGAGAAGGGCATCGCCGCCACGCCGTCGCGCATCGTCATGCGCAAGGGCACCTATCCGCGCACGTGGAAGAAATCGGGCGCCAAGGCGACCATCGTGCCCGAAGCGTGACGGCATGGCCCTGTGCCGCGTCGAGCAGGTCTTCGTCCCCAATGGCCTCGAAGTCGTCGCCGCCTCCTGGGTTCTGTCGGCGACCATTGCAGTGGCGTTGTGGTCTTCGTCCCGTTTTCTCGGCCGACGCGGCAACGGCTGGACGGCCGTCGGCATCGCCATCATGTGGATTCCGGCCTGGCAGGTCATCCTGCAGGTCCTGCCGGACATGGTGAAGACCTGGTGCGTCGCGGGGGATGTCGGGTCCATCCTGCCCGGCGCCCCAGGGCCTGCGGCCACCGTCACCCTGTCGCGGCAATTCATCGGGCACCTCATGTGGCTCGGAACCATCGCCGTCGGAGCCCTCGTCTGGCTGCAAGGGGCCAAGCCGGGCTGGTGGCGGCGTCCGACGACACGCGGCATGGCGAACGGCATGTCCGGATTTCTTCCCATGGGCCGCGGCGAGCTGGCCTCGATGCGTCTTGGGGTGGCGGCTTTTCCCCTTCTCGCCGGCGTCAACATCATGCTCGACGCCGTCACGGGCCGCCACACCAGCTTCTTCACCCAGATCACGGCGTACCACGCCGTCCTCCTCGCCGTTGCCGCCGGCTTCATGGAGGAGCTCCTGTACCGAGGAGTCGTCCAGCAGTCACTCAAGCACCTTGTGGCTGGAACCAGTCGAACCACGACGCGGTGGTGGATGTCGGCCGGCACGGCCATCGCCGTCCAGTCTGTGGTCTTCGCCTACGCCCACGCGGGGTACGGCGACACCAGGACGATGCTTTATGCCATCCTGTTCGCCCTGACGGCCGGCGTCGTCGTCGAACTATGGGGCATCTGGACCGCCATCGCGCTGCATGTCCTCATCGACTTCTACGGCTTCGCGGCGGGAGCCCCGTTCGAGCCGGTCCTGTTCGGCATCGCCACCGCCGGTGGCATCGCCATCGCGGTCGTCGTTGCCATCGAAGGGCAACGCGGCTTGCGCGCAATCTCCCGGCGCCTCGCACAGTAGCCGCGGCAATGTACGCGCCCGGGCAATCCCGCAAGGTGGGGGAAGCCACGCAGGCGGGCCGGGGGCGCCGACCCCGCCCGCCGAGCCCATGACGCGCTGAAAGCATTCGCGCTCGCTGCGCATCGCGCGAAAGCCTTCGTCGGTCGCGGGCATTCCTCGGCCTTCGGCCTCGGCGGCGTTGAAAGCATTCGCCGGCAGATGCCCGCTTCGCGGGCCTGCCGCGAGACCTTTCAACGCCGAGGGAGAGATTTGAACTCTCAAGGGCCTTTCGACCCACAAGCTTTCCAGGCTTGCGCCCTACCAGGTTAGACGACCTCGGCAACGCCGCCACGCCCATCTGTTGGGGCCGGCTTGTGCGCGCACAACGGGCCCATATTTAATCCGGCATGAGGTGGACCGCTCGATGACTTGGCTGTGGCAGGTCATGCGGCCCATCGCCGTCCCCGTCGTGCGCCTCGGCTTGCGTGTCAGGGTGAAGGGCCGCCGTCACATCCCGAAGAAGGGTGCCGCGATCCTGGCCTCGAACCACTTGTCGGCGCTGGACCACGTCGTGTTGCCCATGGCGACGCGGCGCACCATCATCAACATCAGCAAGGCTGAACACTTCTCCAAGCCCGTGAAGGCGTGGTTCTTCCGGCAGTGGGGCATCATCAAGCTGCAACGCGGTTCCGGCGACCAGGGCGCGATCGAGGCGGCGAAGCAGGCCATCCGCGAGGGCAACCTGTTCTGCATCTATCCGGAAGGCACGCGCAGCCGGGACGGTAAGCTGCACAAGGGCCACACCGGAGTCGCCCGCCTTGCCCTCGAGCTTCGCGTCCCCGTCATCCCGGTGGCCATGAAGGGCACCTACGAGGCGAAACCGAAGGGCGGGAAACTCAAGTTGTTCTCGCGGACGGCGGCCGTCGTCGGCGCTCCGTTGGACTTCTCCGCCGACTGGGGCAAGCAGGACGACAAGGAGGTCTGCCGGCGCGTGACGGACGAGATCATGCTGGCCATCCAGGGCCTGTCGGGGCAGGAGTACGTGCCGGAGTACCAGCACAACCCGGAGGTGCCGTCGCACCGCAAGGTTGCCACGCCGCCGGATTCCGAGGATGACTAGCATGCCCGTCACACTATGGGTCCGCACGGGCGACGCCGAATGTGGGGAGGCGCAGCGCTTCATGCGAGCAAACAAGTACGGGGCCGACCAGGTGCGGGATGTCATGGCCTCGCCGCCGAAAGGGACGGAGTGGGATGCCATCCGCAAGGGCCTCGGCGGCGCCATCTGGCCAGCCGTGGACGCACGCCATGTGCGCTACGGCGAGTTGCTGCCGCGCGGCGCCGAGGACATGGGAGAATCGGAGTTGGAAGCCATCCTCACGCACAACGCGGACATGATCCGCGTGCCGTTGCTCCTGACCCCAAAGGGCGCATTGGCGGGGTTCCGGGAACGCAAGTGGCGCGACTTCCTGGACATCGGCAAGGGCCGCGCCTAAGGGGATGCGTCCATCGGCTTCATTGGTGATATCGGTCGTTTGGGAAGCGCGTGGTGCGCGGCATCCGTTGGTCGGGGCTAGGCCATCAAGCGGCCACCGCAATCTCCGACAGCGGCGGCCTCCATGAGGTGGCCGCGTGGCTGGCTCCGGCGTCGACGAAACCACCGATGACGCCGATACCGCCGATGCGGAGGTGTTCCGCAGATAATTCGCCCAGGTTACCTGCAGGCCCCGGCTCGCGTGGGCGGCCCGGGAGAACAGGAACCAATTGGGGAGAACGGGAACAGCTCCTGTTCTCCGGTCGTTTCCGGTTCTCCGAGGCCGCCCATTCGTCGAGCAGCTCGTCGGAGGCCGTGCAAGCAGGGGCATCCGTTCAGCGTCGCGGCCCCATCGAACAGCCGGGCCCGGACCCCGTCATCATCGCAACTCCCAGATGAGCACCAAGTCCAGCACGAACAGGACGACGACTGCGACTTCGAGCCACAAGCTGCGGCGGTGGTTGGCTTCCTCCTCGGCGAGCTGGAACATGTCCTCCAGTGTCTGCATCTTGCCCGCCACGGCGCGCTCCCAACTGGCCAGGTGGAACGAGTCGCGCAGGTTCTGGTGCAGCTTCGCGACGTACCATTCGCCGAAGAGCTTCCCCGTGTCATGCAGGTTGTCCGTCAGGCGCGCGAAGTCGACGCGCAGCTCCGAGATGTCCTGCAAGGCAGCGCGGGCGCTGCGGAACAAGCCGCCGGGAGCCCAGAGCCGGTCGAGGGCGGCAAACGATGCGTCGAGTCGGTCGTCGAGGTACGCGTCGTACGTGCGGAATTCCAGGAGTTGCAAGTTCGCGAGCTCCATCACGTCGAGGACGTCTTCGTAGCCGCCGGGCTGTGCCACGACGAGGGCGTTGTCCCAGCCGATGACGACGGCGTCGTCGCGGTAGTAGCGCACCGTGTGCTTCAAGGCGGAGTCGACGACGGCTGGAACGATGGAGCCAGGCACCTCGCCGGCGATCAGTGCGGCGACGCCTTCCCGGTTGCGGCCAAGAAGTTCGTCTGCGACGGGGTCCGTGATGCAGAAGACGGTGTACGTCTCGGGTTCGACGAGGCCCGGATACGGTTCGATGACGGCGGGGCGGATGTCGGCCTGCAGTTCATCGTACCAGCGCGCGGCCGCGGCTCGCAGGCCTTGACCGCGAATCTGCAACTTGCCGCGCAGGTCCTGCCAATCGTGCAGAGTGGCGGCCTCGGCCGGGATGCGGATGCGCACCGCGACGACGCCCACGCGGTGCAGGCGGACCTCCACTTGGGTGCCCGGCGGCGCGTCAGGCTCGGCGAAGCGCACCTCCTTGGGCAGCGGGAATGGCGCGTACTGCGGTGCCTGGGAACGGGAGACGAGCGGCGCCGGCTGCGTGGGCCGGCCAAGGAGGCGCTCGATGCGGGACAAGTCCACTTCGGCACCGACATCGAAGAGGGTCATGTGGACGAGTTCCCCCTTCATCGGAGGCGCCAATGGCTCTGCGGCCAAAGGGATTGCGGGCGGCAAAAGGTCAAGCGGAGTGGCCCGCTCGCCCGGTCGTGCTGAAGCTCGGCGCCCACAACTCCATCGCAGGTGGCCTGCACAACGCCGTCGCGGAGGCTCAGTCCATCGGCGCGGACGGCATGCAGATCTTCTGCAAGAACCAGAGGCAATGGACCGCCAAACCGCTGGAGCCAGAGGAGATCAAGGCCTGGAAGGACGCCCTCGCGGCATCCAAGCTGGGCCCCGTCATGGTGCACGACTCGTACCTCATCAACATGGGCAACCCGGACAAGGGCAAACGCTCCGCCGCCCGGGCCGCGTTCCTCGACGAACTGCGCCGCACGGAGCAGCTCGGCATCCCGTACCTCAACTTCCACCCGGGCAGCCACATGCATCCGGATGCCAAGAAGCGCGACGACCCCATCGTGCGCACGGCGGCCTTGGACCTCATCGCCGAGTGCATGCGGCAATGCATCGCCGACACGAAAGGCGCCAAGGTGAAACTCGTCATCGAGAACGCCGCTGGCCAGGGCACCAACGTCGGCAGCAGTTGGGAGGAAGTCGGCTACCTCGTCGACAAGGCCGAAGGGAAGGACCGCGTCGCCGTCACCGTGGACACGCAGCACGCCTGGGGCGCCGGCTACGACTGGGCCGAGGACTACGACGCCGTCTGGGAGCAATTCGACGACTGCGTCGGCATCGACAACCTCGTCGCCTTCCACCTCAACGACTCGAAGCAACCGCACGCCAGCCGCCTCGACCGCCACGACACCATCGGCGAAGGACACATGGGGAAGGAGTTCTGGCACACGCTCGTCAACGACAGGCGGTTTGATGGCAAACTCGGTATCCTCGAGACGCCGGATGGGCCGGAGTCGTGGAGGAAGGAGATTGCGTGGCTGCGGGGATTGCGGGAGTGAGGGCTGGCCCGCGCGTCACCGCCGGTACGAACCACTGAGATCACTGAACCCACTGAGACGACGCGTTCAGTGAAGGCAGTGAGTTCCTGGTTCGCTTGTCCGTCCCGTGTGGGCGGCCTGGGATTGCGGGGATTGCGTTGCGATTGCGGGGACTTTCCGGGCTTAACCGCCAAATCCCAAGCATCGCCGTTGCATCCCCGAAATCCAAAGGCCGCCATTGCGCGGTCATGCGCTTGTTCTGTTGTGCCCCCGGCGGCCCTCGCCATCGCGCGCTTCGCGGCCCTCGGCTTGCCAGACCCGCTCGGCATCGCTTCGCGTGCCATCGCGGCCCCGACCGGGGGGCGCTCCGCTTCGCCATCTTGGATTCCCTCGTGGAAGTCGCCGCCGTCGGAGGAAGACGAATCCCTCAGCCGTCGTTGACAAGCAGGATTGCTGGAACGACGGTCAACCATGGGCCGATGAAACGGATTGGACCGATCTTCCGCGTCGTATCGGTTGCATCTGTTGCATCTGTTGACCCGTCGTCGCCGAAACCAGCCAACCCGAACGACCGAACTATTCCTTCGGCTTGTTCGTGAGTTCGCAGAACGCCATCTTGCCGCTCAACTTGTTGACTTTGGCCCACACGGTCTGGCCGACTTGGCCGCCGGGGACGATGAAGAAGAAGCCCTCGTAAGCGCCTTTGCCTTCGCCGCGTTGGCCGGGCTGGGTGAGGCGGACTTCGTAGACGCCGCCTTCCTTGACTGCGGCTTCGGGCCTGCGCGCCTTGCGGGCCTTGATGGGCGTGTGGGCGCCGCAGGCTTCGCAGCGCAGGATCTGCACGCGCGAGTCCTTCTCCATGTGCGTGTCGGGGGCGCCGCATTCGCTGCAGCGCACGTACGTCTCCACGTAGTCGTCGAGGGCGGCCTGGATCTTGGCGTTGGAGACCTTTCCGGTGAAGACGAGGCGGTCGCCGTCGACGGAGCCGGCCGTGCCGATCTGGGAGAGGAGGAATTTGGCGAGGTGGTCCTGCTCGCGCCGCGTCGAGACGAGCATCTCCTTGAAGTTGCGCAGGAGCGTCATGCGGCCTTCCGGGATGATTTCCGGCTTGGGCAGGGCCCAGCGGTCCTTGTTGCCGACGTTCTGCGGCAAGTTGGCGCGGGCCTTCTTGAGGAGCGAGAGGTAATCCGATTCCATGGCTTTCGCCAGGGGCGTTCTCGGGATAAAGGGAGGGGTTCGACGCGGAAAATCGCGGTCCCGTGAAAACCGGGAAACCTGCGGCTCAGGCAACGGGGCTATGGGTCATCCTCCGACGGCGGCCCCTTGCAGGAGCAACTCGAACAAGACGCCGCGGCGACGCCCACGCCGGGTCAACCGATGCAACAGATGCAACCGATGGCCTGACAGCCCCCGGTCGGGGCGAGCGCCGGCGAAGCGAAGCCGCCGCGCGAGGGCGTGGCAGGCGCCGGATGCGCAGCGACGGCGCCGGGCCGCCGGGGGCCGCGGCCGAAACGGGGAACCCACGACAACCCGTGAACGGCCCGCGCGCCCAACCATGCGGCCTCGGGGGCCGGAGGCGAGCGCAGCGAGCCCCGCGACGCCGGCGCCGAGCGCAGCGATGGCGCGGTGGATGCGGAGGAGGCCGGGCGCCGATGAGGCGCCCGACGCCGACCGGCCCCCGTCTCCTCCGAGGGGTCTGGGGCCCGGAGGGCCCCAGCGTGGGCGGTTGCCAGACCGCGGCGAAACGGCCGAGCGACGCGAGCGCCGTTTCGCCGTTTAGCAGCAGGTCGCCGGCGGCGGCGTTCCCGGCACGGCCGTCCCGTCGCGCAGGTGCTCGCCGGGGACTGGCACCGGGTATCGGCCCGAGATGCAGCCCGTGCACAACTCGGATTCCGGGAACTGCAAGGCGTCGTAGAGACCGTCCTTGCTGATGTAGGCGAGCGAGTCGGCGCCGATCATCTTCTGGATGTCCGCCGTCGTCTTCGTGGCGGCAACGAGTTGGTCCCGCGTGTTCATGTCGATGCCGAGGTAGCAGGGTGCCACGATGGGTGGGCAGCCGATGCGGACGTGGACTTCCTTGGCGCCGGCTTCGCGCACGCGGTCGACGATGCGCTTCATGGTCGTGCCGCGGACGATGGAGTCGTCAATGAGGACGATGCGCTTGCCTTCGATGAGGTGGCGCATGGGGTTGAGTTTGAGGCGGACGTTGAGGTCGCGGCTCTCCTGCGTCGGCATGATGAAGGTGCGGTGAACGTAGCGGTTCTTCATGAGGGCCTCGGCGTACGTGATGCCGGAGGTCTCGGCGAAGCCTTGCGCGTGGCTACGGCCGGAGTCGGGGACTGGCACGACGAGGTCGGCCTGCACCGGGGACTCTTTCGCGAGCACGTTGCCGATGCGTTGCCGGACCTCTTGGTTGAGCCGGCCGTCCATCCATGCGTCGGGGCGGGCGAAGTAGACGTACTCGAAGAAGCAGCGGGCGGGCTTTGCGGCCGGCATGTGGGCGACCTTGTCGACTTGCCCCTTGCGCACGCGGATCACTTCGCCTGGCTTGACGTCGCGCACGAAGGTGGCGCCGACGACGTCGAGGGCGACGGATTCGGAGGCAATCATGTAGCCGTGGTCGTTGGGCAACTTGCCGATGCACAGCGGCTTGATTCCATAGGGGTCGCGCACACCGTAGAGTTCCTGACCGATGAGGATGGCAAACGAGTAAGCCCCCTGCAGCCGCCCCATGGTTTCCTGGATGGCGCCGACGTGGTTGCCTTCGTGCTTCACGAGTTTGTTGGCAAGCAGGCGCACGACCACTTCGGTGTCGTTGCCGGAGTAGAAGGCCCAACCCTTGGCCTTGAGTTCGGCCATGAGGTCGTCCGTGTTGGGGATGTTGCCATTGTGGGCGATGGCGATGCCGCCTTGGCCGGACATGACGACTTGCGGCTGTGCATTCTCCTCCGTGCTGCCAGCAGACGTGGAGTAGCGCGTGTGACCGATGCCGATGTGGCCGCGCAACTTCTTCACGACGTTCGGGTCGAAGACCTGGTCGACGAGCCCCATCGCCTTGTGCGTGCGCAGTTCGAAGAGGCCGTCCAAGGTCGTCATGCCGCAGGATTCCTGTCCGCGGTGCTGCAGGGATTGCATGGCGTAGTAGAGCCAAGAGGCGACATCCTGGTCCGCGGCCATCCCGACGACGCCGCAGTGGTCGTGCAACTTGTCCAAGGGGTCGGGGTCGACGGCGAGGCGGGACGCCGGCGCAACCGGCAGGGTCTGGAACCGGGGGGTCGGGCCTGCGGGGATTCCCACGGATGCGGGACGACGCCGGGACTTATAGGGGATTGGTGGGGGCGGGAACATCGGGGAGGCACGGGCGCCGAACATGCGCACTTCTGGGCAACCCCAACAACAGGGCTTGTAAGGGGCCACCCTCGTCGTCCCGTGGTCGCGTCGGTGCGTCCCCTCCTGCTCGTGATTCTTGTCAGCCTGTCCGGCTGTTCGGGGGCCCCGGCTCCGCCGACCCACGCCGACGCCCTCCTCTTGTCCGACCCGGGCGCCCTTGGGCTTGCCGCCAGTACCGTCACGTGGGACTCGGGCGACATGACCGCCGACGCCGCCGCTCTCATGCACCTCCACCTGGCCAGTGCGTCGACCTGCACCTTCCACACCACGCTGGCGTCGCGTTCCCCCAACGCATCCGGTCCCTACCAATTCGTCGCCGTGCAATTCGCCCCGTCCAGCATTGCTGGCCCAGCGCCGCGCGTGGTCGCCTGGTCCTCCACGCATGCGCCTGCGACTTGGCACGCCGTCGGAATCGTCGACAGCCGCGCGACGTCCAGCAACGCCGATGGCGTCTCCCTCCTCGACCTCTCCTTCACGGCGCCAAGCGTCGGCAGCGATGTCGTCGTGACCATCGCGGCCCTCGCAGCCGTGCCGCACCAGGTCAACGGCACACGCATGGGAGGCATGCACCTCGATGTCACGTGCGGGCAGCCCATCGTGGTGGACCGCCTTGGGGTTGGACACGACGTCCACTTGTTCGACCAGACGTCGCTGGCAGGCGGCGTTGCCGTATCGCTGTCCGACCCGATCTCCGTGAGCCTGGCAGCGGAGGACGGACTGTCCGTGCGCTTCGCGAACTCCAATGTCATGCTGTTCGCCGACTCCGGTGAAGGCGCGGGGCTGCTGCGGCTTGCCGGGCCTGACGGCACGGACGTGTTCTCGTTCCCCTCGCTGGCCGCGGCGCAGGCGACGCATGGGCCGGGCGACTACGATCTACACTTGACCCGCACGGGAGCCGGGTTCGTCGACGGCTTCGTCGGCCTGTTGGCGGGCGTCGAACCGGTCGCATCCCTTCCCGGTTAGCCCAACTGCACGCCTTCGTGCTCGAGGAGGCTCTTCTTGAGCGTCATGCCGCCGCCATAGCCTCCCAGTTGCCCGGCCGATGTCACGACGCGGTGGCACGGCACGATCGGGGCCAAGGGGTTGTCGTGGTTGGCCTGGCCGACGGCGCGGCTTGCCCCTGGCCGGCCCACGGCGCGGGCGATGTCCTGGTAGCTGCGGGTCTGCCCGAAGGGAATCTCCGCCAACGCATGCCAGACGCGGTTCTGGAACTCCGTGCCTTCGAAGCGCAGCGGCAAGTCGAAGTCGCGGCGCTTGCCGCCCGCGTATTCGCTCAATTCCCGACTCGCGTCCTGCAACAAGGGGTCGCTCGGATCCTCCTGGAACAGGGTCGACGGGAAGCGTAGCTGCAGGTCCTCGAGGAAGCGAGCCGTGGGCGTCTGCGGCAGCGCCGTCTGCACGATGGCGCCGTCGACGGCGGCCACGTGGAACACGCCGAACGGAGTCGCAACCCGGCTCCAGGCGCCAAGTTGGCTGCTGGGTGGACGCTGCATCGCCCGGGCGGCATCGGACGGTCGGGTCAAGCGATCCCTCGGTCCATGCGATGGAGCCCCAGGGAGATGAACCAAGCGGCCACGCCAAGGGCGGCCAGGAGTGCGCCAGCACGGAACGTCGCCGACACCGGACCCGCCTGGAGCTCGCCGACAATCATCAGGATGAGGCCGACGTTGGCGGCGTAGAAGGCCCACCGCGTCCGTCGGAACGGTACGGGCTGCTCGGAGAGCGTGCGCGTCGCGTAGCCCATGAGGAGGATGGCAAAACCGCCGTACAGGATGCCGTGGATGTGGGCGAAGCGCAGCGCCGGCAACCGGTCCGCAAACAGGGCTGGGACGGCATTGAGAAAAATGCCGAGAAGCACGCCGGCGATGAGCCAGAAGACCCCCGCGAACGTCCAGGGGATGTAGGCGAATTCCGGTGTGACGCGCTGCGTCGGGGACTTGTTCTTCATGATGTTGGCGCCAAGCACGCCCATGAAGACGAAGGCGCCGAAGAAGAGGAAGACGCCGCCTGCGATGAGCAGACCCGTGCTGGCCGGTGTGCCCATGGACAGGAATCCCGCCGCCAGCAAGACGATGCCGAGGAGCGTACTATGAAGTTCGCCTTTGATGGCGCCGGCCGCGATGGCTGGCACGCGCGCCAGACGGGGCACCACGAGGTGCGACACGGCGTACACCGAGAGAAGGCCATAGCCTGCCAGCACGACGTGCGTCCCCGCCAGTCCGAGGCGCGGCCTGCCGACCCAGTCCGTCAGCCCCGGGCCGTTGGAGAGGGCGAGAAGGAGCAGGCCGGCGGGCAGCATGAAGTGGGCGAAGCGAACTTGCGCAAGGCACGCATCGTCGCCCTTGCTCAAGGGGTCCCGGGCGACGTCGACCACGCTGGACCCGGGCAGCAGGCGGCGCGTGATGAGAAGTTGCGCCATTCCCGTGCCCGCAAGCAGGAGGAATCCGGCAAAGCCCAGCACGGCGAAGGGGATGGCCGGCCGAAGCGCGTCCGGAAAGAGTTGCCCCATCGTGATGAGCGCTGCGGCCCAGCCGTAGAGGCCAGCCAAGATGCGCGCATCGTCGCGGTGCAGGCGCAACCCCATGTAGCGTTCGAGCAGCTGGAATTGCAGGAACGCCAAGCCCGGCATCAGGAACCCGACGACGAGGAGCCAGCCGTGCGCCGCCGACCAAGGCGGCATGGAGACGCCTGCGGTAGAGGCGAAGACCCCAGCAGCTGCGAGCAACACGCCCGCGAGGAGCCCCCACAGTGAAGTGGCGAGGATGGGGCGGGCGCCGTTCACGGCGGTGCCGAGGCCCATCGGCTAGAAAAACGGCAGACAGAGCCGTGCCAAGGCGCCTTGGAGGCTATGCGCGGGGCGCGTTGCCGGCGTGGCGGCACAGCGTATCCATGGCGGGCAGGACCTTCTGCACCCAGGCCTCCCAGGCGTCGAGGCGCGCGGTGGACTCCTTGAGTTCCGTCGATTGGTCCTCGTACACCTTGTAGAGCTTGGCGAGGCGCTCGCGCTCCTCGTCGAGCATGTGCTCGAGTTCGCCGACGCGGCCCTTGGAGGAGGCGTCTTCGCGTAGGGTGGCCATCTCGCCTTCCCATTGCTTGAGCTGGTCGTGCGTGCGAACGAGGTCGCGGTTGAGGTTCTCGACCTCGATGCGCATCGTCTGGTTCTCGCGGACGGCGGCGTCGTATTCGGACTTGTAGCGTGACAAGGGCTCCAGGCGGGCGTTCTCGCGGCGTAGGGCCTCGACGGTGCGCTCCAGCGTGGCGACGCGTTCCGCCGAGCCGCGTGTGTTGTTGAGCTCGTCCTCCTGCGCCTTGTAGGCCTCCCACAACTTGGCGAGGCGGTCCTGTTCGCGGGCCAGTTCGCCGCGCAGGGAGTCGACTTCGCCGGCCGCGCCGAAGGCCTCGTCCTGCAGCGTCTGCATGCGGACCTCGAGCTCCTCGATGGACGCGATGAGGTCGTTGAGGTAGCCGACGTCCAGCATGCCCTTGATCTTCTCGAGGCTGTTGGCTTCCTCGCGGGCGCGGTCGCGCACGCGGGCAATCTCTTGCGAGACGCGGCCGAGGTTGGCCTTGATCTGGTCCGCGCCCTGGTGGGTGGTGCGGGTCACGGTGGTGCGGCGCTCGACGACGGATGCCATGGATTCCCTTCAGATTGCACACCTGGAGGGCTCCACTTAAGCGCTTTCGTTTCGCCCTTGAAGGGGGACGTGGCCCCGAGCCTTATCCGATTTCAGGGGAGCCGTAGGAGTCCTTCACCGGCTTGGCCGTCGCCGTGGCCGGTTGCTGGAACTGGATCTGCGGCAGCGGGATGGGCGGCGGCAGGCGGATCTCCTTTGCCAGCCCGACCGCCTCAGGGACGGCCATGCCCATGATGGCCGAGTGAACTTGCTGCGCCATCTCCGGGGGCAAGTTGCGCGTCGACGCCCACCCGTCGGCGGCGGTGCCCGCGGCGGGATCGGTGAACGACAGGACGCCCTCGATCTTGACGACGCCAAGCGGCCCATAGGACGTCGTGTAGCCGAACTCGACGCGCATGCGGTCGACGGCTTCCTTGGCAACCAACGTGATCGTGGAATTGTGGTCGATGCGCACTTGCTGGTTCGGCTGCAGGTCCTGGTAACGCCGGGCCTCCAAGGACTTGAAGACGATGTTCGTGACGGGCACGGCCTTGGGGAGGATGGGCCATGATATGAAGGCGGGCCTCGGGGGCAGGCGCCGATGCGGCGACGCCGGCGACCGACCAGTCAAAAGAGGCAACAGATGCAACCGAGACGACGCGGGATGTCGGTCCAATCCGTGTCATCGGCCCATGGTTCACTGTCGTCCCAGCAATCCTGCTTGTCAACGACCACCGCAGGATTCGTCTTCCTCCGACGGCGGCGACTTGCCCAAGGGAATCCAAGATGGCGAAGCGGAGCGCCCCCGGCCGGGGCGAGCGAAGGCGTCGCGAAGCGCGCAGAGCGAGGGCTTGGCGAGCCGAGCGCAGCGATGGCTGGGGCCGCCGGGGGCCCTGGCGCGACAGTTGTAACCGCATGGCCGGGCGGGGGCGGCCTGGGAGAACCGGAACCGAACGGAGAACACGAACTCATTCCCCTTCTCTCCACTAGATTCCTGTTGTCCCAGGCCTCCCACACCCAGCCACGCGGCCACCCCGCCGAACCCCCCCGTCGGACCTTGGGTTGGCCGATGGATCCGCGGCGTCGCGTGTCCTGCGGGTCAGCTCTGGGCGATCGGCATGCGCCGCTCGGGTGCCGGCGGCGGCGAATACGTGCGGATCAAGTCCGTGCGCGTCACGATGCCCTGGATCTGGCCGTTCTCCGCGAGCACGGGGAGCGCGCCGACGCCTTCCCGCATCATGACGGCGGCGGCCTCCTTTGCAGTCATGTCGGGTCGCCCCGTGATGACTTGACGGATCATGTACGGCCCCACCTGCAGGTCGCGGATGTTCGTGCGCTGCACGTGCGCGTCCGCCTGCTTGAAGCCGGCAAAGGCGCCGGCGATCTCGTGTTCCGCGATGATGCCCTGCAGCTTGCCGCCTTCCAGGACGGGCAGCCGGCCAATGTCGTGGTCGAGGATGAGGCGGCGTGCATGCACGAGCCGGTCCACGGGGGAAACGGCGCGCAGTTCGCGCTTCATGATGCCATCCAGGCGTGCCTCGGACTTGACGAGTTTCAGGAGGTCGGCCTTCGTGATGATGCCGACGAGTTTGCGTCCCTGCACGACGGGGACCATGGTGACGCCGGGCTTGCCCACGTCGGCAAGCAGCGTGTCCAGTTCCTGGTCGGGGTGCGCGATGAGGAAATCCTTCTCCATGACGGAGGACGCATGCAGGGTCGTCGTCTGGATGCCGCGGTTGTGCTCACGGCCGAGCTTGTCGGCGATGCGGCCATCCGTCACGATGCCGACCAGGTCGCCATCCTCGACGACGGGGATCTTCGTGATGTCGTGCTCCTCCATGAGGGCGAGCACATCCTTCAGGTTCCTGTCCTTTGCCACCTTCACGATGGCCTGGGTCATGACGTCTCGGACTTTCATCGGTACAATCTCCTGTGGGTTGCTTGGGGGTGGACCTTGCGGTCGAAGGCAGATGGGGAAAGGGGGCGTCGAAGGGCGCCGCTATGTCCGATTCGAGCGGGGGTGTGGGATTTGGTGGGACCAAGCCGGGGCGGATTGGGCCACGGCGGGGAGTGTCGGGTATCCGGTGCAAAAGGGGCGGACCATCACAAACACTCGACATAGGATATGACGGAAGTTGAAGATAAGGCCTTGGGATTGTATGACGGGAAACGTACTCTGGATGGACACAACCGTGGTGGTCGCCGAGGCGCCCGCCGGCCGCCTCAGCCGATGCAACATGTCAGCTGAGGGCGAGGGCCGCCGTGGGCATGGCGAGGTAAGGGAGGCCTGGGAGAACCGGAGACGAACGGAGAACAGGGACCCATTTCCCCTCCCTCCACTTGCTTGCTGTTCTTCCAGGCCGCCCACGGCCACCGCATGACGATTCCGCGCCAACACTTTCACCTCTCCCCCCATCACGCCCAAACCCAGCAACCCGCATTTCATGTCCGTGCCCTCTGACCCGACCCTGCCCGCGCCGGCGGAGCCGCCCGCCAAGAACCGCAAACGGGCCAACTCGTCCAAGAAGGGCCAGCAAGTCGAACTCCTCGCCATCAAGCTGCTCGAAGCGGAGGGCTACAAGGTGCATCGCTGTGTCCGCACGGGGATCAAACGCGGGCCGTTCTACATCTCACAGTCCAACGACGTCTTCGGCTGCATCGACCTCGTCGGCAAGAAGATGGGCGAGCGCACGCGTTGGATCCAGGTGACAGCGCACTCTGGCATTGGCCAGAAGAAAGCGGACATCGCCGAGGTCCCATGGGATCCCCTCTTCGACTCGGTAGAGATCTGGCGCTGGGTGGGCGGCCGAAGGCGCAAGCACAAGGTGACCGGCGTGGATCTCGCGGCGCAGTACTTCCAAGTCTACCACTTCGATGATGGCTTCCAGCTGCGCGCTGACCGTCGCGTCCCCGTCGCCCCCGGCTCGCCGACGCTGGCGCAGGACCCGAACAACCGCGACTTGTGGGAGATCTCGGCTTGACCGTCGCGGCCATCGCCGAGCTCACTGGCGTGGGCCCGCAACTCGCCCAGGCCATCCGCACGCACTTCAAGACGGATGCAGAATTCCTTGCCGCGGCAGGCCAAGGACATCTCGACCGCATCGCGGCCGTCCCAGGCGTCTCCCCCCGCAAGGCGCAGCAGTTGGTCCGTCAGGTCCAAGGGAAGGACGACGACGGTTTCCTGGCCACGCCGGCCGCGAGGAAGATCAAGGACGAGGTCCTGGAGATTCTGGCAGGATTCGCCTGCACGGCTGCCGGTCGCAACCAACTCAAACTCCTGGCCCCGCTTGCTTCGAAACAGGCGGCGGGAGCCCGCGTTGCCCACGTCATGCAACAGAAAACCTCGGTCCAAGGCGTGGACCGTGACGAGGTCCGCCGGCTGCTGCGCAAGCTCCGCCTTCCGCAGGATCCGGCCCCGCGCCGCGAACCCGGCCGCCTCGTCGTCGCGGACGAGGGAACCCAGGAGCGCCTGCACAAGGCAGGCGTCCACAAGTGGGCCGCCCTCGGCGGGCCCGGCGAACTCTCCAACGCCGGCGACTATGAAGTGGTCCTCGTCCTGGGCGAGGACGAAACGCCTGACGTCGACAACGTCATCGACATGGCGCTCGATGCCACGTTGGAGGAATTGGCGCCCGAATCGGTGCTGTCCTGGTTCTCGGCCAACCGCTCCAGCCTCGAGGCGGCCGCCGGCCTCGGGGCGCTCCTGGCGAAGCCGCAGCGGTCGAGCGAGGCACTGGCCCTACTCGACGCGTCGCCGCCGGCCGGCCCACCGCCGGACCTCGCAGCCGAGGCCCGAGCCATCCAGGTGTTGCTGCGCCAGGAACTGCGGGAGCGCGTCCAGGGCTTGTCGGTCTCCGGCACGGAGATCCTTGAGTCACTGGGCCGCCGCATGCCGGCGGGGCTGCAGCGCGCCATCGAGGACACGATGCGGCACGGGCGCGAATTGATGCGGGAACGCACTGGCGTCTCGGTGCAACCCTTCGTGGCCGATCCGCCCCTCGACATCGACGACGAGGAACTGGCGCGCGTCGCCACCGACCTGCGCTCGCGCAGCGCACAGCAGGTGTACCAGGCCCGGGCCGCGGCGGCAACGTCGCTGGCCCTTCTGCGGCCGGTCGTCGCAGGCGAAATCCAGGCCTGGCTCGCCTTCGATGCCGACTTCGCGCTCGGATGCTTCGCCTTGCGCTATGACCTGAAGCCTGCCAGCATTGGCAACCGCATCGTACTGGCCGACGCGGCCCACTTGCGCCTGGCTGACCAGCCCGGCACGCAGCGCATCGCGTACCACCTCGGCGACCGAGAGGCCGTCGCTCTCCTGACCGGCGCAAATTCCGGCGGCAAGACCACGCTCCTGGAACTCATGGCCCAGGTCTGCATCATGGCACGCCTCGGCCTGCCAGTCGTCGGCCGGGACGTCCAAGTGCCGTGGCTTGACGAACTGCATGTCGTGACCGCCCGACGCAACTTGGACGCCGGGGCCTTCGAATCGTTCCTGCGGGGCTTTCTCCCGGTCGTCCTCGGCGGCAAGCGCCGTCTCGTGCTGGCGGACGAAGTCGAATCGGTGACCGAGCTCGAGGCGGCCGGGCGCATCTTGGGGTTCTTCCTCGACCGTCTCGTTGCCAGCGGCTCCATGGCCGTCGTGGTCACGCACCTTGCCCCTCAGATCCTCGTGCACACGACCGGCCACGTCCGCGTCGACGGCATCGAGGCAACCGGTCTGGACGAGAGGAACCGTTTGGTGGTCGACCGCGCCCCGCGCATTGGTATGTTGGCCCGCAGCACGCCTGAACTCATCATCCAGCGGCTGGCCGCGACCGCCAAGGGCGCCCATCGCGAGCTCTACGCGGACCTGTTGGCCTCGTTCCAGGCGGGAAAAACGGTTCGGCAACCGGCGCTCAACGGGAAGGATGGCCCAGGGAAAGGCAAAAGGGGCCCCTCCGTGTCGCCGCCATCGTGACCCGGGCCTGTGACGTGGAGGCGCTCAAGCAACTCGCCGTCCTCGGGGCTCTCGATGACGCCGTCGAATTGGCCAGCGGTGAATTCGCGGCGTTGCTGGAGTTGTCGCAGCAGAGCGCCAGCCGGCGCCTCATCGAACTCACGCAAGCCCAGTACATCGTTCGCGAGATGGGCGTGCGCAAGCAGCGCATCCGGATTACGTCCCAGGGAGCCGGCGTGCTGCGGGCGGAGCACCAAGCCTACCAGAGGCTGTTCGAACGCCGTGAAGGCATCAACCTCTCCGGCACGGTCAAGACCGGGCTCGGCGAGGGCCGCTACTACCTGTCGCGCGGCGGATACGTGAGCCAGTTCCAGGCGAAGCTCGGCTGGACGCCGTTTCCGGGGACGCTGAACCTTGAACTGGCGGGCGCCGAGGCCAATAAGCTTGGCTTCCTGCGGCGCAACCCAGTCCACCTGATCGACGCCTTTGCGGCAGAGGGGCGCACCTTCGGCGGCGTCATCTGCCACCCTGCCACCGTCGCTGGCACCGCCTGCGCCGCCATCCTGCCGGACCGCAGCCACTACACGACGACCTTGGAACTGATTGCGCCGGTGCGGCTGCGCGACACGCTGCCGTGCAAGGACGGCGACCGCCTCGACGTCGAGGTCCGCCTGCACGCCAACGGGGCGACGGCTTGAGGATCGAGGTCTTGCGGCTTGGCCACCGCCCGCAGCGCGACAAGCGCATCACAACCCACGTGGCCCTGACGGCCCGCGCGCTCGGCGCCGCCGCCATCCACATCGCCGAGGACGACTCCGACGTCGTACGTTCCGTCCGCGCCGTGGCGTCACGGTTCGGCGGCTCGTTTGCCATCGACTCAGGCACCGGCTGGAAAGGCCCCATCAAGGCCTGGAAGGAGGCGGGCGGCCAAGTCGTCCACCTCACCATGTATGGCTTGCCCTTGGCCGAGTCGATCCAGCGCATCGTGGCGCGCGGCCAAGACGTCCTCGTGGTGGTCGGCGCCGAGAAAGTGCCCGGCGACCTGTACGGCATGGCCGACGAGAACGTGGCCGTGGGGTCGCAGCCGCACTCCGAAGTCGCCGCCCTTGCCCTGGCCTTGGACCGGCTGCGCGCCGGGGCCTGGGAGGACGACCGGTTTGCAGGCGCCAAGCTGGAAGTCGTCCCCACGGCGCACGGCAAACGGGTCCGCGGCAACGATTGAAGCGGAGCAAACGGTTATGCCGAGCACGCGTTTCTCGAAGCCGTGTCCGTACGGGACGACGACTGGCAGCCGAAACTGGATGACCCCGAGGTCCACGATTACATCCTGGACGAGGCAGGCGAGGAGGGCCTCGCGATGGCGAAGTACCTGCAGGAGCATCCCGGCGTCTCCGGCGTCGACGTGGTCGAGGCCTACAAGGAGCAGAAACCGAGCGCCGTGCGCAAAGTCCTCTACCGCCTGATGGAGGCGCACGCCGCGGAATACGCCAAGGACACGGACTCCAAGGGTTGGGAGACCTTCACTTGGGACCTCGACCTGAACGAGATCAAGTACATCCTGCGCCGCCGGTGGGCCGACGAACTGCTCCACCTCCGGCAGCAGCTCAAGTTCGAGACCGACCACCAATTCTACGGCTGCAAGGACCAGCACCGCCGCATCCTCTTCGAGGACGCCATGGACATCCAGTTCCAGTGCCCCGTCTGCCACGCCGCCATGCAGCCGGTGCGCACGGGCGACGTGCGCCGCGCCTTGGAGGCCCGCATCCGTGAACTCGAGCCCCACTTCCCTGACGTCTGAGCGCGCCCGGGCATGGCAGCGCCTGCTTGCCGCCAAACCCCCCGCCTGGGTCGCGGCGCACTGCCGAGCCGTGGAAGGACTCGCAGTCGCCATGGGCGATGCCGCCGAGCGCCGGGGACTCGAGCCGGACCGAAGCCGGCTGCAACAAGGCGCCCTCCTGCATGACATCGGCCGCAGCGTGACGCAGGACGTCCACCACGCCAGCGTCGGGGCCCGTCTGCTCCGGGAAGACCACTGGGACGAGGCCGTCGTGCGCATCGTCGAACGGCACACCGGAGGCGGCATCGACGCCACCGACGCGCGCGACCTCGGCATCCCCGTCAAGGACTACACGCCGCGCAGCCTCGAGGAGCGCATCGTGTGCCACGCCGACAACCTGTTCTCGGGCGAGCGGCGCCTGCATATGGCCGAACTCGGCGACAAGTACCGTGCCAAGAACCTGCCCGCAGCGTGGGCCAAGATCCAGGCGCTCCATGCGGCGCTCTGCGACGAGTTGGGCGTCGACCTCGAGACGCTGCCGGCCGTGGCTCTGCCAGAGCCGTGAGGGCGACCGCTACGCCTTGCGCCACTTGCCGTTGATGCGGCGCGCAAACAGGAGCCGCAGGTTGCGCAACCCGTCCCGGTAGGACTCCAGCACCGGCTTGCCGATGCGCGGCCGCAATTCGCCCGGCATCTCGGCGGCCTTCTTGCCAAAGCGCTTCAGGGCGTCGATCTTGATCTCCTGGCTGAACGCCATCCCCTCGCTGAACTTCTCGTAGGGGACCGTGGCCAGGGCAGCGCGGCGGATGACCCACATGCCGCTTTGCGAATCGTGCAATCGGACGAAGAACAGCGTCTTGGCCGTCGTCGACAGGACCCAGTTGCCGAACTTGTGCTTGGCGCTCATCGCCCCGGGCTGCAGCTTGGCGTAGCGGTCGCAGGTGGCGAAGTCGAGGCTGTCCGCAACGGCGCGTTCCACGAACAAGTGCGCCTGCTCGAGGGGATATGTGCCGTCCGCGTCGGCGGTGACGATGTAGTCTCCCCGTGCCTCGGCGAAGCCCCGCTTGTACGCCCGACCGTAGCCGCGCCGCGGTTCGCTGACAACGCGGGCGCCGCGTGCTTCGGCTTCGGCGCGCGTGCGGTCCTTCGAATCGCCGTCGATGACCAGAAGCTCGATGCCCCAGCCACGGGTGGCAAACGCCTTGCGGTCGACCTGGTCGAGGGTGGGGCCGATGCCGGCCTCCTCGTTGAGGGTGGGAATCAGGATCGTGACCTGCACGGGCCTGGCGACCCTGGGACCCGGGAAAACCTTGCGGTCGCCGGCTGCTACTGCGGCGGCTTGCGACCCAGTTTGGCGTCGAGGTAGCCCACCAGACCGGCCCCCATGCGCAGCATGGCCCAGGGTGAGCCCCCCTGGAGCGTCGCCAGGCGGCGGAAGGAGTAGTCTTTCCACAGGCGCCCGTGCTTGCGGGTCAGCTGCTTGCGGCCGTAGCCGTTCCAATAGGCCTGCCGCATGAAGCCCGAGAGGCTCTCCCGAGCCTGGGCGTAGACGATGGCGTCGGGGGCGTGCACGATGCGGGCGCCCGCCGAGACGGCGCGGTAGTTGAGGTCGATGTCCTCGGCCGTCACGAATGCGGCATCGAAGCCTCCCAGCCGTTCCAGGAGTGCCTTGGGGTAGGCGAGGTTGCAACTCGGCCAGGTCGTGTCCTGGCCGCGGTGTGGCAACTCGACGCGGTGCAGGCGCGTAAATGGCCCGTACCCGGTGAGGACGGTCTTGCCCGCGACGACGACGCCGGGGTCGCCGCCCCAGGCGTGCCACAGACGCGTCGTCCAGTCCGGGTGCGCAACGCAGTCGCCGTCGGTGAACGCCACCAGGTCGGCCGTGGCGGCAGCGATGCCGATGTTGCGCCCTTCGCCGCGACCGCAGGCTTGCCTGATCACGGTCATGGGCAGGCGTCCAGCGTACCCGCGCGCGACGGCGTCGGATCCGTCGGTGCTCATGGCGTCCACCACGATGACCTCTCGCAGGGCAGACTGCACGGCGAGCGAGTCGAGCAGTTTCGGGAGGTTGGCCGCCTCGTTGCGCACCGTCACGACCACGCTGACGTGGCTCACGGGACTTCACCCATCGGTTCCCCGCCGGGCTCCTCGGCGGCGTCCTCCGTGCGGCGAACCAGGCGGCGCAGGGATTGCCAATCGGCGCCGCGAAGTTCGCGCAGGGCGACGAGCGCCACGGCGTACACGAGCAGGCACGCCAGGGCCGTCGCCGCAAGCGACACGAAGCGGGTCGGCGTCGGCAGGAAGAAGGCGACAGCCCCTGCGACGGCGGCGGCAGCCACGTGTCGGACGGCGCGCGGCGTGAAGGAGTGGCCCTTCCACGTGCCGGAGGGAACAGCGTACATGACCAAGGCAAACGCCGTGGCGGCGAGCGTTGCGACGGCGGCGCCCGTGCCTCCCCAGCCCATCATGGGGACTGGGCCGATGTGACGAGGGATGAGGATGGCGCCGAGGACGGCGGTGGCGACGGCGCTCAACATGACGGTGCGGGCGGCAAGGCGGGGCGCCCCGGAGCCGATGGCGTACATCTGCACAGGGATGACGAGGCTTGCCAGGATTGCCTGCACGGAGAGGATGGCAAGCGGCCGCACGGCTCCAGCACCTTGGTCGGACAAGAGCACATGCACGACGGCGCCGGGAATGACCACGAGGACGGCGACGATTGGCCAGAGGAGCAGGGAGACCCAGCGTTCGGCTTCGCCGATGAGCTTGCGGGCGTTGGCCTCGTCCTTGCGGGCATGCAGGTTCGAGACCGCTGGCAGGAGGACGATCGCGATGCTGGGGGCGAGGAGCATGAGAACCTCGGTGAGCTTGGCAGCCGCGCCGTAGTCGCCGACCTCCGCGCCGGAGCCCCAGTAGCCCACCATGACGACGCTGAGGGACTTCGTGATGACTTCGCCGACGGCGAGGAACATGAGGGGCACGGTGAAGTGCATGTACGAACGCATCATGCCGGGCCCGGGCCGCGCAATCGGGATGCGGCGCCACAGGAACAGGCCGACCG
This sequence comes from bacterium, assembly GCA_040390065.1. GTDB lineage: Archaea > Thermoplasmatota > E2 > JACPAO01 > JAHFTW01 > JAHFTW01. Next base: position 1,575 of record JAZJZE010000008.1, on the reverse strand, counting down.
CCAAGGCCAACGCGACGACTTCGCCGGCGAGGAACGCGACCATGAGCCACGTGAGGCCCGTATCGGGGGGAAGGGGACCGTGGACGTGCAACAAGCGCATCGCCCAGTCGCCCAGCGCCGGCCACGGCAACCAGCGCCCGTACGACGCGGCGAAGGCGATGCCGACGAGGACGGTGCCGGCCGTCGTCACAAAGGTGTTGCTAAGGAGGACGGCTTCGCGCTCGCGAATCAGGCGCAGTCCCTGAAACGACGTCACGGGAACGTCGCGCAGGGACTGCACCACGACGACCCAGAACGCGATCCACAGGGCGGCCGGCGTGGTGTCCGAGGCGCCCTTGTGCAGGAGACCGAACCAAACCCAGCCGCCCAGCAGGCCGGCAACCATGAAGCCCGCCGTCAGCCACGCCTTCAGGGCAAGAAATGTTCCGTTGGCCCGGCCGACATCGTCGCCGCGGGCCAGGGAGCGTACGTGCGTGGTCGGCAAGCCAAGGCGCGCGGCGATGCCAACCAGGGCGACCAGGCCGAGCGCATACACGCGGCCGCCCCACACGGCGTCACCCATGTAGCGGAACACGATGAACAGGCAAAGGAAGCCTTGCGCGGCGCCGAGGACCGAGTTGGCGACGACGAGGGTGGACTGCCGCGCGATCATGGCGATGTCACCGGAACATCTTGCGTGCCGCTTGCAGGTCTTCGGGGAAATCGATCTCCATGGCGCGCAAGTCGCCGATGGGGACCAAACGGACGGGCCGCTTGGTGTAGGGCAGCATGAATTCCACGCCGCGCTCGAAGTAGCTCGTGTCGTCGGCGTAGTCGAGAGCCTTCTCCAGAAGAGGGCGGTCCTCCGCTGCGAAGTAGTTGATCCCCACGGCCTCGCCCTCGCCGTGCGTCCGCTTGTTGAGTTCCTGCAGGCGGCCGCCAAACGTGCGGTACTTGATCTCCTCGTCGCCGCACACGCGCGGGTCGACCGCAAGGGACGTGACGGTCGGTTTGTCGAGCAAGACCTGCAGGACGCCGTCGTCGAAGACCACGTCGCCGTTGAGCGTCAACACGCCTCCGGCCGGCATCGTGCGCAGACCAAGGACCATGGACTTCGCCGTGTTGGTGTCCATGAAGCGCTTGTTCTCGACGAAGTGAACCTTCGGCCCGCCTTTTCGGAGCTTGGCCTGGGCGGCCACCTTGTCCTTCTGGAAGCCGACCACGACCCACACGTCCGCGACGCCGGCGGCGGCGAGCCGGTCGAGCTGGTGGTCGAGGATGGTTCCCTTGCCCCACTTGATGAGCGCCTTGGGCATGTCGTGGCCGAGGCGCGACCCGAAGCCCGCGGCGAGGATGAGACCGTGCGGGCCGGGCATGGCGAATCAAGGAGGATTCCGGTGCTTTAAATGGGATTGGAAACGGCGGCTTGCCCCTGGAAGTGGGCCGGCGCCCGGTGCCGTCCCGCTGCTCGGCGTCGCGGGGGCTTGCGTAGCCTCTTTATGCCTGTCCCTGTGCCGAACGCCAGGGAAACAGTCGTTTCCGCCGCCTTAGCTCAGTTGGTAGAGCAGCTGATTCGTAATCAGCAGGTCGGGTGTT